>NZ_RJUD01000006.1 GCF_024343675.1 Lacihabitans sp. CS3-21
CAGGCCAACTTTTCATTTCACGGTGGCGACTTTCCTGTAAACGCTCCACTTTGGTTATGTTTCGTCTGATCAAGAACACCACACAAGCCACTATTACAGCCAAAGCCAGTATTTCAAAGAAATTTATCAAAAATGAGTAAACGTTACCCAAAGGCTCTAAAAAAATACGATGGGTACCCAAAAGTCCATCCAAAACAATTTCTAGCACTTCAAGATTGATGATGATAAAGCCTACATATACCGCTAAATGCAGAATCGCCACTATGGGTTTAGCAAACATTTTTTTCTGTCCAAAAGCCAGCAATAGCATGTTTTTTAGCCTTTGACTAGGATTATCGTATCGGTTTTCAGCTTTTCCCAATAGTATGGTTTTCCTGATGAGGTTTACTCTGCGACCAATAAAGTATGCAGCAGTGCCTAAAGCAATCAAAAACAGAATTTGAGGAAGAATATTCATGTTGTCTATTATTAGAATAATGGTATGCATGCATACTATGTACAAATATCAAGAAAAAGTGTAACAAAACAAACGGTCGAAAAAAAAATTATGTTTTTTTTAGTTGAAATTTGTTATTAAAAACTTTTTCCCTAATTTTGCAGTCCCAAACGGGTACCGATACACATCGGTAGGTGGTGAAATCACTTTGGTGATGTAGCTCAGTTGGTAGAGCAAAGGACTGAAAATCCTTGTGTCGGCGGTTCGATTCCGTCCATCACCACCACTTAAAGAGGTAAGTTATTCATTATGAATAATTTACCTTTTTTTGTTTCTATTCGGGGACATTTTGGGGGACAGTTTTTAAATTTTCACCTGTTTTTTTAACTAAATCGGAATAAGTTTCCTTAAAACAAATTGCTAATAGATTTTTTTGTAATTCCTGAATCAATCTCCTTTTTTAAATTCTTTTATAACTACTCCCCCGTCACTAAAAACTTGAGTTATTTTTAACTTGCTACCAATCTCTTCAAAACTAATTTTTTCATCCTCTTTTGAAATACGCCAGCGTCCTTCTAAGCTAGCCCAAAATATTTCTCTTCCTTCTATTTTAACTCTATTTTCCCATTTTGTTGAATCGGATTTTCTAATATAGGACAAATAATATATTCCATTTTCATAACGTACTTTAATTTTTTTAGAAGGAGTTCCCATTATAGAAGAAATTGCAAATCTAGCAATATCTTCATTTGAAAAGTTTATCAATTCCACTGCCTCAGAATTGTTAGTTTCAATTAAAGTGGATTCTCCTTTGCTAGATTCTTCACCAATGGGTTTGGAAGAATCAGTACAACTAAATAAATAGTGTAGTAAAAAGTAGAACGGAAGTATTTTGACGATTTTAGACATTTTTAATATTTATGTTTAACAAAGGATGCAAAAAAAACTCTTTTACTAATACTAATTTTTGTATTTTCTTTACGTGTATGTATTGACTTACAAAAAATCATGAAGGGGGTTAAAAAAGCGAAGTTTACTATTACTTTTAAATCTTTCATACGTTCGTTTAATGATGTGAATAAAGTCATTAATAATTCATCTGAATGTATTCTAATTATTTCAAGTATTAAGAAAGCATTATTTACACTTGTAGTGACTGCATAAAATTCAATCTCCCATTTTTTGCGTCGCATAGACATCTCAAAAAACCAAATATTCTTTAATCATTCACTAGCAAATTTTAAATTTTAATTTGACCAAGTTTATATCCTAAAGGAATCAAACTCTTTCTTGCCATTCCCACAAATTCTTCTAAATTTGTTAATACAAAATAGAATTTATTTATTCAACCCTTGAAGAATATGAGAACAATTTTCAGTTTTTTCTTGCTTTTCCTTGCCTCTAATTTCCTTATCGCCCAAGGTCCCAAAGTGCTAATTGTCACTGCCCATCCCGACGATGAGACGATGTTTCCAGCAACGGTTTTTAAGATTACTCGGGAACTGAAAGGTACGGTAGATTTGGCCTTGATTACCGACGCCTCGGGTGGATATAATGGATTGATAGCTTCTACTTACTATGGCAAAAACCTTACGGATTCGGCCACGGGTAGGGCCGCTCTTCCTTTACTTCGTAAGAAAGAATTGATGTGTGCAGGCGAAGTGATGGGTATTAGAAACTTTTTCTTTTTTGACCAACTCGATGATTTTTACCAGATTGACCCTAAACCTTTTTTCGAAGGAAAACGCTGGGATATGACCTTTTGTGAGAAAAAACTGAACAAGATATTGGAAGTCGGACAATACGATTATGTGTTTTGCTTGGTGCCGAGTGCCGAACAGCATGCTCATCACAAAACAGCCAGTATTTTAGCAATAAGAGCTGTCAGCAATCTGAGTTCGGCCAAAAAGCCGATTGTTTTGGGTGGTAGGGCTTTGAACAAAGGTTACACCTATAATTTTGAGATGTTGGATGGATTTTCGGAAACCAAGGTTTCTTCCAAAGTCCCAGTCTTTTATTTTGATAGGTCGTATGGTTTCGGAGAAAATAACAAGCATAGCTATATGATAGTGGCCGATTGGGTAAAAGCTTGTCATAAATCGCAAAGTGGCGATATGAACGGTTCAATGCATCGTGGCGATTTGGAGACGTTTTGGTATTTCGATATAAATGCAGAAAGTGGCATCGAAGCCACTTCCAGGTTTTTTGAGAAAATTCGTAAGTCGGGTTATGAAACCAAATAAAATTATAATACTCCCAGATGGCCTTTTACTAAAGTTTTAGCTAAGAGCGTAAATTTAATAAAATCAGGCACTCGCACTCTTTGCGTTTGAATTTTAGCTGCAGAGGTTTTTTTGATTCTTTTGAATAGCTTCAAATAATAAACATAAGCCAAATAAACACCAGAGCGGGCTCCCACAGGTAAGTTTAGGATTCCCCTGAGTGCGTTATCAAAGTCAATTTGTATATCCTTTTCAATTTCTTTTTTCGCAAAGGCTGAGAAATTGCTCATATCTATCTGAGGGAAATACACGCGGCCACGTTCTTGATAATCGCTTTTTAAATCCCTCAAAAAGTTGACCTTTTGAAATGCAGCCCCTAGGCTTCTTGCATCTGTTTTTAGGCTATCATATTGTTCTTCATTACCTTCCACAAATACCTTAAGGCACATTAAACCCACAACTTCGGCCGAACCATAAATGTATTCTTTGTACTTGCTGTCGTCATATACTATTTGGCCAAGATCCATCTCCATGCTGTAAAGAAAAGCATCGATTAGCTCACGGTCAATTTGATACTGATGAACTATTTTTTGAAATGAATGAAGAATAGGGTTTAAACTTATTCTTGTTTCAATGGCTTCATAGGTATCAGATTTAAACTTTTCAAGGAGATATTTCTTGTCAAATTCATGAAAAGTATCTACGATTTCATCAGCAAAACGTACAAACCCATATATCCCGTATATAGGGTCATGAAACCGCTTATTGAGCGTTTTTATGCCCAAAGAGAAAGATGTGCTGTAAAGCTCTGTTACGAGCTTGCTACATCCGAAGGTTGATTTTTCATACAATGAAAACATTCTTAATCAGGGTTTTAATGATTTTTAGCAATATACTCACCTACTACTAGACCTGAAATCAGTGCAGGAGGAACTCCTGGACCTGGGACTGAAAGTTGGCCGGTATAATACATATTTTTCAAGTTCTTATTTTTTAGAGCTGGTTTGAGAAATGCTGTTTGTAAAAGTGTATTGGCAAGGCCATATGCATTTCCTTTGAAAGCATGATAATCAGCTTTGAAATCACTTACAGCGTAACTTTTTTTATAAATCACGTGTCTTCTGACATCATGATTTACGTATTTCTCAAGCCTTTCGATCATGATATCGAAATATTTTTCTCTTGTTTTTTCGTCGTCTTCCAAATCAGGAGCAATAGGAATCAATAAGAATAGATTTTCTTTTCCTTCTGGAGCTACCGATGGGTCGGTTTTGGATGGTGCAGAAACATAAAATAAAGGCTTAGATGGCCACTTAGGATTTTTGTAAATCTCATCGGCATGTAAATTGAAATCTTCATCAAAAAACAGATTATGATGTTCAAGTTTATCTACTTTACGATCTATACCTACATAATATAGTAAAGAGGAAGGAGCCATCAGTCGTTTGTTCCAATATTTTTGGCTATAGTTTCTTTGACCATTGAGCAAACTTTCTGTGTGTTCATAGTCAGCACCACTTACCACCACGTCAGCGTAGTAAACCTGGTCTTTGGTAATAATTTTAGTTACTAAATTATCTACTGAAATGATCTCTTTTACCTCCTGATTGTTTATAAATTTTACACCTTTTTCTTCGGCTAAACTAACCATTCCCTTGATAATTTCGTGCATGCCACCCATAGGATACCATGTACCAAGTGCCATTTCGGCATAGTTCATCAAACTATATAAAGCGGGAGTATCGTTTGGCGTAGCTCCCAAAAACAATACTGGAAATTCCAAAATTTTCAGTAAATCATCGTTCTTAAAGAATTTTCTGAGGTGTTTTCCAAATGATGCAAAAAGGTCTAAACTAATCGCTTTTGTTAATAGACGAAAATCAAAAAATTCTCTAAAGGACAAAGAGGGCTTCCACACAAATTCGCCCATTCCAGTTACATATTTGTATTTGGCTTCTTCAAAAAAAAGATCAAAACTTTTACCACAGCCAGGCTCTAGTTTTTCAAAAAGGGCTTTTAGATCTTGTAGATTGGCAGGTAAATCGACTTCCTTACCATTTGTAAGAATGACTTTATAAGAAGGATCGAGTCTGACAAGTTTGTAATAGTCTGAGGGTTTTTTACCGAACTCGGCAAAGTATCGTTCAAAAACATCGGGCATCCAGTACCAGCTTGGGCCCATGTCAAACTTAAACCCACCAGTACTGAAAACCCTTGCTCGGCCACCATAATCGGCATTTTTTTCCAATATTGTCACATCAAAACCCTCATTCGCAAGTTTTGTAGCGGCAGATATTCCTGCAAAACCAGAACCAATTACAATAACTTTTTTCAAATTTTTTTCTCTAGATTAGACGGTTTGTGTATTAGAATAAATTTTGAGTCTATCCTTCAACTCTTTTCTTGCCAAATGTATTCTATTTTTTACAGTACCAATAGGAATTGCCACTTTTTCAGCAATTTCATGATATTTAAAGCCGTTAAAGTACATCATAAACGGTTCTTTATAAGTATCGTCCAATTTTTCTAGAGCTTTACTTATGTCCTCGTTGGCAAAATTACCATAAGCATCATTCTGAACTATACTGTCAGAAGAATTAATGTAGTGCAAATTATCACTGGTATCTATGATGGTATTCTTACGCATCATCCTTTGATAGTTTGTGATAAATGTATTTTTCATGATAGTGAATAACCATGCTTTCAGATTGGTACCGTCGGCATACTTATCTTTATTTAAGAACGCCTTTACCAATGTATCCTGTACCAAATCATTGGCATCGTCATAATTTTTAGTCAACCTCATCGCAAAAGGCTTTAGCGTTTTGGTGTTGGTTTGTAAAGCATAATTAAATTCTATCGCAGTCATTTGATTGTTTTAATTTGTTTAAGCAAATGTTAAAAAGATTAAACAAAAGAAAAAATTATGTTTAACTTATATTGAAAAAGATTAAACAAAACCCCTAAAGGTTTAATTTATTCTTAAATAAGTACAATTATACTGTTTAATGTTTTTCTTTTATTGTTAAACAAACATACGAATTTCATCTGCTTTTGGATTTTTGAGGTTGTTTGTTTTTTCACATCAAACATATAATTTTTGATATATATAGTGTTTTCAAGCCTCAAATTTTAAATTTGTATATGATAAGTGAGAGCAGCGAATTTTTAGGTGTGGAGCAGACACTTTTTGTGGACGTGGTTTTGCCTGTGCCCATTCCTCAGTATTTCACATATAGGTTGTCTCGAGAAATGAGTTCTTTGGCTAAAGTGGGCTCAAGAGTAGTGGTGGAATTTGGCAAGTCACGCGTTTTGACAGCGGTTATTGTAAAAATACATAACAATCCACCTCCGAAGTATCAAGCCAAATATGTGCAAGAACTGCTTGATATAGAGCCAGTTGTTACCGCAATGCAATTGTGGCTGTTTGACTGGGTGGCCGAGTATTACATGTGTTACGTAGGCGAGGTGATGAACATAGCATTGCCAGCAGGTTTGAAAATTAGTAGTCAGTCTAGAATTCAATATAATCCTGATTTTGCCCATCCTGAGTTACTATCAGAGGAAGAAACACAACTGATGGATATACTTATTAAGGAGGAATCTTTGAGTTACGACGAAGTTGGGCGTTTCTTTGATAAGCCAGATATCAATAAAACCATCAAAGAACTAGTAGCTAAGCATGCCATTATTCTTTTTGAGGAAGTAAAAGATAAATATAGACCTAAGATTGTTAAGAAGATCCGGTTGAAACGTGTGTTTGAAGGCACAGATGAAATATTATCTTTGATAGAAATGCTTGAAAAAAGTACCAAGCAGCAAGAGGTTTTGTTGGAATATCTGAGCCATGTGCCCATCAATGAGCTTCATTACAAAAACAAAGAAGGTATTGCCAAAAGTATACTAAAGTCTGGTGATATATCGGAATCTTCACTAAAGACTTTGCTTGATAAAGGTATTTTTGAAGAATTCGAGATTGTCGTGTCAAGGTTTGGTGGTGAAGATCTTGGTTCGATGGCTCAAATGCAGCTTTCCGAACCACAACAAAAAGCCTCTGACCAAATAATGGATTCATTTACCCAAAACGAAGTAGTGCTTTTTCATGGTATTACAGGTTCGGGCAAGACAGAAATCTATATCGATCTTATTCAGAAAGTTTTGGATTCGGGTTCGCAGGTCTTGTTTTTACTTCCAGAAATTGCTTTAACTACTCAAATTGTGAATCGATTAAGGGTGGTTTTTGGTGATTCTATGGGTGTTTATCACTCTAAGTTTTCCGATAACGAACGTGTGGAAGTTTGGAAAGGAATCCTAGAGGGGAAGTTTCAGTTCGTTGTAGGTGTTCGGTCCGCCATATTTCTGCCATTTACCAACTTGGGCCTTATAATTGTTGACGAAGAGCATGAATCTTCTTACAAGCAATTTGACCCTGCCCCTCGTTATCACGCACGAGATGTGGCCATTATGTTGGCTCTGAAAGTTCGTTCAAAAGTTCTTCTTGGTTCCGCTACACCTTCTATTGAGTCTTTTTTTCAGGCAAAAAACGGCAAATATGGATTGGTTAGTCTTAATGTGAGATTTGGGGATGCTCAACTGCCGGATATCAGGCTAGTGGATATGAAAAAAGAACGAAAAGAGAAGACACTTGTAAAAGAGTTCAGTTCGGAGCTTTTAACCGAAATGTCTCAGAACTTGGCCAATAAACAACAAACGATCATATTTCTAAACAGAAGAGGTTACGCACCTTATTTGAATTGCCAAGAATGTAACTGGATAGGTCACTGCGATCAATGTGCGGTTTCGCTTACTTATCATTTGGCCGAGAAAACACTGGTTTGTCATTATTGTGGACATAGAGAGGCCGTTCCTCAAATTTGCCCAGATTGCGGATCAACCAAAGTAAAATCGGTAGGAGTTGGCACTGAAAAAATAGAAGAGGATTTGTTTGAAATATTTCCCGAAGCTAAGATTTTGAGAATGGATTTGGATACCACACGAAGCAAGAATGCTTATCAAAACATCATTGGAGAATTTGAAAAAGGAGAGGTAGATGTTTTGGTGGGTACACAGATGGTATCTAAGGGCCTCGATTTTGACCATGTGAGCTTGGTGGGAATTTATAATGCGGATAAGATGATTCACTTTCCAGACTTTCGGGCAGCCGAACGGGCGTTTCAGCTAATAACCCAGGTGAGTGGCCGTGCAGGTAGGAGGGAGCAAAAGGGCAGGGTATTGATACAAACAGGTAGTCCACAAAACAGAATCTTGCAGTTTGTATTAAATAATGATTACGAAGGTTTTTATGCGTCTGAAGTCATTGAAAGAGAAGGGTATAATTACCCTCCTTTTTCGAGAATTATTGAGATTACCGTAAAAGATGTTGATCAGACCTTGGCTCATCAAGCGGCGGCCAAATTGGCTCATGCTTTAGAAAATCAGCTTGGAAAGACCAGAGTCATGGGGCCAGAACGTGCATTGGTTGAGCGAATTCGGAATAAATATCTGTTTGAGATTTGGTTGAAGCTAGAGAAAGATAAAATGAATATTCAGGCCACGAAAGCGTTTCTACAAAAAGAAATAGTAAATTTGGTTACTGAAAAAAAGTTCAAATCTGTGCAGGTAGTAGTAAATGTGGATGCTGTTTAAATCAATAAATATTATGAGCATAAAGTCGTCAATATCGGATTATTTCAAAATAGATGAGCTAAAAGAGAATTTGATAAAGCTTATAGAAGCGAAGTTTGAACTCAAGAAATTGGAGGTTCAGGAAAAAATAGAAGGATTGATTTCGGGTATTGTGGTTAAAGTTGTTATGGCTGTTTTTCTGTTTATGGGATTCCTATTTTTAAATATTTTGTTGGCCATAGGGATCAATTATTTGACAAATACTTCATATGCTGGCTATGCCATTTTTGCAGCTGTTTATTTGATTCTATGGTATATTTTTAACACACAAAAGGCTAAAGTAGAAGCTATTATAAAAAATAAAGTGGCGGAGGCCTTGGATGAAGTTGGGGTGTAGAAAAGATTGTGGTTATTACATTTTATTTAACAATAGGTAAAGTTGAGCCTCAGTATTTAATATAGGATCGAATTACCTAAAAGAAAACTCATTCAATATAAAATGTACAAAGTTCTACTATTAATTGTTGTGTTGTTTTCGTGTGGCAGTAGCACTGAAGAATCTATTCATCAAGCACTTCAAGTTTCTGGAGATCCGATTCCGTTTATTAAGATTTCAACCAGAAAAAAAATCATAGATGAGCCTAAAACTGCCGCAATAATGCAGATTTTCATGAAAGATACTTTATTGTTTTCTTCGAGAATTGGCATTGAATATAGAGGGGCGGTGTCTCAAATGTTCTATGAAAAAAAATCGTATGGAATAGAATTATGGGATGAAACTAACAAAGGTATTTCTGGAAGTCTACTAAATTTACCAAGGGAAGAAGATTGGATTCTACATGGGCCTTATGCAGACAAGTCATTGATAAGGAATGTGATAGCCTATCAAGTGTCAAATAAAATTGGTAGATATGCACCAAAAACGCAGTTTGTGGAGGTAGAAATCAACGGCGACTTCAAAGGGCTATATGTCTTAATGGAAAAAATTAAGCGAGGTAAAGAAAGAGTAAATGTTTCTAAACTATCCGCCAAAACCTCCGCTTCCGATTCTATTTCTGGGGGTTATATTTTGAAAATTGACAAAACGGTTGGGTCAGGATTTTCTAATCAAGACGATTACAACAAATCGAACGCTATTACCTCAAGATATGACCAGTCTGGAAAGATTTCTAAAAACTCTAAGATTCACTTTCTATACGATTACCCCAAGTCAGAAAATATTTCTGAACTACAAAAGGATTATATTAACAACTATGTGCATCTATTTGAAAAAGCACTGGCATCTTCTGATTTTTCAGACCCAAAACTAGGTTTTAGAAATTACATCGATGAGGACAGTTTCATAGATTATTTTCTACTTACCGAGCTTTTTCAAAACTTCGACGGATACAGAATCAGCACTTATTTGCAAAAAGAAAGAGGAGATAAACTCAAAATGGGTCCAATTTGGGACTTTGACTTGTCACTTGGTAGCAAAGGTTTTTGTCATAATATGAACAAAGAAAACCAGAACTTTTGGATTTTTGAATACAACAAATATTGTGGAGACGACCTATGGGTGGTACCGTTTTGGTGGAATAGACTTTTACAAGATAAATTATTTGTAGAAAAACTAAATACCCGATGGAATATCTTGAGACAAAATGAGTTTTCAGAAGTAGAATTGATTCAAAATATTAATAACCAGGTAAATTACCTTAAAAACACCAAAGCGGTTGAGCGAAATTTTGACCGTTGGAGAATTTTGAATAAAAGAATAGAACCCAACGAAACGAAAGGGAGCAATGATCAAGAAGTTGAAATGATTAAAAATTGGCTTAAACAAAGATTGATTTGGATGGATAAAGAATTACCCAAACTCTAAGCAGAATTATTCTGCAGTTTTTACCACATTTTTTCTAAATGAAATATAAACGCCACAGGCTATGATGAGAAGTATACCTAGCAAACTTAGTGCATTTGGGAAACTGTCACCTAGTATAACTCCGAATATAACTGAAAACACAATATTGCTGTAGCCTATGGCTGAAACCTCACCCGTATTGCCGTATGTAAATGCCTTCGTCAATAATATTTGCCCGACGAGTGCCGATAATGCAAGGGTAATTATCCAGAGCCATTCAATTCCGATTGGCCGGTTGAAACTTCCAAATAGAAAAGCAAGAGAATCGATATAAATATATTGACCTACAATCATCGAAATGATGGGTAATACAATGCCCGAAAACATAAATGAAAGCACAATGGAGCGAGCGTCGTAGTATCCACTTAATTGCTTGATACTCATATATGCAAGTGCCGTCATAATAGCATTTGCTAAGCCAAAAGTATGATATTTTATAGAGGTGATATCAATCCTAAATTGTGGTAAAAATATACAGCAAATACCTATGAAACCGACAATTACAGCAAGCCAGTTTTTGAAATCTATTTTTTCTTTCAAAAAATAACCGCCTAACAAAGCCAGAAGGATAGGATACGATTGCTGATAGGTGATGGCCTCGGCAAGGCCAATTTTTGTTATGCTAAAGAAGAAGGTGTATAATGCCAAAGTCCCAATAACCCCCCTGAAAATCAGGAGGCTCATTTTGCCACCAACTTGAACCAACGGGCGTCTGTAAATGGTGAAAAGCACAAACAGGACACCTATAATATTTCTAAAAAAGACCAATTCTACTGAGCTTATTCGTTTGCCTAAAATTTTTGTACAAGCACCCGATACGGAGAAACAAAATGCTGCTCCTAGCATATATAATAGCCCTTTTTTGGAGTTGTCGCTCAAGGTTTTTTAAATGAATGTTTTCAGAATAAAATAACAACCAAGCCAGTAAAGAGGCAAACAAATAATCAATAATCCTACATATATAGAATCGTAAAAAACAGTTCCTTTCGTCTTAGCTTTTACAAATGCACCTAAAAGTATATGCAGAGGGTAATGTAAAATATAAGATAAGTAAAAAAACCAAGAACTACCAACAGTGGGCTTATTAAAGTCTCTGCTCACCAATTTGGTCAATCCCGCAGTTAATTTTTCATTAAAAGTCTTAATGGCCTTACCATCCATGGCCAATTCATCAAAGTCGGTTTTTTTGATGGTGGGGCCAAAGTTAAGGGTTATGTTTTTGCCAATTTTACCAAATTCATTATAGTTTACCGCCACAGGTACTATAACCATTTCGGAACCCGACATCCAGGTTTGCATAGCCAGCCTGCTAGTGCCTTTTTTAAGGGGTAATAGCTCTGTTTGATTGGTGCATAGCCCTTCGCTAAAAATCAGTACTTGGCTTTTATTTTTAAAAATCTCGGAGCAACGCTCAAAGGTTTCATCATTTTTGCCTAAATATTCTTTGCCTTCAGATATTCTATAAATAGGCATCATAAAAAACTGGGAAAGGATTTTACGAGCTAATGGCTTTTTGAAAGCATCGCCTCTTGCTAAAGACCAAATGGGGCGATCAACTTTACAGTTAATGATAAGTGCGTCTAAAAACGAGTTGGGGTGAAAGCCAGCTAGCATAACGGGTCCTTTTAGTGGCAAATTTTCCATTCCATTCACCTCGACTTTTTTGATATAAAATCTTAATACGAATCTAATAAATTGGCGTAAAACGATATAAATCATAATGAATATTTTAAAAAAACAAAAAGCCCATTTTCAGGGCTTTATCTGTTGTTGTTTATTTTTTGGTTTTTAGTTTTGCGGCGATGAACTGTCCAAGCCTAGTGCCAGCCTTATTGCCTTCCTCGCAGCCGGACAAGTAATGGATACCTCCATATACCCGACTGATAGATGACTCTTGTGCGGCTGCTCTGAATGAGGCAAATTTTCTCACACCATGATCGTATTTAAATTCTGTAGAGTCTGTAAACGCTACATTGTCACCAAAACAAGCAGTTAGTGCTTCGGCAGAAGCAGCAGAAATAGTACTATGCCCAGAAGTGTATTCTGGAAACGGAGGCGTTTGCAAAAAGGGCATCCATTTAGGGTCCAAGTCTGCATTTATTACCGTCTCTGGCCTAATTTTTTCTGTTCTGTATTTTTCGTGCCAACAAGCTATGAAACCGTCAAATAATGATATTGCAACTCTTAAATAAGCATCTTGTGCTTCATAAATATTTTTGATGGTTTGTTGGCAAGCTGTTCTTGTAATAGCCATCCAATGTCCTCCAGGAGTCATTTTTTTGTTGGCAAACATTACGTGGCCTTGCACATTCATTACAAATGCATTGTCATCCCAAAACCATGCAATATCTTTCTGTTCTTGTGTCAAATTGTTCACAGTTTCATATACCGCCTTAACTTCTTTTCTGAACGGACTGTTGGGGTCTTTCGAAAAAGGGATAACAGGAGCTGGTTGAAATTGACCTGCTGAATCAATAGCCAAAGTTCTTATGGTAGGCCAATAGGGTTCCATAGCATCTGCGTACTGTGGAGGGGTAGGGACCCATTTGTCGCCAGTAGATTTCACTGAGTATCTCAATCCTCTGGTTTGTAGGTAGTTGTCTTTTTTAGAATAAGCCAAAACATGCTTCGCTACTTCTTCTCCAAAAGACATGGATCTATCATAAACATCAGAGGGAACTCCAGCATCTTTGAATTTTTGATAGGTCTCTTTTTCGAAGGCGTCATATTTCGTGACCGTGAAGGTCAAAGTCCGGGCAATTGTCATAATGGCTTTTACACTTGCCAATGAATGACAATATTCTTTTCCTGCTTCGGGTTTTGGAAATTCTGTCAATCCATTCAACTGGCCAGCCATAGTTTGGTAGTTTGGATTGCCTGAAATCAATGCCTCATATCCTGCAATGGTAGCATAAGCGTAAATTCTGGATGAAACTGGAGGAGAAAAAATGTCATGAATGATTACGTCTGTAAGTTTTTCGTAAGCATTGTGTATAAACTCTGGGTTGTCAGTAACCTTGCTGTATTCTTTTGCGGTTTTTGATTTACAAGCAGAGAAAATCACTACTGCAAGTAATATGACATACTTTTTCATTGGTTGGTTAATATTTACTGATCTAAAATATTTTCTTCTAGGGTACTTTGCTTTTCTCTTCCATGTAAAACGTTAACGATTTCTTTCACGTTATACACATCTCGGTTGTACTTATTACTTAACAAAATTACTACAAAATCTTCTCTTAAATCAAAAAACATAATAGTATTGTAGCCTTTCCACCAACCGGTGTGATAAATATAGTCTGTTTGTTGCAATTCGTTGACCCACAGCCTGAATCCATAGCCGTAATTTCTTAAACCTGGGTGTTCAAAACTTCTAGGGGTATACATTTCTCTGAGGTTTTCTTTGCTCAAAATACTCTCAGATTTCAGTACGTTATACCATTTTAGCAAATCTCCAGTTGTTGAATATATTCCCTTATCGCCCATGATGTCGTCATAGAAATCTTTCTCTAGCTTTCGGCCGTTTTGGTATCCAACGGTTTTGTTTATGTTCAGCTTAGGATTTTTTGAAACGCCTGTAAAAGTATCCGTCATACCCGCTGGTAAAAGTATTTTTTCTTTCAAATAATCATCAAATGATTTGCCAGAAACCTTTTCTACTAGGGCCGCCAATACGGCATAATTAGTGTTGTTGTAGGAAAAAAAGTGGTCTGGCTGGTTCAGCGGTCGTGGCGTTGGAACGGCATTTGCAAACCAATCCATCATTTGTTGGTTGGTAGGATATATTTTTTCTGACCTTACTTTTACATCAAACTCGTATTGATAATAAGGCAAGCCTGATCGGTGAGAAAGCAAACTTCGAATACTTACTCCATCATAAGGAAACTTCGGAAAATAATCTTTTACAGTATTATCAAGTCCAATTTGTCCATCTTGAACCATCTTCATTATGGCTACCGCCGTGAAGGTTTTTGATAATGAAGCCAGTTGAAACTTTGACGCTTTTGTGTTCGGAATTGTATCTTTAGAAAAGCCGAAAGCATTTTCATAGATTACGATACCTTTCTGAGCTATCAAAACACTTCCATTAAACCCTGCCCTTACTTTTTTGTTTATCAATTCTGAAATAAGCTTTGCTTTATAATCGGCATTGATTTCTTTCCTAATTTTTTTCTTTTCTTTTTCAGTAAGTACTTTTTCAATGGGTTTTTCTGCAGTTGTAGCCTTTTCTTTATTGATACAACCACTCAATAAACTCAAACCAAACACCACACCCACCGCAACCCGTAAAAAATGCATCTATTAAGAATTTTGAAGACTTTTAAAATATACATGAAGGAGGAAGGTCACCACAGAAGTAAACATAACACTCGCTACAACTTTTAGTGAGGTATTGAGGAAATAATTAAGTGACCCAGCTTCAAGAAAAAATAAATATACGTGATGTATAAAAGTAAGAATAACGATATATCTAATAAATCGCTCCATACCCATACCGTCAAGTGATATGACCAGTTCGGTATCCAACCCTTTGGTAGGAAACAACACTTTGATAATGTAGCTCCTCAAAAATGCCAATAATAAACTCGCTGAGGCGTGCATACCGGCGGTATTGTAAAATAAATCGACTGAAAGTCCTGTCAAAAAAGCTATCAATAATACAGCAGATACGGGTGTATTGCTGGGTAGGAAAAGGATTATTGAGATATAAACAAAACAGAATGCTACCTCAAAAAACACCAAGTTGCGTACAATGAATACCTGTAAAAATAGGTATAACAATACGGTGCCTATTACTTTAAATAATGTTTGAGTGTTCACTTAATTTACGGGTTTTGCTTCTACTTGACTCTGTTTTTCTATAAGTTTATTATTAACCACATAAACATATACTAAACTAGAGAAATCTGTCGAAAGTCTTACATTAATATCATAAAAAGCCTCACTAGGTGAAGCTGAAATCTTACTAATCCTACCTATCATTATTTTTGGAGGGAAAATGGAATTTTGCATTGATGTAACAACACTATCTCCTTTGCTAACCGGCTTGAATCTGTCCACAGTTGTCAATTGCATAATACTCGGATTAGTGCCACCCCATTTACCAATTCCAAGTGCTGTAACTTCTTCTTTCCTGAGTTTTTTGCCTAGAATTTCAGACGAAACCTGAAAGTTGGAGTGTAAAATAGAAGAAACTCTTGAGAAATCTTCGTTGCAAGACATTACTTGCCCAACCACTCCTTGCGGACAGATAACCCCCATTCCTGGCTTTATACCATGCTTAGTACCTTTATCAATAGTGATATAATTATCTGTGAGATTTTCAGTGCTACTAATTACTTTGGCCACCAGAAAATCAAACCTCTCTGCCATTGTAGAGTCTGGTTTATAGCCAACTTCTTTTAAAGTTATCAGCTCATTAGATTTGGTGAGTTCTTCTCTCAGTTTTTTGTTTTCCAAAGCCAACTGGTCGTTTACTTTGCCTAAGTTCATAAATTCTCTCACGTTTTGAGAAACCCTAAGAGACTTGGCCACCGCCGTATTGGTAGTATTGAAGAATGTAACATTCCAATAGACACTGTTTTTGGAAATCAAGTAGAAACATGCAATCTGTAAAAACAGAAACATGAAAAAATGTCTGATTCTATATAATATTCCGAATAGTTGAGACATGAATCGTTATATTTAAAAAAAAGGTATCCAAATTGTTTATGAATGGATACCCTAATAAAATATTTTTTAAAAAAGAAAATTACTGAACCAAAACCGCCTGATATTTATCAAGATTTTTCAAGATTTCACCAGTACCTCTTACCACAGCCTTTAATGGATCATCAGCCACGTGAATTGGCAACTTGGTTTTTACTTCCAATCTCTTGTCGAGTCCGTGCAACAATGCTCCACCTCCAGTAAGATAGATTCCATTTTCGTAAATATCTGCTGAAAGTTCTGGTGGAGACATTTCTAAAGCTCTCATGATGGCTTCCTCAATCTTAGAAATTGATTTGTCCAAAGCATAAGCTATCTCACTATAAGTAACTTTTATTTCTTTTGGAATACCCGTCATCAAGTCACGACCTCTGATTTCAATATCAGCAGGTGGATTTTCAAGGTCTGGTAAAGCTGAACCAACTTGAATCTTAATAAATTCTGCTGAACGCTCACCTATTAATAAGTTGTGCTCTCTACGCATGTAGTCCACAATGTCTCTTGTAAACAAATCACCGGCAATACGCACAGAAGATTCACAAACAATACCTGAAAGTGCAATAACTGCAATTTCTGTTGTACCACCACCTATATCAACTATCATTGAGCCGTTTGGTTGCTCGATGTCAATGCCGATACCGATTGCTGCCGCAATAGGCTCATGAACCATATAAACCTCCTTAGCTCCTGCGTGTTCAGCAGAATCCTTTACAGCTCTTTTTTCCACTTCAGTAATTCCCGAAGGTATACAAATCACCATGCGGTGTGAAGGAGAAAAGAAAAGATTACGACCTGTATTTATCATTTTTATCAAACCTCTGATCATAAGCTCAGCAGCAGTAAAGTCTGCAATAACTCCGTCTTTAAGAGGTCTGATAGTTTTTATGTTTTCGTTGGTTTTTTCGTGCATTTGCATAGCCTTATGGCCTATGGCTAACACTTTTCCAGATACCTTGTCTAGGGCGATGATCGACGGCTCATCTACCACAATCTGGTCTTTATATATGATTAAGGTATTTGCAGTACCTAAATCTATCGCAATATCGCTTGTAAGGAAACTAAAAAATCCAGCCATCGAAGCTTTTGGGTTATACTTTTAAAAAATGAAAGTGCAAATTTATAATTTATTTTTCAAATATCTTTAAAGACTTCGTTTTTATTAAAAACTAGCAATTCAAGGTATTTCTTTGCAATATTTGATAATTTCCTTATAAAATAGGAGGTTTCAGTGACTGTGATTTGAGCATGTTTTCTGGTGCATATTCCAATTCGTGAGATAGGAAATGGCCATCAAAATAGACCCTGAAATTACAAACATCGATTCCTGCTTTTCTATAACCACAAATAGGCCAATATATTGTAAAATACTCGCTCCTAATAATAATATAAGTGGTGTCGTTTTATGATGTACCTTATAATCTTTGGTGAGTAATGCCACAGCAATAAAAATACTGGTGACCACTAAGATTATTTCTAAGGTGTGATTTAGAAATCCTTTCGCCACCAAGGGTAAAATTGTAATAATGAATGGCATTGATAAACAGTGAATCAAGCACAGAAATGATAAGGCCATACCTGTCTTATGAAGCAAATGTGAATGTTTTCTAATTCTTTTTAACATTTTTCCTAATAGTAAATGCAACAACGCTGCAAATGTAATCATCTAATTCAAGAAATCGTTCCAAGTGGGCATATAATATTATTTTTTTAATAGTATGCTTGCATAATAATTTTGGAAGTAATAGATTTGTAATTGTTATGCTTGCATACTAATTTTTTTGTTTTCAAATTAAGAAGTGTTTTATTTGACCTTTAAATAATAATTCAGGATTTATGAAAAAATCGATAAAGAAAGTAACCGTTTTAGGTGCTGGCATTATGGGTAGCCGTATTGCTCTTCATTTTGCCAATATCGGTTGCGAAGTTTTGTTGTTAGACATGGTTCCGAAAGAACCCAACGACACAGAAAAAGCCAAAGGATTGGATATTTCGAGTCCAATAGTGAGAAATAGAATCGTAAGTGATTTGTTTCAAGCGGCTTGCAAAGCGAGTCCTTCTCCTATATATAGTCAGAAATCTTTAGCAAAAGTGAAATTGGGCAACTTTGAGGACGATATGGTCAAAATCAAAGATGTTGATTGGGTGATAGAAGTTGTTGTAGAAAAACTTGAAATTAAGAAATTGATTTATGACAAAGTAGAGCAGCACCGCAAGCCTGGTACTTTAGTAACTTCTAACACCTCTGGCATTCCTATTCATCTAATGGCCGAAGGTAGAAGCGATGATTTTCAAAAGAACTTCTGTGGAACCCACTTCTTTAATCCACCGAGATACTTAAGATTATTAGAAATTATTCCTGGTCCAAAAACAGATCAGGCTATCATAGACTTCTTGATGCATTATGGTGATCTTTTCCTTGGAAAACAAACCGTTTTGTGTAAAGATACCCCTGCGTTTATTGCCAACAGATTGGGAATTTATGCCATGGTGCAAACCATCAGAGCTACCGAGGAACTTGGACTGACGATTGAGCAAGTAGATAAACTTACTGGTTCTATAGTAGGTAGACCAAAGTCAGGTTCGTTCAGACTTTCAGATGTTGTAGGACTTGATACTACTGTAAACGTATGTAATAACCTTTCGGCTATTTTGACCAATGATGAGTCGGTAGAGGCATTTAAATTGCCTACCATCATGGCTAAGTTGATGGAAAACAAGTGGCTGGGTGATAAAACAGGACAAGGTTTTTACAAAAAAACCAAAGACGAAAGCGGTAAAACGGTAATACTTGGATTGGATTTTGCCACGATGGAATACCGTCCATCTGAAAAAGTAAAATTTGCTACCTTAGAAACCACCAAAGGAATTGATACGGTGGCAGGGAGAATTCCAGTATTATTAAAAGGTACTGACAAAGCGGGCGAATTCTACAGAAAAACTTTTGCTGACGCATTCAAATATGCCTCTTTCAGAATCCCTGAAGTGGCGGATGAATTGTATAAAATTGACGACGCCATTTGTGCAGGTTTTGGTTGGCAATTGGGTCTTTTTGCTACAGCAGATGCAGTAGGAGTGAAGGCTTTTCTAGATATGATGGAAGGGCAAAATCAAAAACCTGCTCAGTGGGTTTATGATATGTTGGCCGCTGGATGTGAGTCTTTCTACAAAATAGAAAATGGCAAAAAGCTCTATTATGATATTCCTTATAAATCTTACAAGGTTATTCCTGGTACAGAGTCGTTTATAATTTTGGATAATATCCGTAAAACCAATGTAGTTTGGAAAAATGCAGGTGCTTCTATCTTTGATTTGGGTGATGGCATCTTGGGCGTCGAATTCCAATCAAAAATGAATACTTTGGGTGCTGAGCCAGTGGAAGCTTTGAATAAAGCCTATGGTTTAGCCGAAAAAGATTTTAGAGGTTTGGTAATAGGTAACGATAGTCAAGAGGCATTTTCGGCAGGTGCAAATTTGGCCATGTTGTTTATGTTTGCCGTTGAGCAAGAGTATGACGAAATTGATCTCATGATTGCACAGTTTCAGGAAACCATGATGCGTGCTAGATATTCGTCTATTCCAGTAGTTACTGCTGCTCACTCTTTGGCCTTAGGTGGAGGTTGCGAAATCAACCTACATGCTGATAAAGTGGTGGCTTCGGCTGAAACCTATATGGGATTGGTAGAATTGGGCGTTGGTTTGATACCAGCAGGTGGTGGAACAAAAGAGATGGCTCTGAGAGCCTCTGATTTGTACCAACCTGGCGACGCTGAGTTGAATATTCTTCAAGCTGCATTTATGAACATTGCTCAGGCGAAAGTTTCTACTTCGGTTCAAGAGGCTTTTGAAATGAATTATCTGAAAACTAATCGTGACCAGATCGTGCTAAACCGCAGCCGTCTGATAGCCGAAGCCAAACAATCAGCAATTGAACTTGCCGAAAATGGTTATACCCAGCCTATTAGAAGAACGGACATCAAAGTGCAAGGAAAAACGGGAATCGCTCTTTTCAAAGCTGGTATAAAATCAATGAGAATGGCCAACTATATCACTGATCACGATGCGTTTATTGCTGAGAAACTGGCGTATGTAATTTGCGGTGGAGATTTGAGCTATCCGCAATTGGTGAGTGAGAAATATTTGCTTGAGCTAGAAAGAGAAGCTTTTCTTTCCCTTTGCGGAGAACGCAAAACCATGGAGCGTATGCAAGGATTATTGAGTGGAGGTAAACCACCGAGAAACTAGCCTCGACTCCGCTGGCTTCGGCTCCGCTCAGCCACCGGACACAAGCCGAAGCGACGAAATTAGGATTAACAAAAATGGATTAAAAAATTTAGTAAAAATGGACGCATATATAATTGATGGATATAGATCGCCGGTGGGAAAAGCTCCCAAAGGTGTTTTCAGATTTACAAGACCAGATGACTTGGCAGCAGATGTTATCAAGCATTTGTTGAGCAAAGTACCTGCTTTAGATCCTACGAGAGTAGACGATATCATTGTAGGAAACTCTGTCCCAGAAGCCGAACAAGGTATGCAAATGGCCAGATATATTTCGCTTTTGGCTTTGGGTAAAACTGTGCCGGGTGTGACGATAAACCGTTACTGCGGCTCTGGTGTGGAATCCATAGCTATGGCGGTGGGTAAAATATCAGCTGGTATGGCAGATTGTATCATAGCTGGTGGTACAGAATCTATGTCGATGGTACCGACAACAGGTTATAAAACGGCTCTGAATTACGGCATAGCAAGCGAAAATCCTGACTATTATGTAGGAATGGGATTAACGGCTGAAAATGTCGCCCAGAAATATAAAATCACGAGAGACGAGCAAGATCAGTTTTCGTATCAGTCGCACCAAAAGGCACTTGCGGCTCAGGCTGCTGGATATTTTGATAGCGGAATTGTGCCAATAGTAGTGAAAGAAACCTACTTTGATGCGGCTTCTGGCAAAAAGAAAACCAGAGAATATACGGTAACCAAAGACGAGGGCCCAAGAGCAGACACCAGCGTGGAGGTACTCGGAAGACTAAAGCCAGTTTTTGCAGCAGGAGGTAGCGTAACTGCAGGAAACTCCTCACAAACATCTGACGGAGCTGGGTTTGTGCTCGTGATGTCCGAGCGATTGATGAAAGAATTGAATTTGACGCCCATTGCCAGAATGGCATCTTATGCTGTGGCTGGTTGTGAGCCAAGTTTGATGGGCATCGGGCCAGTCTTTGCTATTCCGAAGGCATTGGCTCAGGCTGGATTAAAACTTGATGACATTGACCAAATAGAACTTAACGAAGCTTTTGCATCACAGGCGTTGGCTGTGGTAAAAGAACTACAAATAGACCCAGCCAAGCTAAATCCAAACGGTGGTGCCATTGCTCTGGGACATGCTTTGGGTTCTACTGGAGCGAGACTTTCTGTGCAGATTTTCAACGAGATGCGTAGAAGAAACCAAAAATACGGTATGGTAACAGCCTGCGTAGGTGGAGGCCAAGGCGTGGCAGGTATTTATGAGCTTTTGTAATAGATTGATTGTGTAAAAGATAGAATTCGCCTCCAGCAATGGGGGCGTTTTTTTTTGTTCAGGTGGTGCGATTTTTCAAATCGCATTGGTAATGATTTTTAATTGCGTTATTCTTGGATTTGAAAAATCGCTTTACGTATTCTTTAAACTGCCCTTGTTTTGTTACAAAATATTCTTATAAAATTTCTCTAAACCATTTATAATCAACAAAAAATTGGGCTTTCATTTCTCTTGAGCGAAACAGGTGGCTCTATCAATATCTCCTCACTTTGGCAAGCAACCAAAAGCAAGATTTGAAAAATTATTGCTAACATTTGTATTTGTTTTGTCATTTCAGTTTTTATCAACTTCAATTCAATTTAACTATTCTTTTAGAAATATGAATACTATTTAAAGGCTCACTTTATTAAGTTAGAGGTATTAAATTTTATATTTTAATCAATTCCATTTCCTTCAATCTAAATTCGTATTTTTCTTTTTCTCCCCACTTAAAATGAAATATATCTCCTTTCCGCCATCCAATTGTTTCAAAGTGAAGAGGAACATCATCTATACTATCATTTTCATTATTCTCAATATGAATTTTTAAATATGGTTCTTTTTGCGTAATGGGGAAGAATATTGTTTCTAAAGTATTTAAATTTTGCAATGCTAATCTAAAACTATCACTTTTATAACCACGCAAAGTCTGTATCCAACATTTGTGCGTTTTTTGTGAATTTATGTTAGCTGAATAATAATGCGGGAAATACCAATCTGATTTTCCTAAAAATTCAAAAGCTTCTTTTATTGGTTTGGTTTCTAATTCAAATTTATTACTGAAGCTTAATAATGAACCGTAATGACATTCAGAAATATAATTTAATCTATCAATTTCACTTTGAAAGGTATGGAAACGAGACCTAGACATAACATATACACCAGTACCCATAGGATTATAAGGTTGACAAGAGCCTAAAGAAATTTGATTATCTAAATAATTTATTTCATCAGTGGTATAGGTATCGGAATCTCTAATATAATTATGTATTATGGTAGTGTTTGGTACGAAAAATTTATTATGCATTAATAAAACATAAATACTACCGACATAGCTTATTAAATTTCCTATTAATTCACTCTCTAAGCTTGGCATCAACTTAATTCCTGTTTGATTATAAAACCCTATTCCTTCTTCATTTTTATAAAAAAATATTCCATTTCTAATTTCTTTAACTCTGAGGCTTTTTTCTTTAGTTTGTCCCATATAAATTTTTCATATCATTTAACCTTTGCCATGCCATGGTTCTACCAACATACGTGTGTATTCCAGTTTTTAACCGAAGAACCATAAATTCTTTAACCATTCATTTATTTCTATTACTCTGTGTTGTCAATTCCTGTTTAAATACTCTAATAATGAGGCTAAAAGTCACTTTTCGTACTTATGAGCGTGGAACCTTTGCACACCCAAGGAATAGTAGAAGTTATAAAGTAAACAGCATGCTAATCATTTATTGGGTATGCCTTGTAATCAAAATCATTTTTGCTTTAAATTAAGTTTATTGGGACTGAAAATCCTAATTTATTTAGCTTTTAAATGCACTTTCGGAACATGTGAAAGAGTAGATCTAAGTGGTGCGATTTTCCAGATCGCGGTATTTATGATTTGGATTTTGTATTCTTCAGCGATTTGAAAAATCGCTTTACGTTTTCTTTAAACTGCCCTTGTTTTGTTACAAGAAACTGACAAAACTGCCTTTGTTATGTTACAAACTATTTATAGAAAACAGGGGTAAGTCACTTATTATCAACAAAAAAGGAGACTTCTGATTGTAAGTCTCCTTTTTGTAAATTTTTTCAGTACTTTATTGCTTCAATTTCTCCTTAAAAACCTTCTGGAATTTCTCTACTTTTGGTCTTACTACCAACTGGCAGTAGGGGTTTTTGTCGCCGTTGTCGTTGAAATAATTTTGGTGGTAGTCTTCGGCCACATAGAGCTTCGTGAAAGGCTCAAGCTGCGTTACTATTTTGTTGGTATAGGCACCTGCGGCATCTAATTCTTTTATGACATCCTCGGTTATTTGCTTTTGCTCATCGTTGTGATAAAAAACAGAAGATCGATATTGGGTACCTTCATCGGCACCTTGGCGGTTGAGCGTGGTAGGATCATGTACTTTGAAAAATATTTCTAAAAGCTGCAAGAAGCTAATCTTTGTTGGGTCATAAGTAACCTGAATAACCTCAGCATGACCAGTTTCTCCTGTACAAACCTCTTTGTAAGTAGGGTTTGCATTTTTGCCACCTGCATAGCCTGATTCTACCTTTTCTACACCTTCTAATTGTTGATATATAGCCTCTACACACCAAAAACACCCTGCGGCTAATGTTGCTTTCTCCATTTTATTTGTTTCTTTTATCTTGTTATGATTGTTTTTGAGTGTTGGGTTTTCTGCTGAATATTTCTCTATCGATAGCCTAAAAACAATAATAAGCCATTTACTGTTTCTTTTTGGTTCTTAAATTTGCAAAATAGCTTCACAATTTGCTTAAAACAACTCCCCTACTTTTAAATTCTGTTTTTCTTTGTCAAAGAAATATTTATGGATATTTATTTGATTTTCAGATGCTCTGATAGTTTGGTACTCGCCATTTTCTTTCAAAATATAGGTATTGCAGTTGTCAAGTAAGTTTATTTTTAGGATGTTTATCAGCTGCTGTTTGATGTCCTCATTTATAAACTCAAAGAGCGATTCTATGCGTTTGTCAAAACTCCTCACCATCATGTCGGCACTGCCCCCATAAAGCCTTGGTTGGCCTTGATTATGGAAATAAATGATACGAGCGTGTTCGAGATAATTACCTACCAAAGATCTTACACTTATGTTTTCGCTCAAGCCTTTGCGACCAGGTCTTAAGCAGCAAATTCCACGTACAATCAATTCTATTTTTACGCCTTTGTTAGAAGCTGCGTACAATTCTTCAATGATATCTTTGTCTTCCAAAGAGTTTACTTTGAAGCATATTCCAGCTGGAAGGCCTTGAGAAGCATTTTTTGCTTCATTTCTGATTTGTTCAATCAGCGAGTTACGCATGTTTTTTGGGGAGGTTATAAGGTTTTTATAACCAGCTGGTTGCGAGTGACCAGTGATGACATTGAAAAACTCTGCAATGTCTTTGGTGTAGTCTTGATTGGCTGTCAATAAACCGATGTCTGTGTAAAGTTTAGAAGTATCTTCGTTATAGTTTCCACTAGCCAAATGGGCATATTGTATCACTTTTGGACCTTCTTTTCTAACGATAAGCATCAACTTGGTATGGGTCTTCAGCCAACCGATTCCATAAATTACAAAGCAACCGGCTTTTTGTAATTTTTCCGCCTCTCTGATATTGTTTTCTTCATCAAAACGGGCTTTAATTTCAAAAAGTGCTGAAACATGTTTTCCGTTTTCTGCCGCTCTGAGAAGTGCAGAAGTTATCCTTGAGTTTTTGGCCAATCTATAAATGGTGAGCTTTATTGAAAGCACATTTGGGTCATCGGCTGCTTTTTCTAGCAGATTAAGTACGGGTTCAAAACTGTTGTAAGGATGGTGCAAAAGAATATCATTTTCTTTGATTGCATCAAAAATACTAAGTTCCCTATTAAAATTTAATGGAGCCAAAGTGCTTGGAGAGGGAGGCAATAAAGGCTTAAACTCGGCATGGTTTACAATTTGCCAAAGTCTAGTATAATCCATTAACTCATTGTTTACATGGATGTTATATTTGTCAATTTCCCATTTTTTCTTCAATATTTCCATTAAGTATTCTGATGGACGAGTCTCTATCACCAATCCAACTACCCTTCCAGCTTGTCGACTTCTTATTTTTTCTTTTACCTCGTCTACAAAGTCTGCATCCACGTCATCATTTTCGTCTATTGTAAAATCTCCATTTCTTACTATTCTGAAAAGGTCAACCGACTCAATGGCTACGTTTTTGTACAGTTTACCAATTTGATTTCTGATGATTTCCTCTGTTGGCAAAAAGTCTATTACATCTTCATTTTCAAATTCATAGAATTTTGGCAGATTGGTTGGTATCTGCACAAATGAGAGTTTTTTGTTGTCTTCGGTTTCGGGAAAAAGCGTAGTTTGTTGCTCAATAGATACTATTCCCAATATCAAACTTTTGGCCAGAAGGTTTGGAAAAGCATGTGTGTGATCACATACCATGGGCGTAAGCATTGGGTAAACTGTATTTTCGAAAAAATCAGTTACCTCATCTAATTGTTTGTCATCTAGGTTGTTATATTTTATAATTCTGAATCCATTTTTTTCAAATTCAGGTTCAAGGTCTTCTCTGAAAATACGATTTCGCTCGTCAATAAATTTCTTTATTTGATTGAGAAGGACTTTTCTGAACTGCACCTCTCTGAGGCCTGAATAATCAATTCTTTCTTTATCATAGTCTATATAGTTGTACAAGCTGCCCAACCGAACAGCCATAAATTCATCAAGATTGGAGGCCGTTATGGCCATAAACTTGAGCTTTTCAAAAATGTTTAAATCTGTTTTTCTTACCTGATCAAGTACACGTTCGTTGAATTTCATCCAACTTAAATCTCGACTGATAAAGTCTGATTTTTCTATGTTGTTGTCTGATTTTTGGTCTTTAATGGTGGGATTATACCTGTACTCACTTTCCATATTGAAATCAAGTAAGTCTTTAAAAAACGAAACTACACCTTCTGTAACACTACCCATTTGGAATCTTTAATCTTTAAATTTTGGGATAAAATATTTTGCAAATTTCTGAAAAATATAATTATGACAATATTAATTCTTTTCCAAGAAATATTTCCTAATTAACGCAAGTAAGCTCTCGAAATTTGGCTTTTTTCTAAATTATTATTCTAAAAGTTGTACCTTTTCCTATCTCTGATTTAAGCACATAAATTTGGCCACCGTGATAAGTCTCAATTATCCTTTTTGCTAAAGTTAATCCAAGTCCCCAACCTCTCTTTTTAGTTGAAAATCCAGGGTTAAACACTTTGCGTTGAACCGCATTGTTCATCCCTTTTCCGGTGTCTGAAATATCCATCGTTAGTTTTCCTGAGGAATTATAATTCATTTTTATTTCAAGATTTCCAATGCCTCCCATGGCGTCCACTGCATTTTTACAAAGGTTTTCTACCACCCATTCTATGAGATTTTTGTTTATTTTCTGTATATATGGTTTCTCTAGATTGTTGATCAGCGTCCAGTTTATTTTGGTGGAAATGCGTTTTTTCAAGTATTCAACTGCCGATTCTATTAATTCGCCTAAATTTTCCTCTTTCATGGTAGGTTCTGAGCCAATATTAGAGAAACGATTGGTGATGGTTTCGAGCCTTGATATATCCTTTAGCATTTCGTCTCCAATAGAACTATCAAAATCTGGATTAATTTTCAGTACTTCTATCCAACCCATTAATCCTGAGATTGGGGTGCCTAACTGATGTGCCGTTTCTTTGGCCAAGCCTACCCATACACGATTTTGTTCGGCTTTTCTTGAGGATGAATAGGTCAAGTAGGCTAGTGTGCCGAAAACCAAGAATGTTGCAATAAGAATATATGGGAAATAGCTTAATTGTTTGACAATGGTAGAGTTGGCATAATAAACATATCCCTTGCTTTTTCCAACGGTAAACTCCAAGGGCTTGTGTTCCTCAGCCATTTCTGCAACTTTTTCAAGTAGTAGTTTTTCCTTTTCTTTCTCGTCCCATTTTTTGGTGCTATCTTCTAGCTCGGGTATATTGAGATAGATATTTGGACTGCCATCGGTCACCAAAATAGTCGGAACAGTTTCGTTAGCTTTTATTACTTCGTCTACAAATGTGTAGTCACAATCGTTGTTCACTCCTTGATTTATAAAAAAACCCAAACCTTCGGCATATAAACGGGCGTATTTTTCTTCCCTATCTTCTAGAGATTTCCGAACCTCATTAAAGTAATACAACACGCCCACCACAAAAACCAAAAGCACAGCTGTCAGAATGATCCTTTTGGTTGAAATGTTCACATACAAATCGTGGAATAATCTATTTCTTTTCATCAATTTTCAAAAAATATTTTTTCGGATTTTAGTTATTATTTTTCCATGTTAGAATCTAAACTTGGAATTTGGTCGTAGTTATACATGATGGAAGACAGGAAATTCTAATTTAGAATTTTTCTAAATTACAAAAACTGCTTATTGTCATAACAAATATAGGGTAGCTAGGGCGTATTTTTGCATAAATATTTTTCAAATATCAAGGTAATGAGCGAGAGTTTTAGAGTAGTTTCAATTTCTTACAAAAAGGCACCTTTGCAAATAAGGGAAAGATTAGCTTTGGATGAAAGCGAAACAAAGGCGTTTTATTTGAAACTTAAAGAGGTATTAGGAGTAGTTGAGGCCTTGGTTATATCTACTTGCAATCGCACGGAGGTTTATTTTAAGTCAGACTTAGACCTTTCATCGGAAGTTATCAAACTATTGGCTGTTAATAAAGGCGTATCTTCTTTAGAAATCGAAAGTTATTTTGAAATCATCAATGAAGAATCAGCTGCCACAAACTACCTTTTTGAGGTTGCACTTGGTTTGCAGTCACAGGTAATTGGAGATCAGCAGATTATCAATCAAGTAAAGAATGCCTACCAATGGTCAGCTGATATGCAAATGGCTGGGCCGTTTGTACACAGGGTGTTGCACACGGTATTTTATGCCAACAAAAGATTGGTACAAGAGACATCGTTTAGAGATGGAGCGGCTTCTACGAGCTATGTGACGATAGATTTAATGGAAAGTTTCTTGCCGATGTTGGTCAACCCGAGCATTTTGGTTTTGGGACTTGGGGAGATTGGTGAAGACATAGCCAAAACATTGTTTGAGAAAGGAATTAAGAATGTTAGTGTTTGTAATAGAACGAAAGAGAAAGCGGTAGAAATAGCGAAATCTTTCGAAATGGAAGTATTGGATTACATGGATTTGTCTGAGAAGATTCAATACTTTGATGTGGTGATTTCTTCAGTAAGAGCAGAATCACCTGTTGTAAAAGCTGCTTATTTGGCCAATAAAAAAGCGATAACCTATTTGTTTGACCTTTCAGTACCAAGAAGTATTGAGTCTGAAGTAGAAAATATTCCTGGGGTGGTATTATATGGCCTTGATGAAATACAAAAACGATCAGACGAAGCCTTAGAGAAAAGAAAGTCGGCTATTCCACAAGTAAAAACCATCATCAGTGAGATGGTATTGGAGGTAGCTAATTGGTCGAAAGAGATGATGGTTTCGCCAACCATACAAAAACTCAAAAACGCATTGGAACAAATACGTCAAGACGAAATGTCTAGATATTTGAAAACCATGAGTGCTGAAGAAGCGGAGAAAATGGACAAAGTAACTGCGGCTATGATGCAGAAAATTATAAAACTACCGGTACTTCAGCTTAAGGCTGCTTGCAAGCGTGGAGAGGCCGATACACTTATTGATGTCTTGAACGATTTGTTTGATTTGGAGAAAGTAAGTGTTTAATTGTGAAGATATATCTCTGTTAAAAATATTGAAAAAAGGCGACAAGAAATTGTCGCCTTTTTTGCTTCTGTTCCAAAGAGTTTAAAAAAATACCGAGCTCAATTTCTATAATTCAAAGCTGGTTTTCTGTTGCCAAGCAAAGCTTCATACTTAAAATCACCACCCGTTTTTTCTTTAAATTCTATTGTAGCTTTTTGAATAAGTTCTTGATTTTCAAATAAGTCTATCGCACTCAATGCCAAAGTTTTGGCTGCTATCATCATTCCTTTTACTCCTATGCTTGTTCCGCCAGCGGCCACAGCTTGCCAGCTATGGGCAGGTGTGCCTGGTACCCAAGTGGCAGTTCTACAACCCACTGTTGGCACAGCCCAGCTTACATCACCCACGTCTGTAGATCCGCCATTGGCAGAGTTCTCAAGTTTAAGTTCTTGAACTTTAGTAGTAGCATCAAGAGAGCTTTTGAACATCCCTGGAGTAGGTAATATTTTGTTTGCAAATGCCAATTCCTCTGGTGTCATTACATATCCACCCACCATACTCATGTTGTTGTGCATTACTTTGGCAAGCGTTTCGTTGGGTAAGAGTTCGTGCACGCCGCCCAATACTTCTACCTCTACTCTTGTGCCCGTGCCTTGTGCAGCTCCTTTGGCTATGTTTTCCATCCATTCCCACATTTCTTTTACATTGGTGCGGTTGGGATGACGAGCATACACGTATAATTCAGCAAAGTCTGGTACTACGTTTGGAGCTTTTCCTCCTTGTGTAATCACGTAGTGAATACGAGAATCCTCTTGAACGTGTTCACGCATCATATTGATCATGTGTGTCATGGCTTCTATACCATCCAATGCCGAACGACCATTTTCGGGAGAAGCTGCCGCATGAGCCGAGCGACCGTAAAATCTAAACTTGCCCGATTTGTTGGCCAATGAACTTGATGCATTGGCAGAGTTGTCAGAGCTTGGATGCCAGTGCAATACCACATCCACGTCTTTAAATAAGCCCTCACGTACCATATATACTTTTCCAGATCCGCCCTCTTCTGCAGGTGTGCCATAAAATTTTATTGTGCCTTTTTGACCCGTTTTTTTCATCCAGTCTTTTACGGCTACGGCTGCTGCTGTAGAGCCTACACCAAACAAATGATGGCCACAAGCATGGCCTGCTATGCCATTGAGCGATTGTTTTTCTGGGTTTGCTGATTGTGAAAGGCCTGGAAGAGCGTCAAATTCTCCCAAAATTCCAATAACAGGCTTGCCCGAACCAAAAGTAGCCACAAAGGCCGTTGGAATATCTGCTACGCCAGCAGTTACGGTGAAACCTTCTTTTTTGAGCGTGTTTTGGAGAAGCTCTGAGCTTTTGTATTCTTGATAACCCACCTCGGCAAAATTCCAGATGTCCATGGCCATGGAGCTATACTCTGGCTGTCTTTTTTGTATATCGTCAATTACTTGTTTTTTGGTTTGTGCAAAAAGCAAGGGGCTTGTAAGAAGAATAAATAACAGTGTTTTTTTCATTGGGTTTTAGGTTTTTGGTTTGTTGAGTAAATATAAGTTTTTTTCTAAAAAGAAGTTTCTCAAATTGGTGATATCTGGTCTTTTTGTAGATAAAACAATAAGATATACTTATTCAAAGCTTTACAAAAACTTGATTCTGTATATTTTTGGCCAGAGTTTGCCAGTAATCAGAAACTCTCCTTTGGCTGGGTTGTAGGCTATGCCATTCATTTCCATTAGGCCTGGGTTGAGTTTTTGGGCTTCCAGAAAAAGTGGCCCCATATCTACTTTAGCTACTACGTTGCCCGTGTTGGTGTCTATTTTTACTATTTGGTTAGTTGTCCAGATGTTGGCATAGATATAACCTCCCACATACTCCAATTCGTTGATTTTATCTATGGCGTAGCCGTTTTCTCTTACGTTGATTTCTTTGATTTTTGAGAAGTCTTTAGGGCTAAAATAGGTGAGTTTGCTGGTGCCGTCGCTCATGATAAGGTGCGTGCTGTCGTGGGTCATACCCCAGCCTTCGGCGTTGGCGTAAGGATATTCAGCTATTTGTTTGTAAGTTTTGGCATCGTAAACAAAGCATTTTTGGGCTTTGTAAGTGAGCTGGAATATTTTTCCGTCGAGCTTTGCTATGCCCTCGCCAAAGTATTTGTTGCGGTCTATGGCTGCTTTAGGGATTATTTTTCCCGTGGTGGTATCTACTGGCCCGAGGTGCGAGAGTGTATAAGTAAGTTCCTCTGGTGAGCCCGTGCTTTCGAATATCTGACCGTTGTCTATGTATAAGCCCTCTGTAAAAGACTGTATGTCATGTGGATAGCTACCCACTATGCTGTAGTTGAGTGTGGCTGTTGATGCGGGCTCTTCTGTAGTTTCAGTAGTTTCAGTGCTTTTTTTATCGCAAGCAAATACCCAAACCGATACCGCCAATATCCCTATAATGTTTCTAAACATATCTATTCATTGTTTTTTTCTAAACGTAAATATCTGTAGAAACAGAGAGTTTTTCAAATTATTTGGTGGAATTGGGGTGTATTTGAATAATTGTGTAAAGCATTTCTTTTTAATTGAGTGTTTCCAAAGTCTATTTCATAATTTATTTCTATCTACTTTTTGGGTTTGACCTGCGGTCTGGCTATATACCGAAAATTAACCAATTACCACTTTAACCAATTATCCTATTGATACATTTTCCTCAATTTTTCGGGTGGTAGGCCAAGTCCCTCTACTTTTGTTTCCTTGCGACGTTCGTACATCTGCATGCCAAACACCTTGCCCACGGCCTTGATGCCATGCTTGTGGCGTATGCGATCCATGGCTTGGTAGAGGTCGGCCATGTGGGCGGACTTGTCGAAAAGTGTAATCTGCGAATAGCCTGGCACCAATTTGCCAAACTTCACGCCAATGAGCCGAATGAGTAAGCGACGGTCGTAGAGTTTTTCAAATATTTCTAGGGCCTTTTCTTGTAGTTGGTCGTCGTTGGCGGTGTAGCTTACACTCAGCTGCCGCAGGTGGGTGTCGAAGTTGGAGTATCGGATCTTGACCGAAAGTTGCCCTACACAGCGGTTTTTGCGGCGGAGGTCGTAGCAGAGTTCTTCGGTCATTTTTACAAGAATAGACCGCAACAGGCTTACATCAGTGGTGTCTTTGTCGAAGGTCATTTCTTTCGACATCGACTTTTGATCGTGGTAAGGCACCACCGGGCTGTTGTCTATGCCGTTGGCCCTATCCCAAAGGCTGACGCCGTTTTGCCCTAACACGGCCTGTACCATTTTCTTGGGCATTTCGGCCAACATGCCTATGCTCGTAATGCCCATGTTGCGTAGCTGTTGGCCTGTTACTTTGCCTATCATGGGCATTTTGCTTATGGCCAAAGGGCTCAGAAATGAGCGTTCTTCGCCTATCGGTATGAGCTTTTGGTTGTTGGGTTTACATTCGTTGGTGGCTACTTTTGATATTGTTTTGCCGCTACTCATGCCCAGCGATATGGTCAGGCCTGTATCTTTTTTTACCCGCTGCCGCAGCTCAGTGGCGTATTTGTAGCTACCAAAGTATTTATCCATGCCCGTGAGGTCGGCGTAGAATTCGTCTATGGATGCTTTTTCTAGTAAGGGCAGATTGCTTTCCATTAAGTTGGTGACCATGTCGGAGTATTTTACATAACTCTCAAAGTCTCCACGGATCCAGATGGCGTCGGGGCAGAGGCGTTTGGCCATTTTGCCGGGCATGGCTGAGCTTACGCCAAAAGCTCGGGCTTCGTAGCTACAGGCGGCCACTACGCCACGCTCGCTCATGCCACCCACTATCACTGGTTTGCCTATGAGGCTAGGATTTTTGATCCTTTCGACCGACACAAAGAAGGAGTCGAGGTCGAAATGAGCAATGGTTCGTGTTGTTGCTGATTTCATTTTTTAAGTATAAGTAATATTCGTAGCTCAAAATTGACAATTATTTTAGCAGAGTATTGCTTGTATTTTTAGCAAAAATTATTTTGCTAAGGTTTGTAGAGTGAGAGAAAGTTTGTGAGGGTACAAACTTGGGCGGAGATGGGCGAAGTTTGTGATGACACAAACTTGGATGGATACAAAGCTAAATGAGCGAAGCGATAAAAACTTTGAGTAACTCAAAAACACAAAGTAGATAAAAAAAAATCAGTGAAACTCTGTGTCAAAAAAATACTTTGCAAAAATCAATGCACATGCTTGCCTTTCTCTGCCAAAAAATACTCGGCTTGGCAATAAGGGCATTTTACTTTTCCTGTTTCGTTTTTATAGCCCCTGATGTGCTCGTTGAAACCCGAAGCGATAATACCCGCAGGTAAAGCAAATAGTGAAATCCCTGAAATGGCCACAAAAGCTCCCAATATTTTTCCGGCTAGTGTTATAGGGTAAATGTCGCCATAACCTACTGTAGTCATGGTATTTACGCCCCACCAAAGAGCTGCGGGGATACTTGAAAAATTCTTTGGCTGCACAGGGTGCTCAATATAATACATCAAAGAACTAGAGAAAATAATTAAGAAAAAGATAAAAGAAAATGCCAAAATGAGCTCGTCTCGTTTGCTGTTCAATACGTTTTTTATGATTCTAAATGCATGGAAATACCTGCTCATGCGGAAAAGCCTCAGAATACGCAACAAACGAAGCATTCGTATAAAAGCAAAGTCGGTAGCGAAAGCGGAAAGGAAAAACGGTGCAATGGCCAGTAAATCCACAATACCCCAAAACGAAAGCAGAAAACGTACACGGCCGTAAAACGGATGGCTAAATCCCCGAGCCTCAACACAAGACCAAAGACGAAATAAATACTCAACCAAAAAAATAGCTACAGAGAAGTATTCGAAGTCCCTAAAAACGGTATGGTAGTTTTGGCTTAAATCAGGAATAGTATTGAGTATAATGGCTATGGTATTCAGAAAGATAAGTATGGAAAGCGAAATGTTGAATACAAAACTGATTCCTTTTCGCTCAGAATACCGCACATCTAGTGTGCTCCACACTTTTTTTCTAAAGCTACGCTTGTTGCCTATTTCGAGGGTTTTAATCGAGTTTAAGTCCATAGTTTAGTGTTTTTTCGGTTGCGGGTACGCCCTTGCTCATCCATTCGGGTATAGGGGCGTCTTTTAGGTAATAATCAAAATATTGCGACATCCGCAGCGACCAATCTTTGCGGTTTTTGCGTTGCGTCAAACCATGTTTTTCGCCATTATAGTTGAGCATCCACACAGGTTTACCGAGCCTTTTAAGTCCCATAAACATCTCTATGCCCTGGTACCATGGTACAGCACCATCGTCGTCGTTGTGCATCATCAGCACGGGTGTTTTTACATTTGGAAGGTAAAACAATGGCGAGTTTTCGAGATATTTTTTTGGGTTATCCCACAGTGTAAGGCCTATTCTCGACTGCGTCCGTTCGTATTGTGCTTGGCGAGAGTTGCCTGTTTCCCATCTGATGCCACCGTAGGCACTGGTCATATTGGCTACAGGTGCTCCAGCTTCAGCCGCTCTGAAAATATTGGTTTTGGTTACTAACCAAGCTATTTGATACCCACCCCAGCTGTGGCCTTGAACCCCCAGACGGGTGCTATCCACAAATCCCATTTCTATTACTTTCTTTATGCCTGGCAATATACAATCGTAGGCACTTTGGCCTGGTTGACCAGTTTTGTAAACAATATCTGGCACAAACACACAGTAGCCATTGCTAGGGTAATAGGAGAAATTGATGCTCGATCGAGCAGGCTGAGGTACATTATAACGGTAGATTTGATCCGACATTTTTTCATAAAAGTACGTAATCATCGGGTACTTTTTGCTTGGGTCAAAGTTGGCAGGTTTGTAAAGAATTCCTTCCAAATCTTTGTTATCAAGCGATTGGTATTTTATCATTTCGGCAGTACCCCAGTTGATGTTCTCTTGCTGTGGATTAGCTGTGCTTACTTTTCTAACTTCTTTAAAATCAACACCTTTGCTATGCTGTAAGTCAGGAAAAACCTCGAAGTTTTCTTGGGTAAAAACCAAGTCTGAACTTTCTTTGGCTTTGATAATTTTTGGAGAAAAATAAAACTTATCAAACATTACCAATTCTGGAATTGCATTTTCAGTAATACTCAATGTCGCATAGCCCGACTCCATGGTTTTTTGATTGAATACATGAAGTAAGATTACGTTTTTGGTATCAATCTGCGTTTCTTTTTCGTCCAATGAAATGTATCGGTAGCTAAGATTATTTTCTCTGCCATTGGTCAGCCGTTTCCTTTCCGAAGGTTTTGAGAGATTTACGGCCCAAATATCATATTTGTCATATATCCACACTTGGTCATCGTCTTTGGTAAAGCCGGCCATGCCGTAGCTGCTTGGTTCATCGGGATGGTCGTCGTCGGCTTTGTCAGAGAAATTTACATCGTCTGTGAGTTTGTAAGTTTTTTGGTTTCGAACCTGATAGGCAAACCATGCAGTGTCTTCCAAGGCATACCAAACCACAAATTTGCCATCTGGTGACATATGAAGGTCAGTCACTCGTTTATTTTCAAAAACCAGCTTTCGATTTTCAGTTTTGCTTGAAACCGTAAAGGCGTCTATTGGTGGATTAAAAAGCCAGTGTTGATAGGCATATTTTTCGGAAGCCAAAAGTAGCATTTCTTCTTCATTGGCTGTTTTGGTAAGACTTATTTCAGGAAAATCTGGATTTGCCAATTGAACAGTTTTCTGTGTTTTTATGTCAAAAACGGCCAAATAACTTTTTTTAAGGTCGTTTTTGAGGTTGGCCAACTGTTGTGGCATCAGGCGGTTATCTTTCCAATTCCACACATCTAAGCTCACAATGTCTTCTTCGAGCTTGGTGGTATCTTTTATGATTCCTCGAGGTGTTTTTCCGAAAAACAATTTACTTCCATCTTTTGAGAATTTAGGTTCGAAGTCCGTACTGATAAGTGGTAAATTGGCGTTTGTAGGCGTAAGTGTATCGCCTATCAGTTTTGGTTCTTCGGTGTTTTTCCAAAAATATAATGTATGGTTTTTTGTCAAAGATTTTTTGGTAGTATCGGGGTCGAGGATTGTGGCCCAAAGTTGGCCATCTTCAGAGCTGATAAGTTGTTTATATGTGCCTTTTACTTCTGTCAAAAGTTTGGTTTTTTGATCAGTTGTGGAGAATGAATACAAACCAGCTTTCATGGTGCTATCTTTTCCGGTGGTTGCAAAAGTCAAAATTTGCCCTGTGGGATCAAACTGGTATTTATAAACAAAAGGAAACTTATGTAAAGCGTTGTTTTTTAAACTATAAACTTGCAAAGTACTGCCGTTTTCTTCACTTTCCTTTTTGGTTTTTTTTACTTTGGAGGAGGTATCTTTTTTGGTTTCTGGATAGCTCAGAAATGCCAGCCAATCATTTGATTTTTCGGGGAAAATAAAACTCTTTATGTTACCAAATTTTATGGTTTCGAAGGTCGTAAAACTGTGTATGCCAATGCTGTCTTTTGGCATGTCTTCTTTCTTCTTTTTTGCCAATTTAGCAGCTTTTACAATACTTTTTGATGGAGAAATCTTGTAAGCACCCCACTGTGAATCTTGGCTCAGCCAAAGATCAGAGGCACGTTCAACGGTATCAATTGCATTGCCCAATAATGGATATAGAATGAGCTTATTATCACCGTCTTGAGGGCTAAGTACATAAGCTACCCAGTGCCCGTTTGGGGTTATTTTTGTTTCAGATATAGCTTTCCAAGCGTCGTAGTCGGAATGTTGTAAGGGTCGTTTTTGGGCAAAAATACCCGTAGATAGCAATAGTAAGAAAAATAATGTCTGTTTCATTTAGGCGTATAGGCTCAAGCCAGTTAAAGGACTTTCCAAATATAGCAAAAAAATGCTTTGGGCTAAACCACAGACTATACCTTTTTATTGCAACTTGAGCGTAACAATGCTGATAACCGCCAAAACAATGGCTACAATCCAAAATCTCGTTACGATTTTGGCCTCGTGGTAGCCTTTTTTCTGGAAATGGTGGTGCAGCGGTGACATCAACAAGAGTCGATTTTGTTTGGCATATTCCAGCCCTCTTCTGCGTTTTTGGTATTTAAAATAACTCACTTGCAGTATTACCGAGATGTTTTCAGCCAAGAAAATGCCACACATCAATGGAATCATCAGCTCTTTTCTTAGTATTAAAGCCAATGTAGCAATGACACTGCCGAGCATCAAGCTGCCGGTATCGCCCATAAAAACCGAAGCAGGGTAGGAGTTGTACCACAGAAAACCTATGCAGGCACCTAGAAAGGCTGCACAAAATATTACCACCTCCCCAGAATTAGGAATGAGCATGATATTCAAATATTCAGCAAAGACTTTGTTGCCAGATAAATAAGCAAAGACTGCAAGCGTTAGTCCAATAATAGCCGAGGTGCCAGCCGCTAGGCCGTCTATGCCATCGGTGATGTTGGCGGCGTTAGACACTGCTGTGATGATAAACACACAGATAAAAACGTAAGGCAACCAAGCTAAGCTTGCGGGTAGATAACTTGAAAGTATGTCGTAGTCAAGAAGGTTATTTTTTAAGAAAGGGACAGTTGTAGTGAGCGACTGCTTATCTATGAATCCATTGGTGCCGAACTCTCTGATTTTCACGTTATTGTTGAAGTATAGGGTCAGGCCTACTATCAAGCCCAAGCCTACTTGGCCAATGATTTTGAAAGTGCCTTTTAAGCCTTCTTTATCTTTTTTGAAAACCTTGATATAATCATCTGCAAAGCCTATCATGGTGGTCCAAAGGGTGGCCACTATGAGCAAGATGATATATACATTGTCGAGCCTAGCAAACAGCAAAACTGGAATCATCAACGAAGCTAAAATGATGAAACCTCCCATGGTAGGCGTACCTTTTTTCTCCAATTGACCCGTTAGACCCAGGTCTCTGATACTTTCGCCGACCTGCAACATCTGGAGTTTGCGGATGATGGGTTTTCCGTAAATAGCGGCTATCAAGAGCGATAGAATTGTGGCCGCCGAAGCTCTGAACGAAATGTAACGAAACACACCCGCACCAGGAAAATCAAAGGCGTGGTCGAGGTAGCTGAAAAGGTAGTAAAGCATTGTTTTAGGGGTATAATAGTCTTGCGAAGCAAAGATAAATGAATTTTTTGGCAAAAGTCTAAACCATCTCTGCAAGAATATTTTTTGTAAATTTTACAAGCACATAATCTAACTCAAATCTCCTTCACCCCACTAACACCCAAAGTCTCGAAATACACTTTCCAATAGTCACTAACGTTGGGGTTGTTTTCTTTGGAGGAGCTGTTGGGTGAGAAAGGCAAAATGATAGAAATTTGGGCATTGGTGAGGTTATATAGTTTGTAGTTTTCGGCATCAGTTTTTGCCCATTCCTGAGCTTGGTCGTGGCTGATGGGAGCTATTTTATGAAAGTCTCTCCCGTTTTTAATACTTTCTACCATATCGGAGAAATAATAGGCTTTTACGTCTTTTTTGCCATTTAAGGCTTCAGATAATAATGGTATTGAAGCGGAAATATTGGTTTCAAGGTTGGACGCTCCTGCGTTTTTTTCAAGCATTTTCTGTACGGCCAGATCAAGAATCATTCGGCGTTCTTTGCCTATGCTCATGTCATAGTTCGTTTGTGCAGCTTCCAAATCCGTGGCGTTTAATCCTTCCGAACTTTCCTTGGTAGTACGTGCTGAAAGCGATAAAACCTTGGCTTTGGCGGTATTTTCGTGTATGTAATATATCTCAAATACGTCCCCTTCTGTCTGAATGTTTTGGTCGATAAGTGCTTTCAGTGCCGACTGGTATTTGGTACGAACAAAGGCATCGTCTACGTTTACACTTTGGGTTTTATCGAAAAAAACCAATGTGTGATTGTTCTTCTTTTCAGATACAGTGGAAGTGGTGGCAGCATCTTTTTCTGTTTCGGAAGAGCCACAGGAAAGTAAGGCAATGCTAGTTGCTAAAGTAATTATAAGCTTTTTCATCGAATGAGGTTTGTATAAAAATTATCAACGACAAATTTATTGAAAAATTGGTGATGGTTTGTTATTTCATTGAAAATTGCATTATCAATTCCAAATTGTTTTAGTCCCACATACCCGTTCCTATTTTAAAGGTATGGGTTGTGTAATGTCTGTACTCACACGTACATAGGATCAATAGGAAATATAATTTGAAAACGAATCCTAAATACAAACCAATCTTATAAATCTTAGCCAAGGCAATTACGAGTACCTCTCAAACTTATCCCAATTTGGTGGGCGTTTTTCTAGAAATGCATTTCTGCCTTCTTGTGCTTCTTCGGTCATATATCCAAGTCGGGTGGCTTCTCCAGCAAATATCTGTTGACCTACAAGGCCGTCGTCTATTAGATTAAATGCAAATTTGAGCATTCTAATCGCCATGGGGCTTTTTTGTAATATTTCCTGAGCCCATTGGTAGGCGGTGTCTTCTAGCTCGGCATGAGGTACTACCGCATTTACCATGCCCATTTCCAATGCTTCTTGTGCATTATAATTTCTGCCCAAAAAGAAAATTTCACGTGCTTTTTTTTGTCCTATTTGTCGTGCTAAATATGCCGAACCATATCCAGCATCATAGCTGGCCACGTTGGCGTCCGTTTGTTTGAATATGGCATGTTCTTTACTTGCCAAGGATAAATCACAAACTACATGAAGGCTATGACCACCACCTACAGCCCAGCCCGTTACTACGGCAATTACGGGTTTGGTCATGAATCTAATTTGACGTTGAACCTCTAAAATGTTTAATCTATCACGGCCATCTTCAGCACGGTATCCGCCTTTTTGACGGGCGTTTTGGTCTCCTCCTGAACAGAAAGCCCAGCCGCCGTCTTTTGAAGAAGGACCTTCTCCTGACAGCAAAACTACGCCCACTTTGGGGTCGTGGGTGGCATCTTCAAAGGCATCGTAAAGTTCGAAAGTAGTTTTTGGCCTAAAAGCGTTTCTGATGTCTGGTCTATTAAATGCTATTCGGGCAACGCCATTGCACTTTTTGTAGGTGATATCTTCGTATTCTTTTACGGTTACCCAGTTTATTGTCGACATTTTCGGTATTCTATTTTTTATTACAAATCTAATTTAATGTACCCACAAATAAAACTTCTTTTCGGTAGTCACGAGGACTTTTGTTTTTGAAGTGCTTGAAAGTTTTGTTGAAATGAGAAATATTGTTGAAGCCACTTTCAAAGCAAATATCTGAAATACCCATGTTGGTATGTAGCAATTTACAGGCATTATTTATCCTGAATTCATTTACGAAGTCAGTAAAAGTCATGTGTGTCATTTTTTTGAAATACCTGCAAAACGACGGTACCGTAAGATTGGCTACCTCAGCAATATCTTCTATTTTGATGTCTTTGGTGTAGTTTTCTTCAACATAACTGTAAATCCGATTGATGCGTTCCTCGTCTTGATGGCGGAAATCGTATCTTGAATCTCGGCTATTGAGAATTTTGAATTCTGTAGATTGTGAAAGTATTTTCAGAATTTCTAAAAGCGAAATCAATCTGTCAAGACCGGTCAATTGAGTGAGGTTTTCCATTTTTTGAGCAACCTGCTGACGGGTTTTTCCAGTAAAAGAAATACCGAAAATGGCTCGCTCGAAGAGTTTCCTGATACCTTCCATTTCGGGGATCGACATAAAATCATTGCCTAAGAAAATATCTTTGAGCTGGACGATGATTTCTTCGTGCTCGCCAATTACACCATAACCTAAGCCAGTATGTGGTAGGTTAGGTCCCAAAAACATCACTTCGCCTTCTTGATACTCACCAAGGTGATTGCCAATGTGAAGTTTCCCAGATCCTTTTTTTACATAAATGATTTCGTACTCGGGGTGTTGATGCCAAAAAAATTTGTCGTTTTCTGACCGCCAGTTTATCAATTTAAACGAACTTCCGCTATCTGGGGCAATAATTTCAAACTCAACTTTCATGCTTGATTAACATCTGTGTTTACCTATTCTCTAATATGATGTTAATATAGAACAAGTATTGGAAAATTCTGTAATAGTTTTATGATTTTTTTTGGTGCAATTTTGCATTGCAATTATTAGAAAGCGGAAACTTTCTAAGACGATATTACTTGAAAGACCTAAAATGATTAGAAGTAACGAGAACTAGATTTTCGTTACTTTTTTGTTTTTAAGTGCTCCAGGAGACGATTTATGGCGTTTGCTCTATGGCTCATTTGATTTTTAAGGTCTGCTGGCATTTCTGCAAATGTTTTCTCAAAACCATCAGGTACAAAAACTGGGTCATATCCGAATCCTTCATCCCCACGAAGCTCCTTTGTTATTTTACCCGAAACATGGCCTTCAAAAGCATAATGTTTATCGTCTAATATTAAGGTTATAACAGTTCTGAATCTTGCTTCTCGGTTTTCTATTCCGTCGAGTTCTAAGAGCAGTTTCTCTATATTTGCTTGGTGATTGGTGGGCTCACCTGCGTAACGAGCTGAATAAACACCTGGACGGTTGTCCAAGGCTTCTACTTCCAAACCAGAGTCGTCGGCTATTACATTTACGCCATATAAGTTATGTATGTAGTCTGCTTTTATTCTAGAGTTTTCTTCAAAGGTGGTGCCGTATTCTTCTATATCATCTTCACAACCAATGTCTTTCATGGTTATGATCAAGAAAGTGTCTCCCAGCATTTTCTGTAGTTCAACTATCTTATGGGCATTGTTGGATGCTAGACAGATTTCGATTTTTTCCATGAATTAAGTTAAAAGAATTGGGAAGATATAAGATAATATATTGAAATTTATGCCACGCCTTCTTTCATTTTATCGGCATTTTCGGCAATTCTTAGTTTTTCAATGAATTCACCCACTTGGCCTTCCATCACGGTTGGAAGATTGTAAACCGTAAAACCTATACGATGGTCGGTTACTCGGCCTTGTGGATAATTGTAGGTTCTGATTTTATCTGACCTATCGCCCGAACCCACCATAGATTTGCGGTCGCCAGCAATGGCTTCGTTATGTTTGGCGAGTTCCATTTCGTATATTCTTGACCTCAATACGGTCATGGCTTTGTCGAAGTTTTTGATTTGTGAACGCTCGTCTTGGCACTGTACGACTACGCCAGTAGGTATATGTGTCACACGAACTGCGGAGTAGGTAGTATTAACTGATTGGCCACCAGCTCCTGACGAACAATAGGTGTCTTTTCTTATGTCTGACATATTTATTTGCACGTCCACTTCGTCGGCTTCGGGTAGAACCGCTACAGTGGCAGCGGAGGTATGAATACGGCCTTGTGATTCGGTGGCTGGTACACGCTGTACGCGATGCACACCCGACTCAAACTTCAGTTTTCCATAAACGTCTTCTCCTTTTACGCTTACCACAATTTCTTTATAACCACCTGAAGAGGCATCGGTAAAGTCCATCACCTGAAACTGCCATCCTTGCGTAACAGCGTAGCGTTGGTACATTCTGAACAAGTCTCCAGCAAAAATTGCTGCCTCATCGCCACCTGTTCCGCCTCTTATTTCAAGAATACAATCTTTGCTGTCCATGGGGTCTTTCGGAATCAGCATTTCTTTTAATGACTCCTCTATTGCCTCTTTTTTGGGTTGAAGTTCGTCTAACTCCATTTTGGCCATTTCACGCATTTCTTCGTCTTTTTCTGTGTTTAGAATTTGACGAGCTTCATCGAGGTTGGCCAATATGAGTTTATAGTTTTTATATTCTTCTACAACTTTTTCTAAGTCACGGTATTCCTTGCTAATTTTCTTGAATTTGTCCATATTAGACACCACTTCGGGCATGGTTATCTGCTGCGAAACTTCTTCAAAACGCTCTTTTATTGACTCTAACTGTTCGATTAACATGCTCTAAGATTTTTATAAATCGCTACAAAAATAGGCAAAATTGTCGAATTCTACCCGATTTTTTGAATTCTTGGGTCCCAAAACATAGGTTTAGAAACCAGTAATTCGTCTTAGATTTAACCTAAATTTGGGGCAAACGGTTCACTAAACCATCATTAGTAGATACGCTGGTTTCTGATTCGACTGAGTGAATTCGGATGTACGTTGAGCAAAGACGCAATGTGTTTTAGCTTAACTTCTTTTCTGAATAAATGCGGTTTTTTTTCAAACAGAATTTCTTCTCGTTTCTGAGTTGGCCATATTTTCAATAAAAGCATATGTTCTCTAAAATCTTGGAGGTTTTTTTGATAAAGCACGTGTGTAACAGCGTTTATACTGGGTATTTCTACCAAAATAGTCTCGAGTTGCTGACGTGTGGTATACAATATGTGAGAGTTTACAAGGGCTTCGACTTCTATTTTTGATGGCTCTCCAACCATAAAGCTGCCAGGGTCAAGAATAGCTTCTCCAACGCCTGTAATCCAAAGGGTATGTTCTTCATTGTTGTTGATGGTGTATTCTCTTAGCAGGCCTTTTGTTACAAATAGAACTAAATTAGAAGATTCTCCAAATATTATTGGTTTTGAGCCTTTTGGGAGAGGTTTTTCACTGAAAATTGAAACCAAATGCTTAAACTCATTTTTTGTAATTGGAGCTATAGTATTTACTAAGTCTTTTAATAAATTTTGTGAAAAGGTCATTCTCTTTAATTATATGTGAAATAGGAGTTTGATTCAAAAAAAAGACCCGAGAAAAACTTTCTCGAGTCCTGTTTTGTCTGGATAATTGGCGAATTAATTGTGGCCAACTTCCAGCATTGCTCAATGCTCAAGGTCTAATAAAACTTTTAATTTTGGCCACAATTATTTACAAATTTTAGTAAGTTTTTCAACAAATACAAAACATGTTTATCTTTTGTTATTGAAAACTAACAACGGTTAGAAAATTTACGTTTTTTATAAAAATTATAAGGGCTTTAGTTTAGTTTTTCGCTTCTAAATTGTTAATAAACATTATTAAATAAAGCTAAGTTTACTTTTAATCACAATACAATTAGCTTTTTATTTGTTCAATAGTTTTCATGTAGAAGGGTAATAATTTCGGAGGTTTTTTTTCGGATTTTTGATGTGGATCCAACAAAATTATTGTTCATAATGCTAAAGATTAACAGACGCCCCGATTTTGTTATTAAGTAGCCACTTTGGTTATAAACTCCGCTTAAACTTCCTGTCTTTGCAAAAACAAAAGGCACGCCAGATTTGTATGCGTTTTTAAGTGTTCCGACTTGACCGCCAACAGACATTAATGAAAATAATCTCTCTTTCGGGAATTCTTTCAACATACGGTCAAGTAGAAAAACTAGTCCTTCGGGTGTTAGTAGGTTGTATCGTGACAAACCAGAGCCATCCACCCAATTAAATTTTTGCGGAACACCCTCAAGTAAATCGGCCTGTATGTTTTTTATAGCGTGATATGTAGAAATAGTATCAGCGTATTTTCCACCTGCCAAAAGCAAAAGTTGCTCAGCTAGCATATTGTCAGAGACTTGCATCATCCTTCTAAAAACCGTATCCACGGGTAGTGAGTACAGCGTTTTGAATTCTTTATTTGGCATAAAAGAACCCAATGTTATTTCTTTCTTAAGGGTATCAGAAAGTAATTTTTGGAAAAGAAAAGCCGAAGTCTTAAAAGGAATGTCTTGTTCAAAATCTGGTTTTTGGTTGATTTTAGTATTGGTGTAAAATACGTTTTCTTTTATTTTTCTCTTAATTTCAGAAAAGGAGTTTTGATTATAAAATAATGAATCAGAAAATATGGGAGGATTGATAGATAGTTCATTGTTTGTTTTTTTGAACCTCACAATATTGCCATAAATAGGAAAAGAACTCAGTTCCACTTGGTAGTAATCGTTGTAATCATCCCAAGCCCAGCCAGAGCCATAAACTTCGTTTTTGAAGTTTGCATTAGAGAATATGATAGTTTTGGCAGTTGAGTTTTTGATAAAATCATAGGTTTTGCTTTTCGGCAAATCGGGATGAAGAAAAGTTGGATCCGCAGTTCCAGATACAAATAAGCTATCGTTTTTTAATAGATATTTTAAAGCAGGAATACTATCGCCTAGGTTTTTAAGCGAAGCATAAAGACTCAATATTTTGGTGTTAGAAGCAGGCACAAAATATCGTTTTTCGTTTTTGGTAAAAATTACTTCTTTTGTTTTCGGGTCAAAAATCTTGATTCCCACGAAACTATTGCTTTCGATTTGTGTAGAATCTATCCATTTTTGAACCAGTGATGTTTTGGGTTTTTGAGTTACACATGATATTAAGAGAAGCGAAAAAAGCGAGAATGAAATGAGGATTTTCATGGATGCATAAATATTTTTTTTAACTTTGGTTTATCAGTTAACAATTTAACCATAGAATTTTGGAAAAACAAAGAGTCACATCGATAGATATTTTTAGGGGCTTCACCATGATGCTCATGACCATAGTAAATAACCCCGGTGACTGGGGTAATGTGTATGCTCCCCTGCTACACGCAGAATGGCACGGTGCTACTCCAACAGACATGGTCTTTCCATTTTTTGTGTTTATCATGGGTACTGCAATGCCATTTTCTACGAATGAAAATTCTGGAATTGACAAAGCAAACTTTTTCAAGATTTTGACCCGTTCACTTAGGATTTTTAATTTAGGCCTAGTCCTCAATTTCTTTTCTAAAATTAGAATTGGAGAGGTAGAAGGTACACCTTTGGTAATTATAAAGCTAGTTATAAGTATTTTAGTGGCCTATACCCTTTTGGGAAATTTTAAGCCAAAAATAAAGTTGTACACCGCCATTGGTTTATTCGTACTTATGATTGGCTTGTGTTTTAGTGGAATCGAGACTTACGCATCGGTTAGGATTCCAGGTGTCTTGCAAAGAATTGGAGTCGTGTATTTTTTTGCTGCGTTGATATTTCTTGGGTTTAATTTTCGGCAACAACTTATAGCAGGTGCGGCTTTACTTTTTGGTTATTGGGCGGCAATGGCTTTGATTCCAATTCCTGGACAATCAACTGGAAATTATGGAATAGGTACCAATTTGGCAGCTTGGCTGGATAACACTTTACTGCCTGGGCATCTTTGGGTAACTTCTAAAACTTGGGATCCAGAGGGCATACTGAGTACTTTCCCAGCCATTGTAACAGCTCTTTTGGGTATCTGGACTGGGAAATTACTTCAAAATAAAGGTTCTGAGGCTTTCAAATGGCTGCTTGGTGTGGGAATAGCCTTGATTGTGGTAGGTTTAATTTGGGATTTGGTTTTCCCAATAAATAAGGCCTTGTGGACGAGCTCTTATGTACTTTTTGCTGGAGGATGGGCCATGGTTGTTTTGTCAATTGTTGATATAATTTTCAAATCCGGTAGACCGAAAGCTGTTACTAAATTCCTAATAATGTGGGGTGTAAATCCTATGATTGTATTCTATGGGTCGGGAATAATTCCAAGGGCATTGAATGCGATCAAAATACTGGATGGGGAGGAAAGCTTGGCTTTATTGGATTATTTTTATGAAAAGGGTTTAGTGCCTATGTTTGCGAATCCTATGAAATCCTCTTTGGCGTATGCCATCAGTTATGTCGCTTTCTGGAGTGTGATTTTGTATTTTTTGGATAGGAGGAAGTTGGTGTTTAAAGTGTAACACAATTTTCCTAAATTGTACAATTGAGATATTAAGAATCAAAAGAGAGCGGTTTTTATAAAATATGGCGAACGTAAAATGTGATTTTACTTGCCATTGCAATAAAAAAACGGTCTTCTTATAATTTATGAAAATTGTTTTAGAGCATAATTTTCTTAAATTTTTCTTGCAAATAAGTCCATTTCCAGTCAAATGGGTGTTTGCATAAGCCCGCTTTTACAGGGTTATTTAGGACGTAAAGTATAATTCTGAATTGCTCTTCATCATTTCTTATAAGTCTATCATAACTTTCATGTTGCCAAAAATCTCCTTTCCGATTTAAAATAGCATTGCATTTTTTTGCTGAGAATTGTTTTATTGAATGCATGATGTCTTCCAAATATTTGGGCGTATCTGTTTCAGTTTTATTGAGTAATCTAAAAACTAAATGGACGTGATTGGACATTAAGCAATAACAGATTAGATCTATTTTTTTACCATCCCAAAAATTTATAGAATCAACCACGATTTGAGCTAATTCGCCATTTATTTTACAATGGCTGTCATTTCTACGGGCATCAAGATATTTATCTCTTTCTAAGAAATTACGTTTGTGCAACTTATCGAGGTCTTCTTTGACATTTTCGGAGTTTTCTAAAATGGCCTTTTTTTGCAACTCAAACTCTAGTTTCCATTTATCAAGAATTCTTTTAGGAATCGCATTTGCGAGGTTATAAGTGACGAAAAAAGTTGCTCCAAGCGGTTGTAAATGTGGTAAATTGCGTTTGTGAAAGACTTTTTTGAATTCGTGTGAGTTCATCAGTTTTCCTAAATTAAAATGTACTGAAGAATTAGATATGTATATGTTTTTTCGATTCTTTAAACAATTTAGGAAAATTGTTTTACCTTTTGTTCCACCTATTCAATAACAAACCAATTATTGCCATTTGCAGGAATAGTCACCGTTAACTCAATTTCGAAATTTCTATTCAAAGTTAAAGTTTTTGAAACACCATCTTTTTCTTTCACAATAGCTTTAGATTCAAGGCCCGTGTAATAGAGGGGTATTATTATCTTTCTGGTTATGGGCTCAGCTGTAGGATTGAACACCATCAAGAAGCCCTTTTGTTTTGAGGAAGGATTAACATGTAGAAAACCGTCCCAATCTCTGCCATCGGCTCGGCGGAGGTGAATGAGGTCCGAGTTCAAGATTTCTCTATATTTTTTATACCAATTGATGGTTTCGGCTACGGTTTTTCTGGTTTTCTCAGTATCGAAAAGTCTTGGACCTCTGTAACAGGCCTGCACGCCTGCTCCATAATATTGCATCATAAGTTGTTTATAGTCTTCCAGATGTTCTTCTAGTGGCTCTAAAACTGCTTCTGGGCCACCACCTTGATAACGAGTAAGTGGAACAAATCCCCAACTCATGGCAGCGGTTTTTTCGATGGTACCGTCATGAATGTTTTGGCGGTTTAAGATGCGTTGTTGCTCACGGCTGAGTGAGAAGTTCACCTCTCGGTAACCCAAGGCTATTTTGTGTGTGCCATCCAAAAAATACCAGTCAGGAGCATTGATATAAACCCCATGTTCGTTAAGCCAGCGATACAAATCTTTCTGAATCTCCATTTGTTTCCATTGGCTGTCTTCCAAATCTCTGTGACCAGGATGTACACTTGACGCACAAACATCACCTGGGTATGGACCGTCGTTTTCCCAAATGTCGAAACCTGTTTTTTCAAAGAAATTCTTTATTTTTTGACTGTAATCCAGTCCCCATTGACTTCCAAAACATGGAGCGTTTCCAAAAAACGCTCCTCCTGGCTTACCCGTAATGGGTGAAATGACGTCGTGCTCATCTGAGATTCTTCTTGAGCTAAACAAAGAATAACCACCCAATAGTATGCCTTTGGCATGGGCAAAATCTGCAAGCATTTTCCAACGATTGATATTTTCTGGGGAGTTATTTTCCATATTAAGGTGGCTGCCAAAACTTAAAATTACTGCTTCATATCCCGTGGCTTGGCATTGGTCTATGGCTGTTTTTACTTCTTCATCGTTTTTACTTACCAAGTGCATAAATATCGGATTTTGCAAGGTCCAAGGTGCGACAGTCTTATACATTTTCTTAATCATCAGTCCTCGTCGTTGCCGGTCGTAGCTGTCCATGAGTAGTTCATGTGTTCTTACAGATTGGAAGGTTTCGCTAGGTTTCAAATCTATTCCAGGGGCTTTTTCGGGGTAAATTTCTAACAGACAAGGTGTTTGGTAATTATAGTTTACTTGTGAAGTGTAAATGGAGTCGACTTTCCAGTGGGTGGTTTGGTCGCTGATGTCATACCGCATGGCATTGTTGAATGCATAATTGGTTTCTATATAAATGCCATGTTGTTTTTTCATTTCTTCGGGTTTGCCTACCACTGCACTTTCTTCTTCTACCAAACCCAAGATTTCGTTTACTACTCTATCTATTCTAAATGCTTTTTTGCCAACATTTTTAATTTGTAAAGACTTTACTATCAAAGGAATGCCATCGTAAATTTCGTATTGTATGGCCACTTCTAGCCCCTCTAAAAGTGCAACTTGCGTAACAAAATTCAGCACCAATGTTTGGCCACTAGGGTTCTGAATATTATTTGGCCAAGATTTTGCTTTCCAGTTTATTCTAGGTTTTATTTCACTGACTTCATAGTTTTTAAAAATAAAATCAGATTTGCCTTTCTTTAGTTTTTGTATCCAATCGGTTTGCAAATACGCCTGTTCTGTCTGACCAAGCAAGCCCCCAATATTGTATTCCGTTCCATCTATTTTTATTCTGGCCTCAGGTTTTATGGCCCTAAGCAGCTGTTGGTTGTTCGTTAAATTGACATAATCAAAACAGGCTAGATTCTGTCCAATTACAAATTGTCTTTTTAAGAGACCATTATTGAGTTCAATTTTATTTTGCTCTACTTTTATTTGAGCTTTTTGGCTGATAGGATTAATTAGCCAGTCTTGTGCATTGGCAAATTTGTTGTAGAAAAGTAAAATTATAGTAAAAACAAATGTAGAAACCGTTTTCATTCCTTGTCTTATTTAATGGGTTGAATATGCCTAATGGACCGTTTTTTTAATTAGTTAAACTGTACTTGGGTTTTTTTTTCAAGAATAAATATACATTTTTTTTCTTGATGTGGAGGCATAAAATTAAGATAGGCTTTCAAAAAAAAGAAACGGGGCTAAAATAGCCCCGTCTCTAAAAAGTGTATATTCTATGAAGATTATTTATCCCACCAAACTCTTCCAGTGAAGGTATCGCCACCAGATAGTTTTGCAACTGCTGCACGATAGTTTGCTTCATTGTAAGAAGCTTCATTTAGTATGTAAGGTACTCTTCTTGGAATCTGACCATTTGAGAATCCATTTGGATAAACTACAGGGGTCAAAGCTGGATAACCAGATCTTCTCCAGTTGTTCCAGTTTTCAATGAAGTTGAAAGTAGTACCAGTTGCTACCCAAATTTGCTCGTTGATTTGTTTCAACGAAGCCTCTACAGATGCTGTAGAAAGCGGATTAGCAGCCAAGAATGCATCAGACTTGCTCAATGCATCTGCTATAGCAGCATCAGAACCCGCCGAAGAATTGAACTGTGCTAAAGAAGCTATTGCAGCTTTCACACCATTTTTGTAGTGGTCAGCAGCTGTAGCAGCTCCAACTGAAAAACCTCTAACTTTCGCTTCAGCAAGCAACAATTCGGTTTCGGCGTATGTCAAAACAAAGTTGACACCACTTCTGCTCAAGAAAACTGATGTTCTTGGTCTTGAATATTTACCCACTTTAGCTACATCAGTACCAGTACCAGAAGCACCTGGATACTGAGGATGCTTAGCAATGTCTGTAGCACCGCCATTTAAATCATAACCGTTTGGAAGACCTATTTGTATGGCCTCTGCGTTATCGCCAGCTAGCTCTTGGTTCGAGTTGTTTGCAAGGCCTGGTTGTGAAACTTCGGCTATCGCACTGATTCTTGGGTCTTTTGTGTTTTTTAAGTAATCCATGAAAGTTTTGCTCCATCTTACTTCTCTGTAATCGTCACCTACTCTCAATGCTCCCGTTGTATTGTTGCTTTGTGAGCTTGCATCGGTCAGTACTTTGGCGTTATCGTCAGCACTCGTGAAAACTCCACCCGCAACTGCTTTTTCAGACCAAGCTTTAGCGGCAGCCGCATCAACTTTTACCAATCTCATGGCCATTCTTAGCATCAAAGAGTTACCAAATTTTTTCCACTTGTTTACATCTCCTTTAAACATGAGGTCATTCGTTGGGCCAGCTTTTGATGTACTCAATGCAGCGATTGCTTTTTCAAGTTCAGCTAACAATCCTGGATATATGGTCGATTGGTCGTCATATTTAGGAAGTGTTATGCCTTCTTTTGCTTTAAGAGCTTCTGTGTAAGGCACATCACCATAAGTATCAGTGATTCTGGCAATACACAATACTTTCATTATGGTACCAATGTTGTAAAGGTTCGAAAGCTCTGCATTGTCTTTGGTAAGATTTTGCATTTCATAAACCTTAGTAGCAGCACGATAGGTCTCTTCAAAAACACGGCCTTTGTAAGCATCAAAGCTTCCAGAAGCTACATATTTGTCGCCATTTCCATAATAAGAGAAAGTGGAAGCCAATACTTGCGACCACATACTTTGGAAAAGTAATTGTGAATAACCTGTGTTGCTGTAGTCATACTGCGACTGTGCCAAAAGATAATTTGGGTTAAAAACCGCCGCACTCGTGTTGTTCGGGTCTGTGTTGATTTCCTCAAAGTTGTCCGTACACGAAAGTGTAAAAACTGAAATCAATAAGAATATATATTTGAATTTTTTCATCTTTCTTTTACGATTTAGAATTTAACATTTAGGTTTAATCCATAAGTTCTAGTAGATGGCAAACTGTTACCTTCTATACCAGCATAGTTTATTAGAGACGAGAATCCAGCTTCAGGATCTATGTTGTCCGACTTTTTGAACAAAGTCAATAGGTTACGACCAACAATAGATATTTCGGCTGATTTAATAGGAAGACGTCCGAATACACTTGGTTTGATAGAATATCCTAACGTTACTTGTCTTAGTTTAATAAAATCTCCATCTAATACATTCAATGCTGAAATTCTTCTTGCCAAGTTTTGGTAGTATGTTTGAGCTGGAACACTTTTAGTATTGGCTTGACCGTCAGCCGTTACACCGTCCACTTTTACACCTGTTTCACGTCCTTCCAAAGTGATTTGGTTCAAACCTCTGAAAGTCGTGTAATAATTTGTCGCTGACAAGATTTTGTTTCCAAATCTGTAGTCAATCAAGAACGATAAGTTGAAGTTTTTGTAGCTCACTTCGTTGTTCAAGCCACCATATACTTTAGGTAATACAGATCCCATTGCAGTTCTAGTTCCGTTTTGTACCGGAATTCCAGATGCATCTACCACTATTTTACCGTTAAGGTAAGTGTAGTCATTGGCCATTACTTGTGGGCCAGGCATTCCTTTGATAATTGCAATGTTTGCATTCAAAGGACGGTAAGTACCCATTCCTAATTGCTGATTCTCTGAACCTGATCCATTGATTTCAAGGATTTTATTCTTGATGTTTGTAAAGTTTAATGAACTCGTCCATTTCAAATCTTTGGTTTCTACCAAAACGCCAGTCAACAATACTTCAAGACCTGAGTTTTGAGTTGAACCAGTACCAATCAATTGAGAAGAATAACCTGTAGCTTCTGACAATGAGCCATTTATGATTTCATTGTTGGTTTTTCTGTTGAAATACGCTAAGTCAATACCCAATCTGTTTTTGTAAAACTTAAGTTCAGTACCTACTTCAAACTCAGTAAGTGTAAATGGCTTCAAGAATAAGTTTGGAAGACTACCTCCAAATGAACCAGTAGTGATTCCTTGAATTGCCGAACCAACACTGTAGTATTGTGAAGTTGAGTATGGGCTCAAAGGCTCACCACTAACCACTGCGTAAGACGCTCTTAGTTTTCCATAAGTCAATTTGTCCATTTTCAAAGCTTCTGTGAAATCATAGCTCAAAGAGAACGATGGCGTAAATATACCTTGGTTGCTTGTAGGCAATGTAGAGAAGGCATCATAACGACCAGTAGTCGAAAGAATCAACATGTTTTTGTAGTTGAAATCTAACGAGTAATAGCCTGAGTTCGCTTGTTTCTTAGCATACGAATAGTCTCTGTTGAAATTCAAAACGTTAAAAGGACTATAGAAAAAAGGAATCACGAAAGGACCACCGCCTATTTTCACTCTGTCGTATTCGTTTTTACGAATAGTTCCTCCGGCTAGTGCGTCAATACCGAAATCATCATTGATTTTGAATGTTCCGCCCAATATCGCATCAGCATTCATTTCTATAGTTGTTGATTTCGCCAAATCGTCTAGACCTCCAGCGTTACCGCCTGAATAAGCTGTACCAGTTGGCGTTATTTTAAATAATCCGTCATTGATATAGTCATAACCCAATCTTACCAAACCGTAAATATTTTTTGTAATGTCATACTTACCTTGTATTGCTGATATCATCCTTTTTCTTTTCACGTCGTTTTCATAACGATTAACCACAAACCAAGGGTTGGTTACATAGATATCGTCGTTATATTGAATTTCGTTTCCAGTAGGAAGAGCTGCATTGTAACCAGGTTGCAAGGCCATCTCGCTTACGTTTGTAGCCAAGAAGTTAATATTGTTGGCGTTCATAGGGCCATCGCTCAATTGTGGTTTGTTGTTGTTGAAGTCATCCACAAAGTTAGCCATCAAATCAATGGTCAGTTTTTTGCCAAATTTCTGATTTCCGGTGAAGTTAGCGGTTCTTCTTGTCAAACCGCTGTTTCTAAGAATAGAGTTGTTGTTCAAGTTGGCCAATGAAAGTCTGAAGCTACCAGTTTCAGTTCCGCTAGAAAGCGAAATAGAGTTTGTGATAGAACTACCTGTACGGTAGAAGTTTTTCATGTTGTCTTTTACGGCGGAGTAAGGATAGCTTTTGCCATCAAACTGAATGGTAGATTTTCCATCCAATTTCTCACCCCAGCTCAACATACCGCTATTCAAAGCACTGGTTACGTTGTCAGGTCTTTTTCCGTTAAGTCCTTGACCGTATTCGTACTGATAGTCTGTAAAATTGATGGCTTGCTCAGCTACAGTGTTTAGATTGTAGTCAATGGCCATTTTGCCTTTTTTACCTGATTTGGTAGTAATCAAGATCACACCGTTGGCAGCACGAGCACCATAAAGTGCCGAAGCCGAGGCTCCCTTTAGTACTGACATATTTTCGATGTCATCAGGGTTAAGGTTTGAGATACCATCACCGTTGTCTGATCCACCCCACTCACCCGAGCTACCTCTTTGGGTGTTGTCGATAGGCACACCGTTAAGAACAATAAGAGGAGAACTAGCACCGAAACTGGCCATACCTCTCAACAAGATTCTTGCTGATGAGCCTGAACCACCGTTTGTTCCGGATATGTTCAAACCAGCTACTCTTCCGGCCATTGAATAAGCCACGTTAGTTTCTCTGGCTTTGATCATTTGGTCGCCGCTTACAGTAGTTACGGCATAACCCACTTTTCTGGCTTCTTTAGAAATACCAAGAGCAGTTACCACCACTTCGTTTAAGATACTTGCATCTGGTTTGAGACTAATGTTAACTGTAGATGCATTGCCGATAACCACGTTTGTGGCAGCAAAACCAATGTAACTAAAAATAACAGTGCTTCCTTTGGCAGCTGAAATACTGTAATCTCCGTTGCTGTCTGTAATGGTTCCTTTTGTTGTGCCTTTTACGGCAACGTTTACTCCGTAGATCGGGCTTCCTGTGTCGTCAGTTACTTTACCTTTGATGGCTACGTCTTGTGCATACGACTGCACGGCCATCAAAGTAACGAGAAACGACATCATTACTTTGAATAGATTTTTTTTCATAAATGAGTAAAATTTGATTTTCAAGGTTTAAAAAACTTCCTGCAAATTAATCTTGACCTTTAATTTAAAATTAATAAATACTTAATGCAGGAGTAAGATTGAGTTAATTTTTGAATTATTTTAATAAAAACCCTATTCTTATTAAATTAAATAATAAAATATTTTGGGACTGTAATTACCCTTAGTGTATGCTAAATTGATTCAAATTGAGATTAAATGCCGTTTATGATTTGTTTGAACGACTTATTGAATTTTTCGGCGTAAAGAAGCTGGTATTCTTTTTCAAAATGTTCATAACATTTTTGTGCGAGTGAATGTTTGCCAAGGACAACCAATGCCTTGCATTTCATTTCCATGGCGGTTTCATCTACCTTGTCAAAAACAAAAATTCTGTCGGCGATTTCGATAATTTCTTGGGCGTCGGCTTCAAAGTTGAGATTTTTCGAATATGAAGTATAGGCGTCAATTACCCTATTGGATATTTCAGACTTGAAAGGCTCGAGCCATTCATATTCGAGATTGAAAAGGAAGTTGCCCCTTGAAACAATTTTTGTAAGGAGGTTAATTTCTTCTTTGCTGAGGTTTTTCTTTTCGTCGGTGAGTTTCAAAAAGTCATAATAGTCCACAAAAACATGGAGAGGATCAAATATTATCTGCCAATCGCCCGACTCTTTTGATATTTGTATATGTCCGACCTGCTCAAAAATTACCTTTAGTTTGGTAAGATTTACTGAACGATTGTTTCTGGCACTGGTGGTGGTTTTATCATACCAAAACAAATCATTGAGTTGTTGTGAATTTACGCTTTTATTCCATTTGATGGAGTTTAACAATAAATACAAAAACAGCTCTTTTACCAAAGGTGTAAAATGTACACTCAAATCTTCGCCTTTAGCGGTTAAAAATTGAAAACCTCCGAACAGAATTAGCTTACTCCTTACATTTTCTTTTTCTATTGAGCTTTCAACGGGAATTGCGTGGATTTGAATTTTAGAATTATCAAAGTTTTCTTCAGATTTTGAAACCAATTGGATTTTGCTTTTTCGTTTTCTAAAAAAGAAGATTCCTAAGACTAAAAGCACTAAAACAATCAGTGTGATTGCCAAAATAGTAAGCCATTTTACAACATTATTTTTTGTTTGGGAAATGGAGGCATCTTTGTTTGCTGGGGGGAAATCTAGTGTGTAAACTTTATCATAAGATAGATTTTTTAATCTTTCAAAATGATTGGTAACACAAACCAACTTTTGATTTTCTTCGTCAAATGCCAAGTCCGCAGAACTGGCAACGTCCTGAAAGTCATAAGGTATTGGCTTGCCGATAATCTCATACTCAGGCTTGATAAGTGATCCTTTAACGAGTTGTAGAGAGCTTTTAAAATTGAGTTGGTTATAAATTAGGGCATAAAAAACCTGGTTTTTCTCGTCAATTACCATTGATTTTACTGCTACAAAAGGATATTCAGGCGATTCTAAGGTGTAAATTCTTTTTATCGAAAGTTTCTTCCAGTCAATTTCTAATAAGTCATAAAAATTTTGTGGATTTATTTCTTGTTCCCCCGTTTTGGAACCATAGCCACCAAAAATGTAAGATTTATCAAGTTTCTTGGTATGGCCAATTCCAAACAAATAGCGAGGTTCAAGCCTATCTCCATTCATTTTAAGTTCTGACCACTCCTTTTTTAAGAAGGAGTATTTCTGAAAATTATTTTTGTAAGTGTATTGACCATAACCTCCAATCAGCACAATGGCTGTGTCTTCCGGATAAAAATACTGATTATGGTGCCAATATTCGGTGAGTTCGGGGTTTAGATTTGCGGGAGTATTCCACGAGTTGGTTTTTGAATCATAGAAATAAATCTCCTTTTGATTTAAGCGGACATTTACCCCGTTTTGTGATTCCTTTAGAAAATAACTTTGATCGCCAAACGTAAACTTATTGTGCTTTTTGTTGAAAGGCCGAGAGATTGTTGCAGATTTTTTTTCATTGAAATAAAAACTTCCTTCATCAGAATGTATCAAGAAATGATTTAAACTTCTATCGAAATAAAATGTAGTTTGACCTTTAAATGTAGAATCTATTCGTTTTCGCCATTCGTAGTGTCTAACAAGCATCCATGAACCATTGGTTACTATTCCACTACTAGCGTTTACGCTTTCTTTGGCAACATTTCCACTAACCTCATTGAGCTTCCAAAAGTTAACCACTTTCGCCCCTTTTGAAAGTGTGACGTTTCTGATATACATCGGTAAAACGTCTTTTGTGGCAAATTTGGTGTTTTTATTTCCGCCAAAATATATTTTTAAGCAATTCTTTTCATTAAATGCGATGACCTTTTTTTCTAAGAATTTAGTGCCTTCATAAATACTCAATTCTTTGGTTTTATGATTGAACAGAAACCTAAGTTTCGACCAGCGGTTGTAAAGTTTTGATGAATCAAGGCCAAAGTTTGAGGTCAAACTCAAATCTTTGTTGACAATTCTAAATTTTTCGGTATTCCTTGAGTTGTACAGTAAATCAATGTTTTGGTTTTCAGCGTTCACCATTCTAAAAATATAACCAAAATATGAAACGACGCTTTTTTTGAACTTCAACTCAAAGCTAAGCTCAAAGTTTTCATCAAAACAGATTTCTTGAAGCTCTCCTATGGTCAAGGATGTCCTTTGGTCAGGATTTACCTCATGGCCCATAAATTCCAAGCCATATTCTTGAGCCAAGGTTTTTTGGCTAAAAAATAAAAGTAATATCCAGAGTGCTTTATGAAGCATATTTTAGATTTATAGCCAAATTTAGTTCAAAAGTTAACTATTTTATTATTTCATTAAGTAATAATTAACTTTTTATTTATATAAACTGTTAATTTTATTAAAATTTTTTAATAACAAAATAAATACATTATATCAGAGATGGTTGGTTTTTGTAGAAAAGTATTTTCATTTTTATTCGTTGGTTTAGTGTTTTTTAATTTGGGCTTTTCACAATCTACCATCCACCCAGCATCCACAGAATATCAATATCCTAAAGAAAAGAAAGTTGCTGAAAACCTTGAAAACTGGAGAGATAAAAAGTTTGGCATAATCATACATTGGGGTTTGTATGCCGTTCCTGGTATCATAGAGTCTTGGAGTTTGTGTGATGAAGACTGGATTACCCGTGATTCTTCGAGCAATTATGCCGAATACAAAAAATGGTATTGGGGACTAAATAAGTCATTTAATCCAGTAAAATTTAATCCAGATTCTTGGGCTTCGGCTGCTAAATCTGCAGGGATGAAATACTTGGTTTTTACGACTAAACACCACGATGGCTTCAATATGTTTGATACGAAGTTTTCGGATTTTAAAATTTCGAACGGGCCTTTTAAAGAAAACCCCAAAGCCGATGTGGCAAAGTTTGTTTTCGATGCATTTAGAAAACAGAATTTCTTAATTGGAGCATATTATTCAAAACCTGACTGGCACTCACAGTATTTTTGGTGGGACAGACATGCTACACCAAACAGAAATGTGAACTATGACATCAGGAAAAATCCGTGGCGTTGGAACAAATTCATAGAATATACCTATAATCAACTCAACGAACTTACGAATGATTATGGCAAAATAGATATACTTTGGTTGGATGGTGGCTGGGTAAGGCCAAGAAATACCGTAACAGATGAGGTTAGGGCTTGGGGAGCTCCAATTCCAGATTTTGACCAAGAAATAAACATGACCAAAGTAGCCAATATGGTTAGAAAAAACCAAGATGGTATTTTGATAGTGGACAGAACCGTACATGGCGAATATGAAAACTACCGTACCCCGGAGCAGGCCATACCCAAAGAAAGGTCCGAAAATCCATGGGAGAGTTGTATAACATTGGGAGGAGCTTGGGGCTTTGTGCCAAATGACAATTTTAAACCAGCTTCTACTGTAATTCATACTTTGATTGAGATTGTCGCCAAAGGTGGAAACTTACTACTTGGGGTAGGACCAACCGCCGAAGGTGAGTTTTTGCCAGAACAAATTGGTAGGTTAAACGAAATCGGCATTTGGCTGGGTAAATTTGGAGAAGCGATTTACGGAACCCGAAGTTTAGAAAATTTTCAATCTGGAAATGTCTACTTCACAAAAAGTAAGGAGAATTTTGCGTATGCTATACAAAAAATTACCCCTGAAGATTATTTAAAGGAAACGATTACTTGGCAGGGTAATTCTCCAAAAAAAGGAACGATTATAACGATAGTTGGTGAAAAAGAAACTTTGAAATGGGAAACCAAGGGTGATAAAACCACCGTTTGGATTTCAAAAAAATGGATAGAAAAATACAAAAGTGAGCCCGCCTTGGCTTTAAAGTATGAATTCTAAAACAAATCGTAAATCCGATTTTTATGTAAGTTTTTAAAAAAACACTTATATTTATAAAAAAAACAAACCTTAAAGATGAAAAAAATATTTGTAGCAGGATTGATTTTGTTGAGTTTATCTGTTTCGGCCCAAAAGAATAAATGGGTCAACCTTTTCGACGGAAAAACTACCAATGGATGGCATACTTGGAAACAAACTGGTGTTAAAGGCTGGCATGTAATGGACGGTGTGTTAATGACACATGGCGGCAACGGTGATTTGGTTAGCGACAAAGAATATGGCGATTATGTTCTTGAGTTTGAGTTTAAATGTGCTCCAAAAGGAAATAGTGGTGTTATATATAAAGTGATCGAAGACGCCAACAACAAAGAGCTTTTTGCTCCTTATGCTTCTGGACCAGAATTTCAGATTATTGATGATGTAAATTATCCTGACAAAATAAAAGACGTACAAAAAACTGGTGCCAATTATGATATTCAGCCTCCGCTGGATTTGAAAGCAGTAAAGCCAGCCGGCGAATGGAATAAAGGGAAATTGGTTATCAAAAATAATAAAATTGAGCATTTTGTAAACGGTACTAAGACTGCCTCTTATGAATACGGAAGTGTAAAATGGGCAGATGATGTGGCAGGTAGCAAATTTGCAAAATGGCCTTATGCCCAAGCTCACGCCAAGGGAAAAATATCCCTTCAAGACCACGGAGATATGGTGTCGTTCAGAAAAATAAGGATTAAAGAATTATAAGAAGATGGCCGAAAGGCCATTTTTTTTGCATTTCTATTTTTATAAATAAAGCTTTTCCAAATACGAATTTTACAGAATCTGATTTAACCTATAATTTTTGTTGTAAATTCGTTGCAACCATTATGAGGATAAATCATGCATACACTCCTAGATCGATTGCTCGAAAAGAACATTATTTCGAGCGAGAAAGCGTCTCAAATAATCGCATATGAAAACCAAAAGCCTGTCTCCATTTTCTGGGAACTTCGGAGTTTATTGTATCTGGGCATTTCGTGCTTAGGTGGAGGTTTGGGAATATTAATATACCAAAACATCGATTCCATTGGTCATTCAGTACTGATTGGGTTCATTGCTATTTTTTGTTTAGTTTGTTTTTGGTATTCTTATAAACACCGAACGCCTTTTACCTGGGAAGAAGTCAAAAGTGCTTCTTTTTTATCTGAATATTCTTTGCTCGGAGCTTGCGTGCTTTTCTTGGTTTTGGAGGGTTATCTTCAATATCAATACAATTTCTTTGGTGAAAGGTATGGTTTGGCTACATTTATTCCAGCTGTTTTGTTTTTTGGCGTATCTTATTTTTTTGACCACCGTGGCATTTTATCCATGGCTATAACTGCAGCTGGTTCGTGGCTGGGCTTGAGTATAGCACCTATAAGTCTTTTCAAAACCTTCGATATTATTACCAATGACCTTGTTTATACAGGCATAGCTTTTGGAGTTTTATTGGTTTTGATAGGCTGGCTATCAGAATGGAAAGACAAGAAAAAACATTTTGCGTTTACCTATTATTTCTTTGGAGCCAATGTGGCTTTTATTTCTACCCTTACAGCTCTTTTTAGTTTTGATTGGAAGTTTATTCATCTACTTTTATTATTGGCTATGAGTGCTGTTGCCATATTTCATGCTCGCCAAACCAAGTCTTATTTATTGCTCCTGATGGGGATTATCTATGGTTACATTGGCTTCACTTATTATGTTTTTTCTAATTTCAATTTTGACCAATATCTGTTTTTCTCCTTTTTCTATTTCATGATTTCTTGTGGTGCTGTGGTTTATTTTTTATTCAACGTAAAATCGATTTTGGGAATTTCTAAATCAAAAAATGTATGAAAGCCTATAACGAAACTTGGGTAGAAAACCTGGCAAACAAATTATCGTTTATCGAATGGTTTAAAAAAGGTTTGATTAGCCAAGCCGAACTAGAAAAATGTAATGAAGAAGTAGCAGAAGATTTTTATGACCCCAATTGGTTCATTAAAATTGGTCTTTTTCTATTTACTGGGATTGCAATTTCCTTTTCGTCAGGTATATTTTTGGCATTGCTTGGTGTAGGGTCTGACAATATAACTATGGGTGTGTTTTTAGTGATATTTTCTGTGCTTGCCGTAATTGTTTTAGAACATTTCATCAAACGCAATAAACTCTATCGTTCGGGTATTGACAATGCATTATTGTATTCTGCTATTGGCTTTTTGTTTACGGGCATACTGTCTTTCTTTAATTTCGATCTTATCGATTATTTGTATCCACTTCTCTTTTTAGTGATGCTGATTCCGGCGTTAATTCGTTACGCAGATCCATTAGTTTCTTTTGGAGCTTTTGTGAGTTTTTTCTTCTTTATATTTCTGTTTTCAAATACCTTTTCTTGGGGAAAAACATTGCTGCCATTTATAATGATGACCCTTTCGGCCGCTGCTTATTTTATTTCAAAGTCTCAGAAGAAAATCATTTATTATGCAGATGCACAATTCGTTATTGAAACAATGGCCTTGGCAGTGTTTTATTTGAGCGGAAATTATTTTGTGGTGAGAGAAGCCAATGCCCTGTTAAACAATCAATCTCCGTCGGTAGAAATACCTTTCTCAGTTATTTTCTGGATATTTACTTTTCTTGTGCCATTCATTTATCTTTATTTAGGAGCAAGAAAAAAACAACGCAATGCCATCATAATGGGGCTTTTAGGTATTGGTTTTTCTGTTTTCACCTATCGGAGTTACTATTCGGTTATGCCAATTGAATGGGCTTTGACCGTTGGCGGAGCAATATTGATAGGCGTTTCGGTATTTTGTATAAAATATTTCAAAACACCTAAGTTTAACTTAAGCTCGGAAGCCGAAGAACTAGGAAAGTTACAAAAACTGGAGACGATTTTAGTAGCACAAGCTTTTCAAACCAAAACATCTGACGACACCTTTAAATTTGGCGGAGGAGATGCTGGTGGGGCAGGGGCAGATGGGAAATATTAATGAATTCGTAACAATTAGCGGTCGGCCGCTAGGTCAGACCTGAAAACACTGTAATTTCTATTGAAATGAATTGCAGTTTTAGCAAGTAAAACTTGCCTTTCACCACAACGATGGAAGAACCATCATAGAGCAAAATAATTCAATTCTGCAAAAAAAGAGCTCCTAAAAAGCTCTTTTCAAAAATTTCCTAAAAATGAACCCCTCATCACGCCTCACCCATTTGCCCACCAAAGTTCATCGGAAACGGAACGGGGTCATTGGATTGTCTGATTTCACCGAAATTGGCTTCGTATTTTCTGATATTGTCTTGCAGTGCCAGTAGCAATCTTTGTGCGTGTTCTGGCGTCAAAATCACCCTCGATTTTACTTTGGCTTTTGGCACGCCGGGCATCAGTCTGATAAAATCCACCACAAACTCTGAGTTTGAGTGGGCTATCATGGCCAAGTTGGCATAAACACCTTCGGCCATTTCTTCAGACAGTTCTATATTGATTTGATTTTCTTCTTCCTCCATTTTATTTATTCGTTATTGGTCAATCAAAGCTATGAAATGTTTATTTATAAACGAAAAATTATCTCAAAATCTTACGCAACAGTTAAGATAAGGTTAATTTTTTGCTTCATTTGATGCGTTTTTCTGCCTAAAAATGAGATTCTTAGCACATTTTTGGCTTTTATCAAACTATTACTCCGCTTTTGTTTTATCTTCTGCATTTTTTTCATAATTTTGCAGCCCGAAACTGAAATCAAAAATTTTCGATAGTAATCTGGATTAGAATATCCGTAAACAAATTACAAATAATGGCTCGCGATTTAAAATTTACAAGAAACATTGGTATTGCCGCCCACATTGACGCCGGTAAAACCACCACTACAGAGCGTATTCTTTACTACGCTGGTGTTAACCACAAGATCGGTGAAGTACACGACGGCGGTGCTACTATGGACTGGATGGAGCAAGAGCAAGAAAGAGGTATCACTATCACTTCTGCAGCTACAACAGTTGGTTGGAAATACAGAGACAACGACTACCATATCAATATTATAGATACTCCAGGTCACGTGGATTTTACCGTTGAGGTAAACCGCTCGCTTAGAGTATTGGATGGTTTGGTGTTTTTGTTTAGTGCAGTGGACGGTGTAGAGCCACAATCTGAGACAAACTGGCGTTTGGCCAACAATTATAACGTGGCTCGTTTGGGCTTCGTAAACAAAATGGACCGTTCGGGTGCTGACTTCTTAAACGTGTGTAAGCAAGTGAAAGAAATGTTGGGCTCTAATGCAGTTCCACTTCAGTTGCCTATCGGCGGTGAAGAAAATTTCAAAGGTGTGGTTGACTTGATCAACAACCGTGGAATGGTGTGGAACGAACACGATAAAGGTATGACGTTCCAAGAGGTGCCGATTCCTGAAGATATGTTGGAAGAAGTAGCTGAGTGGAGAGAGAATCTATTGGAGGCAGTAGCTGACTATGATGAGACTTTGATGGAGAAATTCTTCGAAGATCCAAACTCTATCACCGAAGACGAAATATTGGCCGCTTTGCGTGCTGCTGTGATTGACATGAAGATTGTACCAATGTTGTGCGGTTCGTCATTCAAAAATAAAGGTGTACAAACTATGCTTGACTTGGTAATGGCCTTGTTGCCATCGCCATTAGATAGAGACGGTATCAAAGGCACTAATCCTGATACGGGTGCTGAAATCATCCGTCAACCTGATGCTAAAGAGCCATTTGCAGGTTTAGCGTTTAAAATCGCCACTGACCCATTTGTTGGTCGTTTGTGTTTTGTTAGATCTTATTCAGGTACATTGCCTTCAGGCTCATATATATTGAACAACCGTTCGGGTAACAAAGAGCGTATTTCTCGTATATTCCAAATGCACGCCAACAAGCAAAATCAAATCGACGCTCTTGAGGCGGGTGATATTGCAGCCGTTGTAGGATTTAAGGATATCAAAACAGGAGATACGCTTTCTGACGAAAAACACCCAATCGTTCTTGAATCAATGGTATTCCCTGATCCCGTTATCGGTTATGCTATTGAGCCTAAGAAAACGGCTGATCAAGATAACTTCTCTAAAGCGATCACTAAGCTTATTGAAGAAGATCCAACTTTGACCGTTGAAACCAACGAAGAAACTGGTCAAACTATCATGAGAGGTATGGGTGAACTTCACTTAGAGATCATCATTGACCGTATGCGTCGTGAGTTTAAGGTAGAAGTAAACCAAGGTGCTCCACAAGTAGCATTCAAAGAGACATTTACTAAGACTGTTGAACACCGTGAAGTTTACAAAAAACAATCTGGTGGTAAAGGTAAATTTGCAGATATCGTATTCGAATTCGGTCCAAGAGACGACGACGAAGAAGGAAAAGAGAAGAAAATTGGTTTACAGTTTGTAAACGGTATCGTGGGTGGTGTTATTCCTCGTGAATTTATCCCTGCAATCGAGAAAGGCTTTAAAGAGGCTATGAAAACTGGTCCTTTGGCTGGTTTCCCAGTTGACTCTTTCAAAGTTAGATTGTTCCACGGTTCATTCCACGACGTCGATTCAGACTCATTGTCATTTGAATTGGCTGCTCGTATGGGCTTCCGTGAGGCTGGTAAGCAAGCAGGTGCTAAATTGCTTGAGCCAATCATGGCTCTGGAGGTTTTGACGCCTGATGAGTACACTGGACCAATCACTGGAGACTTGAACCGTCGTAGAGGTATGATGAAAGGTATGGACACCAAAGCTGGATCTCAAGTGATCAAGGCTGATGTTCCTTTGTCGGAGATGTTTGGATATGTAACTGACCTAAGAACTATGTCTTCAGGTCGTGCTACAGCTAACCTTACTTTCTCTCACTACGATTTCGTTCCTAACAACATCGCCGAAGGTGTTATTAAGAAAGAAAAAGGAAACTAAGAGATTTCGTTTAGATTGTTATAAAAAGAGCAGCTCTCAGCAATGGGAGCTGTTTTTTTGTGCGATAAAATTCGTAGATTTGACTTTAACCTTTGATAAAATGAATATTTATAAAACGCTTTCCTTTCTATTTGTTTTCTTTCAATTTTCTGTTGCTCAAAACACCATTAGTAAAAGTATTTCCCCGCTTTTCCTAAGTGCAGAAAAAATACAAGGCAAACCAGAATATTTATCTAGTCCATATGCTGCAGCTGGCGATAGGCTCTATATGGTCGGTCATCAAGACGGTACGTTTCCAGACTTGGGCTGGCATGTGCAAGGTGAAATGGGCGGAGTATGGTGTCATCCAATCAAGCTCATGGATGGTTTTGAGGTGGAAATGCTGGTAAATAACCAAAAGTATGTTTTGAACAAAGCCGATGTTTTTGAAAATTATGCATTTGGCAATAAGCTTACTTACAATAGTTTATCTCCTGATTTTGTAATAGAAAGATATCAATTTGTACCAGATGGAAAGAAGGCAGTTTACATGGAGTTCTTGATAAAAAATAAGACCAATAAAGCTTTAAATGTTTCGATAGATTTAAAAGCCATTTCCAATCTTATGCCCGTTTGGTTGGGTGAAAGAACCCATATGATTGATGGTAAAGACGAGGCTGTTTTTAAAGAAAACAAATGGTTGGTAAAAGACAAATTGAATCCCTGGTATGTGGTATATGGCTCAAAATTGAAAGGAATTGTTGTTTCAGAAAAAGAAAATCATTCGCATAAACTCCATACTTCTATCACTCGAACACAATATAATCTGACAATTTCTTCAAAAGCTAACGGTAATTTCCCACTGATTATTTCGGGTTCAGAAAAGAGCAAAATGGAGGCTTTGAATACTTATAATGAATTAGCTCAAAATGCATCTTTGGTTTTGCAAAAGAAGCAAACTAGGCTTTTAAATGTAAATGAAAAATCAAAGATAACGCTCAGCGATAAAGACTTGGAAAAAGGATTTCGCTGGATTAAGTATAATACCGATTGGTTGATTAGAGATGTGGAAGGACAAGGCAGAGGCTTGTGTGCAGGTTTGCCGGATTACCCATGGTGGTTTGGTGTGGACAATGAATATACGCTGAAAGGTTTGATTGCAACAGGTCGTAAAGATCTGGTATATAGTACAATAGATTTGATTCATGGCATTTCAGAGAAAACAAATGGCAACGGCAAAATTGTTCACGAGGTATCCACAAACGGTGCAGTTTTTAATAATGGGAATGTAAACGAAACACCACAATTTGCCTCATTGATTTGGGAGGTATTTTGTTGGACTGGGGATAAAGCTTTCTTGAATAAATACTTTCCAACCATAGAAAAAGGATTAGACTGGCTGTTGAAGGAAAACGATAAGGACGGAAATCTTCTACCTGACGGCTTTGGAATGATGGAAATTCATGGCATGGATTCTGAGATGATAGATGTGGCGGTTTATTCTCAGAGAGCCTTTGCTGATGCTACAAAAATGGCTTTAGTTTTAGGAAAAACAAATTTGGCCAATCAATACCAATCCAAAGCTGACAAAATCAAAGAAAAAATTAACAAGGATTTTTGGGTAGAGGAATTTAACTCTTATGCCGATTTTATAGGTACAAAAAAGCAAGCGTTGCACCTCTTGGATGATGCCATAATTAGGGCGGATACTTTAAAAAAACCATGGGCAGTTAATGAACTCAAGAATTCTAAAAAACAAATTGAGGCATTTTCAGAAAATGAAAAAAGAGGTTTTGTGATGCACCACAATTGGGTAGTGAACACACCCATGGAAATGGGAGTTGCAGACAATGAAAAGGCTATAAAAGCTCTTGAAACAGCCAAGAAGTTTACAAATCCTTACGGGATGTTTGTCACTGGCATCGACCGTGATGAAACGGCGGGAACGGAAGAAGGCTCGTTTATGACTAATCGGAAAGTATTTACTTACACCGGTGCGGTAATGACCTTACCAACAGGCGTACAAGCCGTGGCCGAAAATAACTATGGTAGACCAGACGAAGCCTATTCACTTCTCAAAAGAATGATGAAATCCTTCAGTTTTGCCCTTCCTGGCTCGATTTATGAAGTTTCACCTGACTTTGGAATGTTTTCACAAGCTTGGAACATGTATGCTTTTGGGGAACCCATTATCAAACAGTTTTTTGGAATAAAACCTTTGGCACATCTTAAAACTATTCATATTTCGCCATTGCTTCCAAGCAAGTTGGTTGATGGAAAAATACAAGATGTGGAAATAGGAGAGAATCAAATCTCGTTAAGTTTTATTCAAAAAACAGATTCCCAAAGTTTCGATATTAATCAAAAATATAGCAACTGGAAACTGGTTTTCTCTCAACCTAAAGGCCAATTTAGTGTATGGATGTTGAACGGGAAAGTTGTAAAGCCAAAGGCAATTGGTGATACAGAAGTTGTTGAGCTTAAGGGGTTAAAGAATTCTTTGGTCTTGATAAAATAATTTCTTTACCTTTCAAATTGCGATTAATTAACTAGCTGATTGAATAAAAATACTAAGAACCAAATGGCTACTAAAATGGGTGATTTACCTGTAAGAGTAAGAGCGTTCTCTTTGGAACTAGATTATAAGAAAAATTAAAGTACTTTGTACTCTGAATTAATATTCAGCGGCTTTTTTTGTTTTAGGTCAAAATTTATCAAATGAATTATAACAAGAAATTATTTAAGGCAATCTCTAATACGCAGAATGGCGATACTTCCTCGGAAACTATTTTTGAATATATACAGAATGGAAATGTGCTAAGTTCTAATTATTCAGGAGGCAAAATTTTGGTGGGTCATTTGATTGGAATTGTCAACGAGCAAGGACTTATTAATATGCGTTACCACCACATCAATTCAGAGGGTGAATTGATGACTGGTATTTGTTTTTCAAATCCTGAAATTTTGCCCAATGGAAAAGTAAGATTACATGAAAAATGGCGTTGGACCTCTGGCGATTGTTCCGAAGGAGAATCCATTTTAGAAGAAATATAATATCTTATATTTTTGATTTATATGGCTCTTCTTATTGCTTCATGTAGATCTTTTGGATTAAATGGTTTTGTTAGATAATTGTTCATTCCGCAGCTATAAACCTCAGACTGAGTGTCGTTAGAAACTGAAGCTGTTAAGGCTATGATATGCGTATTTATTCCCATTTCTCGTATTTTTTTAGTAGCAGAAAGTCCGTCCATTATCGGCATCTGTAAATCCATCAAAATGACATCATAATTGTTGTTTTTAACTTTTTCAACTGCCACAAGTCCATTTTCTGCTAAATCAATGTCAATTTTCCAGTTTTCCATCATTTTTTTCGCCACCAAAACATTAAATTTTATGTCTTCAACAAGCAATACTTTTATTCCTTCGAGCAGTACATTCTCATTTGATTCAATGCTTTTTTCAGGGATTGGTAGACTATTGTCTTTCACAAAAGGCAATGTAAAGTAAAAGTTTGAGCCTTTGCCAAAAACACTTTCGACATGGATATCAGCGTCCATTAACACCAATAATTTTTTGATAATGGCAAGGCCTAATCCCGACCCTCCATGTTCTCTTGTAATATTGGAATTTGCTTGAGTAAAACGTTCAAATATTTTTTCTATATTTTCTTTTTCAATCCCAATCCCATTATCCACTACTGAGAACTTGACATAGGTTGGATCTTGGCTTTCTCCTACCACCGAAATATTTATATTAATATCTCCGTTGCTGGTGAATTTTATGGCGTTAGAAACCAAGTTGTTCATCAGCTGACCTAAGCGAAGCGAATCTCCCAAGACCAAATCTGGGACGTTTTCGTCAATGTTTAGATTGATGGTGTTTTGATGTTCATCTGCCTTAAATCTGTTTGTAGATCTGACATCGCTGAGCAAGTTTTTCAAAGAGAAAGACTTGTTGTCAAATTTGATTTTTCCGTCTTCTATTTTGCTAAAATCTAGAATGTCATTTATTAAATTTATCAGGTTCATGGCAGCAATATGGAGTGTGCTGATAAATTCTTCTTGGTGTGGTAAATGTACCTCTTGTTTTAAGATATGGATGTTTCCGATTATGGCATTCAAAGGAGTACGAATCTCATGGCTCATCACCGATAGAAAGTCTGACTTTGCTTTGGCGGCTTTTTCAGCATTTTCTTTCGCAAAAACCAAGGTTTGTTCCAGTTCATTTTTTATGTTGATTTGGTCGTTTAATAAATCAATAATTTCGGCCAAATCGTCGGAATCCTTTAGTTTTGATGCATTGTTTTCATCTAGAATTGTTAGGGTTTGCTTAACTTTTTTTATAGACTCTTTTTTTAGAGTATTCTCTTTTTTTAAGTTTTGAAGTACATCCTGGTATTCTTTTTCACTGATTTCGAAAGCGTGTTCGGTGATTTTTTTGTCTCTTTCGTAAGATTCATAAGACCCACTCACTACTTTTATAAGCGAAGTAAACGCTGGGTTGCTTATCGCATCTTCTCCTAAATGTTTGGCTATTTGCTTTGCCAATAAAGGGTGTAAATCCATAGTATCAAATTTCTTTAAGCGTGGTAATGGTCATCGTTTGGTTTTGTAATTCGCACTTTTGAGATTTAACTAACGGAGAGATTTCACCGTAAGAGTAAAACCCTGAGACACACGTTTCTGCCCCAAAAATGTCTTTTGCTATTTCTATTTCTTCTTCTACTCGGTCGTTTAATATGAGTTTTCTTCCCACACAGCTTATTAAAATAGCGAGGTCTGGTTTGTCGAAATCAAACGAAACAGCTTGCTGTGCTGCCGATCCTGAGGCGTTAATTATTTTGTCGAAATTCGCTTTCATGAGTCTTACTTTGCTACCCTCTGGCAAATTACCTGCAAATGTCATGGATTGGTTTGACTCGTCAATTGATAGGATTGTTCGGACATTTTTGGTGTCTTGTGCGTCATTTGAAATCGAAATAGGAAACAGCAAAGCTGATCCTGGGAGTTCATCTGCATAAGAACCAAGATATTGTTTGTAGAGTTCTAAAGCATTTTTATTGTCAAGCTCAAAAAGCACGTTTTTTTCTGATTTTGTTACAATTCGTTCTGGCCCAAATTCGTCCCAACCACCTAAAGAGCCATGGCCAACTTTTATGTGTTCTCCATAAAAACCTATCAGCACGACATTTCCTGATTCAAGATTGGCATCCACGCCTACAAGTGTCGATTGAAACCTCGATCCGTCACCTGCCAAGCCGCCAGTAATGAGTATTTCATCGTTATTTTCTGAATTTATTCCTTCAAGAAGTTCTGTGCCGTTTATAAGCCCACCATCTGATAGTACAAAAATATATTTTAGGTCATTTTTTGGCATGTTCTTGAATAAGTCGAGTCCTAAATCGTAGCTATTTGCAAAGTCTTTTATATTGGCCAACTTGCTTACGAAAGGCGTTTTTTCCAAGTATATAGCAGTAGTAGAAAGTTGCTCGTCGTAGAAAGCATAATTGGCGATTTCACCAGCAGTTGTGGCAGAAATTAATTGTGCGTTTGGATAGTCAACTTTTATTTTACCCAGAGCTTCAAAAGTGATATTGTTTTTTCCTCCCAACACCAAGACAATTTGACAGAGCTCTTGGTTGAATCCTTCGTGAGAATAGACTGTTTGCCAGCCGGTGTCAGTGGTTATTTTTTGTTCAATTTTCATGTATCATTTAAAAATTTTCGGTTGTAAATAGCTTTGATATTTTATCGGTTGAATTTTCATTGTTTTGCCATATATTCAAGGAGCTTATGTTTATTGATTTAAATAAATCACCTTTGATATTTAACAGTTAAAACATGAAAAAAACATGAAAATACAATGTCGAATTTCTTTAGAAAAGACAATAACCCTGCCAATTCGGATTATGAATTACGCCAAATGACCATAAAATAGGCCTTTATTTTGTAATAATTATCAAGAGGTATCAAAACAATGGTTTTAATATAAAATCTATGAATTTTTATAATTTCAGAATAAGGATTTTTGAAAATAATTTTTCCAAAAATTGGTAAAAACCAGTGGATAATTTCCAATTTTTAGTTTTGGATATTCCACAACAAAGCCTTCCAACTTGCTCGGGCTAAGTCGTTTTTTCTTTGAGTAAAATACTTTAAAATATCACGGAATACTGTTGCAGACAAGTAGGCCAAAGAAATGATTTTTTCATTGCCTTTTCTCCATTTTCTGGCGAGTAAAATTCTGTTGCGTGTTTTGTAAAAAACTTGAATGAAGCTTTGTTTTCCTATAGAAATAGATTCTTTATGTAAGACCACTGAATCAGGAACAAACATGATTTTGAAACCTTCTTTTTTGATTCGTTCACACCAATCTATCTCCTCATAGTAAAGAAAGTATTCCTCTGGCATTTTTCCTGCCTTTGATATTGCCTCTGATCTAACAAGCATGGCTGCACCATGTGCCAATGCTGTCTCTACAGTTTGGCTGTATTTTTCAGAATCTTTTTGTCCATAACCAACCGCAAAACTCTGGATTTTTATAGGATGCAATGGACTAGATCCCGCAAATTGAATGGTATCTGGGTGAGCATAAAATATCAATTTAGAAGAACAAATGCCTACATGATTATCTTTTTCCATCACTTCAACCAATGGCTCCAAGAAGTCTGGTTTAACTTCTGTATCATTATTGAGAAACATCATGTATTTTCCTTTTGCTTGCTCTATAGCTAGATTATTTCCTCCAGCAAAACCGAGATTTACCTTACTCAAAATGACGTTAACCTCTGGAAATTGCTCCTTGATTTTTATGTTCGGACTTTCCTTTGAAGCATTATCAACGACAAATACTTCTATGTTTTTATAAGTTATCTCTCTTAAAGATTTTAGTAGACTTATGGTAACTTCCGTTTGATTAAAGTTTACTGTGATAATTGATACAAGTGGCTTCATTTATGCGAATTTTTGATTAATAAACAAACATTTTGTAAAGTTTCAGTTACATTGTTAATGAGCTCGTCTACGACTCTTTTTTCTGTCTTGTTTTTTTCTATACTTTCTAGTTTTCTGATCACCTGCTTAAGATTTGTGATCTGTAGCATATCAATAGAGGCTTTTAATTTATGAGCTATTAAGCCTATTTCTTTCCAGTTTTCAAGTAAAAAGTACTGATGCATTTGTTTCATCACTTCTTCTGCTTGGTTTACAAACAGCTGCTCCATCTGCCTTATTTGTACTTGATTTCCCTTCATCATTTGGGTAAGCAGGCTATTGTTATAGGTTTGTACTGTTATAATCTGCTTGCTTTTTGGACTGGAAATGGAGTAGCTTTGGTAAACAAGCATGTACTCAATTAGTTTCTTTTTGAGGTATTCGGCTTCAAATGGTTTGGTGATATAGTCATTCATTCCAGCAGATTTGAAATTGTCGGCTTCTTCTTCCACTGAAAGTGCTGTAAGGGCAATTATTGGAATGTATTTGTTTTCTTGTCTGATGATTTTAGTGGCTTGAAATCCATCCATTTCAGGCATTTGAATATCCATCAAAATACAGTCATAGTGTTTTCTGCCGAACATATCTACTCCCTCTTTTCCATTGTTGGCAATATCTACTTTAATACCCCAGCCTTCCAAAAGTTTTTGTGCAAAAAATTGATTCATAGTATTATCTTCTACCAACAGGATTTTCTTGCCGATAAGAACATTATCGGAAACTGTGGATTTTTCAGGTAAACTGGTAGGTTCCTGATTGATAGGAAAACCCAATATAAACGAAACTTTTGTACCCACATTTTCTTGACTGGTCAGCTTCAGTTCTCCTCCCATTAATGATACCAATTTTTGAGAAATACTTAAACCTAGGCCAGTGCCTCCATATTTACGACCCAAACTGGAATCTTCTTGTGTGAAACTTTCAAAGATGATTTTTTGCATTTTGTCTGGAATGCCCTTCCCTGTGTCCTCTACTATGAACTCCAGCACTAGAGCATTATTCATTTTTGAAACCAACCTAATTTCAAGTTCAATTTTCCCTGAAATTGTAAATTTTATGGCGTTACTAATCAAATTTAACAAAACTTGACTAAGTCGGATACCATCGCCTATGAGATGGGAGTCTACCTTTGGATCGAGTTTTAGGAATAATCCTAACCCCTTTTGCTCTGCTTTAAATTCATTGCTATTAATTATATTTTGTAGAATCTTTTTAAGATTAAAAGGAATAGCTTGAATATTCAACAATCCGGATTCGATTTTGGAAAAATCTAAAATTGAGTTGATGATCAATGATAAGTTTTCGCTAGAAATTTGGATTGTGTTTAGATAATCAGATTGCTGGGGCGACAGTTGCGTTTTCTGAAGAAGGTTGGACATGCCAATGATTCCATTCAGAGGAGTTCTTATTTCATGACTGACAACAGAGAGAAATTCCTGTTTAATTCTTCCCGACTCTTCTGCTTTTTCCTTAGCTTCGTTTAGTTCTACTTCTTTATTTTTTCGGTCAGTAATGTCAGATTCTACCGCTATAAAATTGATGAGTAGCCCATTATCATCGTAAATAGGCTGAATAGAAATTTCTATCCAATATTTCTTTCCCGTTTTTGAATAGTTGAGGAGTTCTGCTCTAAAACTCTTTTCTTCTTTTATTTGATTTCGTATATACGCTATGGTTTCTTGATTGGTTTCGGGACCTTGCAACAAAGAACCCGGTGTCTTACCAATGGCTTCTTCAATAGTGTATCCTGAAATACGCATAAATCCATCATTTGCCCATTCAATAAGTCCTTTTGCATCTGTAATTATAATGGCGTTGTCGGTTTTTTCGGCAACCAAAGCCAATTTTTTGATTTCCTTTTGGTACTTATTTTTTTGTTCAGTTTCTGTGATTACTTTATTATGGAGCAGGCACGATTGCAGGGCTATACTTAGTTTTCCAAGGACCTTTTCTGTTTTTTTGGTTTCCCTTAAATTAAATGATTTTTGAGATGGATTTTTTTCATAAAAAAAGAACTTTATAAAGCCTAAATTTGGAATTTCTAGAAACCAATAACTTCCTGACTTTATGTTTTTTTCTTTTTTAAAGTATTGAAAATATGTATCTTCAGTATTTACCTGAATAGCCTTTTGTTGCTTCAAAGTATCGGCAAAATCATCTGGAAGAGTTTCTGTTTGGTCAATAACCAAAAAATGTGGATGAGCAAATATTAATGAAAACTGGTTGGGGTTTTCTAAATCAAGATGTTTGTTTTTTATCCAAATTGACCCAAAGTCTATGTTTTTTTGTCGCATCCAGACTTTCAGAAAGTCTTCGCTTGTTTTTTTTAGATCTAATGTGCCACCTATTGAAAGTGACAACTCATACAAGAGGGAGAGTTCTCGAACTATTTCAAGTTTGGTCTCCATCAGGAATTGAGGCTACACGCCACGATAGTTTTATTGTAGAATTCAACAAATCCCATGCCGTTAGAGGCTATTTCACCCAATGTAGCCACTCCCCTGATTTTTGAACTCTCTGGCCCCAAAACAGTTTTCATGGCTGCGAGTTCATCTTTAAATCGTTCGTTGAGATACATCACGCGTGTGATACAATCAAAAACCAATAGACAAGAATGGGTTTCTGTGTTTATGGTCATTTCTGCTACTTCTTTTGCTGCATTTATTAACGTATTGGGATTGCCTGTAAGAATTTGTAACATAGAGTTTTCAGGAATCTCAGAGATGCAAGTAATGGAGCCATCTTCATTTAAAATGAAAGGATCGCGAACAACAATTTCGGTACCTTCTTTGTAAATTCCAAAGGGGAAAACCTTGGCTATATCGAAAAAATTGCCTTCATTAAATTTATAATTCGAATTACCTTCTATGACTTCTTTATAGACTTCAAATGCAGGTCGCCAATTGAGTTCTTTAATAATGTTTTTTTCGGTAGATGTTGCAATAAATGGCCCTTCAAAAACTTCCCATCCATGTTTAACACCAATTTGGCTATGAGATTTCAAAAGAGCCATCACTCCCCCGTCTTGAAAAATGCCCTCATTGGTAAAAATACATGGCTTTTGTTTAAGTGTTATGAAACCTGCACCACCCCCTACGATGTTCATTTCATTACCGAAAAAGTTGTATATTTTTCGAAGAAAAGAATCTGTCTCTCCCATCAACCCATCTGTTAACAGAATGGCCGTGCCGACGGTGTCAAGGTCCACATTTGTATCGTAGAAATTATCATCTTTGGCTAACAGCCTAATGACTTGTTCTACTGGCGGGATTTGTAGAATCAGAAAACCAGTATCGTAATTTTGTAAGTCGGAGAAAATTGTAGGGAAAATGCCCCCAAAGAGTTTTAAATTGTGGCTATTAAAGGCATCAATCACCAATTGGGCTTCGTCAGCAGATTTCTCTGCAACAAAAACCAGGTGATAATCCGTTGGTTTTGCTGCATTCGCAATACTTGAGAAAGAAATATCTGAAAAACTGCTGAAATACATTTATCCAAAGTTTTAGTACTTATTATATATTACAGAAAATGTGCCGTTTTGTTACTTGGTTGAAAACTAGTTATTTATAAGTATTTAACATTCCAAAATTTGGAAGAAAGTTTATTTTTTGGATTTACAATTCTCCACTTTTTAACATATTGTAGATAGTAGATTTGCCAATATCCAGCTTGTCAGCTACGAGCAAGACATCATTATCGTATTTGTCTAAAAAGTGCCTAAGGATTCGTTTATTATACTCTTTTAAGGTAAGTTCTTCTAACAAGAATGAACCTTCCGGTTTTAAAGAATTAAAACTGATGTCTTCCACACTTATATTGTTGTCTGTCGCCATTACGCAAGCCAATTCTACTATGGCTTTTAGCTCTCTTATATTTCCTGGGAAACCGTATTGTAGCAGTTTCTGTGAAGCTTCGTTTGTGAGTGAAATTTCTGGTAGTTTATTCTTTTTGCAGTAATCCTCTGCGAAAAATTTAGCCAAAATCATGATATCATTTCCTCTTTCGCGTAGAGGAGGAAGCTGGATATTGAGGCCTAAAAGCCTGTAGTAAAGGTCTTCTCTAAAAGTCCCTTTTTGAACCTCATCGCCAAGGTTTCTGTGGGTAGCTACTATTATCCTTGCATCAAATTTAACTGTAGAATTACCACCAACTCTCACTATTTCTTGTTCTTGTAAGGCTCTCAAAATTTTCGCTTGGATGGTTATATCCATTTCTCCAATTTCATCTAGAAACAGAGTACCTCCATTGGCTTCCTCAAACTTCCCTATTCGTCTATTCATAGCTCCAGTGAAGGCCCCTTTTTCATGGCCAAATAGTTCACTTTCAACCAGTTCTCTTGGAATTGCTGACATGTTTACAGCTACAAATGGTTTCTTACTTCTTCCAGAATTGAAGTGAATAGACTTAGCTACCAATTCTTTACCGGTACCCGTTTCTCCATAAATGGATACATTTATCTGGCTTTGGGCTGCCTTTTCCATTAATGCAAATACACGCTTTAAAGGAGGACTATTGCCTCTAATACTATTGGAAAACTCATATTTTTCGCGAACCTCTTCTCTTAATAATGTTATCTCTTCTTTGAGTTCTTTGGTTTCTCTTATTTTTAAAAGACAATTCCAGAGCCTGTCTTTGGTGTTTTCGTCTTTTACTATGTAGTCATATGCCCCTAGCTTGAGCAATTGAACAGCCGTGGTGATGTTTTCTTGGCCCGAAATAATTATTACAGGAATCTCAGGATGGTCTTTTTGGATTTTCTTGAGAATGGTCTCACCATCAATATCTGGAAGAGAGTAGTCCAGTGTTATAACTGAAGGTCTTCTGTATAAATTATCTACAAAACTTTTTCCATTTTCAAATCTGCTCACTTCATAGTCAGGGTTCAAGTTAAGGTGATACTCCAACATTGAGCCATAAAAGGCGTCGTCTTCAACTATAAATATCGAAAATTGCTTGCTCATGGTCTAATAATAAATTATATCCAAATGTAAGAATTTTTCCAAAATAAAAAAGGTTTTTCCAGAATTAGGAAAAAACCAAGAACTTTTAATTTCACAACATGCTCATTATTAATAAGTTAAATTTTTTGGAGTGATAATGGCAAAAGGACAATTAACGAAACAATAATTATAATGAAAAAAAAGATTCTAATAGTAGATGACAACCAGATGGTTCTTGGCTTGCTCAATCACAAGCTTAAGGATGATTATGATCTTCGATTAGCACCGACATTAAAAATTGCCAGATTACTTATCAAAAACGACGATGTGCCAGATTTAGTCATTGTGGACTTGAATCTTGGAGAAGAGCATGGCCTGACATTGATTAAGTATCTGAAAAAGAATCCTAAGTATTCGGATATTGCAATTTTAGTGTTGTCTGGCGACGAAAAAAGCGAGACAAGAATTGAGTGCCTCAGTGCAGGTGCTGACGATTATGTTGGAAAGCCGTTTCATCCTGAAGAATTGAAATTAAGGATTGACAAGCTTTTAAATTCTAAAGAAGACGCCAAAGCTTTGGAGGAAATTGAAAATCTTGAGGATTTTACTTTTCCTGAACCGAAAATGTCGTTTCGAAAAAGAGCTTTTGATGTGGTGCTTTCGTTGACCGCCATTTTAATACTCCTACCCGTTTTTATAACGGTAGGGGTATTAATAAAATTAGACTCTAAAGGGCCGTTTCTATATCTTTCAAAACGTGTAGGTGCTGGTTATAAGATTTTTAACTTGTATAAGTTTCGTACAATGAAAGTTAACGCTGATAAGGAAATCAGTAAAATGGACGATTTCAACATGTACAAAAAAGATGAACTTGAAGTGTCTGAAAATGACAAACAAGAACTCATTTATGATGGCGGCTGGATGAGCGAGCAGGCTCTTCAAACAAAAAAAGAAAGCAAAGCTGCCTTTATGAAATTTCAGAACGATCCACGTATTACACGCTTAGGGACTTTTTTAAGAAACTCGAGCTTAGACGAATTACCCCAACTTTTCAATATTCTGAAAGGAGACATGTCGATTGTGGGCAATAGACCACTTCCACCTTACGAAGCCGAAAAACTTACAAAAGACGAATCAGCAGCAAGATTTTTGGCTCCAGCAGGTCTAACAGGTCTTTGGCAGGTAACCAAAAGAGGCCAAGCCGCTTTGTCTGAAAAAGAACGAATGGACTTAGACAACACCTACGCACAAGAGCACAATTGGCTTTATGATATCAAACTAATTTTAAAAACCTTCCCGGCAGTTTTTCAGTCGGAAAAAATGTAATATCATGTCGATAATAATATTAACGTATCTCAGCATTGGAGTTGTCTATGTACTTTTTTTTAGTTTGATGGCTTTGTTTTCAAGCAAAAAAATCAAAATACAAAAGTCCCCCAAAAGTCGTTTTTTGTTTTTAATTCCTGCTTATAAAGAAGACGGAGTAATAATAGAAACCGTAAAAAGTCTAGAAAATCAACCTGATATTTCAAAGGAGGACAAAATCATCGTGATAGGTGATCACCTTCAAAAGGCCACTTTAAAGATTCTGGAGAGTTCGAAGGCTCAAATTATAGCTCTAAATCTGGAAAAAAGCACGAAAGCCAAAGCAATAAACATAGCTCTTTCCACCATCCACGCAGATTTTGATGCTGTTGTGCTTTTGGACGCGGATAATCATTTGGTTCCAGGCTTTATTAATAAAGCAAAAGCCGCTTTTGCGGGAGGAAATAAGGTGATTCAAGCCCATAGAATTGCAAAAAATTTAGACACGCGTTTTGCATTTTTGGACGCCATAAGCGAAGAAATTAACAACTCAGTCTTTAGAAAAGGTCATGCCAATATAGGATTATCTTCTGCCTTGATTGGCTCAGGCCTGATCATGGATTTTCAAGAATTCAGGAATTTTATGTCAGAAATTGATGTAGTCAGTGGCTTTGATAAACAGCTGGAACTAGACTTGCTACACAAAGGACAGAAAATTACGTATTTGCAAGAAGCCTATGTTTTAGATGAAAAAGTGCGAGAAAGTGCCGTATTCGAAAACCAACGAACACGGTGGATTTCTGCACAGTTTAATTTTGCCAAAAAACATTTCTTTAGTGCATTTATTGCTCTTTTTAGAGGCAATATTGACTATTTCGACAAAGTTTTGCAATTTCTGCTTCCCCCTAGATTGATTCTTTTGGGTAGTGTTTTCATATCATTAATTGTTCATATTTTTTTAGGTTCGTTTATTCTGTGGAATGTTGGATTGGTCGTAGGTTACGTAGTTGGGTTGTGGTTGGCCATTCCTTCATATCTCAGAAAAACCATCAAACTCAGAGATTTTTCATATGTGCCAGTTAGTCTCTGGTACATGGTAAAAGCTATTTTGAAATTCAAAAAAGCCAATAAGGTATTTATTCATACGCCACATTTAAACACTTATTCGAAATGAAAATAGGAATAGAAGCCCAAAGGATTTTCAGAAAGAAAAAACATGGGATGGATATCTATGCTTTGGAGCTTATTAAAGCACTTCAAAAATTAGATCATACCAACGAGTATGTGGTTTTTGTAAAACCTGACTCAGACGTGTGTTTGCATTCTTCAGAAAACATGAAGGTGGTTAAAGTTAAAGGAGCTACTTATGTTGATTGGGAGCAAATATGGTTGCCAAAAGCTATAAAGGCGGCTGGTGTCGACGTGATGCATTACACGTCTAATACTGCTCCGCTTAATAGTCCTGTACCTTATGTAGTCACTTTGCACGACATTATTTATATGCATTCTTTTTCAGGAGGCACTATTTATCAGACGGCGGGGCATTTTTATAGAAAATTTATTGTACCCAAAATAACCAAAAAAGCTAGTTATGTTTTTACGGTCTCTGATTTTGAAAAGATTCAAATCAGTAAAACTTTGGATATCAGTGATAGTAAATTGAAGGTGATTCCTAATGCATACAGTTCTACTTTTAGAGAAATAGCCAACACAGACACACTGAACCTCATAAAAGAGAAATACAGTTTGCCCGACGATTTCATTTTGTTTTTAGGAAATGAAGCTCCTAAAAAGAATTTGGTGAATGTTCTGAAATCTTATTCAAAATATGTGGATGAAAATCCCGACCCAACCCAGTTGGTCATTCTGGAAAGCAGTCATGAGCAAATTTTAAATCATCTTGCAAAAATCAAACGATTGGATATTTTAGATAAAATATCGCTTCCGGGCTATATAATGCACTGTGATTTGCCCAAAATTTACAATTTGGCCACTCTTTTCTTATATCCTTCTTTGAGAGAAAGCTTTGGAATACCCATTATAGAAGCCATGGCTTGTGGTACGCCGGTGATTACTTCTACTACAACTGCCATGCCCGAGGTGGCAGGAAATGCCGCTTATTTGGTGGATCCTCAAAATGTTGACGAACTTACAAAAGCCATCAACGAGCTTACCAATAATATCGATCTAAATACCGCCATCAAAGAAAAAGGACTGAAGCGTGCCGAAGATTTTTCTTGGAAAAACACCGCATTTCAAACACAGAATATCTATTTAACTAAATAATGAAAACTTTAGAAATTTCTTTTTGGATAATGCTTGGCATAACTTTTTATGCCTATGTGGGGTACGGAATCTTACTTTATGTACTTGTTAAAATTAAGAATTGGTTTGTTAAGAAGCCAAACTTTAGTAATCAGGTGTTGCCTGAGGTTACTTTGTTAGTAGCGGCCTACAACGAATCTGATTATGTAGTGGATAAAGTCAAAAATACGATTGCACAAAGTTACCCTTCAGACAAATTAAAAATAGTTTTTGTGACAGATGGTACGACCGACGATTCTATAGAAAAGCTAAAATCTTTTGAGCAAGTTAAGGTTTACCATAGCGATGAGCGTAAGGGAAAAATGGCTGCTATCAACCGAGTAATGCCATTAATTAAGAGTCCTATTACCGTTTTTACTGATGCCAATGCCATGCTCAATACAGATGCAATTAAAAGTATGGTTGAGCATTTTGTAAATCCCAAAGTCGGAGTGGTGGCGGGTGAGAAACAAATAATTAAAGTTTCTGAAAACAATGCAGAAGTGGGAGAAGGTCTGTATTGGAAATATGAGAGTTTCTTGAAAAAACTTGACTCTGAGCTATATTCTACCGTTGGAGCGGCAGGTGAATTGTACGCCATTAGAACTTCGCTTTTTCAAACGCTTGAAACAGATACTTTGCTAGACGACTTTGTTTTGTCTTTAAGAATATGTTCTAAAGGCTATGTAACAGCTTACGAGCCAAGTGCAAAGGCTATGGAGACAGCCTCCTTAAATATAGCAGAAGAACTTAAAAGGAAAGTTAGAATTAGTGCCGGGGGTATTCAGTCAGTCCTTAGATTGCAAACATTACTCAACCCATTTAAACATGGATGGCTTACTTTTCAGTATTTGTCGCATCGGGTATTAAGATGGACTTTGGTACCAGTTTTCTTGGTTTTGATGCCTATCGTTAATCTTTTCTTAATGGATAATCCATTTTATCAATTGAGTTTATTTTTCCAAGTTGCTTTTTATAGTTTGGCTATTTTAGGCTATGTTTTTGAGAAAAAAGGGAAGAAATTTAAAGCTCTGTATGTTCCATATTATTTTTCGTTTATGAACTACGCAGCCATTCTGGGTTTCAAAAGATTCTATTCAAATCAGCAAGCAGTTACTTGGGAAAAAGCCGCTAGAGCTTAAACTCTCACTCTGAAAGTCATCCTATGAAAGGGCGTGTAGCCGTATTCTAGGATGGCTTTTCTATGAAATATGGTTGGATAACCTGCATTTTCATGCCATTTATATCTGGGATATTGCTGTGCCAGATCTTCCATGAGTTCGTCGCGGTAGGTTTTTGCCAAAATAGAAGCTGCTGCTATGGAAAGGTATTTACCATCGCCTTTTATCACACAAGTGTGCGGAATCATCGGATACGGAGCAAATCTATTACCATCCACCAAAAGGTGTTCAGGATGTATTTTTACAGAAATTTGATCTACTGCCCTATGCATGGCCAAAAAACTGGCATTTAAAATATTGATTTGGTCTATTTCGATGTTTGAGGCTTCTGCAACCGCCCAAACCAAAGCACTTTTTTCTATTTCAGCCCTGAGTTCTAGTCGCTGGTCTTTAGTAAGTTGTTTCGAATCATTCAGCCAAGGATGTTCATAGTCTTTGGGCAAAATAACAGCAGCAGCAACTACAGGACCTGCCAAGCAGCCTCGGCCTGCCTCATCTAAGCCAGCTTCAACATAGTTTTTATTGAAATAGGGGAGGAGCATTTATCGATCGTTTTCACATTATTGGTTTGAAAAGTGTAAAAATATTATCAAAAAACCAATCAATTATCTGATTAGTGGATAATATTTCAATTTATTTAAATTCTCCAATTCCTGATTATCTGCTTAATTGAACCCCTTCTGCGATTATTTCTTTGAGCTAAAGTGTCAGATTCAAATTAGTTTTCTTAGAAAGAATTGTAAGTAGCAAATCAATTTTAAAACCGAATTTTTAATAAGTTTTCTTTACTTTTTAGACGTTTAAATCCGAATTAAACCGCCTATATAAATTAGCCCAATCTAGTGAATTGACGCTGAAGAATTACATTATTTTTGGTTAAAATACCTTGTAAAATTATGAAAAAGAAAGAATTTATTAAGACGCAAATCTTGTTAACGAGTATTGTTTCTATTGCCATTTGGAGCCTTTTAGCTTGGTATTATTTTAATGGCGGAGTACCTAGTCACCATATTTTAGCACGAGAAGATCTTCCCGAAATATCCAATTGGTGGGGAGCAATTTTGCTGCCGCTTTTGACGTGGATTGTAGTTTTTAGAATTCAAAAAAGAGAAAATCTGCCCAACGGAAAAAGCCCTGAGTTCCTAGAAATACCCCTAAAAGTCTGGGTAGGTTTTTTAGGTGCTTTGATACTAGGCGTAGCACTTTCAGTTTTTTTTACACTTGGCAACGAGAGCATGCCAGAATATTTAATATTATCTGTTTTTTTTATTTCCTTATTTTTTCCAGTTTATCGAGCGGAATGCCTTTTGGGATTTGTTATTGGCATGACATTCACTTTTGGTGCAATTTTGCCAACAGGAATTGGAAGTATTTTGGCCATAATTGGATTTTTAATCCACCATCTAATTCGGCCATTAATCATTTATCTATTCAGTTTTATTAAAAAACAATAGCCTATTTGTTATTTGGCTTGAGTCAATTTTGGTTAAAAAATTCAGTTATTGAGAAAAATAGAGGCAACATTGAACCTCAATCCTTTTTTTTCGATTAATAATGAAACCACTAATTTATTAAATGCTTCTGAAAAACGCCTACGGAGGGTTATCACCTAAAATATGGTTACTTGCATTGGTGATGCTCATTAACCGAGCTGGCACTATGGTGGTTGCTTTTATGACCGTTTACACCACCCAAAAACTTCACTTTTCGATAGAAAATGCGGGCTTTGTTATGATGTCCTTTGGTTTTGGGGCGATTTTGGGCTCTTATTTAGGAGGAAAACTTACGGATGTCTTTGGCTACTTTTTCGTTCAGTTTGGAAGTTTGTTCATTGGTGGATTATTATTTTTTGTGGTTGCCGAAATCCAAACCTTCGAACTGCTTTGTGTAGCTACATTTGTTCTTTCTGCATTTGGAGAAGCCTATAGACCTGCCAATTCGGTGAGTATAGCACACCTCAGCACGCCAGATACGTTCACCAGGTCTATTTCTTTGGTGAGATTGGCCATAAATTTGGGTTGGGCAGTTGGTCCAGTGTTGGGGGGGATTTTTGCTACCAGAGATTACAAATACCTGTTTTGGGCAGATGGCGTTACCAATATTTTGGCCGCCATTATTGTACTGATATTTCTTCACTCCAAATATGTAAAAAAAGCAAAAATATCAAAAGCGGAGGCAAAACTCAATCGAGCCGAATCACCTTGGAGAGATAGCACATTTATGATTTTCATGGTTTTTACTACCATTTATGTGATGTCTTTTTCTCCTTTATTTGTGGTTTTGCCAGTTTATTACAAAGAGATTTGCAATATGTCGGAGTTTCAAATAGGCCTTCTCATGGGTATTAATGGCCTTTTGGTGGCTTTGGTAGAAATGCTCATCATTTATAAACTTGAAGGCAAATATACCAAGCTCCAACTGATTACTTTCGGCTGTTTTCTGTTGGTTGTCAATTATATTATCTACCTCAATTTTACCGCATACGCCTGGATGTTGATAGGCATTACTTTTGCTACTTTTTCTGAGATATTCGCTATGCCGTTTATGAATACTTACAGCATAGAAAGGGCAAAGTCACACAATCAAGGACAGTATTCTGCAGTGTACGCTATGTCTTGGCCAGTCGCACAAATTGGTTCTTCTTTACTTGGTACTCAGGTAATTGCTGGCCTTGGTTATACCGCACTTTTACTGCTTTTGGGAGGATTGGCTGTGGTGGCTACCGCTGGGTTTTATGCTTTGGAAAAAAGGTAAAGCGATTTTCGTAAATCGCTTTGCAATTGGTTTTTTTGAAGATTCTGCCTTGTAAATTTTGGAAATTTGCACTACATAAGTTCCGCAATCACCGTCTCACCACCTACAGGCTTATCTTCAAGATTGACCAAAATTTTAGTGCCAAGAGGCAGATAAATATCTATTCTTGAACCGAATTTTATAAATCCAAACTCTTCTCCTTGGGTTACGGTTTGGCCTTCTTTTACATACCAACAGATCCTACGAGCCAAAGCTCCCGCTATTTGACGAAAAAGTATCTCTGTGCCGTTCTGATGCTTGGTTACAACCGTTGTGCGTTCGTTTTCGGTGCTGCTTTTCGGGTGCCAAGCCACCAAATATTTGCCTGGATGATATTTAAAGTAAGATATAATGCCGGAAAGAGGGTTAAAGTTGATGTGTACGTTTAACGGGGACATAAAAATAGAAACTTGAATTTTCTTCTCTTTGAAATATTCTGTCTCAACCACTTCTTCTATCACGACTACTCTACCATCAGCTGGAGCAATGATGTGTTTTGGGTTTATTGGGGTTTTTCTTGTAGGTTTGCGGAAAAATTGCAATACAATAAAGAATAGTATTAGACAAACTGCAAAAACCAAATAGTGCAATACTTCCATGTCTGGTGTAAAATATTTAACCAAACTATAGATGATTGCAAGTGTAACCGTTGAAACTATTAGCGAGCCAGTGCCTTCTTTATGTATTGTCATTGTAGGGTCAGTGATTTTGAGAAAAACTCCGCAAATATACAATTTTAGCGTTTTTATATTTGTGTTTTTTCTCTAATAATTGATTTCCTTTTGAAATATTAATTCTGAAAAAGAGTTTTAGGTATCTATGAATGAAAATTTGAACTTCTGGAGAACATGGCATAAAAACGAAAAACAGCCTCTTTTCATAGCATTTTTCTTGTTGTTAGTTCTACTTATAGGAGGTGTTTTTGCTTGGTTTAAAGGAATTGAAAACATTATCCACTGGGACGTTCTGAGCGAACTTCACGAAAAAATTATATCCACAAGTTCGTTTTTCTATGATGAATTTAAATTTTCTGCTTCCTCTCCTATTTGGTATATCAAAGAACGCTATATGCCATCGTTGGTCGAAGTAAATACACTGACATTTTATGCTCTTTTGGGTGGTTCTCTTTTGGGTTTAACATTTTTGTTGACGGGTTTGGCAAGGTTAAGAGGTCCTTGGTTCTTGATTGGAGCACTGATGCTCGGTGGTGTTTTAATTGCTATGCATTCGGAAAGTGTGTTTTTGGCTAATTCAAACTGGCCTTTTCTTGTTGCATTTGTGGTTACCGGTTCCTTTTATTATTATTCTAACAATTTCGGGCAGAAATTAACCACGAGCGTGATTCTTATAATTTGGATATTTTTGTGGTCTTTATTATTGTTTTTGGCAAATAAGTTTTCAGTTATAAATCAGCCAAATCTCAGCTTGGCGGCTTACGGATTGGTTGCCTTTTTGATTATTTCAGGGGTATTCATTTTCTTAATTTCCCATGAAATCATAGCTGGCTTGGTTTGGTTGGTTTCAAAAAATGCTCAAAAAGGGAAAAGTTCTTTACCACAGTTTTTGATTATTTCTATAATTTTTTTAGCAAATGTTCTACTTGTTTTTTTAGAAAATTCTAACAAAATAGAAAAGAGTTCATTCGTGATTCCTTCCATTGTTTTGTTTTTAATAAGTGCCATTTTAGGCTTGTGGGGATTTCGCCAATTTATACATCAGAAAGCATGGTTTAGCTATCAAATGTCGGGCGTTTGGATATATTTAGGAATGGCCTCCATTGCGTTAGCAACGGTTGGTTTTGTTTTTGGAACAAACAATGATCCACTTATCGAATTGTTCGAAGATTTCGTAAGTATCTCAATGTTAGCGGTTAGTTTGAGTTTTATTGTTTATGTATTGATCAATTACCTACAAATATTTAAGCAGGGCTTAGAGGTTCATAAAGTTCTCTATAAAGCACCATTCAATAAACTTATATACGCTAGAACCATCTCGGTTTTCTTAATTCTATTCTTGTTTTCGCTTAAAAATTTCTACTCTTTTTATCAGGCAAAGGCTGGGATTAGCAATGCCATAGGGGATTTTTATTTGGTAGAAGGAGACCTCAAAGCTGCCGAAACTTTTTACAAAGAATCGACCCATAACGATCTGAAAAACCATAAAGCTAACGTGTCTCTGGCCTCTATGGCTCTAAGTCAGGGGGATAAAATAAATGCCGCGTTTTTTTTCAACCAAACACTTGATTATAAGCCCAGTCCTTATGCTTTTGCTGGGCTAAGTGCTAGTTTAGAAAATGAAAATTTGTATTTTGAAGCATTGTTTGCACTTCAAAAAGGACTAAAAAAGTTTCCTGAAAATAGTCAGCTTCTCACCAACCTATCCTATTTACAAGATAAAGCTAAAATTACAGATAGTGTTCTCGTTAATTTGGATAAATCCCTCAAAAACTGCAAAAAATGTGAAGTTGAAAACACCAATTTTCTCGCTTTTTGGATTGAAAACTCTAAGCCAGAAAAGCTTGAGGAGATGTCTAATTTAGCAGAGAAGTTAAATTATAATGGAATCAAAGCTAATCAGTTTGCCATAAACAGGATGTTGGATAAAGAAACAATATTTGAAAAGTTTGAACTTAGTAAAGATTCTGCACTTGACATGAGCAGGGCTGCTTATCTTTTCAATGCCATAAGCCATACTAAGACCGTAAATAAAACACAAATAGATGCCGAAACTATTAAAAGACTTCAAAATAACCCATACAATGAACCCGTTTTCGAGTCGCTTAGCTGGACTTATGCTCAGCAAAACTATATTAGGCAATCAAAAACTATAGGAATAAAGCAATTGTATTTGTTGGCCAACGCCAATTCTAAATATAAGAACATTTATAATCAAAATCTTGGTTTATGGTTGATGAAGGAGGGGGTTTTGGACCAAGCTCTGCTTAGGCTAAAAGCTGCGGGTGATAGCTCGTCATTTTCTTTGCTGTCCAACGCAAACCTAAAACAGAAAGTAGAAAAAGACCTTCAATTGCAATCTAAAAAATATGGGGCGAATATAACTGGAAAGAATTATAATGAAGTACTGAATCAAGCCCCGTTTAATCCTTATTTGATAGAAAAGATTTCGAACTATCTGACATCAAAGAACAAAAAACTAGAGGCCTATAATGTGGCATTTTATGCGGCCGAAGTTAACAGCGAGTCTGCTTTGATTTGGGAAACTTTGGTGAAAAAAGCTATTGATATATCTGAGTTTGAATATGCCATGGACGGCATTAAAAAATTAGAAACGATTACTTCCAATAGTAAGTTGGATAGTTTAAAAAAACTGTACAATGAGCAGAAACAAAAAGTGCAATCGGGTGGATTTTAAATTGACTTTTTACGTAAATAAATCAGATTTTTAGGTATTTTTGCGGGTAAGTTCTCAAAAAGAAGAGTTTTTTAGAGGAATATTTAATAATCAATATTTTAAAAATTCGTTTTAAAAATATTGTGTGTTTTCTTAAATTTGCCTTGAATTGAGTTTTAACCAAATCATTTTCCAAAACAAAACAACATGAAGTTTGTCGTTTCGTCCTCTGAATTAGTAAAAAATCTTTCAAATATAAGTGGAGTTATTGCTCCAAATCCTCTTGTTCCGATTCTGGAAAATTTTCTTTTCGAATTAGATAAAACATCGCTAACTGTGACAGCTTCTGATATGCAGACAGTTATGGTGGCAGACTTAATGGTGGACTCGGGCGATACGGTTTCTGTCGCTATTCCTGCCAAGCTTTTGATGGATACTTTGAAAAGCCTTCCAGAGCAACCCATAAGCGTTAGCATTAGCAACGAGACCTTTGGCGTAGAAATTACTACTTCCAATGGTCGCTTTAAAATTGCTGGTGAAAATCCATTGGATTTCCCAAGAGCCCCGCAGGTAAACAGAAACTTCAACATTGAGCTTGACTCACATATTTTGGCAGCAGCTATTAACAATACTTTGTTTGCCACTAGCACGGATGACCTTCGTCCAGCTATGACAGGTGTATATATCGATATTCAAGAAGAAAACACCACGTTTGTAGCCACTGATGGCCATAGATTAATCAGATATCGCAGGACAGACATCAAGTCTTCTACGCCAACTACCATGATTTTGCCTCGTAAGGCTCTTAATTTAATTAAGATTTCTTTGCCTTCTAACTCCGTTCCAGTAGTTACTGAGTTTAGCAATTCGAACGCTTTCTTTAGCTTTGGTAACATCAAGTTGATTTGTAGATTGATAGATGAGCGTTATCCTGACTATGAAAATGTAATTCCGAAAGCTAATCCTCACCGTATGACTGTTGAGAGGTCTAAATTTTTGAATTCATTGAAAAGGATTGCTATTTTCTCTAACAAAACTACGCACCAGATTAGATTAAAAATCACTGCGGATGAGTTGACCATTTCTGCAGAAGATTTAGACTATTCGAATGAAGCTGTGGAAAAAATCTCTTGCGAGTATGTGGGTGATGATATGGAGATTGGCTTCAATGCCAAATTTTTAGCCGAAATGCTTAGCAATATTAGTTCTTCTACCATTACGATGGAGCTTTCATTGCCAAATAGAGCTGGATTGATTATCCCTTCTGACAAAGAAGAAAACGAAGATATTTTGATGCTAGTGATGCCAGTTATGCTGAACTCCTACTCATAAGAAATACAATAAACCTTTTCTCTATAAACTTTAGCCCCAGATTTCTGGGGCTTTTTTGTTTTAATAAAATAGCTATTTTTAATGAAGCATTGTTCATTGTAGTTTTTCCAGTTCAACTTCCAAAAGCGTAATGCACGGTTCAAATTTATATAGAAAATCTACAACCATGGGGCTAAAATCCTCAAACTTAGCTCCTCCCTTTATGGTTTTTTCTATTTTTTGAAGTTCTTCAGTAAGTTCTGGAAATCCAACCATCGAGAAGGAGGGCTTTATTTGATGCGTAACTTTCCCTAATGCATCACAGTTTTTTTCCTTCATTAAAGTTCTTATTCTTTCAATTTCTAGCGGTACTGTTTTTATGAAAAGATTAATCATTACCCGAGCATATTCTTTGTCGTCGCCATATAAATGTCTAAGGTTTTCACTAATATTATAGGTATTGACCTGGACTTCAGGAAGTTTGGATTTGGGGGTTATTTTTTGTAACGTTTCTTCTAAGGCCTCTCTCAGTTGATCAGGTCTAAATGGTTTTGTTATATACCCATTCATTCCTACGGCATAGGCTTGGTCAATTTCCTCATTCATAGCTGTGGCTGATAAACCTATGATCGGAATATTTTGATTGGAATTTTTTTCATTAGACCTAATATATTTAGTAAGCCAATAGCCATCTGTATCAGGCAGAATAATATCCATCAAAATCAAATCAAAAGTTTGGGTTTCAATCAAATCCAATACTTCATCTTTGTCAGAAGCCAAGCGGTATTTTAAGCCCCATTTGTCCATTAAACCCGTGACATATTTTTGGTTCATTTCATTATCTTCCACTATCAAAACCATAAAGTTTTTCCAAGATTCTGAAATGTTGTTGGAAAGGTCTGCTACTATTTTGGATTTTTGCCCGCTATCTTTCAAAGGTAGGGTAAAATTAAAAACAGTTCCTTCACCGACGGTACTCTCTGCAGTAATTTCACCCCCATGAATATTGACCAGTTGTTTTACAATTGCTAACCCAAGACCAGTTCCTCCAAAATTGGCCTTTATATTGCTATTGGCCTGTTTAAAGCTATCAAAAATCCCATCGATTTCATCTTCAGAAATCCCAACGCCTGTATCGCACACCTTAAACTCAGTCATGTAAAACTCCCCTAATCTACAAAGCAAAGAAACCTGAATGCCAATTTTACCTTTTTTCGTAAACTTCAAGGCATTACTAAGCAGGTTTAGCATAATTTGGCTCAAAAATGTGGCGTCACCTATTACTTCATTGCTTATTTCTTCATCATATTCAAAGGTCAGCTCTATGTTTTTTGTTTTTGCTTGTATTCGAAATGTTTGTAAGGTGCTGTTTAATAAATCTTTTAGGTTAAATGTATTTTCTGACATTTTCATTTCTCCAGCCTCAATTTTTGAAATATCGAGAATATCCGATACTAAATTAATTAGTAGGTCTGTTGAATAATTTATCGCACTAAGGTATTCTACTTGTTTTTCATTTGGTTTGGTATCATACAAGAGATGTGTCATACCTATTATTGCATTTATTGGGGTCCTAATTTCATGGCTCATATTTGCTAAGAATCGTTTTTCAGACTTTCTAGCATCCTCAGCAATAGCTTTGGCTTCTTCTAACGCCTCTTGTGTCCGTTTTCTTTCGGTAATATCAAGGTGAATGCCAACAGAACCCGTTACATTTCCATATCTGTCTTTTATAGGAGCTCCACTAATAATTACCCAGATAAGCTCTCCATTTTTTTTCATCAAAGGCAATTCATAGGCACCCGGTTCCCCGCTTTTTCGATTTTCATTTTGTTCTAATATTAGACCTTTAAAAATTTCATTAGCAAGCAGAATGTCAGCAGCTTTTTTGCCCAATAATTCATTTTCTTGATATCCAGTAAGCTGACAGAATCTTTGATAGACTTTCTGGATTACGTCATTATTATCCACCTCCATCAGCCCAAGCTCCATGTTTTCCATGATGCCTCTATATTTTTCTTCGCTTTGTTGAATGAGGTTTTGAATAGATTTTTGCTCGGTTACGTCATTATAGAGCCATAGATTTCCCAAATATTTTTCATCAGAGAATATGGGTAAATAGTCTCGCTCAAGTATCCTGTCGTCAGTAGTAATAAGTTCTTCTTTTACTTCAATAATTTGATTCTTTAACAAATAATCTATCCTTTCTACGAATTTATCAGGTTCTTTAAATAAGTGTTTAGATTGTTCTGCAGAGGTTGTACAATCTATTCCTATAAGCTCATCGGGCGACAATGGGATATTAAATAGCTTACAAAAGTTATCATTTGTAATTACTATCCGTCGATTTTCATCTTCTAAAAGCACCGCTGATTGCAGATTTTGAATCAATAATTTGTATTGAATTTGACTCCTCAACAACGATTCTGAACGTTCAAGGACTTTAGCCTCAAGCTCAAGGTTAAGTTTTTGAAGTTTTTCATTGGTTTCATACAATTCAAAGGCCTTGGCTTCAAGAATTTTTTCTGCCTGAATTCTAGCGTCTCTTTCCCTAGATATTTTTCGTTTCAAAAGTTCTATTTCCTCTTTCAAAATCAACCTTCAGTTTTAATTATAAAAGTCACAATTTTACCTTCATTTTCTACCTTTTCTATATTTATACTTCCTTTTTGGTGGAAATGCTCTAAAGTAGATGCTATCAAGCCTTCGGCCAGTGCTGCCATTTTTCTGTCTGAATAATAGGTCATTTTTAGACAGTTATCATTTGTTCTTTCAGTCTCAAATCTCGGAAGTTCAGCATCGGGATAAAGTTTTTTTACTTCAACATGGATATGGTTTTCTATGTTTTCGAGCATGTCGAAAGCGGAAGTAAACTTGTCAAAAAAGACTGCATAACTTTTTTTGAAAACTCCAAATAGATGATTTCCAAATGTTCTTAGCAAGTCATCAACAGGGATTTGACTGTGAAAATGAACGCTCATGATTAAGCTTATCATTTCTTGATGTGGATAGGTGCCTACTGAAGTGTATGCTCCTTGATTTGGAAGATTGGCCTCGTTGATTATTTGGTCTACAAATGAATATCCAAACTTCTCCTCCAACATTTCTAAAAATTCTGTGAATACTATTCCTTTCATAGCACATTTAATTTTATTTTTTGAAAGCTAATTATTGACTAATTCAATATCAAGTTGGTTTATAACCGATTTGGATATTACGATTCGAACCCACCTTTGCAAATTTAAATTCAAAAATCATGCTAAAAATGTTATTCCAAAAAAAATCTTTGTTTTCCAAAAATTGGAAACTCAAATACCATAAGAAAATATTTAAATCGCTGATAAGTAGGTCATTAGTCTTCGTGGCATAGGTTTGGTATCTTAGAAACCAAATGTAAAATGGAATATCGAAAATGAAATTTATAGCCGTCGTATTGTTTGTCTCCGTGATTTCGACTTTTACTGCTTTTTCTCAAGTTAAGGCCGAGAAGCTTTCAGTGGCTAGTTTGCCTCCTTTACAAAAAGTATTGGATTATGCTGCCCAGAATTCGCCTTTGGTAAAAGAACAAGAGGCTATGACGGATCATTATGGTCAAACCGAAAAAATCACTCAAAAACTTTGGATGGATAAAGTCTTCATGGATTTGGGTGCTCAAAGAGCAAACAACGGTGCGGTATTAAATGTGAACAATAACGTTTCTGATACTGAATTTAATTCACTTAGTTTTCAAAATCAAAATTCTATCAGGTTTGGTCTGACGGTTAGACTAAGTTTATACGACGGATTTGCTAGGAAAAACTTGATTCAGCAAGCACAATTTCGAAAAATCGCTTCAGAGCAACACGCACTTTACTTGAGGCAAGAAGTTAAATTCAGAATTACTGATGCTTATAAAGATGCTCAATTGGCCTACAAATTATTGAGTATAAAAGCAGATAAAAAGTACGCATTGTTTATTCAAAAAGAGATGGCAGAGAAGGAGTTTCAGCAAGGTCAAATTCATATTTCTGAGTTGAGTAGAGTTATCGAACTGTCATCTAATGCTTACGCGGAATTTGAGCAGGCTGCGAATACTTATGAGAAACTATACTTTCAGTTGGAGATTTTGATAGGAGTTCCATTGTCTAATTTAAAATGATTGAAAACTCTAAAATAGGAAATGAATTTAATTGAGTTTATCCGTCTTATTCGTAAGAACCTCTTACTACTCATTTTTGTGCCAATCTTGATGGCCGTGAGTACGTATTTTTTGACAAAAAATTCGGAGAGAGAGTTTACAAGTACGGCCATGATATATACTGGACTTTCAACTGGATTCAATATTGAAAGCACTGGCGAAATGCGTAAGGATCAGTTTGTTGTCAATAATTCATTCGAGAACATACTGAATACTATACGGTCAAAACAAACCATGCGAGAGGTATCTTTTAAATTATTAAGTCAAATTTTAGTTTTGCAGAAAGCGGATGGAAAAACAGCTAATCCAAAGACTTTCGAAAAGGTCAATGAATGGATACCAGCCAATATTCGAAAAGTATTAGTAGTGGCCAATAATCCACAACAAACCTATATAAACCTACAAAATGCATACGACAACGAGAATCCAAAGGAAATCCGTAAATTATATAACGACGGAAATAGTCCATTCAGCTTAAAAGCATTGAGTGAAGTAAAAGCAGTGAGAAAAGGAAGCTCAGATATGATTGAGCTTTCTTATACTCTCACAGACAAGGGTTTGTGTGAAACCACACTGCGTTTGTTCATAGACATTTTTATGGAAAAATATAAAGGATTGAAAGTGTCTGAAACAGGAAATGTTGTAGAGTACTTTCAAAACCAATTATCTACCGCAAAACAAGATCTCAATGTGGCTGAAGATCGTTTAAAATCATTCCGAGAAGACGGTCAAATCCTTAATTATTATGAACAAACAAAGGCCTTGGCAGGAAAGAAAGAAGACATTACAGATGAGCAAAGTAGACTTAATGGAGAGCTAGATGCAGCAGATAATTCTCTAAGAAAACTAGAGCAAAAGCTCGCAATTAATAGGGAGTCATTTTTTAAAAACAATGATTTATTGACGCAGAAAGAGGCGATTTCAAACCTCACGTCGGAGATTGCAAAGAATTCTTTGAATCCAAACTATTCGGGGCAGGATAACCTGACCGAAAAAGTAAAACAGCAAGAAAAAACATTGACTGAAAGCGTCCGAAATCTGTATGCTCGCACGCACTCCACAGAAAATGTCCAAATCAAGAATCTGTTAGATTCTTGGCTTGAAAACATGATTTTAGTGGAAAAAAATAGAGCCAGGGTAAAAGTTTTGGATAGTAGAATGGGTGAAATTAGAAGAGATTATGCACGGTTTGCTCCCTTGGGCTCTGGATTGTCAAGACTTGAACGCGAAATAGACGTTCATGAAAGAGCATACATCCAAATTTTACATGACCTCAATCAAGCATTGCTGAGAAAACAAAGTATCGAGCTTTCATCAAAACTTAACGTCATAGACAAACCTATGACCATAGAGTTGCCTTCAAAGAAATTGATGCTAGTTATTTTATCTGGACTAGTAGGTTTTGTTGGGATCCTGGCAGGATTGGTGGTTTTAGAAATCAGCGACCAAACCATCAAAACCATTGAAAGAGCTATTGAAATGACAGGTTTAGAGGCAGTAGGAGCATTGCCTATTTTAAATAAGAATAATCCAAAACATCAGAAAATTTCGGAGACTTTACTTGGGCAAATTGTGACCAACTGTAAACTTAAGATAAACCCCAATAGATTGGGTTCATCTACACCATTAATTTTGTTTAGTAGTACGCAAGTACTTGAAGGAAAAACATTTATAAGTGAAAAGATTGCTGAACATCTTAGGAAGTCTGGAGCTTCTGTGCTTTTGATTGTTTCTGGAGATACAGAAAGTACGGTATTACAAAATGGAAAATTGATCTATCCAAAATCAAAATATTTAAGTGAAATGAAAAACATTTCTGAGCTTATCAGCTCTTGGATAGATCCCAACGATTATGATTATTGTTTGTTAGAAATTCCGTCGCTTTTGAGCGGAAATGTACCAACTCAAATTTTGCAAAATGCCAATTTGTCGATTCTAACAGTATCAGCCAATAGGTCTTGGAAAAAAGCAGATAAAAAAGCTGTACAAATATTGCAAACCTATCATTTGCCAGTTGAAATACTCGTAAATGGCGTATCATGGGATTCACTAGAGGATCAGGTAGCCGAAAGCGAAATTAAAAACCCTAAATGGAAAAGTGCAATAAAAAGAGTGTTCAGATTGGAGTTTCACAATAAAGAATTTATAAACTGATTTTGCTATGAAAGCTGATATTGTATGTTTGGGTCTGCCTCAATGGGAGGGTAACTACCAAAAATCTACCATCGAGTTGATGAAAGAGCTAAGTGCTTCACATAGAATTCTTTATGTAGAATATACCCGAACTTTGAAAGACACAAAAATTCCAAAAGGTGCTGTTTTGACGAAGAAGTATTCTCGAAATGGAGATGTGATCAATGTTCTTACTCCTCCATCTACTTTTCCTATGAATTGGATTGATAGTCCAAAAGTGTATGATAAAGTTTTAGGCTTGAACTCCAAAATTTTGCAAAACTCGATTTTGAAAGCTATGCAGAAATTGGATATTAACAACCCGATTATTTTAAATGCTTTTCAACCTGCTTTTGGATTAAAGCTCTTAGGAAAACTTCATGAAAAGGCGGCCTACTATTATTGTTATGATGAAATGACCGAAGCCAACTGGTGTAAAAAGCACAATGCAAATTATGAAAAGGAGTTTCTAAGTAAAGTAAAGGGGGCAATTGTAACTTCTGAAGGTCTTAAAAACACCAAGAGTAAGTATCAGATAAATACTAAAATGATTCAGAATGGAGTGGAAATGGAATTGTTTGATACAAAAAGAACAAAGCCCGTAAAAAACAATGTAGTGGGATATTTGGGGACGATAGACAACAGAATGGATGTGCCTGCTTTGAAAGATTCCATCGAAAAATTTCCTCATTTAGACTTCATCTTTGTTGGAAGAATCACCGACGATACAGTTTTTAAGGCTTTAGAAAATTACAAAAATGTAAGATTTGTAGGTGCAAAAAAACCAGAGGAATTGGGTTTTTATTTAGAAAATATGCAGGTAGGAATTATTCCATTTGTAAAGAACAAGTTTACAAAAAATATATTTCCGATGAAAATCAACCAATACTTGGCATTTGGAATACCTGTAGTCTCCACAGATTTTGCCAATTTAGATGACTTTGGAGACCTTATTTATCAAGGGTCATCCAACCAATTTGTGGAGCAATTGGGCCGGGCTGTTTTAGAGGAAAACGATTATAAATTTAACGAGAGAATCTCATTTTCTATGAGCAATTCTTGGAAAAACAAAGCATTAGAACTTTCAAAAATACTACAATCATGACAATCGAATTATTAAATGAGGGCTGCAAATATGCCGAGAATGCATTTCAAGGTGAAAATAGCCACCTAAATTTGGACAAAAAACTAATCAAGGAAAACTTTGATTTTTCGAATAAAAAAATCCTAGATTTTGGATGTGGAATGGGAGGGATGACCCTGTGGTATGCCACGCAATGGAACTGTACCGTTCATGGTGTAGACGTGGACGCCAACCACATAGAAATAGCCGAAATATTAAAGACCAAGCACAAAGTGAAAAATGTAAATTTTGAGCTAAGAGATGTATTGGAAAAACCATTGACTGAGAAATACGACTATATCATTTTGAATGATGTAGCAGAACACATCCCAATGGACATTTTAGACAAAATATTGGTTCAACTCAAAGCCTCATTGGCTCCTGGCGGAGGCATTTTTCTAAGCTATCCACCATGGGAAGGCCCTTATGCTTCTCACCTCAATCATGTTTTAGGCTTACCTTGGTGTCAGTTTTTGCCAGACTTCATGTTGAAAAAAATCATGGCGAATAAAGACAGAGTATTGGTTGGGAAAAAGACCATTATGCAAGAATATTATGAACTTAATCACCTCAATCATAACCGTTTGAGCAGGATTATTGACAATATTGGTCTGAATTTGAAATACAGAAAGAGTCATTCAAGGCTCAATAGATACACTTGGTTTAGCAATAAAAATATCAATTTTGGAATATTCAAATTCTTAATTACTAAGGAAATAGTAGTTTTTGGTTGATATGAAAAAAATATTGAAAAACTCGAGATTTTGGCTAATGGTAGGCAATATATTCAATGCGGGATTTGGATTTTTAAGCATTGGTATTCTGGCTCGCACACTTAGTGCCAACGATTTTGGCTCGTGGGTTATTTTCGTAACTAACATGGGTTTTGTAGAAATGATACGCTCGGGATTTGTTTATCAGGCTCTTGTAAAATTTGTTTCGAGTGCTGATAATGAACAGGATAGCCAAAGAGTGACCAATGCCGCTTGGCAAATTAGCATCTTGTTATCGGTTATTTTGGCTTTCCTAATTTTCATTTCACAATTTCTATTTTCAGCCGGTATCAAAGCCCATCATTTTGATCTATTTTTTCAGTATTATCCATTTATTTTGGTGTTGATGTTGCCCATCAATATGTCCGTTTGGGTAGCTCATGCCAACCAGAAATATTTCAAAATGTGGTTGATAAACTTTTTAAGTAGTTTTCCTTTTTTGTTAATAATTTTCATATTCAAAAACTCCAAATTGACTGAAATCTTATGGGTATTCGCTTTAGTAAGAGGTTTGGTTTGTTTACTTTGTCTCTTTGATTTTAAATTTACTTTTCGACTAAAACTCGACTGGACAAGCATCAAGCAATTGTTAGGATTCAGCAAGTTTACTGTTTTAACTACTATCAGTACCAATGTCTTGAAAAGTGCTGACGTTATATTAATCAATGCCTTTTTGGGGCCTACAATGGTAGCCATTTACAATATTCCGCTCAAGCTATTAGAGGTCGTAGAAATACCACTCCGAAGTTGGGCAATGTCGGCTTTCCCAAGGCTTTCAAAGCTTGCTTCTGACGGAAACTTCGCCCAGCTTAAGTCCAATTTTACGAAAGAGGTTAAATATTTTACATTCTTGCTCTTGCCATTTCTTGGAATAGCATTCCATTTTTCGGAACAAATCGTTACCCTATACGCAGGAGAAGGATTTGTAGCAGCGTCTCCCATTCTTAAAGTTTTCACCATTTACCTTTTAGTCATGCCACTCGACAGGTATCTTGGTATTGCTCTTGACAGTGTCAATTTACCCCATATTAACAGCATGAAGGTTGTTTTGATGGCTTCTCTTAATATTTTTGGAGATTGGTATATACTTTCTCATCACTTAGAATTGTCTGCAGTGGCTATGGTGACAGTTGTCAATACTTTATTTGGCATTTTTGTTGGATTGTTTTTTATGAACAAAAAACTTAGTGAGCAAAATGACAAATTTTTCATTCCAGCAAACTCAAAGTAACAATACACTCAGAAAGATTCCAATATTAATTTGCATAATAGCTTTTGCTATTGCTGTTTCTTATGCTTTGTCTAAACTCGGCATTCTCATTGGTTTGACTTTACTTATTTTACCGTTTTTATTTTACTTTTTATACTTTCTTTTTACCTATCCAAAATTTGGTCTTTACAGTACCGTTTTCATGGGTTTTGCAGCCAATGGACTCACACGTTATATAAATGCCCCTCTTGGTTTGGCTATTGACGCCTTGTTGGTACTCACATATTTGGCCATATATTTTAAAAAAGAAAAATACGATTGGTCAAAAGCGAAAAACGGACTCACCTACGCTGCCATAATATGGATGGCCTATAGTTTTTTTCAGATTTTTAATCCCGAGGCTAGAAGTTTTGAAGCTTGGTTCTATGCCATGCGTGGCGTTTCTCTTTATATGTTATTGGCCATTCCTTTGGTTTTGGTTTTATTCGACTCAAAAAATGACCTCGATAAATTTCTTCACATTTGGTTGATCATGTCTGTTTTGGGCACTTTGGCTGGAATGAAACAATTGATAATTGGAGTAGATAGTTACGAACAAGCTTGGCTTGATGCCGGAGCAGCTAAGCAACATATTTTGTTCGGTAAGCTTCGAGTGTTTTCTTTTTACTCAGATGCAGGCCAATTCGGTGCCGCCCAAGGCCACGCCATGGTAGTTTCTATGATTTTGTTTTTAGGAGGCAATCTGTCACTTCGAAGAAAAATATTTTATTTGTCAGCTTTTTTCTTGTCGCTATATGGTATGATGATTTCCGGAACCCGAGGAGCTATGGCAGTGCCTGCACTCGGTTTTATGACGTATTTTTTGCTCAGCAAAAACTTCAAAGTTTTTGGAGCTGGTGTTATGGTTGGTGCTGCAGTTTTTGTTTTTCTAAAATTTACTAAAATTGCTCAAGGAGTTTACGCCGTAAATAGAATGAGGACAGCTCTTGATCCCAACGATGCCTCGCTGCTTGTGAGATTAGAAAATCAAAAGAAGCTTTCTACATATTTGGCCTCTAGGCCTTTTGGTGGTGGCATAGGCTCTGCTGGAAGCTGGGGTTTAAGATTTAGCCCCAACTCTTTTTTGGCCCAAACACCCACAGACAGTTGGTTTGTAAAAATATGGGCTGAAGAAGGGATGATTGGCCTTACCCTACACTTGGCTATTTTGTTTTTTATTGCCATAAAAGCGGGCATAGTTTTGTGGAAAATGCCCATCAGCCCCTTGAGGCAAAAACTCATCGCTATTTTTTCAGGAATGATAGGCATATATATGGCCAGCTATGGCAATGGTATATTGGGCCAAATGCCGACAGGTATATTGATGTATGTAGGCTGGGCGTTTTTGTTTATGAAGAGTGAGGAAGCTCAATGAAAGCTTCTTCAAGGTTTATTTTGCCATAAAATTTATGATTGTCTAAGTTTGTGTCCCTACAAACTTCATCATTGGCCGAGAATGTGTCCCCACAAACCACACCTAAATTCCCCAAACATATTTCCCAAAAAACTTTTGCAATAAAAAATTAATTTTCTACCTTTGCAGTCCATTTTGGGCAGCTTGCCCATTTTGGCGAAGTTTTTCTCTGTCTCTTGTCATATTATCAATATGTTAGGCTTCCCCTGAGGAGTAAGAGAAAAAACTTTGGAGAATCGGATGACCATCTGTTTTTCAGGCTTTGGATTGTGACTACAAAGCTATGGCGGTAGATTGAGTTCGTTAGTTCGTATTTCTCAAATTTTTAAATGTAAAAAGACAATGGCGAAAGACATCGCAGGATACTTAAAATTACAAGCTAAGGGTGGCCAAGCCAACCCAGCACCTCCTATTGGTCCAGCTTTGGGTTCGAAGGGTATCAATATCATGGAGTTCTGTAAGCAGTTTAATGCTAGAACACAAGATAAAATGGGCCAAGTGGTTCCTGTATTGATTACATACTATACAGACAAATCATTTGAGTTCGTTATCAAAACCCCTCCTACAGCTGTGTTGCTTATAGAGGCTTCTAAAGTGAAGAAAGGGTCAGACCAACCAAACCGTAACAAAGTGGGTTCGGTTACTTGGGATCAAGTGAAGGCAATTGCCGAAACTAAAATGCCAGATCTTAATTGCTTCACGATAGAGTCGGCCATGAAAATGGTATCAGGTACTGCAGCAAACATGGGCATCACCATTACAGGTGCAAGTCCGTTTTAATTAATTAAACAAAATGGGAGTCATGCCTAGCGTATGACGTTAACTACCAAAATTATGGCTAGAATAAGCAAAAAAAGAAAAGAGGCTCTATCGAAGTTTGATGCGACAAAATCGTACAGCTTGGTAGAAGCAGCTGAAATTTTGAAACAAATCTCTTACACCAAATTTGACTCATCAATTGATATTGACGTTAGATTAGGTGTTGACCCTCGTAAAGCAGACCAAATGGTTCGTGGAGTTGTTGCACTTCCTCACGGAACTGGTAAAACTGTTCGCGTATTGGTTCTTTGTTCTCCTGACAAGGAAGAAGAGGCTAAAGCAGCAGGTGCTGACTACGTTGGTCTAGATGAGTACATTTCAAAAATCGAGAAAGGCTGGACAGATATCGACGTGATTATCACAATGCCAACTGTTATGGCGAAACTTGGTCGTTTAGGTAAAGTATTGGGTCCAAGAGGCTTAATGCCAAACCCTAAATCAGGCACAGTAACACTTGAGGTAGGTAAAGCGGTTCAAGAGGTGAAAGCTGGTAAAATTGACTTCAAAGTTGATAAAACTGGTATTATCCACGCAGGTATTGCGAAGGTTTCTTTCGATGCAAAGAAAATTGCTGATAACGCAAACGAGATTATCCAAACATTGGTTAAACTTAAGCCTTCTTCAGCAAAAGGTACTTATGTAAAAGGCATAGCTTTGTCTAGCACCATGAGTCCAGGTATTCAGATTGACAAATCAACTATAATAGGACTGTAATCATGAGAAGAGAAGAAAAAGCACTCATTATCGAGAGTCTTACCGAAAAGTTTGCCAACATTCCTTATTTCTATATCACAGATGCAAGCGGTATGTCTGTTGCTAAAACCAACAAACTTAGACGTCTTTGTTTCGACAGAGGTATAGAATACATGGTAGTGAAAAACACGCTTATCGAGAAAGCTCTTGAGACGCTCGACACAGATTACACGGCTTTCAACGAGTCGGTTCTTAAAGGATTCTCAGGTATCATGTTTCACCCTGAATCGGGTAAAGCTGCTGCCAAATTGATCAAGGATTTCTTGAAAGAAAACAAAGACTCAATCAAGCTTAAAGGAGCTTCAATAGACGGTGGATTGTTTGTTGGTCACGACCAATTAGACGCTCTAACGAACTTGAAATCTAAAGCTGAAATGATTGGCGAAGTAATCGGATTGCTACAATCGCCTGCTAAAAATGTACTTGGTGCATTGCAGAGTGGTGGCAACAAACTGGCTGGAATTCTTAAAACTCTTTCAGAGAAAGAAGCAGCCTGATTTTTTTAACCGGATGCCGCAAGGTGCAGCATTCAATTTTTAAATATTGTTTATAAAAATAAAATTCTATAGAAATGGCAGATTTGAAAGCATTCGCTGAACAATTAGTTAATTTGACAGTAAAAGAGGTTAATGAGCTTGCAGCTATCCTCAAAGACGAATATGGTATTGAGCCAGCTGCTGCTGGTGCTGTAATGGTAGCTGGTCCAGCTGCTGGTGCTGAAGTTGAAGCTGCTGTTGAGCAAACAGCATTTGACGTAATCCTTAAATCAGGTGGTGCTAACAAACTTCAAGTTGTGAAGTTGGTTAAAGACCTTACAGGTTTAGGTTTGAAAGAAGCTAAAGAATTAGTTGATTCAGCTCCTAAAGCATTGAAAGAAGGTATCGCTAAAGACGAAGCTACAGCTCTTAAAGCTCAGTTAGAAGAAGCTGGTGCTGAAGTAGAAATTAAATAATTTCTCGTAAAGCATTTACAATCAGACTCAGGTCAGAGCGTTATAGTTCTGGCCGAGTCTTTTTGTCGTTTAAAAAAGACTCAGTTTTTTAAGGTGATTTTACCATATCTGAACCCTTTTTCAACGAATACACTTTCGTAAAAGCTAAAAGCTAAAAGCTAAAAGCTAAAAGCTAAAAGCTAAAAGCTAAAAGCTAAAAGCTACAAAAAACCACAACATTTAGAAACATTTGGAGCTCACACTCCGACAAGACTTTTTACCCGATACACTTCTGTTTTTCGTAGGGCAGATGCAAAGGGGTAGAATCGTTTTTCTTCACTGCGATTTTTTCATGATAGGTCTAACCATGCGTTAGAATATCATCAAGTTTTTTAAAATATTTTTCATTAAAACAATTTAAAACCTTGAAATTGACAGAAACCGGAAGGAAGTCCTTTGCAAGCGTTCAGCCCGTACTTGAGTATCCTGACTTTTTGGATATCCAGTTGCAATCGTTCACCGAATTTTTCCAGATTGATACACCTGCCGAAAGCCGTAGAGCTGAGGGTTTGTATCAAACATTCATGGATAATTTTCCGATTGCCGACTCACGGGAGAACTATGTTCTAGAGTTCGTTGATTACACAATCGACCAACCAAAATACTCTGTAGATGAGTGTATCGACAGAGGCCTAACTTACTCTGTGCCATTGAAAGCAAAATTAAGATTGCTTTGCAATGACTCTGATAATGAGGAGTTTGAAACTATCGAGCAAGAAGTGTTCTTGGGAAATATCCCTTACATGACTGGCCGTGGTTCATTCGTCATCAATGGTGCTGAAAGGGTAATTGTATCGCAATTGCACCGTTCGCCAGGTGTGTTCTTCTCAATGAGCAAGCACACCAACGGTACCAAACTTTACTCAGCCAGGGTAATACCTATGAAGGGTTCTTGGATCGAGTTCTCAACTGACGTAAACAACGTCATGTATGCGTACATCGACCGTAAAAAGAAATTCCCAGTAACTACGCTACTTCGTTCTATTGGCTATGGTACTGACAAAGACATCTTGGATTTATTCGGATTGTCAGAAGAAATCACTTCAACAAAAGAAAACCTGAAAGCGGTAGTTGGTCGTAGATTGGCTGCGAGGGTTTTGAAAACTTGGACGGAAGATTTCGTTGATGAAGACACCGGTGAGGTGGTTTCTATTGATAGAAACGAGGTGATTCTTGAAAGAGACTCAGTAATTTCCGAAAATGACGTTGATCTTATTTTGGATACACAAGCAAAATCGGTGATTATCCACCGTGAGGATGCCAACGTGTCTGAGTTCAATATCATCTATAATACTTTACAAAAAGATAGCTCAAACTCTGAAAAAGAGGCTGTTGAGCAAATATACCGTCAGTTGAGAAACACTGAAGCACCAGATGAAGCTACCGCTCGTGAAATCATCCAAGGCTTGTTCTTCTCTGACAAACGTTATGACTTAGGTGAGGTTGGTAGATACAGAGTAAATACCAAATTGAGCCTTGATACTCCTTTGGAAACTTCGGTTTTGACCAAAGAAGATATCATCTCTATCGTTAAATATTTGATTGGTCTTATCAATTCTAAGGCTGTTGTCGATGATATTGACCACCTTTCAAACAGACGTGTACGTACAGTAGGTGAGCAGCTTTCTGGCCAATTTGGCGTAGGTCTTGCTCGTATGGCCCGTACAATTAAAGAAAGAATGAACGTTCGTGATAATGAAGACTTCAAGCCAGTTGATTTGATCAACGCTCGTACTTTGTCATCGGTTATTAACTCATTCTTTGGTACAAACCAACTTTCTCAGTTTATGGATCAAACCAATCCATTGGCCGAGATTACCCACAAACGTCGTCTTTCGGCTTTAGGACCAGGCGGTCTTTCTCGTGAAAGAGCAGGTTTTGAGGTTCGTGACGTTCACTATACGCACTACGGTCGTCTTTGTACTATCGAAACTCCAGAGGGTCCAAACATCGGTTTGATTTCTTCGCTTTGTACTTATGCGAAAATCAACTCAATGGGCTTCATCGAAACGCCATATATGAAAATAGATGGTGGCAAAATGACTGGAACTATCGAGTACCTTACGGCAGAAGAAGAGGATGGTAAGCACATTGCAATGGCAACCGCCGATACCAAAAACGACGGAAACTTTAGTGTAGACTTGTTGAAATGTAGATTTGAAGGTGACTTCCCATTGAAGCGTCCTGAAGAGATTGAATACATGGATATTGCTCCAAACCAGATTGTATCTATAGCCGCTTCGATGATTCCTTTCCTTGAGCATGATGATGCCAACCGTGCCTTGATGGGCTCGAACATGCAACGTCAAGCTGTGCCTTTGTTGCGTCCAGAAGCACCTATCGTGGGTACTGGCCTTGAAGGTAAATTGGCTCGTGACTCTCGTACTTTGATTGTAGCTGACGGCGAAGGCGTTATAGAATACGTTGATGCTCAGAAAATCGTGGTTAACTACGATTGGTCTGATAACCAAAGACTTGTAAACTTCGATACGAATATGAAGACTTACAATCTTATTAAGTTTAGAAGAACCAACCAAGATACTTGTATAAACTTGCGTCCTATCGTTTTGAAAGGACAAAAAGTTAAAGCTGGGCAGATTTTAGTAGAAGGATATGCTACACAAGGTGGTGAACTTGCACTTGGACGCAACCTACAGGTTGCCTTCATGCCTTGGCAAGGATACAACTTTGAGGATGCGATCGTAATTTCTGAAAAAGTGGTTCGTGACGATATCTTTACTTCGATTCACATCGAAGAGTTTGACCTTGAAGTAAGAGACACAAAACGTGGAGAAGAGGAGCTAACTGCTGAGATACCAAACGTATCGGAAGAGGCAGTTAAAAACCTTGACGAAAACGGTATTGTTAGAACAGGTACACACATCAAAGAAGGTGATATCTTGATTGGTAAAATCACTCCAAAAGGAGAGTCTGATCCAACCCCAGAAGAGAAACTTCTTAGAGCCATCTTTGGTGACAAAGCAGGTGACGTGAAAGACGCTTCTAAAAAAGCATCTCCTTCTTTAAGAGGTGTAATTATTGATACCAAATTGTTCTCTCGTCCTTCAAAAGAAGAAAGAGTAAAACACAAAGAAGAGCTTAAAGTATTGGCCAAAAATCACAGTAAATCATTGATGGAACTTAAGTCTATCATGATTGACAAAATGGTGGCATTGCTTGACAATGAGGCTTGTAATGGTGTTAAGCATAAATTTGGCGAGGAATTAATTTCTAAAGGTGTTAAGTTTAATAAATCTAACATTGCCAATAATTTATTCCCAGACAAAAACCCGTTTGTTGACGAAAGTTCTTATAACGTTCCAGAAGAAGCTAACCTTTTAGGAGATATAATTTTGGAAGGATGGACAAATAACGAAGAAACAAACGGTCTTTTGGTTTCATTGGTTAAAAACTATTTGACCAAAAGAAGTGAGTTAATCGGTATCTACAAAAGAGAGAAATTTGTACTTGAAGTAGGTGATGAACTTCCTGCAGGAATCGTGAAATTGGCCAAAGTATATATCGCTAAAAAACGTAAGTTGAAAGTGGGTGATAAGATGGCGGGTCGTCACGGTAACAAAGGTGTTGTAGCAAGAATCGTTCGTGACGAAGACATGCCTTTCCTAGAAGACGGAAATACAATGGACATCGTTCTGAACCCACTTGGTGTACCTTCAAGGATGAACATCGGTCAGTTATATGAGGTGGTATTGGGTTGGGCTGGACGTAAGCTTGGTCGTAAATATGCTACTCCTATCTTCGATGGAGCATCTGCAGACGAGGTTTCGGCAGAGCTTGTAGAAGCAGGTTTGGCAGAATACGGACGTACGCAGCTTTACAATGGTCTTACTGGTGAGCCTTTCGATCAGAAAGTAACCGTGGGTATCATGTATATGCTTAAACTAGGCCACTTGGTAGATGATAAAATGCACGCTCGTTCTATCGGACCATACTCATTGATTACGCAACAACCATTGGGTGGTAAAGCTCAGTTTGGTGGTCAGCGTTTTGGAGAGATGGAGGTTTGGGCTCTTGAGGCATTTGGAGCATCTCACGTACTACGTGAAATCTTGACACTCAAGTCAGATGACGTGTTAGGTAGGGCTAAGGCTTATGAAGCAATCGTTAAAGGTGAGAATCTTCCGAAAGCAAGTATTCCTGAGTCATTCAACGTTTTGGTGCACGAATTAAGAGGACTTGCATTAGAAATCACTCTTGTATAATTTAAAATATATCATTTTCATTAAAAGCATTAGAAAATGTCATTAAAGAAAAATAAAAAGCTCAACAGCGATTTTGATAGCATAACCATTAGTTTGGCTTCTCCAGAATCTATCTTGGAAGGCTCATATGGTGAGGTTACTCAACCCGAAACTATCAACTACAGAACTTACAAGCCAGAAATGGGCGGTTTGTTTTGTGAGCGTATTTTTGGACCAGTAAAAGACTGGGAGTGTCACTGTGGAAAATATAAAAGAATTCGTTATAAAGGAATTATCTGCGACCGTTGTGGTGTAGAAGTTACTGAAAAGAAAGTGCGAAGAGAAAGAATGGGCCACATCGAATTGGTCGTTCCAGTAGCTCACATTTGGTATTTCAGAAGCTTACCGAACAAAATCGGATATATTCTAGGTCTTTCTTCTAAAAAATTGGATCAGGTTATCTATTACGAGAGATACGTTGTAGTTCAGGCCGGTATCAAAGAAGAAGACGGTATAGCCAAAATGGACTTCTTAACAGAAGAAGAATATTTGGATATTTTGGACAAATTGCCAAGAGAAAACCAAATGCTTCCTGATGAAGATCCAAACAAATTCATCGCTAAGATGGGTGCTGAGTCATTGTATATGTTGCTTTCTAGAATCAAATTGGACGAACTTTCGTACGAATTGCGTCACCAAGCAGCCACTGATACTTCTCAGCAACGTAAAGCGGAGGCTTTGAAAAGACTTAAAGTTGTAGAATCATTCAGAGATTCTCGTACCAGAATTGACAACAGACCTGAGTGGATGGTAATCCGTATGGTACCAGTTATTCCACCAGAATTGCGTCCTTTGGTGCCGCTAGATGGTGGTCGTTTCGCGACTTCTGACTTAAATGACCTTTACAGAAGAGTAATTATCAGAAACAACCGTCTGAAAAGATTGTTGGAAATCAAAGCTCCTGAAGTAATCCTACGTAACGAAAAACGTATGTTGCAAGAAGCCGTAGATTCACTTTTTGATAACTCCCGTAAAGTAAACGCCGTAAGATCAGATGGTAACCGTGCCTTGAAATCACTTTCAGATATGTTGAAAGGTAAGCAAGGACGTTTCCGTCAAAACTTATTGGGTAAAAGGGTTGACTACTCTGGCCGTTCGGTGATTGTAGTAGGACCTGAGCTTAAATTGCACGAATGTGGTCTTCCAAAAGACATGGCTGCTGAGTTATTTAAGCCGTTTGTTATCAGAAAATTGATAGAAAGAGGCATAGTTAAGACGGTAAAATCTGCTAAGAAAATTGTAGATCGTAAAGATGCAGTGATTTGGGATATCCTTGAGAACGTATTGAAAGGACACCCAGTTATGCTAAACCGTGCTCCTACGCTTCACCGTTTGGGTATTCAAGCTTTCCAACCAAAACTGGTAGAAGGTAAAGCTATCCAATTGCACCCGTTAGTTTGTACAGCCTTCAACGCTGACTTTGACGGTGACCAGATGGCGGTGCACGTACCACTAGGTCAAGAGGCAGTTATGGAAGCTTCGGTGTTGATGCTTTCGTCGCATAACATCCTTAATCCTGCCAACGGAGCACCTATTACGGTACCTTCTCAGGACATGGTATTGGGTCTATATTATGTAACAAAAGGTAAAAGATCAACTCCTGAAGAGCCAATTATTGGTGAAGGGAAAACATTTTATTCGTCTGAAGAAGTTATCATTGCTATCAATGAGGGACAACTTTCGAAGCATGCGATTATCAATGTTAAAACCAAAATCAAAGACGAAACAACAGGTCAGATAGTTGAGAAAATTATCGAAACTGTAGCTGGTAGAGTATTATTCAATCAGTGTGTTCCAGAGAAAGTTGGTTATATCAATGAGCTTTTGACGAAGAAAAAACTTCAAGGAATTATCGGTAGAGTATTCAAAGAAGTAAGTTTTGCTCGTACAGCTCAATTTTTGGACGAAATCAAAGAACTTGGTTTCCAATCGGCCTTCAAAGGTGGTTTGTCAATCGGTTTGGGAGATATCATGATTCCAGAAGAGAAACAAGCATTGATTGAAAACGCCAGAGGTGAGGTAGAAGAGGTTCAAAACAACTACATGTTTGGTATCATTACTGAGCGTGAGCGTTATAACCAAATCATCGATATCTGGACGCGTGTAAACACTCGTTTGAGAGAAACCTTACTTCGTCAATTAGAAGATGACCGTCAAGGATTTAACCCGGTATATATGATGATGCACTCTGGAGCCCGTGGTTCGCAAGAGCAAATTCGTCAGTTGGGTGGTATGAGAGGTTTGATGGCTAAGCCACAGAAAAACATTGCAGGTTCTGTAGGTGAAATCATCGAAAACCCAATCCTTTCTAACTTTAAAGAAGGTTTGGACGTTCTTGAGTACTTTATCTCTACACACGGTGCTCGTAAAGGTTTGGCCGATACAGCCCTAAAAACTGCTGATGCTGGTTACTTGACTCGTCGTTTGCATGACGTAGCCCAAGACGTAGTTATCAACGAAGTAGACTGTGGTACATTAAGAGGTATCAACGTGTCGGCTTTGAAAGAAAACGACGATATTATAGAGCCATTATCAGAAAGGATTTTGGGTAGAGCTTCAGTGCATGATATCATTGATCCAATCACCAAAGAGCTTATTCTGTTGGCTGGCGAAGAAATCACTGAAGAAATAGCAGAGAGAATTGATGAAACTGCGATAGAAACCATCGAAATACGTTCGGCACTTACTTGCGAAACCAAAACAGGTGTTTGTGGTAAATGTTACGGTAGAAACTTGGCGTCTGGTCGTATGGCCGATGTGGGTGAAGCCGTGGGTGTTATTGCATCACAATCTATTGGTGAGCCAGGTACTCAGCTTACACTTCGTACGTTCCACACCGGTGGTACAGCCATGAACGTGTCAGTAGAAGCTAACATCAAAGCCAAATTCAATGGTAAACTTGATTTTGACGACATCAGAACTGTAGAGTCGGTTGACAAAGAAGGAAATCCAGCTACTATCGTCATCGGTCGTAGAGGTGAAGTAAGAATCATCGACGAAGCTACCAAGCAAATCTTGATTTCTAACATCGTACCTTACGGTTCAACTTTACAAGTGAAAGACGGTCAGAAAATTGCTAAAGGTGAGCCTATCTGTCACTGGGATCAGTTCAACGCCGTTATCTTGTCAGAGTTTGACGGAGTTGCAGAATATGATTCGATTGAAGAAGGTATTACTTTCCGTGAAGAAGCCGATGAGCAAACTGGTTTCCGTGATAAAGTAATCACAGATTCTAAAGACAGAGCTAAAAACCCATCGATTATTGTTAAAACTGGTGGCGACGAAGACAAGGAGTATAACCTTCCTGTAAACGCCCGTTTGATGGTAGAAGATGGACAACAAATAAAAGCGGGACAGATTTTGGCCAAAATACCAAGAGCTATCAATATGAACCGTGACATCACGGGTGGTCTTCCAAGGGTAACCGAGCTTTTCGAAGCACGTAACCCTTCAAATCCAGCTGTGGTTTCTGAAATCGACGGTGTAGTTTCTTACGGAACTATCAAACGTGGTAACAGAGAGATATTTGTAGAAGCAAAAGACGGTACCAAAATGAAATATATGGTATCACTTTCTAAACTTATCTTGGTGCAAGAGGGTGACTATATCCGTGCTGGTGAGCCACTTTCTGATGGAGCCATTACGCCTGCTGACATCTTGAGAATCAAAGGACCAACTGCCGTTCAGGAGTATTTGGTAGACGAAACACAAGCGGTATATCGTCAGCAAGGTGTGAAAATCTCAGACAAACACATCGAAGTGATTGTACGTCAGATGATGCAGAAAGTTGACGTTCTTGACGCTGGTGATACGATGTTCCTTGAAATGCAAGCCGTTGACAAGTGGACTTTCAGAGAGGAAAACGATAGAATCATTGACAAGAAAGTAGTAATGGATGCGGGTGCATCTGAAAACTTCAAACCTGGTCAGATCATCACCAACCGTGAGTTTAGAGATGAAAACGGTAGATTGAAACGCGAAGACAAAAAACAAATGACCGTAAGAGATGCTCAACCCGCTGTATCACAAGTGATATTGCAGGGTATCACCACTGCGTCGTTGGGTACTGAGTCGTTTATATCTGCAGCGTCGTTCCAAGAGACCACCAAAGTATTGTCAGAAGCTGCCGTAAAAGGTAAGCGTGACGAGTTGGCGGGCTTGAAAGAAAACGTAATCGTAGGTCACTTAATACCAGCAGGTACAGGCCGCAGAACCTATCAAAACATACAAGTAAACACTGTAGAAGAGATAGAAGCAGCCAATGCCCGTAGAATGGCTGAGCCACGTAAGAGAGAATATGTAGATTGATATTTTTTCGAATTAATAAAAGAAAAGACCTTTGGAGCAATCCGAAGGTCTTTTTTTTGCTCAAAACCCACCTTTCTAAAAGTTTTTTTATAAATTGAGGTCATCAAATTACCTTGCCTCATCTAAAATGAAAAAACTTATCGCATTTTGCTTTTTTGCCCCATTTTTTGCCTTTGCCCAAATAAAAGACGCCCCCAATAGAACAGAAGGTGATGGACCTTATAATAAACTCATCATCAGAGGAGTGACTTTGGTAAACAGCACTGGTGCACCACCGGTAGGCCCGGTGGATATAGTGGTAGAAAAAAACCGCATAAAAGAGATAAAGCAAGTGGGCTATCCTGGCGTACCCATTGACCCAAAACGTAGGCCAAAAGCCGAAGCAGGTGATAAAGAATTGGATTGCACGGGGATGTATCTAACACCGGGTTTTGTGGATATGCATGGCCACATTGGGGGCAGTTCGCAAGGCACTCCGTCTGAATATGTCTTTAAACTTTGGATGGGTCATGGTATCACCACCATTCGTGACCCTTCAGCTGGAAATGGACTGGACTGGACCTTGAAACACAAACAAAAAAGTCTTAAAAACGAAATTGTAGCACCAAGGATATTGGCCTATACGGCCTTTGGAATGGGCTCCGACACTCCCATTACCACACCTGAGCAAGCCAAAGAATGGGTGCGAAATAACGCCAAAAAAGGAGCCGACGGCATTAAATTTTTTGGAGCAGAACCTGATGTTTTTAGGGCTGCTTTGGGCGAAAACAAATTGCTGGGCTTGCCTTCGGCCTGTCATCATGCACAGTTAGAAGTGGCAAGAATGAACGTTTTGGCTACCGCAAAGGCTGGATTGACATCGATGGAGCATTGGTACGGATTGCCAGAGGCACTTTTTGATGAAAGAACTTTACAAAACTACCCAGCCGATTATAACTACAATAACGAACAACACAGGTTTGAGGAAGCCGGAAAACTTTGGAAACAGGCTGCCGAGCCAGGCTCAGAAAAATGGTATAAAGTGATGGACGAGCTATTAAAATTAGATTTTACACTCGATCCAACTTTTAATATTTATGAAGCCAATAGAGAGCTGATGCTTGCTCGCAGAGCCGAATGGCACGATGAGTACACCTTACCGTCGCTTTGGCGTTTTTATGGCCCTAGTCGTATTTCTCATGGTAGCTATTGGCTCAATTGGGGAACAGAGCAAGAGGTGCAATGGAAAGAAAATTATAGAATCTGGATGCGGTTTGTGAATGAGTACAAAAACAAAGGCGGCAGAGTTACTACTGGCTCCGATTCAGGATTTATCTATCAACTATATGGTTTTGCATATATCCGTGAATTGGAATTGCTACGTGAGGCGGGCTTTCATCCATTGGAAGTTATAAGAGCTGCTACTATTAAAGGTGCAGAGGCGTTAGGAATGGACAAAGAAATAGGATCTGTGGAAGTTGGCAAATTGGCGGATTTTGCGATAATGGAAGAAAATCCATTGGCCAACTTGAAGACCCTCTATGGCACAGGAGCTATAAAAGTAAATGATAAAAACGAAGTGATAAGAGTGGGTGGAGTGAAATATACCGTAAAAGATGGTATTGTTTATGACGCTAAGAAATTGCTGGAAGACGTAAAAGCCATCGTTAAAAAAGCAAAAGAAGAAGAAAACTTTGAAATTCTTCAGCCAGGAATTAAAAAGGCGGGTGAAGGGAAATTGGGTAATTGAATCCCTTATAATTGAACGAAAGAAGGAAAACAGATAAACACGGATTTTTAGATTTTTCATAAAGAAATCTTCAATTTGTTTGCTGAAGTTATCTTGTTTAGAATATTTGCGTTCTCGATTTTTATGAAAAAGCTTTCATCGCAAGATGTAGACAAAATTCTATGCTCCGAATTCCTTCCGAAATACAAGCACACCAATTTGAGTCTCTCAAGATTCAAGAAAATACTTTTGTGGCTTATCGGAGTGATGTGTATCCCTCTAAAAACGATGTTTTTTTTGAAGAAAACGCTGTGATTTATGTGCTTGAAGGGGACAAATTATTCAGCAGTTCTAACTCCGAAGTGCGTGTGCAGAAAGGCGATGTACTTTTTGTGAAGCGAGGTTATTACTTGATGTCAGAATCTATCAATGAAGCTTATAAAAGCTTGGTTTTTTTCATTGATGAAAAAATATTGAAGGAATTTGTAAGTCAGAACCTTGAACTTTTTGAGAATACTACTTCTTTAGACCCCAACAGTTCTTGGCTTCTTACTTTAAAATCCAACGAGGCCTTTGGTAAATATATAGAGTCTATATTGCCATATTTCAAAAGCAAAACCAAATATCTCAATCAATTTTTGAAACTGAAAGTACAGGAATTGCTCTTACACTTATTGGAATTTGATCCCAATAATCAACTCAAGAACCTACTCTTTTCTATATACACTGGCCAAAAGGCTGACCTAGAGTTTATCCTCAATACATTTTATTTGAAACCTTTAAATCTGGACGAATTAGCCAAACTTTCAGGAAGAAGCCTTTCAGCATTTAAACGAGAATTTCAGGAATTATTCGGTCAGTCGCCTGGGCAATGGATAAAAGATAAAAAATTGGAGCATGCGGCTTTTCTTATAAAAAACAAAATGGGAAATGTGGAAGAAGTAGCCGAAACCATTGGATATGAAAGCGTTTCGCATTTTATAAAAAGCTTCAAAGAGAAATATGGACACACTCCCAACAAAGTAGCCAAATAGTTTTAAACCACTCACTCGCCCATATTTTACCGTTCAAATAAATTATATAGCGACTATTGCCGTATCCTTATTAAAATTGTATTCAATTATTGAATCAGTGTATGAAATTCAAAAAATTACTCTTTTCTATTTTTCTAATTTACGGAGCCAATAGCTTTGCACAAACAAAGGTTACTGGTTCGGAAGTAGCTCAAAAATACTCTTTGAGAGCCTGTATTGACTATGCCATTAGCAACAACGTGAGTCTCAAGCAGTCTCAGATGGCAGTCGAAAGTGGCATCGTTCAACTCAGTCAATCCAAAGTGGCCAAATTGCCGACAGTCAACGGACAGTTTAATTTAAATGGCAATGCAGGTAGAAACGTTGATCCGTTTACAAACGGAATCGTAACGAATACCATCGGAACCAACAACATGGGATTGGGTGTAAGTATGCCAATTTTTGATGGAGGCAGAAACAAGAATTCCGTAGAGCGTAGCCAACTTAACTTGGAAGCGGCTCAAATGGATGTGGCTACCCAAAAGAACAACGTTTCGCTACAAGTTTCTGTGGCTTATCTCAACGTGTTGTCCGCTGAAGATTTAATAGACGTGGCTCAAAGACAGTTAGACGTTACAAGGTTGCAATATGAACGTACTCAAAAGTTGGTGAATGCTGGCTCCTTGCCTGAAACCAACCTGTTTGATTTGGATGCCCAAACTGCAAACGATGAGCTTAGTCTTATAAATGCCCAAAACAGCCTTGAGTCTGCGATTTTGACACTTAAGCAAGCGATGAATGCTCCAGTAGAATTGAACATTCAAGTGGCAAGAATAGAAATTCCAGATCCGAATATTGTTAATTATGGAGAAAATGCAAATAGCATTTATCAAACTGCAGTGGGTATTTACCTGAAATAAAAGCGGGCGAGATTAGATTAAAAGCGGCCGACAGAAATATTGCCATTGCCAAAAGCTTAGGTCTGCCTAGTATTTCTGCCAGCACAAGCTGGGGTACCGCATTCTCTAGCGTAGCAAAAACACTCACCGAAACTGGAACTACCTCTAATCAAATTCCGGTTTCTGCCCAGTTTGAAGGGCAGACCATACCTTTTGTAATTAATTTTCCTCAAACTACCTATGCTTCAGATGGTATACCTTACTTTAAGCAATTAGGAAATAACCAAAATCTCAACGTCGGAATTTCTGCTAGAATCCCAATTTTTAATGGCTATAATCAGAAATACCAAAGCCAAGCAGCCAAAATCCAGAAAATGCAGGTGGATTTGCAAAATCAAGGCACCAAATTGCAGATTAAGCAAAACATAGATCAAGCTTACATAACGATGCTAAATGCTCAAAAGAGGTACTCAGCGACTTTGGCTCAAACCAACGCTTTAGAGAGGTCATTCAAAGCTGCCGAATCCAGATATAATGCAGGAGCTAGTAATTTTGTTGATTATAATTTAGCAAAAACAAATCTTGACAGAGCAAAATCAAACCTTATTGTAGCAAAATACGATTACATTTTTAGAATAAAAATATTAGACTTTTATCAGAATAAACCAATAGAATTTTAAGACAAATGAAAAAGAAATCGAATAAAATATGGTGGATATTATTGGGTGTGGTGGTAGTGCTGTTGATTGCATTCTTAGTAGCCAAAAAACAAGGCTGGATAATGGCCGAAAAACCCACAGAAGTTGAACTCTCAAAAGTGAGTTCAGTAACTTTGGTAGAGACTGTTTCTGCATCTGGAAAGATTCAACCGGAAGTAGAGGTTAAAATATCTCCAGACGTACCAGGTGAAATCATTGCACTTTATGTAAAAGAAGGAGATTCTGTTAAAAAAGGCCAATTGTTGCTAAAAATTCAGCCAGAAAATTATGTTTCTGTTGTCGATAGATTTAGAGCAGGAGTGAATCAATCAAGAGCAACTGCCGAACAAACGAAAGCGAGTATTTCAAGAGCTGAATCTCAACTTTTGAGAGCCCAGATGGAATACAATCGTCAGAAAAGATTATTGGAAGACAGAGTGATTTCACAGTCAGATTTTGAAACCGCCGAAACAAATCTTAAAATAGCAAAGCAAGATGTAGAAGCGTCAAAATCTAATTATGAAGCGTCAAAATTTGGCATTAATAGTGCAGAAGCAGCCTTGAAAGACGCTTCTGAAAATCTAAGAAAAACCAATATTTACGCTCCAATGAACGGTATTGTGTCAAAATTAGCCGTAGAACTTGGTGAAAGGGTAGTAGGAACTTCACAAATGGCAGGTACTGAATTATTAAGAATAGCTGACCTCAACAACATGGAGGTGAGGGTAAATGTAAACGAAAACGATATCATCAGAGTTGGGTTGGGCGATACAGTAATTGTGGATGTAGATGCATATTCTGCTTCTGGTAAGAAATTTAAGGGCCTTGTTACCCAAGTGGCAAATACAGCCAACGGAGCGGGTGGTTCGCTAACTGGAGCTACAAGTAACTCAACAGAATCTGTTACTGAGTTTGAGGTTAGAATCAAAATCCTTCCTTCATCTTATCGTGAATTGATTGACCTAAGAAAGGGAAAGAAATATCCTTTTAAACCAGGAATGACTGCCACAGTAGACATCGTAACGTCCACAAAACCTTCGGTATTGTCTGTGCCAATTTCAGCGGTGACTACAAGAGTTGAAGGCAAAGGTAAAGATAAAAAACCAGAAGATGAGGATGGAATGGGCTTGGGGGCTGTTACTGAAGAAACAGATGTTAAAAAAGAGAAGCCAAAAGAGATTGTGTTTATTAATGACAAAGGAATTGCCAAAAAACGTGAAGTGAAGACTGGTATCACTGATACAAGTGCAGGTCTTATAGAAGTTACTTCAGGACTTAAGGCCAATGAGGAGATAATTTCTGGTCCATTTTTGGAAGTTTCTAAAAAACTCAAAGATGGCGACAAGGTGATAAAAAAGAAAGCCGAAGTTAAGAAGTAAGTCATAATTTATTATAGACAGGAAAGAGTGGCAAATTGTTGTCACTCTTTTTTTTGCGATTAGTTTGCTTAAAAAAACCTAATTTTGCTGCGTAAACATTTCAAGACAAATGAGCGTAACCGTTATTGGAGGAGGTAGTTGGGCTACGGCTTTAATAAAGATACTTTCTGAGAAAAACATAAAAATAAAGTGGTGGTTGCGTGATATGGAGGCAATAGCCCATATTAAAAAGCATCACCACAATCCACAATATTTGAGTAGTGTAGAGCTCCACCCTTCAAAGATAAAACCTTATAACAATCTAAAGGAAGCTTTAAAGAATAGCGAGTGGGTCATATTGGCTATTCCTGCAGCATTTATTGAAGGAGCACTGATAGACGTAAATGCAGACCTTTTTGTTGGAAAAAAAATTGTTTCTGGTGTAAAAGGAATGGTGCCATCCTGCAACAAACTGGTGACAGATTGGTTTTCTGAGAAATTCAATATAGATAAAAATCAAATTGCGGCCATTGCGGGTCCATGCCATGCTGAAGAGGTTGCCCTTGAAAAACAATCTTACCTTACGATTGCTTCCGACGGATTAGAAACGGCACAAGGTTTTGCAGATTTGTTGTCTTGTAGATTTGTAAAAACAGCCTACATAACGGATATTGATGGAGTAGAATATGCAGCTGTAATGAAAAACATTGTGGCTTTGGCCTGCGGAATAACACATGGGCTAGGTGCTGGAGATAATTTTCAAGCAGTGATGGTTTCCAACGCTATGTTAGAAATTGAGCGGTTTGTAAACAAAATTTCTCCAAATGCTAGACAAATAAACGCTTCGGCCTACCTCGGTGATTTGTTGGTTACGGCTTATTCCCAATTTAGTAGAAACCGTACTTTTGGAAACATGATAGGGCGAGGGTATTCTGTAAAAACTGCACAAATGGAGCTTAAAATGATAGCAGAAGGTTATTATGCCACCAAAAGTATTCATGAAATTAACAAGAAACTTGAGGTAAAAATGCCCATTTTAGATTTTGTTTATGGTGTTTTGTACAAAAATCAAAGCTTACTTAAAGCTTTTGAGGTGTTGAAAGAACAACTCATTTAGTCAAGGCAAATATGATTCTGAGAGGGGAAGTGAAATCGCTCTATGGGAGATTCTTTATTAGAAAATCGATAAAATTCTGATGCATAATTTTCGAAATATCATTTTCGGTATATCCTCTAGATTTTAGGATTGTTCCTATCTTTTGTAAATCCGCAATGGTTTCTAAATCATAAGGGCATTGTTCCTTTCCAAAAGCCCCATCTAGGTCTGATCCTATGCCAACGTGGTTTGTATTGCCTGCAAGTTGACAGATATGGTCAATATTATTTACTGCTATTTCTAGATTGCAACCCGTAGTCTTAGGGTCTGAAATGCCACGGGTCCAATTCGGTACCATCATCCAAGCATCTAAAGCCACCCCAATTATTCCATTTCTTTCAATAATGGCTTTTATTTGTTCGTCAGCATATTGGCGGTTATGATTTACAAATTTTCGACAATTGTTGTGGCTTGCCCACAATGCACCATCGTAGTTTTCTAATGCTTGCCAAAAAGCATCATCACAAAGGTGAGTCATATCAAGAATCATTGATAAACGCTCAATTTCTTTCAATAAATCTAAACCTGCTTTGCCCATTTTACCAGTGGAGTCGGTTCCATTGGCATATCGACCTTCTTTATAATGAGCTGGCCCAATGGCTCTTAGTCCATTATTATAGGCTTTTTCTAAATGGCTGATATCAATAATCGAGTCGGCACCTTCTAGGCTTAATACAAATCCTATTACTTTTTTATCATTTTCCCAAATGGATAAATGGCTTTGCAAATCCATCGAAGTTTTTATCATTCTCATTTCTCCTTTGGCCACCATTGCTTCGTACCATGCCAATTGCCCTTGGGTTTGTGCCCAAGCTTGCTCTGGAGAGTTCCAGCCAGGCAAGGTGCTTTCAGGTTTCACAAATCTTGCTATTTGAGTGGCTACCACAAGGCCTATATTTCCTTTTCGAAGTTCGATGAGTGAAATGGTTGCCTTGGCTCGGTCTGGTTTGTCGTTCATCCCTTTTTCTCTGGCATTTATTTCCGATATTTCTTGAGTAAGGTCTCGATTCCATTCAAGAGCATTCATAGAAAGGTCAAGGTGAGCATCTACAATGAGCATAATTAAGAGGGTTGAGTAATATTCGAAGTTTAGCTATTTACAAAAATATAGAAGAGTAATTATAAAATGTGATAAACACGAAGCTAGTTTTTTGAAATAGCTAATTGGAAGCTATTTTTAGTATTCAATTTTTAGCATTTGAAAAAAGGCACTCTCAGAATATTCGCGTATTTGACCAACTGGTAAGTTGCCCAATTCTAGGTCTTCTATCGAAGTTCTGATTAGTCTTTTACATTTGTTGTTTACAGCAATTATCATCTTTCTTATTTGTCTGTATTTGCCTTCTGTGAGTGTTATTTTCAGCCACGCATGGGGATGTCTAGGGTGCAATGTGTTAACTATATTATAGCATTCGTCCGGCTTTTCTATTCGTTCTACATCGCAAGGGCTAGTTGTCCACATGATGTTGCCTCTTAACAAAATGGGTACGCCTGATTTCAAATCTGAAATATCTTGATCAGTAATGGTGGCATCTACCTGTACTAAATAGGTTCGTTTGTGAAGAATTTTGCTGTTAAAGAGCAACTTAGTGACTTTTTTATTGGTAGTCAATATCAACAAGCCTTCCGATAAATTATCCAGTCTACCAATAGCGTGCGTACCTTTTGGGAAGTCAAAGTCGATTTTGCCCAACATATTATTGCCAAAGTTATCGCCAATAAATTGAGATAACATATTGTAAGGTTTGTTGAGAATAAAATATCTATGTTCTAATACTTCCATTTATTATACTGTTGCTTGAATCTTTTCTAATGAAATGTTTTAAAAAAAAGCTCTGAAACCTTTCATTTCAGAGCTTTAAATTTATTTTTTTTTGGACTTAATCTATAAGTTTCTGGTTGCTTAGCTCAGTATAAAGATCCATTAAATTTATCTTATCGAGATTTTCTTCTCCCACTTCAGCAATGTCAATTAGCTGAACACCATATCGTTTGTAGGCAGGTGAATCCAGCAAGTCATCTACTATTACACCATTTTTTGTGAAATCATTTAAGCCCATCAAAAACTTATCCTCTTGTTCAAAAAGTCCAATTTGATTGTTTGGTTTAGGAACGATTACTTTTGCAGGTTTTTCAGGGATAATTGCATTTATTCCTTTGCCCACTACTAATGGTTGTTCCTCAACTTTTGGAGGCTCAATGATTTCGGGTTCTTCCACAGTGTCGTCAAACCTAGCAGCAACTATTGTCACTCTAACCCTATCTTTGAGTGTTCTGTCAATAGCAAAACCATGTTTAAATATCTTCGCTCTTGACTTAATCTGGCTTTCTACAAAATCAGTCACCTTGGCTTGATCCGACATTTTAATTTTGTATTCTGGCAACTCATCAGAATAAGCTATCGAAACCAAAATTCGCTTGGCACCTTTGATATTGTTGTTTTCCAATAGCGGAGAATTTAAGGCGGCTTCTATGGCCAAGGACGCTCTGTCTGGCCCAGTAGCTTCAGCAGATCCCATTACGGCATGTCCAGCATCTCCAAGTACCGTTTTTACGTCAGCAAAGTCTAGGTTTACTATACCTGGTCGAGTGATAAGTTCAGCTATACTTCTAACAGCATTTGCTAAAACTTCGTCGGCTTTTTTGTAGGCAGATTCTATATCAAGGTCGCCATACATTTCTACCAAGCGGTCATTCTTGATTACTAAAACAGTATCGCAATATTCTTTTAGTTTGGCAATACCATTTGAAGCTTGTTCAAACTTGTCCAAGCCTTCATGTCTAAATGGATCTGTAACCACTCCAATCGTCAATCTGTTTTTAGACTTTGCATATCGGGCTATTTCCGGAGCGGCACCCGTACCAGTTCCTCCGCCCATACCTGCGGTTATGAAGACCATTTCTGTAGGGTCTGCAAGTATATCATTTATGCTTTTTTCGCTTTCAATGGCTGCTTGCTTACCTACTTTCCAGTCTGTGCCGGCACCTAATCCTTTAGTGAGTTCTGCTCCCAACTGGAGTTGAATAACATCAGCAGGAAATTGCTTAAGTGCCTGAGCATCAGTATTGCAAGCTACAAAATCAACATCGTGCATTCCTTGGTTGTACATGTTAAGCATGGCGTTCCCGCCACCACCACCTACACCAATTACTTTTATTATTTTTTCCATACTGGACTTAAATTCAATTTTATATTTAGGTTCTAATACCATAGTTTGCCAATTCTTTTTTGGCCTTAATTTATGTATTCATCGTTCATTTTTTTATCGATGATCAAATCCTTTAACATCTCAAAAATCGGTTTTTTAGGTGTTTTTGGTTCTGATTTATGTATAGTTTTTTTCTCAGGAATTTCAACCTCAACGGCTTTTACAGAAGCATGTTTGAGTATTCTGTTGTCAAGTCTACTGTCAAAATGGTAGTTAGGTGCCATTAAAAGCCCAAGCATGGTAGAATATTTAGGTTTATTCAGAAATTCATGACCATTGAAATTGATTTTATTACTAATCTTGGCTTTTCTTATGCTCTTCAGTTTGCAAACTTCCACAAAAATCTCTTTGATGATTCCCATAGAAGCTGTACCTCCTGTTAGTATAATTCCATTGGTAAGCATGCCATCGTAGCCAGACCTTGTCAACTCACTTTTCACGATTGCCGCCATCTCTTTTAAACGCCACTCCACTACTGTAGAAGCATTTTTCAGAATTATTTCTACAGGAGCAAGGTCTTTTTTTCGTTCAATGATGGCTACCTCAGAATCACTGATACTTGAAGCTGGAATATTTCCACATATTTTTTTAAGAATTTCTGCTTCCTCAAAACTAATATGGAAAGTATCAGCAAGATCTTTGGTTATAGAATTTCCTCCAATTGGTAAGGCTTTAAAGAATCGGATACCGTTTTTGAGATATATACACATCTCCATCATTTCGGCTCCAATATTAACTATCGCTACACCATTTCGCTTGTCGTCAATGGTATTGTCTAGCAAGGCAAATGAATCAGCCACTGAACTTAGCAAAACACTGTCGATTTGGATAAAAGGTTGTTTTGGATCGTCAGTTTTTGCTTTTACACTTTTCAGCGTGTAATACAGGTTTTCTAGACTTTCAGACTTTGAGGTTAGAAAAAAGAAGTCACCTCCTATTTGTACACCAAATTTCCCAACTACTTTTTCACCAGCTTTTACATCATTTACATAGAAATCTTGTGGCATGGCGTGTAGTACTGTTCGCCCAGGATACGCTTTAAAAGTTACTCTTACGTCGTCGGCAAGTTTGTCTACATCAGCTTGCTGAATCTGCTTATTTTCTCCGGATTTTGTTACCTTTCCTTTATGAAAATGGCCGCTGATTTCAGGATTCGAAATATTAACATTTACAGATTCAAGGTTGATGGTCAAATTGTCAGAAAGCTCTTCAAGAACCTCATCAATTATTTCGATAGTACGGTGAGCATTTTCGATTTCCCCATTTCTAAGCACTTCATCCTTTGGAACCACAGATCTCTCTACAAAACCATTGATTTTAATGCTTCCATCTTTTTGCAATGAACCTGCCACGGCACTTATTTTTGAGGTACCTATATCGAGTCCTACTACCAGATTATCTTCTTCCATGTCAGATTTATATTATTGAACTGCAAACTAATATTTATACAAACTTATTTAAAATCACTTAATTACAAACTATTTGACCTTCATATTTTACACTTACTGTCGAAAAGTCCCCCCAGATTTTTTGAGGTAAAATCTGTTTGTAGAAAACCAACAGTTTTTCAAATTTTGAAGTTATGTTTTCTGGCCTCCCAAATTCTATGATATTTTTTCCCATCAATGGAAGCATTTTTACCTCTTTATTCTTGTTTACGTCGATTTGAGTGATTTGAGCCGACCAAAATTCGTCCTCACTAATTCTGTTTATAAGTTCTAGCAAATCGCTATTTTTCTCAGACTTCAGACTTTTAAGCCGACTTACATAGTCACCACTTATAAGCAAAACAGTAGGGCTAAAGTGTTGTGAAAAAGGGAAAATATTGCCTTCATTATCGATAAATTTATCCCCGGTTTGGTAGGGATTGAGTATCCTTGCCACTGGTTTGTAAGCTTCTATTTCTAAAACCAAAAATCCTTGAAGGTCAAAGAAAGCTTTGCAAGATTTTATGGTCCCACTTTCCATAACACGCTTTTCGACCTTCTCCAGGTTAATGTTTTCGATTATTTTTCCTTCAAATGGGTCGTTTCCATACTGTGTCACCCATTTATCTATGTCTTCTTTCGTAACCAAAAACTGCTCTGAATTATCTTTTATTTTGGTTTCAAGTCCTTGACATCTTCTTTGGGCGTTGTTTTTAGTTGCTGCCAATATCAAAAATATAGCAAAAGCCGCCAACGATCCTCCAATTACATAATTTATGGTTTTTTTAAGTTTTGGTATTTTCATAGCTCACTCAAAAATTTATTGGGTTCTTCTAATAATTTAAACCTATCTGCGGCTTTGGAATCCAAATCTGTCTGGCACCAATCTTTAAGGATTTTAGCGTCTGTATTCCATTTCTTTCCATCCCAGAACTCTAAGCCCTTGTGGTCTCTTATTTTGTATAGAGCGGCTGGTTTGTAGGCTGTTCCTAAATAAGTATATTTCTTGTTATTGTCTTTGCTCCAGCGTATTACTCTCCACATCATCCATTTGCCAAGAGAGTGTGTACGCATGTACTCTGTGTCAAAAAACGCAAACCAATAGTGAACCAATTCTTCGTTTACACACGCTAAAACGTATCCCAATGTTTTTTCTGAATTGCTGAATTTGAAGAAGTGTGTGCCTGTCTCTTGTTTTAAAATATAATCCCATCTTTCAAGGCTCATGTTGTCTTCGCCTATGCGTTCGTTGATATAATTCGAACAAAAAGCTACAAATTCCGGATTTTTTGTATCAAAATTGGTTTTGTCTAAAATTTCCAATTTTATATCAAGAGGTTCAACTAGCCTACTAACTCGTCTATTTTCTGAAGTATCCTCAAAGTGTTCGAGATTAACTCTTAAACTTCTCGCAAGGTAGAATAACTCGCTTTCAATATTAGTATTACCTGTGTAAGGTAAAAAGCCCTTCTCGTAAATTTCAGTCAACTCTTCCTGCGACTCTTTTTGAGCGTAGATGGCATAGTTGAAGGTATAAGTGCCGTAGTCGACATTATTCTCTGAAAAAAAGACTTTCATTTTTGGGTAATTTTAAATATTTCATCTACTATTTCTTTAGCAGCGAAAGGTTTTGCAAATTTCAGTATATTTTCTGACAATACTCTGAGCTTTGTTGCATTTTCCGCCAATTCAACTACAGATTCTACTAAATGGTCGGCTATTTCATTATCTTTTACAAGTATAGCTGCTTCCTTGGAAGTAAGGCTAAGGGCGTTTTGTGTCTGGTGATCTTCAGCTGCAAAAGGGTAGGGAACGAGTATAGCGGCTTTCCCAACCAAGGATAGCTCCGACACGGATAATGCTCCAGCTCTAGAAACTACCAAGTCAGCCGCAGCGTATGCTTTGTCCATTTCATAAATAAAATCGGAGACATATACTCTTTGACTCTGAAGATTGGCAACCGTTTCTTTGGCTTGCTCTACAAATGTTTTTCCTGTTTGCCAGATTATCTGTAAATCCGCATTCAGCAAATTTTTCAGTCCGCTAGCTATTCCCTTGTTGATACTTAATGCTCCCAAGCTTCCCCCTATAATAAGCAAGGTTTTTCTGTCAGGCTCTAATCCAAAAGATTTTTTTGCTTCATAAGGACTTATGCTTATTTTAGCCAAATCGCCTCTTACAGGATTACCAGTGAAAACAATCTTATCTTTTTCAAAGAATTTTTCCATGTTTGGATACGCCACACAAACTTTCTCAGCTTTTTTAGACAGGATTTTGTTCGTTACGCCAGCATAGGAATTTTGCTCCTGAATTAGTGTTTTTATGCCGAGAAGATTGGCCACTCTTAAAGTTGGACCACTCGCAAAACCACCAACCCCAATAGCTATATCAGGCTTAAATCCTCTTAAAACCTTGTGAGCCAAAAATAGACTTCTTAACAATTTAAAAGGGAAAGTGACATTGGCCAACATATTAGATCTATTAAATCCCGCTATGGGTAAACCAATAATTTCGTATCCCGCTTTTGGCACCTTTTCCATTTCCATTTTGCCCAATGCCCCTACAAAAAGAATTTTTGCTTCAGGTTTTTGAGCTTTTATCTCATTGGCTATGGCTACAGCTGGGAAAATATGCCCACCAGTACCACCGCCAGATATGACAATCCTTAATTCGTTTTTCATGCCTTATCCACGTTTTTGGTAACACTTAAAACAATCCCAATGGCTACGGAAGTAAACAATGCTGAGGTACCTCCCATGCTGATTAAGGGGAGTGTCTGACCCGTTACTGGTCCTAATCCCACATTAATAAACATATGTGCAAAGGCTTGGAGTACGATACTCAAAGTTAGACCTACACTTAGCAAGCCTCCAAAGGCTCTTTTGGTGTTTTCAATATTCCAAACGCCGCGGTATAATAGCCACAGATATAAACCCATTACCACCATTCCTCCAATTAAGCCCCATTCTTCGATCAAAATAGAATAAATGAAGTCTGAAAAAGCATCTGGAAGAATATTTTTCTGGCTGCTGTTTCCAGGTCCAATGCCAAATATGCCGCCTCTGGCTATTGCTATCAGGGCATAGTTTTTTTGTTCACTTACACTTCCATGTTCACCACCAACAGCATCGTCGCCATCGAGATCTTTGTTTATAAAACTCTCTGTTCGGTCTATAACCGTTTGTACACGTCCAAGCTCTGTTCCTGTAGCTCGTTTTACTACTAGGCCGAGGGTGAGTATACTGGCCAAGCCAACTACCAATACTATAACCATTCTTACCAAAAAGCGATTGGGTACACGACCAATCCACATAATAAGAAAACAGGTTATACCTAAAATAACAGATGTAGAAAAACTTGAAATAGATAAAAGACCAACTATCAAACCTGACCAAAATATCATAATCCAAAGGTCATTGGCTTTGTATTCAATATGCTGCCTCCTTGCTAGCATGGCGGAAAGGTTGGTTATAAGAACTAACCGTACAAAATCTGAGGTTTGGAAAGAGAAGCCAAGAATGGAAACCCAGCGTCTAGCTCCTCCCACACTGATACCAAACATCAAGGTATATAGAATCAAAAAAGGTGTAAACCAGAGAAAAACATGGGCAAGACCAGCATATTGTGTAAAGTCAAACTTATGAATGATGAAGGTAATCGAAAGACCGATAAGTAGGAAAAAGGTGTGTTTAAGTAGGAAAAATTCTGTATTTCCATCCGTTTTACGGTATGCAAGAGCACTAACTGAGCTGTAAACCACCACAATGCTAATGAGAGACAAAAGCAATAATATCCACCATATCTGCTTGTCGCCTTGCAGATGGTTCTTCAACTTGAAGTGAATCATCGAAATAGAATTTTATATTATTAGCACGTAGAAAACTAAATGTTTTCAAAACAAAAATAAATTATTAATTCTGAAAAAATTAGCAATTATTCTAAAATATAATGAATCGAAAACAAATAAGGGGAAATCTCGCTTGATTTCCCCTTTTTGAAAAATCACGACAGAATTTTATTTTTTCAGAGCATCTCTAATTTCAGTGAGTAGGTCTATTTCTGATGGACCTGCAGGAGCTGCTTCAACCGCTTTTTTAGTTTTATTGTAAACTTTCACAATTAAAAATAATACAAAACCTACTGCTATTAATTTGATAATTGTATTGATCCAAGAACCAAATTTTATCGCATTTTCAGGTGTTACTATTGCTCCGTCTGTGCCAATTACAGCCTCGTCCAAAACATATTTGAGTTCTGAAAAGTCAACACCGCCCGTAAAATGCCCGATGAATGGCATGGCTATATCCGCTACGAAACCGTTTACAACCGCACCAATGGCCGCACCTAAAATGACACCGACTGCGAGGTCAATCACATTGCCTGTCATTATAAAATTCTTAAATTCTTTTATCATTTCTATATTATTTTTAGTGAAAAATAGGTTACAATTGAATTCCGAAGCCTAAATTAGCTCCTCCATTTAGCTGCCAAGTGCTATTGAATTTATTAGCATCAACTTCTGCTTTCGATACTTGATCTCTGTCGAAAATCCCTATCAATCCAAAATTGACATTAACATATTTGTTTAGTTTGGCAGTTGCTATGAGGTTTACATTGTGGTCTACGGCTTTTGATACTGGAGCATAAGCATAAAATGATTGCCATCTGCCTTTGATATTCAAATTTTTAGTGATGTTTTTATCATAAGCTGCTACGCCTTGAAAACCAGCTTCGAATAACATTTTTTTGCCTTGCTCAACACCATAAGAGTAAAATGTATCTTTGCCCGCTTTATTCTTTCCTGCCTTCTTGGTATTTTCAAATACCTCATCATTTAGCACAAAAGTTTGACGCAAGGTGGCACCACCAAAAGATAGCAACAAATGAGGTGTTGCTTTATATTCTAAACCCAAGCCTTCTGACAAAAAGGCTGGTGCAAATAGATTAGAAATCACAGGTTTACTGGTATTGGCGTAGTCATAACCTCTGATAAATTGTGACAGAAGATTTAATCCTGCGTACCAATTAAGTTTTGGGTTAATTTTTCGAGCATATTTAGAATCTAAAAACAAACGGTCTAAGTTTTTTCTAAACTCTCTTTCTACCTTCCCGTTAACTTTTGGAAGGTTATTCAAAAAGCCCAATTGAAGTTGTAAGTCATTCGTGAAGACGCCTTTTCCACGAAAATACTGGGCTTTGTTACTGAAAACAGCACCCATGCCAACGTTATTAACACCACCACCTTGCCAAGATTGACTAAAAGCTGAACCGCTTAAATTGGCTCCAAGTTGAGTTCCTTTTGTCCAATAGCCATATTTAAGCGAATCTTCGATGTTTTTTAAGATTGGTTTCTCAGGTTTTTGAGCAAATAAACTAGCCGCTACGAGATTGAAAATTATGAATAGTACAAGTTTTTTCATTTTTATATGTTTGGTTAACTTGGCCTTTTCGACTGAATTAATTGAATAAAGTCACTTTTTCTGATTGAAGAACTTTAAGAGGGAAAATTGTTTGCCCACCTTCTGTTTCTAATACAATACTCGTATTATCAATTTTTAGAATTTTTCCTTTTACATCTAGAATTTCTATTATTTGGCCTTCTACAAATTTATTTTTAGAATAAAATGAGCTTAAGATATTTAACAGAATTTCTTTTGAAGCAAAGCCATATCCGATAGAAAAAGCTAGTACCATTCCTCCTACAATGATGTTAAAACTTGACTCCAATAGAGCAGTGTTTATTCCTGCCTGGCCCAAAGCCAATATGACTGTAATAAACAATAGAAAAAAGAAAATACCCATACCGATGAGCTTTCCTGAGGCTATGTTAAATGATTTGCAGAGTGCCACGACGAAATTTCGTGCGAGATCTGATAGGAACAAACCAATTAGGGTCATTACACCAGCTACTATGACTTTTGGAATGAAGTTAACCAACATCAAAAACATGTTTGAGATGGCTGGTACGCCAAGTTTATCAGCAGCAGAAACTGACAAGAATAACATAATGAAAACGTAGACAATCCAAGCAACAATATTACTCAACTTGAAATCTAGATTGAATTTCTTGATGGCTTCAATGTCTTTTATTTTGTCACCTATTTTGTCAATCCCAACTCTTGAAAGTACGTTTTTTATAACAATAGAGGCAGTTTTTGCAATTATCCAGCCTATGAGCAATATAACAATTGCACTGATGAAATTTGAAGTGAAAGTGCTGAATTGTTCAATTAATTTTGAAAACGTATCAATTAAGATTTCTTTTAAATTGGGTAGTTTATTCATTATCCTTTGTTTTTTTTGGGTCGAATTCTTGTAAATAATTTACTGTGGCTTTCATAGGTTCGCCTAAAAACATGTTGACGATTACCATAGTTTCTCTGATGAGCTCTATCTCAGATATTAGCATATCCTTTAGAGCTTCGGGGGCTTTTAAATCATCATCATCAAAGTCTTCCATTGTATTTATTTTTTCCAGAAAAAGACCAATTTTAATACTATTAATGCGAAAATCACTAAGTTTTCTAGGTAGATTTTTCTGAGTTTTTCTTTACTTCGTAATAGCCTCATTTTTACTGCACTTTCAGTGATATTCAGGGTATCCGCTATTTCTTTGATGCTAAAATCATCCTGGTATTTCATCAAAATTAATGCTTTTTCATCGCTAGGAATCTTTTCTAGACTTTTTCCTAGTTGATGCTCGTGCATATTCATGAGGTCGTCATCTTCGTTGTCATCGATTATGTCATGATTTCCTTCTAAGGCTACTTCCATGTTTTTCTTGTTTACCCTTATCTGATCCATACAATAATTGTAAGTTATCGAATAAAGCCAAGTTGAAAATTTAGAAGTTTCTTTAAAAGTGCCGATTTTTACAATCAATTTTAAGAAAATATCGTGCGTAAAATCCTCCGCCTTAGCTTGATTATATACAAAAGAGTAACACTTTCTATAAACTTTGTTGGCATACCTTTCGTAAATCTCTTCGAAATAAAGGTTACGTTGGGTCTCAACATAAAGGGCGGCTAATTCTTCGTCTTTTAGATGATTTAATCTTGAGTTCTTCAATTTTGACCAATTTTTTTAAAAAAGTAACTTTATGGTATGGATATCAGAGTATGGCTTTAAGATTGCCATAGAGAAAGCATACAAAATTAAGTATTTATTTTTAATTGTTATTCATCTGATATGCAATACTTGATATAGGTAAGTTTATATATTGAATAGTAAATAGTTATGTTGATTTTAGTTTTTTTTATTGACTAAAAAGGACTTTTTTTTAATTAAATTGGACTAAAGTTTCGAAAATAAGGTATGCTTGCATAATATTGTAAAAAATAATACATTTAGCAAAAATGACCATTAACGATTATTTCGAAAAATTAACTACAAAGATAAATCCTTCCGATTTGGAAGGGATTTCTACCAAAATCAATTTTGATTTGAAAGGTAAAGAAATGCATTTGGTGGTAAAAGATGGAACGCTTACAGCCAATGAAGGACTTGCTGATGAAGCAGAAGTTAGCATCACAGCAAAGGAGGAAGATTTGTTGTCGATAATCAATGGAGACACCAATCCAATGATGGCAATGATGATGGGAAAAATAAAAATATCAAATCCTGCCGCTATGATGAAATACGCCAAACTTCTTGGTTTGATGTAGTTGATATTTTTAAAATATTAACCCCAATTTCTCCTGAAAATTGGGGTTATTGTTTTTATCATCTTGTAGAATAGTTTGGGGCTTCTTTCGTAATTTGAATATCGTGTGGATGAGATTCTTTCATTCCAGAGGAGGTGATTTTTACAAATTTGGCCTCTTGCAAAGCAGCTATATTTGCAGCTCCACAATAGCCCATTCCAGCTTTTAATCCTCCGGTCATCTGGTAAATTATTTCTCTTACCAAACCTTTGAAAGGTACTCGACCTACAATTCCTTCAGGTACCAATTTCTTTACATCGTCAGTAGCATCTTGAAAATAGCGATCTTTTGAACCGTCTTCCATAGCTTCAACAGAACCCATTCCACGGTAAGATTTAAATTTTCTGCCTTCAAAAATCACTATTTCGCCAGGAGATTCTTCTGTTCCAGCAAACATAGAGCCCATCATTATAGTACCTGCTCCCGCTGCTATGGCCTTTACTATATCACCAGAGAATCTGATTCCTCCATCGGCTATTACTGGTACGCCAGTTCCTTCTAAGGCTTTGGCACAAAGATAAACGGCTGATAGTTGAGGCATTCCGATACCTGCAATAATACGCGTTGTACAGATACTTCCAGGGCCAACGCCTACTTTCACGCCGTCTGCACCAGCGTCAGCAAGTGCTTTGGCAGCCTCACCAGTCGCTACATTGCCACATATTACTTCTAAATTAGGAAACTTAGCTTTTATGCTTTTCAGTGCGTCTATAACACCCTTTGAGTGTCCGTGAGCGGTATCAATGCTTACGACATCAACTCCTGCTTTTACTAGTGCAGATACCCTTTCTTCCAAGTCTGAGGTTACACCTACAGCTGCACCTGCCAACAATCTACCTCTTTTGTCTTTGGCGGCGTTTGGTTTGTTTTTCTTTTTAAGAATATCTTTGTAGGTGATCAAACCCACCAATTTGTGGTTTGCATCAATTATCGGAAGTTTCTCGATTTTCTTATGCATCAATATATTTTCTGCATCTTCTAGGCTGATTCCCTCATTTGCCGTTACCAAGTTATTGATGGTCATAATTTCAATTATGGGTAAACCCATATCAGTCTGAAATCTCAAGTCACGGTTGGTTACTATTCCTTTTAACGTCCCGTTTTCGTCGATTACTGGAATTCCACCAACTTTGAATTCACGCATGATTTTAAGAGCATCGCCCACTACCGCATTGATATTGAGTGTAATTGGGTCGCTTATCATGCCACTTTCTGAACGTTTTACACGCCTGACTTGATCGGCTTGCTGTTGTATGCTCATGTTTTTGTGAATAATCCCAATGCCACCTTCTTGTGCTATAGCGATAGCCATTTCGTGTTCAGTAACGGTGTCCATTGCGGCAGAGATCAATGGAATATTTATTTCGATGTTTTTTGTGAGCTTAGTTCTGGTGTTGGTGTCTTTTGGAAGCACCTCAGAATAGCCAGGAACAAGGAGTACGTCGTCGTAGGTAAGTGCTTCAAAAAGAAGCTTTGATGAGTCTAACATATGGCAAATAATTCAGTTTTATTATTTGCCATGCAAAGCTATGGAAAATTTATCAAATATCAACGTATAATAAAAAGATATGCGACAATTTTGTTAGATATAGCACAGAAGTTATAACCAAAATACGAATAAGTCTATTTTAAAAGAAAGAAATGAGAAGAAAAGACTGGAGCTTTTTTAATCCAAAATCTTAGTTATTTTTAGCCTGAAATTTTGGATTTTCAGTGATAGAAATCTTCAGCAATGTGCGTCCAGAACCAATTGCAAATGCGGTTGATTGGTCAATAAATATCGCTTCATAAAGACTAAAAGGTTTGTTGAGATCTGTATGATGAACCATTGTCTTATGATTAGAAGTTTCTAAAACTATATTGCCGTTACATCCTGTAAAAAGCGTATATTTTTCGTTTTTTATCCTGCTCCAAAGTAATCCAGCATCATTAAAGACCTTTTTGTGATTTGTACTATGAATTCTGCCTTTTTTTCCAATCCACCCACCAGTCGCAACAAATTGATTTTCTCCTTCAAATTGTACTTCGTGATAAATACTGTTTCCGAGTTTTTGTTTTTTCACCCACTGCTTATTTTCATATACCATTAGGTTGGTGCGGTTGGGAGAATACATCAATGCATATATTTTATTGTCGTAAGGATTGTTTTTTACGCACCAGACCATGTTAAATGTGTTTCTGTAAATTTGTCTCCAAGTATTTCCCATATCGGACGATACTAAAACGAAACCATTTGGAATACTTTTTCCCGAATGAGCTATTTTGGAATTTCCACCACTCAAATAAATGTTTTTTTGTGAGTCAACCGCTAGGTTATAAAAACAGGCATTTTCGTAATTTTTTACTTTGATACATTTCCAAGTTTTGGTTTTTAGGCTATGAATGTACAGTGTGCCTTTATCTCCACTTGCAAGCACTGTTTCATCATCTAAGTTTTCGAGTTTATAAATATCTAACCCTTCAGAAGGATATGAAATGTTTTCTATTCTACCGTCTGCATCTAGAGATTTCAAAATACCATACTTTCCGCCAATCCAATACTTGTTTTCTACTTTTATGATGTCATAGTAGGAAGAATCTGCAAAAGAATTACCTTGCTGCAAAATATCGACTGAAATATTTTGAGCTTTTGTGTGTGTTAGGCTAAATAAAATTATAATAAGTAGTAAAAATATCTTCAAGGGCTATAGACTTGTTAACGGTTTATAGTATAAATTTTTAAAGGTTCTTTTTCGAAAAGCAATAATAATAAAAAATGTTTAAAAAGTAAGCGTCAGGCCCTTTCTAATGCCAAAAATCCCTATTTTATTTCAGTATGAATGGGTCGGCGTCGGCTAAAAAAGGAAATTTTGATCTAAAGGTTTGGAGGTTTTCAAGTGATAGTGTAGTTGAAAATAAGGCATCATCTTCTTTTGAATCACATAAGATTTCGCCAGCATAATCAATAACGAGTGATTGCCCATTATAGGAAAGACCATTGCCGTCTTGTCCCAGTCTGTTGACACCTACCACATAGCATTGGTTTTCGATTGCTCGGGCTTTTAAAAGCGTTTTCCAGGCCTCTATACGAGCCATAGGCCACGAAGCCACATAGATAAGCAAATCATAGTATGGAACTGTATTTCTACTCCATACTGGAAACCTCAAGTCGTAACATATAAGAGGTTTGATTTTCCAATTTTTGTATGAAACGGTGACAGATTCAGAACCTGGTGTATAAGTTTCGTGTTCTTTTCCGTATTTGAACAAATGTTTTTTATCATAGAAAGTTTGCTCGCCATTGGGCATTACAAAACAACCTCTGTTGAAACAATACTCGCCTTCGGAGATTGCCACAGAACCGTAAATTGCCGACTGTTTTTGTTTGGAAACATTTGTCATCCATTCCAAACTTTTCGAAGGACTTTTTTCTGAAAAATTCATAGAAAACCCCGAATTGAACATCTCAGGTAAGATTATCAAATCGGGGTTATCTGTGCGGGTATATATTTTTTCTTCGAAATTCCTAAAATTGGCTTGGGGGTTTTCCCAAACTAAATCCGTTTGAATCAGGCTAATATTGAGGTTCTGATTCATTGTAAATTATGCAAATTTCATTCTATAGTCGGCATCTACTATTCCTTTTTGGATATTTCCGAGTCTTTTCTTCAGCATTTGCTTTTTCAGTGGAGCCAAATGGTCTGTGAACAGAACACCTTCAATATGGTCATATTCGTGCTGAATTATCCGTGCCGCTAATCCCGAATACTCTTCAGTGTATTCAACAAAATCAGTATCTAAGTATCTGATAATAAGGGTATCTGACCTGTAAACATCTGCTCTGATGCCAGGAATACTCAAACAGCCTTCTTCATAAGCCCACTTTTCTCCTTTTTCCTCTAAAATTTGGGCATTGATAAAAGTCTTTTTGAAGCCTATCAAAGACTGATCTATTTCATCTTCTGTTTCTGCTCCTTTATTCATGATTTCACCATCAACCACAAATATTCTGTAAGCCAAACCTACTTGTGGACCGGCCAAACCAACGCCAGATGCTGAATACATAGTTTCAAACATGTCGTCAGATACTTTTTTGACGTCAAATTCTCCTTTCTTAATATCAACACAAACTTTCCTTAATACAGGGGCACCGTATGCTACTATAGGATAAATCATTTTTTTAAATCGTATATTTTATTGAAAATCTCCTCGATTACCTAATTTTTATTCCCGCTTTATTGAAAACGGGTTGGTTTTGAAAATAGTCTAAATCTGCAGCAACCATTTCTTTTACCAATGCTGGCAAATCATATTTCGGTACCCAGCCCAGTTTTGTTTGAGATTTTGTGGGGTCACCTATGAGTAGCTCAACTTCGGTTGGTCTATAATATTTTGGATCAACAGCGAGCACTCTCTTGCCAATTTCCAATTGGAATTCTGGATTTGAACAACTTACCACAAAAGCTTCTTCTTTGTCTTCAGAGCCTTTGAATTCTAGTAAAATTCCCACTTCTCCGAAAGCCATTTTTACAAAATCTCTTACGGTAGTCGTTATTCCTGTGGCAATTACGTAGTCTTCAGCAACATCTTGTTGCAGAATCAACCACATTGCTTCAATATAATCTTTGGCATGACCCCAGTCTCTTTTTGCATCAAGATTTCCTAAAAACAAACATTCTTCTTGTCCCAAAGCTATTTGTGAAACAGCTCTTGTTATTTTTCTTGTTACAAAAGTTTCGCCCCTGAGTGGAGATTCGTGGTTAAAAAGAATACCATTACAAGCGTACATATTGTAAGCTTCGCGGTAGTTTACCGTAATCCAATAGCCATACAATTTGGCTACAGCATAGGGTGATCTAGGATAAAAAGGGGTAGTTTCTGACTGAGGCACTTCCTGAACTAAACCGTATAGTTCTGATGTAGATGCTTGATATATTCTACAGGTATCTGTAAGACCCAAAAGCCTCACGGCTTCTAATATTCTTAACGTACCAATTCCGTCTACGTTTGCGGTATATTCTGGTTCGTCGAAACTCACTTTGACGTGAGACATTGCTCCAAGGTTATAGATTTCGTCGGGTTTTACTTCTTGTATGATTCTAATGATGTTGGTCGAATCGCTCAAATCGCCGTAATGAAGTATGAACTTTACGTTTGTTTCGTGTAAATCTTTATAAAGGTGATCGATACGATCAGTATTGAACAATGACGCTCTTCTTTTTATACCATGAACTTCATAGCCTTTTTGAAGAAGAAATTCTGCCAAATAGGCTCCATCTTGACCAGTTACACCAGTTATGAGTGCTTTTTTCATTTAATTTCGAGTGCTTTTTTTACGTTTATTTTGTCGCTTATAATTCTTACAGTGCTGAATTTTGTTTTTAGATCTGTTTGATACCTTGATGCTTCATCGATACTTATAAAGTCGCCAACTTTTATTTTATAGGTAGGTTGGCTATAAGATTCATAAAGCTCAAGTTCTGAGAAATTTCTATACAAATAACTTTTTGCCGATTCAAAATCAGCTTTGTTATTTCCCGAAAAAACTTGAATTCTAAAACCTTTGCCTTCAGCAAGTTTTTTGTTGGTTTCTTTTATATGAACCAACATTGCCTCGACTGCATCGTTCTCATTTTTTAGGGTAGAACTTGACTTTGACGGTGCATTTGGCGTTTTTGGTGACTCCGTTTTTTCTATGATTGCGGGTTGAGTCGATTCGTATTTTGGTCTAAACACTGACAAATCCTCAGAATACTCTGTAATTTTCTCTGTATTTTTGCTCTCTTTAGCCGGACTAAGCTTACTCATACATGAGCTAAGCGTCCAAAGAAAACACACGAAAAGCAGGTATTTCTTCATAATTATCAATTATCTGGACACAAAATTAACAATTTAGTCTTGTAAATGAATGTATTAGTACAATAAAAAAGACATTCGGGAGACCCAAATGCCTTTCCAAGACGAAAATACTTTAACCTATGATAAATCACCTTAGTATTAAGGGTGATGTTTTAAATCTCACTTATACTGCAAATATAAAAAATATTATTTAATAAATAAATTTAATTATTCACAAATTTTATTTTTCGGAAATGTATCGCTCAAAAAATTCATAAATTCTCAATATCCTATCTATTCTCTGACGCACATTGCCAGTCCTTGAAAGTTCGTGAGTTCCTCCTGGCATCCTTACATACTCCACCTCTTTCCCCAGATATTTAAGGCTTTTAAACATCATTTCTGATTGAATTACACCTGTTCTAAGGTCGTTTTCTCCATGTTTTATGAGTAGGGGGGTTTTTATTTTATCTACAAAAGTATAAGGTGAATTGGCATCAATTTTAGTTTTTGCTTCATCGTCCCATGGCAAACCGAAGTAGTTTGGCGTAAGTCTCCAAGCGTTGCCTTCGCCCATAAAAGTGGTTAGGTCATATACGCCCCTCTGAGCGAATGCGGCTTTGAATCGGTGGTCATGAGCAACAATCCAAGCGGTTAAATATCCAGCATAAGACCCGCCAGTGATGACCTGCTTGGAGGTGTCTACCCAAGATTCTTTGGCTGCAATATTACAAGCACCCAATGCATCTTCTTGCGGACCAGTGCCCCAGTCACGATAGTTTGAAAACTGAAAATCCTTTCCATATCCTCCTGACCCTCTTTGATTTGGGTAAACTACGCCATAACCTTGTGCTGCAAAATACTGCAGCTCATGCCACATAGAAGCTTCTCCTGGCCCCCACATGGCGGTTGGCCCTCCATGCATTTGGAGTAAAAGTGGATATTTTTTGCCTGCCACAAAGTCGGTCGGTTTCATTATCCAGAATTCTATCTCTTGACCAGCGGAGTTTTTGAAAGTTCGTTTTTCTGGGAAACTTAGTTTTTTGTTTTTTATCCAAGATGTATTTAAATCGCTGACTTTGGTTTGAATCTTAAAGCTTAAATCAGAAATATAAATTTCATGGGGATTAGAAACATCATTTTTTGCAAAAATCGTTTTGCCTGAACTCAAAACTTCTAATGCACCAATTCCTGACTCAAAGTCTGTTAGTTTTTCTACTTTCCCAGTGGTCAAATCAAGTTTGAAAACAGGTACTCCGCCATTGGAATTTGCTGCAAAAAACAAACTCTTCTCATCTTGATTCCATTCCATGTCGTTGGGGATTCTGTCAAAGTTTATTTCTTTGAAGCTCGTTCCGTCAATATTCATTAAGCAAAGTTGCCCATGTGACATCACATTGGCGGTGTTCATTACAAATGCTATTTTGCTTCCATTTGGCGACAAACTCAGTCCTCCGAAGCTTCTCCCATCTTTTTCTAAAACCGTGATTTGTTTTAAAGTGGCCAAATCAATAGCGATAATTTTGTTCTCCTGTTCACGGTCAGGGTGTTGATTGGCGTCTTTTGCAGTGGTTGCGTATACTTTTTTGCTGTCAGGAGCATAGTAGGCGTTTTGAAACGACCAATAACCCGAAGTAATGGCTCTGGCTTTTGCGTTCTCGGTAATTTCGATTTCAAATAAATGATTGAAACGCATTTCAGGCTCTACAGTGGCCTCGCCTTGGAAATTCAGGCGATTGAGGACTTTGGCTTTTTTGTCTACCACGTCTTTGTTGAGATAAGCCCTTATTTCTTCAATATTTCCGTCGGGATTGGCTTTTATGCCTTTCTTTTCGACCAAAAAACTATTTGAACTAAAGCCAGGTTTTTCGAAAGACCACGCTGGTAGTTCTTTTTTTGCATTAAATACAGAATCGGTCAGGATTTCATTCAAACTCAGGCTTGAGGTAAACAGAATCTTAGAGCCGTCTGGGCTAAACTGCGGTGAGGCTGCTCCATATTTGGTATTGGTCAGCTGCCAAGGTTCTCCGCCTTCTAGTGGCAAAATGAATATTTGTGATTTATCTTTTACGGTTCGGGTAAATGCCACTGTTTTGCCATCTGGAGAAAGAGCTGGCTGAGAAGCACCCTCATTTCCTCTTGTCAGGGCGATGTGTTTTTGCGGATTTTGGAGATTTATCAGATATAGGTTCGTTACGTAATCGTACTCCAAAGGCTTTTCTGGTGCGGCTTCAATGGTTTTTAAGGCATAAATGGCCTTCTCATTGTTGCTGACTATCGCTACCACGTTTTTGATTTTGGTAAGGTCTGTTACTTGAATTTTCTCTTTTTGAGCAAAAGAAAAATGGCTAATTAGGAGTAGAAATAGAATTTTTCGCATCGTTTTTTTGTATTGTTGATTAAGATGATTGCGAAATTTAGTAAAAAATATGAATATTAAAATAGATATTGTTTCAGATGTGGCTTGTCCGTGGTGTTATGTGGGTAAAAGTCGCTTGGAAAAAGCATTGGCCATGGTGCCAGAAATCAATGCAGATATTACTTGGCAGCCTTTTCAGTTGGATCCTACCGTGCCGAAAGAGGGAAGGGATTTGAAGCCTTACTATGAGGCGAAGTTTGGAAGTGCAGAAAAAGTACAGCAGATTTTTGAACACATGGAAAGCGTGGGCGATGCAGAAGGGATAGCGTTTGACTTTAGTAAAATGGAGCGAACTATGAACACCCTGCCTCTGCATGTGCTGATGCTAGAAGCCGAAAAAGAAGGATTTAAAGCCAAACTAAAAGAGCGTTTTTTTAAAGCTTATTTTGAAGAAGCTACGGATTTGAGCAAGACCGAAAATATAGTAAAAATCGTGGCGGAGTTTGACTGGAGTGCTGAAAAAGTGAATGGCATACTTGAGAACACCGGAATGCTGGAAGAAGTAAAAGCCAAGATTTCATATTTTCAGTCGAGGGGGGTGAGTGCTGTGCCGTTCTTTATTTTCAACGAAAAATATGGTATCAGCGGAGCTCAGCCGCCACAAGTGTTGGCAGATACATTGCGTCAGATACAACAAGAAATGGCCGCCGAAACTAGCATAGCAGCTGGTGAGCGTTGTGATGTGGAAAGCGGGGAGTGTTTGTGATTAGTATGCTTAAACGTTCTTATTATTTAGCTAACCTCACTCCGCCCTCGGATCCATCTTCAATCCGCATTTCCGCATGCTGAGGACTTCTATGGAAGGAAAGCTAAATTCTTCTACTACTCTGCCTTCTATAAAATATACGCCTTTGCCTCTGAACGGGTATCGCTCGATGTTTTGTGGGAAATGTGTGGTGTCAAAAAACTCGCCTTCGTGGTCTATAAAATAGCCGAAAGCCATGTTTTTGTGGTTCTTGGTACGTATAGATTTATAGTTAACCAAGTAGCCATATATTTTTACGTGCTTGCCTATCAGCTGCCCAAGGTGAACGGCGGTGAGTCGGCTTAATGGGTTTTCTGAAATCATCTTAAAGGGCGATTCTAGCGGAAAGCCCAGCAGCTCAAGTTCGTCGTATTGGTCTTCGAGCTGATAGCTTATCAGCTGTGGAAGAGCAAAAGTTTGCTCTTCTTCTTCAAATAATGCAGGGGTGTATGCCGACGTTCGAGCCGATTTGTTGTGAAAGAAATGGGCCTCCCACATCAGCTCTTTTTTAGCATTACCAAATGACCTAAACGCCCCTACACGGATGAGGATAATCAACTGCTCCAAGCCTATGTGTACACGATGAAGAAAATTTTGAAAGCTTAGAAAATCGCCATTTGTCTCACGGTTTTCTAGCAAATCTGCTATCATTTTGTCTTGTAATCCTTGAATGTGTATCCAACCCAGCCATATCGTGATGCCTTTTATATGTGTGAGATAGGTACTTCGGTTTATGTCAGGGGTTTCTATTTCTGCTCCACAGCGGCGGGCTTCGTGTACGTACATCTCGGTGTTGTAAAATCCCCCGAAGTTATTGATTACGGCTACCATAAATTCCCTAGGATAGTAAGCTTTTAGATATAAACTCTGATAGCTCTCTACCGCAAAACTCGCCGAATGTGCCTTGCTAAAACTATAGCCAGAGAAACTTTCTATTTGTCGCCAAACTTCATGAGCTATGTCGTCGGGGTAGCCGAGTTCTTTGCAGTTGGCATACCATTTTTCCACTATTCTGTCAAACTCTTTCTTTGACCTAAACTTGCCACTCATGGCCCTTCTTAATACGTCCGACTCTGCCAAGGTGAGTCCTGCAAAATGGTGAGCCACCTTGATAACATCCTCTTGGTACACCATTACGCCATAGGTTTCCTTGAGGAGGTCTTCCATTTTTGGGTGGATATACGTGGTGGCTGCAGGGTTGTGGTGGCGTTTGATATACTCGCTCATCATGCCGCTAGACGATACCCCCGGTCGGATAATAGAGCTGGCTGCCACAAGTGTGAGGTAATTGTCACACTGGAGTTTCCATATCAGCTGCCGCATGGCGGGAGATTCCACATAAAAAGCCCCCATGGTTTCGTGGTTTACGAGTTGGCGTCGAATTTCAGGGTCTTTTTTAAATTTTTGTATGGCGTGGATGTCGATGTTGATGTTGTAGTTTTCTTTCACGATGTCTACACAACTTTTGATATGTCCAAGCCCACGCTGCGACAGGACATCAAACTTGGCGAAGCCAATTTCTTCGGCTACGTACATATCAAACTGGCAGATTGGAAAACCCTTCGGCATAGGCTGCAATGCCGAATAGTGGGTAAGAGGCTCTTCGCTGATCAGAATACCTCCTGCATGAATAGACAGATGCTCAGGAAAGTCTATCATCATGGGGGCGTATTTGAGTATGTATTGCGTATGTTCATTGCGGTGTATGCCCGAGGGATTGTTGACGAGTTCGTCTATTTCGGGTTTGGGTAAACCAAAAACCTTCCCCAACTCACGGTAAATGGAGCGTCCTTTGAAGGTGTTGTAAGTGGCCATCAACGATACGTGTTCTTTGCCATAACGCTTAAAAACGTAGTCAATGATTTCGTCTCGTTCGTCCCAGCTAAAGTCGATGTCGAAGTCGGGTGGCGAAGTACGGTGGGGATTGATGAATCGCTCAAAATATAGGTCGAGCTCTACGGGGTCTACGTCTGTAATGCCCACGCAATAGGCCACTATGCTGTTGGCACCCGAACCTCGGCCAATGTGGTAGTAACCCTTTGATTTAGCATATTTTATGATATCCCAAGTAATCAGAAAATACGAACCAAAGTGCAGTTCTTCTATGATTTTAAGCTCGCGGTCGACACGTTTTTTAGCTTCTTTTTGATTTTTTCCATAGCGATAAATCAAACCATCATAGGCGAGTTTTCGGAGCAATTCGAGGTCGTCCGTTTCCGAACAGGTATATATTTTTTTGTTCTTGGCTTGTTTAAAATCAAACTCAAAGTTGCATTTTTCTAAAAGTTTTTCTGAATTTTTTATGAGGTCAGGATAGGCTTCAAACAACTCTTTTAGACGTTCGGGTGCAACGAATGTTTCGTTTGCTGTGGCGTGGTTGCTTGGTAAGAGCTTGCTCAGTAAGACATTGTGGTCGATGGCTCGCAGCAGGCGGTGCAGGTTGTAATTTGGGCGGTCCAGAAACGTAACCGGCTGCCAGAGGACGAGTTTCGAGGCATCCAGCTTCGATCTGTAACGAAATAGTTTGTTGAACTCCCAGTAGCGGACACCCACAAATTCGTTGGGTTGGAGGTGCTGGTAGCTGTCGAGGGTTTCGAGGGGATAGATGACATAAACATTTTGAAAATTTGGTGATTGACTAGGAAAGGCGGTTTCTGACAACAAATGTGCAGTAAGGTGCTCGTTGATTTCGGCATATCCGGCATGGTTTTGTGCCAAACAAATGTAACGGAGTTGGTCGTCGTTGCGAAACTCCACGCCCACCACTGGTTCAATATCAACAGCTTTGCACTCTTTTACAAAATCGAAAATTCCCGAAGTGATGTTGATGTCTGTGAGGGCGAGCCTTTTTATACCCAAATTTTTGGCTTGTACGACCAGTTTTTCTGGCGACAATGTACCATACCGCATGGAATAAAATGAATGACAATTGAGATACATTTTTTGGTTTGCACATTTTTTGGAATGCAAAATTGGTGAAAATATTGGCTGTGTCTTGCCGTGAAATTTAGCATAATATGCTTTTTAAAGCTTGTGGGTAGAATTGATAAATCTTAAATTTTATTAAAACTAGATTACTTAATGGATTAAGGTAGAACACAAAAAAAATCCCCGTTTCTAAAAAAAACGGGGATTCTCGATTTGATTATATTATTTTCGTCTTCTACTTCTCCATCTCCCCATTCACTTTCCTCCAAATACCCAAAGTATTATCGTTTTGAAGTTCGATAGGAAGCAAAGCATCTGGCATATCTTGATAACAAACTGGCCTTGTAAATCTGGTGATGGACATGGTGCCTACGGATGTACTTCTGCTGTCTGTAGTAGCTGGATATGGGCCACCGTGCACCATGGCGTGCGTAACTTCAACGCCTGTAGGGAAGCCATTGATAATTAACCTGCCAACTTTCTGTTCCAAAAGTTCGAGTAAATCTGCATATTCGGCTAACTCTTCTGGGGAACCGAAGACAGTGGCCGTAAGATGTCCCGAGAGATTATGAGCAACTTCCATTATTTCTTCTCTACTGCTGGCTTCTACCACTAAGCTTGAAGGTCCGAAAACCTCTTCTTTAAGTGTTTCGTTGTCTTTAAAAGACTGATAATCTGTCTTAAAAATGGCTGGATGTGCGGCAGTGAAGCCTTCTGGTTTTTTACCAAAACTGATTACTTTGGCGTATTTTTCAAATTCCTCTATGCCTTTGTGATAAACCGATTGTATGCCTTTATTGAGCATAACACCACCCATTGATGCTGCTGAAACACTTTCCAATTTTTGTATAAAAGCTTCATCTTTTTCAATAACCAATAACCCTGGATTGGTACAAAATTGACCCACGCCCATCGTTACGGAATTGATGTAGTTCTGAGCTAAAGCGTCTCCTTTTTCTTTCAGAGTTTTTGGTAAAATAAACACAGGATTGGTGCTACCCATTTCGGCATAAACCGGAATAGGTTCTGGTCTTGCAGCAGCTGCGTCAAATAGTGATTTGCCACCTCTCAATGACCCAGTAAAACCAATGGCTTTGACCAATGGATGTTTTACCAAAGCTTGACCTATTTCTATGGTATCGTCAAAAACCAAGGAGAATACGCCATCAGGCATTCCGGTTTTTTGAGCAGCAGCAAGTATAGCCCTACCTGCCAATTCTGAAGTACCTAAATGTGAGGGATGGCCTTTAAAAACTACTGGACAACCAGCAGCCAATGCCGAAACAGTATCGCCACCTGCCACAGAGAATGCTAACGGGAAATTGCTTGCTCCAAAAATGCCTACAGGACCAAGAGGTCTTTCCATTGCCCTAATGTCTGGTTTTGGAAGTGGTTGTCTGTCTGGCTGAGCGGTGTCTATGATGGCATTCACCCAAGACCCATCTTTCAGGAGTTGGGCAAATAATCTGAGCTGGCCAATTGTTCGGCCCCTTTCGCCTTGTGCTCTGCCCGCGGGCAGGCCACTTTCGGCAGTGTATCTTTCTATTAAAGTGTCGCCCAATGCTTCTATTTCTGCAGCTATGGCTTCAAGAAATGCGGCTTTTTCTGCACCTGATTTTTTTCTATAAGTGGCGAAGGCCGCATTGGCTTTATGAACCGCCAAATCAAGTTCGCTTAAGGTTGCCTTGAAAAACAAGGGACCAATCGGCTCGCCTGAGGCTGGATTGATGGCCTGAATACCGACTGTGCCTTCTGAAGATTCTGTGAATCCGATTAGATTTTTTCCTAAAACTTGCATTTATTCTACTGTATTTATGAGCGTACCTATGTTGTCAATGCTGATTTTTACGACGTCGCCACTGATCATCGTGAAATCGTCTGGAGGTACCGTTCCCGTACCCGTCATCAAGAAAACGCCTTGCGGAAAACTGCATTCTCTGGTCAGATATTCCACCAATTCGGGCAATTCACGTTTCATTTGAGAAAGTTGAGTTTTTCCCTCAAAAACTGTTTTTTCACCACGAAGAATTTCTACCGATATGTCTGTATCTCTGCTTATTGGCTCTTCCAAAACTAGAATGCATGGCCCAATAGCCGCACTTTTATCGTAGCTTTTGGCCTGTGGCAAATACAAGGGATTTTCACCTTCGATGTCTCTCGAACTCACGTCATTACCGATGGTATAACCGGCTATTTGGTTTAGGTTATTCACAAATAGCGTCAATTCTGGCTCAGGAACATTCCATTTGGAATCTTTGCGGATTCTGATGTTTTGCAAATGGCCAACAGTTCGAGCTGCGGTGGCTTTAAAAAATATCTCAGGACGTTCGGCATCGTAAACTCTGTCATAGAAATCGCCGCCACCCGCGTCTTTGGATTCCTCCATACGGGCCGTTTTGCTTCTGAGGTAAGTCACACCTGAAGCCCAGATTTCTTGTGAAACTATTGGTGCTAAAATGGTACTTTCATCTAGTTCAGCTATACTTGCAGAGGTCTGAATTTTCTCGGTTAAAAAAGAAAATAATCCAGATTGGTTGACGAGCTCATCCCAACCTAGGCCGCTAATTTTGAAAAACTTTGAATCTTTTTCGGCAATAATGCCTTGCGTAGTATTGTATATTTTCACGGGTTGAATTTTTTAGGCAATTTACTAATTTTTTGATTATTCGAAACACTTAAACGCAACATTGTGTTTACAATTAAATGCAAATCATTAGAATGCCGCAAATAATCAATATTCCGCTCGTTGACGACGACGATAACATCATAGGCCACGGCGAAAAGTTGGAAGTTCACCAAAAAGGATGGCTTCACCGAGCATTTTCAATTTTGGTTTTTAATGATGAGGGAGAAATACTGATTCATCAACGGGCTTTTGACAAATATCATTCTCCAGGTCTTTGGACCAATACCTGCTGTGGGCATCCCAATGAAGGCGAAAGTATGGAAGCTGCCGTTCACCGCAGGCTACAAGAAGAAATGGGATTTGACTGTGTTCTCTCTCACAAATTTACCTTCAGATACAAAGCTTTTTTTGACAATGGCCTTACTGAGAATGAAATTGATCATGTTTATATTGGCACTTTTAATGATAAGTTTATTGTTAATCCAGACGAAGTAGCTGATTATAAATGGGTTTCGATTTCGGAAACTAAAGAACTGATCTTGCAAAATCCCGAAGATTTCACGGTTTGGTTTCGAGAAATTATGAATCATGAGGCTGAATTGTTGGCTTGATTATTCATCTAAAAAAGCTTTTACGCCATATAAAGGGCAGCTTTTTATTTGCTGATATTCTGAATAATTTTCTAGAGAAAAACGATACCCGAACGGAATGTTTTTATCCGACAAAAACTGCCTTAGACTTTGCATACTGCCTTTCCCTGAAGATTTCACCTCAATCGGCAATATTTCCGACCCTTTCTGAATCACATAGTCCAATTCAGCATTTGCATTTGGGTTTTCACGGTGCCAATAATATAAACTTGTTGCTTGCAGTGGAAAGCTGTTTTTTAAATATTCCAATGCCCAAAACTGCTCTGCTATAGCACCTTTGTTGATGACTGAAGTATCGGTATCAAACAAAAAATCCGAAATATTAAGACCCAAAATTCTCTGAAAAATACCTGTATCATAGAGAATCATTTTGCGTTTTTTTGGGTCTGTTTCAGCTCCTAAAGGGATTCCGTTTGCTGATGTATGCGTAACTGGATACACTAAGCCAGCTTGAATCAGCAGTTCCAAGGCTTCCTTTATCTGACCATGATTTACGTTTTGGCCAACTTTAGAATACACAAACTTACCACCACTTTGGCTGATTACCGAATCAAATATTTCGGAGATTCGAGCTGCTGGCACTCTTTTTTTGTACTTCACAAAATCGGCTTTGATAGAAACGATTAAATCATCCAATACTTCTTGAGCTTTAAGCAAAGATTTTGTTTTGCAATAAGAGCTAATTGCCTCAGGCATACCGCCAACCAAAAGATAAACCTTAAGAAAATCATTTATTTTTTGATGAATGGCAGTTGGTAAAGGAGTGCTGGTATTGGCTGTGTTTTTTGCATTAACCAACTTGTCTTCGCCCATAGCCCCTAAAAATTCGTCAAACGAAAAGGGATACATGAACAGGGATCGTATTCTCCCCACCCCGAAAGTTGGGAGTTCAGAAAGTGCGAACTCTAGCAATGAGCCTGCTGCAACTAGGTGCAATTCGGGCATTTTTTCATAAAAAAACCTTAATGATGCCAATGCCCTTGGGCAAGCCTGAATTTCGTCGAAAAACAAAAGTGTTTTCTGGGGAACAATTTCTTGATTCAAAAAAACAGAAAGGTTCTGAATCAAAAATTGAGGGTTTAAATCTCCCTCAAACAATTCAATTAGGCCTGGATTCTCTTCAAAATTTATCTCCACATAATTGTCAAAATGTTGAGCCAAATTCTTAACTGCAGAAGACTTGCCAACTTGACGAGCACCTCGAAGCAATAGAGGCTTTCTTTCTGAAGAATCTTTCCATTCGATTAAATAGCTGTCTATAAACCTCTTAAAGTACATATTTTCAATTTTAGTACCCAAAAGTAATAATTTTTTTCATTTTTAGTACCCAGAAAATTAATTATTTTTCATTTTTAGTACCCAAAAACTTATCATTTTTTTCATTTTTAGTACCCAAAAGAATTTTTAGGTAATTAAAAAAGCCAAAATCTTGCATAATTTTGGCCCTAAATATTAAAGTTAACCTATTTTCACCGAAGTCATGGTCAATGAACCAGCGATGGCTTTGTCATTGAAAAACTCTATTTTGTCTTTGTCATCTTGAACACCTAAAGTGTAAAGCAAGGGATAATAATGATCGGGTGTCGGAATAGCCAAATGGGCATCTTTGTGCAAAGTTTTATAATCCCAAAGCGGTTTGTGGTTTTTGTCTGCAATTAGCTTCTTAAACAATTCGTTCATTTCGATAGCCCAATCAAAGCCATATTCAACATTGAAGCCTTTGGACGGATCAGCATTTTTGGGGAGGCTAATCATACGAAGATTATGCACCATGTTACCACTGCCGAGTATCAATACGCCTTTGTGGCGAAGAGCTGCCAGTTGCTGGCCCAATTCATAATGGTATTCGCCTGATTTGTAGAAGTCAACACTCAATTGTATCATCGGAATGTTGGCTTCAGGATACATTTGTTTGACTACACTCCAACTGCCGTGGTCAAATCCCCAGTCGTGGTCGAGGCCTACTTCAGTGTTCTTTATTAAATTTTTTGTTTCAGCGGCTAATGTCGGAGAACCCGGAGCTGGATATTTTACATTAAAAAGTGCTTGTGGAAATCCGCCAAAATCGTGGATTGTTTCGAGCTGAGGAGCAGCCGTAACAAACGTACCACGTGTCAGCCAGTGAGCTGAAATACACAATACAGCCACTGGTTTAGGGATATCTTTGGCTATTTGACGCCATTTTTGGCTGAATTCGTTGTCTTCTATGGCATTCATGGGGCTGCCATGGCCTACAAAAAGCACTGGCATTTTTTGGCCAGTTTCGGGTAAACTATCAGCTATATTTTTAAGTGAACTAAGTGTTGCCATTGTGGTTATGCCTGCTGAGGCTTTTATGAAATTTCTTCTTTTCATCTTGAATATAATTTAACCGCTAGGTCGCTATGACGCTAGGCAAAAGTCTTCTAAATCTTGAGATATTCATTTGAATTATTCCAAAAAAATCTATAGATGGTATTTTCTATTTTGTTGAAATACACACCATTGAGTAGCAAGACTCTCTAATCAAACTAAGTTTACCAACATTAAAGTTCAAAGAAAAGCAAATATTTTCATTTACATTATATGTAGCTACATATTTTTAGCTTCTGTTCAGAAAATCGCCCAATGGTTTAAGTGTTTCGAATACTTTTGCGGCAGTTTCTGTAAAATCGACTTTTGTAAGTTCGGAGTCCTTCAGTTTGTGAGTAGCCAAGAAACTTTTCATTTTTAGAAGTTCAATGTATTGATGATCCTCTGGATATCCTTTGGGCATTCTAGCCAATTTTTCGCCTTCTATTTCTCCAAAAGTCTTTTTGAAGTCTGGATTTTCTAGAATTTTTACCAAATCGGCACCATTATAGTCAATTTCTTGCCTGATGCCTTTCAGCCAATCACCTTGCGGTAAATATGCCCCACCAGCCAACATGCTTTCGCCCGGCTCAAGGTGTATGTAATAACCCGAACGTGTGTGTATCTCTGATTTTTTAGCAGCTATAGAAATATGAGCCCCGAAATGCGTTTTGTAAGGCGACTTGTCCTTAGAAAACCTCACATCACGGTAAATTCTGAAAATACATTCTTTGGCTTTTAAATGACCAATACTTGGGTCATAGACCGCTATTCGAGCAAAAAGTTCGGTGATGAAAGTTTCAAACTCCGCCTTTGCGGTTTCGTATCGGCCTTTGTTTGCAGTAAACCATTCTTTGTTATTGTTGGCTTTCAGGTCTTTTAAGAAAGCCAAAAGTTCGTTAGAGATTCCCATAGGTAATTTCAAAAAATTTATATCGCAATTTAAAAAGGAAAACACCTCAACAAAATAAAATTTCAATCTATCAAAAATCCTATGCTAACTATGTGCCTATGTGTTTAAAAAAAAATATGACTATATTTGATATACAAACCAAACTCCCTAAGCCCATGAAAAACAAAAGATTAGTCCTTCTTGCAGTATTATTAATGCTCTCTGTAGGTAATTTCACCCGTATAGTGGGTAACGAAAACATACGCACCGTTCAGTTTCTTTCGATATTTGCCATTGGAGCTTTAGCGGCACTTTTGATAAAAGAATTGGTGGAAAAACTTAAGAAATAAAATTCAAATAATCCTGAAAGAGCTATTTCAAATATAGGTTTTTTCTACAAATTCGTGTTGGTCTAAGAAGATACGTTTAAAAGTATATCTTTTTGTTATGATAGGATTATTTGGAGTATATGATAGGATTGGCTTTGTCTTTGATGATTGTCTTTGAGGTATGTGTAGCACAATATTGAACTTTTGAGCTTGAAATGGAAGAATTTTGAGCTTCAAGTGTCTTGAAGGTTTAAATTAATAGAAATGCAACTCTATAACTTAATAATCTTTTATTCCTACGTTATTTTACCAAATTTAGTAAAGCAAAATACAAATTTCTTTCAATTTTCATAATTGTTATAATAGTACTATTCGTTAGTTTAAATAGATATATAATACTTCAATGACAATTTAATACGTAATATTTAGTTAACAATCTCAAACCCCCACCTATAACTAATCAAACCTTTTGTAGGATAATTTTCAATCCAGGCTTTTTCTTGATGGCTGCGGGCTATGAGGTCTTGGGTTTTAAGCTGGGCGATGGTTGCTGTAACGTTGAATAATACTTTTAGCTCTGTTTCGGTGAATAGTTCCTTATTGAATTTATTCTCTGGTTTCGGTAAAAACTGTTCTCCTATTCCTCCGTTTTCAAAACTTGTGCATTTTATCTCCACCAAATTTTGGTTAGACATATACTCAAAAATACTGCTGAAATTATTCGGTACTGGCCCCATGTCTATGGCTCGGTATTTTACGCCACTCATAGAAAAACCTGTAAGTGCAAATGTCTGAAAATCAGCATAAAAAAGTAGTTTGTTGAGCTGAGTTTTCCAAGGTTTTAGGTTCTCTGCAAAGTATATCACCATGTGGGCGAGTTTTTGCATATAAGGTTTTTGATAACCCGTGTATTCGTTGGGTAAGTCGGTGTTGAACAAGTAGTGTTCCAATCCTTCTTCTTCTGATTGCTCAATGGCTAAAAGTTTGTCAATTTTTTGGAGTAATGTTTCCTTTGCTTTTTGCTCTAGTGGGTCGGAGATTTCTATTAAAGACCTAAATTTTAATGGATCTGCGGCCATTTGAATCAACTTTCCGTTCGACAAACTAGGAACTTCACCTGCTTCGTATTGCCTGTAACCATTTGCCCCAAAGCCCAAAATTTCAGACATTTTACTGGCCGAAAGTCCATATTTTTGGCGAGTTTCTATAATCTGGGCAGGAAAAGGCAGACGGTGTTTTTCGCGAAAGAGATTATAAATTTGGATTTGGTTTAGTTCGTCTAACTCGTCGGTAGTGAACTCCTGAACCGCTCCATTTGGCAGTATATCTTCAAAATAGTGGTAAACTATTTCAAATTCCTCCTTCCTGAAAGTCAAATGACTGGATCTGGTTTTTACTGTTAAAATCTTATCTGAAAAAGGGCTTTCTATTGTTCTCATTTTGTTCGCTAAATTTTAGATTTTATGAAAATGGATTTATTTTAAAGGATATTCCATCTGAAATTCTGCAGTATGGAATGAAATACAAATCGTCTTTTTGTTTGGAAGTCCCATGGAAATCTTGATATATATTTCTTTGTTTTTCAATTGTTTACCAAATACCCAAAGGTCACTACCTACAAAATTCTGGTCAGGAATAGGCCCAACACTATAATCCTCCACTTTTAGGTTTTCAATTACTTTTCTTCTTTCCAATGGCTTTATTTCCAAATCAATTAAAGTTTGAAGATTCTTATTTCTGCTGTCCAAAAAGATGATATCGTAGATTCTTAATTTCAATTTAAAATCATGTAGAAACTGTTCGACGGATTCTCTTAAAGTCAAGTAATAATTTTAAAATACAAATTTAATGCCTTTTTATCACAATATTCAACTTTAAAATTGATTTGCTAATTTTTTTAGAATAATATTCATATCTAAAATTTCTAAAAGCATTTAGTTTTTTACCATTCCCAAAACAAATCCCTAATTTTACACAAAAAAAAGCCTTTTGAAAGACCTCCTCCTCATTACGCCCCCTTTTACTCAGCTCAATACACCTTATCCGGCTACGGCCTATTTGAAGGGGTTTTTGAATACCAAGGGTATTGCCGCATTTCAGATGGACTTGGGCATTGAGGTTATTTTGGAGCTTTTTTCTAAGACCGGTTTGGCTTCCATTTTTGAGAAGGCCAGTTTGGACGGAGTTTCAGAAAATTCACAACGGATTTTCGGTTTGAAGCGTGATTATATTCAGACCATAGAGGAGGTAATTGCCTTTTTACAAGGCCATAAACCCACTTTGGCCCGGCAAATTTGTAGCGGGAATTTTCTGCCACAGGCGTCGAGGTTTTCTCAGGAGAATGACTTGGAATGGGCCTTTGGCAACATGGGCATGCAAGACAAAGCCAAGCATCTGGCTACGCTATATCTCGAGGATTTATCTGATTTTATAGTGGAATGTCTCGACGAAAACTTTGGCTTTAGCCGCTACGCCGAGCGGTTAGGCAGAAGTGCCAATTCGTTTGATGAACTGTACGGCCATGTGCAAAAACAACCCACATTTATTGATGAAATCACACTCAGGATTTTAAAGCAAAAACTAGTAGAAATCCAGCCAAAATTGGTCTGTTTTTCGGTGCCTTTTCCGGGCAATTTGTACAGTGCCTTTCGTTGTGCTGGTTATTTAAAAGAGCACTTTCCTGAAATAAAAATCGCCATGGGCGGTGGCTTTGCCAATACTGAGCTCAGAAGTGTAAAGGATGCTCGAGTTTTTCAGTATTTTGATTTCATCACGTTGGACGATGGCGAACTGCCGATAGAATTGCTGGCGAAAAATGTTTTGGGTAAAAGCGAAAGTTCGGAGTTTAAACGAACTTTTTGCCTAGAAAATCGGGAGGTAAAATATATCAATAATTCCACCCAAAAAGACTACAAACACAGCGAAATAGGTACGCCAGACTATTCTGATTTGATTCTGGACCAATATATTTCGGTGATTGAGCTGGCCAATCCAATGCACAGCCTTTGGTCTGACGGCCGATGGAACAAGCTCACCATGGCACATGGCTGTTATTGGGGCAAGTGTACTTTTTGTGATATTTCGCTCGACTATATCAAACTTTACGAACCTATTGCCGCCAAAATTCTGGTAGACAGAATGGAGCAGATGATCGAACAAACTGGCGAGAACGGTTTCCATTTTGTAGACGAAGCTGCTCCGCCTGCACTAATGCGAGAAGTGGCATTAGAGATATTAAGGCGTGGCTTGGTGGTATCCTGGTGGACCAACATTCGTTTCGAAAAAAGCTTTACAGCTGACCTTTGTGTTTTGCTCAAATCCTCGGGCTGCATAGCAGTTTCAGGTGGGCTAGAGGTGGCTTCAGACCGACTTTTGGCATTGATAGACAAAGGTGTAACGGTAGCACAAGTGGCTAAAGTAAACCGAAACTTTGTGGAGTCGGGCATCATGGTGCATGCTTATCTCATGTATGGCTATCCGACCCAAACTATACAAGAAACTGTAGACAGCCTCGAAATGGTGCGGCAGATGTTTGAGTTGGGTATTTTGCACTCAGGTTTTTGGCATCAGTTTGCACTAACAGCCCACAGTCCAGTTGGCTTAAATCCCGAAAAATTTGGCATAGTGCCTGATTACAAAGACATTGCGTTTGCTGATAACGATATCCAATTCAAGGATTCAACGGGTATAGACCACGACAAATTTAGCTTTGGGCTCAAAAAATCTCTATACAACTACATGCATGGGCTTTGTTTTGAATATCCGCTGCAAGATTGGTTTGATTTCAAAATACCCAAAACCAAGATTCGCCCCGATTTTATAGCCGAATGTCTTGAGGAGCAAGATCATAGCCTCATAAAACCGAACGCCAAGATTATCTGGATTGGAAATCAGCCGATTGTAGAAGAAATGAAAACTAAAAAAGGGCCGGCATTGCACCTGACTTTCCATGAAAAAATGGAGACTTTCAGTATAAACATCGAAAAAGAAAAAGGTGAGTGGTTTTTGGAAAACTTAAAATTGATGGATGTACGGAAAGTTAAAACCATTACTTTCAATGAATTAAAATCTTCATTCGAAACTAAATTTGAGCATTTTGAGCTATTTTGGTACTCCAAACCTATCAACGAAATGCGTGAGCAGGGACTTTTGGTTTTGTAGGATTTTGGTATATTTGGATAGGAATTGTTTGTTAAGAATAAAAAAAGCGATTATGACGACAATTGCAGAAAGAGAAGAATTGAAGAAATGCTTGATTGAACTTGTTGAATCTGAATTTGTCAATTCTTTATTAAATGATGTTATGAAAGAAATTAAACGAAGGAAAAGGGACATGGAATTTGATAAACTTTTAGAGGAAAACTTTAAAGAATATGAAGCTGTTTTTAGGGCTCTTGCCTGATTTTAATGTTGTTTGCATCCTAAAAATAGCCTCTGGCCAATCCACACTCGAAGAGTCCAAAGTGTGGTTTGCTGAATTCACCAATCCGATCAAATAATCCCGATTTTCAATTCAATTAAAGGCAATTCTTCCGATATTTGTCCTATTCAATCACTAAAGAAAAACATGAGAATTATTATTTTGCTTCTTCTGAGCATGATTTCGTTTGGTTCATTTGCTGACGACGGCTACCGGCTTTGGCTCAAATATGATCTTATTAAAAACGAAACTTTGAGGAAAAACTATGCTCAAAAGTTAACTACAGTTTCCACCAATTTTTCAGATGAAACTGCTAAAGTTACCATTTCTGAAATTCAAAAGGCAACCTCAGGTTTATTGGGCTTTACATCAAAAACGATGACTAGTGCTTCTCAAGCCAATTTGGTTTTGAAAGTTGGTTCAATAGCAAACAAAAATGCTGAAGCTTTTGAAATAATAAGTTCTAAAAATCAAATAAATATCACTGCGAATACCTCTAAAGGAGTGCTTTATGGTGTTTTTGAATTGATTCGGAGAATGCAAACATTAGCGTCTCTTGAAAATATAAAGATAGCCTCCGCCCCAAAAATACAACTCCGAATGCTCAATCATTGGGACAATAACAATGGCACCATTGAGCGTGGCTATGCTGGCATGTCGATGTGGAAATGGTACGAACTTCCTGAAAGAATTGACCCCAGATACATAGATTACGCCAGAGCAAATGCTTCTATTGGTATCAATGGAACGGTTTTAAACAACGTTAATGCTTCAGCGAGATTTATTACATCTGAGTATTTGGGTAAAGTAAAAGCCCTTGCAGATGTTTTTCGACCTTATGGAATTAAGGTTTTCTTATCCGTAAATTTTGCTTCTCCAAAGATTTTGGGTGGATTAAAAACTGCCGACCCACTTGATCCCGAAGTAAAGCAATGGTGGAAAAACAAAGCCGACGAAGTGTATAAACTTATACCTGATTTTGGAGGATTTGTAGTAAAAGCCAACTCAGAAGGCGAACCTGGTCCGATGGACTTTGGCCGAACGCATAAAGACGGAGCTAACATGCTTGCTGAAGCTATGGCCCCACATAATGGTCTGATTATTTGGCGTGCATTTGTCTATAATTTTGATCCGAAAGGCGACCGTTTTGCAGCAGCTTACAACGAATTCAAAAGATTTGATGGAGAATTTCACGCTAATATTATTATTCAAGTAAAAAACGGCCCAATAGATTTTCAAGTAAGAGAGCCTATTTCTCCACTTTTTGGAGCTATGGAAAAAACACCCGTATCAATGGAGTTTCAATTAACACAAGAATATTTGGGTTGGGCTACTCATTGGGTGTATGAAGCTCCTATGTTTGAGGAAGTTCTAAAAACTGATACCTATGCCAAAGGACAGGGGTCTACAGTAGCTAAGGTTATTGATGGACAGCTTTTTAAATATCCATTAACCTCCATGATTGGCGTGGCCAATACGGGTTCAGACCGTAACTGGACAGGTCATCCGATGGCCCAAGCCAACTGGTACACACTCGGTAGAATGGCTTGGAATCACGAAATAACCTCCGCCCAAATAGCAGATGAATGGGTAAAGATGACTTTCAGAACGGATGCAAAATCAACTGAAACCATTAAGAAATTGATGCTGGAATCTAGAGAAATATATACCAACTACACCAATCCGCTTGGCGTGCATCATGTAATGGGAGAAAGCCATCATTTTGGACCAGAACCTTGGGTAGAAAAAGCACCTCGTCCAGACTGGACGGCTTTATATTATCACAGAGCAGACTCCATTGGAATCGGTTTTGACCGTACCGAAAAAGGCAGTAATTCAGTGGCTCAATATCACCTTGGCTTAAGAAATAAATATAGCGATATCAATACTATTCAACCTGAATTCTTACTTTGGTTTCACCATGCCCCTTGGACCCATAAACTCCAAAATGGCAAAACGGTATGGGACGAAATGGTGACTCGATATTATGAAGGAGTGAAATCTGCAGAAAACATGCAGAAAGACTGGGCTTCTTTGAAAGGAAAAATAGACTCCGAGACTTTCGAAAATGTGGAAGCAAGACTCAAAACCCAACTCAAAGAAGCACTTTGGTGGCGAGATGCTTCGGTGGTTTATTTTCAGAAATATAGCAAAATGCCTGTGCCATCACCTTATCAAAAACCAACAAGAACTTTTGAAGAGTTAAAAAGTTTGGTTGATGTTTATCATGTGCGGTAAATTGAGCTGATATTCAAAAAAAGAAAAGGTAGCAAATAATCTCCTGCTACCTTTTTATTTTATTACCAGACATCAATTATATAACCAATCCAATGCTTTTGGAAACTCCTGACCCCAGCGTTTTTCATTGTGCTGACCTTCAGGGTCTAGTTCGGCTTTAATCTGAATTTTGTTTGAATCAAAGCCTTGGTTATCAATGGTCTCTTTTAGTTTTTCAATATTAGGCAACATGCTTGCACTTTCTTTTCCACCACCATATAGATAAATTTTAGTGTCTAATGGATTAAAAAATTCGACTGCATCAAAATAGATTTTCGGAGAAGTCCATAGTGAAGGAGAAAAAACCATTAAGCGTCCAATAGCTTCGGGGTACATCATACCGGTGTAAATACTGATCAATCCTCCCATTGAGCTTCCACCAATTCCAGTGTGTTGTCTTTCGGGTAGCGTTCTGTAAGTGCTGTCTATCAGTGGCTTGAGGGTTCTAACTATGAAAGTGGCATAACGCATGCCCTGACCTTTCACATGATTTTTATATGGTGAAAACTCCACCTGACGATCTTCTTCGCCATGGTTGATGGCCACAATAATAACATCAGATTTTCCTTGTTTCTTGAGCAAAGAAAGGCGTTTGTCTATTTCCCAATTGCCATACACTGAGCCTTCACCAAAAAGGTTTTGAGCATCGTGCATGTACACCACGGGGTATTTTTTGTCAGTATTTTTGGCATAATCACTGGGCAAAATTACGCTGACGGTTCTGACTTTTTTCAATTGAGGTATTTCTACTTCCATGGTCTTTATCAAAGGCATGGTTTCATTGTAGTAAGGCGTAAAGCCGTTTTGTCTCCATAGAGGTACGTAGTCGAGATTCGGACGAAAAACAGGTAGAAGGGTTCTGTTTTTGCTGGTATTGCCAAAGCTATCAAGCTCCACATGCTCCCAACCGCCTTTGGTATATTTGTATTCTAAAGGATTGTCTAGCGTAAAATCTTTCTCAAATTCAAAGCGATATTGGCCATTACCAACTTTTTTCATCAAAAAATCAGTGTCTCTTGGGTTCCAATTACAAAAACTTCCTGACAAAAACACTGGTCGGTCGTCGTTTACTAAAGTGTTTACCTCTACATACATCCTGCCGCTATCTAATTTCATAAGGTAATTTGACATTTTCGGGGTCGCAAAAATAGTATTATTGAAGATTCTAACAAACATTTAGAGGGCTTGAAGAATAAAAATGACCCGCTATATTGGAAATATTATATATTTTGGAGCTTTTAACTTGGATAAATACAAATCGAAAAGATGCTCTGAAAGTTAAAACTAGTAAAACTTTGAAATGTTTTCAATCTCTTGTTTCCATTCGTCGGTAAAAATCAAATATTCAACGATAAAATGCTTATCATTCAACGAAAAGCACTATTCTTGTTTTGTTTTTGAACATAATTTTGAAGAAAAAACAAAGAAATTACAATTATGAAAACGCAAAAAAGTACATCTTCAGTTATTTGGGCAGTAGCTATAATCGTTATCGGAAGTCTATTTTTAATGAGAAACTTCGATATGTTGTGGTTTGAATTGCCAAAGAATCTTATCAGCTGGAAGCTTATTTTTGTCTTTATAGCTTTCGGAGAGTTGGTTAAGGGTAAAATTTTTAGTGGTATTTTTTGGGGAATAGTAGCCACTGTTTTTTACTATCCTGCTTATTTGAGCCAGTTTTCACTTAATTCGGTATTTGAACTTTGGCCTTTGTTATTGATAGGTGTAGGTTTAGATATGATTATTAAAAGGAGTAGGACAATAGATAGGTGTTAAAATTTGCACAGACAATATTAAGGATTTTAATTGTCTGTGCACTTTTATTTTACGCCAAAGCTTCCCAAAGAATTTCAATCGGGTGTTTTGCATGTTTGCCCGTGCCGTCATGAATCTGGTGGCGGCAGCTGGTGCCAGGGGCGGCTATCAGTACATCCTCAGGTTGCTGGCGAACGGTAGGAAAGAGTACCAACTCGCCTATTTTCATAGAAATATCATAATGTTCTTTTTCGTAACCAAACGAGCCCGCCATTCCACAACATCCGCTCGGAATCAACTGCACTTCATAGCCTTTTGGTAGGCTTAGCATTTTCTTGGTTGGCACCATCGATGCCACCGCTTTCTGTTGACAATGCCCATGGAGTTTTATCAAACGCTTTTCACTTTTAAATTTGGAACTTTCTATGCGTTTAGCATCCATTTCTTTTGCTAAGAATTCATCTAACATCAAAACATTTTTAGATAATTCCAAAGCCTTTTCTGCAAATTCCACTGAAACCAGTTCGGGATATTCGTCTCTGAAAGTTAAAATAGCACTGGGTTCTATTCCCAGCAAAGGTGTGTTTTCATTGATTAAATTTGAGAGCAAACGCACATTTTTATCTGCCAAAACTTTTGCTTCGTCCAACATCCCTTTTGATAGATAGGAACGTCCTGAGTCGGCATGGTTCGGAACTTCAATTGAATAACCTAACTTCAAAAGTAAATCGACTGCTTTTTTTCCTATTTCTACATCGTTGAAGTTTGTAAACTCATCTATGAACAAAAACACCTTTCTGTTTCCATTTCCAGCTTTGGTTCCATAGTTTTTCTTAAACCAAGCCCTAAGGGTAGTGTCCGATAGCAAAGGCATTGTTCTGTCGGGATGAAAACCGACCACTGTGTTGGCAATTTTTCTCAAAGATGCGTTTTTGAAAACAAAATTATAAGCCCAAGGGATATAAGAAGCCAAAGCCGACATTTTTGGATAATTTCCAATCATTTTCGAACGTAATGGCACACCATTTTCTTTTTGGTATTGATACATAAACTCCATCTTGAGCTTGGCCATGTCCACATTTGAAGGGCATTCAGATTTACAGGCTTTACAAACCAAACAAAGGTCTAAAACTTCTTTTATTTCTTTAGAATCAAACCTGTTGAGCTTATCTGACTGTGTAAGCGTTTCTCTAAGAATATTTGCTCTTGCTCTAGTTGTATCTTTTTCGCTTTTGGTGGCCATGTAAGATGGACACATGGTGCCGCCGCTCAGGTGCGACTTTCGGCAATCTCCTGAGCCATTGCATTGCTCAGCATGTTGCAAAATGTCTTGGTCTTTGAACCTAAACATAGTTTCAAAATCTGGCGTTACCTGTCCTGCCGAATATCTCAAGAACTCATCCATGGGTGGTGTATCCACTATTTTGTTGGCATTAAAGACATTGTTTGGATCCCAGACTTTCTTCAAGTCTTTGATTAAAGCATAGTTTTTCTCACCAATCTGTTGTTTTATAAACTCGCCTCGAAGTCTACCATCACCATGTTCCCCCGAAAGCGAGCCTTTATACTTTTTGACCAAAGTAGAAATCTCTTCAGCTATCAGTCTGAATTGTGATTTACCCTCTTGTGTTTTTAGATTGATTATTGGTCGTAGATGAAGTTCACCGGTACTGGCGTGTGCATAATGCACACTATACATATTGTTTTTGGTCAGAATCTCATTGAATTCTCTGATAAATTCTGGCAAATCGTTTACGTCAACGGCTGTATCTTCAATTACTGCCACAGCTTTTTCATCACCCGGCAAGTTTGATAATAGTCCAAGACCCGCTTTTCTTAATGTCCAACATTTCTTGATATCATCACCAAAAAGTATCGGAAAATGATAACCATAGCCGGCGGCACGCATCTCAGCCTCCATAAATGCTGCCAATTCTTTAACTTCTTCGATGGAGTCTCTCGAAATTTCAACACAAAGTAATGCTCCAGGGTCACCCTCAACAAAGAACCTATTGGCCATTTGTTCTTTGTTTGCTTTGGTACACTCCAATATATAATGATCCATCAGCTCCACTGCACTGGGATTGTATTTCAGTGCGATCAAATTAGCTTTTAAAGAATCATCAATGGTTTCACAGTGCACCGCCACCACCCCTTGAAACTTGGGTGGAAGTGGATTTACGTGCAATTTCATTTCCGTAATGAACATCAGCGTGCCTTCAGAGCCAGCTATGAGTTTACAGAAATTGAATCTTTCTGCGGAATTTTCATTAAAAACCTCGGTTTCCAAAAGTTCGTCTATGGCATATCCAGTATTACGTCTCGGTATACTCCTTTTGGGAAATTGCTCCCTTATTTCTTCTTGGTTTTCCTTTAAAGAAAGCGTATTGAATGCATTCTGGTACACTTTATCTTCAAGTGAAAGTGTATTTTTAGATTTAATTTCCGAGATTTTATCTATAAAATCCTTTTTAGAAATATCTTTGAATGTGACAAAACTGCCATCGCTTAAATATCCTTGTACCTCCATTAGGTGATCTCTTGCACTGCCATAAACCACTGAGTTGCTTCCACAAGAATTGTTCCCTACCATGCCTCCTACCATAGCACGGTTGGCTGTGGAGGTTTCGGGTCCAAAGAATAATCCCTGTGGTTTGAGATACATATTTAACTCATCTCTTACCACTGCGGGTTGCAGTCTCACCCAAGATTCTTCTTTATTTACCTCTAATATTTCTGTAAAAGTCTTTGATACATCCACTATAATGCCATTGCCAACTACTTGTCCCGCCAAAGATGTTCCAGCGGTTCGTGGGATTAGGGTTGTTTTGTGATCAATAGCAAAAGCAATGAGCTGCTCAATATCTTTGTTGTCTGTTGGAAAAACAACGCCCAGTGGGAATTCTCTGTAAGCAGAGGCATCTGTGGCGTAAAGGGTCCTCATTACCTTATCTTCAAAAATCTCACCTTTAAAATTGCTTTTAAGGATTTCGAAGTTTATACTTTTCATCAAAAAATCATATTTAGAAAATTGTATCAAAGATAGTATCTAAAAATTTATTTCGATAAGAAATACAACCATCTTAGGAAATTTGACGTAAAAACCAAACACCAAAACCATCAAAATATGATTAAATAAAAAAAATTTCTTTTTCAAAATTTTGGACTTTAGAAACTTCTTTTTGTAGTTTTGTGGGTTGATTCTTAAAAACGTGCAACATTTAATCAAAATGTTGAAATGTTTTTTTGGAAAAGCAAAACTAATTTACTTTAATTTTTTAAACAATTAACCTATGATGAACAGATTCTACCAGTGCGGTCGAATGGTCTTCGACTTTGGGGTAAATCAACTTTCGAGCAAAAGCTCTTTAGTAGTTTTAATCTCAATGTTTTTCTCATTTTCAGTTCTTGCTCAAGACATTACAGTGAGCGGAAAGGTATCAGACAAATCAGGTGATGGTCTTCCTGGTGTAACCGTTCAATTGAAAGGTTCATCTAAAGGCGTTGCCACTGACATGAATGGTTCTTATTCAATTGCTGGCGTTCCTGCTAACGGAACTTTGTCTTTTACATTCGTTGGAATGACTTCTCAGGAAGTTGCTATTGGTGGTCGTTCTACTATCAACGTTACTTTGGCTGATGACGCCGCTCTTCTTGAAGAGGTTGTTGTTGTTGGTTATGGTACTGTTAAGAAAAAAGATGCTACAGGTGCTGTAAATGCCATTGGAACTAAAGACTTCCAAAAAGGTATCGTTACTTCTCCTGAGCAATTGATGCAAGGTAGAGTTGCAGGTGTGCAAATTACTCAAAACTCAGGTGAGCCAGGTGGTGGTATCAACGTTAGAGTTAGAGGTACCTCTTCTGTATATGGTGGCAATCAGCCTTTATTTGTAATTGATGGTGTGCCATTAAGTGGAGATAATACTTCAAGTGGTGGTGGTGACCAAGGTGTTGGTCGTACACCAGCTAAAAACCCTTTGAACTTCTTGAATCCAGATGATATTGAAAGCATTGACATCCTTAAAGATGCGTCTGCAACAGCTATTTATGGATCACGTGGTGCACAAGGTGTAGTTTTAATTACTACTAAAAAAGGAAAAGGAAAAGGTACATTGGATTACGGATACTCATTGGGTATGAGTAGTATCACCAAAAAGTATGACCTTTTAGATGCAAAAGCATTTGCTGCAGCTAACCCTAGTCAAAATCAAGGAGGGGATACCAATTGGCAGGATGAGTTGTTTAGGACAGCCCCTACACAACAACACAATCTATCTTATGGTGGAGGAGACGCTACTGGTAACTATAGATTCTCTTTGGGTTATCTAGATCAACAAGGTATAGTTTTAACTTCAGGTATCAAAAGATATTCAGTTGGTTTCAATGGTGCAAAGAAGTTTATCAATAATAAATTGAATATTACTTCATCAGTGAATTTGGCTAACAACCAAGATAAGGGTATTGCTATCTCTGAAAACTCAGGATATACAGGAGACCTTTTGGCAGCTATTTTGAAAACGAATCCAACTATGGCAATTTTCAAATCTCCAGGTGTTTACAATCAACCAGGTATTCCTGAACCTAATCCTATGGCTATTGTAAATCTTTCTAAAGATCGTACTAATACTTTAAGAGCTTTAGGAAATATCGCAGCGGAATTAGAAATATTTGAAGGCTTGAAATTTAAAACAGTTTTAGGTTTTGACCAATCTCTTTCTTCAAGAAAAACAGCTTATTCAAAAGATCTAGTAATGGATGGAATTTCTGGAATTGGTCGTCTTTATATCAGAGATGTTGAAATAAGCAATAGGCTTTGGGAAAACTACTTTACCTACGACAAAGCATTCGGAAAAACTACTTTGAACGCAGTATTAGGTTATTCATACCAAAACTTCGACGTGTATAGTAAGTCTTCTAGTTTGGCTAATTTCTCTACAAACAATTTAGATGTAATGGTAAACAACTTGGCATCTGCTAACGCAGGAAAAGTTGGAAGTAATATCGTGAATAACTCTAATAGAGACTATGACGAATTACAATCTTATTTTGGTAGAGTAAACTTAAACCTTGGAAAAATCTTGGTGACTGGTACACTTCGTGTGGATGGTTCAACTAAGTTTGGTGGAAACAACAAATATGGATACTTCCCTTCTGGTGCTGTGAAATACAAATTGATTGAAGAAAACTTCGTTCCTAAAAATGTATTCTCAGACCTTGCTCTTAGAGTTGGATATGGTCTTGTAGGAAATCAAAACATTCCTCATAACCTATATGACAAAAGAGAAAGATACTCAGGATGGGGTACCAACGGTGCTGCTGACAATATTACTGGTGGTGGTTTAAATTTCGTTGCATTTAACAATCCTAACTTGAAATGGGAATCTACTTCTTCTTTGAACATCGGTTTGGACTATGCTTTAGCTAACAATAGAGTTTCTGGTAATATTGAATTCTATGAAAAACATACAAAAGATTTGTTATTCCAAGTAGTTTCTGCTCAACCTGCACCTACGCCATTTACATGGAAAAACTTAGATACTGATATTCAAAACCGTGGTTTAGAATTAGGATTGAACGTAATTGCTGTTGACAACAAAGCTTTCACATGGGAAGTTAGTGCAAATGGTGCATTGAATAATAACCTAATCAAAAACCTTTCAGGTGTATATGATACAGGTGAAATTAACGGACAAGGTTTAACGGGTGCTTTTGCTCAACGTTTGGCTGAAGGACAACCAATGTTTGCATTTTTCTTACGTGAGTTTGGTGGATACGATGCAGAAGGAAATTCACTATACCCTAATGGTGACTTCCAATCATTTATTGGAGCAGATCCAAATGCTAAAGTAACTGCCGGTTTAACCAACAGTTTCAAGTTTGGTAACTTCGATGCAAGTATATTTTTCAATGGTGTTTTTGGTAACTATATATACTCAAACACTGCGAATGCATACTTTACTAAAGGTTCGTTGGCAAATGGTCGTAACGTTACTGCTGATGTAGTAGCAACTAAAGAGGGCCCTTTCAATGCACCAGATGTATCTACGAGGTTCTTAGAGAAAGGAGATTTTGTTAGATTACAAAACCTTAACCTTGGTTATAGAGTTCCAACAAAAGGTATGAAGAATATCACAAACATGAGACTTTATATTACTGGACAAAATTTGATGACATTTACTAAATACAGTGGTCAAGATCCTGAAGTTAGTACAAATAAATCATTAAACGGAATCCCATCGTTTGGTATAGACTATACAGCTTATCCAAGAGCTAAAACTTGGACTATTGGAGCGAACATATCGTTTTAATCAGTAATTATTCAAAATAATAAAAGATGAAAAATAATAATTTAAAAAGATTTTTAATTGCAGGGATTGGCTTATTTGCCGCTACTTCTTGTACTGATCTTGTAAATGAAGAAACAGATTCAATTGTAAGAGCTGAAACTGGTGGTTTCTCACCTGGTAATGCTTCAGAACTATTGATTTCGGCTTACAAAGACCTTGGTACATTTACTGACCAAGCAAATATTTATGCTCTTGGACAGCATACAACAGCAGAAATGATTCCACCAACACGTGGTGTTGACTGGGGTGATAATGGTGTATGGCGTACATTAGACCAACATACTTGGGATGCTACACACTCGTGGGTTACTAACTCATGGAATCAGTTGAACCAAAGGATATTTAAATGCAATGAGATTATTGCATCTAATCCAACTCCTGCACAAAAAGCAGAAGCTCAATTTTTAAGAGCTTTCAATATGTTTCACGTAATGGATTTCTGGGGACAAGTGCCAATTAGAGAGGTTACAGATGGTGTGGATGTTAATCCTAAAATCTTAACGCGTTCTGAAGCTTTTGATTATATCTTGAAAGACTTGACTGAGGCTCTTCCAAACTTGGCTAAAGTGGGTCCAAGTGCTGTTAATCCTAAGGCGAATAAAGCTGCTGCAAACTTCTTAATTGCTAAGATGTATTTGAATAAAGCCGTTTACAAATCAGCTACTCCAGAAGGTCCTTATACGCATGCTGCTGGAGATATGGCACAAGTAATCGCTGCTGTAGACGCTATTACTGCTGATGGATATTCAGTAAGTGATGATTATTTCAAAAACTTTACTGCAAGTGCTACTACTGAGACAATCTTGAACTCAGATGAAGGTTCTCCTTCTAACCGTTGGTTCATGACTTTGCACTACGATCAAAATCCTTCAGGTTGGAATGGTTTTGCTACTTTAGCTGATTTTTATGATACATTTGAAACTGGTGATATTCGTAAAGGTATTCCAGCTAAAGGTGATGGTAAAGAATTCTCTGGTATTGGTTATGGTTTCCTAATTGGACAACAAATCAATGACAAAGGACAAGCTATTACTGACTCACGTTCGAAAAAACCACTTCAGTTTTCTCGTGATGTAAATTTGGCTGGTACTCCTACTGAAAAAGGTATCCGTGCCATCAAATATCACCCTGCAACTGCTGGAAAGTATATCTTGATGAGATATTCAGAGGCTTATTTGATGAAAGCTGAGGCTTTATTGAGAAGTGGCAAGGCAGCTGATGGTTTGGCTTTGGTTAATAGCCTTAGAGCAAAAAGAGCAGCTAAACCTTTGGCTTCTTTGACAGAAAATGCATTGTTTGAGGAAATCGGACGTGAATTATATTGGGAAGGTGGAAAAAGAACTGTTGAGGTTCGTTATGGTAAGTTTACAACTGGTACAGGTACTTTGATAAAAGATGCTTATACTGTATTGTTCCCTATCCCTTCTGCAGCGATAGTTTCTAATCCTAACTTAACTCAAAACAAAGGATACTAAGATTTTAGTAAATTTTTGTTAGAAAAAAAGCTCAACCTTTAGGTTGGGCTTTTTTCATTTACAATAAAGAAGTATTTTTGTTTAATACTTTATAAAACTTATGATGAAATACTTAATTGCACTACTAAGTGCAACGATTCTGTTCTCGTGCTCTCCAAACAATAATTCAGAAAATGGAGAAATCAATACAACATTGGCTTCGTTAAAAGATAATCAAGCAAAAATAGAATTAGAGATTGACGGGAAGTCATTTTATGCAGATACAAGTGTTTTTCAAGGTGGTGGATATGTGGACGAGAAAGGAGTAAAAATTAGCCTAAGAGACCAAAGTATGGGAAACGTGATTGTAAGCTTGGAAGGCAATAGTTGGTTTAAAAACAAGCCATATAAGATTATCTTTAAGGATGGATACCCAACTTCTTCTACAATGGGTTCGTTTTTAACGGGAAAGATTAATAATACAACAGAAAATAGAGGTGAAGGATATGTTTTGTATGATGGTTTTTTTGAGATAAAATATATTTCAAAAGATGCTTTTGTTGTATATGTAAAAGGTAATTTAAAGAAACCTTTTGGAGATGATCCGTTATCTAGTGTTGAAGGAAATATAATCTGGAAAAAGCCAGATTATAATATTGAAGAAGGGAAAGGAATTGAAATTCCAATCAAAAAGAAATGAAGAAATCATTTTTAATTATCGGTATTGTAGCATTTCTTTTTTCTTGCAAGGAAAAATCTTCAGATGCTATTTTTGAACTTTTGGATTCCTCAAAGACGGGAATTGACTTTATAAATACAGTAAAAAACTCCGAGAATTTCAATATTTTTAACTACAGAAACTTCTATAACGGAGCCGGTGTGGCTGTAGGTGATATCAACAACGATGGTCTACAAGATGTGCTTTTTACAGCCAATATGGGTTCAAATAAACTCTACATAAATAAAGGTAATCAACCAGGTGAGTCGTTTAAGTTTGAGGATATTACGGCAAAAGCAGGTATTGCTGAAAGCGATAAGTGGAATACCGGGGTGGTAATGGTAGATATCAACCACGACGGTTGGTTGGATATTTATATTTGTAATGCAGGTATTGATAAATGGAAAAAGAAGCAAGGAAATGCTCTTTTCATAAACAATCATGACCTTACTTTTACAGAGAAAGCCGCAGAATATGGCTTGGATGACAAAGGATATTCCACGCATGCAGCTTTTTTGGATTACGACCTAGATGGCGATTTGGACTGTTATATCCTGAACAACAGTTTTATTCCTGTAAATACGCTCAATTACGACAATAACCGTGATTTGAGAGCAGAAGATTGGCCTGTAAAGGATTTTCTAAAAGGTGGTGGGGATAAACTTTTGAAAAACGAAAATGGAAAATTCGTAGATGTTTCTAAAGAAGCTGGGATATATGGAAGTTTGATAGGTTTTGGATTGGGTGTAACTGTGGGGGATGTTAACAACGACAATTACCCCGACATTTATATTTCAAATGATTTTTTCGAAAAAGATTATCTATATATCAACCAAAAGAATGGAAAGTTTAGTGAGGAACTTGAAACTAGGGTAGGACACACCAGTTTGGCTTCGATGGGTGCTGACATGGGCGATATTAACAACGACGGTAATCAAGAAATTTTTGTCACTGATATGTTGCCAAGAGATGAGGTTAGGCTTAAAACCACTACTTCTTTCGATAATAACTATGTATTTAAACTAAAGCATGACAAAGGTTTTTATAACCAATACATGCAGAATAGTCTACAGTTAAACAATGCCGATGGAACCTTCAGCGAAATAGCCAATTATAGCGATGTTGCAGCAAGTGATTGGAGTTGGGGTGCTCTACTTTTTGATGCCGATAATGATTCGAAAACGGATATTTATGTGAGTAATGGTATTTTTCATGATGTTATAGACCAAGATTTTATCGATTTTTTTGCGAATGAAGTTAATCAAAAGATGGTTCTTTCTGGCGAAAAAGAAAAGTTTGATAACATCATTAAGCATATGCCATCAAGACCTATCGTCAACAATTTCTTTCATAATGATGGGGAATTAAAGTTTTCAGAAAAAGCAGAAGCTTTTGGTTTCACAGAGCCTTCTTTTTCGAACGGTGCTGCTTATGCAGACTTAGACAATGACGGTGATTTGGATTTGTTGGTCAATAATGTAAACCAACCATGTTTTGTTTATAGGAATAATGCAGAAAAGAAGACCCCAAAGAACAATTACATAAAAGTTAAATTGGAAGGTTCGGAAAATAATACTTTTGCGGTAGGGGCAAAGATATTTGTGTACAGCAACAAGGAGATTTTGGTGAAGCAAATTAACCCATCGAAAGGCTTTCAGTCAAGTACAGAATACGTTCAAACTATTGGTTTAGGCCAATCTAAAGCCATAGATTCTGTAGTAGTTTTTTGGCCAAATAATACGAGGTCAATGTACAAAAACCCGAAAATCAATTCTTTGCAAACATGGAATATAAAAGATGGAAGTACATATCATCATTTTGAATCTGAAAGTAGAGGAATGTCGTCTTTTTTGATGGATAATTCTATGGCTATCCGAGCACACACCGAGAATGAATATGAAGACTTTTATGAAGAAAAAAACATTCCGATGATGCTTTCAAAAGAGGGTCCAAATGCCGCCATTGCCGATGTGAATGGTGACGGACTGATGGATTTGTATGCGGGTGGAGCCAAAAACCAAGCTGGGGCATTATATATTCAGCAGAATGGGAAATTGACTCTTAAACCTAATAAAGAGTTTGACAATGCAGCATTTTTTGAAGATACTGCGGTTGAGTTTTTTGATGCTGACCTAGATGGCGACCAAGATTTATTTGTTGGAACGGGTGGAAATGAGTCAAATCCTGAGGAAAGATTATACATAAATAGATTATATGTTAATGACGGAAAAGGAAATTTCGTTTTTAACAACAAAGCAATTCCTTTCAGTGGAATGAACACTTCATGCGTAGCTCCACATGACTATGATAATGATGGAGATATAGACCTCTTTGTGGGAAATAGATCGCAGCCAAAAAAATATGGATTGACACCACCTCAGCAAATTTTGGAAAATGACGGAAAAGGCATTTTTAAAAACGTAACCAAGGCGTTTGCTAAGGAAATAGAATATGCTGGAATGGTTAGAAAAGCCATTTGGGAAGATGTGGATGGAGATAAAATAAAGGAACTGATTTTGGTAGGAGATTGGATGAACCCCAAAATTTATAAAGTAAAAAATAAAGCATTTTCAGAAATGAAAACGGGTCTAGAAAACCAAAAAGGTTTCTGGGGTGTATTGAAATCTGAAGACATTGATAATGATGGAGACAAAGACCTTATCTTAGGAAATATGGGTGAGAATTTTGCCTTGAAAACTACGCAAAATGAACCCTTAAAGCTTTGGGTAGGGGATTTTGACGATAATCAGCTCTTAGATAAAATTTTCACAAAAACTTTTGAGGGAAAAGACGTGCCGGTTTTCTTAAAACGTGAAATGATGGAGCAGTTTCCAAAGCTCAAGGCTCAAAATCTTAAGCATGAGGAATATGCAAAAAGATCGATTGAAGATTTATTCGACAAGAATCTGCTGAAAAAATCACAAAAAACTGAGGTAAATACCTTGAAATCCGTTTATGCAATAAATGATGGGAAAGGAAATTTTACTGTAAAAGAACTACCAACGAGTGCTCAAATAAGCTGTATAAACGCCATTGAAACAATAGATTTAAACCAAGATGGTTTCAAGGATATTATTTTGGCAGGCAATTTTGTCGGATTTATTCCACAGTTTACTCGCCTAGATGCCTGCCGTGGGGTGGTGCTTTTAAACAATAAAAAAGGCGGATTTGTAAGTCAAAGAAATATAGATACGGGCTATGTGACAGAGGGTGAAGTAAGAGATATGAAATTCATGAATTTTGGGAAAAAGCCTTACTTGATTTCGTTTGCAAACAACAAGAAACCGCAGTTTTTTGAAATAACCCAATCTAAAAAATGAGAATAGTATCCTTTATTATATTGGGTGTTTTTGCACTTTCTTGTTCAAATTCAAAAGAAACGCTTTTTAAAGTTATTTCGGCTGAAGAGTCCGGCCTCAGTTTTTCTAATGATCTAAAGCCAACTGCTGACCTTAATATATTCAACTATATGTACTTTTACAACGGTGGTGGAGTAGGTGCAGGCGATTTGAACAACGACGGCAAACCAGACTTGGTTTTTTCTTCCAACCAAAGTCAAAACAAGATTTTCTTAAATAAAGGCACGCTGAAATTTGAGGATATTACTGAAAAATCGAATTTCAAAGCTGAAAAAGGTTGGTCAACTGGCGTTTCAATAGTGGACATAAACCAAGATGGCCTGTTGGATATTTACGTGAGTCGAGTTGGAAATTTTGAAGTATTGAAAGGCCATAATTTACTTTTTGTTTGTCAAAACATCGATAAGAATGGTGTACCACAATATCAAGAAGTATCGAAGCAGTATGGCCTGGATTTGGTAGGCTTTGGTACGCAGGCGGCTTTTTTTGATTATGATACGGATGGTGATTTGGATATGTTTCAACTCAATCATTCGGTGCATCAAAACGGCACTTATGGGCAAAGACAAGTTTTTTTAAATACATTTCACCCATTGGCGGGTGATAGGTTTTTTGAAAATATAGAAGGGAAATACATAGAAAAAACCAAAGAAGTAGGCATTCATTCGTCTGCAATTGGCTATGGATTGGGCTTGGGTATTTCTGACATAAACCTCGATGGATACCCAGACTTGTACGTTGCTAACGATTTCCATGAAAATGATTATTTGTATATCAACCAAAAAAATGGGAAATATGCGGATGAAATGCTGGACAAAATTGACCACACCAGTAGATTCTCGATGGGAGTCGACATGGCGGATTTGAACAATGACGTTTTTCCTGAAATCTTCACTTTGGATATGCTTCCTTATGATCCCGAAATTTTGAAAAGATCCGAGGGCGAAGATGCTTTTTACAACTTTAAATTCAAACTTTCGCAAGGGTATAACATTCAGTTTGCGAGAAATAACCTTCAACTCAACAACCGAAATGGTTATTTTTCTGAAATCGGGATGTATTCTGGTGTTCATGCTACAGATTGGTCATGGTCTACACTTCTTTTTGATTTTGAAAATGATGGTAAAAAGGACATTTTCATTTCAAATGGAATTAACAAACGAATGAATGATTTGGACTACATCAACTTTGTGTCAAGTGACGAAATCCAACAGAAAATATCAGAGAAAAGATTTGATGAATCGGATGAATCTTTGGTAGACCTTTTGCCAGAAATAAAGATTCCTAATAAGTTTTATTCAAACGGAACCGACTTGGCTTTCAATGATATAGCCGAAAACATTAATGGCAATGTAGGTTCATTTTCTAATGGTTGTGCCTACGTAGATTTGGACAATGACGGTGATCTCGATTTGATTACGAACAATATCAATCAGTCGGCTTTTTTGTATGAAAACCAATCCAATACTTTAAAACCAGAGAATAAATACCTGAATATAAAGTTGGTTGGAAGCGAGAAAAATAATAATGCGATTGGGACAAAATGCATTTTATATGTGGGCGATAAAGAGTTTTATCAAGAAAAAATTCCTGTTCGAGGTTTTCAATCTTCCATGGAAATTCCGCTAAACTTTGGTTTGGGTAAAAGTGATAAAGTAGATTCTGTACTAATTATTTGGCCAGATAATACCTTTGAAAAGTATAAAAACATAAAGTCAAATGCCACTTTTACAGTCAACTATAAAACCAATTTGCCAAAGTTTGACTATACTGTTTTTCATCAAGGAAAGCCTGAATTCGTTGATATTGCTGCCAGCGTCGGATTAGATATTCGCCATGAAGAAAACCAATACAATGAATTTGACCGGGAGGCATTAATTCCTAATATGATGTCAACAGAAGGGCCGGCCATAGCAGTGGCTGATGTGAATGGCGACCGATTGGAAGACCTATTTTTGGGAAGTTCAAAAAAGACAAAGTCACAGATTTTTGTTCAAAATACGAATGGAAAGTTCGTAAAAACCCAGCAAAAAAGTATTGAAGCTGACAGTGTCTATGAAGACGTTGATGCACAATTTGCGGATTTCAACGGTGATGGAAAACTAGATTTGGTTGTTGCTTCAGGTGGAAATGAATACTATGGAAAGTCTGAATATTTGGCCCCCAGAATTTATCTGAATGACGGAAAAGGCGTTTTTATAAAGAAAAATGATGCATTTTCGGGCATATTGATGACTGCCTCTGTGGTGTTGGTAAAAGATATAAACGACGACAAAAAGCCGGATTTGTTCTTAGGTTCCAGAGGGGTTTCTTGGGCTTATGGTGAGATGCCGAGTTCGTATTTATTGGTAAATGATGGTAGTGGAAAATTTACTGACAAAACCGACCTGTTAGCCCCAGAATTGAAAAAATCGGGGATGGTAAAGCATGCGGTTTGGGCCGATTATGACAACGATAAGATAGATGAATTGGTGGTGGCTTATGACTGGGGCGGTATAAAATCCTTTAAGAAATCTGGTAAGAAATATGAACAAACAGATCTAACAAACAAGAAAGGTTGGTGGAATTTTGTATATCCTATGGACGTTAACCAAGATGGGAAGATGGACTTCGTTTGTGGGAATCTCGGAAAAAATAGTCGTTTGCATGCTACAGAAAAGGAACCTGTTAAAATGTATGTTAAAGACATCGATGAGAACGGTAGGCTTGACCAAATCATTACGATTTATATGATGGGCAAGGAGACAATTTTTGCTGATAAACGGGAGATTGAAAAACAGTTGCCATATGTAAAAAAGCAATTTATATATTCAAGAGATTTCGCCAAGGCGAGCTTGGAAGACGTATTTGGAAAAGCAAAAATTGGTGATGCTGAGATTTTTGAAGCGAATTATTTTGAAAACGCTGTTTTGATAAACAAAGGCGATGGCACTTTTGAACTTCAAGCACTCGGAGGAAATGCTCAGTTTACGCCTTATTATGCCGCTCAGAGTATTTCAGAATACAAAAAAGGGGAATTTTTGATGATGGGAAATTTTTACGAGTGTAATATTCAGATGGGATTGTACGATGCAGACCAAGGCAACATTTTCTCATTGAAAAATGGACAAACGATAAAAACACCCATCAGTAACTTACCTATAAAAGGGCAAGTCAGGCGGATAAGGCCTATAAAGATAGCAGGTAAAACACATTATTTGGTCATAAAAAACAATGACAACATGATGGTTTTAAGTCATCATTCGAATTTGAAGTTGTAAGCCAAGGACACTATCGGAGCTCCAAAAATTTGTAATGTATAGCCTTTTATGCTATTATTCTCTGTTTTGAAAAATACAGAATATGCATTGCGATGTCCGTAAAGATTATATACCGAAAATGCCCAATTACCCACGTATCGCCTGTCTTTCATGGTTGGATTAGATATGTTCCATGATAAATCCAAACGATGGTAAGTTGGAATTCGCTCATTGTTTCGCTCGTCATAAAACGGATAGTAACTATTCTGAAAACTCACAAAACCTACTGGCTTAGAATATGGCCTTCCCGAACTCAATACAAAGTTGAAAGAGAACGAATTATGCTTGTCTACCGCTATGTCAATAGAGGTATTGAAGGTATGTGGCCGATCATAGTTGGCTCGGTAAGGATTGCCGTTATTTACCAATTCCAGCACATTGGTATTGGCATATACTTGGTTGAACGTTCGGGCATATGTATAATTTGTCCAGCCAGTTAGGTTTCCTTTTTTCTTTGAAAACATAAATTCCAGGCCATATGAATCGCTTGTACCTTGTACCAGCTGCGTTTCGGGAAACTGTTGCAAAAGGAAGTCAGCCCCAGGTTTATAATCAATCATGTTTTTCGAGGCTCTGTAATAGCCTTCTACACTGAAATCATAAATGTTTTTATCGATAGACCTGTAAAGCCCTAAAGTAAGTAAATGGCTGACTTGCGGAGCTATATTTTGATCGGAGGTTTTCCATCGAGATGTCGGAATGGGTGTTGTTGTATTGGATACAATTTGTAGATATTGTCTCATCAGATTGTAGCCCAATTTCAGCGAAATTTCATCGCTTAGTAAGTATCTCAAGCCCACTCTTGGCTCTAACCCTCCGTAGGTTTTGGTTATATCCCCTTTTCTAAAGGTCTTTGAAGAAATCACTGAAAATTCATCACGTGGCTGTAAAGGGTCATAAGTTCTTACTTCGGATGCACCGAGTGCTGTGAAAAATGAATATCGGAGACCGAAAGTACCTGCCAGTTTTTTAGAAAACTCATACTCATCGTCCATAAAGATTCCGTATTCATTGGAATATTCTGTTGGTGTTTCAATCTTATTTACACTAAAAGCCTTCCCTGGGTCCAAAGTACCAGGCCTGATTTCGTTTTGAGTAAAATTTAAGCCCATTTCCATCTTGTTATTTCCGTTTTGGAAATTAAGACTTGACTTGTAAATATTTTGTGTAATGCCCGATTTTAGTCTTATTTTATAACCAGTTACCGTTTCAATCGTACCAATCGTCGGGTCATAATTTGCTCTGGTAAAACTAGTCGTTACGTCCAGTTTTGAGTTAATCAAATATACCCATTTGGCATTGCCATTCAGAGTTTTATGCTCAAAAAAGGTACTATTACCAACTACATTTGGTAAACTTGAAAGCAGGTTGGTTTGGAAAAAATCATTACTTCCATAACTCATGGCTGTAAAGGTATTCTTGGAATTTATTCTCCAAAAAGCTTTCACAACACCCTCATAAAATTTTGATTTTACATCCTCAAGTTCTTTGCTGATTTTTGGTAACAGGAAATCTGTAAAGGCTCCTCTTCCAGTGAAATATATTCCGAGTTTGTCGGGAATTATAGGTATATCCACCATCAATTTAGATGAAATAAGACTAATTCCGCCACTAATTTTGATTTTGGAAAGATTTGGGTTTTTTAAAGTTAAATCCAAAACTGATGCTGCCCTACCACCATATCTTGCTGGTACATTTCCTTTGTAAAGATCTAAATTGCTTAATGCTTCGGAGGGAATTACCGAAAAAAGCCCGAACATGTGCGTAGGATTGAAAATGGGGGTGTCGTCAACCAAGATTAGGTTTTGGTCGGTTGTACCTCCTCTTATATTTACGCCATTTGAAGCTTCGCCTACGCTAGACACACCTGGCAACATTTGCAGGCCTCTCAAAAAATCAACTTCTCCAAAGGCGGCCGGGATTTTCTGGAGCGTTTTTATATTTATTTGGTTAACTCCCAAAAGCGTTTTCTTTACGTTTTGGTCTGATTTTGAAGTAGATATAACCACTTGCTCCAACTCATTTTCTACCAAACGCATTTTTATGACATACTCTTTATTTTCTGTTTGGGCAGTCGTATATATCCAAAACGGAACGTATCCGACATATTTTATGGAGATGGCGTGGTCGTCTTTGGTCATGTTAAGCGTAAACTTACCCTTGTCGTCGGTCTTGGTCTGCCATTGATTTTTTCTTAAATCTACCACAATAGATGCACCCTTTAGAGGTTCGTTTGTGATGGAATCCAAAACAGTAGCTTTCAAGGTTAGGGACTGCCCAGAAATCTGTAGGGAAAGTAAACAAAAGCCTAGTAAAAATATATTTTTCATATTCATCTTCTATAATTATTATCTACCAAATTGCCAGTTTTTGGGTGCAATGGCCGTGCGGCTAACACTAGGTTTACATACTGCAAACGGAATACTAGGCCTTTCATCGGAAACAGATTCTGGTATGGGATCTCTTCTATTTTGATATTTAAATAGTCCATCCTTTACTGCTCCTATGGTATTTTGGCGATTCATCATATACCTAATTTCGCTTACTGCTGAAGCTGAAAAGTAACCCAACACTATTTCGTTGGTGTTTTTGGTATTCGTTACATTGCCTTTGATGGGTGCTGGTGGGGTGTCGGCCAATGTTCCTGTATTTTCTGATTGGTCTTCAATGAGTTTTAGGTATCTGAAAGCATTGGCACTTAGTGACATTTGTTGAACCACCACTAAACATGGATTCGACTGATATACAGGTATTTGTGCAACGACTTTGTCGTATTGCGTTTGTCCATCGGTATAAACATCCGAAAATATATCTATTTGCTTACCTTGAAAAATTTCCCAACAAAGGGTCTGGCAGAAATAGTCATAATAATTAAACCCAGGCAGTCTGATGTCTGGTATACATTTGCCATCGGAAGTGGCAGTGTTTCCTGTTCTTTCGTAATATCCTTGTTTGCAAGATGCACAAATATTTTGGAGTTCATAAGAGGTCCATTTCCAGCGATAAAAGTTCCTTTCGGCTGCAGGATCAATATAATCTATGTAAATGTCATTGGTAGCAATGTTACCCGTGCTAGCGTTGTTATCCTTTATACCCTTTTGGTTATATTTATCGTATAGTGTCCCTATTTCTGGTACTGCAGCCATTTTTTCTTCGGTTGACTCGTATCTTTTTCCGTCGTTTTTTTCTATAATGAGTTTATAACTTGAGCCAATGCTACCCACAAAATTCAAGGGTGTTGTGTAGTATCCAGCCTGCGTTTCAAAAAGTTCATAAGTTTTTTTGCCATTTTCTACAACAGAAACTTTGGCCTTGGTTACCGGAATGATATCACTTGACTTGGGAGTAATGGTGGCAGTAAATTCAGAACTTTTGTAATTGGCCGTTTCACTAGTTTCAAATATGGAAATAGTCTGAGGTTCGTCCAAATCCGTAATGGCACCTTCTACAATCAGATACGATTGAGTGGATTGCACAGTTACTTTGTATGGGTCAATGCAGGATGTCGTTAAGAATAAGCAAAATATAAGAATAAGCAAATGCGGAAATGCTTGTTTTTTTATCATAGGTAAAAATTTTATCAAATGTAATCCAAAGTATCTTAAAAACAGTAAAATCGCTTGTGTTGGCGGAATTTAATCGACAAATAGAACCAAAAAATCGGCAACCTTGAAATAGTACATTTAAACTTCTAAAATTTCATTGAGCAAAGATTGTTTTTTGATAATCATACACTATCGTTACCCTATAGATTTTATAATTGATTTGATTGATACGAAAATTTACCAAGTAAGGTTTCAGATTTTTTCCAAATTAGTATTATTTTGCTTTTCAATAATACTCCCCCTATGATAAAATATTCCAAAAATACCCTTTGGTTCTGCTTTTGTTGTTTTGTGTTTTTTGAAATCAACGGCCAGCCTAATTTCAAAATCCAATCGCCTGATAAAAAAATTAACCTTTCGGTAAATCAAAATGCTGCCAAGCAGATAAGTTATAATTTAAAATTTGGAAGTGAAGTTGTCATTGAAAACTCTATTGTTGGTTTTGAGCTGGGCAAACCAAGTTTAAAGCTGAACACATTTGAATGGCTAAGTACAGACACATTGACCGTAAATGAAACTTGGAAACCTGTTTGGGGCGAAGTTTCTGAAATCAGAAATCACTATAGAATGTTGGTCATTCATTTAAAATCAACTTCAAATGTTCTGATAGATATAGAATTTCGGGTTTTTAATGAAGGTCTTGGTTTTCGCTATTTTTTTCCTGAGCAACTTGATTTTAAGCATTTTATAGTTAAAAATGAGCTTACACAATTTAATTTAGCTGGGAACCACAAAACTTTCTGGATACCAGGCGATTATGACACTAACGAGTATCTTTATAACACCACGCTTTTGTCTGAAATAGATGCTATAAAAGCCGCAAACCAAGAAAAAGACATTGCTCTTCAATCATTGATTGGAAAAAATGCAGTACAAACTCCATTGATGATGAAATCTAAAACTGGGCATTATATCAATATTCATGAGGCAGCATTGATAAATTACCCAGTCATGCACCTCGATTTGGACAAAACAACATTTACGCTCACTTCTCATCTTACTCCTGATGCTGTTGGCAATAAGGCTTATCTCCAAACTCCATTTCATACCCCATGGAGAGTTATAAACGTAAGCAACAAAGCAGAGAAAATAATGGAATCTAAGATGATTTTGAACCTAAACGAGCCGAGTAAAATTGAAGATGCCTCGTGGATAAAACCGCAGAAATTTATAGGAATGTGGTGGGAAATGCATGTGGGCAAATCTGATTGGTTTAAGGCGGGCGGTAAACATGGGGCTAACACCGAAAACGTAATAAAATATATAGAATTTGCAGCTGAAAATAATTTTGACGGCATATTGGTAGAGGGCTGGAATCAAGGTTGGGAAGATTGGTTTGGGAATTGGAAAGAGGATGTTTTCGATTTTGTAAGTCCTTATGACGACTACAACGTGAAGTATCTAAGCGATTATGCCAAGCAAAAAGGTGTTAAAATCATTATGCACCATGAAACTTCTGGCTCCGCCACCAATTATGAGCGACACATAGATAAGGCCTTTGATTTTATGAAAAACCATGGCATGAACACCGTTAAAACTGGTTACGTGGGAAAAATCATACCGCGTGGAGAACACCACGATAGTCAATGGATGGTCAATCACTACGAGAGAGTAGCAAAAAAAGCCGCTGAAAACAAAATTATGGTTGAAGCACATGAGCCAGCACATCCAACTGGTCTGCATCGAACTTACCCCAACTGGCTGGCCAACGAGGCAGCAAGAGGCAACGAATTCAACAATGCACCCACTCTTGGATTAAGACCAGAACACGAAACCATTTTACCATTTACCAGGCTCATGGGCGGACCAATGGATTATACGCCTGGCTTTTTCCATTTTAATCTCAACCAATTTGACCCAAGCAGAAAACAAAAAGTAAAAACCACACTTGCGAAGCAGTTGGCCCTGTATGTAACCATTTACAGTCCATTACAAATGGCGGGAGATTTTCCTCAAAATTTTCAGACATTTCCTGATGCCTTTCAGTTTATCAAAGATGTGCCAGTCGATTGGGATGATACCAAGGTTATTTCGGCTGAGCCAGGTGAATTTGTGGTCACTGCCAGAAAAAAGAAAAGCTCAGAAGATTGGTTTTTAGGTGGCATCACTGACGAAAATAGCCGGAAAATAGAAGTTAAACTCGACTTTCTAAAGGAAAACGTCGAATACGAAGCTACTATTTATAAAGATGGGCCAAATGCTTCTTGGGATAAAAACCCTCGGGATTATGTCATTGAAAAGTTGAAATTAAATAGCAATTCAAGCTTGAATTTACAGATGGCTACGGGTGGTGGTTTTGCAGTGAGTTTTAGGAGAATTTGATTACCTCTGTAATTATTTAAAACTTAATTCCTTGCCAATAAGTGGTCAAATATGAATAGCTTCGAATGAATTTCGGGGTAGTTGTTTTGTGAAGATTTTAAAGGACATTGATGGGCTCAAACTACAATTTCGAGTTGAAAAAATCATTTCATCACACTCCCCAAATTCTCAAATAAAACTTCTAAATCTTTCTCCGAATTTCCCCAACCAAAGCTAAAACGTAAACTCGCAAATGCATCTGCCTCACTCATGCCCATTGCGGTGAGTACGTGTGATGGAAAAGTAGTGGCAGAGTTACAAGCCGAACCGTTGGAAATGGCCACTTTATAGAGTTTTCGCATTAAATCTTCGCCATCAAAACCATCGAAACAGATATTTGAAATATTAGAAACCCGCCGAGAATTTGAAGCATTTAATTTGGTTTTTGGGTGATTTTTTAGAATTTCAGACTCTAATCTGAATTTTAGCTTTTGGCAATGAGCATTAAAAGCTGCGATTCTATTGTTTGCTAATTCCAAAGCTTTTCCCATCCCGACAATCCCAGGAATGTTCAGTGTTCCACTTCTCAAGTTACGTTGTTGGCCACCACCCAATATCTGTGGATTTACCTTTTGTGAATCATTTATCAATAAGCCACCCATACCTTTAGGGCCATAAATTTTATGAGCTGAAAAACTTAGGAAATCGATATTAGAAAAATCCATCTTAATTTTTCCAAGGGCTTGAGTAGCATCTACGTGAAGCACAAAATCATACTTTTCTTTAAGTTTTATGATTTCCGAAATCGGATGAATCAGGCCTGTTTCGTTATTTACCCACATTATTGACACTAGGCTTTTGCCTTTTTGGAGTTCGGTTTCGAGTTCTTCCAAAGATATTTCTCCCTCTTTATTGACCTTTAAAAATGTAGTTTTTATTGACCTTTTGGCAACATCAGCAACCACTTCGAGTGTCGCTTTATGTTCTGTTGCACAGCTAATGATTTGGTAGTTTGGATTTAATTCCAAAAAGCCTTTCAATGCCAAATTGATAGACTCTGTCGCTCCACTCGTAAATATGATTTCGTTTTTTTTACACAAAAAAGCCTTCGCAATTCGCTCTTTTGATTCGTCCACTGCCTCTTCTGCCAACCAGCCATAGGCATGGTGTCTGCTCCCAGCATTTCCAAAGTTCTCTATGAAATAGGGCAACATTTCATTCAGCACTTCGGGTGCCAAAGGCGTAGTGGAGGCGTAATCGAGATAAATAGGCAGTGCCATTAGTAATTTTTTTTAATACTTCGTGAAAGTATATATATTTGAAAAATATAAAAACTATTCCATGAAAAAACTGCTACTCTTTGCTACATGCATCATATTTCAAAACACTTATTCACAATCTTCTAAGGTTTTTACAGAAGATATAGATAGATTTTGGGTGGCTTATGACAGTGTGACAAAAATCAAAGACATACAAAAGCAAACTGAAGTTTTGCAAAAAATGTATATTGACAAAGGTACTATTGGATTGAAAGCTTTTATGGAAGAAAGGCAATTTAAGGCTTCCGATTTGGTAGAACAAATTAATGCGTTTCCTAAGTTCTGGAACACCGTAAGGCCTAGAACCTTGCTAGTAAAGACAAAAATACATGAGATGCAGCAATCCATCGATAATCTCAAGAAACAATATCCAGATTTGAAAGAGTCTGCTATGTATTTTACTATTGGAGCTCTAAAGTCTGGAGGTACGGTACAAGCTAATAAAGTTTTGATTGGTTCAGAGATAGCCTTGGGAGATCAATCTGTTGATGTAACTGAGTTTTCTGACAATTGGCTCAGAGATATTTTTGCGTTCGCTGATGACGACCGCCTTGTGGCTCTGAATGTTCATGAATACATCCATACACAACAAAATGTGGATGAAAGAAAGGCAAATTTACTGGGTAATGTAATAGCCGAAGGTGCTTGTGATTTTGTAGCTGAATTGATTACCAAAAAACCTTACAAAGCGAATTATTTGGATTATTATCCCAAACATGAATTAGAGATTTGGAGCGTTTTTAATAATCAAATGTACGGTTTGGCAAAGTCCGATTGGCTTGGTACTGGAGGAAATCCCAATTTACCCTGCTCTGATTTGGGTTATGCTGTTGGTTATAGCATCTGCAAGCATTTTTATGAAAACGCTAAAAATAAGCCTTTGGCTTTAAAACAGATAATTGAGGGCCAGTGGGATGATGCAACATTCTCTTCTACATTTCTAGACAATTCTGGATATTTGGATTATCTAAAAAAGAGAGGCTTTGAACCCTCAAAAGCTGAAAATATAGAAGGCTATAAATTAGAAAATGACCGTATAAAATTTGTCTTTAAATCTCAGCCCAACATAGTTGCTTTTGGAAATAACGGCATGGTGATTTATAAAGCCTCTGATTTTGAAAATATAAAAAATGTAAACATTGCAGGAGATTTTAATGGCTGGAATAAAGAATCCGAAGCCTACAAAATGAAGAGAATATCTACGGATGTTTTTGAGTTAGAACTCCCAATCACCGAGATTTTAAAAAAGGGAGAAAGAAAATATTTTAAGTTTGTAATAAATGGTCAAAACTGGGTGGAACCGCAGTTTAAAACCACTAACAAAGGCTCTGCAGATGGCGGAAGTACAAATTTGTTTGTTATAAATTAGACTATTTCGGCACCGATTGCGAATAATAAACCACAATCAGATAGAAAAATAGAATCAAAAAGCCCCAGTCTTTTATGAAACCAAAGAAGTCTTTGTTTTTGAGATTTTGCATTGCCAAAATTTTCTTACAAAATTCTTATTCTGATGTTTTCTGTATATTATCTCAAAGTCAATTTTTTGTTAAAAAGAATATATTCATTTAGAATTGTTTTAAATGAAATTAGCTCAAGGTTTTGTTTCTTTACAAGCAATTACAAGATTTTATTTAACCTTTTATGCTGAAATACTCTTTTACAACCATACTTCTGTGCTTCTTTCTAAATACCAATGCACAAAAAACCGAAATCCTTACCAACCCAATTCTACAGAATGGTGCCGATCCCTGGGTAGTCACTGATGGCGATACATTTCATTATTGCTATGTAAGAAAAGACACCGTTTTTCTAAAATCAGTGAAGCGAATTTCTGAACTCGTAAATGCCAATGAAAGAATCATTTGGATTCCGGAAAAAGGAACAGCTTACTCAAAAGAAGTTTGGGCTCCCGAATTGCATTTTCTAGAAGGCCGATGGTATATATATGTAGCGGCAGATGACGGCAAAAACGAAAATCACCGCATGTATGTGCTATCTACTTCTGGAGCGAATATCAATGAGAAATTTAGCTTCATTGGCAAAATAAGCGATAAATCAGGCAAATGGGCGATTGATGGCTCGCCGTTTAAATACAAAGGAAAACGCTACTTTATTTGGAGTGGCTGGGAAGGCGAGCAAAACGTGCAACAAAATATTTATATTGCCGAAATGGACAGCCCATTAAGTATCAAGTCCGAACGTGTCTTAATATCGCGGCCTGATTATGATTGGGAAAAACGAGGCTCCAGCAAAGACTTGCCGACCATCAACGAAGGCCCTGAAATTTTAGAAAAAAATGGAAAGTTATTTCTAATTTATTCGGCAGCTGGTAGTTGGTCGGATTATTATTGTTTGGGTATGTTGGAGTTTACTGGCGAAAATCCTTTGTTGGCCTCATCATGGACCAAAAGCCCAAAACCAGTTTTTGAGAGCAATGATGCCGTGACCAGCCCTGGTCATGCTTCTTTTATTCAGATTAAAAATAAAGATTTTATCGTTTATCATTCGGCTCGCAAGAAGGGTGCGGGGTGGAATCGCCAAGTGAATATTCAGCCTTTTGCTTGGAAAAATGGTAAGCCCGATTTCGGAATGCCTATGCCTTATGGAAGAAGTATTAAGATAAAGTACTAAAGTTGGTTTATTTTGTTGGGTAGAAACTACAGCAGACTTTTAACCCAAGAAAACGCTTTTCTTAGCAATAACTGGACTTTCATATTTAAAAGTACCGAATTCAATTTCTAAAATGTTTCTTTTAACAGCCTTAACAGTTTTTACTTTTTTTGCTCTTTTGGTTGGAGGAGTTGAAAAACTAAAGACAGGAATCAACAAAAACAAAGACAAAATAAATAGCCTTTGATTTCTCAAATTGAAGACATTTGAGATAATAGTATATTTTTGAGATTTAGATTTTGAAAGAACACTAGATTTATCTGATGCTTTTTCTTTTCCTGACATTTTTAAAACTGACAATTCCATTTTACTTCCTTTTATTATGAATAGATTCGGTAGAGTGTTAATTGATATAAATCAATTGCAAAGCTAAAGCATTTTTTTTAAAAAACAAGAATTTTTTTATTCATAAATTGATATATATCAATTAGTTATGATTAGACTATCTATTTGCTATCAAATAGGTTAACTTAGCTTTATATCCACAGGATAATTTTTTGAAAAAATCATATTTTATTATCTAACGGATACAAAAAATACAGTTAGAAATAAAATCTGCCACATATAAATATTGAAAAATTGGAGTTTTTTGAAAATATTGGGTTTTTAACCAAGTGTAGAATTAGAAGTTTCGTCTTTAAATCAACTTTGAGATCATCTTTGACAGGTGTTTTTGTAAAATTTGTATTTTTTTTATTTGATTAACCTTTTTGTAATAGCTAACTATAGCCAGTGTCAAATGAAACAGCGGTCTCTAATAAGGTGTTGTATTCCCTCCATCTTTAGATGAAATTTATGAAACGGTCAGACCGATAGGTCGGACCTGCAAATACGCCCCTAAAATCAAAAGAAATTTAAATTCTAAATTTCTTTCAGCATCCTTAAAGCCAGTGCCAATAGATACCCATGATTCAATATATTATAATCATTTGTCTTATGCTTTAGCAGGAGGCATCATATTTAAGAAGACAAATTATGCTTTAGCAATAAATATAAAAGCTTTAACATTTCGACTAAAGTCAAAAAAGGAATTTCTCTCTCAGCATCCACAGGCTAAAGCCTGTGGCAATTGAAAACATTGTCTCAAAGCTTGATAATGAATTGCCTCCTGCTTTAGCTGGAGAATGAGAATTTAAGATGTCTAATTAGATTTTAGCCACAACTTTCAGAAGATATATTTTTTGTTTTTTGGACTCTCTAATGGGTTTCTATTTGAAGTTTAAAACCTTACTCGAATTCTTTGAATAAAATTTGAAATTGGCTGGAGAGAGGGAAGTGCAATGAAGATGTTAGATTTCATTTTACTAAACTATTTTGGAGGATTTTATTAATTTTGAAAAACTTTTGTTAGAATTAATAACCCTATGAATTCAACTATCTTAAAAGCAATAACAATTTGCCTTTTCCTAAGCTCTAACTTGTATGGCCAAACTCTTCCACCACCGCCCGATGATTTACCGCCATTAAATAGTTCTAAAGACAAATCGGATATGTTTAAACTAACCGAAAAGGAATTGGAAAATGCAATGCTAAATTCATATACGTCTGATGAAGACAAAATATATACTAAAAATGGATTAAAAATATTTGGGAAACAATCATATTATAAGCTTCGAGCAGCAACAATCAATAATAAGCTTGGATTCGTAAACTACATGGATTCTTTAGTTATACCTGCCATTTTCGACATCCCAAAAGAAAAATTAAATAGAGACTTTTTTCCTTATTCCAAAGGTTTATCAATCCTTTCGAAAAGTGGGAAATTTGGATGTTTAGATATCTATAACAACGAGATAATACCCTTCAAATATGACAAAATAGAAAGAAATTTCAGTTATCTAATATCTTCAAAAGGGCAAAATTACGAAATCTATGATGATTTTGGAAACTTGCTATTTAGTGACCAATTTCAAGAATTAAAAAGATTACTTATTAATATGAATGGCTTGCCAACAAATATTTATTTGTTTAAAAAAGAGAATAGTTATGGTGTTATTGATTATTTAGGTAAAACATTAATCAAAAGTAAATACGATAATCTTGACCTAATAGTAGATTCAAAGCTATCTGGGCTTTTTATCACCTACGGAGAGAGAAAATCAAAAATTATTGATTTAAATGAAAAAGTAGTGGTAGAATCTAAGGATTCAATTGTTCAAAACTTTGGTAAATTTTGGGGAGTAAAAGTTAGCGGCAAAATTGGCCTAATTAACGAAAAAGGGAATTTAATTCTTGAACCCAAATACGATTTCATTTATTTGTGGGATTATTTACAAACAAATGAAAATAATCCGAAATTGAAAATAGTTGATAATAAAAAAGTCGGCTTGTATGATTGCTTATTTGAAAAGATAATAATTTCACCGACCTATGAACATATTGAGACTATTGGGACCGAATATTTTATGGGAATTTTGAATAATAGATATTTTCTTATGAAAAATTCGAAAGTCATAAACCCTGCTGGTGAAAAAGAAATATTTAGATTAAGCGATGCAAATATTCCCTACGACGAAAACAAAATAAAAGATATTTTTTTATTTAGAAATAATCAGAATAAAATTGGAATTTATAGTGGAAAACTAGATTCCTTAATTGTTCCACAAATTTATGATGTCATTAAAGGAGTAACTGAGAGCCTTTTCATTACTCAAACTAATGGAAGATTTGGTATTTTGAATGATAAGAATGAAATTATTCTCCCAAATAAATATACAAATATTTCCAAATTATCGAACATCATTAAATCTTTTTTTATCGTAGAAAATGGCACAAAGAAAGGTTTGGTAAACAGTAAAGGGAATGTTATTTTACCAGTTGAGTATGATAGAATTGAGTTGTTGGGTTCTTCTTCTCTAAAGATTGAGAAAGAAAATAAATTTGGAATAATGTTCATTAATATTTTTGATGACAATTATATTATAAAAACCGAAATGATTAATGAAGATATAGCCTGGACTAAAGGAACAAATGGAGAAGATAACTTTATAATTAATGGAAAGGCAAATAAAATTATTCGTAATAAATTTGTAGAAATAAAAAATTAATTAACACGTGATTAGTTAAAGTTCGAATACAAAAAAACACCCCAAAGCCAAGCTCTGAGGTGTTGCAAAAAAATCTAAATCTTAGCCTACAAATTCTTCTTCCGCATCTCCTTCACCGCATAATCAACTGCTCTGGCCGAGAAGGCCATGTAGGTCAGTGAAGGGTTTTGGGTAGAGGTGGAGGTCATACAGGCACCGTCGGTCACGAAAACGTTTTTGCAGGCGTGTAGCTGGTTAAAGCCGTTCAGCATCGAGGTTTTTGGGTCTTTACCCATTCTTACGCCGCCCATTTCATGTATGTCAAGGCCAGCAGGCTGTTTGCTGTCGTTGGCTCTGATGTTGGTAAAGCCCGCCATCGTAAACATCTCTGTCATCTGGTCTATGTAGTCTTTCACCATTTTTTCGTCGTTGTTGTCGTAGTCTACCGATATACGTAGCTGCGGCATGCCAAATGGATCCTTGAGGTTTTTGTCCAGAGCCACAAAATTGCTTTCTTTCGGTATGGTTTCGCCCATCATGTGCGAGCCTACGCTCCAGTTGCCATATTCTCTCTTGGCCAAATTGTCCTTCAGTGTTTCGCCCAAGCCTTCGTTTTTGTTCCACGACATACGGTTGGCTCCAAAACCCGCCGCATATCCTCTCAAAAAGTCGGTTTCCTGTTTCAGTACGTTTCTGAACCTCGGTATATACGGGCTATTTGGGCGTTTTCCTTCAGTTGTTTTGTCCAAAAATCCTTCGTATTCGCCCGATACTCTGGCTCTGTAATTATGAAAAGCTACGTATTTGCCCAACACGCCCGAGTCGTTGCCGAGGCCGTTCGGGAAACGTGCCGAGGTGGAGTTCAACAATATCAGGTTGGTATTGATGGCTGCCGCATTTACAAATATTATCTTGGCATAATATTCCGTCATTTCCTTGGTGTTGGCGTCTATCACCCTCACGCCGGTGGCTTTGCCCAGTTTGTCGTCGTAAATGATCGAATGCACTACACTGTCAGGCCTTAGCGTCATTTTGCCTGTTTTCATGGCCCACGGAATGGTGGAGGCATTGCTGCTGAAATATCCACCATAAGGGCAGCCTCGCTCGCAAATAGTACGGTTTTGGCATTGGGCACGGCCTTGGTCAAAGTGTATCTGGTTCGGCTTGGTCAAGTGAGCAGCTCGGCCAATGATTACATGGCGGTCTTTACCATATTTTTGGGCTACTTTTTGGCTGAAATAATCCTCTACGCAGTTCATTTCATGCGGTGGCAAAAACTCGCCGTCGGGCAAGGTGTCTAGGCCGTCTTTGTTGCCCGATATCCCCGCAAATTTCTCCACGTGGCTATACCAAGGGGCCATTTCGTCATACGTCACGGGCCATTCTACAGCAAAACCATCGCGAGCTGGTCCTTCAAAATCATACTTGCTCCAGCGTTGCGTCTGACGAGCCCACAGCAGCGATTTTCCGCCCACTTGGTAGCCTCTGATCCAGTCGAAGGGCTTTTCTTGTACATAGGGATGCTCTTTGTCTTTCACAAAAAACTGCGTAGTGCCTTCATAAAAAGCATAGCATTTGCTGATGATGGGGTTCTCTTTCTTGAAGTCGTGGTTCAACTGTCCACGGTGCTCAAACTCCCACGGCTGGGTCATGGTAGTTGGATAATCCACAATATGTTTTACATCACGGCCACGTTCCAACACCAAGGTTTTTAGGCCTTTTTCGCACAATTCTTTGGCAGACCAGCCGCCGCTTATTCCTGAGCCAACTACTATGGCGTCAAAAGTTCTTTTCTTCTTATCTGGTACAAACATGGTTATTGCGTTACGGGTACACAACCAAGGTATCTGCCTGGGGCAAACTCAAACTTGGCGATGTTGGTTAAAAAATATTCTGAAGAGGTATAGGCTTGTACAGATAGCCTTTTGGTGGTATTAAAAAACCACTTTTGGTCTTTGTCGGAGCTCATGTCGAGGCCTTGAAGTAAGTGTATTTTTTGTGGTTTTGAGCATTCATTGTATGTTTTGCCATACAGAAGTTTCGAAATATCTTCCACTTTGCTCACTGCAACTTTAAACCTTTCCTTGTCTTCGGGAGAGTAGATGTCGGCCACCATGGTTTTGATAAACTTGGCAATTTCTAAAGTTTTAGCACCAGGGGTATTGGTTTCTGGAATGATAGTTTCGGCTAAATCTTCCAGCAGGCTATTTTGGTCTAAACTCAAGCCTAAATTGTCTTTTTTGATATTGGCCCCTGACCAACCATTTGCCCAAGCAGGCAGAGCGATTACGCCCAATGCACCCAAACCGAGATTTGAAAAAACCTCTCTTCGTTTCATAAATAAATTAATTTGGTTGAATTCACAAATAAGTTTAAAATTATCAATATTTTTTCAAAAAGCTCATTAAATGATTGAATAATTATATTTTCGGCTAAATTTGAGTCTATTATTTATCATTCATTTTCAGCCAACCCTATGAAAAAAATACTTTTAGCACTTATTCTATTCTCCAACATTGCGTTTGCCCAAATCACCGCCCCAAAAAAAGAATGGAGACAGTTATTTAATGGTAAAAACCTTAAAGGCTGGGACGTAAAAATCAGAAATTTTGAACTCAACGATAACTTTGCCAATACATTTAGTGTAAAAGATAAAAAGATTGTGGTCAACTATGACGGCTATGACAAGTTTAGCCAGCGATATGGACATCTTTTTTACAAAGAGAATTTCTCGTATTATAAAATTGCTACCGAATATCGTTTTGTGGGAAAGCAAGCCAACGAAGGCGAAGGCTGGGCCTTTAGAAACTCAGGCATTATGGTACACGGGCAGCCAGCAGCAAGTATGCTAAAAGACCAGGATTTCCCTATATCAATAGAAGTGCAGCTGCTCGGCGGTAACAGTGACGGCAAACCAAGAACAACTTGTAACCTTTGCACCCCAGGAACGAACGTGGTGTATGAGGGGAAATTTGACACCCGCCACTGTATCAATTCAAAATCAAAGACTTTCGACGGCGACCAGTGGGTGAGGGCAGAAGTAGAAGTGTTGGGCGATTCATTGATCAGACATTATATCAACGGCGAGTTGGTTATGAGCTACGAAAAACCAATGATTGGCGGAGGTGTGGTGAGCGGATTTGACCCAATCTTTAAGCCAGATGGCAAGCCGCTGACCGAGGGAAGTATCTCATTACAAAGCGAAAGTCATCCCATAGAATTCAGAAAAGTAGAAATACTCAACCTCAAAGGTTGCATGGACCCGAAAGCCAAAAACTTCAAAAGCTATTATGTAAAAGAAGATAATGGGGCATGTAGGTATTGAGGATTTACTGAAAATTCTGTTATTTTTGTTTTAAAATTATTTTTTATGAATGCATTAAGGCAAATAGTGAAGTCAACTGGAGGTAGTATAACCATTGATTTACCAAAAGAATATCAAAAGACTTCATTGGAAATAATTATACTTCCAATTGTGGATGACAGTGGTAGTCAGAAAGATCCTGTGCTTTTGAATATCGCCCATAAAACCATAGATGCTGGTTGTCCTGATTTATCGGAATCATTCATAGAATCTTTCGAGAATAGTTTGAGAGATAGAGAACTTCCTAGAATTTGATGAGAATAATAGACAGTAATATTATAATTTACTCCGCCCTTGATGAATTCAGCTATCTAAGAGAATATTTGAAAGATTCACAAAACTATGTTTCTAAATTCTCTGAAATAGAAGTTTTAGGCTATCATGGACTAAAACCAAGTCAAAAACAATATTTCGAGAGTGTTTTTTATAGTTTAAATGTGATTCCTATTACGGACCCCATTGTTCGAAAAGCAATCGACCTAAGGCAGCAGAAAAAAATGACTGCTGGAGATTCATTAATTGGTGCAACTGCTTTGATTAGTAATTTTGAAGTCATTACTAGAAACTCCGCAGATTTTGATTGGATAGAAAACTTAAAGGTTCACAATCCTATTAAATAACATGTTCCTCGAAAACTACCGATTTGAAAAAGACGATTACTTTATCTGCACAGATAAAACTCTGCTGGATTTTGAGGTGATTCATGGCTACCTTAAACGCTCCTATTGGTCAGAGAACATTCCGCTCGGAATCGTCAAAAATGCGGCAAAACATTCGGTTACTTTTGGTATTTATACTTTTGAAAACGTGCAAGTGGGCTATTGCAGAGTGGTTACAGATCAATCTTCATTTGCATATTTGGCAGATGTTTTTGTATTGGAACAGCACCGTGGGTTGGGTTTGTCGAAGTTTCTGATGGAGTGCATTATGGGAATTCCAGAATTTAAAAACCTCAGAACTTGGCTATTGGCCACTAATGATGCACACGGACTTTATCGCCAGTTCGGATTCGATGCTCCCAAGTTTCCAGAAAAAATAATGCAGATTTCTAGGCCAGACTTGTATAAAAATATGGGTGAATAATTACCATCCCTAAAATGCAAACGGTTTTTAAATAAGTTACTCTGGGTGATTTTTTGATTGTGAAACTAAAAAATAAAATTAGTTTTGCATCCAATAAAGATAAGCCCTGAAAACCCATGAGAAAAATATGCCTTTTGGCCTTTTTATGTATTTCTATTTATCAAGTTTCTGCCCAGACCGATTCTACTCAAACTACTCAAGAAATAGCCGAAGATGAGGAAGAAGAGGGCGACGAAATGCCTTCGACCGAAGAACGTGAAGCTCTGCCTGAATGGTATTATTCGTTTGGTGCTGATGGTGTCTATAATTCGGGAAATGTAAATAGACAATTGCTGACCCTGAGAGCATCTTTGAATTTTGAAAAACCCACATCCATTTGGGGATTCAACACCTCACCAAAATATCAGTACGGTCGAAACAACAAAATTTTGCAGGAAAGAGAATTCTACGCAGATTTAAATAACACACTTTTTTATTCACAAGCAGATGTTTATGGACTTGTTTTTGGATCTTATGAAGAAAGTAACCTTCGGAAAATCAATTCTAGATTTATGCTTGGATTGGGTGTGGGATATAAAATAATTGGCAGTAAAAACCACCCAAATAGTCGTGTGAAACTGGGAATAAGCAATGCGTTTTTGAAAGAGAAAACTGATTTTTATACAAGAGAGGATAGAAACATTTGGCGAAACTCTACGAGAATAAAGTTGAAGGCAGAGCTGATAAAAGACAAGTTGTTTTTCAATAATGTCACATTTTTCCAACCTTCTATCACCAGTAACTATTTAAGATGGAATGCTTTCTCTCAAATTCAACTAAAAGTGGCTAAGCACATTTCGTTTACGGCTGCTTTGGAAAATAGCTTT
>NZ_RJUD01000007.1 GCF_024343675.1 Lacihabitans sp. CS3-21
TTTCGATAGCGTATTTATTGTTTGCTTTTCCTACTCAAAACCTATTTATAGTAAAATTAGCATCATCCTTTAGCCTCCTAAAATGGGGATTTACGATGTACAATATTTTGCTCATGCTTACGGGTTTGTTTGCTTGGGGATTTAGGACACTATTGAAAGCTAAAAAGTGACTTATTTCATGGTAAACTTTTTCCCAGGGCTTTGTTTTACCAAATCAGCAAATTCAAGGTTGAGCAATATTGAAGCCAGTTTATTCAAATGAATCTGAGAATGCCAACTCAGGTCATCAATCAGCATTTCACCATTATGCATCAATAAACTCAGTACTTTACTTTCCTCTTGGGTATATTTGGTCAGGTCCAAAACTTCTTTTTCTATAATTCTTGATTTACCATTTTCCGAATTCCACTTCATCCATTCCACAAAATCCTCCGTATTTGTAAAAATCTGTGCTTTGTTGTTCGCTATCAAATAGTTAGGCCCTTCAGAGTACTTTTGAAAAATGCCGCCTGGTATGGCAAATACTTCCTTATTGTAATTGTTGGCATATTCTGCGGTTACCATTGAACCACCTTTTCTCGCAGATTCTACCACAATTGTTGCATCTGCTAAAGCAGCAATAATTCTGTTTCGAGCCACAAAAAATGATGGCTTAGTAATCGTACCAAAAGGCTGTTCGGATATGAGCAAGCCAGTTTCTTCTATTTCCTTTGCCACTTTTTTGTGTGAACTCGGATAAACAGTCTCCAAACTATTGGCCAATACGCCCACTGTAGAAAGTCCAATTTTTAGGGCAGCCTTATGGGCAGCGATATCAATTCCATATGCCAAACCACTCACTATCTGCACATGGTGTTCTTTTAGAGAGGTGACAATCTCTTCAGTCGATTTTTTACCGTATTCCGAAGCGTCTCTTGTACCTACAATGGCCAGCGTTTTGGGATATTCCAAATGCCCTTTTCCTTTAAAAAACAAAATTGGCGGTGCCTCAAAAATACCCTTCAACTTTTGAGGATATTCATCTTGTTTGAAGGTAACGATTCTTATATTGTTTTTGGCACTCTGGCTTACAATGGTCTCGGCCTGAATAAGTGCTTCCTGATTTTCCTTTATTTTGGCAAGGGTAAATTTTCCCATATTGGGCACTTTGAGTAGTTTCGCGGAAGGCATTTCGAAAACCGCTTTGGCACTTCCGAAGGTATTCAATAATTGTTTAAACATCACACCTCCTACTCCCTCAGTTTTACTAAGAGCGATTTCATACACCAAGTCTTGTTGCATAGATTTATATTATTCTAATCCCACTTTTATAAATTCCAGTGTTTTTCTGATCTCTTTTAGCCTTAAAATAACCTCGTCGTTTATCGAAGATTTTATTTCTTTGGCCTTGAGTTTATCTTTTGCTCCTTCAATCGTAAACCCTTCTTTGTGAATCAAATCTACTATTTTTTGGAGCTTTTCGATATCCGTATGAGAATATTTTCGATTTTTGCCAACTTTCAAAATATTCAATCTAAAAGTACGTACATAAAAGTCGACACTTGTAATTGGAATCTCCAATTGCTGTGCTACTTCCTCCGTACTAAAAAATATTTTCATTTGACTTTCACTGATTTTTTCTCCAAATCTACGATTATTTGTTGAAGTTCTGCAAACTTGGTGGGGTCAGATTCGAAATCGTTTAAAGCCAAATATACTTTTTTCAGCCTCGGAATCTGTTTCAAATGGTTTGCTCCCGACCTTATTTTGTTATTAGAAATATCTAAATCTGTTAACTTTTGTGCATATGTAAACGACTCTGGAACAGACTCTATAAGATTAAATCCAACATCTAGGTTTTCAATATTTGGAGGCAAAAAACTTATCGAACTTAACTTATTATGATGAGCATACAAGACTTTCAAATTTGTTAATTCTTCGAAACTTTTAGGAAATTCCCAAAGATTGTTATTAGAAACTGCAAATGTTTCCAATTTCTCTAATTTCATAATATTTTGTGGTAGAAAGGTTAGTTGGTTATGATACAAATCCAATACCTCAAGGTTTTTAAGAAATCCGATTTTCTCAGATAATGTGGAAATCTGGTTATTATAAAAATTCAAAAGTTCTAAGGTTTGCATTTTTTTGAACTTTACGCCTTCAGTTTCAGCTATAAAATTATTAGCCAAATGAAGATCCTTGAGTTTCCTGTTTCTTTGAATCTTTTTGGGGAAAGCTTCAAAATCATTATCACTAAGATTTATCATCTGGACATTATTGTTTCTCTTTATTTTCAAAGAATTTACACTTAACAGATTTTCAGATAAAATAATCCTTTTCAAATTTGGAAGCTTTTTGGCATTGAAACTGAATACTTCAAATTCATTTTTACTTAAATCCAACTCTTCAAGTTTCTTGAAATTATATATAGTTTTGGGTAGTCTTTTTAAACCTAAATTACTCAAATTTAACTTCTTAATAGTATCTGACTTGGATTGAAGAAGTTCGGCAAGCCTGTAATCAGAACCTTTACTTTTGCTCAAAAATTGATTTATTCGCAAACCACCACTAATTTCATAGGGGGTCATTGGATTGAAATAGAAGGTATTTTTCTTTATAACTTGTACAAAAATACGCTCAATTTTTACAAAAATTGCTTCTGAGTTGATTGGGAAATACTCAAAGATATAATTTGTTTTGCCGGCTTCTGTTTTAGGGATGTATTTACCAAAATAGTATTCCAAGCTGTCTATACCATTATTTTTGTTTACATAAATTTTGTAGTTCAAACTTATCTCTTCTTCAAAAACACCTATATTTTCTCCTTTTCTAATCCCTACCACCAATAATTTTTGAAACTTTGAATTGTTTTTCCAAATACCTTTATTCAATTCATCGTCGTATTTTTTTCTAGCAACATTCTTTTTCAACAAATCAAACTCTTTCTGATTTTCAACAAAAATGATTTTTTGAGAAAATATGGGAGAACAAAGAAAATTAAGAACAAAGAAGATAAGTAGTGTTTTCATATAATTTAGTTTAGAATATAAACTTAAAACTAATTCCTTAGTTTTAAAAGAATATTCAATATTTTATTCAAAAAATGACCAAAAAAGCCTAATTTTGCACCTCTTTTTACTGACAATAGAATATACAAAAGAAAATTATATGACCTCGCACCAGATTAGGAAAGCATTTTTAGATTTTTTTGTTTCAAAAGGCCACTTAATTGTCCCTTCTGCCCCATTGGTGGCTAAAAACGACCCAACTTTGATGTTTAACAACTCAGGCATGGCTCAGTTTAAGGACTTTTTCTTGGGCAATGGCACTCCGCCAAAATCAAGAATCGCTGATACCCAAAAATGCTTGCGAGTAAGTGGAAAGCACAACGACTTGGAAGAAGTAGGTTTCGACACCTACCACCACACCATGTTCGAGATGTTGGGCAACTGGTCTTTTGGCGATTATTTCAAAAAAGAGGCCTTGACTTGGTCGTGGGAATTATTGACAGAAGTTTACAAATTGCCTAAAGATAGAATATATGTATCTGTTTTTCAAGGAGATGAAAAAGACGGTGTGCCTTTTGATCAAGAAGCTTTTGATATCTGGAAAGAAATCATTGGTGATGAGGAGAGAATCATTCTAGGAAACAAAAAAGACAATTTCTGGGAAATGGGTGATATCGGTCCATGTGGTCCATGCTCTGAAATCCACATAGATTTACGTGACCAAGAGGAAATTGACCTCATCGGTGGTAAAGAATTGGTGAATAACGACCATCCGCAAGTGGTAGAAATTTGGAATAACGTATTCATGCAGTTTGAGCGAAAAGCAGATGGCTCGCTGCTCACTTTACCAGCCAAACACGTAGACACTGGCATGGGCTTCGAGCGACTTTGCATGGCCATTCAGGGTAAAAAATCAAACTACGATACCGATATTTTCCAAAATACAATATCAGTTATAGAGGAACTTTCAGGCAAAAAATATGGTATAAATGGCACATTACGCTCTGATAATTACGTAGATGTGGCCATGAGAGTAATCTCAGATCACTTGAGAGCTGTGAGTTTTGCCATTGCCGACGGACAGTTGCCGTCTAATGCCAAAGCCGGCTATGTCATCCGTCGAATTTTGAGAAGAGCCGTTCGTTATGGATATTCATATTTAGATTTCAGAGAGCCATTCATGTGTAAATTGGTGCCAGTTTTGGCTGCTCAGTTTGAGTATGTGTTCCCAGAATTGCACGCTCAAGTAGATTTTGTAACCAAAGTGGTGGAAGAAGAAGAAAAAACTTTCTTGCGTACTTTGGAATTGGGTCTTAAAAGATTGGACCATATTTTTGCAGATGCCAAAACCATCGAAACCAAAACTTTGGACGGCAACACAGTTTTCGAACTTTCTGACACATTTGGTTTCCCGGTGGATTTGACGGCTTTAATTGCACGTGAAAAAGGATTTTCGATAGACGAAGAAGGCTTCAAAAGTGCCCTGGCTGAACAAAAAGCCAGAAGCCGTAAAGATGCAACCAAAGAAGCTGCAGATTGGATTGAACTTGGCGATGTAGATGGTGTGGAATTTTTGGGCTATGATTTTGAGGAATCTCCAGCTCAATTGATGAAATACCGCTCAGTAAAAACCAAAGCTGGTGATGAATTACACATCGTATTGGACCAAACCCCGTTTTATGCCGAAATGGGTGGTCAGGTGGGTGATATAGGAACGATCACTTTTGAACTAAATGAACAAAACCACACTTTGCATGTAATAGATACCAAAAAGGAAAACGACCTTTTTGTTCATATTACCAAAAATAGCAAAATGGTAGATGTGCTGGAACAAACACAAACGCCCATCAATGTTTTTGCCAAAATAGACTCAGAAAGAAGAAAAGATATTGAGAAAAACCATACAGCTACACACTTGATGCTTTCAGCCATGCGTAAGGTGCTGGGTCGCCACGTGGTACAGAGAGGTTCTTACCAAAACGACGAAGTAACCCGTTTTGACTTCTCGCATTTCTCCAAAGTAACAGATGAGGAACTTCTTCAAATTGAAAACATCGTCAATGAAAAAATCAGAGAAAATATTGCTTTGGATGAAAAACGCAATGTTCCAATTGCTGATGCCATGAACTTTGGTGCAACAGCTACTTTTGGTGAAAAATATGGCGATTTCGTAAGAGTAATTACTTATGATCCAAATTTCTCCGTTGAGCTTTGCGGTGGTACGCATGTGCCATACACTGGTGAAATCGGCCTATTTAAATTTACATCAGAAGGTTCTGTTTCAGCAGGTGTTCGACGTGTGGAAGCCATCACAGGAAAGAAAGCCTTGGAATTGATGAGAAAACAAGGTGAAACCTTAGACCAAATAAAAGGCCTACTCAAAGGTGCCATAGATTTGCCAAAAACCATTGAAGCTTTAATTGAGGAAAAGAACCAATTGCAAAGGAAAATTGAAAGTCTAGAAAACGAAAAACTTCAAGTGATCAAAACTGAACTTTTGGGTAAAATCCAAAAAAATGGTGACATCATGTTTATAGCTGAAAAAGTTGAAGTTACGTCTCCAGACAGTCTTAGGCAATTGGCCTACGACCTCAAAAAACACATGGAAAATGCTGTGGTGATTTTGGGCACAGTCATCAACCAAAAACCAAGTTTGGCAGTTATGATTGACGAGGCTTTGGTCGCTGAGAAAAGCCTGAATGCTGGCAATACAGTAAGAGAAGCAGCAAAAGCCATGAAAGGTGGCGGCGGTGGTCAACCACATTTCGCCACAGCTGGTGGAAGCGACGCAGAAGGATTAACAAATGCAATAAATAAGGCAAAGGAGTTGATTTTTGGGTAAATGTCAATTGTAAGAAAAATTACTAAATGTTTCACTATATCGCCCAGCACTGTTTGAACACAATCAAAATTCTCTGCAGAGACGTCTCTCTTATTAAGGCACTGATTATGAGAATTTTGAGTGTGTGAGTTTGCTGGGTGCGTTTTTTTTTGTTTCGTTTTTTTTCGAAAAAAAATGAAAGCCCAGGCGGCAGCCGACACAAAGTATATTTTCAAGTTATTTCGATAAAGAAAATAGGACATACAATTTGATCGTTTTTTCTTTGCTGGCCTGATTTTACTTACTATTTTTAGGAGCGATTTTATTTTACAACCTTATAATTATATTAAATTGAAAAGAAGAGACGCATTACAAAGGGTTGCCCTCATGATGGGAGGAGTAGTTTCTGCCCCAACTATGATGGCAATTTTGAACGGTTGCAAAGCATCTGGCGATGCAACATCAGGAGCTGCATTTAGTCTTACCAAAGACTTACAAGCTTTGGTTGCAGAAATAGCTGAGGTAATTATTCCTAAAACTGACACGCCTGGTGCAAAAGACGCAGGCGTAGGTTCGTTCATAGAAATGATGCTCAAAGATTGCTATACCGAAGCTCAACAACAACATTTCATAAAGGGTTTAGAAGACGTGGAAGTCGAATCTAAGAAACTAGGCTCTGGATTTATTGCTTTAGCGGCAGACAAAAAAATCCAAGTTATTGCCACCATGAGAGACAAGGCCAAAGCAGAAGCAGAAAGTGCCAAGAAAGAAGCCAAACAAGTAGACACAGAGTCTGGATTGACCAAAGAAAATACAAGCAAAAAAGTAGAGCCACCAGTTCCTTTCTTTAACCTGATGAAAGAACTAACGGTGTTCGGCTTCTTTACTTCTGAGCCAGGTGCAACCCAAACACTTGACTTTGTGCCAATTCCGGGCAGATACGACGGCTGTATTAAAATGGAGCCAGGTCAAAAAGCTTATGCTATTTAATTATTAATCAACCTTTTATAAATATAAAATGAATTTACAAGGTAAAGGAAAAGAGTCCGTAACTTATGATGCCATCGTAGTAGGTACAGGTATCTCAGGTGGTTGGGCTGCAAAAGAGCTTACAGAAAAAGGACTTAAAGTATTGATGATAGACCGTGGTAGAGACGTAAAACACGTAACAGACTATACTACGGCAATGAAAGAATCTTGGGAATTTGCCCACAGAGGTCGCCCTGACAATCAAGTAAAAAAAGACTATTGGGCTGGGGTAAGAACTGGCTACACAGCCAATGAAGAACACAGACATTTCTTTGAAAAAGATATAGAAAATCCTTATGAAGAAACCCGTCGTTTTGACTGGATCAGAGGTTATCATACAGGAGGACGTTCATTGCTTTGGGGTCGTCAGAGCTACAGATGGAACGAGCGTGATTTCACTGCCAACCTTGAAGAAGGCATAGGTATCGACTGGCCAATCCGTTACAAAGACTTGGCTCCTTGGTATGAGTACGTAGAGAAATTTGCAGGTATTAGTGGTTCAAAAGAAGGTTTGGATGTATTGCCAGACAGCCATTTTCAACCAGCTATGGAGCTTAACTGCGTAGAACGTGAGGTTAAAAAAGGAGTAGAAAGCAAATTTGCGGGACGTCATATTATAGTAGGTCGTGTAGCTCACTTAACTGCTCCAACAGAAGAACAAACTGCTCTTGGTCGTGGCAAATGCCAATTCAGAAACCGTTGTATGAGAGGTTGTCCTTATGGTGCTTATTTCAGTAGCCAATCCGCTACCATTCCAGCTGCCGTAAAAACCAACAACCTTACTTTGGTAAACGACAAAATTGTTTATTCCGTAATTTTTGATGACGAAAAAGGCAAAGCAACGGGAGTAAAAGCCATCGACCAAAACACCAACGAAGAAGTAGAGTATTTTGCAAAAATAATATTCTTGAACGCATCAGCTGTGAATTCGGCTTGGATTATGATGCAATCAAAATCAAAAACCCACCCTAACGGACTTGGAAATGCCTCTGACCAATTGGGCAGAAACATCATGGACCACCACTTGGGCGTAGGAGCATCAGGCACTTGGGAAGGTTTCGACGACATGTATTATTATGGAAGAAGACCAAACGGTATCTACATTCCACGTTTTACCAACTGGGGCAACGACAAACGTGATTTCTTACGTGGATTCGGTTACCAAGGTGGAGCCTCTCGTGGAAGAGCCGAAGACGAGCAAGGCTTTGGGGCTGGTTTTAAAAATGCACAAACCAAACCAGGTCCTTGGACGATAAACATTGGAGGTTTTGGAGAAACATTACCAGATTCCACGAACAAATTTACGCTTACTGACAAAAAAGATAAATGGGGATTACCAATTATCAATTTTGATGCAGCCTGGGGTAAAAATGAGTGGAAAATGAGAGAGGCCATGGAAAAAGAAGCTAAAGACATGCTTGAAGCAGCGGGCGTGAAAAACGTGACCACTTACCACGACAAAGAAAAATCACCAGGTATCGGTATCCACGAAATGGGAACTGCCAGAATGGGTAGAGACGCCAAAACTTCGGTTTTGAACGCCAACAACCAAGTATGGGGAGCACCAAACGTATTCGTAACAGACGGAGCCGCCATGGTATCAGCCTCATGCGTAAACCCATCGTTGACTTACATGGCACTAACAGCCAGAGCCGCCAATTTTGCCGTACAAGAATTGAAGAAGATGAATCTGTAAGGATTTTTTCTGTAAATATTTGAAAGCCACCTCTTATGGTGGCTTTTTTTGTTTCTGTAAATAACAATCCATAAAAAGCAAACGACACAGCCTCAAAATGTTAATGAAAAGAAAACGGCGATTAGAATTTTGAAAAAATACTAATTCTACTTTAAATTGAACAGAACTATATTCTGACAATAATTGAAGTAAGAAATTCTTGAAGAAAAATAAATGAAAAAATCATCTAATTTCGCCATGAATCCCCAAGTCCGTGTTAATAAATTTTCTACTCTCTTTTCAATACTTATACTTTTTCTTTTAAATACCTTAATGTCTTTCGGGCAAAGTTTAGGTGTAAGCCTTGATACGGAAGCCCCGGAAGTGGGTAAAAAAATAAAGGTTAACTACAGTGGCCCGATAGCAAAAGCAGGTTCAAAAATGTTCGCAATTATCTATAAATCGAGCCGTATAGACACCGATATTAAAAGAATTCTTACCAAACTTGAAAATAATTCACTTTCTGGTGAAATTATTTTACCTGACTCAACTTCATTTTTTGTTATCAAAATAGAAAATAAAAATGAAATCGATAATAATAATGGCAAAGGTTATGTTTTCAACATTTTTCAAGATTCTAAACCATTAAAAGGAACATATTTTAACCAAGGTTATGCTACTTATCTAAACAATAATTTATTTAAAGGTGAGGTAAATTTTGATACCGCTTTAGAATTGATAGAGAAAGAGTTTCAATTAAACCCAGAGTTAAAAGAAAAAAACTTTCCGAATTATTTACAAACGCTGGCAAGAGTGCCAGATAAAAAATCTGAGGCCATACAAATTGCAAAACAAAAATTCGACGAAATATTTGAGAGTGGAAATGATGAACGATTTTCCGTGCTCTACTCATATATCGTAGCCGGTAATAAAATTTCAATAACCGATTCATTGGTTACAAAAATGGCCACCAAATACCCCAATGGATCAGCTTCATTTAACAGAAAGTTTTCGATATTTCAGGATATTTCTTTTAAGAATCCTGACAAAGCTAAAGGATATTATGAAGAAATAAAGCAGTTATATCCGTCTTTAAGCGTAATTCAAAGAAGGTTACTATTTGCTGAAATGTTATGGGTTTTCGCCAAAAAGAATGATTTTAAGAATATAGAAGGTATAATTTCCGAGTTTTTAGAAAATGAAAAGACAAAAGAGGCTCAAAGTTATTTAGCCTTCAACCTGAATAACATTGCTTGGAAATTTTCTCAGAATGATTCTACACTCTCTAGAGCCAAAATGTTTGCTGAAAAGGCTATTGAAGCTCGAAAAAATAGTGACACGCTTTCCATTTATTTTGGTAATGTTCTAGATACCTATGCATCTATTTTGTACAAATTTGGTCACAAAGAAGAAGCCTTGAGTAATCAAAGAAAGGCAATGGAATTGATGAATAATAATGACCCGACAATAAACTACCATTTCATTGAATATTTGGTAGCCAACAAAAAAATTGAAGAGGCCATTAAAATTTCGGAAGATTATATAAAAGGGAATGTTTCGAATGCCAAAATTGATTCAATTTATAAATTGATTTCGAAAGAAACTTTTATAACAAAAGAAGCTAGCAATCTTACAAATGCGAAAATTGAGGCTATTAATTCGTACAAATTATCACTAAAAAAAGGTTTAACCCATATTGATGCCCCAGATTTTGAACTTAAAGATTTGTCGGGTAATGTAGTACGACTTTCTGATTTCCTAGGAAAAACAGTTATAATTGACTTTTGGGCAACTTGGTGTACACCTTGCATAAAAGCATTTCCGGCGATGCAAACCGCTATGAAAGAATTGGAAAATCAAAATGTCAAATTTCTTTTTATAAATACTTTTGAGTCTGAAATTAAGAGGATTGAAGGAGAAAACAATTTATCTCAAAACATCGAAAAAATAATAAAAAGTCGAAAACTAGAGAACTTCCATATTTTGTTTGATTCACTCATCGAAAACATTAATCAAACGGCTAATGATTACCATATAACTTCAATACCCGCCAAAATAATAATTGATAAAAATGGAAATATTAGACACAGAAGCTCTGGATTCAGTTCAAGCGAGAGTTTAATAGAAGAACTAAAAACGGTAGTGAGTATAATTAACGAGTAACTTTAGGAACTAAGTCTAGCCCAAAAACTAATCCCTTAGTTAAAATATAATCAATGACTTTTATTTTTAAAAAATTACCCTTAATTTCAGAAAGATTTTAAAATTACTAATTTCCAAATTGAAAAAATATTCGACCTCTAAACAACAATTTAATCAGAATGAAAAAATCCTGTTCATCACCTTTTAGCTTTTTAAATTTTCTTCATCCAAAATTTTTGTTTCTCTTACTTTTTTTGAATCCAGGAATTAGAACAGTCCTCGCTCAAAATTTAACCATCCAAGGGAGTTTTTGGGATGACAAAAACGGAGTTGACCTCAAAACGGAGGTTTATGGCCTTAAAGATGGTAAAAAGGTAAAGTTGGCAGAGACCGACACCAAAAACCTTTTCAATTTCCAACTCCAAACTGATATCCAAGAATTAGTTTTTGAAAGTGATGGTTATATTTCTGTTTCTTTTCCTGTTCAGTTCGTTGGGAAATTCACAAAAGCATCTTCAGCCAACCTCAGTATCAATAGCAAAGGTGGATTTTCTCAATATCCATCCAAAGACATCATGATTTTCTGTCTTCCAAGCACACATCAAAAAGGCAACAAATATGAACTTTTTACAGTAAGAAAAGACAATCGATTCAGAAATTCGGACTTTACCATTTTGGTTGAAAATAAAAATAGTTTACCTTTTCCACTAACAGAAAAATCTTATAACAAAAACTTTAAAATAATCACCACAAACTTTAAAAATGAAATAATTCAAGAAAATGAAGTCAAAGCAAGTGTAGGATTCACTTTTGTAGATATCACCACTTATCCAACCGAAATAGTCTTAGAATCTAAACAGCAAAATATTTTAGCAGAATCCTCAATTAATGATAAAACTGAACCAATTAATGATCAAAAGAATACACTTCCTTATAGTTCATTTAGGAGTAGAAATCTATATTTTGATCAAAGTAAGTTTGAGCTTAAATCAGAAAATCGATTGATTTTGGATAGTTTGGCCATTTATCTGCAACAAAAAATGAACGCCCGCATAAATGTTTCCGGATATACAGATAATGTTGGCAAAGAAACTTTAAATGCAATTCTTGCCAAATACAGAACACAAGTTGTAGCGAACTATTTAAAGAACAAAGGAGTAGATGGGAGTCAGATTGATGTAGATTGGAAGAATCATAATACTGACTCAAAAAAAGCTATTGAGGAATTGAACAAATACAGAAAAGTGGTCATTGAAGAAATCAATTGATCTTAAACAGAATTTAATTTATTAGCCCAAAACAAAAAAGCCATCCTCGCAGATGGCTTTCGTATTTTCAGATACTCATTATTAAATTCCTACATAATCGGCGGTAATCATCGGTACCGCCTTGGCTTCTAGCAATGAATAACCCATCAGGAATTCATCTACCGCTCTAGCGGCCTCTCTTCCTTCCGATATGGCCCAAACCACCAAAGATTGACCTCTACGCATATCACCAGCCGCAAAAACCTTCTTAACTGATGTTTGGTAGTTTGTTGCGTCCACATTTCCTCGGTTATCGAGTTTCACGCCCAAATCTTCAATTAAACCACTGGCTTGAGGATGAAGAAAACCTGCGGCTATCAAAGCCAACTCAGCTGGATAAATTTTTTCTGATCCTTCTATTTCTTTCATGACCATGCGTCCATTCTCCAACACCCATTCAATATTTACCAATTTGAGTGCCTTCAAATTTCCGTTTTCATCACCAATAAACTCTTTGGTATTTACACTCCATGAACGCTCACATCCTTCTTCGTGCGAAGTGGATGTACGAAGCATCATTGGCCACTGCGGCCAAGGTGTACTTTCGGCACGAGAAGCGGGTGGCATTGGCATGATTTCTATTTGTGAAACCGAAGCAGCTTTGTGTCTGTTTGATGTTCCCACACAGTCCGAACCTGTGTCACCACCACCAATCACAAAAACATTTTTTCCAGTTGCTAATAATTCGCCATTTTGGTAAGCCTTACCTTGGTGATCTTTGGCCAAGTCGAGTGATTTACCTCTTTCTGTAGCCACTCTTTTATTTTGCTGACTCAAAAATTCCATCGCAGGGTAAATTCCTTTTAGCTCTCTACCTTTGATTTCAACATCTCTCGGAACTGTGGAGCCTCCAGTGAGAACGATGGCATCATATTTATCCAACAATTTCTCAGCTTTAATATCCACGCCTACATTTACGCCTGTTTTAAATTCAATTCCCTCTGCTTGCATCACTTCCAAGCGTCTGTCAATGATGCTTTTATCCAGTTTGAAGTCTGGGATACCGTATCGTACGAGACCACCAATTTGATCGGCTCTTTCGTACAAAGTCACAGTATGTCCAGCTTTATTGAGTTGTGTGGCTGCGGCCATTCCGGCAGGTCCACCTCCAATCACAGCCACGGTTTTGCCTGTGCGTTTTTTTGGAGGATTTGGTACTACCCATCCGTTTTCAAAAGCTCTTTCAATGATTGATTTCTCAATATATTCGATGGCTACAGCTGGTTTATTGATACCCAAAACACATGAAGATTCACATGGAGCTGGGCAAATTCGGCCAGTAAATTCTGGAAAATTGTTTGTAGAAGACAAAAGCTCGTAAGCATACTGCCAGTTACCATCATAGACAGCATCGTTGAATTCAGGTATGATATTGCCCAATGGACAACCATTGTGACAAAAAGGAATGCCACAATCCATACAACGAGCAGCTTGATCTTTGGTCTGAGCTTGGTCATAGCCAAGTTCAACCTCATTATAATCGTTTTTTCTTTCGTTTACATCTCTTTTTTGAGATGCTTTTCTTTCAAATTCTAAAAAACCACTTGGTTTTCCCATAATCTAAAAATATATTAATCTATTTGAAATTCTTTAATTAAGCGGCAATACTTTCTGCCATTTTTTTCATCAAAATCCTCTTGTAATCCGTAGGATATACTTTTACAAACTTTGCAATTTCGGTTTCCCAATTGTCAAGGATAAACTTGGCCACCTCGCTATTGGTGTTGGAATATTGTTTACCAATCATGTCTCTTAGTAATTCATAATCAGACGATTCCAATTCTTCCAGATTTACCATTTCGGTATTGCATTTTGAATCAAAATCACCTTTTTGGTCATATATAAAAGCCAAACCGCCGCTCATGCCTGCCGCAAAGTTTTTGCCTGTTTCACCCAGAACAACCACCACGCCACCAGTCATATACTCGCATCCGTGATCACCTACACCTTCTACTACCACTTTGGCACCAGAGTTACGAACACAGAAACGCTCACCTGCCATTCCATTGATATAAGCCTCGCCTGAAGTCGCTCCGTAAAAAGAAACATTACCAACAGCCATATTTTCGGAAGGTTTGAAAGTCGCCTTTCTATCCGGAAAAACTACCAATTCGGCACCACAAAGGCCCTTCCCAAAGTAATCATTGGCGTCTCCTTCAAGTTCAAACTTAATACCTTTTGTAGAAAATGCTCCAAATGATTGTCCAGCTGTTCCTCTAAATTTGAAGCTGATAGTTTCGGCTGGCAATCCTTCCCCGTCATAAATCTTTGATATTTCATTAGAAAGCATCGCTCCTATTGACCTATTTAGGTTATTAACTACATATTCGCCAGTTACTTTGGTTTGGTTTTCAAGAGCATCTTTTGCATCCTCTACCAATTTCCAATCCAGAACATGGTCAATTCCATGATCTTGTTCCTCTTGCTTGTAAAGAGCTACTGTTTCGTCAGCTTCTTCTTTGTACAATATTCTTGAAAGATCAAGGTTTTTAATTTTCCAATGCTCAATGTTATTGCGTTTTTCAAGCATTTGTGTTTGACCTACCATTTCGTTGATGGTTCTAAAACCAAGCTCAGCCATGATTTCTCTAACTTCTTGGGCCAGATATTGGAACATGTTCACCACATGTTCAGGCTTACCGCTGAACAAGGCTCTTAACTCCTTATTTTGCGTGGCAACTCCAACTGGGCAGGTATTTAAGTGACATTTACGCATCATTATACAACCTACCGCAACCAAAGCTGCTGTGGCCACACCAAATTCTTCTGCACCAAGTAAGGCTGCTATAACGATGTCTCTACCTGTTCTGATTTGTCCATCGGCCTGAACGGTGATTCTTCCTCTTAATTTATTTTTTACCAGCGTTTGATGTGTTTCCGCTAAGCCCAGCTCCCAAGGTAATCCTGCATGTCGAATAGAAGACAAAGGTGAAGCACCAGTGCCACCATCATATCCAGCAACCAAAACCACATCGGCATGTGCCTTAGCTACTCCAGAAGCAACAGTACCCACACCAGCTTCTGAAACCAATTTAACAGATATCCTAGCAGCTCTATTGGCATTTTTCAGATCATAAATCAACTGAGCTAAATCTTCAATCGAATAAATATCGTGATGTGGTGGCGGTGAAATCAAACCCACACCAGGAGTTGAGTGTCTCACTTTCCCTATCCAATCGTCCACTTTATGCCCAGGCAACTGACCGCCCTCACCTGGTTTAGCTCCTTGAGCCATTTTTATTTGAAGTTCATTGGCGTTGGTCAAATAATAGGACGTTACGCCAAACCTACCAGATGCTACTTGTTTTATACTTGAGCTTAAATTGTCTCCATTTTCTCTAATGGCATAACGAATCTCGTCCTCACCACCTTCTCCAGAGTTTGATCTTCCGCCAATTCTATTCATGGCGATGGCCAAAGTAGTATGGGCTTCCCAAGAAATCGACCCAAATGACATGGCACCTGTGGCAAACCTCTTCAAAATATTCTCTACAGGCTCTACCTCCTCTATAGAAATTGGATTGGCATTTTTGAAGCTCAACAAACCACGCAATGTCATTGCCTGTTCTGTTTGGTCGTTCATTATTTTAGAATACTTCTTAAATATTTCGTATCCTTTATCTTGATCTTTTTCTGCAACTCTAGCCGACTGCTGAAGCAAATGAATGGTTTCAGGATTGAAAAGGTGTTTTTCTCCTCTTTGTTTCCATTGATACACGCCACCAACTTCCAGTCTTTTAACACTCTGAACCGAAACTTTTGGGTAAGCAATTGTATGACGAATCAAACATTCTTTGGCTATTTCTTCCAATCCAAGTCCTTCAATTCTTGAAACTGTTCCGGTGAAAAACCTGTCAACGACAGACTTGTTGAGACCAATACATTCAAAAATTTGAGCTCCTCGGTAAGATTGCAAAGTAGATATTCCCATTTTTGAGAAAATCTTCAACAATTCTTTATCAACAGCTTTTGTATAGTTTTTGAACAATTGCTCGTCTGAAAATTCACCATCAATCATACCTTTTCTGTTGAGCTCAGCAATGGTCTCAAAAGCTATGTATGGACATATTCCTGAAGCACCATAACCTATCAAAGTTGCAAAGTGATGTGTTTCCCAAATATCACCTGATTCTACCAAAATACCTACCTTGCCTCTTATCCCCTCTCGGATCAAATAATGATGAACTGCTGCAACTGCCAACAAAGAAGGAATCGGAGCATGATCTGAATCAATTGCTCTATCTGATAAAATGATGATTTCAAAACCGTCGTTAATAGCGTCTTCGGCATACCTACAGATTCTTTCCAAAGCAAATTCTAGCGATTTTGCAGGATTTACTGAGTCAACATTAAAATAGGTATTGATAGTTTTGGCTTGAAAACCTTCGTAATCTACAAAACGTAGTTTGTCAAATTGCTTGATGGTTAAAACTGGCTGTTCCAATTGTACCTGACGGCAGTGTTTTGGAGATTCTGTAAGAATATTGTCAGCAGCACCAACGAAGGAAATCAAAGACATAATAGATCGCTCTCTGATAGAATCAATAGGTGGGTTTGTTACTTGAGCAAAAAGCTGCTTGAAATAGTAAGAAATATGCTGACTCTGGTTAGAAAGTACCGCCAATGGCGAGTCAATTCCCATGGAACCAATCGCTTCTGCACCTGATGCAGCCATTGGAGCCAATATCATTCTTAAATCCTCAGAAGTATATCCACTAGCCAATTGGCGTTTCAGAAGTGATTTTTCGTCATAGTTTGTATATGGACGAATAGAATCAGGCAATTCTGAAATTTTTATTTTATGCTCATCTAACCATTCTTGATAAGGCTGTCTTGAACAAATATCGGCCTTAAGTTCTTCGTCAGGAATGATTCTTCCTTGCTCCATATCCACAACGAACATTTTGCCAGGTTGCAAACGACCTTTAGAAATAACTTTCGACTGATCAACATCTAAAACCCCGGCTTCAGAAGCCATGATAACTGTGTCGTCATTCAATACCCAATATCTTGATGGACGAAGTCCGTTTCTATCGAGTGTAGCTCCAACTATTTTTCCATCTGTAAAAGAGATAGATGCAGGACCGTCCCATGGTTCCATAATGCTAGAATGGTATTCATAAAATGCCTTTCTAACTGGGTCCATGTGCTCGTTTCCGTCCCATGCTTCAGGTATCAACATCATCATTACATGAGGCAATGAACGTCCTGAAAGATATAATAACTCTATGGCATTGTCCAATTGAGCTGAGTCGGAATTTCCTTTATCACAAATTGGCAAAATCATTTGCATTTCTTTTTCTGAGAAAAACTCAGAGTAAAATGTAGATTCTGCGGCTCTAATCCAGTTAACATTACCTTTCACAGTGTTTATTTCACCATTGTGGGCAATATAACGGAATGGCTGTGCCAATTTCCAAGAAGGAAAAGTATTGGTAGAAAATCTAGAGTGTACGATGGCAAAAGCCGAAACTACATCAGGATTTTTAAGGTCTGGAAAATAATATTTTAACTGATCTGTAGTTAGTTGTCCTTTATAAGAAACTGTGCTAGAAGACAATGAACTGAAATAGAACTGCTCTTTTGTGCCATCTACGGATTCATGTATCAACTTGGTGGCATATTGCCTAAATACGTAAAGTTTTCTTTCAAATGTTATATTATCTTGTAAAGGATCAATTTTGGAAATAAATAATTGCTCCACCCAAGGTTCCACTGAACCCGAGCCTTCTCCTAGGGTTTCGTTTTGGGTAGGTACTTTTCTATAACCCAAAAGCTCGAATCCTAGACTTGTTATTTTACGATTCAAAATCTCTTTACACTCATCTCTCTGCGTTTCATCGCTTGGAAAAAAAATCATTCCCAAGCCATAATCACCCAAAGGCGGTAGTCTGAAGCCAAGATTTAAGCACTCTTCGTATAAAAATTCATGGGGAATTTGTAGCAAAATACCTGCTCCATCACCTGTGTTTGGATCACAACCACAAGCACCACGGTGATCCATACGCTCTAGCATATGAATAGCGTCAGCCACAATTTGGTGTGATTTTCTCCCCTTTAGGTGAGCCCTAAATCCGATACCACAGGCATCGTGTTCAAACTCGGGTAGGTAAAGACCTTGATTTTGATCGATTTGAGTCATTTTTTAATGAAATAGTTTTTTTATTGTACCCTTAATTTAGTAGGCAAATTTCTAAGTATTTTCAAAAATTTCCCTAAAAATAAAAGCTATTTAATTACAGAAAATAAAGTATTTTATTAAACCTGCAATGCAATTTAATAATTAATTGAAAGGTCAAATGCACAATTTGCCAAATTTTATGAATGCCAAATTAATTTGTAATTATATTAATAAATAGTATTGAAATTATACAATTTGACATAAAAAAAGGCGACAGAAACTGTCGCCATTCTTTATTAACCCCTATATATCCCCCAATATTATTTTACAAAGCCAACCCCCACAGTATTGTTATTAAATTCATCTATAATTATGAAAGCTCCATTGGCGGGATTGGACTCAAAATTGTCTGCAAAAATATGAGCCGCTAGTTTAAATGAAACCTCGCCAATTTGATTTAGTTTCAATTCATCTACATTTTCTGACGCTTCAAAAGTAGAAATCTCCAGTCTGCTATCAATAGAAGCCACTTTGGCTTTTACTCTGTTTATGCCGTGCTGCACCAAATAACCTTTACCAACTTTCATTGGCTCGGTGTCCATCCAGCAAATTCTGGCATTTACTTGTTTCTTTAACTCAGGTTGTTCGCCGATTTTCACCAACATATTGCCTCTACTAATGTCAATATTGTCTTCAAGCGTTATCACGACAGATTCTGTTTGATGAGCTGAGTCAAGAGAATCTGTATATTTAAAGATTTCTTTTACCTTGCTTATTTGCTGGCTTGGCAATGCCGCCACCATATCTCCTTTGTTAATTTGGCCTGATGCTATTTTACCCGAATAACCTCTAAAATCATGATATTCCTCCGACTTTGGACGAATTACGTGCTGAACAGGGAATCTAAAAGGCAAAACAGCTGAATCGATATCCTCAGGTGCCACCCCCTCCAAAATATTAAGTAAAGAATCCCCTGAATACCAAGGCATTTTTTCTGATTTGACCACTATATTCTCACCATAAAGTGACGAAATAGGAATAAAAGTGATATTTTGATTTGGTTTTCTGAGTTTATCTGAAAGCTCGAAGAAGTCATTTTTTATTTCCTCATATCGGGTTTCTGAGTAATCCACCAAATCCATTTTGTTTACAGCCACCACCACATTCTTTATTTCTAATAAGGAAGAAATATAAAAATGTCTTCTAGTTTGTTCACCTACACCGTTTCGAGCGTCAATTAAAATAATAGAAACCGAAGCATTAGATGCTCCTGTAACCATATTTCTCGTGTATTCAAAATGTCCTGGAGTATCGGCAATAATGTATTTACGTGTAGGTGTATTAAAATAAATGTGGGCCACGTCTATGGTTATGCCTTGCTCACGCTCTGCTATTAAGCCATCTGTTAATAAAGATAAATCTACAAAATCTAATCCTTTTCTTTGACTTGCAGCCTTCAATGCTTCTATTTTATCTTTGGTAATCGACTGAGTTTCAAACAACAATCTACCTATCAAAGTACTTTTCCCGTCATCAACAGAGCCAGCTGTTGCAATTCTTAATATATCCATTATTTAAAAATATCCTTGTTGTTTACGTTTTTCCATGGCGGCCTCAGAGCGTTTATCGTCTATCCTTGCTCCTCTTTCAGAAATCTCCGCCTCCAAAATCTCCTCTATAATTGTGTCAATATTGTCTGCAGTAGACGAAACCGCCGCAGTGCATGTCATGTCTCCCACTGTTCTGAACCTCACGATAGTCTTGTAAGGCACTTCATCTTCCGATTTGTTGATAAACTCGGAATCAGACCAAATCATACCATCTCTGTCAAAAACCTCACGTTCGTGAGCAAAATATATCGATGGAATCTCCAAATTTTCGGCCTTAATGTAGTTCCAAACATCCAACTCTGTCCAGTTAGAAATTGGGAATACTCTAACGTTTTCTCCTAAATCTATTTTGCCATTGAGCATATCAAAAAGTTCAGGACGTTGTTTTTTGGCATCCCATTCACCAAAATCGTTTCTAACCGAAAATATTCTTTCTTTGGCTCTGGCTTTTTCCTCATCTCTTCTGGCCCCACCAATACAAGCGTCAAACTTGAATTCTTCTATAGTATCCAAAAGTGTAACTGTTTGAAGAGCATTTCTACTGGCGTATTTACCTGTTTCCTCTTTAACTTTTCCAGCTTTTATAGAATCTTCTACATTTCTGATAATTAACTCCACACCTAATTCAGCGGCCAATTTATCCCTGAAGTCTGTAGTCTCAGGAAAATTGTGTCCTGTATCTACATGAACCAATGGAAAAGGGATTTTGCCTGGAAAAAATGCTTTTTGGGCCAATCTTACCAACGTAATAGAGTCTTTACCTCCTGAAAAAAGTATCGCCGGCTTTTCAAATTGGGCCGCCACTTCTCTTAAAATAAAGATGGCTTCGTCTTCTAAAGCTCTCGGAAATTGTTTGTTTATATTCATGCTTATCGTTCAAAAAAACTAAATCTATTATTTTACAGCGTGCAAACCGCACTCTTTTTGGGACTCTTCCCACCACCAACGACCAGCTCTTGGATGCTCGCCATTTTCAATGGCTCTCGTACATGGTTGGCATCCTATGCTCACAAATCCTTTTTTATGAAGTGCGTTTTGAGGGACATTGTTATCTTTCAAATAAGTTTCCATTTGTTCGAATGTCCAATGCACCAATGGATTGAATTTATGGATTTGATTGGATTCATCATATTCCCATATTGCCATAGAACTGCGGTTATCGGATTGTTCTGACCTTAAACCTGTAATCCAGACTTCATTACCTTTTATGGCTCTTTTTAAACCAACAATTTTACGAATTCCACAACATTCTTTGCGATTTTCGACTGACTCATAAAAAGAGTTAAATCCTTTATTTTCAACCAAATTTTCCACCTGTTGGGTGTCTGGAAAATAAGTTTTAAATGAGGTTTTATAGCGAGCTTTTGTTTTATCCATCAACTCGTATGTTTCTGGAAACAGCCGACCTGTATCTAGTGTAAAAACCTGAATATTCAGTCCGTTTTTAAAAATCGCATCTGTAATAACTTGATCTTCCTGTCCAAATGACGTTGAGAAAACCACCTTATTTGGATATTTTTCACTCACTAATCGCAAGGAATCCACTAAATCCAAATTTTCTAATTCTTCAATCATAATCATTACGATATTTTACAAGAAAATAAACCACAAATTTAGTGGTTTACCTTCACTTATTTTATTTGTTCTACTTCTAAATATTGCTGCTCGAAATTAGAAAGACTAAGAGCATGATAATCTACTACTTCACCAATTATTATTATGGCTGGATTGGTCAAATTATTTTCATCTGCTATCTTCATCAACTCTGAGACTTTACCAATAGCCATTTTCTCTTTGCTTGTACTGGCATTTTGAATAATACAAACTGGTATTTCGCTCCGATTGGCTACTGAATACTTTTCAGCAATATAACTGAGCTTCGACATGGCCATCAAAAGTACAACTGTAGAATTAGACTGAACGGCCAAATCGAGATCAGCGGAAAATTTTTTATCTGATTTATGACCAGTAATTACCCAAAAACCATCACTTACTCGCCTGTCTGTCAGCGGAATCAGGTGATTTCCACCTGAAAAAACCGACGAAATACCTGGAATATAAGTGGACGCAATACCACGTTGTTTTGCAAACTCTATTTCTTCAATACCTCTTCCAAAAACAAAAGGATCGCCACCTTTAAGTCTTACTACATGGCCTTTTTCAAAAGCTTTTTCTACAATCAAAAAATTAATTCCATCTTGCGTGATTCCTTTTTGATGTCCTTTCTTACCCACATATATTTTTTCGCACATTGGATGACAATACTCCAATAGTTCGTCGTTTGTCAATGCGTCGTAAAGCACCACATCGGCATTCCTGAGAGCAGTTATAGCCTTCAAGGTTATCAGCTCGGGATCTCCTGGGCCAGCTCCCACCAAGGTGAGTTTGGGTATTTTATTTAACGAAAACATTAAGCAACAACTTGATTTTTTAAGTTTTCTTCTCTTTTCTTTTTCGTTTCTGAACAGAATGTCACTGCATCACGAATATATTCAATCGCAAATTCCTTACTCGGATTTTCTTTGTTTATTCTCAGAATACTTTCAGAAAACCCTTCGTCAAAATTTTGGGTAAATTCTGAAATGACCTTCATTTGTGTGCTGCAATTGACGTCGATATCCAAAAGCATGGCTTTGGCGGCATTTACCTGAGCACTATATGCCAAATAAATGGCATCAGCCCACTTTTCGCTTTCAAATGCACCTTTGGCGTCCGCCAATTTCTCGTCAGCCTCTACAAAAAGTATTGCCACCAAGTCTACCATTACAGCCGCACACTCACCAACTCCGATAGCGGTTTCGAAAGCCACTTCTTGACCCCAATCTATAAAATCAGACTGAACCAAAGCCTCTAAGCTTGCCAAAGGTTTTAGCAGCTCGTAGAAGTAGTTCTTGCCTTGACGATCAAAATAATTATTGAAATACTCTCCTTCTAAACCGTTATCTTGGTAATCAGCAAAAATATATCTCAACACTTGCGGACCTCTTTTTGAAGGAACTTTAATGACTTTTTCTGCTGCTCTACCAAACCCATCACCTGACGATCCGCCACCCAGCAATACTTGTAAAGCAGGAAGGACATTTTTGTTGGCGTCTTTCAAAGAGCTACCATGAAAACCAATATTGGCCATTCCATGTTGCCCACATGAATTCATACAACCCGATATTTTTATTTTAAAATCGTTGTTTTTTACTAAATCAGGAAATTCTTGGTCAATCACTTTTTCTAACTCATAAGTGATGCTCACACTGTCTGAAATGGCCAAATTACAGGTATCAGTTCCAGGACAAGCCGTAATATTAGCAACGCTGTTTGCCCCAAAAGCAGCCAATCCTTCAGAATCAAGAACATTATATACATAAGACAAATTTTCGGCAGGAACATTTCTCAAGAAAAGGCCTTGATTGATGGTCACTCTGATATCGTTTCCTACAAAACCATCCAATTTTTCAATAAGACTTCTTGAAACTACGCTTGAAATATTGCCTAAAGGAATTCTTATAAAAACGCCAAATTTGCCTTTTTGCTTTTGCTCAAATGTATTGGTAGCTTTCCAAATCTCAAATTTTTGAAGATCCGAAGGTGTTTCTACTTTGGTATGAATTTCTTCAGAAAGTTCGAAACGTTCTGTATTTATTTCATAAGATTTATTTTTTATTGCTAATCTTTCGGCGGCCACCAACTCCATAAAAGCCTCAAAACCAATCTTCTGCAAAAGAAACTTCATTCTTGCTTTGCTTCTTGAATTACGCTCACCATGTCGATCAAAAACTCTCAAAACTGCTTCTGCAAATGGTATGAGTTGATCTTCTGGCAAAAATTCATGAGCCAAATCCGCCATTCTTGGCTGGGCACCAAGACCGCCGCCCACCACAACTTTAAAACCTCTTTTGCCATCTTTTATTTTAGGCAAAAAGCCCATATCATGTATAAAAGCCAAAGCTGTATCTTCGTCTGTGTTAGAGAAAGAAATCTTAATTTTTCTTCCCATTTCTTGACAGATGGGATTTCTAAGCAAATACTCAAATAGTGAATGAGCATAGGGAGTTATATCAAATGGCTCATTTGGATCTATTCCTGCGGTTACAGATGCTGTGATATTTCTAACTGTATTTCCACAGGCCTCACGGAGCGTAACATTGTCTTGTTCTAGTTCATGCCATAATTCAGGTGTTCGGTCAAGACTAACAAAGTGAATCTGAATATCTTGACGGGTGGTTAGGTGTAAATTTCCAGTAGAATATTTATCTGAAATATCAGAGATTCTTTTCCACTGTTTAAAAGTCATCTTTCCATAAGGCAGCTTGATCCTTACCATTTGGACACCCTGTTGGCGTTGGCCATAAACACCTCTAGCCAAACGCAAACTTCTAAATTTATCCTCATGGATTGTTCCTTCACGAAACATCCTGATTTTCTTTTCTAAATCTATGATATCTTGCTCCACTACGGGGTTCTCTAACTCTGTTCTGAAACTCTGCATGCTACGATTCCAATTATTTTTCTCAAAGTTATTTATTATCCTACTAAACTCATAGGGTTTGTATGTTAAAAACACCAGAAATTAAACAATAGATTAAAAATATTATATCATTTAATTAAATAATGAAATTTTCGCCCTCCTGAGCAAGAAAAGAATCCTCAAAAACTGTTTTGGCTTCTACTAAAAACTGCTCAGAAGTTTTGTAACGAGAAGAAAAATGTCCAATCACCAAACGTTTGGCATTGGAGGTTTTGGCAATTGTTGCCGCTTGTATGGCAGTGGAGTGAAAAGTAAATTTTGCCCTTTCGGCTTGTTCCTCTAAAAAAGTGGATTCGTGATAGAGCAAGTCAGTATTTTTTATGTAATCTACGATGGATTCATCAAAAATCGTGTCAGAACAATAAGCCAACCGCTTCTCATGATTGCCTTCAATAGTATAATCTGAATTTTTATAGGTTTTACCTGCAAGTTCGTCGTGCACATCCAATCCCTCTTTGAGCAATTTATAAAATGTCACCGGGAAATTCTCAGGTAGTTTTTCAGCAAGTATTTTGCGTTTACTGGACTTCTTTGTTAACAAAAAACCCGTACAATCTATCCTATGTTTTAGTGGGAAAGTATTGATTTTTAAGCAATCATTATCCAAAATCTCATCAAAAGCATTTGGATTTGTCACATGAAATTCCAACTTGAAATTGAGAATAGAGCCTGAATATTTGAGTTGCTGATATATGATTTCATCTAATCCTTGAGGTCCAAAAATATCTAATTGTTCAGTTCTCCGTTGCATATTTAGAGAGCTCAACAAACCAATCAGTCCAAAATAATGATCACCATGGAGGTGGCTAATAAGGATATACTTAAGTCTAGAAATCTTGATCTTGTATTGTAAAAGTCGAAACTGAGTACCTTCTCCACAATCTATGAGGATTAGAAAATTATCAACAGTTACCACAAAAGCTGAGGGGTTACGTTGCAATTGTGGTGTTGCAGATCCAGTACCAAGTATTCTAAATTCCAATATTAAGTGGTTTATTAATAGTCGATTTCGCCTTCAGAACCAAACTCTTCGTCCTGCTCATCTTTAAAGTCATTTTCTAGTTCGTTCATAAAAACCGCATCGATGGCCTCTTCTTCACTCGGCAATATCAACAAAAATTCTTCCGTAGCACCCGAAATGTAATCAATAACGTCATTGTTTGTGGAAACCAAAACCAACAATCCCGATTCGTTTTTGCAGATTTTCTGCACTTTGTTTAATAAGGTGATACCTGCAGGACTAATGGCATCTACTTTTAATAAATTCAATATAAAATTGATCCTACCTTCAGCAGAATACATCACTGCTATGCTTTTTTCAATTGCTAAGGATACAGTTTCATCAAAACTCGCACCCAATGGTTTAAATACAGCGTATTGTTCTTTTTTCGTAATTTCCATTTCTTTCGATATATTTCCGTTCACAAAAATACTTTAATTCATTTATTTCTACTAAAAGAATATTTAAAAGTATTTGGCTTTGAATAAATTTTCAAAAAAACACGATAAATGCTTCTAAAAAACTACTATCTTTCCTTTTTAAAAAAACTTTGAATTTTGTTTTTGAAAAACAAGATATATTTTAAAATATTGTAAGAAAATACATTTAACCTTTATGAGCAAAAAGAAACAACAAAGCCCAGAAAAAGTCGAATTTAAGAATGTTGAACCGTTTTCGCTACTAACGGACTTTGACATCGGCCTTTTCAAGTCTGGCCGCCATTTTAGACTTTATGAAAAATTAGGGTCGCATGTTCGCGAAAATGAAGGTGCTACAGGGACTTATTTTGCTGTTTGGGCACCAAATGCCCAATCAGTTTCAGTTATAGGCGATTTTAATGGATGGAACAAAGAGAGTCATCAGTTGTTGCCTCGTTGGGATGGATCAGGTATTTGGGAGGGGTGGGTTTCTAATATTGGAAATGGAACTGTCTACAAATATTTTATTGATTCAAATATCGGTGGCCAAAAACTAGAAAAAGGGGACCCTTTTGCTCTGAGATGGGAAGAATCACCCAAAACAGCCTCAATCGTATGGGATACTTGGTACGAATGGCAGGACGATGAATGGATGAAAACCAGGAAAAATGCAAATGCTCTATCAGCCCCATGTTCAGTGTATGAAGTTCACATTGGTTCATGGAAAAGAGACCCCGAAGATAATGACAGAAGACTCACCTACAGAGAGATAGCAGATACTTTAGTGCCTTATGTAAAAGAAATGGGCTTTACTCACGTGGAGTTTATGCCCATCATGCAGCACCCTTACGAACCATCTTGGGGGTATCAAATAACTGGATATTTTGCCGCAAGTAGTAGATTTGGAACGCCACAAGACTTCATGTATTTGGTGGAGCAATTGCATAAAAATGGAATTGGGGTTATTCTCGACTGGGTGCCTTCGCATTATCCGAATGATGCACATGGCATTTACAGATTTGATGGCTCAGCTCTTTACGAACATGAAGACCCACGTCAAGGATATCATCCAGACTGGAAATCCTACATATTCAACTATGGCAGATACGAAGTCCGATCTTTTTTGATAAGTAATGCATTGTTTTGGCTTGATAGATTTCATGCCGATGGTCTGAGAGTTGACGCTGTGGCGTCGATGCTTTACAGAGATTACTCAAGAAACGAGGGAGAATGGATACCAAACGTATTTGGAGGCAGAGAAAACTTAGAGGTAATTTCACTATTCAAAGAATTGAATGAAGAGATATATAAATCTTTTCCTGATGTTCAAACCATAGCAGAAGAATCGACGGCATTTCCGGGCGTTTCCCGACCAACTTTCTTAGGCGGCTTGGGTTTTGGCATGAAATGGATGATGGGCTGGATGAACGATACCCTAAGATATTTTGCAAAAGACCCCATGTACAGAAAATGGCACCAAAATGACCTTACTTTTAGTACTGTTTATGCCTTCTCTGAAAATTTCATGTTGCCACTTTCCCATGACGAAGTGGTTTATGGAAAAAACTCACTTTTGAATAAGATGCCTGGTGACGAATGGCAAAAATTCGCAAACTTAAGGATTCTTTTTTCTTATATGTTTACACATCCGGGTTCTAAATTATTATTTATGGGCGGAGAGTTTGGACAGTCTGAAGAGTGGAATTTCTTAAAAAGTCTTGACTGGCATTTATTAAACTACGATAGCCACAATGGTATAAATTTATTGGTACAGGACCTAAACAAAGTTTACCGAAGCGAACCTGCTTTATTTGACAAACAATTTAGCTCTGAAGGATTCGATTGGTTAGATACAACTGATACTGAAAATTGCGTAGTTTATTATAGAAGAAAAGGATTAAATGAGGAAGTATTGGTATTGCTGAATTTAAACCCACTTCCAAAGACCAAATACAGGATTGGTGTTCCAAAAAACAAAGAGTATAATGAAATATTAAACTCGGACGATAGTAAATATTGGGGATCAGGAATTACGAACGGCAAAATAACAACCGAAGCAATAAAGGCCCACGGTTTTGATCAATCCATTGAAATTTCATTACCTCCATTGGGAGCAGTAATATTAAAATAAAAATTAAAGGTGGTAGAGAAATTCTTTACCACCTTATATCAAATTCTTATTCAAATAACTTTTAAAATCTTCAAAATCATTGGCCAAAGAAACCGCAACTTTGGTTTTCTCTAGCAAAATTGACAATCTTTCTGGAATTTCCGGCGTAAAACCAAGGGTGGCCTCCATCTCTGGTAAAAACTTAGCAAAGTGTGCTGTAGACAAGAAAACTCCAATAGATTCTTTGTCTGATGTTTCAATGAAATAATCTTTGAGTGCCAAGTATCCAATCGCCGAATGCGGGCAAGTCAAATAATTGTATTCAGTGAACAACTCCTTAATTCCAATTCTTGTTTGGTCGTCGTTGTAAAAACAACCCACAATATGTTCTTTAATGGCATCCAAACTGTCGCCAAAAAGAGCCTTCATTCTTGGAAAATTACTTGGATTTCCCACATCCATTGCATTGGATATAGTCGATACAGACGGCGAAATTGGCGTATAAGTTCCGCTCTTTAAATACTCAGGCACAACCTTATTGAGGTTTGTGGCCGCAATAAAAGTATCAACTGGCATACCCATTTTCATGGCCAAAAGACCAGCAGTCAGATTCCCAAAATTCCCAGAAGGAACGGAGAAAATAACTTTCTTACCGAGTTTCTTTAGAGCCGCATAAGCTGCAACATAATAGAAGGACTGGGGAATCAGTCTAGCAATGTTTATTGAATTTGCAGAAGCCAAATTAAACCTTTCTTTGAGCTCGATATCCAAAAAAGCCCTTTTAACCAAAGCCTGACAATCGTCGAAGGTTCCATCTATTTCTAGTGCCTTAACATTTTTACCAAGAGTAGTCAATTGCTTTTCCTGAATATCACTCACCTTTCCTTTTGGGTATAGTATGGTGACAGATATATTTTCTTTTTCAAAAAAACCTTGTGCAACAGCACCTCCAGTATCACCAGAAGTTGCAACCAAAATATTTATATTCTGTTGTGATTTTCTCAAAAAATAAGACATAATAGAGGCCATAAACCTTGCTCCGAAGTCTTTAAAAGCCATCGAAGTTCCATGGAATAATTCTAGGCAATAGATATTGTCCGTTACCTGAACCAAAGGAGCTTCAAAGTCAATAGCTTGGTTTATGATCTTTCTTAAATCATCTGCTGGTACATCCTCACCAATCAAACAATTAGAAATTTCAAAAGCAATTTCTTGGAGAGAAAGTTGGTCTACATTTTCCCAAAATCCAATGGACAATTGTGGAATAAATGAAGGCATATAAAGGCCATTGTCTGGTGGTAATCCACGAAAGATTGCTTCTTCAAAACCTACATTTTCACTTATATGATTGGTACTATACAGTTGCATTAAAATCTAGATTAGTTCATCATACTGACAAACTGGTCGAACAAATAATTGGAATCATGTGGCCCAGGTGCGGCTTCTGGGTGATATTGCACCGAGAAAGCTGGTTTATTCTTTAATCTAATGCCCTCTATGGTATTATCGTTAAGATTAAGATGCGTTACTTCAACCTCTTCGCTTTTAAACGCTTCCTCTGGTATAACTGCAAAACCGTGATTTTGAGAAGTCACCTCACATTTACCTGAAATTAGGTTCTTCACGGGGTGATTTAATCCCCTGTGACCATTGTGCATTTTGTAAGTTCCTATACCTACAGATCTGCTCAATAATTGATGTCCCAAACATATTCCAAAAAGTGGTTTCTCAGACTTAAGAAGTTCTTTAATAGTCTCCACTGCATAATCCATCGCTCCTGGGTCTCCGGGGCCATTTGAAATAAAATAGCCGTCAGCATTCCAGTCCAATATTTCAGATAGGTCTGCTTTTGCATTAAATACTTTCACGTAACAATCTCTTTGAACAAAATTCCTAAGGATGTTTCTTTTACAACCGTAATCCATTACAGCCAGTTTGTATTTAGCATCTGGATTACCCAAGAAATATGACTCAGGCGTACTTACCAAAGAACTGAGTTCTAGACCGTCCATCGAAGGACAATCCTCCAAAATCTTTTTTAATTCTATTTCATCTGAAATCTCCGAGGAGATAACACAGTTCATCACGCCAGCATTTCTGATATATCTCACAATTTGTCTTGTATCAATATCACAAATTCCTACAATTCCATTTTTTTCAAAATATTCTTGGAGTGAATAATCTGCAGTTGCACGGGAATAATAATGATCTGCATAGGAATTACAAATCATTCCTTTAATTTTAATACTATCGGATTCTTCTTCCGTATCTAATTTTACGCCATAATTACCAATATGAGCGGTAGTATTGACGATAATTTGACCAAAATAAGATGGATCAGTATAGATTTCTTGGTAGCCAGTCATACCGGTATTAAAACAGATCTCGCCTGTTGTTGTACCTATTTTACCTAAAGCTTTGCCTTTGAAAACGGTGCCATCTTGAAGCATTAAGATAGCGTCTTGGGGAATGAAACTCATTGAAATTTTATTTTCCGATTAGATAAGATTATCGGAGTACAAAGTTATGTCAAATTTTTAACTTATCTAACAAATATTTCTTTATCCATATATATTATGAATAAATTATCATTTTATAAACCTATCAAATATCATTTATTTAATTGAAAGAAAAGAATAACTTTGGAATAGTTTAAAAACAAATCATAAGCAGACCTTAAAATTCAAAACTAGATATTATACAATTATGAAAACTATCGTAGTAGCATTCGACTTTTCAAATGGAGCCACTAATGCCTTGAATTATGCAAAAAATTTGGCCAAAATTATGGAACAAAAATTGGTAATAGTGCATTCGTATTCGCCTCCTATTCTAGACCCTAATGTTCCGGTGGGACTAATAGAGGAAACATTTCGTGATTCAGTAAAAATATTGGAAGAAAAGTTAGAGAAAGAAGTAAATTCAGCAAAAAAAGATGGGTTAGATGCCGAATATAAATTGGCATTCAGTGATTTGAGCTCAATTTTAAATGATGTTAGTAAGTCCGAAGCAGTCAGTTTTGTAGTAGTCGGCAAAACAGGTGAACAGGGATTTATTGAAACGCTCATAGGCAGTACAGCTTCTCATTTAATTGATAATGTGGAGGCACCACTGTTAGTTATTCCTGAAAACTATGAAAGTACCATCTTAACAAAAATAGGCTATGCTAGCCAACTGGAATATGATGAAGAAAATTATATAGAAAAAGCCTTGGACTTCGCAAAATTCTCTCTTCATAATTTAGAATTGGTTCACATACAAGAATCAGAAGATTTGAATATTTACCCTGATGAACAATTTTTAGATTCAATTTTGAAAAAATTCGAAAAAGATAAATTGAATATTATTCAAAAGGAAAGTAAGAGTTTTAAAAAAGGAATAAACGAATTAATCGAAGCGGAAGGTATTTCACTACTCATATTGACTACACATAAGCGAGGATTATTTCAAGGGATATTGAATCCTAGTAAAACTAAACAAGTTATAAAGCATACCAAAATTCCAATTCTGGTATATACATTTAACGAATAATGAAAAAAGGAGCCAATTGGCTCCTTTTTCGATATTTTATCCTAAGAAAAAATATTATTTTGTTTCCTCAGTCGATTCTCCTGCTTCTGGAGCCGATGTTTCTTCCGTTGCTTCTTCTACAACTTCAGCAGAAGTAACTTCTTCCTCAACAACTGCTACTGGAGCTGCCTCAACTACTGGAGTGGCAACTGAAGATGAATCGTCAGTTTTCTTAGTTTTTCCTCTTCTTGAACGCTTAGTTTTAGTATCTGCTTCCTCTACAGCTGAGCTTAACAAGTTTTCGTTGAAATCTACCAATTCGATAAGTGCAACAACTGCATTATCGCCTTGTCTTTGACCCAATTTAATAATTCTTGTGTAACCGCCGTTTCTTTCAGAAACTTTCTCTGCTATTTCACCGAAAAGAATTTTGATTGATTCTTTGTCTTGCAAATAAGAAAAAACTGTTCTTCTTGAGTGTGTATTATCAGTCTTAGATTTTGTAATCAAAGGCTCAATATACATTCTTAAAGCTTTCGCTTTAGCCAATGTGGTCTCAATTCTTTTCGCTTTGATTAACGAAATTGTAAGGTTAGCCAACAATGCATCTCTGTGAGATTTTGTTCTACCTAAATGGTTTACTTTTTTACCGTGTCTCATTTTGTTCTATTTTCGTAAGTAACGGTTAGAAAACAGTTACGCAGCTATGTTTTCCACCTATTACGAGTTTAAAAAATTAATTCTGCGAAATTATTATTACTCTTCGTCCAATTTGTATTTGGCTACATCCATTCCAAAATGTAACTGTTTGTCAGCTATTAATTGCTCCAATTCAGTTAAGGATTTTTTACCAAAATTCCTAAACTTCATCATGTCGGCAACTTCTAATCTAGCCAAATCACCCAACGTACGGATGTCAGCTGATTTTAGACAGTTGTAGGCTCTAACTGACAAGTCAAGATCTTGTAAAGATGTCTTAAGAAGTTTTCTCATATGCAAGAATTCTTCGTCAACCATGTTGTCTTCCTCATCTTTCTTAGAATCAAACACCATGTTTTCATCTGTGAATTTAAGAAAGTGTTGAATCAAAATGTGAGATGCTTCTTGAAGTGCTTTCTCAGGATGAATTGAACCATCCGTTTTGATTTCTAACAAAAGCTTCTCATAGTCAGTTCTCTGCTCAACACGTGTGTTTTCAACGCTGAACTTAACATTTTTAATAGGTGTGTAGATAGAGTCTATTGAAATAAAACCAATAGGCAAATCATTTGCTTTGTGCTCCTCACTAGGAACATAACCTCTTCCTTTATCTACGATTATCTCAAACTCTAACTCTTTTTTAGAATCCAAGCGAGCGATTACCAAATCAGGATTAAGAACTTCGAAACAAGAAGAGAACTTGCTTATTTCGCCAGCTGTTAATTCACTCTGATTTTTAATTTTTACGGTGATTTTATTATCTACAAAATCTGAAATCTTTTTAAATCTTACTTGTTTAAGATTCAAAATAATTTCAGTTACATCATCCACAACACCTTCAATTGATGAGAACTCATGAAGAACACCAGGAAATCTTACCGATGTAATTGCGAAACCTTCTAATGAAGACAACAATATACGACGAAGAGCATTACCGATGGTTACTCCATATCCTCTTTCGAGTGGTTTAAACTCAAAAAAACCATGAAAGTCGTCCGCTTTTTCCATCACGACTTTATCGGGCATTTGAAATGCTAAAATTGACATACTGTGCTGTATATTTTCGTTAACGAAATAATTGTAGGATTATCCCACAATATATTAAAGAAACCACCCCCGTAAAGGGGTGGTATGATATTATTATTTGTTGTACAATTCGACAACTGCCTGATCGTTGAAATTCTCTGGCACTTGGTCTCTATCTGGGTAATTAATAAAAACACCAGCTAAGTCAGTTGAATTAAATTCTATCCAACCATACTTTTTAGACGAATTAATACTAGTACTAGATGTGATATTCTCTAACGCTTTAGACTTCTCTCTTACTGCTACCGCCTGACCTGGCTTAACCAATAATGAAGGAATGTTCGTTATTTCACCATCTACAACTATATGTTTGTGAGCTACCAATTGTCTTGCAGCTCTTCTTGTAGGAGCAATACCCATACGGTAAACAACATTGTCTAATCTTGATTCACACAATTTAATCAAGTTAGCACCTGTTTGACCATCTTTAACGGCAGCCAAATGGAATATTCTTGCAAATTGACGCTCAAGCATACCATAAGTGTACTTGATTTTTTGCTTCTCTTGCAATTGAAGAGCATATTCCGATTTTTTACCTCTTCTACCTCTACCATGCTGTCCTGGAGGATAGTTCTTCTTCGCTAGAGCCTTGCTTGGCCCTAAGACTGCCTCTCCAAATTTTCTTGAAATCTTTGATTTCGGACCTGTATATCTTGCCATGTTTTAAAAAATAATTTGTCAAATAATTAGCCCCAATGTCCAAACTAATATTTGTTTTGAAAATAAATTATACTCTTCTTCTTTTAGGTGGTCTACAACCATTGTGAGGAAGCGGAGTAATATCAAAAATATTAACTACATCAATACCTACGCTTTGAACAGTTCTCATAGCAGATTCTCTACCTGATCCTGGTCCTTTTACATAAATATCAGCTTTTCTCATACCTAAATCATAAGCTACCTGACAACAGTTTTGTGATGCCATTTGTGCTGCATAAGGGGTGTTCTTTTTTGAACCTCTAAAACCCATTTTACCAGCTGATGCCCATGAAATAACTTGTCCAGTACTATTTGTAACTGAAATGATAATGTTGTTGAAAGATGCTCTAACATGAACTTGTCCGTAGGCTTCTACAACTACTACTCTTTTTTTTGCTTTGTCTTTTCTTTTAGCTTGTGCCATTATTGATAGAAAAACTTAAATTAAGGCAGGAAAACTAAATGCCTTCCCCTGATCCAACTAAGTATTATTTAGTTGCTTTTTTCTTGTTAGCGATAGTCTTACGCTTACCTTTTCTTGTTCTTGAGTTATTTTTAGTTTTTTGACCTCTCAAAGGTAAACCCTTTCTATGTCTCAAACCTCTATAACATCCGATATCCATTAAACGTTTGATGCTAAGTGTAACTTCAGAACGTAAAGCACCTTCTACTTTAAATTCATTAGAAATAATAGCACGAATCGCGTTAGCTTCATCGTCTGACCATTCGCCCGCCTTCTTATCAACAGAAATGTTAGCTTGGCCTAAAATATTTTTCGCAGTACTGCGACCTATACCGTATATATAGGTAAGAGAAATTTCACCTCTCTTTTTGTCCGGAATATCAACACCTGAGATCCTCATAAATATTAACCTTGTCTTTGTTTAAATTTAGGATTTTTCTTATTAATTACGTAAATCTTACCCTTACGTCTGATAACCTTACAGTCCTCACTACGCTTTTTTACTGATGCTTTAACTTTCATTTTATTTAATTAATATATTAAAACCGATTATTTATATCGGTAAGTAATTCTTGCTTTTGACAAATCGTATGGAGACATCTCCAACTTAACTTTATCGCCTGGCAAAATCCTGATGTAATTCATCCTCATTTTACCAGAAATATGAGCTATTACCTCATGCTTATTCTCTAACTCTACCCTAAACATGGCATTTGATAAAGCTTCTACTATTACACCGTCTACCTGAATATTTGACTGCTTTGCCATTCTTAAATTATCTCTAAGTTTCTACTAACCAAAACTTCCTCTATAAACTCAAAAGTAGTTAAAATTTCATAACCTCCTTTTGTTACCATTACGGTATGCTCAAAATGAGCAGCTGGTTTTCTATCTTCAGTCCTTATGGTCCAGTTATCATTCTCTTGAACTACAAACCTCTTTCCCAGAGTTATCATCGGTTCAATTGCTATAACCATTCCTACTTGCAATTTGGGGCCATTGCCTCTCTTTCCAAAATTGGGAACCTCAGGAGCTTCATGAAGATATTTACCAACCCCATGGCCAACTAGTTCTCTCACCACTCCATAACCCAAACCTTCAGTAAAGCTTTGCACACCATAACTTATATCTCCTATCCTATTGCCAGGCTTCACTTGAGCTATTCCTTCAAACAAAGACTTCTTTGTATCAGATAACAACTTTTTGGTCAATTGATTCACATCCCCAACCATATAAGTATAAGCACTGTCGGCATGATATCCGTTCTTGAAAACTCCACAATCTACTGAAACTATATCTCCATCTTTTAGCTCTCTTGTACTCGGAATTCCGTGTACTACAACATCATTAACAGAAATACAGAGTGTTGCAGGAAAACCATTATAATTTTTAAATGAGGGCTTACCGCCATTATCTAAAATATATTCCTCAGCAACTTTATCTAAATCTTTGGTCTTTATACCAACTCCAATTAATTTAGCTACCTCTGCTTGTGCCTTACCTAAAATAACACCGTTTTGCTTAATAATATTAGCTTCTTCAGCGTTCTTAAGGTAAATTACTCTTTTCGACATCCTAATTAATTACTAATTACTGCTGTCTGACGACCTTCAATTCTTCCCGACTCCATCAAACCTTCGTATTTCTTCATGAGAAGGTAACTTTCAACTTGCTGTAGGGTGTCTAAAACAACACCTACTAGAATCAATAAAGAAGTCCCTCCAAAGAATGACGAGAAAAGTTGAGTCATACCAAACAAACTAGCAATTGCAGGAAAGATAGCAATCATTGCTAAAAGTATACTCCCTGGAAGTGTAATTCTATCTAATACTTGAGCTACGAAATCTGAGGTAGGTTGACCAGGCTTAATACCAGGTATAAAACCACCACCTCTTTTCATATCATCAGCTATTTGATTAGGATTGATTGATATCGCTGTATAAAAGAATGTAAATGCAACAATCAGAACTAAATAAAGTAAGTTATACTGCCATGAAGTAGGATCGCTGAATATTGTATTAACTGTCTGTGCAAAATCACTCTTTTCAGCAAAAAGAGAAGCAACAAAAGCAGGAATAAACATCAGAGCCTGACCAAATATAATCGGCATAACTCCTGAAATATTTAATTTTAAAGGGAGATATTGTCTCTGTCCAGTAACAGTTTTGTTACCAACTATTTGTTTTGCATATTGAACCGGAATTCTACGAACTGCCTGCGTCATAGCAACTGCAAATATAACCACTAGGAACAAAGCAACAATTTCAATGACGAAGAACAAAATCTGACCATTTGCAGCTCTTGCATTTGCTTCGCCAATGATAGCACCAGGAAAACGTGAAACTATACCAATCATAATTATCATTGAGATACCATTTCCAATGCCTTTCTCTGTAATTCTCTCGCCTAACCACATACTCATCATAGTACCAGCTACCAACATAATCACCCCAGAAAAATAGAATAATCCTTGAGAAATAGTGATAGCATCAGTAGGAATGGTAGTTTTCAAGTAAGTGAAGCCTTGCGTAGCAGTAACTGCTATTGTCAACCATCTTGTTATTTGATTTAACTTTCTTCTACCAGATTCTCCTTCTTTTTGCAATTTGGAAAAATAAGGTAGAGCTAAACCCAAAAGCTGAATAGCAATAGAGGCTGAAATGTAAGGCATAATACCTAAAGCCATAATTGAAGCCTTACTAAAGGCCCCACCAACAAGTGTATCTAATAAGCCTAAAAGACCATTACCACTTGTTAAATCCTGTAACTTTGAAGGATCAACACCTGGAAGCGTAATGTAAGAACCAACTCTGAAAATTAGTATTATAATGAAGGTAGCCAAGATTCTATTTCTTAGCTCTTCAATTGACCAGATGTTCTTAAATGTGCTTATTAATTTTTTCATAAAAATAGCTAAGGTTATTCAGGTTGACTTCCTTCGATTTCACTAGTAGCAGACGACTTAGTAACTACCGTAGCAGTTCCTCCAAGTGCTTCTATAGCTGTAACCGCTGATTTAGAAAAAGCATTCACGCTAACACTAACTTTTGATGTTAACTCGCCTCTACCTAAAACTTTAATTAAGTCAAACTTAGACATTAAACCGTGTTCTTTCAAGAATTTCAAGTCCACTAAGCTAACACCTGTTTTTTCTACCAACGCCTGAATAGTATCAAGGTTAATTCCTTTGTACTCTATTCTGTTGATGTTATTGAAACCAAATTTAGGCAAACGTCTTTGTAATGGCATTTGACCACCTTCAAATCCACGCTTTGAACTATATCCAGATCTAGATTTAGCACCTTTGTGTCCTCTTCTAGCAGTTCCACCACCACCAGAACCTTGACCTCTACCTTGTCTTGTATTATCTCTAACTGAACCTTTGGCAGGTTGTAAAATCTCTAATTTCATTTTGTATTTATTTTACGCAGTGTTAAAACACTACTCGGTTGTCCCTATTAACAATTTTCTACTCTAATCAAATGATTAACCTTTCTAATCATACCTTCAATCGCTGGATTTGATTCAATCTCAACGGATCTACCGATTTTAGTTAAACCTAAAGCTTGCATTGTAAGTTTCTGCTTCTTAGGTCTCTCAATGATACTTTTTACTTGAGTAAGTTTTACTTTAGCCATTACTAAAATTATTTACACGGAAATTATCCGTTGAATACTTTGTTTAATTTAATTCCTCTCATTGAAGCTACTTCATGAGGAGCTCTCATTTTCAAAAGAGCATCTAATGTAGCCTTAACAACGTTGTGAGGATTAGAACTTCCTTTCGACTTTGCAAGTACATTATGTACACCTGCTGCCTCCAACACTGCACGCATAGCTCCACCTGCAATAACTCCAGTACCTGGAGCGGCTGGTTTAACAAATACGAAACCGCCTGAGTATTTTCCCTCCATTTCGTGAGGAACAGTACCATTAATAATTGGCACATTAACTAGGTTTTTACGAGCGTCTTCAATAGCCTTAGATATTGCATCAGTTACTTCGTTTGCTTTACCAAGACCTTGACCTACAGCACCTTGGCCATCGCCAAGTACAACTATCGCTGAGAAGCTAAATCTACGACCACCTTTAACTACTTTCGCAACTCTATTGATGGCTACAACTCTCTCCTTTAATTCTGATTCGTTTACTTTAATTGCTTTCATTTAAATAGTATTAAAAGTTAAGTCCAGCTTCTCTCGCAGCATCTGCCAAAGCTTTCACATTTCCATGGTACAAATAACCACTACGGTCAAATACACAAGCCGTGAGACCAATCTCTACCGCTTTTTTAGCAATGCTTGAACCTACTTGTTTTGAATTCTCTATATTCAAAGATTTAAGACCTAGTTCAACTGAAGAGGCAGATGCTAAAGTTTTTCCTGCTATATCGTCAATTAATTGAACGTATATACCTGTATTACTACGAAAAACAGTTAACCTTGGTCTTTCAGGAGTACCTGAAACCTTTTTCCTAACTCTCCACTTTATTTTTTGTCTTCTTTCAGACTTAACACTAGACATATATTATAAAGTTATAATTTCTTAATTATTTTTTACCTGCAGTTTTACCAGCTTTTCTTCTGATAACCTCTCCTACAAACTTGATACCTTTACCTTTGTATGGCTCAGATTTACGTAGCGACTTTATTTTGGCAGCAACCAAACCTATCAATTGTTTGTCAGTACCTTGTAAAGTAATAATTGGATTCTTTCCTTTCTCCATCTTAGTCTCTACTTTGATTTCAGCAGGAACAACAAGATAAATATTGTGCGAGTATCCCAATGACATATCTATGATATTTCCATTGTTGGTAGCTTTGTAACCTACACCGACTAATTCAAGTTCTTTTTTGTATCCATCAGATACTCCAACGATAAGGTTACTTAACAAAGATCTATAAAGACCGTGCAAAGCTTTGTGTCTTTTCTGCTCAGTTGGACGTGTTACAGTTAATACACCATCTTCAATAGTCAAGCCCATATCAGGGTCAATTTTTTGAGTCAAAGTACCTAACGCACCTTTCGCAGTCACTAAATTATCAGAACCAACAGTAACTGTTACTCCTGAAGGGATTGTAATTGGTTTTTTACCTATTCTAGACATTTTAAAACGTTTAAGGCTTCATTAAAGAAGCGGTCAACAAAAATTAATAAACATAACAAAGTACCTCACCACCAACATTCAGCGTTCTAGCCTCTTTGTCTGTAACAATTCCTTTGGAAGTTGATAAAATAGCAATACCAAGGCCATTGAGTACTCTTGGTAACTCAGTTGACTTTACGTACTTTCTTAAACCTGGCTTTGAAACCCTAGAAAGATTGATAATTGCTGATTTTTTAGTGATTGGATTATATTTCAATGCAATTTTTATAACACCTTGAAGACCATCATCTTCAAACTTATAACTTGCAATATAACCTTTTTCATAAAGAAGAACTGTAAGTTCTTTTTTTAGGTTTGAGGCAGGAATCTCTACGACTCTATGTCTCGCTTTAATAGCATTTCTGATTCTTGTAAGAAAATCTGCTATTGGATCCGTTGTAATCATCTCTAAATTAATATTTTTTTGGATACCTTAGCCAACATTAGACAGTATCACAAGCGTGACTTCTCTAACTGGGCTGCAAAGATAGTAATTCTAAATAAGAAAAAAAACTTTTTACCAAGAAGATTTGGTAACACCAGGAATAAATCCTGAATTGGCCATTTCACGGAAGGTAACACGATTGATACCAAACTTTCTCATGTAACCCTTAGGGCGACCAGTAAGCTTACATCTATTGTGCAATCTAACAGGTGAAGAGTTTTTTGGAAGAGCGTCTAAGCCTTTCCAATCTTGAGCTTCCTTAAGGGCGGCTCTTTTCGTAGCAAACTTAGCTACTAATCTCTCTCTTTTTCTTTCCCTAGCTTTTATTGACTCTTTTGCCATGTCTCTAAATTATTGCTTATTATTTATTTTTATTCACAAACGGCATACCCAATGCTTTCAACAATTCGTAGCTTTCAGCATCGGTCTTTGCAGTTGTTACAAATGTAATGTCCATTCCTTGTATCTTGCTGATTTTATCAATAGATATTTCAGGGAAGATGATTTGCTCAGTAACACCGAAAGTATAGTTTCCTCTGCCATCAAAACCTTTGTCACTGATACCTTGGAAATCTCTAACTCTTGGTAATGCTACTGAAGTAAGACGGTCTAAAAATTCATACATGATATTTGATCTCAGTGTAACTTTAGCACCGATCGGCATACCTTCTCTCAATTTGAAGTTTGATACCGCTTTCTTAGATATGGTAGGAACAGCTTTCTGACCTACAATAGTTGTTAATTCGTCAACACTGTTGTCAACCAATTTTTTATCGCCTGTAGCAGCTCCAACACCTCTGTTGACTACTATCTTAAGCAATTTTGGAACCTGCATGATAGATTTGTACTGATACTTCTCCATCAAAACAGCTACAATTTCTTTTTGATATTTCTCTCTTAACCTTGCCATTTTTCTAAATTTAGTGGATTACCGACCCACTTTAAATTATTAAATAAATTTACCCGAGGCTTTAGAAAATCTTTGAAGATTTCCAGCATCATTTAGTTTTCTACCAACTCTAGTAGGTTTGCCAGTAGACGGATCTACAACCAAAACATTACTGATATGTATAGTACCTTCAAGTTCTTTAATTTCGCCTTGAGGGCTTTGTGCGTTTGGCTTAATGTGTTTTTTAATCAAATTCACACCTTCCACAACAACACGGTTTTTCTTTACCAAAACCTCAACAATTTTTCCTCTTTTACCTTTAGAGTTACCTGCGATAACTTCTACTGTATCTCCGGTTTTAACGTGAAGCTTAGGTTGTTTGTTAAATTTCCTTTCCATTGTAATAAATTAATTACGATATTTTTTTCAGCTATTATAGTACCTCTGGAGCAAGTGAAACAATTTTCATAAACTGTTTTTCTCTCAACTCTCTAGCTACAGGTCCGAAAATCCTTGTTCCTCTAGGCTCGTTTTGATTGTTCAATAAAACAACCGCGTTTTCTTCAAACCTAATGTAAGAACCGTCTTTTCTTCTTACTTCTTTTTTAGTTCTAACAACAACAGCTTTTGACACTGTACCTTTCTTCATGTTTGAAGAAGAAAGAGCTTGTTTAACTGTAACGACAACTTTGTCACCTACAGATGCATATCTCTTTTTAGTACCACCTAAAACTCTTATTACCAAAACTTCTTTAGCCCCGCTATTGTCAGCTACATTGGCTCTTGATTCTTGCTGTAACATTATTATTTCCTTTTACTAATTTTAGAAATATCGGATTATTTGGCTCTCTCAATGATTTCAACCAATCTCCAATTTTTATTTTTGCTCAACGGTCTAGTCTCGCTGATTTTTACAGTGTCGCCGATACCAGCTTCATTGTTTTCATCATGAAACATAAACTTTTTAGTTTTGAGCATAAACTTACCATATTTAGGATGTTTCACCTTACGAATCACTTGGATTACGCCTGACTTCTCCATCTTGTTGCTGGTAACAACACCAATACGTTCTTTTCTTACTTGTCTTTCTTCCATTTTCGGATAAAATTAATGGTTTATGAAAACCATGAAATTTGATAATGATATTTTACTTTGAACTGTTAAGAGCAGTAGAAAGTCTAGCAATATTTTTACGAGTCTCAGTAATTCTCCTAGGATTCTCGATTGGAGTGATTGCATGAGCAAACTTCAATTTAACCAATCTGTCTTTTTCTTCAGATATTTGTTGTTTCAACTGTTCTTCAGTAAAACCACTTAAATCATTTTTTTTCATCTTCTTTATTAATTGAAGTATTTATATATGACTATACTTCGTAATCTCTACGAACTACAAACTTTGTTTTTACTGGTAACTTTTGAGCAGCTAATCTAAGAGCTTCTTTTGCTAGTTCTAATGAAACACCAGTTGCTTCGAATAAAACTGTACCAGGATAAATGTTTGCTACCCAATACTCAGGAGCACCCTTACCTTTACCCATCCTAACCTCTAAAGGCTTTTTGGTAATAGGGGTGTCAGGAAATATACGGATCCAAACCTGGCCTTCACGTTTCATGGCACGTGTAACACCAATACGAGCAGCTTCTATTTGTCTAGCAGTGATTCTACCTGGCTCTAGACTTTTTATTGCAAATGAACCGAAAGCAATCTCATGACCTCTTGTAGCAATACCTTTGATCCTGCCCTTTTGTTGCTTACGAAATTTAGTTCTTTTAGGTTGTAACATAATAATAACGTTTAAGGCAAATTGCCACTAAAATTTAATTTCTCTTTTGGCCGTTTGATCTACCACCACCACCACTGTTGTTGGTTTTCTTTCTTCTGCCATTCTTGTCACCATCTTCGTCTCTACGACCTTTACCTTGATGACCACCGCCAGCACCACCCATAGTAGATTTTTTACTATCAGCAGATTCGGTAGCAAGAGCTGCAACTGATGTTAGATCTCTTTTGCCAAAAACCTCACCTTTGAATACCCAAACTTTGATACCAATTAAACCGTAAACAGTCAATGATTCAGAAATTGCATAATCAATATCCGCTCTTAATGTATGAAGAGGAATTCTTCCTTCTTTGTACATTTCAGAACGAGCCATCTCAGCACCGCCTAATCTTCCTGACAATTTAATTTTTATACCTTGAGCTCCTACACGCATAGCCGACTGAATCGCTTGCTTCATAGCCCTACGGAATGAAATTCTTGCTCTCAATTGTTGGGCGATAGTCTCACCTACTAATTTAGCATCGATTTCAGGTCTTTTAATTTCAAATATATTTATTTGAACATCTTTCTTAGTAAGTTTTTTAAGCTCTTCTCTTAGCTTATCTACCTCACTACCTGCTTTACCAATTACTACACCTGGTCTTGCCGTGTGTATAGTAAGGGTAATTCTCTTAAGTGTCCTTTCAATTACTACTCTTGAAACAGAACCTTTCGGAATACGTGCATTGATATATTTCCTGATTTTGTCGTCCTCAACGAGTTTCTCAGCAAAATTCTTTCCGCCGTACCAGTTGGATTCCCATCCTCTGATGTAACCTAGTCTAAAACCTACAGGATTTACTTTTTGTCCCATTTTAACTAATTATATAATATTCTAATTTCTAAGTATCGTTACTTAATTATACTGCTTGACTTTCCAATGAATCAACAACAATTGTGATGTGTTGAGAACGCTTTCTTACTCTGTAAGCTCTACCTTGTGGAGCAGGACGAAGTCTTTTTAACATTCTACCACCGTCAATCATGATTGTCTTTACATATAGATCTGCCTCTTCGATTTTCAAGTCTTCGTTTTTGTTCTGCCAGTTTGCTACTGCTGACATCAAAACTTTCTTGATTACTGGAGCTGCTTGTTGCGGTTGGAAAGAAAGTATTCCTAAAGCAAGGTTTACTTTTTTGCCTCTGATCAAGTCGGCTACTAACCTAGCTTTTCTAGGTGAAGTTGGAAAATCGTTTAATTTTGCTACTGCTTCCATTTTTTATTCTTATTTAAAGAGCTTAGCTCCTCGGAATATTATCTTTTACCTTTATCTTTTTTGTTCACGTGGCCTCTAAAGTTTCTTGTTGGAGCAAATTCTCCTAACTTATGACCAATCATGTTATCTGTAACATATACCGGAATAAATTTATTACCGTTATGAACAGCAAAAGTATGTCCAATAAAATCAGGGGTAATCATTGATCTTCTAGACCAAGTTTTGATTACAGACTTCTTCCCTGAATCATTCATTACGTCGACTTTATTTTCAAGTCTAAAATCTACGTAAGGTCCTTTTTTAAGTGAACGAGCCATCTATTTTGTATTATTTTGTTCTACGTGAAATTATTAATCTGTTAGAGTATTTGTTCTTAGATCTAGTTTTCTTGCCTTTCGCAATTAAACCATTTCTTGAACGAGGGTGACCTCCTGATGCACGTCCCTCACCACCACCCATCGGGTGATCGACTGGGTTCATGGCAACACCTCTAACTCTAGGAGTAACTCCTAACCATCTTTTACGACCAGCCTTACCCAATACTACGTTCATGTGGTCAGGATTCGATACCGATCCTACAGTAGCTATACAAGCTCCAAGAACCATTCTCATTTCACCTGAAGGCATTTTCAAGGTAACAAACTTACCGTCTTTTGCCAAAACCTGAGCATACGTACCAGCACTTCTGGCCATTTGACCACCTTTACCTGGTGTCAATTCTATATTGTGAACAATTGTACCTAATGGCATATTCTTCAACAACAATGCATTTCCTACTTCTGGAGCCACTTTCTCTCCTGAAACAATCTTTAAACCTACTCTTAAACCCTGAGGAGCAATGATGTATCTCTTTTCTCCGTCAGTGTATTTTACAAGAGCGATTCTTGAAGTACGGTTTGGATCATACTCGATAGTCATAACTTCAGCTTCGATATCTTTTTTATCTCTTTTGAAGTCAATTATACGGTACTTTCTTTTGTGACCACCACCAATATACCTCGCAGTACGGTGTCCTTCGTTGTTTCTTCCACCTGTTTTTCTGATAGCTTCCGTCAAACTTTTCTCTGGCTTACTTGCAGTAATATCAGAGAAATCTGGAGCTATTCTGTGTCTGGTGCCGGGTGTTACCGGATTTAATTTTTTAACTGCCATTTCTCACACATTTGCAGCCTATAAAAGGCTATACTTTAACAATTTAATAAATTATAATTCTGCGTAAAAATCGATTAAATCACCGTCTTTCAAAGTCACCATTGCTTTTTTGAAAGTACTAGTTTTTCCTGAACTCAATCTTGATTTTGTCATTCTAGACTTCTTCTTTCCGATTTGAGTAATCGTATTTACTTTTTCTACCGTTACGCCGTACATTCTCTCCACAGCAGCTGCTATTTCAATTTTGTTGGCATCACGACTTACTTCAAATGTATACTTGCCTTTTGAAGTAAGTAACTGTGTTTTCTCAGTTATTTTTGGTCTTTTTAAAACGCTCATTTCTTTAAAAATTAATCTTTCAAAATTGATTCTAAATGAGAAACTGTACTTTCAGCCAACAATATGATTTCAGTATTGATCAAATCATACGTATTTACAGAATCTTTATCAACCACTTTGGTCTTAGGAATATTACGAGCAGATAAATAAAGATTATTTTCTCCACCGTTAACCACGAAAAGTGTTTTCTTTCCTGATAAACTCAAAGCATTCAAAAATTGAATATATGCTTTTGTTTTTGGTGAATCAATGCTGAAATCTTCAACGATGATCACATTGTTTTCAGCTACTCTCGAAGACAAAACTGACTTACGAGCTAACACTTTGATTTTCTTGTTCAATTTGAAGTCGTAATCTCTTGGACGCGGACCAAATACAGTACCACCACCCACATAAGTTGGTGCTTTTGCAGAACCGTGTCTTGCACCTCCAGAACCTTTCTGACGAACAAGTTTTTTAGTAGAGCGAGAGATCTCAGCTCTTTCTTTTGACTTGTGCGTTCCTTGACGTTGGTTAGCTAAGTAATGCTTTACGTCTAACCAAACAACGTGTTGGTTTGGCTCAACACCGAAAACCTCTTCGCTTAGCTCAACAGTCTTACCTGTTTCTTTGCCTTCTTTGTTTAAAACTTTAACTTTCATTTTTATTCAGCCCCTTTTTCGATGTCGTTGGCTACCGACCTTTTATTTATGTAATGTAATAATTGAGTTTTTGGCACCTGGAACCGAACCTGATACTAATATCAAATTTTTCTCAGGGAAAAGTCTCAATACTTTAAGGTTTTGAATAGTTACATTGGTATGTCCCATTCTACCGCCCATTTTAATTCCTTTGAATACTCTAGCTGGATACGAACAAGCTCCAATTGAACCTGGGTGTCTGCCTCTGTTGTGCTGACCGTGTGTACTTTGACCTACACCACCAAATCCGTGTCTCTTAACAACACCTTGGAATCCTTTTCCTTTGGTTTTTCCGCTGATATCAACAAATTCACCTTCTTCGAATACATCTTCTACTCTGATAGTCTCACCCAAAGCCAAATCTTTTTCGAATTCTTTGAACTCTACTAATTTTCTTTTTGGAGTGGTATCAGCCTTCTTAAAATGACCCATCAAAGCTTTTGTTGTACGCTTTTCTTTCTTCTCTCCGAAGCCCAATTGAATTGCTTTGTAACCATCATTCTCTTCTGTCCTGACTTGTGTTACAACACATGGACCAGCTTCAATTACCGTGCAAGGCACAGCTTCACCATTTGTAAAAATGGTAGTCATTCCAATTTTCTTTCCAATAATTCCAGACATAGTCTTAACTTTAATATAATCGCTAAATGTTAACCAAATTTGAATCGGGCTGCAAAAGTACGGATACACTTGCTAAAATCCAAATTTTAATTCTTTTTTAAACCCAGAGGTTGGTAAACGAACCAACTTGCCAACACTGAGAACCGTTTTACGGGTAAGGCATTTTTAATTATGCAGGAACACGCCTTGTTACCTCTCTGTGACTCCAAAAAAATTAATCGCGAATCGGAGACTGCCTATAAGTGAAATTCACAGTCGAAATTAAAATGGTTTCGTTCGATGCCGACTTCTTTTAATTATTGATAAGGAGATTCCTCCGTCGAATTGAGGTGCAAAATTATACCTTTTTTCTCAAATAAAAAATTTATTATAAAAAAAACTCCTTTTTTCTTAAAAAACTTTTCGAAGCAGAGATTTTTAACCAATAAAATCAGTGAATGTACAAAATTTTTATAGAAAACATCGGATTTTTGATACACTTGAATCATGAAGAATCTATTACAATGGTCTGAAAACAAAAAAACAGCTGAAAAATTCAACTGTTTTTAACCTATCATTTATTCAACCACTCTTAAAAAACGAGATGTTTCAGAAGAGATTTTTTTAATTTCTTATGTTTACAAAGAGAGTCATTCCTTGAAACGTTTTGCAAAAGTAATTCTTTTTTAAAACTGAAAAAACAAAAAAAAAGAAATTATTTTTGCAACTTATTTTAATTTTAACAGAATTCTATGCGAAATCCTAAAAACGAAAATTACTATTTCCCAGCTGAATGGCACCCACATGAAGCCACGTGGTTGAGCTTTCCTATAAACACAGATACCTGGGAAGATAGATTTGAGAGGATTTATCCAGCATATTTCAAATTTATTGAGACCATTTCGTTAAGCGAAAAAGTCAGAATCAATGCAAATAATAAAAATACCATAGATCAAATTAACAGACTTTTTGATAAATTTGAAATAAATCAGGCAAATATTGAGCTATTTGAACATCCAACCAACGATTCTTGGTGCAGAGATCATGGCCCAGGCTTTTTAATAAATAAGAACAATAACCGCAGACTCATAGTAGATTGGGAGTATAATGCTTGGGGTGGAAAATACCCTCCTTATAATAATGACAATGAAATTCCTCAAAAAATAGCAAAGGTTCTTGGCCTCGATTATGTAAGTCCTGGAATTATTATGGAAGGTGGCTCAGTGGAGTTTAATGGTAATGGCACGCTTATGACAAGCAAGTCGTGTTTGCTTAATCCAAACAGAAACCCTCAACTGAAACCATCACAAATAGAGGAAATGCTCTTACAATATTATGGTGTGGAACAGATTCTTTGGATTGAAGATGGCATAGTGGGCGACGATACGGATGGTCATATTGATGACACCGTAAGGTTTGTATCGGAAAATAAAGTGATCACTATGGTGGAGTCCAATAAATCAGATGAAAACCATGCAATTCTTGAAGAAAATCTGAAACTATTAAAAGGTATGCGGGTTATCAATGGTAAACAATTGGACATTGTAGAAATAGAAATGCCTAAACCGGTAATTGACAGTGGTGAAAGATTACCCGCCTCATATGCAAATTTTTGTATTACAAACGGCCATGTGATAGTCCCGACCTACCGTTGCAACCATGACGATAAAGCATTGGAAGTAATACAAAGTTGTTTTCCAGATAGAAAAGTAGTTGGAATAGATTCCACCGAAATCATTTGGGGATTGGGAAGTTTTCATTGCTTGTCGCAACAGGAACCTTCCCCAAATTTCGTTTAAAAGGTCTTCGACCGAAATAAAATCTAAAAATTTGAGTTATACATCATAGCCATATTGAATAAAATAAATTTTGAATTAATCAGCAATTATACACCCAGGTGCAATTAATTCTCACCAGTTTGAAAAAAATAGGATGCTTTTAAGAACATATATATACCTATCTCTAGTATTGATTGCTTTTGGATCTTGCACAAAACCCATCGGTTCAAAACCAATTGTTTTGCCTAAACCAGAGCTCAATGACGTTGTGGTGGAACCTACAATTGTTTCAGTTGGAGAAGATTCACTTACAAAATCAGATTTAATTGCCGAGTTTGAAAATTTATCTGATTTAGATTCTAGCCTAAACGAGTCTTTGATTAATCAGGTCATACAAAAAAAACTATTTCTTAAGGAAGCTATTGCGATGAAAATGGATACTTCGGACTTGTTTATAGAAGAAGTAGAAACTTACAAAAGAATAGAAATTCAGAATTTCACGGAAGATAAAGCCACGCTTACAAGGTTAGCTGAAGATTCTTACGAAAAATATCAAACAGAGATTAATGCTTCACATATATTTATACCACTATCATGGTATGCCTCTCCAGAAGATACTTTAAAAGTTTATAAGGAACTCATGGAGCTTAGAAAATATGCGATAAAAAACGACAATTTTGCGATATTGGCCAGAGAATGGTCTAAAGACAGTAAGACTTACGACAAAGGTGGAAGTCTTGGTTGGTTTACAGCCTTTCATTTGATTTACCCACTTGAAATTGCGGCTTATTCAACACCTATTGATTCTATTTCTTTACCCATAAAGACAAAATCGGGTTATCATTTGGTAAAGGTAAATGATAAAAGAAAAAACAGCGGTTATGTTAAAGTACAACACATATTTAAATATCTAAAGTCTGAAATCAATAAGGATGAATACGATAAAACCTATCAAACCCTAGATTCATTAAAAAATCTACTTCAGAATGGAGCAAGTTTTGAAGAATTGGTAAATAAATATTCCGATGACTTCAATTCCAAGGATGCTCAAGGTCAATTGCCCGTTTTTGGAATAGGTACCAGAGAAGAATCCACTTTTGAAGAAGCTGCTTTTTCTCTAGAAAAAGGAGAAGTATCCAAACCCGTTCGATCTAGTAGTGGTTTACACCTCATTAAACTAATTGAAAAATACCAACCAGATAATAAAGAATCTTATCTAAAGAAAATTCAGCCAAAACTTACCACAGATTCAAGAGCCGAATACTTGCAAATCAAGAAATTCAATGACTTAAAAAAGAAATTTGAGCTAGTGGTAAATGATGAAATTCTAACCCAATGCCTCAATTACGCTGATGATAGGATTTTAAGACGAGAATGGAAGATGTCCCACAATGAACTTTCAAATTTTGTTCTTTTCTCAACCAATCAAAAAAAGTATTTTGTTTCTTCTTTCTTTAGTTATATAATCGAACGCCAAGAATTTGAGAAATGGAGAGCCGAAGAAAAGCCAGTAGAGATATTTAAAATGCTCTTCGACAAATTTGTGAATCAGCAACTCACTAACTTGGAGGAAAATAATATTCTGACCAACAACCCAAATCTCGAAAGGCTGTTCAAATTTCAAAAAGATAACCTCCTCTATTCGAAATTTTACAACAGGATGATAATCGAAAAATCTTTAGATGATTCAAGTGGCCAAAAGAAGTTTTTTGATTCCAACCCAGAATTGTTTCCGAGTGTTGAAATGGGCTCGTTTACCGTAGTTAGTTTTGCAGATAGCCTGATTTATGACAGATTTAAAGTCGCGAGAACGAAAACGAAGCCATACCAACTTAACAGAGGGATAAAACCTCTTTACTACGAAAAAGATAAATATATTATTGACATAGAAGAAAAAAGGAAACTTACCGGTTTAGTTTCTATACTCAAGAAAAACCCTGGATATATAGTAGAAATTGGCGGACACATTGACAAAAATGAGTATGAGCAGGTTGCAGAGCTAAGAATTCAGCAAATCGTTGATTTTTTGGTTGAAAATGGCTTACCTTTGACGAGAATTTTGGAAGTAAACTATAAGAACAGTAAAGTTCAAGATAGATTTGATTGGACAAAAAACCAAAGAGTTACTTTCCAGTTTTTCAGTAATCTAGAGTCTGATTTGATAAAAGTTTTCACTGAAAAACAATCTGATGCCATACGCTTCAAAACTTACAACATAGATAAGCAAGAATTTGAAGATAAGTTGAAGCTCAAATGGGAGAGTCAGACGGGTATTGTGGCAATTGATGGTAGAATAGAAGAGTTTTCATTAAGAATCAAAAAAGCTAGTAGATCTTTTAATGACTATAAATATCAAGTCATAGACAAATACCAAGCGTATTTAACTGAAGAGCTAACCAAACATTTAGCAAAGAAGTATAAAATAAGTGTAGATAACACAGAGTTAAATAAAATAATAGAGGAAGTAAAAAGTAATAATAAATGATAAAGAGGTTAGTATTGGCATTGATTGCCATTCCATTTATAAGTTTTGGACAGACATCCACCAATGTAGACAAGATTGTAGCAAAAATAGATAACTATTATATCTTAAAATCTGAGGTAGAAACCATAGTTGAAAGAGGCAAACAGGAAGGTCAGGAAATGAACAGATGCCAAGCTTTGGAAAGTTTGGCGATTCAGAAGCTTTTGGTGGCCAAAGCCGAGATTGACTCCGTGATTGTGGACGAAGACATGGTAAATGGCCAGTTAGATGCCCGTATGCAGGAAATGATCAGGGCTTACGGAAACGAAAAAAATATCGTACAACAATTTAGCAAGTCGATAGAAACCTTGAAATCTGAACTAAAAAGTCAGGTTCGTGAGCAGCTAACTTCCGATAAAATGAGGAATACGATTACTGAAAATGTAAATGTTACCCCTCTCGAAGTAAAAAACTTCTTCAGCAAAATACCTGCTGACAGCTTACCGATTATACCCACTGAAGTGATTATATCACAAATTGTGCGATTGGCTCCTGTAACAAAAGCCATGAAAGATGAATTAGTGGAAAGATTGAATGGCTTCAAGAAAAGAATTGAATTGGGTGAAAATTTTGCCGAATTGGCCAAAGAGTTTTCAGAAGATCAAGGCTCTAAAGTACAAGGCGGCGACTTGGGTTGGGCCAAAAGAGGGCAAATGGTTGCCGAATTTGAAGCCTCTGCCATGACACTTGACTCTGGAAAACTTTCAGAGGTGATTGAATCTGAATTTGGCTTTCACTTGATCCAAACGCTAGAAAAAAGAGGCCAAGAATATCGTGCAAGACACATACTATTGAGACCTGATTATAGCAGACTAGACCTTACTGAGCCTAAGAGATTTCTGGATAGCTTGAAAAATCAAATTGAGATTGATAGCATCAAATTTGAAAAAGCAATAAAATTGTACTCTCAAGATAAAAACACTGCAGATGCTGGAGGAATCATCATGAATCCTGAAACTGGAAGCAATTGGCAAGCAGTAGATGTTTCTATGGAACCTAATTTGTACTTTACGGTAGACCCCATGAAGGTTGGCACAATAAGTGGTACTTTGAACTACAGAACGGCAGATGGTAAAACAGGCATGAGACTAATCAAAATCAAAGATAAAAAAGAAGCCCACAGAGCCAACATGAAGGATGATTATGAAAAGTTGAAAAACTACGCCATGAACAATAAGCAAAACGAGTCCATTGAAAAATGGTTTAAGGATGCCATTGCAGAAGTGTATATCAATATCGAAAAAGAATACGAAGCTTGTAAATTATTTGAACAATAAACCCTTTTCACCAAAGTGCAATTGAAGAATTTCAACTCGGATGTAGAAGCAGCAGATGCTTTAAAAAACACATATCAAGAACTTTCAAAAGAGATAGGTAAAGTAATTGTCGGACAAGAAGAGACCGTAAAATTATTGTTGACTGCTATATTTTGTCAAGGTCACTGCCTACTTGTGGGCGTACCTGGATTGGCCAAAACTTTGTTGGTACAAACTATCGCCTCAGCATTAGATTTAGATTTCAATAGGATACAGTTTACGCCTGACTTAATGCCATCGGACATTGTTGGATCAGAGACCTTGGACAACAACCGAAATTTCAAATTTGTAAAAGGACCCGTATTTGCTAATATCATTTTAGCCGATGAGATAAACCGTACGCCACCAAAAACACAATCGGCCTTGTTGGAGTCTATGCAAGAATACTCAGTAACCGTGGCGGGTGAAAGACACCAATTGTCGAAGCCGTTTTTTGTATTGGCTACCCAAAACCCCATTGAGCAGGAAGGAACTTATCCCCTACCCGAAGCTCAATTAGACCGTTTTATGTTTATGGTCAATTTGGATTATCCGAGTTTTGAACAAGAAATGGCGATTGTAAAAAGTACCACATCGAATGTAAAGACAGTAGTAAACAAAATATTGGGAGCAGAAGACATTATCCTTTTCCAAGATTTGGTTAGAAAAGTACCTGTGGCTGACAATGTGGTAGAATATGCAGTGAGATTGGTACACAAAACCAGACCTAACATCGAAGGTGCTTCAGAAGAATCTAAGAAGTTTCTAGAATGGGGAGCTGGCCCAAGAGCCTCTCAGAACTTGGTTTTAGCTGCCAAATGCCATGCCTTGATCAACGGAAAATACTCGCCAGACATAGAAGACGTAAAAGCCGTGGCCTTCCCAGTTTTACGACACAGAATAGTACGAAATTTCAAGGCAGAAGCCGAGGGAATGAGTACCGAAGAAATCATAAAGAAATTAATGTAAAATAAGGAGAGTCGAAAGGCTCTCCTTATTTTTTGGAGAACACTTTCATGATTTCCTCTTTGCTCAGGCAATTCAGAGTCATATCTACCGTCAAGCCCGCCTTTCTGGCCACAGCCACGCCATAATGCATGTCATGAATTCCCTTGGTCTCATGGGCATCGGGGTTTATACTGATCATCACGCCTTTTGAGAGACAATAATCTATCCATCGCCAATCAATGTCCAAGCGGTATGGGCTAGCATTAAGTTCCATAACCACTTTATTGGCTGCACAGGCATCAATGATCATTTTATAATCAAAAGGATATCCCTTTCTCGAAAGTAATAGCCTGCCTGAAGGATGCCCCAAAATACTCGTATAAGGATTCTCCACGGCCTTTAGCAGCCTTCTTGTGGCTTTTTCCTTGTCCATGTTCAGAACAGCATGAACGGAGGCCACCACGTAATCAAACGAAGCCAAAACATCCTTTTCATAATCCAGATCACCGTTGATCAATATGTCAGACTCTATGCCTTTTAAAATGGCAAAATCGGTGTAAGCGGCATTTAGGGCATCTATTTCTTGGTGTTGTTTGACTACGGTTTCTGGCCAAAGTCCGGAGGCGTAGGAAGCGGTTTGGCTATGGTCAGCTATTCCAAAATACTTTAGGCCGAGGCCTTTGCAATAATCAGCCATTTCTTTGAGCGTATGGCTGCCGTCGGAATACGTAGAGTGATTGTGCACCGTTCCTTTTAACTTTTCCCAAGTGACCAAGTCTTCATTTTTGTGGGTCTGAATCCACTCAAACTCCTCTCTGCCCTCACGCATTTCGGGAACGATATAGCCAAAACCGAACGAAGCATATGCCTCGGCTTCGTCCGTAAAGGTGTTTTTACTCAGGTGATTCAAAAACGTTAGGCCTTCTTTGTTTTGGTATTTCAGGTGTTCTTCGTCCGAATTTTTTATGAGATTTTTGACCACGAAGTCTCTCGAAGATACTTTTTCTATTTCTATAGCCACCGCATAGTCGCCATACAAACCTCTCCAAACACTGGGCGACGAGGTCTTCATATCTTGGTGAAACAGCTCCGCATCGAACTTCAAGCCACCAAAACCATCTTTCACCACCAAAAACTGTAGCATATCTACCGTTTCAGATTTTCTGACCACCTGCCCTACCTCATGGGCATGTTCATAGGTTGTTGTGATTTTTTGCAGAATTTCGGCACTCAGTTCTGCGGCTTTGTTCATTCTGAGTTTGCCCATCTGCTCCTGCATAAAGGCCAAAGACTCCAGAATAGCGTCTTGTGTTTTTTGCCCAAAACCCTTGGTTTGGGCTATTTTGTGGTTTTCACAAGCTATTTTGAGGTCATTGATGTTGTCAATGCCCAATTCTTTCCAAAGCGTTTTTATCTTTTTTACGCCCAAGCCTTTTACTTTGAAAATATCAAAAATACCTTCTGGCGTAATTTCAATGAGATCGTTGAGCTCTTTTAAAGTACCGGTTCTGACAATTTCTTCGATATTGCCCGACAACACTTTACCAAAGCCACGGATTAAACCCACTTCCTTAGGCGACATTTCAGCAATAGGCGTATCAAGCCTTTCCAAAGTAAAAACACTGGAAATATACACCTTAGACCGCATTTCGTCACGGTCGTGCAGGTCAAGAAGTTTACCCGTAAGCTGGATAATATCGGCGATGTCAGAATTGCTCATTTTTGCTTTATAATTGGAAAGTAAAATTATAGGATTTTGGGGGGAAATCAAATGGTTGTTGGAAGGTTTGGTTCTTGAATTTTCAATGGTTCTGAGATTGATTTCTAAACCACATTCAATTGATCAAATAAGTAAATCAAGTTTGTTTACTTTAAACAAACAAATAGCGTTTAGACGCTTGTGATTAAATTAATCACCAACAATGATTAATCATTATACATTTAATAATTCTCTTATTTGAATTGGACTGTAAACCCTATTTTTTCAGTTAAAAAAAAGAGTAAATCTCAGTTAGTCAGGAAATTTCATTTTATAACACCAAAGTATCAAACACAATTTGATTCCTTCTGCCCATTATATGGCCAGTATTTTTTTTCAAATAAAGATTTTATATAGCTGTTCTAATTAAAAAGCTCAATTGCAAAAAAAGAGACTTTAACAAGGATTCCCACTAAGTTGAAACCTTGCAAAATTTTTATAAAGTAAGATTAACCTTTTTTTAATTTCATTTTAATCTAAAAGGTATCATTTATATATATATTTGTTACCTTTTCACAATTTCCAATTTAAAGAATGATTAGAAACACTTTAATTATAATAACTGCATTGAATTGGGGTTGTGCTTCTAAAGAAGAAAATTTGTCTCTAGCTGGCAAATGGGTTAATACACAATGTGACGATAAGGTTAAACCGTGCAAGAGTGATTTCCATGAAATAATTATTGATTCAGCTATACCCGATAGTATTTTAGTTAAGACCAAATCAGGAAGTTGGGAGAAATTACGGACCTTGCACAAATGGCAATCGTTTACATTAACCCTTGAAAATGGTTACCAAACACTTTTGTATCCAAACTATAAGACCCAAAATCTCCAATATTACGATAACCGAAACAAAAAGTTTGTGTATTATCGTAAATCTTTACAGAATAATTAAAACATGCAATTCTCAAAAGAAATAAAAAACATCACGCTTTATTTGTTAATATTTGGAATAGGGTGTTTATTAATTCCAAACGTCTATGTTTGGGGAAATAGTGACCGTGACTGCTGGATAACTTGGTCTAATTACATTGGCCATCATGGCCTTCAAAATATTTACAAATTGGGGGCTGACTATCCTCCTCTGTGGCACTATTTTCTATGGCTATTTAGTAAATTTAACACCTCAGAGCGTATTTTTTTGAATGTGGTTTACCTTAAATACTTCGTATTTTTCTTCGAGGTTTTGGGTATTTTTACAGCATATAAAATACTGCTTTTCCATAAAGTAAAATATGCAAATACCCTTCCACTCCTGATACTCATAAACATTGCATTTTGGTATAATAATTTCTTGTTTGGCCAAATAGACGGTGTTCATTCTGTTTTCGCATTTATTTCAATAACATTCGCTCTCCTAAATAAACCAATTTTTAGTTTTATTTTTTTGGTGCTTTGCATAAACTTTAAATTTCAGGGAATTATTTTTTTGCCAATTATTTTATTGGTAAATTATAATAATGTTCGGGGTTATTCTTTTCTAAAAATACTTTCATTGATAATACCATCATTACTTTTACAAGTACTCATATTTATGCCATTCATTTTGTCAGGCAACGTAAAACTCGCTATCAATTCTTTTACAGAAAGCCTTGGTAGATTTCCTGTTGTAAACATGGGTGCTTACAATATTTGGTGGTTGCTACTCGATAACCCACAGGCCATAAATGATAATAATGGAATATTTGGTTTTAGCTATAATACGTATGGGATGCTGGCGTTCTTTGCCCTCTCTGGTCTTGTACTCCTCCCGTTTGGATTAAAGAGCCTAAATATTTTTACAAAAAATCTAAATATTGAATTCAGTTTCGTAAATATATTCCAGGCTACTGTATTAATTATCCTTATTTTCTTCTACTTTAATACACAAATGGCCTCTCGATACTCGCACCCCGTTATTTTGTTCGCTGGCACATTAGCCATTCTTAGAAAAGACTATCTAAGATTTTTTTTATTAAGTTTGGCAGTATTTCTTAACATGGAGGGGGCTTCCAAAATACTTAAAGGAAACATAGCCGATTTTGAAATATTTTTATTTCAACCTTGGTTTGTTTCTTTAATTTTCTTAATCGTTATTGGTCTTTACTTTTGGGATTATCTTAAAATCATCAATCAAAGTTACACAAGAAGCCATACTTAGGATATAACTAGAAACGTAGGATAACAAACCAAATTAATTGTTTGGCATTAGTTTTAATTAAACTTCAATTAAGGTATTCTGCATCCAGATTTATCTTTAAATTGAATAAATAACTAACAAACGATATATTTGTTAATTTGCAACTCTAGTTATTACCTCGCTTTTTACAGAGAAATACACTTATTATCAAGGATTTATTTTTACTTTTAAAAACATATTTTGTTGATAGCTAACAGAATTAAGATTTTTTTACCAAAAAATAATTGTTGAATTCTATTTATGTCGAAAAATATGAAACAAACAGAAATTGACTTTTTTAAATCTGCACTTACAAAAGATTCTGAAACCATGCCTTCGGCGAAGGTCCTCAATTGGATAAATGAAAAAAACAATGAAACCAAATACAATATAAATCAAATCCCTCTCGACAAACTGAAACTTTGGAATTTTGACAATATTAGCGGTAATATCATTCATGAAACAGGTAGTTTTTTTTCAATAGAAGGTATTGAGGTTACTACCAATTGGGGTAAAATTCAAAGCTGGCAGCAGCCGATTATTAATCAACCTGAAATTGGTTTTCTTGGGATTCTGACAAAAAAAATAAATGGCATCCTTCATTTTTTACTTCAAGCCAAAATAGAACCTGGCAATATTAATATTGTCCAGCTCTCCCCTACATTGCAGGCTACTAAAAGCAATTATACCAAGGCCCATAAAGGCAATGCCCCTCTTTTCTTAGAATATTTTAATGGTTCTAAAAAAGTTGAAATATTGCTTGATCAACTGCAATCCGAACAAGGTGCCCGATTTTTAAAAAAAAGAAATAGAAACATAATAATCCAAATTGACGAAGACATAGATGTGCCAGATAATTTTGTTTGGTTGACTTTGGGGCAAATTAAAGGACTAATTCAACACAATAATATTGTAAACATGGATACCCGAACGGTAATCTCTGGAATTCCTTATGGTACCAAGGATGCAGGTACTGTTAAGTTTTTTTCCAACCTAAGTAACAATATTGTTAACGAATCACTTTTAAATTCAATATTGATAGGAGACCTTAGTTATAAAAATATAGATGATATCATATCATGGATAACCCGACTAAAAATCAATTATTTTATAGAAATTAAAAAGATCCCACTTAAAGCCTTGGATAATTGGGCTTATAATGGCATGTCCATCATGCATAAAGACAAAAAATATTTCTCAGTTATAGGGGTAAATGTGGAAATCGGAAACCGTGAAGTAATTAGTTGGGATCAACCAATGATTAAACCTGCACAGGAAGGAATAATAGCTTTTTTGGTCAAGGAAATTAACGGAGTTTATCATTTTTTGGTGCAAGCAAAACTTGAGGCAGGAAACTATGATATTTTAGAACTAGCCCCTACAGTACAGTGTCTTACCGGAAATTACAGAACAGGAGAAAACGAATATTCTGTACCATTTATTAATGATGTTTTAGGAGCTACCCCTGATAGAATTTGGATTTCAACCTACCAAAGCGAGGAAGGCGGCAGGTTTTTTAAAGAGCAGAATCTTAACAGGATAGTGGAAGTAAAAGACGAATTCCCAATAGATATTCCTGAAAATTACTGTTGGATGACACTCAATCAATTATTAACTTTCATAAAATTCAATAATTATGTTAACATTGCAGCTAGAAGTCTTATTTCGGCCATATCATTTTAATAATGACAAATAAAGTAAAAATTGGCGTACTGGGTTGTGCCAATATTGCGAAGCGTTCGGTTATTCCTGCAATACTAGAATTACCTCACTTGTTTGAACTGATTTATGTTGCAAGCCGCGATATTGAAAAATCCAAGTCTTTCGCGGAAGAGTTCGGTTGTAAATATTTGGGTAGTTATGAAGAGCTTATTTCTTCTCCAGATATCCAAGCATTATACGTGCCCCTGCCCACCGGTATTCATTATGAATGGATTATAAAGGCACTCGATGCAGGAAAACATGTGTATGCCGAAAAATCATTTGCTTCAAATTATAATGAAGCATGTGAAATGGTAGAATTGGCGAAAACCAAGAATTTAGCCATTATGGAGGGCTTCATGTTTCAATATCACAGGCAGCATCAGAAGGTTTTCGAACTCCTTCGAAATAATAAGATTGGAGAAATAAGGCATTTTTCGGCCACTTTCTGTTTCCCTCCCTTGGAAAAAGGCAATTTCAGATATGATGAAGTTATTGGTGGTGGAGCCTTACTCGACGCCGCTGGCTATACTGTGAGAGCCTGCCATTTTATAATGGGCAACAACTTTGAGCTTAAGGCATCGTCATTGTATATTGATAAAAGTCTCGGAACTAATATTTATGGAAGTGCTTATCTGGTCAATCCTGAAACCAAAATTGGGGCCACGTTGGCATTTGGATTTGATAATTTCTATCAAAGTCGTTATGAAATAATTGGCCAAAAGGGTAAAATTACAGCTGAGCGAGCCTTTACTCCAAGGAAAGATTTTAGCCCAAAATTGATCCTGGAAAATGAGGGAACCATCGAAGAAATCTTTATCGAACCTGATAATCATTTTGTAAATGCATTTAAGGAGTTTTATGCTGAGATATTTTCGGATATAAAAAAAGAACACCACTATCATGACATTCTACTACAGAGTAAGACTTTGGAACAAATTAAAACAAAGGAAAATCAATGAAACTATCGATTGTAAGTCCTGTGTATGGTGCATCTGCTTTGTTAGAAGAACTTGTGACCCGCATTCATAAAGCCTTAGTTGAAATTACGGACGATTATGAAATCATTCTTGTCAATGATAACAGTCCCGACAATAGTTTGCAGATAATAAGAGAATTGGTAAAAAACGATAATAAATTAATAGGTATAAATCTGAGCAGGAACTTTGGACAACAAAATGCTATTAATGCCGGATTTGAGTATGCTACGGGAGATTTTGTAGTTACACTTGATTGTGACCTACAAGATGAGCCAGAACGCATAATAGATTTGTATAAAGTAGCCACCGAGAATGGCAAAGATATTGTTTTTGCCAGTAGAGTAGACCGCCAAGATGACTTTCTTAAAAAACTGAGTTCTAAAGCATTTAATTATCTCATGAGTTATCTTACAGAGACCCGACAAGACAGCTCTGTTGCCAATTTTATTTTATATCGCAAATGTGCTGTTGATGCTATGTTAAAGCTCGGTGATTATCACAAATACTATCCTATGATGAATAGGTGGATTGGATTTGACACGGCTACTGTCCCAATAACTCATGCACAAAGAAAAGATGATATTAAGTCATCATATTCTTTAAAAAAACGATTAAGACTAGCATTATCTACAATTATTGCATTTTCTGATAAACCACTTAGATTGCTTCTAAAGTTTGGTTTTTTACTTGTCGTCTTAACCTTTATGGTGGCATTATATTTAGTATTTCATTATTATGCCTACGACAAGAAGGTCAGTGGCTGGCTATCCGTTTTTTTGTCTATTTGGTTTTTATTTGGAATCGTTATTATTGTTCTTGGGGTTTTAGGCCTGTATTTAGGTAAGATTTTTGAAAACACAAAAAACCGCCCAAATTATATAGTTAAAGAAGTATTAAAATTAAAGAATGACAGCTAAGAAAAATTCTTCGAAAAAAGTTATGGTATTCGGTGCTAACGGATATTTGGGACGCCACTTAGTTTACTATTTGTTAAAGCAAGGGTTTGAGGTTTTTCCTATCGGAAATAGTAAAGTTTCAATTGACAATCTTGCCAACTATCAATCCATTGATGTAAAAGATAAAGCGGCACTTTCAACTTTGGATTGGGAGCAAGATTTTGTTTTTGTTTTTTCAGGGAAAACCGGTACGATGGCCAGTGTAGATAATTATGAAGATTTTATTGGCGTCAATGAAACGGGTTTATTAAATATCTTAAATTGTATTAAAAATCTTAAAAATAAACCAAGAGTAATTTTTCCGTCTACCCGATTGGTTTATAAAGGTTCTGAAAAACCACTAAAGGAATCTGATGAAAAAGAAGCAAAAACCATTTATGCGGTAAATAAAATTGCTTGTGAATCTATTCTTGAAATATACAAAAATCTTTATGACATTAAGTACAGTGTTTTTAGGGTTTGTGTGCCTTATGGTTCTAAAATAAAAGATGGTTATTCTTACGGTACTATTGGTTTTTTTCTTCGTGAAGCTAAACAGCAAAAGCCGATAAAACTATATGGCGATGGAAATCTACGACGCACTTTTAGCCATGTTGAAGATATCTGTGGTCAAATCATTCTTTCTCTAGAAAGTAATTCAGCGGAAAATCAGACTTACAATATCGCTGGTGAAACATTTTCATTACTGCAAGTGGCTACTTTAATTGCCCAAAAATATGGTTCAGATGTAAGTTTTGCCGAATGGCCTGAAAATGACTTAAAAATAGAGTCTGGACATACTGAATTCGATGATAGTAAAATTATGAATGAATTTGGATTTATACTTAAAAATAAATTTCAAAACTGGCTTAGTAAATCTGGTAACTAATTTTAACAAAGACAATTTCCCTTTGTCTCGTATTTGATATCCTCCTTTTTCCATTTTTTTTATTTCCGAATTCTAATTCGGCGGCTAAAAGCCGTATTTCACACGTAGGAAGGCAATAGCCTTTGCACAGCTGGATTAGTAATTGTTTTGCCTTATTCTTTAAAAATTCGATTCTTTTTATTACGTCTTGGAGTTCTCAATTCTGCGGCTAGAAAATCGTTGTTGCAATTGCTCTACACTTATATGAATGAAATATCCTTCGAACAGCTGAGTTTAGAAAAATACCTCATGAAATTAAATTATAATTTCATTATCTTAATGTTTTCGTATACCTCATAAAATACGTCGTAATTAATGCTTTTACGCTTTTTAGGATTAGTATATGTCAAAGGAATCTCCCAAAAATCTTTAGTTATTAAATTTGACATGTTGTAGAATAAAAATTTTATCGTTCCAAGTATTATTTCCCCATCTTTATTTAACAGTACCGGGCAAAACTTTTCACCATCTACTATAAGTCCATGATAAACCTTCATTTTGTATTGAGCATGCTTTGCCAAATCATATGAGATTAAATAGTGAAGAAGATCGGTTTCCATTTTTTTTGTTAACTCTCTCTGCCTATTAGGTTCATTCAATAATAAACTTTTGGTGCACAATTCCTCCTGAATAATATGAATATAGTCGGTGAAATCTTTTTTTTGATCGAAACTAATATTAAGTGCAGATTCTATATTTCTTAAATATTCTTGTTTATCAAAAAAGGTCTTCCCGTATGAATTGATATTAGCCAAATAATCTACCTCATTTTTTAGAATCCATTTTTCCATTTTCTTCAATATTAGTTATTTAATTTGCCATTGCCTATATGAAACATTACCCCTTGGTAGTACACCAACCTTTCAGAATTTAAGAGCTGACCTAAGACTATTACAATTTTGACAAACTGCATCAGAAACCCTAAATTCGTAAGGTTCACTTGCAAATACATGATTTCAGCTCTTCGGGATGTCCCGAAGGGCAATCACGAATTGAGATAAGAAGGATTTCCAATCCGATATTAAATTTCTAACATTCAACTTAGCAATTCACAGGTAAAAAAAATCAGCTAAAGGTATCATTTCACAAAAAAAAGACACCCCTAAGGATGTCTTTCAAATATAATGCTGAAATATATTACTTTGCTGGTGTTGGCGTAGTGGCTGGTGCTGTTACTGGAGCCGTTGCAGGGGCTGTAAGCGGTGCAGTTGGCAATGCCGGAGCAGTGGTTGCTTTTTCTACGTTTACGTCGCTGTCAGTGGTTGCTGACGAACCCAATGTTTTTGTCAAAATAACTGTACTCAAAGCGGCTACTAACAAGAAAGCAAAAAAGCCCCAAGTCAATTTCTCCAATATGTCGCCTGTTTTTTGTACACCAAACATCTGTGTTGAGCTTCCTCCAAATTCTGAAGATATACCGCCACCTTTGGGGTTTTGAACCAATATCACGATGATAAGTAATAAAGCCACCAATATCATCAAAACTAGAATAGTTGTTATCATTTTATATAATTTTCTTATTGTTTTCTAAAAGAACCGCAAAGTTAGTATTTTTTCGATAGAAACCACAACTTTTACGGAATTCTTGAAATGATTTTGTTAAATAAATTTGGGAATTTGTTTGGTTAAATATTTTTCAAGAATACTTTTTTGGTCTATGGGTTTGGAGTTAAAATCCTTTCTAAATTTGGAATCAGAGGTTTTTTCGCTTTTATTTTCTACATGAAAATAGCTTTTCAGGTCTAACTTTGATTGCAAAAGAATCTCCTCACCTCTTCTCCAAAAATCATGATTGAAAATATCAGGCTGATAATTGAGCAATAAAATATAGGGCAATTTAAAATTCGGATAAGCTTTGCAAATATTCAATAAGGCATCGATATCCTTTTGATCTCGAAAATCTTTTTTCTGAATCAAGTTATTGAAATGCAAGGCTTCCTTTACCATGATGCCGCCGTGGAATTAAAGATATTGAGTACCAACTGATCCAATATTTTGGGCACCAAAATGGGTTCGGCCTGCGTAAGTGACTGCTCCTGAGGAAAATCTTGATAAAAAGTAAACTCTTTTTCAAAGTCTTCTTGTTCATTGGTTTTGTTTACAAACTTCACTTCCACCGTTATCGTCAGGCGGTTCATGGCTGCTCGGTCGCCCGCAGTGGCCGATACAGGCGAAAGTTCATAAGCAATGATAGAACCCTCCAAGTGTATATCTCCATCGGTATTTTTAAACTTCAAACTCGTATTTCTTTGATAGTATTCTTTGAGTTTTTCGTTGAAAGTCAAACTCATATTTTGTGGTCCACCAGCGGCAGCCATCGAAAAATTCTGAATGGAAAAGGTTTTCAAATCTGCAGACAAAGTAGTACCTGTGAACGAATATATTTTGCACCCGTTCATAACAACAAGAATATATACCATCAAAAAAGCATTAAAAACACGTTTAATCTTCATCTTCGATATCATATTGCTTGATTTTTCTATATAACGTCCTTTCAGAGATTCCAAGGCTCATGGCTGCATATTTTCTTTTGAAATTATTCTTTTTGAGTGCCTTTATGATCATGTCTTTCTCGTTTTTCTCCAACGAAAGCGACTCTTCTTCCGTTTCGTGGCTGATGTCTTCCACGTTTTCTCGAGATTTCTGATAATCATCAATCTGAATGAAATTCTCACTTAGTGGCTGATTATAAACAGGATACACAGGCTCTGAGTCTGCAATGGCCGGCCTGGTAAACACCACAGGTGCTTCTGAAGCCAAAACGTCTTTGAACAAATCGTGCTTAACGCTTTCAGAAGGAGCATTCAATCCATCGTTTTGCATCATGGAGTACACCAACTTTTTAAGGTCGGTTATGTCTTTTTTCATATCAAAAAGAACCTTGTAGAGCAACTCCCTTTCCGAATAATCGTTTAAACCACCCAAATCTGATGGATTCAACAAAGCTGGCAAGCCTGATTTTTGGCTTTTAGGCAAATATTTCTCTAAAATCTGACTGTTGATTACCCTGTCGTTTTCTAGAATCGTTATCTGTTCCGCGATATTTTTCAATTGCCGAATATTTCCCGGAAATCTAAAGCTTCTCAGCATTGCACGGGCTTCTTCGGTGAGATCAACGGGTTGTATATGATTTCTTTCTGCAAAATCACTGGTAAATTTTATAAAAAGCAATTCAATGTCAAACCCTCTGTCTCTCAAAGGAGGCACCACGATGGGCACAGTGTTGAGCCTGTAGTATAAATCCTCACGAAACTCGCCTTTTTCAATGGCCGATTGGAGGTTTACGTTGGTGGCAGCCACCACTCTCACGTTGGTTTTCTTTACTTTCGACGAACCCACGGGAATATATTCGCCATTCTCCAGAATTCTGAGCAATCTGGCTTGTGTTCCTAGTGGCATTTCGGCTATTTCGTCTAGAAAAATAGTCCCGCCATTGGTAGTTTCAAAGTATCCTTTTCTTTCTTCAAATGCTCCTGTAAAAGAGCCTTTTACGTGTCCAAACAATTCAGAATCAATGGTACCTTCGGGAATAGCCCCACAGTTGATGGCTATAAAAGGCCCCAGTTTGCGGTGGCTCAGACCATGAATTATCTTGGAAAAAGATTCTTTACCACTACCACTTTCACCATTTATAAGGACAGTCAAGTCGGTTGGTGCTACTTGAATGGCTATACTCAATGCAAAATTGAGCGGCGGGGCATTGCCGATGACGCCAAACCTGTTTTTTGCATTTTGTATTTCTGCTGTGTTTATCATTTTTAGTCTACTATTTCACCTATGAGCGTACCCGAGGTACAAGAATTTACCAAAACATTCACATAATCGCCTTTCTTATAGGCTTTTCTTGGAAAAACAATGACTTTACTTTGGTCATTTCTTCCCGCAAAGTCCGCTTTTGATTTTTTGGATTCTCCTTCAATCAGTACACGAAAAACTTTACCGATAGACATCTGATTTTTTATGGCAGAATGCTGTCTTTGTTTATCTATGATTTCATTTACTCGGCGTTTTTTGTCTTCTAGAGAAACATCGTCTTTTAAGTTTTTGGCCGCAGGCGTACCTGGTCTTTCTGAATAAAAAAACATGTATCCATAGTCAAACACCACCTCATCCATGAGGCTCAAAGTTTGCTGATGATCTTCCTCGGTTTCGGTGCAAAAGCCCGCTATCATGTCGTGCGACACGCCACAATCTTCCCCCAATATCTCTCTGATTTTATGAATACGCTCCAAATACCACTCTCTGGTATAGGTTCTGTTCATCAAACCTAATATCCTTGAACTGCCGCTTTGTGCTGGTAAATGAATATAATTACAGATATTGTCGTACTTTTTGATGGTGTACAAAACCTCGTCGGTGATGTCTTTGGGATGGGACGTCGAAAACCTAACTCTCAATTCGGGGCTGATTAGGGCCACTTTTTCTAATAAATTAGCAAAATTGTATTTCTCGGTTTCGCTCGACCACTTGTAAGAATCGACGTTTTGGCCCAACAAAGTTACTTCTTTATAGCCTTTTTCGAATAACTCAAGTGCTTCATTATAAATAGAATGCGGATCACGACTACGCTCTCTTCCACGCGTATAAGGAACCACACAAAAACTGCACATATTATCGCAGCCCCGCATAATGGATATAAAAGCCGAAACACCATTACTATCTAATCTTATAGGGGAAATATCTGCATAGGTTTCTTCTCTAGAAAGAAAAACGTTGACCGCTTTGTGCCCACTTTCTACTTCTTCTAACAAATTGGGTAGATCGCGATAAGCATCTGGTCCAACTACCAAATCCACCATTTTTTCTTCCTCCAAAAACTTGGTTTTGAGGCGTTCGGCCATACAACCCAACACACCAATTTTAAGATTTGGGTTAGATTTTTTGTTTTTGTTGAGCGAAGATAATCTTGTCCTTACCTTTTGTTCGGCGTTGTCGCGTATGGCACACGTATTGAGCAACACCAAATCTGCTTCCTCTAGATTTGAGGTGGTAGAATAGCCATTTGTTCTCAATATAGATGCCACCACTTCACTATCTGCAAAGTTCATTTGACAGCCATAGCTCTCAATATATAATTTTTTTGTTCCAATTACGTGCTCGTTTACTGAAACCTTAGCCTCATCAATATTCTCTTCCTCTTTCAATAATATATTTTGGGCAACCATCTAAAATCTGTTTTTTAAAAATTATGCAAAATTAATAAAAATATGACAATATGTCAGTGTTAAAATTCCTTTAATTATCAGAATTTATAATGATAGAGCAAATACTTAGGAGGAAAGTAAAAATGAAGCTTAAAATGGATAGCCAATTCCAAAGTTCCAGTTGAGTCCGTATTGTTGTTTCCTTTTCAAAGAAAAATCATCTAATACAAATCGGCTTCCTTGATCTCTGCTGGGGTCAAAGACCTTTATACCCCAATCGAACCTAAATAAGAAATAAGACAAATCCCAACGTAAACCAAAGCCCGTTCCCACGGCAATTTCTTTATAAAATCTTCTAAAATCAAAATTTGCTTTTTCGAATTTGGCGGCAGTTGGTGTTTGGTGCCATTTCCAAACATTGCCCGCATCAATAAAACCTGCTAATTGAATATCACCAGCAAATCGAAGTACTTTTACTCTATACTCAATGCTCGATTCGAGCAAGATATCACCTGGCTGAGGTATGGTATTTCCAGCGGCGGTTGTGTCAGGTTTTGAGGATCCCGTTCCCAGCGTTCTAGGAGCCCAGGCTCTTACACTGTTGCTTCCTCCAATAAAAAAGTTCTTGTCATAAGGCATCGATCGATTGTTTCCATACGGATTGGCAAGACCTAAATTAATTCTGTAAGCGTAACTGCTCTTGGCGTTTATTCCAATACTTCTTCTGTAGTCGGCATTCAATTTGACAAACCTAAAATACGCTCTTACGCTATCTATCGAGTTTTCAGACTGTTTGAGAGGAAACACTTTCTCTATCAAATTTATTCTCTCTTTATTATCTAAAAAATTTAAAACTGTGCCGCCAGACTCTATAAAAAGTCTAAAAAACTTTGAAGATGATAAGGGTTTACTCGGATTTTGATTGTTGTAAATGAAGTTGGAATTCAGCGAAGAAACAAATTGTGGATCAAAAGTAATCTTTAAATTATTGCCTTGTTCTTGAAGATTTAGCAAACTGTTGTAAAACTCTTGACCAGGTTGATTATTAAAATAAATGGTGTTGATCAAATGTGCATCTAAAACACTCAGATATAAAAAAGCATTTTTTGAAAACTGAATGGAATGGTTGGTATTCAGTTTAAAATTTAATCTTTTCCCCCAAAAAGGTTCTGAATAATTATAACCAATTCCCAATATTGTTCTTGGATTTTTAAGGTTCAACTGCTTTAGTTGACCCTGAAATGGCCAAAGTGTAGGCAAAGTAAGGTTAAGGTTTAATCCCAATTCAAGACTACCACGGATGGACTTATTGGAGGTGTTTATAGGTGAAGGCTGTCCTTCATAGGAAGCACGAAATGAGCCTTCAAAAATCTCCAATTTCTTCAAAAGGTTACGCCCAGTAAGCGATACGGGTACCCCAAATCCAAAAAAAGTAGAACCATCGTTGTAAATATTATTGATACCAGGGCTAATCCCAAATGTATATTTCTCCAATAAAGGAGCAAAATACTCTAAAGAAAGCTGCCCTGGAGACAATGGCTTTACTTGTGAACTCGCAAATGCAAACTGATTATAAAGTGAAACTTGTCTTTGGGTTTCCATTATATCAGACACGCGATAGATAGATCCGGGCTTCGAAACTATTCGTGGACTAATGATATTTATGGGAACATTCCGGTCTAATCTTATAAACTTAACGCCATTGTAAAAAACAGTATCTGGCTTTATAAACGTACTGTTGGAGTTTGGGTCAAACGCCTTAAATATGACTTCTTCTACTGTAAAACGTTCGTGAGTAGGCTTGGTATCAGGATTTTGAATCTCAATTTTCAGGTTGCCCCTTTTCCTATTTACAAAAAGCGATTCATCATTTTCAAAATTTGTAGCTCCGTGGGTTATAAATTTGTTATTGAAATTATAGTAACCATTGTTTTTCAATAGTTGCTCTAACCTCAACTTCTCTGCAGATACTAATCTAAGGTCAAATAAATCTCCTGAAACAATAAGTTGTTTCGATTTGTTATTTTGAACGAGACTGTCAATGATTTTGTCAGAAGAAATATACTGTATGGTATCAACTGAATATCCCGTTTTTTCATCAATTATATACGTTACCTTCAATTTTTTCTTAGCACTTGTTGAATCCAAATTGTAAGTTACATCGGCATCTCTAAACCCAACATCATATAGAAACTTCTTCATTTTAAGAGCAGTTTCAGCCACATTCGCTTCAGAGATAAATACCTGTCTTTCACCTATATTACGCCAAAGCCAGCCAGATTGTTCTTGAAGGTTGCCTTGAAAACGCTCGATTTTTTTCTCTATCTTTTGGATTTTTCTGGCAGAAAACGTTTTTGTGGCTTTATCTTCTTCCAATTCATTTAACAATTCACCGAGCTTTCTTTCACTTTTCAATGGGTTGAAGGTGTTTCTCCCAAAATTATACCACCAAACACGGGGTGTTATCGGCAACTCCAAAGGTTTAGAGTTTTCTTTTTGAGCGAATGGAATAATCTGTGCCAGTTCTTCATCTATAACTTTCTGATTCCCTTTAAAATCATTTCTCCATAAAATATACCTATTATTGTCTATTGGTACATTATTTTTGCATGAAAACAAGGTTTCCAGCAAGCTTACCAATATCAAACTATATTTTATTTTTTTAAACAATCTCCAGAATATTAATTGAGTTATGATTTCTAAACAACAACAAAAATACGTTCAATCTCTTCATAATAAAAAATACCGAACAGAATATGGTAAATTTTTGGTGGAAGGAGAAAAAGGTATTTTAGAAATATTAAACTCGGAATTTGAAATAGAAAATATATTCTGTACTGAAATTTTTAAGGAAAAAATAGCCGATAAGTCAAAGTTAGTGAACATTGTAGTATGTAGGGAGGCCGAAATTGAAAGTATTTCTACCTTCAAAACGAACCAGACTGGTGTAGCTGTGGTAAATCAAAGGAATGAAACTACAACCACACAATCCATCAACCATCAGGTATTTTTGATACTTGATGGAATAAAAGACCCAGGTAATCTTGGCACAATTATACGTTTGGCAGATTGGTATGGCATTGAGCATGTATATTGTAGCCATGACACCGTGGAGTTTTATAATCCCAAAGTGATAGCCGCTACCATGGGCTCATTTATTAGGGTTAATGTCCATTATGTAGCATTAGAAAACTTTATCAAAACCCTAAATATGCCTATTTATGGAGCGTTTTTAGGAGGTAAAAATATTCACCACTTCGCTTTCGAAAAACCCTTTGGACTGGTCATAGGAAGTGAATCTCATGGAATTTCACCCGAAATAGAGAAAATTATTACCCAGAAAATTACAATTCCGAGAATTGGATCTGCCGAATCATTGAATGCTGGCGTGGCTACAGGCATCATCTTGGATAATATTTTTAGAGAAATTTAAAGGCTTATCGCACTGCATCAAACTGTTTTTCAAAATTGTTCATTGATAAAATGAATTCAAAATCAAAATAGACCGTTCTTAATTTAATTGGACATTGATTCCAATTAGTAAAGATTTTTTACGAATTTTGCGGAAAATTTTATTATCAATAATCTCCTAAATGGAAAAATTAGACAAGAATTATATCATAGGTTTCATACTATTGTTCTTAATGTATGGCACTTACATTTACTTTAACGACTCGCTTACACCGCCAGCTGAACCTGCAAAAAACACAGCTTCAGTGGCAAAAAAAGTAATAACAGACACCACTTCATCGAAAGTCATTTCGATTTCTGACAGTTCTTCGGTCAATATTGCTGAGCAACTGATCACTGCAGAGAATGAAAATATAAAGGTAACTATATCGAGCAAAGGTGCCAAAATAGTAAAAGTAGAGCTGAAAAATTATAAAACTTTTGATGCTTATAAGGCCAATAAAACCGAAAGCATGGTTTTATTTGATGGGAGTAACACTTCCTCTGATTTTCTACTTCCGACCAACGCTGGCGATATAAGTTTGAGTAAAATAAATTTTTCAGCCTCCAAAACTAATATCAGTGTAAAAGGAGATAAAGCCGAATCTGTAGTTTTTTCATTTCCAATTTCTGGAGGAAAAATAGAAAAAACATATACCATTTCGGGCAAAGGTTACGAAATCAAACAAGACCTCAAAACTGAAGGATTGTCTTCCGTTCTAAAAAATGCTCCTTCGACCATAATTTGGGAAAACCCGATGTTGGTTCTTGAAAATGATTTATCAGAAAACCGCAAAGCAGCCCAAATAAACTATTTCGATAAAGAAGAAACATTTGAAGACTTAGGCCTCGGAAGTACTTCTGACGAAAACGAAACGGCAGATTTACCTGTAAAATGGTTTTCATTCAAGCAAAAGTATTTTACCTCAGGAGTGGTATCTGAAAATGGTTTCTTCGAAAAAGGGCAATTTGACTTAAAAACTCCTCAAGAAGATAGCTCAATCGTAAAAATTGGAAAAATAACTGCACAGATTCCTTTTACAGATTTAAGTCAAAATAAGGTTTCGTTGAAATACTACTTCGGTCCAAATGACTTGGAGGCATTGAAGAGCGTCGGAAATGATTTTCAAAAAAACCTTTACTTGGGTTATGACATTGTAAAACCTGTAAACTTATATGTTTTTGTACCCCTATTCAATTGGGTAGAGTCGTTTATCACCAACTACGGCTTGCTAATCATCATCGTTGTTTTGATGATAAAAATCACTTTGACGCCACTTATTTACAAGTCTTACGTCAGTTCAGCTAAGATGAGAGTTTTGGCACCAGAAATAGCCGCTATAAAAGAAAAGGTGGGTGATGATGCTGTGAAAGTTCAGCAAGAAACCATGAAATTATACCAACAAGTGGGCGTAAGTCCTTTAAGTGGATGTGTTCCTTTGTTGTTACAAATGCCTATTTTAATGTCTGTATTCTTCTTGTTTCCGAACATGTTGATGTTTAGACAAAAGAACTTTTTATGGGCAAATGACTTGTCAACTTACGATTCATTGATTAACTGGGGTTTTAACCTTCCGATTATTGGCCACCATATTAGTCTTTTTGTGGTATTGATGACCATCTCATCTTTGGCTTTTACCTATTACAACAATCAAGTTACGCCCGACCAGCCAGGTCCAGTGGATATGAAGAAATTGTCTTACATATTCCCATTGGTGTTTTTCTTTGTATTGAATAGTTTCCCTGCTGCATTGAGTTTCTATTATTTGGTTTCAAACGTAGTGACTATCGCTCAACAACTTATAGTTAGAAAATTTATTGATGAAGATAAGATTCTTACTATTCTTGAGAAGAATCGCAAAAACTATCACACAAAGCCCCAAAAGAAAAGCAAGTTTGGAGATTTCATCCAAAAACAGCTTCAAGCCTCTGAAGAAATGAAAAAGCAGAGCAGCGAATTAAAAAATTCAAGAAAAAAGAAATAAATAAATGCTCTACAAGTTTTAGATTTGTAGGGCATTTTTTTTTACTCCAAAATAGTATATCTCAACTTTATAATGAAAAAAGTATTTGTCATAGTGTTGGGTTTGTTTTCGTCAGCATTTGGGCAACAGTTAAATGACCAAGCTTATTTGATAGAATACAAAAAAGCTGTTCAACTCTTCGCCGACAGTCAGTATGATTTAGCGGGCCCGAAGTTTGCAAAGCTTTGTGAGAAGGAGTATGCCAATCCTATGGTGCCCTATGCTTATTTTTACAATGCATTGACTGCCAAAAACAAAGGAAATCTATACCAGAGCAGAGTCGTTTTTAGACAGTTATTTGAGAAATACTTTGATTGGGACAAAATAGATGAGGCAAGAATAATTTATGCTGAGTTGAATTTTGGAGAGAATTATTTTGAGGAAGGGCTTAAAAGCATCGAAGCCATTCAAGATAAAGAATTTGATGGAATTAAAAAAGGCATTCTTAACCAATACATTCCCAAGATAAAAAGTATTTCCACACTGAAAGAATTGTACTTCAAATTTCCAACACAAGAAGTACTTGCTAGAAATTTGGTTGAAAAAATCCAGGCGAATAGATACAATTCCAAGGATGATTTGGAGATATCTGACATGCTCACCAATAGGTTTAAGCTAAAAGAAATTCCTAAGAATATTGACGCTAAAAATAATAGTTCAAAGGAATTCTCTAATGAAGAAACCGCTAGACTTGATTTTGGCATACTATTGCCGTTTAATTTAAATGATTTAACAAACAGCGTAGGCTCAAATAAATACACGTATGAGCTTTATGAGGGAATGAAAATTGCTGCAGAACAGCTAAAAAATAATGGTATAATTGTAAATCTTCATGCTTTTGATGTAAAAAAAACAAAAGAGGAGTTCCAAGCATTAGAAAAGAAAGAAGGTTTTAAAAACCTAGATTTATTTGTAGGACCACTTTATTCAGACCCAAACAATGAGGCAGTTTCTTTTGCATTGACGAACAAAATCATCCAAGTACATCCCTTGTCAAACAACTTGGAATTGCTGAAAGACGGCAATAGTATTTTTTTAATGCAACCTTCGCATTTGCAACAATCCAAAAAAACAATAGAATACGTATCTGGGTTAAATAAAAAAAAATCAGTGAGTATTTATTTCGGCAATGCGAAAAAGGACTCTCTTTTTGCAACTATATACCGATCTGAAGCTCTGAAAAAAGGATATACCATAACCACTTTTAGGAAATTCAATGGTATGTTACAAAAACTGCTTCCTGAAGTTGGACATATTTTTTTGGCGACAGATAACAACCATGGCATAAGATTTTTACAAAGCGTTTCATTGAGTAAAATCACCACCGAGGTAATTTGTACGCCATCGTCTTTTGCTTGGGAAAAAACACCAGCTAGTTCATTAACAGAAAATGTTTCTTTGATTTATCCAGAGTTTGTTTCAAAAGAGAAAGAGCAAGTGCGGAACTTTGAAAAATTATTTCTAGAAAAAATGGCTACACAACCATCTTTCTATGCTTTTGCTGGGTATGATTTGGTTTACTTTTTTGGCAAAATGCTAAAAGACGGCAAAGATATATTTAAGCTAAATATAGAATCAGGAGCATATGAAGACGATTATCTTTTAGGTGGTTTTGATTTTAGTGGAAAAATAAAAGAAAATGCAATAGTCCCAATTGTAAAATACAAAAACGACGTGTTTGAGGAGATTTATAGATAAAAAATGAAAAACAAAAATAGTACAAAGCTTTTTGAAGAAGCAAAACAATATATTCCTGGTGGCGTTAATTCACCAGTTAGAGCATTTAAGTCCGTTGGCGGCAATCCACGTTTTATAAAAAGGGCAAAAGGTGCTTACCTCACTGATGAAGACAACAATAAATACATAGACATGATTGGTTCTTGGGGACCAATGATTCTGGGTCACGCATTTGGTCCGATTGAAAACGAAGTAAGAAAAGCCGTAAAATCATCTTTCTCCTTTGGTGCACCTACCAAGAAAGAAGTTACAATGGCCAAGTTGATTTGCGACTTGGTGCCTTCTGTAGAAATGGTCAGAATGGTCAATTCAGGAACCGAAGCGACCATGTCTGCGATTAGATTAGCAAGAGCTTATACCGGAAAAGACAAAATCATAAAATTTGAGGGGTGTTACCATGGTCATGGAGATGCATTTCTAATTTCCGCAGGTAGTGGAGCCATGAGTATGGGGCATCCAGATAGCCCAGGTGTAACCCAGGCAACTGCCAATGATACTTTGACCGTGCCTTATAACAATACTGAGGCTTTGAGTCAAATGATTAAGAAGAATAAAGGTAAAATTGCAGGTTTGATTATAGAACCAGTGGTTGGCAACATGGGTTGTGTCTTGCCAAATCCAGGTTATCTTGAATTCATTCGAGAAATATGTACCAAAGAAGGCATTACCTTGATATTTGATGAAGTGATGACAGGCTTTAGGTTAGCACTAGGTGGTGCTCAAGAGCGTTTTAATGTTATTCCTGACCTTACTACCATGGGTAAAATCATAGGTGGTGGAATGCCCGTAGGAGCTTATGGAGGAAAACGTGAAATTATGGAAATGGTGTCTCCATCGGGTCCAATGTATCAAGCTGGGACACTTTCTGGTAATCCAATTGCCATGTCTGCTGGTATAGAAATGCTTAAACATCTGAAGAAGCACAAAGAATTATATAAAGACCTAGATGAAGCTGGCTTAGAATTGGCAACTGGAATTAGAAAGTCATTAACTGAATTAGAATTTGATTACACCGTTAATCAATTGGGTTCTATGTATAGTTTGTTTTTTACAAAGGAAAAGGTGGTAGACTATGACACCGCCAAAACTTGTGACACAAAATCTTTTGGTAAATACTTTAATAAAATGCTTGAAAGAGGCATCTACTTAGCCCCGAGCCAATTTGAGTCCTTGTTTGTTTCCACAAAAATCGATAGCAAGCTTATCAAAAAAGTATTGAAAGCCAATCACGAAAGTTTGAAAGAATTAAAAGCCAACAAATGATCAAATACTCTGTCGTAGTTCCGATTTATAATCGACCAAAAGAACTTGATGAGCTATTAGAAAGCCTAACATTACAAGAGTTTACTGATTTTGAGGTAATCATTATAGAGGATGGTTCCAGTATTTCAAGCGAACATATTGCGAAAAAATATCAATCTTTGCTTAAACTTCTATATTTCTCAAAGTCAAATGAAGGTCAAGGTTTTGGAAGAAATTTTGGTGTAAAATATGCCTCAGGAGAATTTTTAATATTCTTCGATTCTGATGTAATTGTCCCAAAAGAATATTTTAAAACAGTTGACGCTTACTTAGAAGACCACAAAATAGATGCATTTGGTGGAGAAGATAAAGCTTCTGATGATTTTAGTGATTTCCAAAAAGCATTGAGTTATTCAATGACTTCTGTTTTAACAACGGGCGGAATAAGAAATAAAAATCAAAATGCTGGAGGCAACTATCAAATTAGAAGCTACAATTGTGGTATCAAATCTGAATTGTTTCGCGAAATTGGAGGTTTCAAAAAGACCAACATGGGTGAAGACATGGAGCTAAATAATAGGCTGGAAAAGCTTCAAGTTTTAAAACGTCTCATTCCCAATGCATTCGTATATCATAAAAGAAGAGGAGATTTTAAAAGTTTTTTTAAGCAAATATTTAGTTTTGGCAGAACGAGAGTTCAGCTTAAGAACATGTATGGAATCTCCATAAAAATCGTGCATCTGTTCCCCGTCGGCTTTGTTTTATTTACATTATTTGCAGTCTTATTAATTACCTTTAATACTGACTATAGGTACCTCCCGATTGGTTTATTGAGTTTATATTTTGGAGCTATTTTTGTCCATAGTACAGTGAGTACACTAAACCTAAAGGTTGGTTTTCTTTCTACAATAGCTTCCTTTATTCAACATCTAGCTTACGGATTGGGTTTTTTGAAAGAGGTGCTTTTTCCAAATAAGAAATAAGATTTAAGTCTGTCTTTAGATTTTTTACATTTTCAGTAACCGGCGGGTACCAATTTAAATGCAGTGTGATGCTTTTACAGTCAGGCTGTAAGCATTCTGTAAATTCATGAATATAGCCACAATGAGGACATTTACCGATATTGACAAAATGATTGAAACGCTCTCCGCAGAAACACGACCATTCTTGGTGGTCAGTTGGAGGAGTTTTACAATCTGGACAAATAGCTGACATTATTATAGGTTAAGGTATACAAAAATAGCTTTTTTAGGCGATTTTTGTAAATAAATTAAATTAAAGTTTTAGGAAATTAGCGAAGAATTTGAAACCATCTGAAACAGAAAAAAAAATTATTGATTATCAAATACTTAAGCGGTTGTTTGGCTTCTTAATGCCTTACAAATCAAAATTTGCTCTTCTAGTATTTCTGATAATTCTTGGGGCTGTGCTCGCTCCTGCCCTTCCCTTGATGATACAAACTACTATTGACGGCCCAATAGCCCAAGGAGACTTTAGTAAACTGGCTCTTTATTTGGGCATCATGGTCATAATTTTAGTTTTAAATTCAATCATTTCCTATTTTAACACTTATGAAGCTGGATGGCTAAGTCAACAAATCATTCATGATATAAGACAACAGGTATTTGATAAAATCATTCGTTTAAAATTAAAATACTACGACCAAACACCTATTGGTAAGTTAGTTACACGAACCATTTCTGACGTCGAATCATTATCCGAAGTTTTTAGCTCAGGTTTTGCTGCTATTGCGGGTGATTTTTTACAGTTGATACTGATTATATCGGTCATGTTCTATCTCGATTGGAAACTTACGCTAATTAGCATAAGCACTATACCACTCTTACTGATTAGTACTTATGTGTTTAAAGAAAAAGTAAAAAAATCTTTTAATCAAGTAAGAAATGCCGTGGCTAATCTGAACTCATTTGTACAAGAACGAATTTCAGGAATGAGTATCATACAGATTTTCAATGTGCAACAGCAAGAAAACGCCAAGTTTAAGACCTTGAATATCGAGCATAGAAACGCCAACATAAAATCCATTCTATATTATTCCGTATATTTTCCTGTTGCAGATGTTATTTCAGCCTTGGGGGTTGGACTAATTGTGTGGTATGGAGCTCAAGGGTTAATAAACCATGAAGTAAGTTATGGCACAATAACTGCATTCATTATGTTTATCAATCAGTTTTTTAGGCCTATTAGAATGATTGCGGACAGAATAAACACCCTTCAAATGGGCGTGGTAAGTGTTTCGAGAATCATAGAAATATTGGATGACGAAGAAAATATAGAACAGAAAGGTTTAGAAAAAAGAGAAATTCGGGGGGAAGTTAGTTTCAAAAATGTATGGTTTGCCTACATAGACGAACAATGGGTTTTGAAAAATCTGAATTTTGATGCAAAAATTGGTGAATCTGTAGCATTTGTAGGAGCAACTGGGGCAGGCAAAACCTCTATAATTAGTTTACTAAATGGCTTCTATAATATCAACCAGGGTGAAATCCTGATAGACCAGCACAATATTTCGAAATGGAATCTCGAAAATTTGAGAAGTCAGATTGGGGTGGTTTTGCAAGATGTCTTTCTATTTAAAGGAAGTATTGCAGAAAACTTAAGAATGGGCGACAAAAACATCACCGATGAAATGATCATCAATGCAGCTAAAGAAGTTGGAGTCGATGAATTTATTAATCGACTGCCGGGAGGTTATGCGTATGAAGTTATGGAACGTGGTGCGACACTATCAATGGGACAAAGACAGCTATTGTCTTTTGTTAGGGTTTTGTTACAAAATCCTAAAATAATAATTCTCGATGAAGCTACCTCATCCATTGATTCTGAATCCGAAGAACTTATTCAAAACGCCATTGAAAAGCTTATGAAAAATCGAACTTCTATTGTGATCGCACACCGGTTAAGCACAATACAGAAGGCCAATAAGATCATTTTACTTGAAAAAGGAGAGATAAAAGAAGTTGGCACGCATCAAGAGCTTCTCGCTTTAGATGGATTATATAAAAAATTATACGAAATTCAGTTTTCTGAAACTACCTAATATTCAGTATTTTATGATTTTTTTGGCTACTGAAAATAAATTTAAAAAAAAAATTATAAATATTTTCTTCTAAAAGTGGCACGAGAATTGGAGTGTAGTTATCAAAAAATATACTACCCATGTTACAGGAAAAAAATAAAACTCTCTTTACTCTCGCTTTCGCACTATTGGTGGCGGTTTCGGCAATGGGCCAAGTTTCAAAGAAATTCTCAGCGGGCTTTAAATACTCCGATGGGTTTTCAAAAATCATGTTGAATGGCAAATATGGCTTTATAAACAAAGAAGGTTCTTTAGCCATACCATGTGTATTCGATTATTCAAATGATTTCTCCAACAACTATGCGATTGTCCGTAACGGCAAGAAATACGCAATAATTAGTTCAACTGGACTACCTATTGTAGATTTCAAATATGAATACCTTGAAAATTTTTCAAATGGTTTGGCACTTTTCAAACAAAATGGAAAGTTTGGATTTGTAGATCAAAAAGGAGTTGAATTAGTCAGTCCAGAATACGACTTTGCAACAAGTTTTTCAGAAGGATTGGCACTGGTTGAAAAAAATGGAAAAATTGGATTTATTGATAACAAAGGCAAAGTAGTAATCGATATCAAATATGACTTTGGTAGCTCATTTATCGAAGGCCTTGCTTTAATTAAAGTAAATAACAAATTTGGTTATATCAATACTAAGGGTGTTACGGTTATTGATCCAATCTATGAGTCAGCCACAGCATTTAGTGAAGGTTTAGCTTCAGTAAAGCTCAATGGAAAATTTGGAATTATTAATAAAAAAGTAAAATCTATTGTCGATTTCGAATATACAAATATTACGCCTTTCAAAAATGGTCTTGCGGTATTTGAAAAGGATGGAAATTTCGGTTTAATTGACAACAAAGGAAATATTACAGCTCAAAACTTTCAATACGTCGAGGACTCTTCAGAAGGTTTATTTGGTTTTAAAAAGTTTGGATTATGGGGTTTCATGGATAACAAAGGTGAAACTATTGTTGAACCTATTTTCGAAAACATTAGAGCATTTTCAAATGGCATGGCGGTTGTAAGTGTGAACAAAAAATATGGCTATATAGATCAAAAAGGTAAGCTAGTTGTACCCATCATTTTTGACAATGCGATAGATTACTCAGAAGGTTTGGGGGCTGTTAAATACAGAGATACTTACTTGTTCTTAGATCAAAATGCTAGAGAACGAATAGAAATTTCAAGAAGCTTGCATAACCAAGATAAAATTATGGTAAAAGTACTAGATGAAGACTCTGCCAAAAAAGATGCCTTTATTACGAGTATTGATTTAGATTAAAATTTATATTTTCCTGAATATATATAATCACCTAAGCAATAGCTTAGGTGATTTTTTATTTTTTGAGTAATTCTAAAACCTTCTCAATAGGTAATGCCTTGGCTTTAAATCCATTAAACCCCGTTAAATCTTCCGCTGCAAAAAGAGAATTGATGATGGCTTCTTCTGTGGCTTCCACCACACCTTGAAACAACAAATCCAAATCATTGTTTCTCAACACTTTAAAAGTTTCATACATATCTTTAGAATCATGAGAAATCCGTAAATTCTTTGCGGTAGAAAGTGCTATTACATAATCCCCACTGCCATTGGCTGCCATGCCGCCTGTTCGTGACAAACCCAGCATCGCCCTTGCGGCTAACCTTTTCAAATTCTTAGCATTCAGAGGAGCATCGGTGATCACTACCATCATGCAGGAGCCGTCATCTTCATATTCTTTGTCAAGGTTCTTAAATTTATGATTACCCAACAATTGACCAATTGGCTTTCCTCCAATTTGTAAAACACCTCCGAAATTTGACTGTACCAATACGCCAATAGTATACCCACCTTTTGATTTAGGTAAAATCCGTGATGAAGTACCTATACCACCTTTGAATCCCAAACACATAGTCCCAGCTCCTGCTCCTACATTTCCCTCTACAACTTTTTTAGATGTCGCAGCACTTATAGCCTCCAACATATTTTCTTTTCTCAAAACTCTTGCCCGAATGTCATTACAACCGCCGTCGTTGGTTTCTCCTACTAAGGCATTCACGCTTTTTACATTCTGATTTTCAGGACTTTGTATTGTATAATCTATGAGGGCATCGATGGCCGTTGAAACAGCCATGGTATTGGTGAGTAAAATTGGCGTTTCCGTATTTCCCAATTCTTCCACTTGGGTGTAGCCGGCCAATTTACCGAAGCCATTGCCAATATAAATAGCTGCTGGCACTTTATTTTGAAAAATATTCTCCTCAATGGGCAAAATTGCCGTAACTCCTGTGTGAATATCAGTACCCCTGTGCAGTGTAAAATGACCTACCTTAACCCCTGGAACATCTGTAATGGCATTTAGCATACCAGTTTTAAGAATGCCAAACTCAATACCAAGTTCTCTTGGTCGCGGTTTTTGAGCTCTTAAAATAAAATTTGAAAGTAGAATTAATGAAAATAGAAAAACTCGCATTTGTTGATTTTTTTCAAAAAATACGCCAAGAACTGCTAAAAAACAAATGTAGAATAGAATCCTTAACCAAAAATATTAGATTTCTCCTTAAATTCAGTCGGAGAAAGATTCTTCTTTTTCTTGAAAATACGACAAAAATAGGAGAAGCTATTAAAACCCGAAGCCAAATAGGCCTCTTTAACACTCATTCGAGGATTTCGAAGTAAACTTTCAGCCACTTTCAGTCGCTCCTCTATAATAAAATCATTAGGCGAAGAGCCCAACTCGTGCTTGAAAGTACGGTAAAAATTAGATTCACTCATATAAGCCTTTTCGCTCAAAAGCTCAATGGATAAATCTTCTGTAAGGTTTTCTCTAATAAATTTGATTACATAAGAAATCCTGTCATTGTTGGCATCGGTCAATGATTTCTTCAAATACATCGACTTGGTTTCTGTCTGTAGAATTCTGATAACCAATTCTTGAATTAATAAGTCTGAAAATATATCCTTAGAAGGGTGATTTTCTGTGAAAATAAAAATCAAACGTTGAAGAATCTGATTAATAGCTATGTCGTTGGTAAAGTGATAGTTATAATCCATCACAGACCATTCCAAGCCGTTTTGTTTGGTACCTCGGTTATTCAACAAGTCCACTGCCTCTTGAAGTTTTTCTTCTGAAAGTGCCAATGCTAAACATTGTGTTGGGTTGCTTACTGAAGCCTCAGGAAAATCGATGACCATTTTTTCATTCGAAGGTAAGATTACAGATTCTCCAGGCAAGAAACCGAAGGCAGGCGAACCATCTAAATGCATTACTTTTTTGCCCTTAATCATACTGGCCAATACTGGCTGAGGAAATCGCAAATAAACCTGTGATGCTTGCAAATGTGTCTCAAAAATATTCAGTTCAGCATTCTTTAAAGTGTGCACAGTTCTATTCTCGACGTGATTTTCGAGTTTGCGGTTTTCATAATGTGCTGAACTAAGGTTTAACATCTTCAATATTTTTACTAAAAATAGATAATATTATTTTTCTGGCAAAAAATAGAACTATCCAAATAGCACTTTGCTATCAAATTTGATAGAAAAATACAACGCTTGACAGAAATGTTCAATCAGAAAGCAGAAAAATGAAAATGGTGTGTAGAATAATGCTACTTAATATAAAAATATAAAGATTCTTTTGTACCATATCTATTTTTCACTTAAATAAAGAATCAAAACTATGTCAACCGAAAACAGTAATCTCGTTGCTAAACCAAGTTTAAAACCGCATTATGACAATTATATCAACGGTAAGTGGACACCACCATCTACTGGTCAATATTTCGAAGTAGTATCGCCTATTGACGGAAAAGTGATGTCAAAAGCAGCTCATTCTGCCAAACTGGATATTGAAATGGCCGTCAATGCAGCCCATGAAGCATTCAAAACATGGAGCAAAACCTCATCCACCGAAAGAAGCATCATTTTGAACAAAATAGCCGATAGAATGGAGGCAAATCTTACCCATTTGGCTGCAGTGGAAACCATGGACAATGGCAAGGCGGTTAGAGAAACTTTGGCGGCTGATTTACCTTTGGCTATCGACCATTTCAGATATTTTGCAGGAGTTATTCGTGCCGAAGAAGGCAGTATATCGGAGTTGGATGCTGATACAGTTTCTATAATCGTTCATGAGCCTATAGGTGTAATTGCACAGATAATTCCTTGGAATTTCCCGATATTAATGGCAGTTTGGAAATTGGCACCAGCATTAGCAGCAGGAAACTGTGTGGTACTGAAGCCCGCTGAAAGCACACCCATTTCAATCATGGTTTTGATGGAATTGATTGGAGATTTGCTGCCGGATGGTGTCATAAATATAGTAAATGGCTTCGGTGCAGAATTGGGCAGAACTTTGGTGACTAATCCAAAAGTTTCAAAAGCCGCATTTACCGGTTCAACTGCTACAGGTAGAATGGTGATGCAATATGCCACAGAAAACATTATTCCAGTAACTTTAGAATTGGGTGGAAAATCTCCTAATATTTTCTTCCCTTCGGTTATGGAGGCTGACGATGCTTTTTTAGACAAAGCGATTGAGGGAGCTGTACTTTTTGCTCTTAACCAAGGTGAAGTTTGTACTTGCCCGTCGAGACTTTTGATTCATGAATCTATTTATGATAAATTCATAGAAAGAGTAATTGGCCGTGTGAAAGCTATAAAAGTTGGCAATCCCCTAGATTCGACAGTAATGATGGGAGCACAAGCATCTCAAATTCAGAAAGATAAGATACTCTCTTATATTAATCTTGGCAAAGAAGAAGGAGCAGAACTACTTTGCGGTGGTGATGTAAACCATTTGGGAGGTGATTTGGAAGGTGGATATTACATTCAACCGACACTTTTCAAAGGCCACAACAAAATGAGAATTTTCCAGGAAGAAATATTTGGACCGGTGTTGGCTGTTACCACTTTCAAGACTACCGAAGAAGCTTTAGAAATAGCCAATGACACGCTTTATGGATTGGGTGCTGGTGTTTGGACACGTGATGCACATGAACTTTACACAGTACCGAGAGCCATTCAAGCTGGCCGCGTTTGGGTAAATCAATATCATGCATATCCTGCTGGAGCTCCCTTTGGTGGCTATAAACAATCAGGCATTGGCCGAGAAAACCACAAAATGATGTTAGGGCATTATCGCCAATCAAAAAATATGTTGATTTCTTACAACAAAAACAAACTTGGTTTCTTTTGATATTTAGTTGAAATCGATGATTCACAGCCGCAAATTCCCAAAGTTCTTTTGTGGAATTTGCGGTTTTCTAAATTTAAAATATGGAAAAAATAAAGCGATTAGAGGCAAGCGAAAAAGCACTAGAACTCATAGAAATATTAGAAGGCAAATTCGGAGATTTGATGTTTTATCAAGCTGGAGGATGCTGTGAGGGCACACAACCTCAGTGTTTCGAAAAAGGTGGATTCTATTTGAGAATGGGCGATGTGTGTATTGGAACTATAAAAGGTTTTGAATTTTGGGTGGATAGAGACTTGTTTGAATATTGGAAATTCTCTCATTTCACTTTGGACGTTTCAGATGGATTTGGACCTGGAGGTTTTTCCTTAGAAACACCTTATGGAAAAACATTTAAAGTGATCTACAGACTATTTACAGAAGAAGAAACGGCCAATTTAGAAGACTTTAGATTGAATGAGTAAGGAGTTAAACTTATTATTCTATTGAAAATTCATTGAAAATTTTATTTTCTAAATTTTGCTTGTAGACCATCCAAAAAATTGCGTAAAAACTGGTCCTTACATTCTCGAAATTGTGGCTGAGAAGGGTTCCTAAAAATGGCACTTATTTCATGCTTACTCACCCTCATTCCCACCAAATCATATATAGCCAAAAGATCGTCGTCTTTAAAATTCAGTGCGATTTTCAGCTTTCTGAAGATGATATTATTATTCAATTGCTTTTCAGGCTCAGGAATTCCGCCCTCTTTTTCTCCTCTAAAATTGACTATGAATCCATTTAGAAACGAAGCAAATATCCTATCATTCAAAGGCTTGTGACTTTCATCTTCTTCTTTCTTTAGCCAGTCGCTAATTTCGGCTCTTGAAGCAACTAAACCACCTTTTGAAAATATTTCTATCATTTTGTCGTCACCAAAATTAAAAGTATATCTAAGCCTCCTAAGAATATCGTTGTTTTTCATTTCTTTTTCATTCTAAAATACAAAATTACAACAAAAATAAGCTTGGAAGTACCTAAATACACTTTTCAATTTTAAACGAATCTGTTAATTCTTAGTAAAATCTAGATTAGTAAGGTATGAAACCCTTAATGTTGGGTTAGTTTCTTCTATGGTATCCGTTAAATTCCAAATTCTTTGTTTAATATAACTCAACTGTATTTGACTTTTCTTGGAAATAACATAACCAAGGCCGAGGATCAACCTATTCTGATTAAATAGGGTTGCTCCAGCGTTTTTTCCGATGTTTATAAATGCTTCATCTCCTAGAAAACCATTAATAACAGTACTCTTTTCGTGTTTTAAAACAGGAAAAGTCACCATTGGCATATATCGAAGGCGATTTCTGTATGCATAATCGCCAATAATGTATTCACTGCTATTAGGTTTTAATGTCGCTAAACCTACCCATCGATTTTCATCTCGGAATCTATTTGTTAATCTAAATGCACCTATTTGATGGGTAAAATTGGTTTGAACCCATAGGTGATTTTCGGGAATTGGTCGCTTATTTAAAGCTGGGTTTCCATATACAAAAGTATTGTAATGGGTGTAACCGATACTAGCCAATAAAGTCTTATTAACCTGATAGTCAACAGATGGACGCACAAAATACTGCTGTTTTTCTTTAAAACCATTGGCATAACGCATGGTGGCTTCAAGTGTTAAATAGGTTTTCTTAGAAACTTTATTCTTACCCACATAATGAAGCCAAATGTTGTTATTTTGACTTTTAATTTGTGCATAAATTAAAGGATGAATCAAAAATAAAATTAATATGCTTATGGCGATTATCTTTTTCATGATCTTGATTTTTGGAATAGATTTTCACACCTATTTTAGAAAAAATAGGTGTGAAATAAAAATGAATATTAATTATTTCTTGCGTCTTGCAGCAAAAGCATGACTAGAAGCGGGCTGATGTTCCTCATGCCCAACTATCGATACGATACCTCCATGCTCTGTATATTCGCGTTCGAAATTGTGTAAGCTCTCCATTACAGAGTGGTCTACCAACTTGGTATTTTTCAAATCAATTACAACTTTGAAACCCGGAGGAATGGCCTCTAACTTACTTTTTATTCCTAAAAAATTTGAGAATACTGCAGCTTTGTCAATCTCAACCAGATATTCATTGTCTGTAAAAGATACCACCACTGGTGCTTTAAAAAGAGCTAAAATCGGAGCTCCGTGATAAGCATGAATGATAAGTTTCAAAATCATACCTGCTGCTATACCTACCAAAAGATCTTCAAACAAGGTAAAAAATATGGTGACCAAGAAAATAGCAAGCTGTTCTTTCCCAATTTTGAAAGTATGAATAAATTCTCTTGGATGAGCAAGTTTTATTCCTACGGTGATCAACATGGCTGCCAAAGCTGTGTTTGGAATTAATTCAATAAGGTGAGAGGCAAGCAAAACAAAAGCAAGAATAAAAAACCCATGGAAAAAGTTAGCCCACCTCGTTTTTGCTCCATTACTTACATTTGACGAACTCCTGGCAACTTCAGAGATCATAGGCAAGCCTCCCAATATCGCAGAAAGTGTATTGCCGATTCCTATGGCTATCAAATCTTTATTGGTGTTAGACTTGCGTTTAAAAGGATCAAGCATATCTATGGCCTTAACGGTCAACAATGATTCTAAAGAGCCAACCAATGCAAACATGATCACATATTTGATAAAAATGCCTGTGTGGGCCAATCCGCCAAAATCAACGTTTATTTTTATATTTTCCAAAAGATTTCCAATATGCACCAAAGCATAAGCTGGTTCTGTAGTTTGGAAATCCAACATCAATTCTGCCGGAATGGCAAATAATAAAACCATCAATGGAGCTGGAATTTTCTTTATCGGACTGTCTAAAAGTGGCCAAATCATCATAATACTAAAGCTGACCAAACCAACCAATGTTGCTTTTGGGTCCATGTGCATAATAAAATTCGGAATCGAGGCCAAAAGTTCTAAAGGTGATTTACCTTTTAAAAGTGCCGGATTAATGTCCAATAAAATAGGAATTTGTTTGGCTATGATAATAATACCAATAGCAGCTAACATCCCATGAATGGCAGACAAAGGAAAAAAATCGGCAAGTTTTCCAAGCTTGAAAACACCAAATAAAATCTGAATTATACCTGAAACAACCATTGCACCCAATGCCAAATGCCAGCCTGTTTCCCCTCCGCCAAACTCATTAACAGCTCCCGCTACTATTACTATTAATCCCGCTGCTGGGCCTTTAATCGTTAATCTTGAACCCATAAAAAAGCTAACTACCAATCCACCAATAATGGCGGAAACTAAACCCATAATAGGCGGGAACTCAGAGGCTTTGGCAATTCCTAGACTTAAGGGCAAAGCCAATAAAAACACTATAAAACCCGAAATAGCATCGGTGGAGAAATTTTCCTTTAATCCGGCTAAGCCTTCTAAAGGAAGTTTTAATTTTTTATTTTCAGTATTCATTTTAATATTTTTTTTATTCCAAAAAAGAATTAGAGATTAATTATGACGAACGATAGGCCACCTCATGGTAGGTTTTTGTATGCGGCCCAAAAAATACCCTGGCGAAAATCCTGATAATAGCCAAACCATCTATAATCAAGCTCAATGCCGTAAGAAAAGCTAACACTAGTTGATCCTCATGAATGTGAGAAAAAATGAGATCTTCACCGATGAAAGATGGCGTAATTGGAAATCCACTGACGCCTAAACAAGCCAAAAAGAAAGCGAAGGCAATTTTGGGATGCTCATAAACATGGCCATGAAATCTGTCCAAATCGATATTGCCTTCTATTCGTTTAATTCTCCTGAGTGTAAAATACCCAAATAAGCCCATGACTAAAATACCACTTAAATAAAGTAGGACATGACTCAAGCTAAAGTGCTCATTGAAGAAAATTGACAAAGCCACCAAAGCATGATTAAACAAGATTAAAACCCAAGACATCCTAGCTCTATAACGTTCAGTGAAAGCTTTAAGCACCATCAAGAGCCCGATTAATGAAAAAACAATGGGTAATAGATGGATGAAAAAAGCTGAAAAATTAGCTTGATAAATCCAAAGTAATATTCCTCCAAAATATAGTGGAACAAATATCATAATGAGTTGATTCAGACTCAAAAAGCGAATTTTTTTACCCATAATTTTCATTGGATTCCAAAGAAAACCGTACATCATATTATCCAAATTAAATTCTTTCAAACAAAGAATATAAAGAGAATTGGCTATTTTGGTTGGATATTTATACTCGATTGATTTGTCATCAGGCGAGTATCTGTAAAATTGCTCCCTAATTAAATAAGTAACCACAGATGGCGAAACTAACAACTGGTAAGTACGCAAAAATGCATTTCCCGCAAAATGAAATAAAGCCAAATTTTGAAAACCTAAAGCCACCTCAATAAAAATTACACCGATTTGTGCAATGGAGCCATAGGCAATTTGGCTTTTAATCGACGATTGCACCCTTCCTATTCCGGTTGCTACCAAAGCCGTCACTAAACCCAGAATGGCAATAAATATCCTGACTGAAGTTTGTTGCTCAATAAAATGAAAAGTTCTAAGCAACAAAAAAACACCAATGTGTACCGAAAGTGACCCATAAAAAATAGCACTCGAGGGCGTTGGACCCTCCATAGCCCTCGGCAACCAACTTGAAAAGGGCAATTGGGCTGATTTAACTGCTGCCGCCAAAACCAACATCATAGCTATAAAAACACCTATGGATGAGTGGCTTAGCAAATGTTCATGAACCAACTCATAATTATTCAGCTTTTGAAAAGTTATGTTTTCATGCCACAAATGATGGCTCATCCACATGGCCAAAATAATTCCAATATCTCCAATTCGGTACACTGAAAAAACCTTAACCGCATTTTTAACTGGTAAATACCTGTTACGATAAAATGCAATTAACAGAAACGAACATATACCCAAAATTTCCCAACCGATGAACAAGGTTTCCAAGTTCCCTGATAAGACAGTTAAGCTATACCCCGTATAAAAAAACAAAACGGTATTAAAAAACCTTTTATAGCCAGGCTCTCTATGCAAATAATACCTACTGAAACGGGTGACCAACGAAACCAAAATGCCCCCTACGAGTAAATATATCGCCGAGATTTTGTCAAAATAAAAGGAAAGAAAAAAACTATATCCATTTGTTTGATAAAGACTAAATGAGTCAAAACCGACCGAAACTCTGCCTTTTAGTAGCCAAAGGATCGTAAAACAACTTGACAGAATTAATTGAAGGCCGATTATCGTTACCGCTAACCATGACAAAAAACTCTCTTTGTTTTCTGGAATTAAAAGACTTAATAAGAATCCGACAAATGGAATCAAAATAAAAATCTGCAGTGCTATTTCCATATCAAATCCTATATTTAAATATTCTTAAATTATCCATACTGCCCTCAAAAGCTTGATCTAGATTATTGACACTATCCATAATTGCATTCGGAGGGTTGTAAGAAACCATTTGACCATCCTCAAAAACCGATATCTCCGAGGTAAGAGGATCTATTGTGGCCAGCATTACCCATCCGTTTTTTATCCATTCATAGGTCGCTTTATTGCGTTGAATAACATCTAGAACAACAGAAGCATTTTGCTCAATCACCATCAATAGTCGAATTGGATCGTGGACTTCAATCATTTGATTGGGCAATCCAGGACGTAAATCACCATCTATGCCGTTAGCTACCCCAAAGAGTCCCATCACATTATGAGGCAGCTTAGTGCCAGCACCTAATTTTTGATTATCCACTCTGGAGAAATAATACTCCAAGTTTATACCCCCGCAAACTGGCACTGCGGCATTTAATATCCCTAATAATCGCTTTCCATCAGGGTCAATGCTTGCATCATAAGAATTTAGGAACGACCTCCTGTCCAAAAACAATCCTTTAGTTAACGTTCGTTTACCAACAATACAAAGTGCATTGGTAGCATGATTGAGTTCTGGTCTAGGTTCAAAAAGCGAAACAGACCTTTCCAAAATTCTATTATGAATATCGTCAGAAGAACTTTTTGTATTGATAGACTCAAATCTTCTAGAACGCTCTTTTGAGTTGTTTTTAGAGGCGTCAGAGAACTTTAATAAATTTCTCTTATGCAAAGCCTTTTGAGACTCAGAAAGACTTTCTTCATCATAAAACATAATTTCATCCCTGGTAGTATCTCTCAGTCCTCCTATAAATCTAGTGCCTTCAGGAATAAAGATACCTCTATTTGAAAGTGCTTGTCTAACCGCAGATTTATTGGCCATATAAGAAAAAACCCTTGAATTGACCGACCCTGCCCTACCCGAGCATGCTCCGCAGTCGTAAGCGGCATAATGGGGATTATTTATACTGCTGGCTCCATGTCCAACAACATAAACCAGAGGGGCAAAATTCTTAACCAAACCAATGCTCTTTAGGACATTCTCGACTCTGTCCACCATTTCTTCTACTTTAAATCCAACTTGAAGGTCAGTTTCAAATTCAAAATTATGGTCGATAGACAAGGTAGAATTGCTATCCATGTGTTTAAAAGAATGGCTTACCATAGGCCCCATGGATGGTTTAAAGATATTGAGAAACAGTTTAAACGCAGACCAAAATCCCAAGGTTTGAGCTATCAACCAGCCACTTATGAAATTATGACTATGTTTTGAGAAGTGAGCATCCTTTTCCATTTTTCTACCCAAACCATCCTCTTTTATCAAGAATTTAGGGGTGACGGGTGCTGGGCAAACTTTTGTATAAAATTTTCCTTCAATGGGCTTGAAAAAAAACTCGACTCCAAAAAAACCAGGTGTGCCGAATGTTTCACAATTGGGATCCTCGAGTTCTAAATATCGACGATAAGAACATTCTCTGTCATCAATGCAAAACATGGCCTGAAAACTCTTTTCAATGCCACTTTCGCTATTTTTGAATTTTGTGTTTTCTCTAAGTCCATTTAAAACTTCGTCGTAGTATGTCCATTCAAACGCTTTTTGCCAAATAGCTATGGTTTCAAAATACTCAGATAAAGGAACTTCGCTGAAGAGAGGACTGGGTTTATGAATAATATTCTTTCCTAAAGGTTTCCAATTCGCCCCCATTTTATCTTCTATGGCATCCATTTCCAATAAACACTCTAATTTTATTAGCTCTAAAAGCGTAATTCTACGCGTCTCCAGTAGCGTTTCGGGAAGATTTTCTATTACGGAAACCATACCTGACCAACCTTGATGAGAAAACTGTTGGTCAAAAACATATTGTTCAAACAGACTTTCATCTCCCACTAACTTCTCTAATAATTCACTCAAGGTATAATCACCATCCAGAAAAATTTCCTTGATTTTTGAGGTTTTAAAAATGGAAGAAACTCCATTTTTTTCAAGCTCAACAAGAGAAGCTAAAAAACCCAGCTTGTCAATCGGAAACCTCCAAATGGCGATTCCTTGGTCTAAATAACTACAAAGAAGTCTGAACAAAATGGGCTGAATAACCGAATCCAGATCTATTTGATATATTTCCTTCCAATAGTTTCTAACGGAACCAATCCGCTCATTGGCGTTATTGTCAAAATACTTATTTTTAAGGGTATCTAACCAATAACCAAGATTTTCATCTCCTTTTTCATTTTCAATCACTTTGATCAATGCAGATTCAGAAATTTTCCCTTCTTCATAAAGCAATCTAAACTCCTTTATGGAAAGTGAGGTTTTATAACCAAAAATTGTCCTAGCAGTCCTAAGGGCATCTTCAAATTTAAGATGCTGAAATCCATGTAAAGTATTGTGATGCACAAAATCTTTGAGCGGAGCTTGTGCTGGTAGATAGTGTGCCAGTTGATGCAACAAATGTTGCTCATCAAATCTAGCAATATCAGTTTTTGATAGCATATTTCAGAATTTTAGCAAGCAAAATGCGTTATTGCTTGTAAGGTTAACACTTAAGTTTTTGATTTTTTAAAATCAATTAAATAATGTTAAATATCTCATATCCTGAGATTTCTGAAAAATATAAAGCGTGAAAGTTTTGTAAAAAAAAGAAATGTAGCATGAGCCTCTGAATTCGAGTCACACTTAAATACTTGCTTAAAATAATTTGAAAACGTAGAATTGAAGCAATTGAATTCCTCATGACAATCAGAATCTTCATCAGAAGATTCCTCCGAAACATCTTCAATTTCTGAAGAAAAAAGGCAAATGTTAAGTGCGGCCTTTTTTGAATCAAATTCGTTATAACCATCTCTAGAGTGGGCATTTTCAGTAGAAAATAAACTTCTAGCATAGCTGTCACCAGTGCTTATTCCAAGCAAAAGGATAATTACTAGTATCAATATTTTCTTAAATCTTTCCAGAATGGCATTATGATTATTACGCACAAATCAAACAATAATATTTCAGATAAAACATTTGAATTAATAAAAATTAAAAAAAATATACTTTTAAGCTTTATCCAAAACGGAATAGTATAATTTTTTAAAAAATTAAGCCAATTTCGTAGTTTTAAAATTTTAAAATCAAAGTAAAAAAAGAATTTGTGGTTATTTATTCACTTTGTTGATAATGTCCTTTACAATCTTAGAAAAGTAGGCACCGTTTTGATAGCCATACCATGACATGGTAGTAGTTTCGTAAAGGTCTCTGTCATAAAGCCTGTCTGAAGTAATATATCCTACATAGCTACCATTAAAGCTGGTAATGATCAGATCAATACCTTTTGATTTTGCATAAGCATCTAACTCAATCATCAATTCACCTGAAAAGTCACAAGGCATCCCTAAAATAAGTGTATTCCCCAGTTTTGAAATTTTAATAAATGTGGGATAATCCCCGAACAAATACTTAAAAGCCCATGATTTCAAAGCGTAATTCTTCGTTATTCTTGCTGATGGTTTATTCATCGGAACTTCTAGATATTCACTTAATAAAGTATTACTAATTTCTTTGTTTTCCGAAAAAGAAAGATGTTTTAATACACCTATTGCCTGATTATTCACTTCATCAAAATCATCTTTTCCTTTTTCAATAGGACCCATACTGCCCACTGCACCGGCCATAAAAATGCCAAAAGTCTTATTTTCTTTCTCCAAAGAATCCATTACCACTCCTGGATAATCTCTAGAAATAGCCATAGTTTTCGAATTCAAAACCGTGGAATGAGCACCATAAGTTATCAAATTGGCTGTCGAACCATCATTTCGCCTGAAAATAACCGATCTGATTTCTGAATCGACCCATCCATCTGAAATACCCAACCTGTTTCTAATATCCTCTTTATCAACACTTTCAGCATAAGACAATTTTGCAAGCATGAGGTCGCTCTTGGAATTAAGAATGGCTTTTTGGAATTTCTCTGCCAAATTTTCTTCAACTTTTGGGTCATAAGTTCCCGCAAATAACCTTCCTGTGAGACTATTTCCCCAGCCACCAAAACTATTGTGCGTATGTGTGGCAGAAAGGTGAACATCATTTAAGTTGATGGCATTAGATTTTAATAATTCTTGAAGTTTTTCAGTGACATTTGGTGGTATTATCAGCATATCAGCAGATAAAAAATAAACGATCCTATCCCCATTCTTCACAGCCAATACTCTCACAAATACTGAATCATGAACTACCTCAAATGCCTTACCTTTCCGCGACCCATAACCAGCCATGGGGCCTGGTACTGATGGTGTAATGTTTACTTTCGACCAACCTACTGACATCTCACCTTGGCTTTCAGAAAATTCAAATGCAGCCAAACGTGTTTGCCATTCTTTGTAATGTTCAGTTTTTTCGAAAGGAATTCTATCAATTTTTTCTATGGAAATAGCACAAATAACAATTATAAAAATTAGAAAATAGACAAAAAACTGGAGCGTTTTCTTCATGGTTTTGGGGTGAAATATACTGTCTTTCAGACAAAAAAATTGAATATCTATTCAAAGTTACATCGATTTTGGATCAAAAAATAGTTGCCTTAACAATATTTGGGTAAATTTTACTATATTCGCACAAACCCAGATGAACCAATGACCCATTCTGACAAAAGAGCCTATTTTTTCAAAATAGATTCCACCATAAAACGCATAAGATCATTTATGCAAAAAAACCTCACAGACGCACAAATAGACCTTACTGTTGACCAATGGGTGGTATTGGACCACATTATGCCTAATGCTGGTATTAGTCAAAACGAGCTTGGTGCTCTCACTTGCAAAGATGCCCCAACCATCACCAGAATACTTGACATCTTAGTAAAAAAGGAATTAATCGTTAGGAAAATGTCAGCTTCGGACCGTAGAAAGTTCATTTTGGAACTTACTCCATCGGGAAAGGATTTACATAAAAAAGCATTCGCAATCATTGCCAATGGTAGAAAAAAATCTTGGGAAAACCTGAGCGATAAAGACTATGAAGATCTTGTGCGGATTATGGACACTATTTACGCAAACGTTGATTGATTTTTTTCAAAACCGCCTTTCCTCTTGAGTTTATCCCGGGCGAAGTACTCCCTTGTAGAAAAATATTTTCATTAATTTGCAATGCCAGCTCCTTCAAAAGCTCTGGAAATGATTCGGCTATTCGATAACAAACTGCCATAGAAAAAGCTTTGGAAGCTATAGAAGAGGAATTATTCTGAAGAAAACCAAAACAAATATCGAACACCTTACTTTGCAAATCTTCAGGAATATATATTTCTTGAAGCAAGGCTGTTCCGTCTCTTAATATCCCCTCCTCATCTGGGTATTTCTCCATTAGGTATAAAATCTTTTGACAAAGATTCGGAACAATGGAAAACTCCATTCGTTTTAAACTTCGAATTGACCATAAAATATTAGCGGCTTCTTTTGAGTTTCCAGTAACTAACTTTTTGAAGATAATGGAAGCAAATGCTTCATCTGCAAGTATTTCTTTAGCAAATTCAACAGATTCAAGTTTAGAAATCCTACGATTTAAACTATGGAGAAGCTTCTGTTGATTGGATGTCATGTTTTTCGATTAAATGCTCAATAAGGGCCTCATTACTACGCCAAAGCGTTTGAAAAACGTCTTCAAAAACCTCTTCTCCCTCATAATAAGGATCTTTGACATCATGAACTCCCCGAACAGTTGGGTCAAAATCTCGAATTAAAAACAATTTTTCAGCAGAAGGTGGGGATTTCTTTGTGTCATAATAAAATTTGTGTACGTCTTCAAAATTTTGCTCATCCATCACCACAATATGGTCAAAATCATCCAGATCTTTGGCACTCAACTTTCGACCTAAATGCGTAATTTCTATATGGTGTTTTGCTGCATTCTTTATAGTTCTTTGGTCGGCCTTTTTGCCAACATGCCAACCCATAATTCCTGCAGAATCTGCCCATAAAGTTTCTGACACTCCCTTTTTTCTAGCAATCTCATTGAAAGTAGCCTCTCCTATTGGGCTCCTACAGATATTCCCTAAACATACAAAAAGTACTTTTCTCATGTGGATTTTTATTCTTTTTCTGATAAAGGCTTATCATTTTCATCAACCAATACAAACACCGTTTCTCCTTCCTTTTTCATTAAATACTTCTCTCTGGCGTATTTTTCTAAAGAAGTATAGCTGCCCAAAACTTCCTTTTCCTCTTGTTTAATATTCTCTAATTCTTGTTTAAAAAAATCTCTTTGTGCCTGTAAATATCTTAATTCTAAAGCCATATCAAATTGTTTAATAAGATTAGATCTGTCAAAAAAGATAAGCCAAACTGCTAATATCAAAGTAGAAATGATATAAAACCGGTGTTTAACAAAAAAAGTAGAGGATAGTTTTTTCATTTTTAAGAAAGCATAAATTTTAAAATCATTCAAATATAAAAAAGTCCTAACAAACAAAAAAGCGTTGGAGAGAAAATCTCCAACGCCTTAATATTGATTTACCAAATAATCACTGAGGACATTAGGTCACTGAGCGAAACTACTCGGTCACTGAGCGAAACTCCTCGATCACTGTGCGGAACTACTCGGTCACTGAGCGAAACTCCTCGGTCACTGAGCGAAACTCCTCGGTCACTGAGCGAAGTCGAAGTGCCGACTTAGAATTTTAAACCAGGGAAATAAGCCAAGTCACCTAATTCTTCCTCTATTCTCAACAATTGATTGTATTTCGCCATTCTGTCAGAACGAGAAGCCGATCCAGTTTTGATTTGACCACAATTTAATGCAACCGCCAAGTCAGCAATGGTAGAATCTTCCGTTTCACCTGAGCGGTGCGACATAATACTCTTGTACTTATTTCTATGAGCCAAGTTTACTGCATCAATAGTTTCTGTCAAAGAGCCGATTTGGTTTACTTTCACTAAAATAGCGTTTGCAATGTCTTGATCAATACCTTCTTGCAGTCTCTTCACGTTGGTTACGAACAAATCGTCACCTACCAACTGGATTTTCTTTCCAGCCAAGCGAGTCAATTCAGCCCAACCAGCCCAGTCATCTTCAGCCATACCGTCTTCAATAGATTTGATTGGATATTTATCAGCCCACTCGTTCCAGTAAGCGGCCATTTCCATAGAATTCAATGATTTACCACTTGATTTCTTGAATGTATAAAGACCTGTTTTTGCATCATAAAACTCAGAAGCAGCTGCATCCATAGCGATGAATACGTCTTCACCTGGTTTGAAACCTGCTTTTTCGATTGATGTCAAAACGATTTCGATAGCTTCTTCGTTAGATCCAATGTTCGGAGCAAATCCACCTTCGTCACCCACATTGGTAGAATATCCTTTTGATTTCAATACTTTCTTGAGATTATGGAAAATCTCAGTACCCATTCTCAATGAATCAGAGAATGTAGCCGCACCAGCTGGCATTACCATAAACTCTTGAAAATCAATTGAATTATCTGCATGTGAACCACCATTCAAGATGTTCATCATAGGAACAGGCAATGTGTTTGCATTAACACCACCTAAATATCTGTATAATGGCAATCCAGCTTCTTGACAAGCCGCTTTGGCTACTGCCAAGGAAACCCCCAAAATAGCGTTGGCACCTAAATTACCTTTATTGGCAGTTCCGTCTAATTCTATCATTGCTTTGTCGATGTAATTTTGTTCGAAAACATTTACACCTAAAAGCTCGGCTGCAATTTCTTCATTAACATTTTTTACAGCTTTCAAAACACCTTTACCTACATATACTTTGTCGTCGTCATCTCGAAGCTCAACGGCCTCGTGAACACCTGTAGAAGCACCTGATGGTACCGCCGCACGACCCAAATAACCATTTTCTGTTAATACATCTACTTCTACAGTAGGATTGCCTCTTGAATCCAAGATTTGTCTGGCATGAATTTTAACGATTTGACTCATTTTCTTAAAATTAAATGTAAAATTTTGGCTTTTTCATAAGGTAAAGCAAGCATTACAAAATGAAATAACTTGAAAAAACAGTGCAAATTAAAGGATTATTTGGCGTATTGCCATAACTTAAAAATCAAATTTTGCAATAAATTTATATTCCAAATTTATATTAGTACAATATTTGCATACGTTTCTTTAGAAAAACCATTCTAATTAAATGCAAAAGACGACGATATTTTTTTTATTGATTTCATTCTGCTCTTTTTCACAAAGTAACCACCTCTCTTTGGCACCAAATGAATTCGATAAGGCCATAAAGTTAGCAAATCCACTTCATTTGATAGACCTTCGTACGAAAGGAGAATTCGAGGCTGGACATATTAAAAAAGCCATACATATTGACTACCTAAGAGCTGATTTTGAAGATTATATAAAAAGTGTTTACAGTAAAAAAACGCCACTTATTTTATATTGCCAATCAGGTAAAAATAGTGTTGATGCTGCTTCATATCTCGCCGAATTGGGATATGAAAACATTACCATCCTAAAAGGTGGATTTGAGAAATGGATATCTAATTCAAAGCCTTATACTTCAAGCAAAAAAACTTTCGAACCTTTGGGTTTTATTTCCAATGACAATTACTACACGCTAATCAGAAATAACAAATGGGTTTTGGTTGATTTTTATGCAGATTGGTGTGGTCCTTGCAAAAAAATGGCCCCTATTCTATTTAAAATAGACCAAGAAAATAAAGAATTAAATCTACTTAAAATAGATGCCGACAAAAACACCAGTATGACCGAAAATCTAGAAGTTTCTGAAATTCCAACCATGATTCTCTACAAAAATGGCAAGCAAGTTTGGCGTCACACAGGTTTAATTTCAGAGGCAGAGATAAAATCTAAGATTTATTGAAAGTTGTATAGATGTATAGTGCTTGATTCAATGTAAAGTGCCAAATGGGAGTTTTTGGAGTCAATATTGTCGAATTTGGTAATTTTTAGGTATTTTTGGGTTTGAATGGCCCCTAAATTTTAAATATGATTGCATTTCTTAAAGGCAGACTCGTTGAAAAAGAACCCACACACGTAATAATTGATGTCTCTGGAGTTGGTTATTGGGTAAAAATATCACTTCAAACGTATTCTGCACTTCAAAACTCAGCAGAAAATTGCCTTTTGCATACTGTCCAGATAATAAGAGAAGACGCTCACCAGCTCTTTGGTTTTTTTACAAAAACTGAAAGAGAATTATTCGAAAACCTCATCAGTGTTTCGGGCATCGGGCCAAGTATAGCCTTGGTGTTCTTGTCGAGTATGGACTCCATGGAAATAAAGCAGGCCATTATATCCGAAGACGTAAAAACGATTCAAAACATCAAGGGAATCGGTGCCAAAACCGCTCAAAGGGCTGTTATTGAATTGAAGGATAAACTCAAAAAAGACATCATGGCTGAGGGAATAAATCCTAGTATGTTTACATCCGCCAACCACACTTTACGCTCCGAAGCTCTTTCGGCTTTGGTAACTTTGGGTATTGCGAAAGCAGCCGCTGAAAAAAGTATTGACAATCTCCTGAAACGAACTGGAGGCGATATTTCCCTTGAAGAATTGATAAAACTGTCTTTAAGATAGCATAACCTTCAATAAAAAATCTTCGTTTTTAGAATAATGGCAAGATTTTAGACGTTTAAAGCTATAAATCTCTGAATTGCATTTACTTTTTATGCACCTAAAAATACCTTATAAACTCGTATTCCTAACGCTTTTATGCTTCGCATTTTCTGCGAATGCCCAGTTAACTGTTAATGATTCGCTCACAAGCAAGAAAACCAACAACTATTTAAATTCTTGGAAAGACACTTACCTTAACAGATTCAACTATAAGCTATCGCCCTTACTTACAATTGCTCCCGATAGTCTCAAAACCAAAGTTTTGTACAATTCAGACAAGAACAACTTTAGTATAGATGAAAAACTCGGCAACTCCGTAAATGTTAAAATTCCAGAATCACTGACTTTTAATGAGTATTCAAGCATTCAGAATGCCATGCTTAGGCAAAGCATCATCAGAGACATTGAAAGGGCTCAAGATGGAAACACCTCGACTTCTGGAAAGCGGATAAATCCGCTTTTGGAGAAAAACCCCATTATGGATAGGATTTTCGGCGACAAAGTGCCTGAATTTAAACCCAATGGCTATGTAAGTGTGGATTTGAGAGCTGGAACCCAGTTTACTAACAATCCAATGACTCCATTGGCTTTAAGAAAACAACCCATTTTTGATTGGGATCAACAAATTGCGATAAATTTCAACAATCTTTTTGGGGGAGGTCAAAATAACAACCCCAATGCCGAGGATTTTGAGAATGCAAACACCCAAAACCCAAATAGTAGTCCTCGTCTTCAGGATCTAACCAATATTCTAAGAAAAGCTGGTCAGACCAAAGAGAAAATGAATATTCTTGGAAACTTTGACACCAAGTCTTCATTTGGAATGGAGAATAAATTTAAGCTGAATTTCAAAAACGAACCCGAAGACATTTTACAAAAAGTAGAATTGGGAAATATCTCCATGCCCAATAGGAGCCAGTTGATACCCGGAGTGCAAAACCTCATGGGCGTAAAGCTCGGTATGAAATTCGGAAAACTGGATGTCACTACTGTTTTCGCTCAACAAAACTCCAGAACAGAATCCATAATTATTAACGGAGGAAGTCAAAGCAGAGGATTTGAATTAAGATGCGATAGCTATGAGGAAAATAAGCACTTTTTCCTATCACATTTTTTTAGAGATCAGTACGAAAAATCTTTGAAAAACCTGCCGATGGTCACTTCAGGGGTAAGAATAACAAGAATTGAAGTTTACGTGACCAATAGAACCAACAATGTAAGTTCGATGCGAAATCTTGTAGGATTGAGTGATTTGGCAGAGAAAAATCCATACCGCAAAGACATTGTAATTCCAAATAATAGCATTCTTGCTGCCGACAATAAGTCCAACAACTTGTTTACTGGCTTGGTAAATAATGAATCTTTCAGAAGAATAGATAACAGTGGAAATATTCTTTCAGGAATGGGCCTTAAAAATGGTGAGGATTTTGAATTATTAAGAGGTGCAAAAAAACTTACCGAAAGAGAGTTTGAAATCCAACCTGAACTGGGCTACATTTCACTGCTATCTCCATTAAGAAACGATGAAATTCTTTCGGTGGCCTATGAGTATACCTACCAAGGGCGTGCCTACAAAGTGGGTGAATTAACAGAAGACTATGTGAGCAGAAAAGAAGACGAAGTCATTATTCTGAAAATGTTAAAGTCGTCTACCATCAGAAACCGCCTGAACAACCCGATGTGGAATTTGATGATGAAAAACGTATATTCTTTGTCTCAAGGTCAAATCAAAAAGGAAGGTTTCCAACTAAGAATTGTTTACAAAGACGATCAAACGGGCATGGACACGCCTAACCTTAAAGAAGGTAACAACTTTGCCAATGTGCCTTTGATAGAGGCTTTGAAATTAGACAAACTCAATTTTAACAATGACCCAAAAAAAGATGGCAACTTTGACTACGTAGAAAATGTCACCATCAATGAAAAATATGGAAGGATAATTTTTCCAGTATTAGAGCCTTTTGGAAGTCATATCAGTAAGCTTTTCGAGGGTGAACCAGATCTACAGAAAAAATACGTTTTTGAGGAACTTTACAAAAAAACCTTGATGGATGCCCAGCAAGTAAGCCTTAAAAATAAGTTTTTCATCTCGGGCAGTGTACAATCAGGCGGATCAGAAATTTCTCTTCCCTTGGGAGCATCTGGTGCTTCAGTTAGAGTTTATGCTGGAGGCAATGAACTAAAACAAGGCGTAGATTATACTGTGGATACCCAACAGGGTACTATCATGATTACCAATCAAAGTATTCTAAGCTCAGGTAGACAAATTAGAATTGATTACGAAAAACCTGATATTTTTCAGGCCCAAATACGCCGTTTGTTCGGTATGCGGTTTGACTATACGGTCAGCAGATATTTGAGAATCGGAGGTACAGTACTTTCGTTGAAAGAAAATACACCAGGATTTATTACCAGAACAGCCATAGGAAATGAACCAGTAAACAATACCATGTGGGGATTGGACATGAACCTCAAAAGAGATTTCATGGGATTAACTAAAATGCTAGATGCCTTACCTGGAATTCAAACCAAAGAACCCTCAACGGTTATTTTGAATGCTGAATTTGCCCAATTGCGACCTGGAGTAAACAATAAGAAAGTAAAAGGCAACTCCATGATTGATGATTTTGAGTTTGCCAGAAACATAAATGACCTAAGCAGACAGCCCACCAAATGGAGGTTGGCATCAACACCAGAGGCTATCCTAAAGACCAATCCTGATTTTCCAAAAAATCAATACGCTTACAACTACAACAGAGCGAAAATTTCAGCTTACACGGTAGATATGTCCGCCTACATTTCTCAAGGTTTTGGATCTAATAGTATCATCCCGGAAGAATTGAAAAATGAAGCCAACAGTAATATTTATACCAAAGGTTTTCAAATTCAAGACATTTTCCCTGGAAGAAGTCGCCAAGTTTTTGCCCAGCAATTACCTTCTGCTATTTTTGACATTTCTTACTTCCCTTCTGAGCCAGGAATGTACAATTATAATCCAAATCTGAATCCTCAAGGAAAACTCTCTGACCCAAAGAAAAACTTTGGTGCAGTGATGAGAGGAATAACTTTCGATGCTGACTTTGACAATTCTAATATTGAATATCTGGAGTTTTGGTTATTGGATCCTTATGCAGACGTAGTTAGAGCCAGTCGAAATGAAGCCGTGAGAAATACCACTGGAGGAAAGCTTCTTATTCAGTTGGGAGATATTTCAGAAGATGTCATTCCAGACAGCCGATTCAATTTCGAAAATGGCATAAAAGAATCCGCCACTGGTTTGTCAAATCCAGTAAATACGGATTGGGGATTGGCACCAAGAACACAGTTTATAACCGATGCATTTGACAACTCCGAAAGCATAAGATTAAAACAAGATGTTGGACTTGATGGACTATCTAATACTGAAGAACGTGAATACAAAAACACTAACAGCATAAACAACAAGGAAGGTATAAAAGGTTTTTTAACAACACTTGAAGGTAAAAACATCGACCCACAAGCTTTAGAAAATATAAAAAGAGACCCTTCCAAAGATGACTTTAATTATTTCCTTGACCCCATTTGGGATGAAACCAATGCAACATTCCTTGAGCGTTTTAAGAATTATTTAGGAATGGAAAATAATGCACCGCCTATAAGCACCAACACCACCAATCTGAATAGTTCTTCTAATATCAATCAAGCATCAACCAATTTAGCAGATAAGGAAGACATCAATCAAGACAATACCATCAATCAGGTTGAAGATTATTTTGAATATGAAATAGATTTAAAACCTTCTATAGGAAATACCCCCAACTCAGGTGTTCTATCTAAAAACAATTACATTGTAGATCAAGTAACCACCAATGGAGCGACATGGTATTTACACAGAATTCCTATCAGAAAACCAACCAGAAGTTTCCCAGCAGGAAAAGAAGGCTTCAAATCTATCAGATTTGTAAGAATGGTGACTACAGAATGGGAACAACCAGTTGTACTTAGATTTGCTTCTTTGCAGTTGGTTTCAAATCAATATAGGGTATACGCCAACAGCTTGACAGACAAAAGTGCTTTTGAAGTACCACAGGATAGTTCAAGTACGGCTGTATTCAAAACATCATCCGTTAACGTCGAAGAAAATGGATGTCCGCTTGATGGGGATTGTAACATAAAACCCGGCACAACTCCTTATGTAGTACCTCCAGGATTTATCAGAGACAGGGATTTTACCACCCAAATACTTACTCAAATGAACGAGCAATCGTTGAGTATGTCGGTAGAAGACCTGAAGGGTGGAGAGGCCAGAGCGGTATTTAAAAACACCAAATTAGACCTCAACATGTACAAGCGTATCAAAATGTTTGTGCATACCCAAAACAAGGATAACCAAGATGGAATAGCGAGTGTATTTGTAAGAATTGGAACAGATTTGAAAAGCAATTATTATGAAATTGAAATTCCAAATTTAAAGACCACTGTAAACGGCTCCCAAGATGTATTTTCTATTTGGCCGAAAGAAAACGAGCTGGATATTCCACTGGACATCCTTAGAAATTTAAAGCTTGAAAGAAATAGAAATATGGCTTCAATGAATCAAAAATATGGCGGAGATAAATTAATTGACGTTTTAGGAACAGTTTCTGGAGCAAATGGAGATAACAATATTGAAGAAAGTATTATCAGAAAATACAAAATAAGCGTTGTTGGAAATCCTGATTTTAGCAACGTATTGACCATGATGATAGGTGTCAAAAACAATGATACCATCAACAAATTCATAGGAAGAGAATTCACAGTTTGGTGTGATGAACTTAGAGCCTTTGGTTTTGACCAGGAAAATGGCGAGGCAGGAATTTTCTCAGCGGATATTAAATTGGCAGATGTAGGAACATTAATGCTAAACGGAAACTTTAAGAATTATGGTTTTGGAGGTGTACAAGATAGAATTTCCACACGTTCACGTGAAGTCTCTAAAGGATTTGGCATTGCTTCTAACATTGCCATTGACAAGTTTTTCCCGATGAAATGGGGATTGAGTATTCCATTTTTTGCCAATTATGACCATCAAATAGTTACGCCAACTTTCAATCCGCTTGATCCAGACATAAGATTAGAAGATGCTTTGCTTAACAGAAGTATTTTTCAAGAAAACTTAAGTAGAGAAATAGTAGAGGAAGACGCCGTTACGAAAGGTTTTAACTTCACCAATGTAAGAAAAACCAAGACAAAAACTGATAGGAAAGATCACTTTTATGATGTAGAAAACTTCACGGTTTCGTATGCTCAAAATCGGATAGAACGACGTAGCATTTTATTGGATCAAAACTTGCAGACACAAACGAGAGCCGCTTTAAGTTACCAATATTCGCCCAAAGGTTTTACTTGGGAGCCTTTCAAAAAAGCGAAAAATTTTGATAAACCAATTCTTAAAAACTTAAAAGAGTTTAACCTCTCTCCTATTCCAAACTTGATAGCCTTCAGAGGCGATTATGACAAGAGTTACTTCTTAACACAATACAGAAACGCCAAACTTGAGACTTCGGATATATCGCCAAACATTATAAAATATTTCTTGGGAAATAGATATTATGATGCTCAGTGGAATCTGACCAAATCCATAGTCTTCTCATACAACGCCCAAATGACTTCCATTCAAGACGATGTGGATTCAATAGGAACCGAAGAAATCAAATTTTTCCAAGGCCTTAAAACTTTGGGTAGAGCGAAAAATTACAACCAAAAAATGCAAGCCACTTATCGCTTGCCGTTGGACAAATTCTTCCTTTTAGACTGGATGAAAGCAGATTCAAGGTTTAACAATAACTTTGGCTACACCTCTGGTTCGTTTAAAATTGAAGATGAAAACGGTGATGCGTTTGGAAATATGCTAGAAAATGGCAGAGAGATTGCTATAAACGGACAGGTAGATTTAGTAAAGCTTTACAACAAAATAAGATTTCTAAAAGCAGCCAATACGCCTGCACCACCAAAACAAAGATTTACTCGTGCACCTGGCGACGACGAAGAAATAAAACTTCAAACCACCAGCGTAACTAAAAGCGTTACACGGCTTTTGATGACTTTGAGAGGAATAAATTTTGACTTTGCACTTTTTGAAACCACCTTATTACCTGGGTTTTTGCCTTCACCGAAATTGTTTGGATTGGACAATAATAATGAATTTGCACCAGGAATAGAATTTGTAATGGGCAGTCAGAATCGCAATATTCACAAAATAGCTGCTCAAAAAGATTGGCTCTCGAAGAGTATTGTTCAAAACAACCCATTCACCCAAACCCGAGGAGTTAAATTCAATTTCGGAACTAGACTAGAACCATTCAAAGGTTTGACCATGCAAATTAAAGGCAACCTGACACGTGGTGATAGTTACCAAGAAATGTATCGCCCTGAAACCGTTGGCGGAGGATTTAATACCTTGAACCCTGTAAGAAATGGCAATTTTAGTATGTCATTTTGGTCTTTCAAAACGGGTTTTCAAAAAATGAGCAACGATTCGGCAAGTTTGTACCAGTACAAAATATTTGACGACATGGTAGCTAACCGCCAAAAAGTAGTAGATAGGCTAAACAGTATAAATACGAACCCCGAAGGTGAGTTAATAGGCAAGTACGATTTAAACTCTCAAGACGTCCTCATTCCTGCTTTTTTCTCCGCCTATTCTGGTCAATCTTTAGATAAGATTTTCGCCAAATCTATCAAAAAAGGTGGCAAAACTTTTAATCCATTTTTGTCATTTCCAATGCCCAACTGGAGGCTGGACTATCAAGGTTTAGAAAAGCTGCCAGGTTTCAAAAAAGTATTCAACTCTATTACGTTAAGTCACCAATATTCATCAACTTATAGCGTGGGTAATTTTACCTCTTCGCTTGAATATGGATCTCAACTGCTAAACTTGGCTATTAGAGATTATCCTTTGGGTGATAAAACTATTGAGAATTACACAAATATTCCAATGATGAACAATAGTACACCCTTATTTGCCCCCGCATTTATCATGAGTACTATTACCATGGAAGAGAAGTTCTCTCCTGTAATTGGTGTACAATTTACTACCAAAAAGAACTTTACAGGATCATTTAACTGGAATAAAGAGCGAAGAGCTGCTTTGAACCTATCTAACGCTCAGGTGGCAGAATACAACAGCCGAGATTTCGTATTTGGAATTGGTTTTAAACGTAACAACGTGAAGCTTCCATTTAGAGGAAGAGATGGAAATTTAATCGTTTTGAAAAATGATTTAAATTTCAGAATGGATTTAACCAGTAGAGATTTGAAAGTTCTTCAAAGAAGATTAGACGGCGATGTGGTTCCAATTCAAGGTAACTACAATTTACAAATCAGGCCACAACTACAATACCAAATCAACAAAAAGATAAACATGGGCATGTATTGGGAAAGGTTGGTTAATACGCCTTTTACATCTTTATCTTATGAAAGAACTTCTTCCATTTTCGGCATGAATGCAAGGTTTAACTTGAGCGATTAATTTTCAGCTACTTCTACAATTTTCATATAAAGCAAAAGAAGCTCCTCTAGCAATCGCCTGAGGAGCTTCATTATTTACAAAACCAGATATCAGTCCACCCAATCAGCTATGAAAAGATTGGTGTCTCTCGTACCGCCATTGTCTCTATTTGAGCTAAAAATCAGCTTTTTGCCATCATAAGAGAACATTGGAAAGGCATTAAAATTACTTTCTGTGGTTATTTTTTGGAGGTTGGTACCATCTGTATTGATCAAGTAAAGTTGAAAATCGTACCCTCTTTGTGAATGGTGATTCGAAGCAAAAATTATCTTGTCTCCTTTTGGCGTGAAATAAGGAGCCCAGTTCGCTTTTCCCAAATTCGTAATTTGTTTTAAATCCGACCCATCTACATTGCATGTAAAAATCTCCATATTGGTGGGTGCAACTAGATTCTTTTTTAAGTTCTCTTTATATTCCTCTCTCTCCGCATCACTGTTAAAACGCGAAGCTCTGAACACCAATTTCTTACTATCAGGTGAGAAGAAAGCTCCACCGTCATACCCCAATTCATGGGTAATTTGACGAACATTTTTACCATCGATATCCATGATGTACAAGTCCAAGTCTCCGTTTCTTGTACTGGTAAAAACTATGCTTTTACCATCTGGTGAAATCGTGGCCTCTGCGTCATAACCAGGAGTATTTGTGAGTTGTTTTTTAATTTTACCTTTCAGGTCAGCCACATAAATATCAAAAGTCTCATAAACTGCCCAAAGATACTTTTTACCCATATCTGGCGGCATAGGACAAGCGTGTCCTCCTGCTTCATGCGTACTGGCATAAACCACACTTTTACCATTTGGCATAAAAAAACTACAGGTCGTTCTTCCCAATCCAGTGCTTATTAAGTTCGGCTTCATGGTTTTTGTGTCTTTTTTTACGTCTAAATAAAAGATTTGGTCACATTCTAAGCCCCACTGTTTATTGTCAGACTGAAAACTGATGTATTTATCATTTCTACTGAAATAAGCTTCGGCGTTGTTGCCACCAAAAGTCAATTGCCTAACATTTTTCAAGTGTTTTTCGTCAACACCTTGTGCCCAAAGATTATAAGAAATCAATGTCAACACGAAAACTAAACGGTTCATATTAAGTAAATTAAATTATTTTTTATTGTAAATATATTTTCAAGGAATCAAAAACTTGGTTGTGGAGTTTGAAAGGAAACAAACTTTGAACTCACCAACTCAGATCGACAAAAATCAATGAAATCTATCTTCTCTAACGTCTAAATACTTCATAATCTTGGCTTCCTGAACCAGTAATTCTTCCCAACGAATCCTTACTTTCTCCTTTGCGTTGTACTTTTCAGCAATTTCTATAAAGTTCCTGTAATGTAGTGCTTCAGCAATCATCAATTCATAATAAAACTTACTCAGCGATTGATCAGAAATATGCTCAGACAAAAGTTTAAACCGCTCGGCACTACGTGCTTCTATCAGTGCAAAAACCAAAGTATCCTCCATTAATTGGTCGTATCTCGAACCACCGCCACGCTTACACTTATCCAATTGAATTACATACTCATCTTTCCGTTTGTTGGTGAGTTGAATATTTCTTTTTTTCATCTCTTTCAAAACAGCCTGAAAATGTCCCCATTCTTCGGTCACAACAGGTGAAAGTGTATCGACAAGAAATTCACAGTCAGGATATTTTACGATTAGAGTTATGCATTTTGTGGCTGCTTTCTGTTCACAAAATGCATGGTCTATCAGAATATCGGCTATATTCATCTCGGCTATATTTACCCACCTTGGATCTGAGGGTAATTTCAGGCCGAGTGTAGTTAACTGGTTATTTTCCAATATTTTTCAATTGTTTTAAACTTTGCCTTTTGTCCAAAGTCATTAAAAAACATGGGAGCAAAATCAGATTGGAAACCATACCAATTAATAGGGTTATGGAAACCAACAAACCTAAGAAAACCGTGCCTTTAAAACCCGAGGCAACAAAGATACCAAAGCCGAAAAATAATATTATAGCGGTATAGAACATGCTTATACCTGTAAACTTTATCGTTTCAGACACAGCCTGCGATATGGTTTTACCTTTTAAAATTTCCTCTTTGTATTTAGTTAGGAAATAAATGGTGCCATCGCTAGCTATTCCAAAAGCGATACTGAAAATGAGTGTGGTGGATGGTTTTAGTGGAATACCAAAATAACCCATAATTCCTGCAGTAATAATCAGCGGAATGATACTCGGTATCGTCGAAATCATGACGGTTCGGAAATTTAAAAACTGCGAGGCCATAACCATGGAAACTAAAATAATGGCCAAAAGGGTACTTTCTCCTAGATTGCCCAACAAATAATCGTTGCCTTTCGTAAAAACTACCCCATTTCCCGTAAGTTTTACTATAACCTGCTGTTCATTTGGCTTCCATTGATTGTTTTCTTTATCAAAATTGAAAATCGTATCTGCTTTCGCTTGCAAGGCCGTAAACATCTCTCGCATTCTAATTGTCCCAACATCTGCACTTTGAAAACTTACCCGAGTTTTTTGTTTTTTGGCATCCAAAAATGCTGTAAGCATATTCTCTCCTTTACCAGTTCCTTTCACATACTCAGCCATTTTTTGCAACTCTAAAGCCGGAGGAAGTACAAAATATTTCGGATCGCCACCTCTATACCCTTGATATACAAACTTTAAACCTTCAACAATAGAAAGTGGTTTTGTAAACTCTGGGTACTTTGAAAACTCTCTTTGTAAAAGCTTGATTTGAGTTAATATAGTGGGATTGAAAACCCCATTATCTTCTTTGGTATCAATCATTACTTCAAAAGGTACAATCCCTTTAAAGTTTTTCTCAACAAACTTTAAATCGGCAAAAATTGGATCTTTCTCTGGCAAATCATCCACAACAAATCCAATTGCTTTTATTTTAGTAGCTCCATAAACAGAAACTAAAACGATGGCTGCTACAACCCAATATGTAATCGTTCTTCGGCTATGAACAAAAAAGTCTATTTTTTTTAAAATCTTAGAAATGGCTTTGTTTTCTAAATGCCTTACATGCTTTGGTTTAGGATCTGCCACATAACTGAAGATAGTGGGAATCAATATCAAAGAAATGGCCCATGTAGCTATTACTGCAATGGCTGCGACCAAACCGAATTCAAGCAACAAAGGACTTCCCGTAAAATAAAACACAAAAAAGCCGATAAACGTAGTAACGTTGGCAATAAAAGTGGTTTTGCCTATTTTTTCAATTGAAATAAACAAAGCCTCTCGTTTATTTCCAATCCTTAGGTATTCTTCTTGGTATTTATTTATCAAGAAAATGGAATTTGGAATACCGATAACGATAATGAGCGGCGGTATCATACCAGTAAGAATCGAAATTTTATAGCCAAAAAGTGCTATCAAACCTACGGACCAAATAACCGCAATGATGATTACAGAAATAGAATAAAATACAACTCTGAAAGACTTGAAAAAAAGATAAAGAATGAGTGTGGTTACTAAAAAAGCCAAACCCATAAACAAACTCAATTCTTCTCTGACCTTAGACATGAAGTTGGTCCTAATAAAAGGCATGCCAGAAAAATGTATATCGATATTATTTTTTTCACCAAAAGCCTCAGCCTCAGATTCTACCAACTTGCTAAGTGTTATTCTATCTTTACTATTTAGTTTAGTTTGATCAAAAGTAACTGCCATAATGTGTGCATTTCCTTGATAAACCAATCCTTCATAAAATGGCAAACTTGAAATTTTACTTTTTAAGGAATCTAATTCTACCTGAGTGGAAGGTTTTGAGGTAAGAAGAGGTTTAAATTCGAACTTTTTTTCTATTTCATTTTTTTGAATTTCGGCCAAACTTGCTACCGAAAGTACATTTTTTATTCCCTCAATATCCTTGATTTTTTGGGTCAAATCATACCAATCACCAAATACACCTAATTCATAGATTTTATCTGATTCGATGGCTATGACCATTACGTTTCCATCTTCTCCAAATTGTTTCTTAAAGTCCTCATAAACCTTGAAACTTTCATCATTTTGAGGCAAGATTTTAGGAAGTTCATAGGAAAGTTCTAGTCCTGTGATTTGATATCCCATAAAAATAGTTATCAAACCAATCAAGCTTAAAAACTTTAGGCGATGATTTAAAATTAGACCGGCTACACTTTTCCAAAACCCAGAAAACAAATTATTCAAAAAGGACATATAGGATTAAAATTGAAACGTTTGTACAAAAATACGGATTTAAGTTTGTGTGAGGAAATAATTTAGACCGGATTACGAGCATATTATCCCAAATTGAGCAAATCGAATATCTGTTTGGCTGCATCAAGTGGACTTAATCTTTTGGAGGTAACTAAGCTTTCAAACTTTTCTATGCTTGACTTTATCATCTCATTTTTTTGCAAATGTTTTTGTATCATATTAAGAAGGCATCGGTTCATCCAATTCAAGGCTTGTGAATTCCGATTTTTTAAAAAAAAGCCGTTTTCTTTCACTTTAGACTCAAATTTTATCACAAAACTCCAAATCTGATCAAATCCAATACTGTTTATAGAAGAACAATTTAATATTTCTACAGCTGGCCTAAATTCTCTCGCAGGGAAAAGGTGCAAAGCTTGATTGAAATCCCCAATTAACTTACTTAAAACTTGACTATCTATTTGATCAGATTTGTTAACCACCACTAAATCAATCATTTCCATAATACCCCTTTTAATTCCTTGAAGATCGTCACCTGCACCGGCAATGGTCAGAAACATCAGCAGGTCTGTCATTTCTTTAGCAGCTGTTTCTGATTGACCTACGCCTACAGTTTCAACGATAATAAAATCGTATCCAGCGGCTTCACAAAGCAAAATACTCTCCAAAGTGCTTTGAGCTACCCCACCCAACTCAAGTCCGGCAGGACTTGGACGTATAAACACATCTTTCCTCCCTACTAATTTCTCCATCCGAGTTTTATCTCCCAAAATGCTTCCGCCACTTATTTTACTACTGGGATCAATGGCTAGAATTGCTACTTTTTTACCTTGCGATAAAAGAAAATCCCCAAATCCGTCAATAAATGTACTTTTGCCAACTCCCGGAGCACCCGTAATCCCCATTCTAAAGCTGTTGCCGGAATAAGGTAGAATTTCGTTGACCAATGAAAGGGCATTTGCCCTATCTTTTTCAGACTGACTCTCTACCAAAGTTATAGCTCTGCCCAGAATAGCCTTATCAGACGCCAATACGCCATCCTTGAGCTCTTGGATAGTTAGTCTATTTTTTATCATTCGTATAAATCTGGTTTTAGAAAAGGAATCAAAGCCAAAATAACTGCTTGGGTATAATATTGAGTTCTGTCTATGACATTATTGGTTAAGAGTCCAGTCGTACCCATTTTTTGTTTGGTATTACTTAATCCAAAAACAATTTCGTCAGCATGGCCCAATTCATATCCTTGTTTTATTAATTCTATAACTTTCTGAGGGAGAAAAAAGCCGGCAGTTCGTGCTTTACCCATTTTTGATTGATCTAAAACCACAATCCAAGCCATCGCTTCCATCTCTGAATGCCCGTGTTCTATATTTCCACCTTCGATACCGACCCAAAAATCAGCCGAGACAAATTGTTGTCGGGCTTTTACCGCTCTATTGTATGCTCCTTTAAATGTTTCTTCATCGCCCATTGGTTGATCGCTTACATCCGACCCAACCTCAACACCCTCAAAAACAAACTTGTCTCCAATAAACATACTTTCAAATCCTATTTGGGCAGATTTTATTTTGACAGGATTTTTTGATGCAACAATTACGCTCTTCATTCCCTATTATTTTTTAAAAATATCTCTGCGATTTCCATATCTTCGGGGCTAGTAATTTTTATATTTTTGTAATCACCTTCCATCAAATTGATTGTCTTTCCAAAATGCTCGACCACTGAGGCGTCATCTGTAAAAATATAATTATCTTCAACTTCATAAGCCAGCTTTAACATCTCTAAATCGAAAGTTTGCGGTGTTTGAATCAGTTTTACATTTTTCCTGTCTATGGCTTTATTCCCAGATTCGTCTAATAATCTCACTGAATCCTTTGAATCCACACAAACAACTGCACTTGAATTTTGTGATGCCAACTCAAAGGATTTTTCTATAATTTCAGTGGTCACAAAAGGTCTAACCCCGTCGTGAACAGCAACTAATCCAACGTTTTCTTCAATAGAAAAAAGTGCATTTTTTACCGATTGAAACCTTGTTTTACCACCTTCAACTACGCTTAATCGGGATAAATCAGAAAAATACAAAATACAGTTTTTTTGCCAATATGCAATGGCATCTACTGGTAGTGCTAAAATAATTGACAAATCACGGATTTGTAAAAATTTCTCAATGGTATGAACAAGAATTGGCTTATTGCCCAATGGAAGAAACTGCTTCGGCACAGAAGCTTTCATTCTACTTCCTGAGCCGCCAGCTACTATTATTGCGTATTTTTTGGTCATAAAAAAAGTGTCGTACTTGGCACGACACTTCAAATATAGTTTCTAAAATCTAATATCTAAAAAATATTAAATAATCAACATGGCATCACCGTAAGTAAAGAATTTATATTTCTCTTTGATTGCAACCTGATAGGCCTCAGTGATGGTTTCATATCCACCAAAAGCACAGGTCGTCATCAACAAAATTGACTCAGGCAAATGGAAGTTTGTCAAAAGTGCATTGGTAATTTTGAAATCGTAAGGAGGAAAAATAAACTTATCTGTCCAAGCATTATTGATAGGTTTTAGCCTATCATTGGCCGACACAGAAGATTCCATGGCTCTCAAAGTTGTACTTCCTATGGCACACACTCTTTTCTTATTATCCAACGCGTTGTTTACAATTTGACAAGTTTCCTCAGGTATAAAAAAGTTCTCAGAGTCTGTTTTGTGTTTGGTTAAGTCTTCCACCTCTACTTGTCTGAAGGTACCGATACCAATGTGCAAAGTCAAAGGAGCGTAAGCGACCCCATTGATTTCCATTCTTCTTACAATGTTTTTGGTAAAATGAATACCTGCAGTGGGTGCAGCCACAGCACCTTCTACATCTGCAAAAATAGTTTGGTAACGCTCATTGTCGACATCTGCAACTTCTCTTTGCAACACATCTTTAGGAATCGGCGTCTCCCCGAGTTCATAAATTGCTTGCATCATTTCTTCATGATTTCCATCAAAAAGAAATCTTATTGTTCTTCCGCGTGAGGTGGTATTATCAATAACCTCAGCTACTAAATCGCTATCTCCAAAATAAAGTTTGTTACCCACACGAATTTTACGAGCTGGATCAACCAAAACGTCCCAAAGACGCATTTCTCTGTTTAGTTCTCTTAACAAAAAAACTTCGATTTTTGCACCAGTTTTTTCTTTCGAACCATACAATCTGGCTGGAAACACTTTGGTATTGTTGGAGACCATTACGTCACCTTCACCAAAATATTCTGAAATGTCTTTGAACATTTTGTGTTCGATTTTACCTGTTTTACGGTGAAGAACCATCATTCGGGCACCGTCGCGGTCGTCTAGTGGATATTGAGCAATTAGGCTGTGTGGGAGGTCAAATTTAAAGGCAGATAATTTCATTTATTATTTATTTCAAATATTTAGAATTATTTAAACCGAATATTCATGTAAAATTAAAGATAACATAACGTATTTTTAATTTCAATCCAAATCTTATCGGGCTGCAAAGGTACAAAATCCAATAGGCCGTTGTCAAGTGAATTGGCATTTATCTTGAAATAAATACTGAAAATCAGACAATTGATAAAATTTTACAAAATATTTGGCAATTCTAGAAAGAAATTTCACCCTGAAGGTACAGATTTGCTTTACCTCCAATCAATACTCTACCATTTAAAAGTTCGCAGCTGACCTCTCCCCTTCTTTTAGATATTTGACAAGCATTCATTTCGACTTTCCCAAGAATAGCTGACCAATAAGGAATCAACTTAGTAAATGCAGAGCCTGTAACAGGATCTTCATTCACACCGACTTTAGGGCCAAAAAACCTACAAATAAAATCATATTTATCTGATCTTGAAGACGCTATAATACCCCTTGCATCTATCTTTGACAATAATCCAAAATCTGGATTTAGGCTAGAAACTTGTGTTTCATTTTCAAATATTATGAGTACATCATCTCCAGCTCTGAAGATTTGAAAAGGGGTTGCATTCATAGCCTGTTCAATTCCTTCTAGACTTTTTACTTCTTCAGAAATAACTGCAGGGAAGTTTAAATAGAAATCTTCGTTGGTTCTTGAAACAGAAAGTTGCCCACTTTTGGATTCAAAAACTAAGGTTTCTCCCTGAAACCCTAATATTTCAAAAATCACATAAGCACTGGCCAAAGTAGCATGACCGCATAGGTTAACCTCAACATTCGGTGTAAACCACCTAATATGAAACCCTTCAGAAGTTTTAACAAAAAAAGCCGTCTCTGATAAATTATTCTGTGCAGCAATTTGCTGCATAATTGCATCTGAAAGCCAAAAATCCAAAGGAATCACCGCAGCTGGGTTTCCAGAAAATGGATTTGCAGAGAAAGCATTAACATGATAAATTTTTAATGAGTTCATTTCCTGATTTTATTAAGAACCATTTGTGTAAAAACCAAAAAGAGTGCTGAAAAACTCATCAAAAAAACGAAATTTCTACTGTCTAACATCCCTTTTCCCAAAGAAGCATAATGAAAATCTAAGCCCAAATAACTCAGATAAAATTGAAAACCACCACTAAACAAATTAGAAAGTTGACCTATACCATCATAAAAAAAATAACAAACAATAGCGGCCAAAATAAAGGCAACCACCTGATTCTTAGAAATCGCGGAAGTAAAAATCCCTATTGCTGCGTACGCAGCAGACAAAAGGACCAAGCCAAAATAAGAACCAACAACCGCTGCAGAGTCAATATTACCAAGCGGGTTTCCTAATGCATAAATGGAGAAATAATATACTACAGTAGGAATTAAAGCTAGCAAAATGATACACAAAGAAGCAAAATACTTTCCCAAAATTATTCCGCAAAGTGTGATAGGCTTAGTAAAAAGCAACTCCAATGTACCCGTTCTGAACTCTTCAGAAAACATCCGCATAGTTACGGCTGGAATCAAAAAAAGGAAAATATATGGACAGAAATCAAAAAATGAGGTCATTTCAGCATACCCATAATCCAACACGTTGGAGTTTGGGTACATCCAAAGCATGAGGCTGGTTATCAATAAAAAAACTCCAATAACTATGTAAGCTATTAGAGAATTGAAAAAAGTTGATATTTCTTTTTTGAAAATACTAATCATATCTATTGTTAAGAAAATACTGGTTTGTCCTTTTTCATAATTGCCGACATGATCAAAGACGCTATAAAACCAATGAAAATGGCTCCAAGAACACCCCATAAAAATCCCAATCCAGAATTTGCGGTACTCTCAACTTTCTGAACAGCCTCTTCTATTTGGGCATCTGACAAACCCATGGATTCGTATTGCTCAGTAATCATTTCTATCTGTTGATCAATTAAAGAGGGATCAATATACTTTCTGTAAAAATTATCAAAAAGTACTGATATAAGGGCACCGGTGCTTATGGTCAACATGCCCAATCCGAGACCATCTTTAAAAGTCATAAAACCGTTGTTGAGTGTTTTGAACTCATTAAAAGCCAAGTATAAAACACCAAAAAGCATAATTAGCATAGCTAACAAACCCACAACCCAGTTTTTCCAAATGCCTGTGTTGTACGCTAAAGTGTTGTAAACAATACCTACGATACCGTAAATCAATCCCCATTTAAGGGCAATTCTTGCAGAAGATACTTTTTCCATATTTTCAATTATTAAGTTTTCTCATTGACATACCAAACAAACTAATGGCGACAATTGCGATCTGTTTAAACAACAAATCGTCTGTGATGATTACAGAATGTTTTTGAGTGTCAAACGAAAGCAAACTCTGCCTGTATGATTTTTCGTTTAAAATCTTTTCAAACATTTCTTTATCTTTCAAAAGCAACGATTTACCGTGAATCATCCAATCTATAAACGGTTTATCATCAATAAATTCTATGAATAAATATACCAAAATTCCTGAAATTAATGCACCTATTATATTGGTAAGAAATCCAATAGAAAATGCTTCATAGAAATGTAAATAACCTCCGTTATTTCTTTTAAAATACCAAATGGAAGCCCAAATCATTATGATATTTATACCAATGTCGGGTCTTCTCAGTGCAAGTGGATTGGGTTTTGTACTATACATGGCCAAAAAAAACAAAAAACATGCAACGCCTGCCAAGCTGCCAAAAATTAGAGCGTAATTTAATATTTGTTTTCTTTTCACTTACCTAATATTTTATAATTACCGTTGTTGAACACCGCCAACGCCTTACCTTTCAATACTTTACCTTTAAACGGACTATTTTTACTTGCAGATTTAATGCTAACTTCTAAAAATTCAAATTCCGTATCAGACTGAAAAACCGTGAGGTTGGCCATTTTTCCTGATTCAATACTCAGACTTTCCAAACCAAATAATTTCCTTGGATTAGTAGCAATTTTGTCAATAATTGTTTCCAAATCCAAATCAGAATAGGTGTTAACCACTGAAAACAAAGTTTGAGTTCCAATAACTCCAAAATCTGCTATATCAAACTCCACATTTTTATGTTCGGCATCCAGAGGGTTGTGATCAGACACAATCATATCAATCGTTCCGTCTTTTAAACCTGCCTTTAAAGCTTCAATATCACCCGAACTCCTAAAAGGTGGAAAAACCTTAAGATCCGTATTAAAATCTAACAAAGATTCGTCTGTAAATGCTAACTGATGTGCTGCAATATCGCAACTAACAGGCAGACCTTTTTTCTTTGCTTCTCGAATTAGATTAACCGACTCCTCCGTGGAAATTGTCGAAAAATGTAACAAAGGCTTGTCGGATTTTATGCCTGAATATTCCAACAATTTCAAATCACGCATGATCATTATTTCTTCTGCTGCGGAAGGAATACCTTTCAAACCCAACATCGTGCTGGTAATTCCTTCGTGCATTTGGCCAAACATACTCAAATATTTGTCTTCCGATTTGTTGACCAGCAAAGTGCCTAATGGCTCTAAATATTGTAAAGTCTTCAATAAAATATCCGAACTTTGAATGGGACTTTTGCCATCCGAAAATCCCACTGCACCACTGTAATGCAAATCCATCATGTCGGTAAAATCTTTACCTTCACAATTCTTTGTAATAGCACCCAGATTTAGAAACTGTACGAGATTGTATTTGGAAAAATTCTTAAAATATGACAAAGATTCCTTGCTTTGTACTGTTGGATGTGTGTTTGGAAAGCCAATAACAGTAGTAATCCCCCCTTCCAAAGCCGAATTTTGCAAACTTTCTAGGTTCTCAAGCCACTCTTCACCTGGATCTTTATAATGAACGCCACCGTCAACCCAGCCTATTGAAAGACAGATATTCTCTCCAGAAATAATTTCATCAAAATTAGAGGATTCAATATTCGAGTTTATATCTGAAATCAACCCTTCAATAATAGCCACATCCATTGTCTTTTTGTGAAAAGACGAACTTGGGTCAATTATGTAAGCATTCTTAATTAAAACTTTCATCAGCTGTATAAAAAAAAAGCCCTAATGGGCTAAAAATCAATATAATTACAAAAAAGAAAATGTTAAAATGGTTTTTTTTAATAGATTCTTCATTCGTTTATTTTAAAGACCAATTGATGATTTATATGCATCAACATCCAATAATTTTTCTACATCGGACAAATCAGCCACCTCCATTCTTATTAACCAACCACCTTCATAAGGAGAATTATTTACTAATTCAGGCTCATCAGCCAAACTTGGATTTACTTCTAAAATTTTACCTGCAACTGGCAAAAACAAGTCAGAAACCGTCTTAACCGCTTCGATTGTGCCAAAAATTTCATTCTCTCCCAACTCCTCTCCTTCAGTTTCTATTTCAACGAACACGATATCTCCAAGTTCGCTTTGAGCAAAATCCGTAATGCCTACTAAGGCTACATTCTCACTCTCCATCTTAATCCATTCGTGTTCTTCAGTGTATCTTAAATCAGCAGGAAAATTCATTTCTTTGTATTTGTTTTAAAAGTGTACGCAAGTTACATCTAAAGATTTATTTCTCAAAAATGAGCATTGATTAATTTTGTTTTTTTACAAAACGAAAACACGTCTATCTAAAAAATAAGTAAAGGCGGCGACAAAGTCACCACCTTTAGCTGGAAGAGTATTTAAACCCTAATTGATTGGAATCGCTTTTCAGCTTCTTTAATGTGTTTTATTTTCTTCTCTATCATTATCCATTAATATTCTCACCGAAGGCGAAAAAGTATCATCAAACTGACCATCTTTTGTCGCCCAAAAGAATGCCACGAGGAAACTTCCTGCTATCAATATTGCTAAAATCACCAAAATTATTATGACTTCCATTTCTATACTAATTTTCTAAAGCGAGCTGTCAACCAAGTAAGACCTACGGCAAAAAACACCACTGACAGTGTACTAAGCGGCATAAATATGGCTGCCAAAACTGGAGACAAATTACCACTGGCTGCCCAACCAACCCCTATAATGTTATAAACTACCGAAAGCAAAAAACTAAGTTTTACAATATTCAAAGCAGTTTTACTGAAGCCAATATAATCAGCCAAATTTTCAAATTTATTGGCATCTAGAATAGCATCACATGATGGAGAAAAAGCTTGAACATCCTCTGTAAGTGCAATTCCAATTTTAGATTCACGCAAAGCACCGGCATCATTTAAACCATCACCTATCATCATCACCTTTTTCCCTTCAGATTGTAATTCTTTTATATAATTCAACTTATTTTGTGGCGTTTGGTCAAATCGCATATTTTCTCCAAAAACTGGCCTTAGAAAATTCTCCATTTTGTTGTTATCACCCGAAAGCAGTGATAATTCAAAGGTTTTCTTAAAATTAGCCAACAACTTTTTCCAATTTGATCTAAATCTTGGTTCTATGGTAAAAAACCCTTTGTATTCGCCTGCTATCAAAATATGTACCTCAGAATCTCCAACATTTTTGGTTTGGCCATTCACAAAATCTAACTTTCCAACTTTTATGGAAGTACCATCTACTATAGCTTCAATCCCTTGCCCTTTTACTTCAAATATATAATTAACTTCGAGAGGAGCATTTTGAGACAAATGACTGGCCACCAACTTACTCAATGGATGAACTGACTGTGAAACTACGCTAAAAACAAGTCTTTCTTCGTAGCTATTTAAATCACCCACTAATCTTACCTCTCCTTTATTGGCCTCCGTTAGCGTCCCTGTTTTATCAAAAACAATGGTATCTATTTCTGATAATTGCTGAATAACTCCTTGATTTTTAACAAAAAACCTATTCTTGCCAAAAATGCTCATCGTGGTATTCATAGTAAATGGCAGGGAAAGTGTAAGTGCACAAGGACATGCCACCATTAAAACCGCAGTAACGGAAGGCCAAATCAAAATTGGGTCGTTGAATTTCCAGTAAATACCTACCAGGAGAGCAAGAGCTATGGTCAAATAGGTAAAATATTTACTAAAGGCATTGGCCAGTTCTGTGGTAGGAATTTCCTTTTCTTTCAGGAAACTATCGTTGTTCCACAACTGGGTTAAATAACTCGTAGAAACAGGTTTCTGAACCAACAATTCTATTTGTTCCGCTACTTGTCTACCTCCTGCAAATACAGTTTCCCCTTTGAGTTTCTTGACAGGTTTTGATTCACCCGTTACAAAACTATAATCTATCAACGCATTGCCATTCAATAAGACGGCATCCGTTGGAATCAGTTCTTGGTGATGAATATAAAAGACATCCCCTTTGGCTAAGCCATTTACATTTTTATATTGTGAAGACTCGTTTTTTACTTTTACCGCCAAAGGAAAATACGATTTATAGCTTCTATCGAACGACAAATAATTAAATGTAACTTGCTGAACCCATTTTCCAACCAATAAAAAAAGAACCAGGCCTGCCATACTGTCCCAATAACCTGCTCTATGAGAAACGAAAGTTTCGAAAGTACTTCTTAAAAATAAGGCTGAAATTCCCAAAGCAATAGGAATATCCACACTTAGAATCTTACTATTTCCTTTTAAATTTTCAACGATGCTGTAATATGCACCTTTGAGATAATCACTTGCTCCGTAAAAAAATACAGGTAAAGCCAGAATAAAATTGAAGTACAAAAAGAATTTCTGATAGGTAGCATCTAGTTGGTTGGCCAAATCTAAATTAAAATATTCTGGAAAACTCATCATCATAATATTGCCTGCACAAAAACCAGTTACACCTATTTTAAAAAGTAAGCGACGTGTTTCGTGGTCAATTATCTTTGGTTTTCCCGTACTTTCAAGATTGATTTGAGGTTCATAACCCAACGTGGCCATCAATTCAACAATTTCCTTGAGCGATACAATATTCGGATCAAAATCTAAAGCCAACTCCTTCTTGACAAAGTTTAATCTGGAAGAAATAACACCTTTTAAGATTTTTGGGAAATTTTCTAATAACCAAACACATGAGCTACAGTGAATAGAAGGCACATTTAAAATGACCTTAGCCATATGCTCATTTTTAAAAGATAGTAATTCGGCCTCAATATTTTTTTCGGACAAATAGTCAAATTTACCTTTAAAATTCTTCGATTTTAGGCTTACTCCAGCATTGCTATTGATATCATAGTAGCCACAAAGGTTATTATTTTTCAGAATATCATAAACGGTAAAGCACCCAGAACAACAAAAATGTTTGTTATCTTCCTTGATATCCTCGTCTTTGCAATCATTTCCACAATGATAGCAAACCACTTTAGAATCTACAGCTGAAGTTAAATTATTCATCAATCGGGTTTTACGATTACAAAAATCCGATATTCAGATATAGAAAAGCATGGAGGGAATCATCAAGAAACATGATTTTGGTCATGTTTAAGATATTACTGGCAACAAAATTCAAAGAATCCTTTTAAAAACGAAGAATATATTTTCTTCTAATTGAATTTATTAAAAACTTCTTTTGCATTACGAAACTCTCGATGTGCATTTGTGCATAATCCTGCTTCCATTGTGAAAACACAATAGGTTCGGCTTTCAAAAACCTGGTGTAATCGATTTTTTTTGTAGTTAGAAATTCTTCAAAATTTAAATGTTCCATTATTCAATAAAATCAATGAATTTTTTATACCCAAAATACGGAATGAAACTATTGTATCGCCTAGAGCTCAAGACCATAAACAATATGAATAAAGCGATAAAGAAGCCTTGTATAAATACAATAAAAAAGCCCATGACCAAATTTGAAGCCCAACCTGGAGTAGCTTGGTGCATCACAAATTTAAGATAAATTGCAATACTGGCTCCAACTACCGAGAATGAAACCATGATACTCGCAAAAATAAGAATCCTTACAGCCGTGAAATCTAAAAAAACAGATATTGCACTCATACCATGTAAAATCAATGAAGTAAAATTCATTTTTGACTTCCCTGCCAACCTTACCCCTCTATCCAAAGGGACAGAATCAAAAGGCAATTTTGAGCGGATTACTCCCCCTGGATAGTTATTCCATATTTCAGAGACATTGGCCAATTTCTTGATTTTTGACGCAGGTATTAAGCTATAATTTCCAAATGTTATCACATGCCCGGTAAGAAACTTAAAGATGAACTTGTAAACCAAATAGAACAATTTAAATGCAAATGACTCCGTGCGTTTTTTCCGTTGAGCAAAAATTATTTTGTCTGGCGAAGTTTTAGATTTCTCCATTAAATCAACAATATGCTCTGGTTGGTCTTCTCCGTCAGAATCCATGACAAATACCAAATCGGCTTCGTTGTGATCAGCCAGATAGGCTAACCCAATGGCTATCGCTCTTTGATGCCCTTGATTACTCATCAGGTGAATAACCTTTATGTCGAATTCTTTAAAACTTGTAGAATCAAAAGGTAAACTTGAACAATCATCAACTGCCAAATAGGACAATTGCGTGTCTTTATTTTTAAAAATAGATTCTGTTTTAGTCAATAAAAGTTTGAGGGCTTCCCAATCATTGTAAACAGGAAAAACGATTTGTATCTTCATCAATATCTGTATTTTGTACCTTCAAAATCAAAAATAAGAAGTTTTTCCCCATTTTCTTTTTTCAAAAATACTTTATCACGTTCGTTTACATCAATTTTTTCTGGAATATTTGACTTTTTTGGCAGATAAAGGTTCAAATATTGGGCATCATTTAAATATACCAATTTCTTGTTGTCAAACACTTGATCATAAACCTCACTGTAACCGCCAGGAATGTAAAGTGTATCACTTATTTCATACTTTTCAAGAATAGATGCTGCAGCATGGAGATAAGGATTTGGAACTCTAGCAGGCTCAAACCAAGCATTCATGGTTGATTTGTCTTCAAAATAAGACATAATTTCGAACTTAACAGGCTTGTACTGATGTACATAAACGAATGCTAATAAAACAAAAGCCATTTTTGAAAATTTCAATAATCGGTATATTCCAAAACCTAACAATATGGCCACAAATGGTGAAGCCACTCCGATATATCTATGTGTTAAACTTGTAGTATGTCCATTTTTTAGTGCGTCGTTTACGACAAAAAGTATCGGCAAAATGAACATCAAGAGAGAAACTGCCAAAAGAATAAATTGGGATTGACTGAAAGATTCCTTCGGCTGTTTAAAAATATACTCTATTGCAAAAAAGACTATAAAATAGAAGCAATTGGCCAACACAATATCTTCCATAATACGATGATTGATAGCCAATAATCCTATAGCTAAGACAATTAAAGAAACATAAATTTTTTGTTTATTTTTAAAATAATAAGCTCCCAAAAGTAATACGAAAAACAAATAAGTAATCGCTACATTCTTTAAACCAGAATTTAATTTTATGAACAATCCTTGAGTAATGATACTTGAATCGTAAACCAACTCAATAGTTTTCTTTGCCACTAAATTAGGTGTACTTAATTGGATAGCCGCGTCAGGCTTATTGACATTTAATTGTGCAAGCTTCAAATGTTTCTCATTCTTATCTTTCAAGAAATCCATGGCAATGTATCCACCGCCCCAATTGAACCAATATAGCATCAAAAGCACATTAAATATAGCCGCAGATATAAAGCCAAACCAAAGATGTTTTTTGTTTTTTGCTAACAAAAACACCAATCCGTGACTAAGAGGTACCAAAAAATTAAGGTAATGGTTTAGAAGGGCTAAGCCAATTAATGCTGAGTAAATAATAAAAATACTCGCTTTTTTATTTCCCCTGAATATTTCAATAAAATAATAAGTGGCCAAAATGACCAACAAAAAAGAAAGTGTATAACTTCGGGCAATGTGGCTCTGAGCTATATTTAGCGGATCTAAAGCTAGTAAAAACCCAGAAAGAAATGCAATAGTTTTACTTTGAAAAACTTTCAAAGAAAATAGATAAACCACTACGACCGTGAGCAAACTAAATAATGCACTTAAAAACCTAACAGAATAATCACTGTTTCCAAACAACTCCATCCAAAAATGAAGAATTCCGTTATAAACAATATGTGTACCGAAATCGGAATGGGCAATTGCCTCAAAATAGTCATTGATGTTTTTTGAGGCCCAAAAATCTTGAGGAGTAAAGTACGGTTTGTTGAAAATGTCCAACTGATTGCCACCTCCAACCCAAATACCATTGGCATTTAATAGGGTGAATTTTTCATCCGTAAAAAGCCCTCTATTGTCTAATTTTGAGAACCTAAAATAGGAAGCCAAAACAACCAAAATAATCAAAAGACCATATTTTCTCATCGTCCAGAATTACGGTTTTGATGAGCATCATCACCAGAAATTTTTTCAATAATATATCTTGGCCTGCCTTTAACTTCTTCATAAATTTTACCGATATATTCTCCGATAAGGCCAATGGCAATCATATTTGAGCCACTAAAAAATGCCATTGGAAGTACAATTGACGTCCAACCTGAAACCGCAACTCCTCTTAGTTTGCTTGAAAGTACAAATAGGCCAATTATCACCGAAATAATAAAATTGATTATGCCAAACCACAATACCATTCTCATTGGAACGGTAGAAAACGAGGTAATTCCTTTCCAAGCGAATGCCAACATTTTGCTAAAAGGATACTTGCTCTCGCCTGCCTCTCTTTCTAGTCTCTTGTAATAAACTTTGTCAGAAGGAAATCCAATGGTAGGAATAATGCCCCGAATGAACATATTATATTCCTTAAAATTGGCAAATTCCTTTAATACCTTATTATCTATTAATCTAAAATCGGCATGATTAAAAACCACTGGAACTCCGAGTTTATCCATTATTTTGTAGAATAGCTCGGCAGTAAATTTCTTGAAAAACGTATCCGAAGACCTGTCTTCTCTAACTCCATAAACTACAGAATTACCTTCTGAATATTTTGCGACCATCTCTCCAATGGCATTTATATCGTCTTGAAGGTCAGCATCGATCGAGACATAACAGTCGTACTGGTCAATAAAACTAAAAAGCCCAGCCAATACAGCATTTTGATGTCCAAAATTCTTGGCTAATTTTATCCCCAAAACTCTAGAATTGCTTTTGGTAATTTCGTCTATTATTGTCCAAGTGACATCTTTACTTCCATCGTTTATATAACAAATTTTGCTCTCTGAGTCAATTTTATTTTGCTCTAGAAGTTGATCAAAGTATAAATTTAATTTTTGATTTGTTTGGTGTAAAATTTCTTGCTCGTTATAACAAGGAACTACAAGTAGGAGTTTTGGGCTCATAAGTATCATTTAGCTTACAAAAATACTACATTTTGGTGATTGTAAATTCCACTCTTCTGTTTTTCTTTCGAGCTTCTTCTGTAGAATTCCTTACTACAGGTTTATAGGGGCCCCAAGATTTTATAGCAATTCTTTTCTTATCAATAGTACCATCTTTGGTGATATATTCTTTTACTGCCTGTACCCTATCTTCAGCCAACTTGATATTCTTAAACATATCTCCTTGATTATCAGTATGGCCTTCCAATAAAATTTCCATTTGAGGGTTTTCTGTCATCATTTTCCTTACTTTTTCCAATTCCTCAAAAGATTCATCCTTGATAATTGATTTTCCTTGATCAAAAAACAAATTTTGAAGAACCATTTTCTGCCCTTCTACCAAAGGCAGCAAATCAAAAACAGCCTTAATTTCTTTATATTTAGTTTCCTTACTTAAGTCTACGATGACCTTAAAATCTCCATAACCTCCTAGTGTAGCGGTTAATTCATATTTTTTGCCAGTACTTAAAATTGACTTGTTCAACAAAGTTTCCTCATCAAATGTCCAGTTCACAATACTGGTGCTGTCTTTGACTTGATCTAAAGCTTCAAACCTTATCTGGGGCATTATTAATTTATTGGTCATTTTATCCTTAAACTGAAAATCATACATAATCACCACTTGGGGTTTTATGCTTGGAAATAGCTTAATTTTAAAAATATCATCTGATCCCAAAGAATTTTTCAAAGAACTGAAATAGGCAAACTCTCCAGAAGCAGGAATAGTAATGTAGCCATCCCATTCTGGAGAATTTATCACAGGACCTAAATTTACAGGTTCTGACCAATTTGTCCATGACTCATCGAGTCTGGTGGTTACATAAATATCTGCATCTCCATAGCCTGGGTGCCCATTAGAATTAAAATATAAAGTTTTATTGTCAGCAGCTAAAAAGGGAGAACCTTCATTTCCTGCGGAATTTAAAATCTGACCAAGGTTTATGGGTTTAGCATAGCTGTTATCAGAGGTTTTAAAAGATACATAAAGGTCTTTATCTCCAAAAGTATCTGACCTTCTAAGTCCCATTACCAAATATTTTTCATCCGAGCTTATGGCATACTCCGTAACGGTTTTCTTTACTTTAACCTTCTCATCATAAACTTCTAATGCTTGAAAATCTACAATCCGGATTTGCTTAGGTAGCTCCCATTTTTTATTTTTCATGGTTGCTTTTGACAAACCAGCCACATACTTGCCATTGGGAAGATATACATTCAAAACAAATAAACTCTTTCCGTCGGCAGAAATAGTCGCGGCTGCATTATTAGCAGAATTATTTATGGGTTCTCCTATATTAGTTGCTATATCCCAGGTTCCATTTTTTGTCAATTTGGAAACCCAAACATCTTGAGGAACTTCTAAAACTTTGTCATTTTTCCCTGATTTGTCTTTTGTATTTTCAGGGTGATTTAACCTAGTAAAATACAAAAACTTACCATCAGGAGAAACGATTGGGGCTACTTCTCCATACTTGGAATTGATGTTAATCCCAAGATTTTCTTTTTCTAGGTTGGGCGGTAAATTTTCTGCCACATTTATTTTGGCTACAAAAGGGTGGTCGCTACTTGAGATGCCTATGGCGTCATATTCTTTCAAACCTTTGTTGAGCGAATGCACAATCAGGATCTTGACAGCACTGATTTCAACTTGTGTTTCAGGAATAATAATATTCCAAAGTCGGCCGCTCAATCTCGGAGCTGGATCTCGATTTTCATAAAGGAGAATTTCAGTATTGTCTTTAGAATATCCAAAAATCCTTCCAATCGCTCCTGGAGTTACGGTTTCGCCAATTATAATCTGCTTAACCTTTATAGCTTTTTCGAAACCAACTTTTATATAATCTTCTCCAAATCCAGAACCCGTTGGACGCCAACTGCAAGGAGAACTGACCGTCTGAGGAAGTACATTGGGTTTATTTAAAATCTGTATCGCCCTGTTTTTTGGTGAGTAAATTTCATCAACTGTTTCTGAAGATTTTTCTAATACTTTATTCGCCCATAATACCTCTTGCGAATAGATAAAATGGCTTATACTAAAAAATAGAAGTATAAAACCTCTCAATTTCATTTTTTATATAAAAGATGTACAACTAACAAAGTTAACGAAAACTACCAATTACAAATTTAAATTTTATTTTGATTATTATGATTTTTTGTATGATAAGAATTCAGAAAACTTGATAATAAATATGGTTAAATTCTACTTTAGACGCAATAAAAACAAAAAAGCCTCCAAATGGAGGCTTAAACACTAAAAAAAATTCTATTATAAAGCCTTAACAGCAGCTGTCAACTTCGGCAATACGTCAAAAACATCACCTACAATGCCGTAATCTGCTGCTTTGAAAAATGGAGCTTCAGGGTCTTTATTGATAACCACAATCACTTTTGATGAGTTTACACCCGCCAAATGCTGAATAGCACCCGAAATACCACAAGCGATATAAAGATTTGGAGCAACTTTGACACCTGTTTGACCCACATGTTCGTGGTGAGGTCTCCAATCCAAATCCGAAACAGGTTTGGAACAAGCCGTAGCAGCTCCCAATGCTTCTGCCAAATCTAACAGTGGCTGCCAATTTTCAGGGCCTTTCATTCCTCTTCCGCCGGAAACTACTAAATCCGCCTCAGGCAAAGAAACTGTCCCAGACGCTTTTATCGTTTCTAACACTTTCGAACTTTCGGTCAGACTTCCAGTATCAACTGAAAGTTTTTCAACTGTAGCCGCATTTGCGGATTCTTCCAACGGCAAAACATTTTTCTTAATAGCAATAAACTTAACCTCACTATTTATAGAAGTTTCAGCAAAAGCTTTTCCTGTAAAAATGCTTCTTTTAACCTTAAAACCATTTGATGTTTCAGGTAATTCCACCACGTTTCCGACCAATCCAGCTTTTAAAGCTCCGGCGGCTCTGGCCATAACGGCATCAGCCAAAGATGATTTTGCGGAAATCACAATTTTGGCAGAGAGAGATTTCGCAGTTTCAGACAACACTTTGCTGTAAGCCATGATGTTTTCAGAAGTCAAATTCTGAGCATTGGCATGTAAAACTTTGGTAGCACCAAAATTTCCCGCTTTTGCCAATTCGTCGTCAGAGGCACTTCCAATGGCTAAAACTGTCATAGAGGCCCCAACTTGGGCAGCCACTTTTGAACCATAAAAAATGGCTTCTAGAGATGATTTTTTAAATTGACCGTCGGCCAATTCGGTATATACTAAAACGCTCATAATGTTTTCTTTTTAAAGGTTTTACAAAACTTTAGCTTCTGTTTGCAATAATTTTATCAATGAACCTGCATCTTCTGCAGATATCATTTTACAGGCACCTTTTGGAGCTGGTAATTCAAATTTATCAATGTTGGTCAATGCTTCAGAACTTGGTGCTATCACCGCCAAAGGCTTGGTTCTGGCTGACATAATACCTCTCATATTGGGTATTTTCCATTCAGCAATGGGTTCTTGACAACCCAACACCAAAGGTAAACTGGCTTCTAATTTTTCTTTTCCTCCTTCTATTTCTCTCGCCAAAGTAGCTGTATTTCCTTCAAGCTTTAACTCCATTACTGGTGAAAAAGAAGGAATTCCCAATAACTCTCCGACAATGCCATGCACCACGCCTGAGTTGTAATCGGTGGTTTCACGTCCCATCAAAATTAGGTCAAAACCCTTGTCTTTGGCATAATTGGCAATTTCTGAGGCAACTAAAAACGAATCAGTTGGTTCTGCGTCGATTCGCACCGCATCATCGGCTCCTATGGCCAATGCCTTTCTAATCTGTGGCTCGGCATCTGCTAAGCCAACATTAAGCACCGTTAAAGTTCCACCGAGGGTTTCTCTCAACTCCACCCCTCTTGCAAGTGCGTAATCGTCATAAGGCCCAATGATGTACTGAATGCCTCCCTTACTAAATTTGGTATTATTTTCTTCAAAAGAAATCTTTGAGGTCGTGTCTGGCACACTCGAAATACAAACCAGTATTTTCATAAAGATTGAATTTATATTGTTAATTTTGAAAACCTAAACAATGTACGCATTTATACTTTCGAAACACAAATAATAGTATGCATGCATAACAATTACAAATGTAAAAGCTAGAAAAATAGTATGCAAGCCGAACGAATTAAATTTTTATTAGAACAGATAGAATTAGATCCTGAAGACCCTTTTAATCTATATGCATTAGCTATAGAATATAAAGATAGCCAACAAGATAAGGCAATTCAATATTTTGAAAAATTACTTAAAGAATTCCCCGATTATCTTCCCACTTATTACCATGCAGCTGCGTTATTTTTCGAAACAAACCAAATTAGAGAAGCAGAAAAGACCTATCTATGGGGTATAAAATTGGCCGAAAAATTACAAAAAGAAAAGGCACTTAAAGAGTTAAAAAGTGCTTATCAAATGTTTTTAGACGAAAAAGATGAATAAATACCAGATACTAAAAATAAATTCTTTGGCAGAAAATGCTCCAAAAGTACTTATCATTTATACTGGAGGAACGCTTGGGATGGTTTATGATAATTCTACGGGGAGTTTGGTGCCGTTTAAATTTGAGCAGATTGTAGAAAATATACCCGAACTGAACCGATTAAATCTTGAACTTTGTTTTTTGGCCCTACCCAATCCTATTGATTCCTCCAATGTTTCTCCAAAAATTTGGATAGAATTGGTAGAAATAATTGAAAACAACTATAGCGATTTCCAAGGATTTGTGATTTTGCATGGAACTGACACTATGGCGTATTCGGCCTCTGCCTTGAGTTTTATGATTCAAAACTTATCAAAGACGGTGGTATTTACAGGAGCACAACTTCCGATAGGTATTCCAAGAACAGACGCCAGAGAAAACCTTATCACTTCCATTCAAATAGCAGGTTCTACTTTAAATGAGAAATCTATTGTGCCAGAAGTATGTATTTATTTTAATGGAAGGCTTTTAAGAGGAAACCGGGCAAAAAAAAGAGAAAGCAGCCAGTTTGATGCCTTCGATTCGGAAAACTTCCCTTATTTGGCAGAAATAGGCGTGAACATAGAGTACAATTTTCTGAATATAAAAATCCAAGATAAAAATCAAGCACCTAAATTCTTCAAAAATATTGATGACAATGTCGGAATACTGAAGCTGTTCCCAGGTATCAATCAGGCATTTGTACAGAACTTTTTCAATCAAAAATCCTTAAAAGGGGTTGTTTTGGAAACATACGGATCTGGAAATGCACTTTCAGAAACATGGTTTTTGGAGATTTTGGAAAAAGCACTAAGAGATAATGTCATCATTTTGAATGTTTCTCAATGCACTGGTGGCAGGGTTATTATGGGCAAATACCAAACAAGTCAAAAAATGAAAGAAATGGGTTTAATTTCTGGCTCTGATTTGACATTGGAGGCAGCTATTACAAAATTGATGTGGGCTTTGGGAAAAAGTGATGAGATTTTGGCGGTTAAAAATTTGCTTGAGAAAGATATTTCAGGGGAAAGAAGTATATAAAAATTCAATATTTATACTTTACTTTGCAATCCCATACAGAGAGGTGTCCGAGTGGCTTAAGGAGCACGCTTGGAAAGCGTGTGTGTCGCAAGGCACCGAGAGTTCGAATCTCTTCCTCTCTGCACAAACACCAATTAAAAACGTAATGTATTAGAAATTAATACGTTACGTTTTTTTTATAAATTAATTATTCAATTAGAAACTTCTCTCTTTCCTTAATCGAAAACTTCTTGCCAGCCTTTTCAATTGTTGGTATTAGGTTGGTTCCAAACCAATCTCACCTCAAATTAGAAAACTCAATGTGATTTCAAGTTAAGTTATTCTGTCATACAATAAGCCTTTGATTTTCTATTCTTTCAAACGTGTGAATAATATAAGGTATACTGCAAATTCTATAACATACAAAACTTGAAGACAGCTACCTTTGACGCTATTCGCAAACCGCTTATAATGTGTCAATTAAAGGATATTTAATCCCTTAAATCTACGGATTTTTGGATAAATCAAATAAATGAGCATTAAATGTTTGTAATAAAAAAATCATTCTTTATAACAAAACAACATCATATGAAAACTCATTTAAAACTCCTGTTCGCATTGAGCATTGGACTATCCCTAACATCGTGCGTGACCAAAAAGAAATACGCAGCTCTACAAATTCGCTATGACAATTCCGTTACAGACTTGGTTAAATGTGGTGATAATGTCCAAGATTGCAAAGATAAGCTTGCAGGAATGACCAGAATGCAGCAAGAATCAGAAAGTCAAAAAAATCTAACTTTAGGTACTGTGCAACAGCGTGACATGCAGATTGACGAACTTAAATTGCAAATATTAGATTTTAAAAATTTGCGTGACAAGCAACTTGATGCGGTTGGAAATTTGACTGTATTATCTAAAAAAGCCAATGATAATATCAATAAAACCTTGTCTCAAATGGCAGACAAAGACAGGTATATTTATGTACTGATGGCTGCCAAAACCAAAGCAGACTCGATTAATTTAGCCTTGGCCATGAACCTTACAAGCGTACTACGCAATGGCATAGAAGATAAAGATGTTGAGATCAAAGTGGACAAAACTGTGGTTTTTATTAACATTTCAGATAAAATGCTATTCAATTCGGGCAGTTCGAAAATTTCCCCAAAAGCAAATGCTGTTCTTGAAAAAATAGCTTTAATTATCAAATCAAGACCAGAACTTGAAGTAATGATTGAAGGTTACACCGATAATGTTGCCATCAAGAACGACTGTATTGTGGACAATTGGGATTTGAGTGCAAAACGTGCAACATCCGTAGTAAGAGTTATGCAAGAAAACTATAATATTGACCCCAATAAATTAATTGCGGCAGGTCGTGGGCAATACAATATATTGGCAAGCAACAACTCAGCAGAAGGTCGTACAAAAAACCGTCGCACACGGATCATTTTAATGCCTAAACTCGATCAATTCTACGATTTATTGAATCCTGACAATGTTAAATAAGCGTCTCAAATTTTGAAAAAGTAAGATAAAAGACGAATTTTAATAATTAAGTAGAATAAATTATATTTAGTGGCTTTTCAAAAGAAACAGCCACTAATTTTTTGTTTGAAAAATTAGTTTAAACAAATATACAGCCTAATGAAAAATAAATTCCCCAACCACGACATTCACACACATGCTATTGAGGAAGTTTTAAGAGATTTTGACACAAATCCCGATGTTGGCCTCAGTAAATCCGAGGCAACTGCACGCTTAAAAAAATATGGATTGAATGCATACACTTCTCAAAAACCAAAAAATCCATGGTTTATTCTTTTGGAGCAATTCAAAAGTCCTATTGTGTATTTGTTGATTTTTGGGGCGGTTGTTTCGCTATTTTTCAAGGATTTGATTGAAGCTGCCGCAATTTTGGTCGTGATTTTAGTCAATGCCATGATTGGTTTTTTGATGGAAATGCAAGCCCGCAGCTCAATGAAAGCGTTGAAAGAAATGGACATCATAAAAACCAAAGTTTTACGTGAAGGAAAAGTAGAAATAATTCCTGCTGAAAACCTAACACTGGGCGATATTGTCATGCTGGAAGCCGGCGATTTGATTCCTGGCGATGGGCGATTATTGGTTGTAAATCAGCTAAAATGTGATGAGTCCTCCCTCACGGGCGAGTCACTTCCTTCCGAGAAAAACATTGAAAAATTACCTAAAGATACCGATTTGGGCGACCTCCAAAATATGGTTTTTAAAGGTTCATCGGTTATGAATGGCACAGGAAAAGCGATTATTACAAATATTGCTGAAAATACCGAACTCGGAAAAATTAGCTCATTGGTGGATAAATCGACCGAAACCGCTACTCCACTTGATAAAAAATTGGCTGTTTTAAGTAAAACCCTCATTTGGCTAACTATCATTTTGACAGCGATTTTTGCTATTACAGGAATTATTCAAGGTAAAGATTGGGTAATCATCATCAAAACTTCCATAGTTTTGGCAATTGCGGCCTTTCCCGAAGGTTTACCGATTGTTTCAACGGTGGCTTTGGCAAATGGCATGTTATTGATGGCTAAACGCAATTCAATCGTCAAAAAACTCTCTGCAGTAGAAACCCTTGGAAGCACGAACGTAATTCTGACTGACAAAACAGGAACATTGACCGAAAATAAAATATATGTGGAAACGCTGGCTTTTCCCGAAGAAAACCGAAAAGTGAGCATAGAAAAAGAAATTCTAGTATTTAAAGATGGAGCAATTGAAAAAAGCCAACAAAACTTTGAAAAACTACGATTAGTCGGGGCTTTGTGCAATGACGCAAGCTTTAAAAAAGCTGGCAAAAAAGACTTAATCGGCGACCCTATAGATATTGCTTTGATTCAATTTGCAAATGCTTCAGACCTAAACATTGATGAAATAAAATCCCAATACGATAGAATATCGGAGATGCCGTTTAGCTCCGAAACCAAAATAATGGCTACACTACATAAAAGTCAAGACGGATTTCTAGTAGCCGCAAAAGGTTCGGTTGAAAGTTTGCTCGAAAAATGCACAAAAATACAAATCGGTGAAAACATCAAAGATTTAGACGTAAAATCAAGAAAAAGTATTTTAAAATCCTCAGAAAAAATGGCCGCAGATGGATTACGGGTTTTGGCTTTTTCAAATCGTGAAGGCAAAGATTTTGGCAAAGATGATTATCTGAAAGAATTGGTATTTCTCGGAATGATTGGATTCCTTGACCCTCCAAGGCTCGACATCAAATCAGCCATTCACGCATGCAAAGATGCAGGAATAAAAGTCGTAATGATTACGGGCGACCACCCACTCACAGCTCTGAATATTGCAAAAAAAGTGGGTTTAGTTGAAGAAACTGAGCAAAATTTCATCATTGGGAAAGATTTGCCGATAATGAAATCACTGACAAAAGATTGGAAAATCAAGATTCTCGCAACGGCGATTTTTGCACGAACAACTCCCCAACAAAAACTCGAAATTGCCGATGTTTTTCAAAAAGATGGTAATATTGTCGCCATGACGGGTGATGGTGTAAACGATACCCCTGCCTTAAAAAAAGCCGATGTCGGCATTGCGATGGGACTTCGTGGAACACAAGTTGCCAAAGAAACCGCCAGCATTGTACTCAAAGATGATTCATTCAAGTCTATTGTCGCGGCGGTTGCTAACGGTCGAGCTATTTTTCAGAATATCCGTAAGTTTGTTGTTTATCTAGTTTCTTGCAATCTGAGTGAGATTTTTATTGTGACATTGTTGGGTTTTCTAGCTCCTGCAGCCACACTTTTACCTTTGCAAATCTTGTTTTTGAATATGGTCACGGATGTTTTTCCAGCATTAGCCCTTGGCTTAGGAAAAGGAGATAAAAACGTCATGAAAAAACCGCCAATTGATGCCAAAAAACCAATTGTAGATAAAAAAGATTGGATAAAAATCGGAATTTATGCTTTAATCATTACTTTTTCGGTGGCCGCCGCGGTAGTATATTGCAAACAATACATAACACCTGATGACAAAATATCGAATAATGTAGCCTTTATAACTTTGGCTTTTGCACAACTATTTCATGTTTTCAACATGTCGGCTTTTGATTCAAAAGTTTTCATAAATGACATCACCAAAAACAAATACGTGTGGTTGGCAGTCGTGATTTGTACTGGTTTTATGATTTTAGTCTTTATTTCCCCTCAAATGCGTTTGGTTTTGGGCTTAGATTTTTTACCGACCAAAATCTGGATAGTTTCGATTTTAGCAAGTTTTATTCCTTTGTTTTTGATTCAACTTTATAAAATTATTTTTAGAAAGAGCTTTAGAAAAGGTTTGACAAAACAAAATCAGAATATTTTCAAGTTGAAAACATAAACATTTTAAGAAAAAAAACTAAATGTTCATCCTTATAAAACGCTTGAAATCAATCAAGCGTTTTTTGGATTTAAATATTTCATTCATAAAATCACGTTGATCGACTGAAAGTATGAAAGCAAGCATTCTGAAAAAATGATGCAAATAGAAAAACTATGTATTTTGCTCTATAATTTTCTTTAATTCAGCCACTTCAGCCTCAGTGGGCATCATAAGTGGCGGACGCACATCACCTGCACTTTTACCTATCAACTTTGCTCCTGCTTTAATCAAACTTACTGCATAGCCATTCTTTTTGCCACGCAATCTGACCAAAGGAATATAAAACTTCTTTGTAATTTCTTCAACTGTCGCATTATCACCAGCACGCAATGCTTTGTAAAATTTATTGGCCAATTCAGGTACAAAGTTGAAAGCTGCTGACGAATACGTATTTACTCCTATTGATAGATAAGCTTCAGCAATAATCTCAGCCGTTGGCACTCCACCAATATAGGAAAGACGTTTTCCGACTGTTTTGATAGTATCGTTCAAATCTTGCATATTACCCGTACCATCTTTCAAACCAATGAAATTTGGACAAGCATCAGCCAGTTTTTTAATATAGTCTGCTGATAAAACACCATTGCCACGATTATAGTAAATGACTGGCAATGAAGTGTTTTGCATAATAGCTTTGGCATATTCATACACACCATCTTGCGGACATTCTGTTAAATAGGGAGGAAAAAGCAAAATGGCATGTATACCTGCTTTTTCGGCAATTTGGGTGAATATTTTTGCTTCTGAAACACTTTTACCAGCACTTGCAATAACTGGTACTCGTTCAGCAACGACTTTTACAGAAATATTGACAATCTGTTCGTATTCTGCAGCTGTTATTGAGAAAAACTCCCCGGTTCCACCTGCCACAAAAACCGAAGAAACATCGTGGCTCACGAACCATTCTACACGATTGGCAAAGGTCTCAGCATTAAACTCGCCCTTTTCGTCGAAATCGGTTATTGGAAAAGAAAGAAGCCCGTCTTCGAGCGATGATTTTATTTTTGATAGTTCCATTTTTTTGTTTGGTTATTTGTTAATCGTTATTTGTTACTGGTTATTTGTGCATTTGTTATGGCTTTTTTAATTATAAGATAATGATATTACCAGTTTTAATCAACCAGCATACCAGTAAAAGTCTACCAGTAACAGTCCACCAGTAACCAATACACCAATAACCTGTCTACCACCTAGTTGCCTTAAATTTCCATTCTGGTTGTACTTTTTGCATTTCTATTTCATCGTTTCGTTTGGTTAGACCGCACTTTTTATAGTTTTCGTGTAGTTTTGCCAGTGCAACTCGGTCGAGTTCTACACCTAGACCTGGACCATTCGGAACGGCTACCGCTCCTTCTTCAAACTTCATACGTCCGCCCAAAATGATTTCATCTGACTGCCATGGATAATGTGTATCAAGGGCATATTTGAAATTAGGAATGGCTGCACCCAAATGGACCATTGCAGCCAATGAAATACCCAAGTGAGAATTAGAGTGCATAGATAAATCTCGCCCAAAGGTCTGACAAATAGCTGCCAGTTTCATAGAATCTTGCAAGCCACCCCAAAAATGATGGTCAGATAAAATAATGTCTTCCGCACCCAAAGAATAACTCCTCGGAATATCCTCAAAAGAAGTGGTACACATATTGGTTGCCAGTGGTGTTTTCAATGCTTTTCTAACTAATGCCATGTTCTCTTGTCCACGGCATGGGTCTTCCAAATACTCAATGACACCTGCCATTTCTTTGCCATATTTGATGGAAGTTTCAACAGTCCATAGGGCATTTGGGTCAATTCTTAAAGGTGTATCTTTCCCAAAAGCCTCGTGTAAGGCAAAAATCGCATCGACTTCTTGACGTGGCTCAAACACGCCCCCTTTGAGCTTAATCGACTGGAAACCAAATTCTTTGCACATGGCTTTTGCTTGGGATACAATCTCCGCTGGGTTCAGGGCACTAGCTTGTCGAGCGGCATCCCAACCTATGGCAGTTGGATCTGTCCCAAACTCTAGTTCGCCACCTGCACCTTCATATTTGTAAAAAAGATAGGCTGAAAATGGTACGCGGTCACGGCGTTTGCCACCCAACAAATCTACTACTGGTCTATTTACGATTTTACCGACAATATCCAAACAAGCCACCTCAATAGAACTAAAAATATGCACCAAAGTACGTTGATCCCAAGGCGTATCACCTCTTTTGATGGTGTCTTCTGAATCGAAATTTGCGGCTAATATATCACGAATTTGATTCAAATGAAAAGGATCTTGGCCTATAACAAACTGTCGACTTTTTTCGAGTGCTTTATCTATTTCGATGTTACCTGGTATTTCGCTTACGCCACTAATGCCGTCTTCTGTTACGAGTTCGACAACCGTGCGTAAAGCATAAGGAGCATGCAACCCAGCGGCATTTAACAAAGGCGGGTCAACCACCGCAATGGGTGTAATATGGAATTCTTTGATTTTTGGAAATTTCATTTTGTATTATATTTATGAGAAAACAGATGACACGGATGGCTTTGCCAGCACGAATTCACACAGATTTTTTATAATTATAGTGTAAATCTGTGCTATTTTCAATATCTGTGTAATCTGTGTTCTATTTTTCACGTCAAAGGCCCTGGATTAAACAAAACCAAATCATTATAAAGCCCCAGTTTATCGGTTGCTACTTTCTTTTCACCACTGGCTATTTCGAGAATTAGGTGAAACAATTCCCAACCCATTTCTTCGATAGTTTTTTGTCCGAAAGCCACTGGGCCAGCATCAAAATCTATCAAATCGTGCCAGCGGTTGGCGAGTTTTGTGTTTGAACTTACTTTTATAACAGGAACCATATTAAGTCCATAGGGCGTACCACGACCCGTAATGAAAACGTGCATATTCATCCCAGCCGCCAATTGGAGTGTTCCGCAAACAAAATCACTGGCGGGTGTAGCCACGAAATTTAATCCTTTTTTACGAATCTTTTCCCCTGGCGAAATTACATCGACAATCGGGCTCGTTCCCGATTTTACGATCGAACCGAGTGCTTTTTCTACAATATTACTCAATCCTCCACCTTTATTTCCGGGGGTTGTATTGGCACTTCTATCGGCTTTGCCTTGGTTTAGATAATTATCATACCAAGCCATTTCGTCTTTGAGTTTTTGGGCAACTTCTTCAGTTTCACAGCGAGGAACGAGCAAATGTATGGCATCACGCACTTCTGTAACTTCGGAGAAAAATACAGTTCCGCCCGCTTTTACAATCAAATCAGCGGCAAAGCCAGAAACTGGGTTTCCTGTCAGACCTGAAAAAGCATCACTTCCTCCACATTGTATTCCTACGACCAAGTCAGCTGCAGAGCAGGTTTCCCTTTTTCGCTGATTGAGTTTTTGAAGATGCTTTTCGGCCATCTCCATAATACCATCCACCATTTCGTAGAAACCCTCGAACGATTCATCTTGGAGGTAAAGAATACTTCGACTCCGCTCAGTATCTGTTTCGTGGGCTGAGCGAAGCCGAAGCCCATCATCATCTGGTAGAAGCCTTTCAGGCCTTAATTTCTCACAACCCAAACCTATAATCATAATTTCACCGCCAAAATTCGGATTTTGTGCGATGTGTTTGATGGTCCGAATCGGAATAATGGCTGCGGGGGCATCAATCGCAATTCCGCATCCATAACTATGATTAAAAACTACTACATCATCCACATTAGGGTAAAGTGGCAGTAGCTCTTTTCTGATTTTATTTTCTATAAAATTCGTAATTCCCGCTACACATTGAACGCTTGTTGTGATACCCAAAAGGTTTTTTGTTCCAACGCTTCCGTCGGAATTCTTAAATCCTTGAAAAGTAAAATCTTTCAATGATTCTGATACTGGAAAAGTCGGTTGAACATAAGAAATATCCGCTAAGTTTGGAGGTTCTGGCATACTGATATTGCTTTCGTTTATCCAACTTCCTTTTTCAATGATTTTATTTGCAAAACCTATAATTTCTCCATAACGAATGATTTTTTCACCTTCGTTGAAAGATTTTAAGGCAACTTTATGGCCCATCGGAATATCTTCTTCAAGAACAATAGAATTCAAAATAATCGCACCCCTTTTCAAACCTGTTGGATTTGCTACGATGGCCACATTGTCATTTGGGTTTGTTTTTATTACTATATTTTCCATTTGATCATAGTTTATTGGTTACCGGTGGATTTGTTATTGGTATATTGGTTGATTAGTTATTGGTGACTGGTGTATTGGTTACTGGTATATTTGTTACTCATATATTAGTTACTGGTTACTGGTGTATTTGATACTTATTACTGGTGTACTAGTTACTGGTTACTTATAATTTTCACTGGTTTTTAATTGCTGATTACTTGTAAATCGGTTAAGAATGATTCATAATCATTCTAATAACCAGTCAACCAGTTACCATTCAACCAAACACCAACTAAACCATCGGAAAAATCCAAGCTGCTATCATGGTTAGAATTACACCTGCGAGACCCATCAAACTCTGCATAGGGGCTATCGTTTTGAGAGCTTCTTGTTCAGTAAGGTTCGAAGTTTTGCACATAATCCAAAAACCTGCGTCGTTCATCCATGGAATAAGTTTGGCACCGCTTCCGATGGCCAAACATAAATAAACAGGGTGAAACCCAAGATTGGCATTTTGAGCCATTCCTGCTAAAATTCCTGAAGCTGTAATGAGAGCCACCGTTGCCGAACCTTGTGCTGTACGCACCACCATAGTAATAAAAAACGCCAAAGGAATTAAGGCCATTTGATAATCCTTTGTTAGGTCTGCAATTCGGCTACTAATACCCGTTTGTTGCAACATTCCACCAAAAGCTCCACCTGCGGCGGTAATTAGAATGATACCTCCGCCACTCATTAAAGCAGTCCCAACAAATGCCGAAAGTTTCTCTTTGGTAGTTTTTTTCTGTCTTGCTAAAACCACTAATGCGAAAATGGCTCCCATTAATATAGCAATGTTTTTATCTCCAAAGAACAAAACGAGATCTATTAAGCTATTAACAACTGGAAAACTAGTCAGTGGTCCATCAGATTTATGAAAAGCCTCCACACCCGAGCGAATACAAATAGTGACCAAAGGAAACAGAGCAGGCAATAAAGCCCAGCCCAAAGCAGGCAATTCTTTATCGTCTTTTTCGGCAATGGCCTTGATATCTTCCAAGCGAGCGTCGGGCGAATCACGTAATGGAGTATCAAACTTTTTATTGAGATAAACCGCTATAAAATAGCCGATAGTGATGGTACAAAGTCCTAAGAGTGAACCGCAAACCATCATCAAGCCAATCGGTACATTCATCGCCGTGATCAAATACAATGGCCCGGGCGAAGGCGGAACATAGGAATTTGCCATAACAGCTCCAGCAATTACTGAAAGTGCCAAAAGCAAATAATTTTTCTTTAATCGCATTCCCATTGCTTTGGCTAATGGCATCATTAAGAAAATAACGGTATCTACAAAAACAGGAATGGTCAAGAAAAAACTACTTAAAATAAATCCAATTGGGGCATTTTTTTCACCTGTTATTTTTAGCATTGCTCGGATGATTTTTTCGGCTGCACCGCTATCGAGCATTGCTTTACCTATGATGGCCGCCATGGCTATCAAAATACCTATTTTTGCACAAGTATTGCCAAATTCAATACCTATTCGCTCTCCTATACTTTTGTGAGCTGCTTTTAAAGCATCGGCCTCTAAACCACCTTTTGCAATAAAAAATTGCTCCACAGATGCCATCGGCGTAAGTAAGGCTACAGCAATAGCGGCCAAAAGCAATGAAAGGACCGGATGCAACTTGAATTTTATAATGCCACCTACAACGATGGACATTCCGATGAGCATAATGATTATTGGATCGGACATTAATTCTTGGGGTTTATTCTGAAGCAAAAGTATATAAACTAAATCCTGTTTTCTATTGATTTAATGCTAAAATATGGTACTTTTTTGGGTTAAAAAGCTATGATAGTGTCAGTAACAACCTAACTCTTAATTTAAACTCTACCCAGCTAATTGTTCTGTGCCGATCCTCATTCAAAGAATCTTACGCTCACTACCCTTAATTTATAAAAGGTTCTATTTTCAAAATAGCTTCAGGAGTATTTTCTGAAAAGGTAAAAATAATTGTATGAGTTTTACGGAATTAACAGACTTTCATTATTTTTTTGATTTCTAGCATATTTTATTCAAAACAATCATAATTAGATTTTTCAAGGTGTGAATTACATAATTCTTCCTAATTTTTATGTAAATCTTTTACCAAATAAAGACCCACCTTTACACTTTTAAAATGCTTTTAAAAATAATGAAACAAGCTTTTTTATCAAAAACTACCTTTTTCTAAAATCTTTAATAAGATGGCTATTTTGAAAAAAAACATTTAATAAACTTCCCTTTATACTGGGATAATTGAATAACTAAAATTGCACAATCTATTTCCAAAGTTCATCTAAAACCATCATGAAACAGCAAATTAAAAATCAGATAAAAGAACCTCTAACGATTCCTCACCCTGAAAAACTCCCTGAACTCGACCCAATTCTTGACCCAAAAACTCCTGTATTGTATCCTGATGAAAATCCATTAGAAAAACCAAAAGAAGAACCCGTTCAAGATCCACCCTATCAAATTCCGCAGCCCAGTGAACTTCCTTAAAAAACAAAAAATCTCATGAAAAAACAAACGCTATCGCAAAGAAAAGTAGCTCAAGTGATGCACGAATTCAAAGAAGGCGAATTGCACTCAGGCAAATCCGACAGAATAGTTACTAATCCCAAACAGGCAATTGCCATTGCTTTGAGTGAAGCTGAAGAACTTAAAAAAGAAAAGAAATAGTACCTTTTAGATTATAGACCATGCTCAAATATACATTCGTTTTCGTCTCATTTTTTCATGGACTTATCCATTTCATGGGTTTCTCCAAGGCCTTTGACTATGGCACTTGGCCACTACTGATCAGGGACATTTCCAAACCCATGGGCATTTTATGGTTCGCGGCAGGCTTGCTATTTATCATTGCCACAATTTTGTATCTAATTAAAAAGGACAGCTGGGTTTTAATTGCACTCATCGCACTTTTCTTATCTCAGCTCCTGATCATCAATAATTGGCAAGAAGCGAAGTTCGGCACCATAGCCAATGTGCTCATCTTCATATTCGTTGTCTTAGGTCTCTTTCAAATTAAATTCAAAAAAACTTATAATGATGAAGTGAAATCAGGAATGTCTCAAAGTCAAATCCTCCAAACATCGAAACTGACCGAATCCGAAATAGCATTTTTACCCCATTCTGTCAAAAAATACTTACGGTACACTGGTGCAGTGGGTAAACCCAAAGTCAATAATTTCAAAGCCAGTTTTTCGGGAAAAATCAGAAAAGATAAGAAGTCAGCTTGGATGAAACTGAACTCAGAACAATATGATTTCTTGGCGAATCCAACCAGACTATTTTATCTCGATGCCATCATGAAACACATGCCAGTGGCGGGTTTTCATTGTTTTAAAAACGGCACTGCTTATATGGACATTAGACTATTCTCCATTTTCAAAGTGGAATACAAAGCCGGTCACGAAATGGACATATCTGAAACAGTCACTTTTTTCAATGATATGTGTGTATTAGCACCTGCAACTTTAATCGACAAGCGTATTGAGTGGCTAGAATTAGAAAGAAATAAAGTAAAAGCCTCCTTTACAAACAATGGAATTAAGATAAACGCATTGCTATATTTCAATGAGAAAGGAGAGTTAGTGAATTTTGTCTCAGAGGACCGATATGCAATCGGTGAAAACAATACCATTACCCAACATACCTGGAGTACCCCCTTGCGAGAATACAAACCCATACATGGTTTAAAATTAGCCAGTTACGCCGAAACCATTTATACATACCCCGATGGAGATTTTACCTATGCCACTTTTACCTTGAAAAATATTGTGTACAATATCTCCAGATAAAAACTTTAGCAATTCTTAACCACAGGTTTTAGGAAAAATCGGTAGGACAATCTTCATCTATGATAAAACTGCCAGCTAAAGTATGAATTTTATAAACCTTTAAAGCAATTGTGTAAGTCCAAAGGCTATGCTAAAAGCTAGCTTTACGGCATGTTTAATACAAATCAACATCATTATGAAAAACATGCCTCTGGCCTTTAAGTTAACTATAGTTTCAATATTTTGTGTTTCAATATATGCTTGCGACAACAAGATAGAAGAAGTCACCGGCACAACCAAACAGCATGACGACGCGGGAATTCAGACTATTAAAAACATGCAATCGGCTTATCAAGGAGAAAAAACTGCGACCGCAAAGTATTTAGCCTTTTCGAAAAAAGCTGAGACTGAAGGTTATCACAACATTGCTTTACTCTATAATGCAGTTTCAGCTGCCGAGAATATTCATGCTACCAATCATCAATTGGTGATAGAAGATGCAGGTGCCAAAGTGTCCTTTATAAAGCCAAAATACACAGTTAAATCAACAAAAGAGAATTTAACAAATGATATTAAGGGTGAGGCATTTGAGGCTACGACGAGATATCCTGACTTTTTAAAAACTGCTGAAATGGCTGATAATCAAATCGCTTTGCTTAGTCTTTCTTATGCCATGAAAACTGAACAAAAACATAAATTTTTCTTTGAACAAGTCTTGGGTGACATCAATAGCAATACCTTAAAAAGCTTACCATCGAAATATTATGTTTGTCCAGCTTGTGGCAATACCTACACCAAAGCACCCAAACACTGCGACTTTTCATTCACTGACCGAGATAAATTTATAGTCTTTGAATAATTCACTTTCATTAAAATTCTGCATTTCACATTAAAAAAAACAAAAATGACTTATCACGAAAACAAAGAAACCATTGATGCTTGCCTAGCATCTGCGGCCTTGTGCCACCATTGTGCAGCTTCTTGCCTACAAGAAACCGACGTCAAAATGATGGCCACATGTATCCAACTGGATATGGAATGTGCCGCCCTATGTACAGCTACCGCACAGCTACTTAGTTTAGGTAGCCCACACGCAAGTGCCCTCGCAAAAATTTGTGCTGCAGCATGTGAAGCATGTGCCGCTGAATGCTCAAAGCATACCAATGTACATTGTCAGGAATGTGCCGCCGCGTGTAAAATTTGTGCAGATACTTGTAAAAATGTCAAATAAATGAGCTTAATAAACGACCTAAACTGGAGGTATGCTGCAAAATTAATGAATGGCAAAAGCATCTCTGATGAACAACTTAACATGGTTTTAACTGCAATTAACTTGTCCGCTTCTTCTTATGGTCTTCAGCCTTATAAAGTGATGGTGGTGAGTAAGCCAGAAACAAAAATAAAACTGCAAGAAGCTGCCTATGGCCAATTACAAGTAGGCAGCAGTTCACATGTTTTAATATTTACGGTACCCTTAAAAATTACCGAAGAATACATACAAAACTACATCAGCCTTGTCGCTGAAGAACGACAAATACCCGAAGGTTTCCTCGATGACTTCAAAAAAACCTTAGAAACTACTATCGTAGCTTTACCAACAGATGTTCAACAAGCCTGGGCAACAAAGCAGGCGTATATCGGCTTGGGAACAGCCTTGGTGGCGGCAGCAGAACAAAAAATTGACACTTGTCCTATGGAGGGATTTGATGCCCTAAAGTTCGACAAAATCCTTAATCTGGAAGAAAAAGGCTTTAAATCAGTGGTAATGCTGGTATTGGGTTACAGAGCCGAAACTGACACCTATGCCAATTTCAAAAAGGTAAGAAAAACCATGGACAACATGTTTGAAATGGTAAAATAAAATGCTATGTTTGAAAAGGTAAAATAAAATGGGTTGTCAAGCCCTCTAAAAATGAAGAGAACCACCCTTATAATACTATATCTGTTTATTTTTCTCGCATCTTGTAGTGACAAACTTGAAAAAACAAAACCCACTAGAGAGAATATTACCGAGTCTGTTTATGCTTCCGGAATAGTTAAAAGCAAAAATCAATATAAAGTATTTTCCTTAGCCAATGGACTGATTGACAAAATATTGGTCTCTGAAGGCGATCTTGTAAAAAAAGGAGATGTCCTGATAAGATTGGTAAATACAAGCACAGAGCTAAATACCGAAAATGCTAAACTATCCGCAGATTATGCCGCAGTCGCGGCCAATTCCGAGAAGTTGGATGAATTAAAGATCAGCATTGAGATGGCCAGAAACAAGATGGAAAACGATAATTTATTGTACCAAAAACAAAAGAACCTCTGGGCGGAGCGAATTGGTACACAAAATGAATTAGATCTCAAAGAACTCAATGCAAAGTCGTCTACCAATGCATACAATACCGCTAAGTTGAGGTTCACCAACCTCCAAAAACAAATAAATTTTCAAGCCAAACAATCACAAAAAACTTTGGAATTGGCCCAAAAAACCAACAATGACTTCAGCATAAGAAGTGAAATTAATGGGAAAGTTTATCAACTGCTTATGGAAGCCGGCGAAATGGTCAATACGCTAAATCCTGTAGCCATCATTGGGGATGATTCGGCGTTTCTTCTTGAACTTCAAGTAGATGAATATGACATCAATAGGGTGAAAATAGGCCAAAAGATAGCCATGAGCATGGACAGCTACAAAGGTCAGATTTTCCAGTGCCTAGTGAGCAAAATCAACCCGATTATGAACGAAAGAACCAAATCGTTTACCATAGTAGCCAGCTTTATTGACCCTCCCAAAACACTCTATCCCAATCTTACTTGCGAGGCAAATATCATCATTCAACAAAAAACAAATAGTATAACGATTCCAAGAGCTTATCTGCTTGAAGGCAACTATGTTTATCTGGAAAAAAACAAAAAAACAAAAGTAGTAACGGGTCTCAAAGACTATCAAAAGGTGGAAATACTTGGAGGAATAAGCACCAACGATTATATCTATAAGCCCATAGAATGAACATAAAACTCATCATAAAAATTGCCAAATCGCTGCTTTTAGCCAGATTTAAGCAGACATTGGTAGCAGCCGTAGGCGTTACATTTAGTATTTCTATGTTCATCGCACTCCTTAGTTTTATGGCAGGCTTAAATGACCTTTTAGACGGTTTACTTCTGAATAGAACACCCCATGTAAGACTTTACAATGAAATTCAACCCAATAGTAATCAACCCATTTACAGCCAATTTGACACTAACAACACGCATAACTTCATTCACTCTATCAAATCTACCGTTAGCAGGCAGGAGATTTATAATAGCGAGGCCATAATGCGAACACTCAAGAAAGACCAACGCATAATGGGTATTGCACCTAAAATAATCACGCCGGTTTTTTTTAACGACGGAGCCATAGATATTACGGGTGTGGTAAATGGCATTGAAATACAGAGTGAAGGCAAGCTTTTTCATTTTAATGAATATGTAACTGCCGGAGAACCCGCAGATATAGAAAGGCTATCCAATAGTATAATTCTTGGAAAAGGATTGGCAGACCAACTTTTGGCAAATTTGGGAGACGTGGTACAAGTGGCAACCATCAACGGAGAAAGATTCCCACTGCGGGTAGTGGGTTTTTTCCAGTCGGGTATGCAAGAGTTGGACAAAACCCAGAGTTATGCCTCCATCGCCACCGTTCAGAAACTCAAAGAAAAGCCAAATAATTACATTACGGATATTCAAATCAAACTGAAAGATCTGGCAAAGGCACCACAAATAGCCAAAGATTACGCCCGGCTTTTTGAAATTGATGCGGTAGATATTCAAACCGCCAATGCGTCTTTTGAAACAGGAAGCTTTGTCAGAACCTTGATTTCCTATGCCGTGGGGGTTGTTTTGTTAATTGTTGCGGGCTTTGGTATTTACAATATTCTGAACATGATGATATACGAAAAAATGAACACCATTGCCATTTTGAAAGCGACAGGTTTTGCAGGCAAAGACGTACAAAAAATATTCTTGGTCATCGCCATGAGTATTGGCTTTTTTGGTGGATTGGCAGGCCTAATTTTGGGATTTGGATTGTCAGCCATCATAGACCAAATACCTTTCGAAACACCTTCCCTGCCGAGTGTTAATACCTATCCAGTAAGTTATAATCCTACCTACTATGTCATTGGTGCCGTTTTTTCACTGATCACCACTTTTTTGGCGGGGTGGTTTCCGTCACGAAAAGCCAGCAAAGTAGATCCCGTGGTTATAATTAGAGGCAAATAAGATGAGTAACATAACCCTAGAGGCCAAAAACATCACCAAATATTTTCACGATCCCACCACTGTGAAAGTATTATCAGATATTAATTTCTCTGTAAATAAAGGCGATTTTGTGTCTATTACAGGAAAATCAGGCTGTGGAAAATCTACACTATTATACATACTATCGACCATGGACACCGACTATGAAGGCGAATTGTGGATAGATGGCGAATCGACGGTCAAACGAAAAGAAGCCGAATTGGCGAAGGTTCGAAACGAAAAAATTGGTTTTGTGTTTCAATTCCATTATTTGCTAGATGAGTTTTCAGTTTTAGAAAATGTAATGATGCCTGGCCTTAAACTCGGTAAATACTCCCCTGAAGAAGTTGAAAACCATGCCATGGAAAAACTAAAAATGTTAGGCATCGAAAATCTGGCACTCAAACCATCCAACCAAATTTCTGGAGGTGAAAAACAGCGGGTAGCCATCGCAAGGGCTTTAATCAACAATCCACAAATCATTATGGGTGATGAACCCACCGGAAATCTCGACCAAAAAAACAGCCAAATAGTTTTTGAAGTTTTCAAACAATTGGCCGAAGAATTTAAACAAACCTTACTCATCGTAACACACGACCAATCTTTTGCCAATAGAACCCATCGCATCATTAACATGGAGGATGGCAAGATAATAGTCTGAGGCATTGGTACATTTATATCCGAATCTGCGAAAGATATAAAAAGGTACCAAAATTATGTAAGACTTCTATCCGCCACTATCATCACCTTTGAGCTTAAATAAACAATTTCTCATTTTAAGCATTATTAATAAATAGCCTTCAAATGAATCTCAGTTCAGAATGAATTGAATTAATGATCATTTCTAAAAAATAAATATATGTGGAAAGAAGAAAACAACCAATTAAAACAAAGCTTTGAATTTAAAGACTTTGTAGAGGCTTTTGCATTTATGACCCAGGTGGCATTTGCGGCCGAAAAAATGGGTCATCACCCAAACTGGACCAATGCCTACAACAAAGTGCATATTTCACTTTTCACCCATGAGGCTAAAGATAGCGTAACTGAAAAAGACCTTAAACTTTCAAAAGCCATTGATCAAATTTTGAAGAAAGATTAAAATAAAGAAGGTTTCATTTCATAGTTGGGAGTTTCTGTGAACGGCTTAAAATATAGAACACTCTCTTTCTAAAACATACTGGGTAAATTAAATACTTTGTGTGCCTTGCCAGGCGGGCTTACTTTTTTTTTGAAAAAAAAGCCGAATCGTCGGACCGTTCAAAAAAAACACTTTCTGTGCAATGATCCTAACTAGCCGTCCGCCTGTAAAATTTCGCTTTTTAGCATTTTCAGTTTTATAGAAATAGGGTTAGCGAAATTTTACAACGGACTGCACAGAAAATATAAGGAACAATTAGTATTTATTTAAAAAATGATTCAATGATATTGAATATAACGGACAAATTAAATTCTACAAATACTTTCTGGTCAGTTATTTACCTTTTCAAAATGAAAATAAAGGCCATTTTAGGTCAATATTGTAAAAAGTTCTCTATTTAGATAAATTCTCTGAACAAAAACAAATATTTCACCAATCACCAAGAAACAAAACTATGTCAATTCAAAGTATAAATCCTGCAACCAACGAAGTGATCAAAATCTTCGAAGAAATGTCTGAAACTGCGATTGACCAGGCCATTTCAAAATCTGTCGAAACCTTTACGACTTGGAAAAAATCACCTTTTTCAACAAGATCAGAATTGCTTCACAAAGTAGCTGGTTTGTTAAGAGAAAAGAAAAAAGACCTGGCCAAGCTGATTTCTCTAGAAATGGGTAAACTGGTTTCACAAGCAGAAGGCGAAATTAAACTGAGTGCTGAAATATTTGATTATTATGCCAAGCATAGCGAAGGATTTTTGCAAGATAAAATCCTAGATCCTGTGCATGGACAGGCCTTGGTAAGGTGTAGTCCCATTGGGGTTTTGCTGGGGGTGCAGCCTTGGAATTTCCCTTTTTATCAGGTTGCCCGTTTTGCGGCTCCCAATATTATGGTGGGCAATACGATACTCATTAAACACGCATCTATTGTTCCGCAGTGTGCCATCGAGATTGAAAAAATATTCCTTGAAGCAGGAGCTCCTTCAGGCCTTTATACCAACTTACTTATTACTGGAAAAAGAGCCTCCGCCTTGGTAGCCGACAATAGAATCAAAGGCGTGTCGCTCACTGGAAGTGAGGCTGCAGGTGCGATTGTAGCTGCTGAAGCTGGGAAGAACCTGAAAAAGTCTGTACTCGAATTGGGCGGAAGTGATGCCTTCATTGTGCTGGAAGATGCCGATATCGATAAAGCAGTGGAGTGGGCCGTGGTAGGAAGAATCAACAACAATGGCGAGTGTTGTATCGCTTCAAAACGTTTTATAGCCGTTGAAGAAATTGCCAATGATTTTTTTGAAAAATTAAAAGTCAAATTGGCCGAACTCGTAGTGGGTGACCCCGCCGATCCTAACACACAATTAGGACCTTTAAGCAGCGAAGAAGCCGCCGTACACATAGCCGACCAAGTAAAGCGAGCTGTTGCGGGTGGAGCAAAAATTTCATTAGGCGGCAAAAGAGTGGACCAAGCAGGTGCCTACATGCAAGCCACGGTGCTTACCAACATGTTGCCCGACAATCCTGTGTATTACGAAGAGTTTTTTGGCCCAGTGGCGGTGTTTTTCACGGTCAAAAACGAGCAGAAGGCCATCGATTTGGCCAATGATTCGCCCTTTGGCTTGGGTGGCTCGGTATTTACCCAGGACATAGAAAGAGGAAAACGAGTAGCCGACCAGATAGATACGGGCATGGTCTTTATCAATCACCCCACTTGGACACAAGCCGATTTGCCTTTTGGAGGCACCAAAGGATCGGGTTATGGAAGAGAACTTTCAGAACTCGGTATAACCGAATTTGTGAACAAAAAATTGATTAGGGTCAGCGAATTGAGTGATCCGTTTTGAGTTGGATGGGCATCAAAACGCGTTTTCGCATTTAATTTAATTAGGCGAAGCACTTGAGCAATATTTAATCTTAGGAGATATTGCTCAAGTAAAACCTTAATTTCAAGAAATCAGAAGTCAAAGTATGAATTTAGTCTGGACAAAATTATAGCCAAATAAAATGAAAAAAGAAGAAGGTATTATTTCAATTGTTCAATCGCCAGAGGAATCTGAACATAAAACGATGGGTGAAAATAAAATTAGAACAAAAAAACAAGCGAATAATTTGAAGGACAAAGGCATTATTTCAGTCATCCAAACTCCGGAAGAAGACCAAAAAATATCATAAAAGGTAATTAAACAACTGAAGTACGGAGGGATCTACTAAACAAATACTTAAAAAAGTAGAATTAATTTTAATTACTTATTATCTGTGAGTTATAATTTTCGAATTAAATACTAATTGTTCCTAATATTTTTTGTGTAGTCCGTTGTAAAATTTCGCCACGATAATTTTTTTTACATGCAAAATGCCAAAAAAGAAATTTACAGGGGGCCGCCTAGGTAGGATCATTTCGGACTGCCGATGCTGCACAAAAAGTGTTTTTTTTGACGGTTGGCCGCTGCCATTCTTTTTTTTCGAACGGTGCGACGACTCGCAAAAAGAATGCCCGCCTGGCAAGGCACGTAATGTATATAATTTAGGATAGTTTCTAAGTCTGAAACTTTAGTTAAATAACTTCTTGGAGCAAAGAAAAATACATACCAATAAGTATTTGCAAAAAATAAACTTAATCCTAAATATCAATTAATTATGATTCTAGATTTAATCACTAATTGTTCCTAATATTTTTTGTGTAGTCCGTTGTAAAATTTCGCCACGACATTATTTTTTACATGCAAAATGCCAAAAAAGAAATTTTTCAGAGGATCATTACACAAAAAGTGTTTTTTTTGATTCTTTTTTTTCAAAAAAAAAGAATGCCCGCCTGGCAAGGCACGCAATGTATATAATTTAGGCTAGTTTCTAAGTCTGAAACTTTAGTTATTAACTATCAAAAAATAATTTCCAAAAATCATCTCAAACCAACAATCCAATTGTTTTAGCATGTTGAATGGCTTCATCAGTATGTTGCGACTGAAAGGTTTTTATAGATTTATTTTGTATTGAATTTAGGGTTTCAGTAGTAAAATCTGCTTTTTCCAAACTAATATTTCGAATATAAACCGCCACAATCTGCTCAGGATATTTATTGGCTATGGAGGCATAAATTTGCGGGTCACTTTGCGAATTATCGCCAAGCAATACGAACCTTTGTCTCGGAAAAGCCTTCAGAATTCTCGTCACCCTGTTGAGCTTTCCTTCGTGTTTGGTTTTGCCTGTTTTCAACAATTGATACCACTTCTTTATATTATTCAACAAAAAAGCCCCTTTTGGCAAGCCGTTGTGCTTAAAAAAAGCATTCAAATCATCATATAGATTCCACTCGCTACTCGAAACATAGAAAAAAGGATTCGGCACGTTTGGTTCTGTATGGGTAAGAGCCAGCAACTTGTAAAATTTCACCACATCGGCAAAAGTTTTGCGGCTACGTGGATTTTTGGTGAACATCACCCGGAGTTTTTTACCTGTGTGGGCCGAATGCGAAACCAAAACGGTATCGTCTATATCCGAAATGAAACCATATTGTGTAGCATGTGGAACAAATAGCTTTCCTTCTCCACTAGTTTTCTTATATCCCTGACCATCAACCAAATGCACTTCAATCAAATGCCAACCCGCGTCTATTTCAAAATCCGATTGCCACTCAAATTTAAAAAAACCATCCACCTCAGTGGTGGCATGAAGTGTTTGATTTTGCCACTGCAAACTCAATTGTACATGTGGTACAGGTTTAACTAAAAATAATCTGGCTAAATGTATAATATTACTGATGGGATTATTGTTAAATTTACTCGGACGCACAGATTTCCCAGCCAAAACATGACCATACACTACCAGGTTATTTTGGTGTCCATAACCATGATATACTTTTACAGTTGCAACAGCATGTTCAATTTCATTTTTCATTATGACATCAAAAAACTTAAAAGTACTTTTTGTAATTAATGCTGGTTCAGGCAATAATACGATTGACTGGACCTCCTTGGTTACCAATTATTTTTCAAATCTTAGCAACACCATAGATTTTTACAATCTCACACCAACTTGCAACATTTCAACCATAAAAGCAAAGATAAAGTTGTTTAAACCTGATTGTGTGGCTGCAGTCGGTGGTGATGGTACCATAAAACTGGTGGCTGAATGTTTGATAAAAACCAAAATCCTTTTGGGCATCATTCCAGCCGGATCAGCCAACGGACTTGCAAAGGAACTCGGAATAAGTGAAAATCCTACAAAAGCTTTGGATATACTCTTGCAGGCTTTCTCAAAAAAGATTCATATCACACGAATCAATGAGCAACTCTGCATTCATTTGAGTGATAT
>NZ_RJUD01000008.1 GCF_024343675.1 Lacihabitans sp. CS3-21
CTTTTACAACAGATGCAAAACCATCATATAGCGTTTCCAATGATGATTTACTTTGATATTCAGGCTTAACGATAAGTTGTAAATCATAATCATCAAGCTTATGCAACTCATGAAGACCTAAGGGATGAGAGTTGAAAATATGAATATATTTATCGACGGAGTTGCGAGAAATCTCAACGATTCGACTAATGTACCTACGGGATTTACCCTCCATCAGCAATCGCAAAGCTAAATGTAACTTATTCATAGATAAAATTTGATTAGCCATCTTGGTATTTTTATACCAAATTAGTAATCAAATCAAAAACCAAGTGGCTCACTTTCGCCCGGAATTAGTGGCTCACTTTAACCCGGAATCAGTGGCTCACTTTGAGCCGGAATATCCAGCCTGGTTGGCATAAGCGACATACCCATTTTAAACAGTCCAAAGGCAATTTTAGTGATCACATTACCCAACTTAAATACGCTAGTTACTCTAATTTCTATTTTTTCATTGTATAATTTTCACTTAAACTTTATTTAGATAGCTCTGGGAAGATCGCCTAGGCACCAGTGACGAAAGAATAATTAGATGCTTTTTATATTAAAAATTCGTCTGTTCATAATAATAGCTGTTGATATTGATTAAAGAATTTTCTGAAAATAAGATTCTAACAATTCTATCTTATCTAAAAATTGTAACAATACCACTACTTGAATGTTTAATTCGTAAAACGCCTTTTGTCCAAGTAAAACCTTCGTTATCATGTGTTTGAAATTCTCTTATTTCGTTTTTACCAATCAAAACTTTAGTTGGTTTTTTGGGCAATTTTATTATTTGCGTGGCCTCTTTTGCAATACAATGGTAGTATAATATTACTTTTTCTAAATCTTTATAAGGGACATCTTCACCCAAAGTTTTGTTAAAATTTCCATTATAACTCACCAGAATCAATGGGTGGGAACTATGTAAAATATGTACCTCATCGGTCGGGGCGAGTTCTGGTTTGTAGGCCATTGCTCGCAGATAATGCCTAACATAATCGCCATATCCGTCAGTTAACCAAACTTCATCACGAGGGTAGTTATTTTTTCCATCAAAATCGACCATATATGTGGCCCAATTCAATACTCTAATGGCGTTTTCTGTTCGAGAATTATCGCCCGATAGAGCGGCATATTGTAATTCGGCAGCAGCTTGGCGGCTGCTATGGCTATTGCCAGGGGTTTGGTAGGCAGTTTGTTCGTTCATTACAATTACACCATATTTTTCCCATTGTTTATTTCCCATGGTTTTGTATGTCCATTCAAAAATGACTTGTACTTCGGTCTTCCAATTTGGGAAAAAAGTTGGGTTTTCCATCATATATTTTGCAAAAGTTATGGCATTGATTTGGGTGTCAGACCAACCTTCGATATCTTCAAAAAAGGGGCCCCATTTGTTGGTTTTTAATGGAAACTCTTTCATCCATTTTAAAATTGTTGCATGGGCTTTTTGGTATTCAGATACATTGCCTATATTTAATTTTATTAGTTCTTCGAATAACCTAAGAGTACCCACCCAATTGGTGGTATAGGAAGATTTTCCCGAAATTACAGTTGCATCTGTCCAAGAATTTTTCAAATTGGCTACTTCCCCTGTAATGGCATTCACTTTAAAAGGTAAAGGAGAGTTATCGTTGTCTCCAATTTGGGTTTTTGCAGCCAAAGTATTCGCTATTTCCATTGCATAATCAAGGTACCTATTACTATATATTGGTTGCCATTGCTTACGTGATGTAGTATAATGCAATTGAACCAGCTCGTAACCAAAAGAACCCGCTTTATCAGGTTGTGTAACACCTTTCCCCTCTGTCATATCACCATCAAATACTCCTGAATAAACCAATGTATTGTATGGAAAAGGTATATTTGGCCAAAGAGCGTCTTTTGGGGATAAGCTGTGTGTGAGATAATAGTCAGCGATAAATTTCATGTTTTCTCTTACACTTTCATCGCCAGTATATTGGTAAAGCAACTGCCAAGAGGATAGTAGCATGGCAAATTGATCACCACCAATGCCACGGGGATCATTGGGTAGTGGCCGCCAAACTTGATGATTCATATAATAAGGTAATCCATTTTGGTCTGTTCGCATGTTTTGCCAAAAGTTCCAACATAGTTTTACTACATGACTATATGATTTCCCATAATCATATGAATACCAAGGAATTATATTTCCTTTAATGTCAGTTTTTATAGGATGGAATACTAAAAAACCCTCCTTAGTTTTGTCATATTTCGGTACTAATTGACCAAATAAATATATTGGGCAGAGGAAAATTAGTAAAAAAATAATTTGTCTCATTTGTTTATCGGTTGTTTCTTACTTTTTGTAATTTCATTTTTTTTTTAAATTAGCAGCGTTCTATAATTCTCACAATCATCATTTAAACTTTATGTTTTCACAATGAATAATAGCAAGCATTCCGTTGTAGATTGAGACAATTTTTTTGCCATGAATTGTAAAATCTTCCAAAGTTACATCCTTGATTATATGATCATCACTAAAGCCTAAAATTTGTGAGCTTGGGTAATGATTGCCTTCAACTGATATGGTTTTGAAATGAACTCCTTCAACTTTTCCTCGCTTTTGGTCTTTGGTATAATTCGATTTCATAATTCTAAAATCAATCAACCAACCTTTGGCGTCTTCTACCCTAATGTTTTCATACAAAATACTTTTCACAAAAGCTCTATCTCCATTATGAATTGTAAAAGTGCCTTCAGGGCCTTCAGTATGTATAATGTCACAATTTTTAAAGGTTATATTTTGAATAGTATCTGCCCGAGTTTCAAAGCCAATCTCAAGTGCATTGCCCCAGTCACCATTCCAAAAGGTTGAATTTTGTATTACTATATTATTTACATTAAAATCACTTTTAAACTTTGTATAATATGTAACTCCGCTTTTTACCGCAATACAATCGTCTTTCGTGCGAATAAAAACTTTGTCAACTAGAACATTTTGGCTTCCTACGATGTCTATTCCATCATCCCAATCATTATCAGAAACTATTTTGAAATTGTGATAAGTTACATTTTTTGATGCAAGTGAAGCACATGACCAATGCTTCGATTCTGAGATAATTATACCATCAATAAGCACATTATTTGAGCGATTTATTTCTATTGGTCGTACTTTGCCTTTTTCGAAAATACTATTATCAAGAATACCTCTGCCAGTTATTTTTACGTTTTCCGTACTATCAATTATAAAATTACCTTGCACTACAGCCCCACCTGCAATATAAACAGTTTGGTTTTTTTGTAGTTTTATGACGCCAACTTTATGGATTTTACCTGCTTCAAAAAATATAGTATTTGGAGTATTTTTGGTTGGTTGATTTATCTCAAGTGGATTAGCAAAAATAAATAGTGGTTTATTAATGTTTTTGTTGATTTCAACCGATAAATTTTCAGGTTTATCTAAAGTAAAAATAATCTCATCTCTATATTGTTTGGTTTCAATATTTTTGCTTTTGGGGCGAATATCAAAATTGTAAATCGGGGAGTTCACTATCACTTTTAGATCAATTTTACCTTCAAATGAAAAATAGGCAATTGCGGCTGTTTTTGTTTCATAAACAAATACTGTTTGGCCGTTTACCTCTAAATCATATAGACTAGATTTAGTAACATTGTTAGGTGAAGGATATATAACTAGCTGAGCAACAGAAGTATTGCAAATTAATATTAATAGGTTTAAAATGGTTAAATTTAAAATAATTTTCATTTTCGAATTGTTAAATTTTTTTAATGCTTTTCTTTAATTTTTTGGCGAATTTGGATTTGAATTACCTAATAAGATCTTTAATCAATAAATTCATAACGCTTTCAAGTTCATTTGTAATAAAACAATGCAAATCATTGCCCCTCTTCAAATTGAAATTATGAAAAGATAAATCATCAAATTATTGAGCATATAATCCATAGATACCGTGTTCAAATATTTATCTCTCTTAAGTGGCTGTTGGCGGAAGTTCAAAATTTCCTCCACTTAAAAGAGTTCCTTTACCTTTTTTAATATGCAAATTCACGCAATTCATCTGTATATTTACGATATTGCTTTGTCTAGTATAAAATAAGCGATACGCTTAATTTTATTTGAAATAATAATTTACGGAATACAATTGAGAAAGTTCACTTGAATAGACTCTTGTAAACCTTTTGATTTCTATTAAACTTTTTTGATATATTATTTAAGGATTTAAAATATTATAAGAATATTTTTGTCTTAAAAGATTTTAAAATTTAATACTACTTTTTACTAGTTAAATAACCAAATATGTTTTTTACTTCTATATTTCCTAAAACACTATTTCTTGAGAAGCCCATTTACTCTTTCCTGAATCGCACTAGCAATGGAATCATAACTTTTAGTAAAACAACAAGATTCAGCGTTTTTGGTCAATAATTTCTGATAGCCCCTACTACAATAAAATTAGCCACTGCATGAATGATATATTAAGTTTTTAAGATTTTTGCTTATTAGTGAATTAATTTTATCAATTTATTTGATTGTAAAATTATCCCAGACAGAAGTAGTATCAACAAAAAAAATTCTCTATTTTAAAATTTGATCATATTTCATTTTTAGTCTAATTTAATTTTTCCATTTTCTGAATCCAGTATAATTGTAGAACTATTTTTCAAAACCAACTTCATTTTTTTGCCATTTTTCAGAGTAATTTCTCTATCACCTGTGTCTTTTGCATGAAGCATTAGCAATCCAGAATTGGCATAAGTAAAATCATTATTCTCATTATAAATATGGCATCCTGCCTGCCGAAAAATTTCCCTAAAATTATTTGTACCATTCATTGGAACTCCACAAAATACAGATGTAAAATCATTCATTTTTTTTCTCACAGTAATGATTTTAGAATTTTCTTTTAAAATTGCCAAAGGTTCGCAATTGATTTCCTTTACAATAAATAATGGCTCAATTGGCCCATTAAATTTGTATTCGTTACCATTATTCATTTTTACGATTGGAATTACTGAAGAATCAATTTTTTGAAGGCTAATTTTTGTTAATGATTCTACGAATTTCAAATCTAAAATTTCCCCATTTGTATAACCAGTTAAATAATTCCAAACTAAAGTTCGACCATTTTTTGCCACTTTCTCCTGAATATATTGCCTTTGAATATCAGTCAATTTATATACATTCATAAAAACAATAGCTTTATATTGGTCAAGATTTACGAGATTCAAATCAAAATCATAGACGTGGTCACCAACTGTACCAGAATGTAATGCTTGTTCAATAGAATGGTCAATTACGTTAGCTGTAATCGGAAGAGTAGTAGATTTTAAATAATAAAAAACATCCTGACTCCAAACATATAGCACATCGGCTTCAGATTTGTAAGGAACTGAAAGTCTCTTTTCAAATAATTCTTTTTGTTCTTTTATCATTTTTAAATAATGGGGATTATCCCACCATCCAAATCCTACTTGTAATCCAAAATCGTATAACCAAAAGCCAATGCCTCGCATGAGTGGCAAGCTTACGCAACGTTTAAGTACGTTTGCATATGTGCTATCAAACCTTGCTTTGTATCTTATATTATCATAATCAGTTTTAGGGTGAAGGTAGCCATTATCAATTTCATCTAACCAAAGTTTTCCATGTAGCAAAGTCGACTCTATCAATCCTCTTGAATTACCAGATCCACCATCATTTCTACTTTCACCCCAATAAGTCTGAGGTGCAGATAGATAATCTATGTATTTACTTTCGAGAATTTGTTTGACAAAAAGGTGTCCACCAACAGTTTGACGATTAAAAGTCATGTGAAGATAACCATAGAAAATACCTGTTATTATTGGCCTTTTCCAGGTAGTCTTTACCAATTTACAGAAATATTCTGCATCGTCGGCAACCACTTCTTGCTGAGCTGTAAAATAATCAATTACACGCTGTTCAATTTTCGGATCTTTAAAAAAACCATCCTGAGTTTTCAGCCGATCTTCAATGTTCGGAACAGAGGCATTTTCGAATGTGTACTCATTTGTTTTCCAAGATCTTTGAAGATTTTCAGAGGTTTTGTATTTGTTTTTCAGCCATTTACGAAAATAATTAGTCATGGCAATACCGGTATCTGGATCATGGTCAATAAACCCCCAATAATGCCATTCACCATAAATGCCTCCTGCCAAATGCATTCCTATTACAGAATTACCTTCTTTAGTTTTTTGTAATCGCTTACAAAATTCAATCAATTTTTGACCAGATTCATTTTTCCATTTTTCCGATGCTAAACTTGCTCTTAAAGCTCTTTTTATATCATATTCTTCATTATGAAATGGTGGGCCTGCTTTTAGAGTTGTATCAATATTGCCATCAGCAAATTGAGTACATTCATCCAGATGACTTTCGTTCCACCAAAAAGGTGCATTTACATGAAATCTGATTATTATATTGGCATCAGGGCATTGATCGAGAACTCCTTTAATTTGCTTTTGAGCCTTATTTATATCTAAATTTTTGCTATTTTTTTTCCAAATATCTTCCAGCCAGATATCTACTTGATAAAGTCGAATACCGATTTTGCAAAAATTATTTATATTCCGAGAGGGAACTTCCTCCCAAGACCATCTTCCACCATAGGCATGAGTTAAAGCATAAAAAGCAGGAGTTTCAGGTCTATCATTAATGAAAATGGTAGGTCTACCATTGAATTTTTTTACTTCCGCCCATTTAAGATTTTGCGAGAAAGATTTACAAAATAAAAAACACAAAAAGATTAAAAAGAAATTTTTCATTAGCAGTAATGAATTTTAAAAAAATATTAAACAATAAAAAAATTAATATTCTCCTGAAAATAATGTAGTAACACCCATTGACTGAACAACAAATAATTGATCTTTAGTAACCCCTTTTACTTCAAGTGCATTTTCGAAGCTATTTGTGTTAATTACACGGTATTTTTCAGCCCCTCCCTTTATTTTCACTGCTCTATCAAAAGAAGATATATTAATTAACACAACAGTGGATTGCCCATTGTTTGAAAACGCAACAGACAAAACATCCGGAGATGACGTTGACTCAATTCTTACAGCACCTGGTCTAATGTATTTATAAAACTGTTTACTGACATAAAAACGTTTTGATTTTTCACCTTTTGAATTCATAAGGCTATATTCATCAATATTCTCAGTACTTAAAGTCCAGAAAACCCAAGCAGAAACATTTCCATATGTCAATGACATATACATTGCTTTGGCAAGATCTATTGCACCATCATATGTGTTTTTAAAACCAGAAGTCTCCGTCATCCATAGAGGCTTTTTAAAAGGGTTGCCCCAATCTTTCATTTTTCTCCAAGTTAAAGCATCGTTGCTTACAGATGTAATTCCATCAAAAGCATATCCATGAGTGGCAATTGCATCAATATACTGCCTGCTTTCTGTGTCAATTATACTAGGTTTTATTAGATTATCAGCCGCTTCAAACCATCCCACATCTTCTGGACCGAAAATTAGTGTTTTTAATCCTTCTTTTTTAAAACGCTTTCCAACAACTATCAAAACCTCTTTATATGCCTCTCCATTGTAAACACAGGAGGAATAAAATTGAGAAAAACGAGGTTCATTTTGAATACTTAATGCGTATAAATCTATTCCAATTTCACTTTTAAAAATTTTGCAATAAGCAACTAAGGATTCTGCAAACTCCTCATAAAATTCTTCTTTAAGTTGGTTAGTTTTGGTATCAGGTTTTGAATTAAATTCTGGGGCCGAATTATTTGGTGTTCCATTATCAATGTCATTGTTCCATTTCATCCAAGGAGCAGGAGACCAAACTGATGCAATAAATTTATTGATTCCTGCCTCATGCATTGCCTTAAAATGTTGAAGTCTAACCGCAAGCGGTTGATGGTGGCCCTCTATATTTTTGCTTAAATTAAATTTTTTCAAATCAATTATATAAGGATTATCATTGTCATTTATAATTTCAAAACTAGTAGGTACTTCATCCCTAATTATAGTACACCCTAGGTCATTTACAATGTCACTTACGAATCTCTCAGAAGTAAAAGGTCCATTTGACCAATAAACATTCTGTGCTCCAAATCCTCCAAAACCTTCAATTGTTTGAAAGGTAATGGACGGATTAATTTCAATTTCTTGTACTTCAGTCGAAATCGAAATAATTTTTTCACTTTCATTGGATATACCATCTGAAGCTATAACTTTAACAGAATATATTTGTCCATCTGAGAAAGCCTCAGTTTCTTTCTCATCTCCAAATCTTTTAATCCCATTTCCAAAATCCCAAAAAAGCTTTACATCATCAAATTCCTGATCTAATACTTTAGCACTAAATTCATAAGTCATCGGGTAAACACTAATAAGTTTAGACTCCAAAGTGACAACAGGAGATAAATTAACGTTCGAAATTTCTTGTGATTTGCATCCAAGAAAAAAAAACATAATAAATAAAAGGCGTTGAATTTTCATTTTTAAGAATAGATAATCTCTGTTTATTTATTTAAAGTTTAGAAATTTAAAAATTTGGAGGTTGGAATTAATATTTCCAATTATTAAAATCTTATCTCTTCTCCTCTTAACTATTATAGCTGACTTTGCTTCATTATCAGCTATTAAACCCCCATTATTTATTTTTTTAAATTCCCCATTTTCAAAATTTAAAACTGAACCAATGCTAGCATCCCACCACCCACCTACTGTTTCTGGTGCCTTTGAATTGCCAAATAGAAAGAGATAATTATCAGAATAAATAAAGGAATTAACCAATGAAAATTGGGCTTCGGCTGGAAAAGGATGAAACACAAAATTTAGCTTGCCAAGGTTCTCAAGCCAACCAGAGCGTAATTCTTCGACATTAAACTGTAAAGCACTTTCCAAATCTTTTTTGTCTAAAATATCTTTCATTTTGGCTTTTGCATAGTCACTATAAAGTGGGAAATAGCGTTTTAGCCCAGGGACTTGAAGAGTTATTAAATCTCTTGTTGGAACTGGAACCTCATTATTACCTAAATAAAAACTCATCACAGGATCTATTCTTCCGTTTGAGTCATAGTCTTTAGCATAAATCTTCAACGGCCTTTCTTTTGAAGCATGATATTTTGAGTTTTGTCCTATATTTCCTAGCATTAAATCTAAATCACCATCATGATCTACATCAATAGAATAAAGGGTTTGCCATAATCCATTTATCTTTTCAACAAGATTTTTAGCTGGTGAAAATTTATTTTTATTGTTTATTAATATCATTGGACTCATCCACTCACCAATCAAAACTAAGTCTGGAAGATTATCTTTATTTGCATCAAACCAAACAGAGGAGGTTATTAACCCTACTTTGCTCAATTCTGGAGCAAATTGATGGGTTTTATCTACAAATTTGACTTTGCCTTTAATAGTTTGATTTTCAAATAGAAAGCTTGGTGGTGAAAAAGGAAATTTTCCTGAAATTAATCGACTTCCTCGAAAAATATCCAAATCTCCGTCTTTGTCAAAATCAGATATGGAGACCGTGCTACCAGGGAAATATGTAGTGGGCAATCCATTCCTTTTAAGAGAGAATTTTCCACTTCCATCATTTATATACAGCCTATCTTGATAACTCTGAGAAGCACCTTCCGAATGACTCCCTCCACTTACAGCATAAAAATCTAAATCTCCATCTGAATCTGTATCAAATAATACTGATGAAACGGTTTCATATTTTTCACTTTCTTCTAAAGAAGTTTGAGAAAAACTACCATTTTCATTTTGAGTAAAAATCAAGTCAGATTGACCAACATCTGTTCCTATTATAAAATCATCAAGATTATCATTGTTAATATCTCCAGATGTTAAACTAGGACTAATTCTAGAATACTTATAGGGTAAAAGAGGATTTTGATTAAAATCATTGAAGTCTTTTTCTTGGTGCCTAAATTTCAAACCTACTGATTCGGGTGAAATTTCTAAATACTGTTTATCTATATTTTCTTTATGGATTGTAAAAAAAGGAATCGACTTTTTATCATTATATCTAATTTTAATACTTTGATTTGTATTTATAAGATTCTCAGATTGTTTTTTCCCATTTGGCCAAAAGACCACAACACTATCAATTTTTTTGTTTACTCCTAAACCAAAATGCAAAAAGTTTTCTACTGAGGAAACATAACCTCTAGTTGGTTGGTTTTCTTTAAAAAACACTTTGTCATCTGAAAATACCGCCACTTTTGCTCCGATGGCATCTTTATTGCCATCTAAGCCTTCAAATTTGATGCATATCCAATTTGGATGTTTTTCACTATTATTAGTTAGGTTTTCATAGAAAAAAGCTTTGCTATCAATGTTATTTACAACATAATCAAGATCACCATCATTATCAAAATCTGCATAAATTGCACCATTAGAGTAGCTTGGTTCATCAATTCCCCATTTTTTTGAAACATTAGTAAATGTCAAATCTCCATTGTTATGAAAAGCGTAGTTAGGAAGTTTAATTTCAGGCAGTTCCTTTATTTTTTCAAAAACTTTAAGATGGTCCTTAACTTTATTGTCGAACATTTGAAGGTCTCTTTGCGATGCTAAATATGCTGTAAAATCCATATTCGTAACATCCCGTCTATATCCATTGGTAATGAGCAAATCATTGAATCCGTCATTATCGAAATCGCCAAAAAGAGGTGCCCAAGACCAGTCGGTTTTATCAACTCCTGAAAATTGGCTTATTTCAGAAAAGACAGCTGGATAGTTATTTGAATAATCGAATTTTGATTTTTCACCTAAATCATTTGATAATTCCTTTTTTCTATTCAACTGTAAAGTGTTTCTCATAAATTGAGGTTGATACCCTAATTTTAAATCCATTTGTAACCTGTCATGATTTGAACCAGCGAGCATCATTTTTTGACGTTCGTTAGTTTCTGGCAACATGTCAACTACCATAATTTCTGGGTTAGCATCATTGTTTATATCCGCAATATCAACCCCCATACCATTATAGCTCTGATGTTTTAAATATTCTCCAGCCTTATTGGTAAAGGTACCATCCTGGTTATTAACCCATATCAAATCATTAGACAAAAAATCATTGGAGCAATAAACATCATCCCAACCATCACCGTTTATGTCAGAAATCACTAAACCTAGTCCATAACCTTCCGTTAAAATTCCAGCTTTGTGTGTAATGTTTTTAAATTTACAATTCCCTTCATTTCTATACAATCTATCGTTTGAAGGAGCTTCACCATTGACTCTTTTTGGTCTAAGAGTATTTCTATTTTCCTTTTCTAAAGCGTTTGTTAGAATATAGCAATCCAAGTCTCCATCTCGGTCATAATCAAAAAAGGCTGCTTGTGTACTGTATCCCATATCATTCAAGCCGTATTCAGTGGCTTTTTCTTTAAAAAATGGAATACCGTTTTTATTTAGTCCTTGGTTTTCAAACAAAAGATTTGCCCTTTTTGTAGAATCCTTTACAAAGCCTGCTACACAAACATATATGTCCTGCCATCCATCTTGATTGACATCAGTGACTGTAACACCAGTACACCAAGCTTTTGTACCTGTGTTAGATTCAGAAGTTATTTCCTTGAAGTTTAATCCACCTTTATTTAAATACATTTTACTAGAAACTTGATTTCCAGCAAAATACAAATCAGTTTTACCATCATTATTGAAATCTCCAACTGCCAAACCTGCTCCATTGTATATGTACTCGAATGTCATTGAATTAAAATCTGCGGAATCAAAAATAGTATTCTCAAAGTCAATCCCAGTTTCTGAAGAATCCAAAAATTTAAAAATTTTTTTATCAGAATTACATGACATAAAAAATAAACAGGCTATACAAATTTTAAGAGTTTTCATACGATAACTATTTTTCGTAAAATTCAATCTGAACAGGCCCTATTAATCCCGCAGGAATTAATTCTGCATTAGAAAACGGAACCATCCAAGCATTTGGGAGCTTGGTAATGTTCGTTTTAGTTTTTCTATAAACTTCAGGATTTTTTGAGTCACCTATTAATCGATTATTAATAGAATTTACAACCTCTATTTGCAAGAAATTATCTCCTTCTACGCAAGCACTAGTTATGTCAATTTTATATGGATAGTGCCAACTAACACCCAACCTATTTCCATTCAAATATATCTCCGCAATTTCTTTAACTTGACCTAAATCTAAAACGATTTTTGTATTGGTCTCTAGTTGGTTTGGAGAAAGTATAAAATTAGTTTTATAAACCACATTCCCTGAATAGTATTTCACAGCATTTTTATGGCTTTCATTTAAAGGTATTAGAATATTCATTGTGTCACGAGCAATAGTTCCAATTTTTTGATCAAAGGAGAGATACCAGGAATTATTCAGATTAATTTTAGTTTTCATCTTATTGTTTGCTGCAAAATTTGAAAAATGTGGTAAATTTAAATTTTTCTCCAATTTGACATTTGGCATTTTTAAATCCTTTATTTTACTTTTACTAAAAACAATAAAACATGAACCATCTTTAAATAATGAAATGGGAATTGTAATTTGTTTATTATTATTTTGATGATAAGTAATTTCTTGAATCTCTCCATTTTCAGGATTCCAAATTGTTGGAATCATCCCAGTTACACGAAAACTTATCTTTCCAACAACATTAGTTTTTTTTACATTTCTGAAAAAGTAAATTTCATTTTCTTTTGTTTTTCGATGTATAAAATCAAGACTATCAATATCAGATTGTAAATCAGCTATGACTCCTTTATCACTTAAGACCTCATTAATAGTTTTTCCAGAAACAATTTTCCCTTTTCCAAAAAATCTCTCTTTAACATTTATACCATCGCAATTTGCCCATAGTTTATTTGATAACTCTTTTACTTCAATATCATTTTGTTTGTAATTATTTAAGCCTGAGGATTTTTGAGGCTTTTTACCTAAAACTATTGCTCCATCGAATACCAACTTCTCCAGTTTTTTTAATACATCTAAGTTAATTGATACCTCATCAGGCAAAACCAAAACCTCGTAAAATTGGCCGTGAGGTAAATATATTCGCCCATCTTTTACAGACATTTTATTTAAAATAACATCAGTGTTAACTACGTCATAATCATAACCGAAGCCAATTTTCTTTTTTATTTCAGTCGGAGAAACGAAATTAGGTGCTTTATCACCATAATAATAAGCAATGTCTCCAACAAAGTTGCCTTGTTGTAGCAAATAGCTACATCTTGACAAATATTCATGAAATGGCTTAGATTTTGGCCACCATCCATTTGTAGTATTTATTAAAGTACCAAAGTTATAAACCCAACCAGGAAAACCAGATTCAGGAGGACTATGAGGAAAAGTATGGTAAACAAATCGATTTAGGCCTTCACACATTGCTTTATCAGCTAACGGTTTCAATTCACTTGGACCCTCTTGCCAAAGCCAAACACTTGTAAATGACTCAGCCTCTACATACTTTTGATTGTAGATATGTGATGCACTTGCAATTCCTTTTACAATTTGCAACAATTCTTGTTTTTCATGTTTATTCCAGAACTCTCCTCTAGGGATAGTTAGAGCACCCAAAGCTTTTAAGTCTTCAAAAGGAACGTTATGGAATGGCTGACCTGGGCCTCCTGCTTCGGCAACAAATCCTATACCTTTCTCCTCACAAATTGCACGTCCTAATTCATAATGATTTTTGATAATAAGGTCAGAAATTGTTTTTGTAAAATCATATTTAAATCTTTGACTTATTTCATCACTTTTTATTTTAAATCCATCTAAAATTGGTAAAAAATTTTCGAGATTATATTTGTTCCTTTTCAAAAATTCCTCAGGAAGATTTGGTGTCCAAACGGCAGAATTAACCTCATAACTATCGGCATTCAAATATTTCAAGGACCTATTTTTTAATGGACCAACAATTGGAAGAAGTTGACTAAATATATAATTTAGATTAGCTTTTTGTGCATCCCCACTAAAATGATCCAACATTAGTCCATTTGAAGCAGTGCTTGGTAAAACTAACTGTTGTCCAGTGGGAGCACAAACATATCTCACAATTCTCCATTTACCCTTTGGAACATTCCATTGTAAATGATTGTCTTTAAAATTTTCGCTCAATAGAATAATTGAATGATCTTTTATCAAAGAATCAGATGTAAAAACATGTGCTAATAAAACTACTTCTTTATAAAAAACTGGTAAACCTGTTTTGAGATCTTTTTTTATTTTCGACTGAGAGTCACTGGAGGTTTCTGAAATTTGGGGAAATGAAATATATGATGAAAAATTCTGAGGACCTTCTATAATTGTATCTCTTCTAAACAACCCCATTGCTCCATGCTCTGGTTTAACCCAGGAGCCACCTGCGTTCCAACTACTCGAAAAATTGAGGCCAATCTCTAAATCTAATCTATCCGCTTCATTTATTGTATAAGCAATTGCCTGTACCGATTCTTTACTCAAAAATGGTGGACCAGAAGGAATCTCTTTATAGGGGTCTAAGCTTGTTCCAATGTCCCAAATGTCAAAGCCGCCCATTCCTTTTCTTTTTGCTTCTTCCAATTCAAATGTAATTTGAGGTAAGCTAACATTTCCATTTATCCATGGCCAAAGAGCCTTAGGTCTAGCAGATACTGGCGGGTTTACAAACTCGTTTGCCAATTTTAAAATCGAATTATTCTGCAAATTATTTTGTGATTTTGCAAAACTTATGTTTAACAAAACAAATAAGACAATCAAACATTGTTTCATATCAAACTTTGAACTAAAATTTTATTCATTTTTATTTAATTCCTCGCGACTTTTAATAAAAAAAGCTGCCTCTCCAATATTTATTATTGAAAATTAGCTACTTAAAATTCGCTAAAAAAAGTAATTCCCTGCAAAACAGGGAAATACTAACCATTTGTCTATATAATGAAACTTGTTTGAGGCTCAATATCCTTTATTTTGAATTACATTTGGATTTAAATCAAGCTCATTCAGAGGAATAGGATAAAGTAGATTTTTGGTTACATCAAACTTTACATCGTTTCTTAATGAACTAAAATCATAATTTGCACCTAAGTTTATTTTTCCAGCTAAATGCCAACGACGAAGATCTAACCACCTTGTCCCTTCTTCACCTGCTAATTCCAAAAATCTTTCTTTATTAATCCAATTAAAAATCTTAGATTTATCATTTTCTGTAGTTAAATATTCTTCAGGAAATTTACCCCCAGTTTTCATATTTCTAGCCCTAGTTCTAACCTCATTAATATACCCAATTGCAGTTGAAGTAGAACCACCAGACTCCAAAGTTGCCTCAGCTTTCAACAATAAAATGTCAGCATATCTTAATATTCGAGGATTGTTTGCTGAGCCAACTCCAGCTTGAGTTTTTAACTCTCCAGTATTCCAATATTTATTAAAAGTAAAATCATTTAAGTTAATTGTTGCGGCAACTCTAGGATCTTCGCTATCAAATGCCTTAGCAAGTTTTTTTGTACCTTCATATCTTGGAGCTCCAAAAAGAGACCAATGATTTTCGTAAAAACCCCAATAAGCAGATGTTGATCCTGAACCCCCTGCTTGGAAATCATCTGAAAGCCAAACATTGTCAAAATCTGGCTGAGAGGCTTGAAATTCAAACAGTGACTCTGAATTGTTTTCTGTTTTTGAATTAAAATTATCGCCAAAATCAGCCACTAATTTTTTATCTTTTATTTTATTTAAGGCACTTAAAGCCTCTGTGAAATCTGCAGTATTTTTGGTCACGGAGCCTCTAAAAACTAAGGCTTTCCCCAAAAATCCATTTGCTGAACTCTGAGTCGCTCTACCCCTATTTGTCGCATTCCAAGATACCGGTAAAAGGGTAGCTGCTTCACTAAAATTTTTAATTGCCTCATCTAAAAGTTCATTCCCCTTTGAATTTGGTGGTGTTGTCTTATCAGAGCTTTCAATTCTTTCCGTGACCAAAGGCGAATTTCCAAAGTAATTCCAAAGTAAAAAATTTGCATATCCTTTAAGAAATAATGCTTCACCTCTAATATTATTTTTCAAATTGGGGGTTTTAATGACTCCATCCTCTTTGTCAAGTTTTTGAAGTACTATATTAGCACGATTTATTATTTGATAAGCTACTTTATAAAAAGTATTTATGCTTCCATTTGCTGCTTGAAGCGTACCAAAAATTTCGAAGGGGACAGTTCCAGATGTCGTTATATCATCTCCAGGCAATATCCAAAATCCATGAATTGGGTTGTTAGCATTAAACCAATATATATCCGTCATTTTTGCATAAACTCCTAAAATGGATTTATTATAATCCGATTCTTCAAAAAAATAGGATGCTTCTGTAGGAGACAAAGGTTCTAAATCAATTCGTTTTTCGTTACAACTGGTATAAGTGAAAATAGTAATCGCAAATATAATTATTGCTTTTATTCCTAAATTTTTCATTGTATTTTTTAAGGTTTAAATTGATTAAAATGAAGCAGTAATACCACCTGTTAACGAACGCACTGGAGGAACTAATTGACCGTTTCTGTCAGCGTCTTCAGGATCTAATCCTGTCCATTTTGATTTTACAAAAAGGTTTGTTCCTCCAATATATATCCGGGCACCATTAATAAAACCAAGAGATTTTGTTAAATTAGAAGGAATAGCATATCCAAACTGGATATTTTTTAGTCTAAAAAATGCAGCACTTTCAACAAAACGATCAGAGAATCTATTATTCCCAGCAGGATCGGAACGTACAGCTCTAGGCATTGTAGTAGAAGGATTGGCAACCGTCCAACGATTCAAAGTTGTAACCCATTGATTGTTTCCAGCACCAGCCATATTCTCTCCATTAGCCCTCCAATTGTTGTATCTATATACATCACCAACGCCCTGGAAAAATATAGACAAATCAAATTCTTTATAATTAGCTCCAATGTTTAACCCATAGTAAAAACCAGGAATTGTGTTTGCTAAAAAAACTCGATCATCTGGTGTAATTTTACCTTCTGACTTGTTTTCTGGTCCACTTACATCTTGAAAATACATATCACCCGGTTGAAAATTATTATTGTTTGTCTCATCTTTTAGGTTTTCCTTCCACTTATCTATTTCAGACTGATTTTGGAATATGCCTCCGACTTTATATCCCCAAAGGAAATTCATAGGCTGACCTACTTCTATTCTTCCATATTCCCCACCAAAAGGCTGATCTCGGAAGGTTTTTTCAACTTTGTTATTTACTGTTGTTAGGTTACCCGAAATATTATATTGAAAATCACTAATTTGTCCATTGTAACCAAGTTGAAACTCCATTCCTTTATTTCGTACCGATGCTATGTTAAGAATCGGTGGATTTTGATTTCCAACACTTGCTGGTAAAGCTGCGGCCTGCAAAATTCCAGAGGTCAATCTATTATAATATTCTACTGTAGCAGTTAATTTGTTTCCAAGAAAAGCTCCATCAAAACCAACACTTTTAGTTTCGCCGATTTCCCATGTTAAATCTTTTACAGGAAAATCTGGTAATGAGACTCCATTCTTAAGAGTACCAATTCCATTACCGTCACCTGAACCCAATGCATAATCTGGTGCATTGGAAATCAAAGATAAATAAGCAAATGATCTAGTCTCTTGATTTCCTAATCTACCCCAACCGCCACGGAGTTTTAAATCATTAATAAATGTAAGATCTTTCATGAAGTTCTCTTTACTTATACGCCAAGCTACCGATACTGCTGGGAAAGTACCCCATTTGTAACCTGGTGCAAATCTAGATGCTCCATCTCTTCTAATTGTAGCATCCAAATAGTATTTATTTTGAAAATTATAACCTACTCTTCCTAAATATCCCTGAAGCCCATTAATATCCCTAAATGAACCGCTGCTTGAATAAGGTGTAACAGTATTAATATTTCGGAATTCGGGCTGAGTAAATAATATTTGAGACGAACTTGCACCTAAAAATTCATACCTATAACCCTGATCCATAGCATTAAAAAGTAAATCTAAACTATGTCCGTTCCCTATAATTTTAGAATAATTTACACTAAATTCTTTTATTATGTTTAGATTACGAGTATGACGCTCTCCATAATTACCTTTTGAAGTTCCGTCTCCAATACTATAGGGATTACCAGGAGTTTGGGAAAAAAGGTAACTATCAAATGCTTCCCAAGAATTCCTCCGATTGTAAAGCCAATCAATACTTAAAGTACCTTTGAATTTTAAACCAGATATTGGCTCTATTTGGGCAAAGGCTGTACCCATATTCCTAAGCATACTATATTTAGTATCTGTTGTTGCCATAGTACCAAAACCATTTCTATTAGTTTCTGGACCATAAAGCATTATTACATCTCCATCAAATACATAAGGAGGTATAGAAGATAAATACTGAGGCCTAATAAAGTTTTCAATAACTTTACCTAGTTCTGGATTTGGCATAAACTTAATATTAACAGATGGTGCATATCCGAATGGCCCTTTGGGGTCAAAAATTGGCTGCCATGGCGAAGTCTCTGCATTATATCTTAAATCAGAAGCTGTATTGTCAGTAACATCATTATATGATAATCTATATGTGATTCCTGTAGAAATATATTTAGAAATCTTATTATCAATATTAATTGACATAGAATACCTATCCATTTTATTTCCTATTAAGGAACCTTCAGTTGAAGTATAGCCACCAGATACATAATATTTTGTAGATTCATTCCCCCCGGAAATCCTTAAGCTATAGTCATTATTAGATGCATTCTTATTCAGCAAAGGAGTTTGCCAGTCATAGGTTGCACTGTTACCAAGATATTTTGGGCTCCCAGATTTAAAGACATCAGGTAAGTTTTTCGCTTCGTTCTGATTATTAGAATAAGCTTCCACAAATAAATCTGTGTACTGTTTTACATTGAGCATATTCAATTTTTCAGGTACATTCTGAAAACTTGAAGAAATCGATAAATCAATTTTTGGACTTCCCTTTGATCCTTTTTTGGTAGTTATTAAGATTACTCCATTTGCAGCCCTTACGCCATAAATTGCCGCAGCGGATGCATCTTTTAAAACCGACATAGACTCAATATCGTTTGGGTTAATCATTGCCAAAACGTTTACATTTCCTCTGATATCGCCTTCTAATCCACCACTGCCGTCTGTACCACTTCCGTATTCGGTCAATGGAATACCGTCCACAACATATAATGGTTCAGCATATCCAAAAGTACTTACTCCACGAATTCGTACTTGTGGACGTGCAAATGCACTTCCACCAGGGCTGGAAACAAAGACCCCAGCCATACGGCCTTGCATAGCAGATTCAGGAGATTGTGAAACACTTTTTGAAATTTCTTTTGAGGAAACCGTAGATATTGCACCCGTCAAGTCTCTTTTATCTCGGGATCCATATCCTATTACAACAACTTCGCTTAGTGATCTATCGTCGATGTTTAAAGAAATGGTTATATTAGACTGAGAACCAACTAAAATCTCTTTTGTTTGATAGCCAATATATGAAAAAACCAAAATGGAATTCTGGCTTGGAACTTCGATTTCAAAATTGCCGTTTACGTTAGTAGTAGTTCCTTTAGAAGACCCTTTAATAGTGATACTTGCTCCAGGTAACCCAACACCTTTGCCATCTTCTACTTTTCCTTTAATCAATATATCAGAAAGTCCGTTTATCGTATATCGCTTAATATCTAATGAATTCGAAGAAATATTACCTAATTTTTGTTGATTGACCGGGGAATTTGAATCAACGTATATAAATGATTGATTTTCAATATTTCTAATTGATTGACTTTTTACTTTTTTATTATCTATTATCACGAAAGTACCTGACTTCACCTTTTTATACGTTAGGCCCAGGGGCTTTAAAACGTTATCGAGTGTCTTTTCTATCTTACGATCATAAACAATTTGACCGTTATGCAATACACCTTGAATTACTTTATCTTCATATAAAAAAGTTACTCCATAGTGGTTTTTCAAATTGTCAAAAACTTGTAATAATGTAAGTTTTTTTGCAGGTTCCCCAAACGGCTTGACCTGTTTAATGTTAGCAAATACAAAAGAGCTTCCTTGGGCTGTGCCTATTTTAGTAATGGAAAATAAGACAAGAAAAAACGCTACTTTAGTAATTGATTTCATTCTCATGTTTCTTGAATGTACTAGTTCTATCATATTTATTTAAGGTTTAATAAATTTCAATGGTATTATTATTTTTTTCTATTTGTAAATCAAAAATATTAGAAATGGCTTCTAAAAGTTCATCAACATTCTGGGCTTCTATTTCTCCCGAAATAGTCTTGTTTTCTAATTCAACCGATTTGATATTCACATCTAGTCCGAAATTTTCTTTTATTACAATAGCGAGTTCAGAAAGGCTTGTTTTGTCAAAAATGAACTTATGTGAACGCCATGCTGTAAAAGTTTTAGTTTCCTTTACTGCCTCTTTGGAAATCGAGCCATTTTTGTCAAGCTTCACCAAATCTCCGGGTTTCATAAGTATATCTTTCTTCGCTTTTGAATAGTGAATTTTCACTTTTCCTCTATCCAATAATACTTGTATTCCCTTGTTCCTGTTTTTTACAGAAAATTCCGTTCCTAAAACTTCTACTTTAAAATCTTTGGAGGTTTGCACTTCAAACTTTTGATTAGTTGGGGAGTGAATTACAGAAAAGTATGCTTCACCTTCAAGAATAACCCTCCTAGTATTTTTACCAAACCCAAACCTTGGTACCATTAATGAAGAGTTCGAATTCAAAGTAACTTTTGTTCCATCTGAAAGCGAGAGGTTTGTTATTTTCCCATATTCACTGTGATATTCTTTAAGAAAAAATTTATCTTGAAATAAATATGTTAAAAATAACAGTGCTAAAACGCATGCAGCCGCTACCCAAACACTAGTATTCTTTCTAAGATTATTCAATTTCATTTCGTAGGGTTGACTCTGATTTTCTATTTTACCCCAAATTTTTATAATTTCACTTTCAGAATCTGCTTTGAAAGCTAAATTTTGCTTTTCAAATTCTTCTAGATAGTGAAAATATAATTCAACATGGTCTGGATTTTGCAACCAAGATTCTAATTCATGTTTTTGTATAATAGAAGCATTACCTCTGAAATATTCAAACATTTGCTCTTTTGTAATTATATCTTTCATTATTTCTTGATTTCTATTTTAAGACACAGAAAATTAGAAATTCCCTATGTTTTTTTTTTAAAATTTATTCTTATGTATTGAAAAATCGTCTATAGCGTTTTTAAATCATTAATAACGAAATAGATTACCAAGGAGAAAATCAAATCATCTTTTAAATAAGTTCTTAAAATTTTATTTGCTTTGGTTAAATGCATCTCAATTGTTTTTACTGACAAGTTGAGTTCTGAAGCAATTTCATTATATTTTTTTCCATCAATTCTGTTTAGCAAAAAGACTTTCTTACATTGAGGTGGAAGTTGCTTGATTATTAGTTCAATTTTATATTGCAATTCGTCAAACTGAACTATTTTATCAGGGCTATTGATATCTTGTGAAAGACCTTCAAAATCCTCAAAATGAATAGTTCGTTCATATTCACGTTTGATATAATTGTAACATCGATTTCTGACAGCTTTAAACAAATAAGAACGATATGAAGTAACTATTTTATCAGAATCTTGATTTTGCCAAAAATTAAAAAAAACTTCAGATACAATATCTTGGGCAATTTCTTTAGACCAAACAAATCTAATAGCATGACTACATAAAACTCCATGATATCTTCGAAATAACAGTGTGAAGCCTTCATTTTTATCCTTCAAAAATGCTGATTTGATAAATTGCTCAGAATCAGAATAATATTGATTATTAGGTTTAGAATTAAAAACCGAAGGTTCCTCATTTTTTTTGTACTTGGTGAGCTTCATTCTTAATTTAGGTTAATAGTTTCATTCATCCTACTTAATTTATTGACAATTTATCATATGCAAATTATACCGAATCATTTAATTCCCTTAATAAGAACCTCTTTGAAATTTGGGAATAATAAAAATTAAAGGATTTTTGATAAATCATATTCCTGCTGAATATCTATTTGATATAGTGTTAAATTCAGGAATTGTTGAAATATTCTAAGTCTTGAATATATAATCACAAAAATAGGAGTTTACCCTATGTTTTATTTTAAAAAATAATCAAAAATGTCAATTCATTAAAAGTAAAACAAGGGTATTATCGAAGAATCTTGAAAATTAAGACAAATATCTAGCGAATCTAAATTGAACTATTTTGAAATAGTTTTTCCAATTAAAGTAATATTTATTTGAATATCAAATTTGTAGATTTTTGAAAATAAATTTCATGAATTAAAACAAATTTTTTTTTTAATTACTCTTCAAATTGCAAAAAAAATTCTATTTTTCGCACTCTGTCTTTAAAAAAACTAACCAATTTTCCAATGTTTTTGCTATTTTTTTTTGAAAAAATTCAGTAAAGTATTGAGCAAAAAAACCATCCATACTTTTCTCTACAATAACTTCTGTTTTTCCGTTTAACTCAAAGAGCTTCCAATTGTGAATTGCATAAATTCCCAAAGATTCGTTACTCCAGCCCAATAAATTTGGTTTATCAGAGGTATGTATATACGATTTAATTAGTGAAAAGCCACTTAACCAAACAAACGAATTGTCTTTATTTACCACATTTGTAATGTAAACTTTCCAAATGTCAGTTTGCCATTCTGGCCAATTATAAATGTCAGTTAATACTTCCCAAACTTTGTCCTTTTGCTTTTCTATTATTATTCTTTTACGAACCACTACTGGTGCATTATGGTTTATTAATTTCAATATCAAAAAGTTTACTTAACAAAATGACACATGAAGGAACAATTACCCTACTTCCAATGGCTCAAATTTCGAATTATTAAAAGATATTAGAAAAATAAACCAAAATTCATTAATATTTTTACTTTTTTAGAAGTAACTTATTCTTATAAGACTAAAAATTGAACTTTTTATTAATTCTAGACTTAAAAAAAAATATTAAACTATTATTTTGAATTATTCATTGTTTTAAGCCATCTTGTGTCAGAGGTGGGTATAATCAACGAATATTTCAAATAATATTTTTTTAAGATCTTAAAAAATAAAAATTTCTTATCTGTTGGCATTTAAAGTACTCTTGGTTCAAAATAATTGAATTCATTTTAATCATTACGTAATTAACAATTTCTATTATTGCAAGACCTTATTAACAATGCGAGCACTTAGGCTTGCTGGCATGGCCGACAGATATGAAGCCTTCAATTTTGTCCCGCAGCACCAAAGACTACAAACAGACGTCTTTTTAGCCCAGTTCCTCGAAGCGGAAGAACTATATCGAATTCACAGAAGGAATAAATTTTTTATCAAAAACAATAAGTTTAGATACCAAGCGAATCTTCAAGAAATCAACTTTATAGAGGGTAGAATTCTCAAGAAGGAAACCATTTCTGCCTTTAGTGAATGTCGATTCATCGACCGTGGTGAAAACATCATTATAACTGTATCCACAGGAGTTTGAAAAAGTCACCTTTCTTCAGCAATTGGTGACCATGCCTGTTAAGTAAAAAAAATAAATCGCTTACTTCTCACTCCCAAAGCATCTTTGAAAAATAAAAACAGACAAAATAGATGGGTCTTTCAGAAAAGAAACAGAGCAGATAGAATAAAAACAACTTCTGATTTTAGATGACTGGGGATTAACACCTTTAGACACTCAAGCTAGCTTTGCTACAAATAATTGAAGATAGACATAATAAATACGTCACAATTATTACATCTCAATTGCCTATATCAGCTTTGCATCAATATTCCAGTGATGACACCATTACAGATGCTATTCTCGATAGAATAACAGATCAAGCCCACAGGATAGAACAAAAGGGCGAATCCCTTAGAAAAAACAACAAAAATCAAAACAATTAAATATATTTGACTCAAAATCAAATCAACACCAAACAACTCACCTCAAGTGGCTCACTTTCAATGGAATATGCAGCTGGTTACACATTTCAAAAGATTCAACTCCGAATTATTTTTTAAACTCTTTATCAATGGTTGTTTCTAATTTTTTACTTAATTTTTCCTAATAGAACAACTGTAGTTTGAACTGTAAATGGATTAAAACAGAACATAAAAAATCTATTTCACCACAATTTCATCGCTTCTTTTTTGGCATTATTATTTATCTGTATATACTTTTTAAAAGATGAAAGGTCTTTATGGCCAGTCATAGATTGGATTACTGGAATTGCTATACCTTTTAAGATTGATAAAGTTATAAATGTACGTCTTCCAACATGCGATTTTAAAAGTTCATACCGTGGAACTATTGACTCCTTCCTTTTTCCGCCTGGAAATTCAACTAAAATTTGATTATCATCAATCCCTGCAATTCTTCCAACTTCTTTTATATATTCGTTTAACTTTTGTTGAGAAATAATTGGCAATTGATAATCATATTTTTCAAGTATTGCCTTTGAATAATTATTAAGCGGAATACTAATTTCTTCAGTCGATTTTTGAGTATTAATTATTATTTCACTACCTGAAATATTTTCTCTTTTCAAATTTTGAACATCAGACTCTCTCAGTCCTGTTGCACATGAAAATACAAATAAATCTCTTACCCTTTCAAATCTCGGATTTTTCGAGAAATCATGACTCCATATCTTTATTAGTTCTATTTCAGTTAAAGCAATTTTTGTTGCCAATTTTTCTTCGAGAAATTTAAACTTCGTTAGATTAGAAATATCATAAACTTCATGATTTGAACAAAATCTTAAAAAAGTTTTTAGAGTTTTTAATCTTTTATTCACCGTGTTATTGGTTAAGCCTTTTTCCTTTAATAACCAGTTTTTAAAACCATTATAAAAACTAAAATTAATATCTTTTATTGATAATGGGCTTTTAAAATCAAAATCACAAATTAGAGAATATAAGGCTTTATAGTTTGAATGAGTAGATTTCCTAGTTTCAATTGTTTTTGATTCATAAAATGCCCTAAACCACTTTTCAAAAGAATAATCCTCCACCACTTCAACTTTTGGTATTAAATTTTCAGAAATAACCTCAAATGAAATACTACTTTTATTCATTTCAAGATTAAAAATCACATCCTTTATTTCTTGTTGTTTTTGGCTAATTATAGAATTGATTTTTGCATGGTCATTGTTACCAGGCATTTTCTTAACCTTTTCATTCTTTAAATCCCAAAAGATTTGATTGACTTTTTGCCCAGTTGGGTAAAGTTTTACCTTCCCGTTAATACAAACTTGCACATAGATTGCTAGATCTCCAGTTCTGTTAGATTTATCAGGTCTTAACTTTAATTTTGTGGTTGCCATTACATTTTAAAAATTAATAGTGTAAAAGTAAGTGTAAAAGTAAAATATACAAAATTTAAGTAAATTAATTAAAATAAAAATTAAATATAATAGATAACTAACTATTATTCAATACATTTAAGTAAATCATAGTAAAATATAAACAAATAGGTTCGAGTCCCTTTGGGACCACAAGGCCTTCAGATTTCTGAAGGCTTTTTTTATGAATTGATGTTTCCTAAACATTAGATATGGTGGTGCGGCATCCCGATTCGATTCCCTTTGGGACCACAAGGCCTTCAGATTTCTGAAGGCATTTTTTTTTGGGATTTGTTTCCTAAACAATAGATCCAATGGTGCGGCATACCGATTCGATTCTTGGCGGGATCACGAAGCTCTCAAATTTGAGAGCTTTTTTTGTGAATAGATGTTTCCTAAACATTAGATATGGTGGTGCGGCACTCCGCTGGAACGCCAGCCCGGTTCAATTCCATTTGGGACCACAAAGCCTTCAGATTTCTGAGGGCTTTATTTTGAGGTTTGTATTCAAAAAATATAATTCAATCATAATAAACTTAATATTGACTTATCAATAGTTTTTTAGAGGATTTCTATTAGGTCTTAGATGAAATATTCATTCGAGAGAAATGACGGTAAACTGCAATCAAAGAAAAGCCTCTAATACTATTAGTGAGTTAAAAAGAAAATAAATAACTTTGTCAAAATTTATATCTAAAGTTTCTCTAATTACTTTCACACTCTCTATGAGAAGATACAGCTTATTCTTCATATCGGTCATTATCCTATTAAAATCGATTAACTTGGCAAGTGCTCAAAAAGCGGAGGTAGATGAGGACTTCATAAGTTCAAATAAATTCACCAAAAAAAGACAAATGATATTTTCTGATCATGTTGGTAATGACATTTTTTTAAAAGGGAATTTTGTAGAGGTAGGAATAAGCTCCAACGGTTGTTTAAGTTCATCAACCGCACCCCCCGCTGGATACAATAACACCTCCAGTGGAGGATTAGGCTTGGTTTATGACAATGGGAATGATGGCTGGACAGTTGGTTCGCCGAGTAAATCTGGTGACTATTTTAAGCCAGGAACACCATTCGAAGGCTTCATTGTGAAATATAATAATGAAATTTATTCAAATAACATAAACGGAGATTTTCAAATATCCGGCAATAACATATCTTTAAACGAAACTGGCGATACACACACTGCTATTTGGGAAGGTTTGGTAATTGGCAAATTTTCTGTTAGGCAAATCCTTGAAATGAAAACAAATGGTACAAATATAAAATTCAGTGTCGAAATCACTAATCTTAGTACTACAAATGCAGATATTTACTATAGTCGAGTTGCTGACCCGGATCAAGAAGCAGAAATAACAGGCACATATTTAACTAATAATACGATAGTAAGCCAATATTCATCGGGAGGAAACGGGTCACTTGTTAAGGCACTGGGAACTTCATACAATATTTACTTTGGTTTTGGAAGTTCTGATTCTAGATCCAAAGTTGCTATTTCCTATCCATGGAAGTTATCCCCCTCGGATTACTATACAGGCCAAAATGGTGCTATAATCAGTGGCTCCATTAACGCCGATTATGCACTTTCATTAAGTTTTTTTGAACCTAATGTTACATACCAGGAAAAAGTTGTTTTTGATGGATACTTTCTTCTAAATCCAAATGAAGAAAATCTAGCTCTTTGTAAACCAAGTAGCAATATAACAGCACAAAACACCACAATTTATGAAGGTCAAAGTACTAATATCGAAATACATTTAGGAGGTATAGGGCCATGGACTTTCAATTTAAATAATCAGATATATTCCACAAGTACTACTCCTTTTATTTTGTCAGTTAACCCCACTGTAACGACGGAATACCTCGTAAAAAATGTTAGTAATTCATGTGGTATTTTTAATGAACCCAAATTTGTAACTGTTGATGTTTTGCCATGTAATATTCCTACAACGGCTACCTTAAGTGGGTCATCTACAATACCTTTAGGTTCTTCTACAACTTTAACAGTTAATTTAAAGGGTTACAGTCCATGGAATTTCAAATTAAATGGCGTATCATATGTTGCGAATTCTTCACCTTATAATATTACAGTTTCGCCAACAACAAACACAACTTACTCACTTACTGATCTGAATAACTTTTGTGGAAATGGAACAGTTACGGGCACTGCAAACATAAACATTACAATCACTTGTGATGCTAATGAACCTAACAATTCCATATTACAAGCTTCCAACATTAACTCCCTGCCGTTCCAAAGTAATCAATTGTGTTTTCATGTCGACTCAGATGAAGATTGGTTCAAATTCGATATCAATGGGAAAAATTATTTAATTAAGTCAAAAATATTAAGCTCAACACCAACTGGCAATTACAGATTGAATGTTTTAGTAATTGGAGGCGTTATAACCATTGAAACTATTTCCAATGCAAACTCCAATTTGGACACTGAACTTTTTCTTTATGAATCAAATGGTTTAACTCAGTTAGCATACGATGATGACAATGGTATTGGTGCATTTTCAAAAATTATGTTCAATATATGTCCAAATAGTATAATCCACAATGTCAACAACAACACCATTAATGGTAAGTTTTCTGCATTTGAAAGTATTTCTAGCCAAATTGTAACTTCTAACAATACAGAATATTTTGCGGGCAAACATATTCTATTATTGCCTGGATTTAAGACTACCGATAATTATTTGTTTTCAGCTAAAATAAAGAGTTGTGAATCTAATACCACTTCCCCTTCTACTCAGTCATTAGTTATTCAACCTGGACCGTCCGATGGTCAGGATGGCGAAGTAAATTCTTTGTATCCAGATGTTATTTCTCTCAGTGGGCAAAGCAAATTTCTATCTCCCGCAGTGTGGACATATAGTGGAAACATAAATATAAAAAGGGCATATCTTAAATTTGATTTATCGGGTATTCCAAGTTCTGCAGTTATCGACTCCGCTCATTTAGATCTTTTCTATAGTCAAGAATTAATAAATACCTACCCTTACTTTTCAGGACAAACCGGACATTCTGGAGAAAATACTTTTTTAATCAAAAGGGCATTGTCGAATTGGAGTGAATCCACCTTAACATGGAATTCTAAACCTTCAACATCCGAAATAAATTCCGTAACAATCACCGCAAGTTCAATTCCAACCCAAAACTTCCTAAAAATAAATGTAAAAAATATTTTGATGGACATAATGGCTTCAACAAACCATGGTTTTGAAATAAGAATGCTCGATGAGTCTATTTATAAATCATTGTGCTTAACTTCTTCTGAAGAAGTAAATTCACTAATTAGACCAAAATTGACTATCTATTACCATTAACAGTTAGATTTTTCATAAACCAAATTACTAACCTCCAATCTGTAAAAGTATTGTAATTAAATGAAAATGGGCTTGTTTCAACCGCCTGAAAAATGAACTGTATTTTAATATTTCATAAGACCCATTAAATCTTGGATCACAAGTACGCTATTTTGGAATTGAAATGGTTAACTCAAACCGAACCGAAATGCTAGCCTCCAAAAAAACTTAATATTGACTTAACAATAGTTTTTTATAATATTGCAGATTATAACAGTACATAACAGATAAAAATATGAAAGCAGAAAAACAAGCTCTCAAAAAACAAATTGAAGAAGCAATAAATGCTATAGTTAAAGGTGACTCTAACAAAAAAATAGAGAAAGCTACTAAAAAATCAGCGGAGAAATTGGCTGAAATGATAATAGAGGATAGAAAGAAAGCGAAAAAGAAAGCTGAAAAAGACGCTAAAAAGGCTGAAAAAGAAGCCAAAAAAGCAGCAAAGAAACCTTCGAAAAAGGCTGACAAAAAATCAAGCAAGAAAGTGATAGCTCCGAAAAAGGAAGTGGTAGCTGAAACTGTTGCTCCTAAAGTGGAAATACTAAAGAAAACGCCTGCCAAGGTTACACCAAAAGCAACGACTAAAACTGCAGCAAAACCAGCTGTAAAGCCAGCAATGGTGAAAGCCGTAAAACCAGAAGTGGTTAAAAAAGCACCGAAAATAGAGACGCCAGCTCAATAATATTTTAATTTTCTAAAAAAGCCGAAGACGAAAACTTCGGCTTTTTTTGTCCCCAATTTTTACTTCATTTTACATTACCTTTGTGGGTAAATAATTCCAAAAATGAACATTTCTACCGAAGAAAAAATAGCACACCTTGAAGATTTTAAAACCAAAGATTGGCTAATTCTCGACGAATGGGAAGACCGTGATTTAAAATGGCCGGGCGACGATGTGGTAGAGCAAATGCGGCTTGAAATACTTGATTTTACCAATTTCCTTATATTTCACCTAAAAAAAGAAGGCATCGATCTTCAAGCGGAAACTCAAAAATACTACGCAGACTGGGATGCCGAATATTTTAAAAATGAAGAGATAGAATTCATCGTTGAAATAGAACTCATAGCCATGAAAATAGTAGGAATTAATGTAGATGAGATAATTATTTAACCCTCAAGTACTTCGACTTACTTTTAAATTCTAATAAATCCGCCGAAAGCTCGGCCATAACTTCGTCAACGGTTTTGCCCATAGTTTGAAAATAACTCCATTGAGCCTCCACCAATTTTCTGATCATCTCTAAGTACAATTCACGGTCAACCACCATCTCAAATGCATCTTTATTATTAAATGACAATTTGTATTTTATGACGGCAAGGTCTGAGGCAAAATCTGAAGATTTAAACTCTAAAAAACCAGATTTGAATTGATAGGTACCTTTGTTATTCAAGTAGAATGCATCCAAATCAACCATATTGATATCTGTACTTCTATCGTCAATTTTGATTTCATAGGTTCCGTCTTTGGCAAAACTCATCACCAAGTTTTTCGATGCCAACTCAGAGTTAGCCAACTCAGGATCTTTTTCACGAATATGTAACAAAGCCTCTGAGGAAATCAATTTCCAATCGCCCAATATTTGTTGATCAGGACTAGGTTCTGCTTGCTCACAAGCTGAAAAAATTAAGGTTGTTAAAAGTATAAAGAGTGGCTTATAAAATTTCATTTAGCTTGGGTTTTAGAACACCAAATTTACTGTCCATTCATAGGCATAGCCTAACAAATGAATGCTTGTGGTATCGTAGTTTATTTTCCTGTTCAAATTTAAGTTTTCAAAACAACAAAAAAAATCTGATATTCACCTCAAAAAAAATCAATTATTTTCTGATTAAAGGGGATTCATTATAATTTTAAAGCTTGACTATTAGTTTATTACCGCTTTAAAATGCCGTATATCTCCAAAATTTAAGAAAAACATTATTTGGCACTTTCAAAAAAAATCCATAAATAGTGGTATTCAACCATAAAAATACATTGATATGATTAAAAAGATAACTTTCAGTTTAATTGCTGTTTTTACGACTATTCATCTCGCCTTTGCCCAACCCACCGAGAAATTCATTAAAGTTATAGTTGCCGCCGATCATACCGACTGGACCTATAAAGTTGGTGAAAAAGCAAAGTTTACGATTTCTGTTTTACAAAACGGCAATCCCATAAAAAACGCCAAAATCCGCTATGAAATAGGGCCAGAAAAAATGGAACCTACAAAAAAAGAAACCATTACACTGGCCACAGGAACACAAACTTTAGAAGCAGGCACCATGACAACCGCTGGCTTTTTACGTTGTGTGGCCATAGCCGAAATCGACGGAAAAGAATATAGAAATTTAGCTACTGCGGGCTTTAATCCTATTGATATACAACCCACTGTGGCAAATCCATCTGATTTTGATGCATTCTGGACCGAAGCCAAAACTGATTTGGCCAAAATTCCACTTGACGCAAAAATGACCTTATTGCCTGAACGTTGCACCGAAAAAGTAAACGTGTATCAGGTTAATATTCAAAACTTTGCAGTTGGCACAAGATTGTACGGAATTCTTTGCGTACCCAAAAAAGAAGGAAAATACCCAGCATTGCTCCAAGTGCCAGGAGCTGGAGTAAGGCCTTACGCTGGCGACATTGCAAATGCCGAAAAAGGAATTATCACGCTTCAAATAGGTATTCATGGTATTCCTGTAAACCTCGACCCTCAGGTTTATGCAGACCTAGGGAGAGGAATTCTAAACGGCTATCCCAGTTATAACCTAGACGATAAAAACCGTTTTTTCTATAAAAGGGTGTATTTGGGTTGTGTAAGAGCCAATGATTTTTTGGTTAACTTGCCTCAATATGATGGTAAAAATCTGGCCGTAACAGGCGGAAGCCAGGGCGGAGCATTGTCTATCGTCACGGCCGCCCTCGACAGCCGCGTGAAGTGGCTCGGAGCATTTTACCCAGCCATTTCTGACGTAACTGGATATCTCAACGGAAGAGCAGGCGGTTGGCCGCATTATTTCGACAAAAATAGCCGAGCAGTAAACGACAAAAAAGAAAAAATCGAAACAGTAGCTTATTACGATGTAGTAAACTTTGCCCGCAGACTCAGCCAACCAGGAATATATTCATGGGGATACAATGACGAAACCTGTCCACCTACTTCTATGTATGCTGCTTATAATGTGATCAAAGCACCAAAAGAGTTGTATTTGGCATTAGAAACAGGCCACTGGACTTACCCTGAGCAGCAAGAAAAAGTAGGCAATTGGCTAGTTGGCAAGCTGAAAGAATAATGAATTATTCGCAAGTCGTCGGTCAGTTTCATCCGCTTTTGGTGCATCTGCCTATTGGCATTTTACTGTTTGCTTTCTTAATGATAATTTATCAAAAATGGCAAAAAGCAGAAATGACCGAGGCTATTTCACTCGCTTTACTTTTGGGTTCAGTAGCTGCTTTGTTTTCTTGCATTGCAGGTTGGTTTCTAGCTCAAAGTGGTGAATACGAAGCCGAAATTGTCCAAAAACACCAATGGACTGCGATTGCCTCCACGGTTTTCGGTTTTGTAGCCTATTTCTACAAAAACCAAAGGATGATTTTGTCGTCCATAATGGTAGCAACACTGACTATTGCTGGGCATTTTGGAGGAACTATTACGCATGGGCAAGGATATCTTTTTGGCAAACAAGAGCAATTGGCAGAAATTCCACAGAATGTTGAGAAACAAACCAAAATTGACACTTTGAATACAAGCAAGGAAACTGTAAAACAAACTTTTTTATACCAAGAAAAAGTGGTTCCAATTCTAGAAAAAAAATGCTACAGTTGCCATTCTTCCAGAAAAAAGAAAGGGGGGTTACGTCTTGATGCTGAAACATTTATACGAAAAGGAGGGAAAAATGGTGAAATTTTAATCGGAGGAAATCCGAGCAAAAGTGCACTATACACCAACCTGCTTTTACCTTTGGATGACGACAAACACATGCCTCCCAAAGGCAAATCTCAGTTGACTTCTGGCGAGATTTCCGTAATACACTATTGGATAAAAAAGGGAGCATCATTTACAGGAGAAATAGAAGCGGAAACTGTCATTCCACAAGTGATAACGCCATTGAACGAAGTTTCATCACAAAATATTCTTCCAGAAAATCTTGAACTGGATATTTTAGAACCGAATCTCAATAAACCTGATCAGCAAACATTAGAAAAACTCAAAAATGAAAAAATCGTCATAAATTCCGAAGGATTGGAGGGCAAAAAACTAGCTGTAAATTTTGTAAACATCAAAGATTTAAACACAAATCAAATAACTGATTTACAAACAATTAGAGAAAATATTTTTTCGCTAAAAATCAATAATAAAGCATTATCAGATGTAAATTTAGGACAGATTAAAACCTTTGAAAATCTAGAAAAACTAAACCTTGATCAAACCTCCATTACAGATAAAGGCATAATAAAACTGGTAAACTTAAAGAATTTAAAGCATCTGAACCTTTATGACACCAACATTTCGGATGAAAGTATAGACGCACTTTCAAGTATTAAAACCCTGAAAGTGTTATATTTATGGAAAACTAAAATTTCAGAATCAGGAATAGAAAAATTGAAAAAGAAACTGCCCAACACCAAAATAGAATATGGCAATTTCAAATTCTCAAAACCCGATTCATTGAAGTAATTAATAACTTTTAAATTATAACTTAATATTAATCAAGAACAAAATCGACTTGTATTGAGATGCCCTATAATTTAAAAAACTCCCATTAAGTATATCACTGTTAAGTTAATAAATACTAATGGTTCATTATATTTTTTGAACAGTCCGTTGTGAAATTTTGGACTGACTAAATTTATTAATTGGGAAAAGGTTAAATCCAAAATTTCACAGAGGATCATTGTTCAAAAAGTGTTTTTTTTGTTACTTTTTTTCAAAAAAAAAGTAAGCCCGCCCGGCAAGGGCACGAAAGATTGGAAATTAACGCTATTGATTAACCGATATCTATTAGAAATTAACTTCTAAATGAAATTTATAAAAATTCTCCTCTTATCTACATTTTCCCTTGGACATCTCTATGCCCAAACAAATCCAAAATTGCCCAAAGAAATAACCGATGCCCTCAAAAACCTACCTGCTGAAATCGACTACAACATCCATGTAAAACCCATATTATCAGATAAATGCTTCGCTTGCCACGGGCCCGACAAAGCCAAACAAAAGGCAGGATTAAGATTGGATATTGCTACAAATGCCTACGCTCAACTCCCCGAAAGTCCAGGAAAAGTAGCCATTTCTCCCAAAAACTTGAACAAAAGTGAGGTATTCCACCGAATCATTTCTCAAGATCCGAGTTACATGATGCCCACGCCAAAATCTCACCTCTCGCTTTCGGACACAGAGAAAGCTACCATCATCAAATGGATAGAAAACGGAGCGGTTTATCAGCCACATTGGGCCTTTGTAAAACCATCAAAAAAGCCAATCCCTGCGGTAGATGCCAGCCAATTGGTATTCAATCCCATAGATAATTTCATTTTAGCCATACTCAAAACCCAAAATCTCAAACAAAACAAAGAAGCCGATAAAGAAATATTGTTTCGCAGAGTTTCGCTTGACCTTACAGGCCTGCCCCCTACGCTAACCGAAATTGAGTCTTTTTTATCAGATAATAGTCCAAATGCCTACGAAAAACAAGTGGACAGGCTTCTCAGCTCTCCACATTATGGCGAAAAAATGGCTACCGACTGGTTAGATTTAGCACGTTTTGCAGACTCACATGGCTATACGGTAGATCGCCTCAGAGATATGTCACCCTACCGTGATTGGGTAATCAAGGCATTTAACCAAAACATGCCTTACAATAATTTTATTGAGCAGCAACTCGCTGGTGACTTGATGCCCAATCCAAGCAAAGACATGATCATCGCCACGGCATTTAACCGCAACCACCAACAAAATCTCGAAGGCGGTATAGTGGAGGAAGAATTCCAAACCGAATATGTGATGGACCGCACCAACACCTTCGGCGATGCTTTTTTGGGCATTTCAGTAGGATGTGCCCGCTGTCACGATCACAAATACGATCCCATTTCTCAGAAAAATTATTACGAATTGTTCAGCTTTTTCAATAATGTAAGAGAAGCTGGTCAAATAGCTTGGAACGACGATCCTCCTACGCCTACCCTACTTTTACCCGATCAGCAAAAAGAAAAAATAATTGCATTTTTAAAGAATACTGTCTCTGAAAATGAAGGAAAACTTGCTTTAGAGAAACAAAAAGCACAGGCAAATTTCGACAACTGGCTAAAAACCAAGGCTTACAAAAAACTTTCAGATTATTCTATTCCAAAAAATAATCTAAAAGGACATTACACTTTCGAAGATTCATTAAAAAACAGCATAAATCCTGCCCAAAAAGGTATAATGCGTCGTGATGCAGGCACAGTGGACAAGCCTACTTTCGAAAAAACCGGCAACAATACTTATCTCACCCTCGATGGAGATGTGTACGCCGACCTCAAAGACGTGGGTGTATTCCGCAAATCGGAGGAATTTACAGTCGGACTTTGGCTAAAAATACCCAAAGACATGAAGGAGGGCGTTATTTTCCATAAAAGTAATGCTGAGCGACTTTACAATTTCAAAGGCTTCCATCTTTACTTAAAAAACAATCGACTCGAAGCCACTTTGGCTCATACCGCCCCATCCAATGCCATCACCAAACTGAGCATTTCTGATGTGCCCAGAGACAAATGGCAGCAAATCACCCTGACCTACGATGGTTCTTCCACAGCTGCAGGTTTGCAGGTATATTTAGATGGAAAACCGCTCGAAATGGAAACCGTTATTGACCAACTATACAAAGACATCATATTTTTCTCCAAAAACGAACCAGCCCTCCAAATAGGAGGTTGGTGGCGTGGGCTAGGATTCAAAGGCGGAAAAGTAGATGATGTTGTAGTTTATGACCGAGCACTTACTAGTTTAGAAATCAATATCTTAGCTAAAAAATCTTCTTGGAATACCATTTCACAAAAAGAAATTGAGCACTTTAGCCACACCGAAAAGGAGAACTTAAAACAATATTACATTTCGGCAGTAGATTCCAATTGTTTAGTAGCCAAAAAAGCTCTAATTAAATCCAGAACAGCTTTGGCCGACTCCATGGAACACATCCCCGAACTCATGGTAATGCAAGAAATGCCTAAACCAAAACGAACTTTTTTACTCCAAAGAGGTCAATACGATGCTCCAGGACCAGAAGTTTTCCCAAATACACCCGAAAGCATTTTGGCTTTTTCTAAACAATACCCAAAAAATCGACTAGGTTTAGCCCAATGGCTTACCGACGAAAATCATCCCCTCACCGCTCGGGTGGCGGTAAATAGATTATGGCAGAATTTCTTCGGAACAGGCCTCGTAAAAACCGCCGAAGATTTCGGAAACCAAGGCGAAATGCCCACACATCCCGAACTTTTAGATTGGTTGGCCATTAATTTCCAAGAAAATAATTGGGACTTAAAACAAATCAATAAACTCATCGTGATGTCGGCCACCTACCGACAAGACTCCAGAGCTGACAAAATCTTAAGAGAAATAGACCCAGAAAATAGATTTTTGGCAAGAGGCCCAGCCAAACGCCTCACTGCCGAAATGATCAGAGACAATGCCTTGCTAGCCAGTGGATTGCTAAATGAAAAAATCGGAGGAAAAAGCATAAAACCCTACCAACCCGAAGGCCTTTGGGACATCAATGGAGCAAATTATAAGCCAGATTCTTCAGACGAAATCTACCGCCGAAGCCTTTATATTGTAGTCAAACGCACTGTTCCTAATCCTACTTTGGGGACTTTTGACGCCTCCCAAAGGAGTTCCTGCATAGTCCGTCGCCAAAGCACCAACACGCCTTTGCAGGCTTTGGTTACGCTCAACGACCCTACGTTTTTGGAAGCAGCCAAAAAACTGGGCGAACAAATGTGTTCTGACCATGATATCAAAAATAGTATTGTAAAAACATACCAAAAACTCACTGGAAAACAGCCCACAGAGGCAGAATTAAAGCTTTTGATGAATTTGAGAGAAAAAGAATATCAAAAATTCAAGGCCGAACCCGAAAAAACAAAAGGCTGGCTTTCAGCCGGATTGTCCAAAACCAATCCCAACCTAGAAGCCCCAGCCCTAGCCGCCAACGCAGTAGTGGCCTCCACCATCCTAAATTCGGATGCAGCTTTAACTAAACGGTAGAGTATAATGGAACACAGATGACATAGATTTTCGATAAGGAATATAGAACACAGATGACACGGATTAAACTGATTAACACGGATAAATTTATAAATTATTAAAAAATAGAATTATTAAAAAATCAGTAAAATCCGTGTAACATCAGTGTTATCCGTGTTCAATAAGAAAACGACAAAAATGAAAGACCTAGAAAATATATCTCAAAAACTCGACAGGCGGAATTTCCTCATGAAAACCGCCTCTGGCCTTGGAGCATTAGCACTGGGCAATTTACTCGCACACAGTTCCGACGCCAAAAGCATCGAGCAAAGCCTCCTTTCGGCATTGCCCAACATAGCACCAAAAGCCAAACGCGTAGTTTACCTTTTCATGGCGGGCGGCCCATCGCAGTTCGAAACCTTCGACTACAAACCTCGCCTGTCCAACATGTTTGGCCAAGATCTGCCCGATAGCGTCCGTAAAGGCCAACGTCTGACGGGTATGAGTGCCAATCAGGCCGTTTTGCCCGTGGTGCCTTCGGCTTACAAGTTTAACCAACACGGCAAAAACAAAACTTGGGTGTCTGAATTGCTGCCCTACACCGCCCAAGTGGTGGACGAACTCTGTATCATCAAGTCGCTTTATACCGAGCAAATAAACCACGACCCCGCCATTACTTTTTTCCAAACGGGCCACCAGCTGCCTGGCCGACCGTCCATTGGCTCGTGGTTGTCTTACGGATTGGGTTCCGAAAACCAAAACCTGCCCGCATTCATCGTTTTGGTGTCTAAAAACGCCGCCAAAGACCAGCCACTTTATGCCCGCCTTTGGGGCAATGGCTTCTTGCCATCAGAGCATCAGGGTGTGCAATTTCGGTCAGGTAAAGAACCCGTGCTGTTTCTTAACAACCCCGAGGGCTACGACGGCCCCGACCGTCAGCAGATGCTCGGCTACCTTACAGAGCTCAACCAACTCCAAAACGAGAACTGGGCCGACCCCGAAGTAGATGCCCGCATTGCACAATACGAAATGGCCTACCGCATGCAGACCTCCGTGCCCGACGTGATGGACACCACCAATGAGCCTGACGAAGTCTTTGACCTTTACGGCCCCGACAGCCGCGACAAAGGCTCTTATGCCGCCAATTGCCTTTTGGCCCGCAAACTCCTCGAAAAAGACGTGCGATTTGTGCAGCTCTATCACCAAGGCTGGGACCATCACGGCGGCCTGCCGAAAAACATGGCTCAACAGTGTAAACAAACCGACCAAGCCACCGCAGCCCTGCTCATCGACCTCAAACGCCGTGGCATGCTCGAAGACACCCTTGTGGTGTGGGGCGGCGAATTTGGCCGCACCGTGTACTCACAAGGCAAACTCACCAAAAACGACTATGGCCGCGACCACCACCCACGCTGTTTCAGCATGTGGATGGCTGGAGCAGGCGTAAAAGCCGGCCTCAGCTACGGACAAACCGACGACTTCAGCTACAACATCGTCAAAGACCCCGTACACGTGCACGACTTCCAGGCCACGCTCATGCACCTCATGGGCATCGACCACGAACAGCTCATTTACAAATACCAAGGCCGCCGTTTCCGCCTCACCGACGTCAGCGGGCACATCGTCAAAGGCATTTTGAGCTAAAACAAAATACAGTTTAGGGCATGCCCCCAGCTGAGCCAATCCGCTAGCCAAATAGCATCCCCAAAGCAGCTGGGGTCGGGCCATCACTACTCGCTTTTTTGCGTTCCGCCTATCGGCAGGCACTCAAAAAGAGCTCAAACAGGCCGTTCTGTCCCTCATGCGGGGGCATCCATAAAGAAAGAAACATTTAGGTTTACTTCTTAACTGTAACAATCAAAACATATAATTACTTTTGTACACAGGGCTCCCAGCTAAACAAAGAGCCTCCTCCCCCACCTATATCCTATCTAGAAATCCAAAAATATTGGGTTGTAATTCTTTTCCGTTTAAAACAGAAAACAAATAAAGTCAAACCGGACTTATGCTTAAAAAGGAGTTAAAAAGCGGAAAAAAAGAAAGTTTGATCATTAGGTATTCCTAATAAAAGTTGTTTCTTTACTTATAATTTAGCTATTATTATAAAGCTAAATCTTTTGATTTTAGAATTGAATATCCTACTCAAAATCCTCATACACCTTTGAAGAATCTACGGTAGCCGAGTTAATAATTTCAAGTTCTTTGGATGTGAGATTTCTCCATTTACCTATGGGCAAATCGAGGTGAATGTGCATAATTCTTACTCTTTTAAGCTTGGTTACAGAATAGCCCAAATACTCACACATTCGTCTGATTTGGCGATTCAGGCCTTGGGTAAGGATAATTTTGAAGGTATACAAATCTATTTTTTCTACTTTGCAGGGTCTCGTGACCGTATCGAGAATGGGCACGCCTTTACTCATTTTAAACACAAAATCTCTGCTGATGGGCTTATTCACCGTTACGACATATTCCTTTTCGTGGTTGTTTCTGGCTCTAAGTATTTTGTTTACAATGTCTCCATCGCTGGTGAGCAATATCAAACCTTCTGAAGGTTTATCGAGCCTTCCAATTGGAAAAATCCGCTTGGGATGGTTGATAAAATCGATGATATTGTCTTTTTCGGCTTTTATATCGGTAGTGCAAACTATACCAACTGGCTTATTAAAAGCCAAGTACACATGTTGTTCTTTGGGTTCTGAAATCAGTTTTCCGTCCACTCGTATTTCGTCGCCTTCCTGGATTCTTGTTCCCATCTCTGGCACTTTTCCATTGATGGTTACCCGACGTTCTTCAATGAGTGTATCGGCAGCTCTTCTCGAACAAAAACCGACTTCACTCAAGTATTTGTTGATTCTTGTGCCTTTGGGTTCGTCTATATTATGATTCTGTTCTGGCATATGTTTCTTGCTGTATCACGAAGGGACACAAAGATTCCACAAAGTTCCACAAAGGTTTTGGAAAGGTAATGAATAATAAGAAAGTTTTTATCTAAACTCCCTCATCCCAAAGGTTTTCAACCGTATAATCCGAACCTGAAAGGCACCAAAAATCACCTTTGATATAGCGGTAATTGATGTTTACAGCAGCCATTTGTACCATTTCTGAATCTGAAAGTTCGATATCTGCTGCTTCCAGATTCTCTTTTAATCGAGCTGGATTTACGGACTTCGGTATAGTGCAAGTACCTCTGCTCACTGCCCATGCAAGCATGGTTTGAGCCACCGAAAATCCTTTGCTTTCTGCAATATTTCGGATGATTTCATTATCAAAAAGTTTTGGTTCACCCGCAACAATTCTATTGGCTGGTCTATCTGCAGAGCCTAATGGAGCGTATCCTGTCAACAAAATCCCTTCGGCATCACAATATGCTTTTAAAGTTTTTTGTTGTAAAAAAGGGTGCATTTCTACTTGATTGTTTTCTGGCTTAACTCCAGTGGCATCAGTGAGTTCTTTGATTTTCTTTATACTAAAATTGCTTGTACCTATATGTAAAGCCATGTCCTTTTCTTGAGCGGCTATCATTCCTTCCCAAGTTTCGGTAAGTGGGGTTTCTTTCAAGCTAACCAATTCATCAGCTTTAGTTGGAAATGTAACTTCATCTTTCAGAACGATCGGCCAATGAATCAAATATAAATCTAGGTAATCGAGACGGAGATTTTTTAAGGTTAATTCCAGGGCAGGTTGAACTTGCTCTTTTCTATGGCGATTGTTCCAAAGTTTTGAGGTTATCCAAAGCTCCGCTCTTTTTACTTCTCCAGCTTTCATTGCATCAGCAAAAGCTTGACCGATTTCGGGTTCGTTGCCATACAAATGTGCACAGTCAAAATGTCGGTAACCTATCGTAATTGCCTCTCTGACAGCTTTATAAACTTCTCCTGGGGCCGACTTCCAAGTTCCTAATCCTAAACTCGGCATTAGGTCGCCATTGCTATATTTTAAATATTTCATTTTTTCTTTTTCAAATAAACAGTCAAAGGTGATGAATTTTCAACAAAAATAGTGTCTGTCGCGTAGCCTTCTTTCGAAAATTCAAGATTAAACTCTGGGCATTTTCCATTGGCTCTTCCTACCTCCACCAAACTAAAAGCCCCATCAGACTTGGTTTTTTCCTCAAACCCAAGGTTTGCCAGATTATTAATCAAAACATCTTCTAAAGGTTTCTTTGTTTGGTCATCTAGTACAACACCAGTGGCAGTAACCATGCAGTCACAACTCAATAGAAAAATTAAAGAAATAATGCCCAGAATTCTTTTTACCACTTGTTAAACTTTATCTGGAACAATAAATGGAGCTCTATATTTGCGTGTCAACATTTCATTGGCTTTTTTGTCGCCCAGAAATTTTTCCGCAATGGGGTCAAATTTCAAAGTGCGGCCAAGTTTGTATGAAATATTGCCTAAATGTGCCAAACTAGCGGCTAAATGTGCGGTTTCAACTGGCCCATTCAGCATTTTTTTATCCTGAGCTCTGACTGCATCCACAAAATTTTTGTAATGATCACCTCCCTCCTTACGAGCTGGACCTGGAGCACGTTCTTTACCCAAGAATGTTTTGTAATCGTTGTAGCCATTGATTACCATGTAGCCTTTATCGCCATAAAAGATATTGCCGATTTCTACGCCATCTTCTTTGTTGGTCATCCATGGACGCACCTCAAACTGCAAAATTTTATTCTCTTTTGTATATTGATAAGACGACGTCAAATATTCTGGAGTCTCCTTGCAATCGTTCCAAAGGTATTTACCACCAGATGAGGTTATGGTATCAGGTAAACCTACGTCTAATCCCCACATGGCGAGGTCTGTTTCGTGAATTCCTTGATTACCAATATCGCCATTGCCATAGTCCCAAAACCAGTGCCAGTTATAATGCACATAGTTTTTGCTAAAGGCCTTTTCCTGAGCGGGGCCTTGCCACATATTCCAATCTAATCCTTCAGGAACAGCTGAATTACCTAAATTTCCAATATCTGGTCGCCATTTGTAAACGATTCCTTTGGCCATATAAACTTTGCCAATGAGTCCATCACGCAAATGTTTGATGGCTTCTTGAATGGCAATCGAGCTTCGTAATTGTACACCATGCTGCACAATTTTGTTGTATTTGGTAGCGGCCTCCACCAATTTTCTTCCCTCAAAAACATTGTGACAAGCGGGCTTCTCTACATACACATCCTTACCTGCTTGACATGCCCAAATAGCCGCCAAAGCATGCCAGTGGTTTGGAGTGGCAATACTTACTGCATCAATATCTTTATCCTCATAAACTTTTCTGAGATCTTTTTCTTGCTTTACAGACTTGTTATATTTTTTCTCAAAATCTGTAGCTCCAGCACCTAAAACCACACTGTCCACGTCACAAAGTGTGGTGACTTGAACATTGTCTAAATTCATAAAACCTTTGATGTGATCCTTTCCACGGCCGTTTATTCCAATTACCGCTACTCGCAAGCGGTCGTTGGCACCAAAAGCCGTTTGAGGTATAAAAGTTGGAATAGCGTAAGCCGCCACACTCGCAGGCAAAGCCGTTTTAAGAAGGTCTCTTCTGGTAAATTTTTTCATTAATGGTTGAATATTTGTTAGGTTAAATTTACATTTAATATTTTGCAAATCAACAAATTGATGGGGTAATTTTTCAATTAACCAAAGAATAATATTCTAAATTAGCCACATATAAAAAGGCAGAAACAATTTCTATATTTTGTTCAGACTTAAAATTTGAACCACAGATTACAATCTCGCAATTGTCAATCCGCCATCAACCACAAAAACCTGTCCTGTCGAATACATAAAATTACCTTGGGCAATTGCCGTAACTGTTTTACCAACATCGTCGGGTAATCCCCAACGTTTGGTCAAACAAAGTCCATTTTCTATCAAATCGTCATATTTTTGACTTACTTTTTCGGTCATATCTGTTTTGATAATGCCTGGACGTACCTCAAAAACCGGAATGTCGAACTCGGCTAAACGTACTGAAAACAATTGCGTGGCCATACTTACACCAGCTTTCGAAATACAATATTCTCCTCTATTTACAGAAGCTACTGTGGATGAAATGGATGAAACATTGATAATTGTTCCCTCAAATTTATAGTCAATAGATTTCAATTCTACCATCCAGTTGGCTACAGATTGCGTTAGAAAATAGGGTCCTTTCAGGTTGGTTGAAATTAGATAATCGAAACTTTCCTCTGAAGCTTCAAGGATGTCCTTTCGTTCTTTTGGTGCTACTCCAGCATTGTTTATCAGCACATTAAGTTTCCCAAAATGGTTTCTTATTTTTTCTAAAATACTATTTCTATCTTCTTTTCTCGAAATATCTCCTTGGCAATAAATGACATCGACACCTAAATTTTTGAGATTTTCAATTACTTCCAATACATCAGATTCGGCCCGCATGCCGTTGATAGCCAAGTCGAAACCCGCTTCTGCCATCTTTTGGGCTATGCCGAAGCCTATTCCTCTTGAACCTCCAGTTATTAGGGCTACTTTTTTCATAATTTCTCCTTAATATCTTTCAAAGTCACCGCCTCTGGAAGTGTTTTATACAAAGGATCCAAAGGATAACAACCTGACACCAGACCGTTTCGAGGAGCCGTAGTGCAGTCGGAGAACGTTCTACACAAAAGTTTTCTTTCCGTTGGGCGATTATTGAGCATATCATCAGGCATAGTTGGGTACGAAAGCACCATCCTGCCGAATCCTACTGAATCCACCATTTTGTATCTCAGAACATTTTGAGCCACATGAGGCAGCCATTCTTGCAAATAAGAGTACCCCGAGCCTACTATAACTAAATTTGGGAAATCTTTTTTCAAATCCGCTACCACGTTAATCATTCTTGCCACACCAATCAGCGGCTCTTCAGGTGGCTGATAACCATCCGAAGGAGGAAAAAGAGCCGGACGAGTAACGTGTGGATTGTAATATGGACTCGAAAGTGTAATACAAACCAATTGAATATCAAGTTCTTCTAGTAACTTTAAAAACTTACGAGGTTCTTCCAGGTTTATTTCTAAACCTGTTTCATCACAACCAAAAGCATATTTATATTTTTCGTTTTCTTTCAAATCAGGTATCCCAATGCCATCCGCACCTTTTTTAAAAGGGGCAAAATCAATGGCACTTAATCTAACGCCTATTTCTAATCCAGGAGCTTCTTTTCGGATTCCAGCTACTATATTTTTTAGAAAATTAGTCCGATTTTCAAAACTTCCGCCATATTTTCCATTTCTATCGACAGCACTCAAAAATTCATGGCCCAAATAACCATGGCAATGTTTGATGTCCACAAAATGATAGCCAGCCTTTTGAGCCAAAACAGCAGCTTTTACGAAATCCTCCACCAATGTATCCACTTCGTCATCCGTCATGGGTAAATTATCTTCAGCCACATGAAATTTAGCATCTAACTTCGGGTGATTGTAAGCTATTTTTGACTCAAACTTGGTATTGTCATTGGGTTTACAAAATCGCCCAGAATGCGTCAACTGTAAACCAACCAATAGATCATCTGCAGTTCCGAATTTCTCCGCATGTTTATCTAAAACCATCTGTAGCATTTCGTCCAAATCGCCAATATTTGCCTCATTGATAGTCAATTGTCTTGGATTTGCCCGACCTGCATGTGTGACCGCCACAGCTTCACATCCCCAAAGCAATTTTGCTCCTGAAATGGCGAAATTTTCCCAGCGTTTCTTTGTAAAATGCGTTGGTTTGCCGTCCGCTGTACCATCCCAACCTTCCATTGGTAAAATCGAAAGGCTATTTCCTATTGTTCTTCCAGATTTCAAATGAATAGATTTATTAAAAGGCGAAGTTTCTTTTGAAAGCAGTTCTTCATCAAATTTTAAATCTACTTGATTTTCTTCTAGATATTTGGCAAAATCTGCAGCCGTTTTTAATTGTGCTACTCGACTATATTTGGGTTTAAATTTTCCGGTCATTTTATGGGTTAAATATTACTTAGGCAAACAGTTAAAAAAAGTATAATAAGGCTCATTATTTAAATGTTTTTGCAAATAAAGTGCTGCTTCTCTAAAATGATAATCGCCCCACATACATGACTCTCCGTAAGGTATTTTGCTTCCTTCAGGTACAAAATCCCAACCATTAGGTTGGTGATAAATGGTGTGCAAAAGCAAACCTTGATGGTTTTTATCGGTACTCAGATAAGGTTCTTCTAAAAGCGAATTCATTACTGTCAATCCTGTTTGCCAATATCTGTTTCCATCTTCGGTATCGCCATTTTCTTTCAAATATTTACCCAAACGTAACAAACCTTGAGCCGCTATGGCTGCCGCTGAGCTGTCCACAGGTTCATGATCGTTAAAAGGATTAGCTCTTTCGTTTAGAAATCCCTCCATTTTGTGCAAATTTGGAGCACCAGTATCCCAATAAGGTACTCCACAAATTGGCGTATTTTCAATATAAAAATCACATGTTGCTTTTGCCGCCTTAAGCATGAAATTCTTGATATATGACCTTCCACCTACAGCTTCCAATTCCATTCCGTCCAATATTTCAAGACATTCAAGTTGTTCCGCAAAACCACACATCGCCCATGCTAAGCCACGTGTCCAAGTACTAAATCCTGTATAGCCTTGCTGTGAATTTGGACAACGAAAATTACCGTCTTTTACATTAAAAACTGACTCGTGTGCCGTCCTGCCCCAAACATCATAAATATCTCTGCCTGCTCCATAAAAAACCGAAAAATTAGCTGTAGCCTCAATGTGCTTAATAGCTCGTTCCAAAAGACTTATTTTGGCATCACCCTCACCTTGAAAAACATGACCCAATTGGTGGCTAATCATTAATGCCCGACAAGAACGGATAGTATCAACAAAAAGCGAATGAGCTCCATTAAACGAATGAATAAATCCACCTTCGTTTTTTATGTCCGTCCATCGACTGGCCTGCACTGCTCCCGAAATCTTCAAGGCCAATTCATAGAAATTTTGCTCCCAATCATTCTGAGCGATTTTGCCCTCTCGCATCAATCGGAGCAAATTGCCATAGGTACTTACATTATTGAAGCCATGGTCATGTACTCCAATGTGACTGATGTGCGGAGCCATTTTTTCTAAAGTTTTCTTTCTTCCAATTTCAAGAAAAACGTCCTCGCTTGTAGCATCATACTGCAAAATGGCCGAGCCATACTGAAAACCCTGCGTCCATTCTGTCCAGCCACGGGTGGTATATTTACCGTTTTTAGTAAAGACTGGCGATCCGTCATTATCATCATATTCGGCTTGGATGGAGCGGATTTTTTCACCGGATAGTTTCCAAAATGTATCTAATTTGGATTGTAAATCTTGTGCTTTGAGAGAACTGTCTATATGTATCATTTTTGAAAGATCTAAACCGAGGTGTTAAGTATCAGAAATTTTAATATTTATGGTTGAAAATTTATTAGCCGAGAATTAAAATTCGGATTGAATTCTAAAAATCTAGGGCAATTAGGAAAGTAAATTTAGAAATCTTGAGCGATTATTGAATTAAAAACATTTTAAATTTTGTTCTTCTAATAATCAACATACCAAAAAAAGCAAAAATAGTATGAAAAACGTCCTCATAGCGATTGTTGTTCTCGGCTTAATAGCATTTTTATATTATAGAAATAACCCGAAAGTTGACTTTAAAGAAGATACCGTCGATGGCATTCACTTTCAAAAAGGTAACTGGCAACAAGCCTTAGATTTGGCAAAAAAAGAGAATAAAGTAGTTTTCTTAGACATTTATGCTACTTGGTGTGGGCCGTGCAAACAACTCAAAAAATACACTTTTGCGGACAAATCCGCAGGTGATTTTTTTAATACCAACTTTGTAAATATGGCACTTGATGGTGAACAAGAAGAAGGAGCAGTATTGGCTCAAAAGTTCGGAATTGAGGCTTATCCTACCTTGATGTTTGTAACACCAGAAGGCGAACTCATCACCAAATCACCTGGATTTCGTACCGCCTCGGACTTGATAAATTTGGGACAACAGATACTGGATACTAGAAATTAGGCTTATTTTTTCTTTGTTTTCCGCTGACTATCTATGTATTCGTTGTCTTCTACTCTGATTTTCACTATTTCTTGAATAAGATTTTTGGGCAAAACCGCATCAAACCTAAATCGGATGGTACCTGTGGTGTAATCCATACCCATGAGCTGATTTTCAAAATGATTCAACACGGAATTGCTCATGACATAAAAAGCCACGTGCTTTTTGGTAGCCCCAACCGCCACCAATCCGCCGAGGTATTTATATGTTGGGATACCATAACTTATACCCTCTTCGGCCTGCGGAACAGCTTCCTTTATGATAGCCATCAGTTCTAGAAGTTTGGGTTTTGATTCTTCTGGAATATTTTGGAGATATTCAGCAAATGAGCTGATGGTGGTGTTCATTCTCATGTGTTAATTATAGGCTTCGTTATAATTTACAATCAAAAATAAAATTTAAAAAAATGCGACCCAAAATATTGAATCGCATTTTTTAAAATAATCAATCTTTTGCCCAACCTACTCTGAAACTCTCATCACAAACCCATTTAATGGAGTTCCAGTGCTAGTTAATATAGTTCCAAAATTTACCGTTTGAGAAAAAACTCCAGTAATGAAAAAATTTGAACCCACATTTATTCTTTTAGCAGAATCAAAATCTGACCCACCATAATTTTGTAATAAAGTCGAAAAATCGGAACTGCTAAACTTTGAAAGAAAAATATCAGAGCTACCATTCGATGTTATTGATTTCGAACCGTTTGTTAACGTTCCGGCAAATTCTCCAATTAAAAAGACATTTCCATCTGCATCCGATCCCATATCATTTGCCTTGTCGTTATTATCTCCTCCAAAAAGTTTTGCGTTCAAAATACTAAGACTGCTATTCAATTTCACAAAAAAAGCGTCATAATTGCCGGCAGACGTAAGAACAAACGACCCAATTGTGGCATTTTGGTAAATAGCACCACAAGCCCAAATATTCGAATTGTTGTCTTTTGCTAATCTTGATGCCTCGTCTGTGCCAGCACCTCCAAAGCTAGTTGAGGCTTGACAATCTCCTGACAAATTATACCTTGCAATAAAAATATCTACATTTCCTACTGCAGAGTTGAGAGAGATTGAATTTCCAAAATCAGTAGTATTTTCAAAAGATCCAAACACATATAAATCCGTACCTGATATCAAAACGTCATTTGATTTTTGCTTTGCAGAACCCTCAATGCTTTTAGCCCATAAAACATTTCCAGAAGCATCCAATTTAGCCACAAATCCATCGTCTCCACCAGCAGAGTTCAATGTGATATTGCTCACACCGAAAAAAGTGCAGGAACCAGCAAAAGACCCTCCCAAATATACATTTCCAAAGGCATCTGTATCCACCGAATTGCATAAATCCAAACCAGAACCACTTACTTTTTTTGCCCATATAACTGAACCCAAAGGGTCATATTTAGCAACAAAAACATCGGATTCACCAGAAATTGAAAGAATATTTCCTCCAAAATTAATTGCATCGAAATAATATCCAGTAATCAAAACATTACCACTTGGATCAATACTAATATCTGTCGCAATATCTCCAGCTAGGCTTCCAGCAGTCCTAACCCAAAGAAGCACGCCTTCTGAAGTATATTTTGCCAAAAAAACATCATTATCACCTGCTGAATTGACGTTTGTGTTTCCAAAAACACCTGTTCCTTTAAAATTGCCAGCCAAATAAATATTCCCATTCAAATCTTTGGCTATTCCATTGGAAGATAGGGTTTCGTTGGTGCCGAGTTGCCATGCAATGTTGGACGTTTGACCCAAATCTTGAGCTGTCATTAGTTGCAACCATTTTGAACCATTAAAAACTCTCAAACAATTAAATGTCAAATCATACGCTAAATCTCCTTTTTGAGGATTCGGTAAAGCTAAAATTTGATCATTTGTAATTCTTGGATGACTGTCAGATGGAGCAGGAGATATTCCTGTGGGTAGAATGCTAACGTTCTGAGCGAATGCATAAAATGATAAAAAATACAAACAAAGTGTGTGTAGAAATGTTTTGGTAGTCATTTTGAGCGGAAATTTAATTAGTTATTAGATTTTGCTTCAAATTTAATTGCAGATAGAACAACTTTATTTTTATTCTTAAATTATTTTGGCAAAAGTTTACTTACCACCACCAAAAAAAATCGCGACCCAAAAGTTATGAGTCGCAATTCCTACACTAATCCCAGTTATTTAATTTTTCCAGGGTGAAAAAATCCACACCTTCCCAATTAAATTCCACTTATATAGACGCAATTATTCGGCTTTTCGATGCTTCATTTTTAAATATTTTTTTAGCAAAAAACGCTTATCTACCAAATACGCCACCTCATACCCGAAAAATCAGAATTTGTACCCGTTTTTGTTTTTTTATTTCAAAAAATAAATACATTTACTATTCAAATTTTATCACCAAACGAAACCCTTATGATGGATAGAAGGAAATTTATGCAGCTTTCTGGGCTCGGTATGGGTGCCTTGGTAGGTGCTGGTATTCCGATTATTGGAAACGCCACCACGCCTGAGCATCTCCTCGAAACGCCCGCTGACGCTGCCCAAAAGAAATTGATGTCGGACATTGCACTCAACGCCGCCCGAAGCAAAGGTGCTACTTACACGGATGTGCGTATTGGCCGTTATTTGCAACAGTTTTTGTTTACCCGCGAAACCAAAGTACAAAACATCGTAAACGCAGAGTCTTACGGTGTGGGTATCAGAGTGATTGCCAACGGTACTTGGGGTTTTTCTGCCACCAGCGACGTAAGCAAAGAAGGCATAGCCAAATGTGCAGAAACAGCCGTGGCAATAGCCAAAGCTAACGCCAAAATACAGACTGAACCCGTGATACTCGCTCCCCAAAAAGGTGTTGGCGAAGTTACATGGAAAACACCCATCGTAAAAAATGCTTTCGAGATTCCTATACAAGAAAAAATAGATTTGTTGATGAAAGTAAACGGCGAGGCCATGAAAAACGGTGCTGGTTTCGTAACTTCCAATCTATTTTTTGTAAACGAACAAAAATATTTCGCCTCTTCTGATGGCTCATATATAGACCAAGACATTCACAGAATATGGCCTACATTTACAGTAACTGCAGTAGACAAAGCCGCAGGAAAATTCAAAACTCGTGACGCTATAAGCTCTCCTATGGGCATGGGCTACGAGTATTTAGACGGCTTGGCTTCTGAAAAAATAGCTGGACCTAATGGTTTGGTAGGCTACAGAAACTCTTATGACATGGTGGAAGATGCCATTATGGCCGCCAAACAAGCCAAAGAAAAAATGACGGCTAAGTCGGTTCCAGCTGGCAAATACGACTTGGTTCTTGACCCGAATCACTTGGGCTTAACTATTCACGAGTCAGTGGGCCATCCGTTGGAACTTGACCGTGTATTGGGCTATGAGGCCAATTACGCCGGTACAAGCTTCGCAACATTGGATAAATGGAAAGCTGGAAACTTCAACTACGGAAGCAAAAACGTAACTATCGTTGCTGATAAAACACAACCGCATGCCCTCGGAACAGTAGGATATGACGACGAAGGTGTTCCGTCGAAACAATGGAATTTGATAAAAGACGGTGTTTTGGTCAACTACCAGGCGATCAGAGACCAAGTGAATATATTAGGTGAAAAAGAATCCCATGGCTGTTGTTATGCCGACAACTGGGATTCGGTGCAATTCCAACGTATGCCGAATGTTTCTTTGCTTCCTGGCAAAGATAAATTGAGTGTTTTGGATATGATAAAAGGCGTAGAAAAAGGAATATATATCGTAGGCCGAGGCTCCTACTCTATTGACCAACAACGCTATAACTTCCAGTTTGGTGGACAGTTGTTTTACGAAATCAAAAACGGAGAGGTAGTAGGAATGCTCGATGATGTGGCGTATCAGTCTAACACCCAAGAGTTTTGGAACTCATGCGTACAGGTATGTGACAAAGACGATTATCGTACTTTCGGATCGTTTTTCGATGGCAAAGGCCAGCCTTCTCAGGTTTCGGCAGTGTCGCATGGTAGTTCTACCACTCGTTTCAATGGCGTAAATGTTATTAACACTGGTAGAAAGATTTAATTTGATGTGTGGTCAGACACCAGTCGGACCTGAAATCTCAGTCTTTTTCAAAAAAACAGATTAAAAAAAATGAAAATATTAACTAAAGAAGAAGCCAAAAAAATCATCGATAAGGTGTTGGCTTACTCCAAAGCAGACGAAATGAGCGTTAACCTCAATGGTGGTCGCACGGGCAATATTCGTTATGCCAGAAACACCGTTTCTACCAGTGGAGAGTCTGAAAATCAATCATTGGCTGTCACTGCTGTTTTTGGCAAAAAATCAGGGACTGCTACAATAAATGAATTTGATGATGCATCCCTAGAAAAAACAGTTAGAAGAGCGGAGGAAATAGCAAGACTTGCTCCTGAAAACTCAGAGTACATGCCCATGCTCGGACCTCAAACTTATCTAAATACCAATACGTTTTCGGAAAATACAGCCAAAATTGACCCTAATCTAAGAGCAAAGGCAGCATTAGATAGTATTATGCCATGTAGAGAAAACAAACTCACGGCTGCTGGTTACATGGAAGACACCGCCGGATATTCGGCTATGGGCAACTCTAAAGGGCTATTTGTCTATAACAAAGCTACTCAGGTGGACTTCACGATAACTGTTAGAACTGACGACGGATTAGGCTCAGGCTATGGTATCCAGGACTTCAATGACGTGTCGCTACTCAACACCAAAAAAGTGACCGAGGTAGCTATGCAAAAAGCAAAAGCATCGGCCTCAGCACAAGCTTTAGAACCAGGAAAATACACGGTAATTCTTGAACCAGCCGCTGCGGTTGATTTGCTTCAAAACATGATGCGAAGCATGGATGCCCGCAATGCAGATGAAGGACGCAGCTTTTTGAGCAAAAAAGGAGGAGAGACGAAATTAGGCGAAAAGCTTTTCGACGAAAGAGTAAATATCTATTCCGACCCAATGAACGAAGAAATACCTGGTTCTCCTTTCTCTGGAGACGGCCGTCCACAGGAAAAAATATATTGGATAGAAAACGGCATAGTTAAAAACATGACCTATTCACGTTTTTGGGCAGACAAAAAAGGAGTAAAAGCCACGCCACCACCTAATTCGTTTATCATGGCAGGTGGCACAAAGTCACTAGCAGACTTGATAAAAGGGACAGACAAAGGAATATTGGTGACGCGACTTTGGTATATCAGAGCAGTTGACCCACAAACTTTGTTATACACAGGCCTAACTCGAGACGGAACTTTTTACATAGAAAATGGGAAAATTAAGTTCCCAGTAAAAAACTTCCGTTTCAACGAGAGTCCAGTAATTATGCTCAATAACTTGGAAGAAATGGGCAAACCAGTAAGAATTACAGGCAATCTTGTACCTCCTTTAAAAATAAGAGACTTTACATTTTCGAGCTTGAGTGATGCAGTGTGATGAACGATTGACGATTGACGATTGACGACTTTAGGTAAGTTTACTTAACATTAAATAGTTCAAAATTTTGAATATAAAATGGTTTCAATTCGTCCATTAAAGAAAAATGACGCTGAACAATTGGCTATCTTGGCCAATAATGTCAATATTTGGAACAATGTTCGAGACTATTTTCCGCATCCTTATTCCATTAAGGATGCGGAATTTTTTATAAATCTTACCAATGAGGAAAATCCAAAACTTACTTTCGGTATAGATTTTAACAATTGCCTTTGCGGCGTGATAGGCCTAGTAAAACAAAATGATATATACAAACATTCGGCAGAATTAGGCTATTGGCTAGGTGAACCCTTTTGGGGCAAAGGGATAGCTACTGAAGCAGTAAAACTTATCTCAAAGTATGGTTTCAATGAACTAAAGCTTCAAAGACTTTTCAGTGGAATATTTGAATACAATAAAAGTTCCATGCGAGTTTTAGAAAAATGTGGCTTTCAGTTAGAAGGCATCTCTAAAAAAGGCTTAATAAAAAACCAAAAAATATGGGATGAATATCGTTATGCTTTATTGAAATAAATTTTAATTTTGTTAAAATCTTAACGATATGTCAATTCAAAAGAAAATAGGATTTCTTGGGGCTTATTCTATTCCAATTTTCATTTTGCTTTCTTTCTATCTAGAAGGAACTTATTGGGCTTTTATGCCAGTTGTATACACCTATTTTTTCGTTCCCATTATAGACGAAATCATCGGAAAAGATGCACAAAATGTACAAAAACAAGAATTTGAAGGTCTAATCAAAGATAAGTATTTTGATTTTCTCGTTTATTCTCACGTTTGGATTCATTTTTTTATTCTAGTATATGTGGCCATTCAAATTTCCAGTCATCATTTCTCAAATATTCAAATTCTAGGGTTCGTTCTAAGCCAAGGAGTTTATGCTTCTTCCATCATTAATGTATCTCATGAACTAGGACATAGAAACCATCCATTAGCTATAATTCATGCAAGAGTAGCACTTATGTCTGTATGCTACCATCATTTTATAATTGAACACAATAGAGGGCACCATGTACATGTAGCCACCCCCAATGACCCTGCAACCTCTAAAAAAGGCCAAACGGTTTTCGAATTTTGGATTCAAACTTTGATTGGGAGCTTTAAAAGTGCATGGAATATTGAAAAAAGACTATTACAAAAAAAAGACATCAAAACTTGGAGTTTAAAAAATGAAGTAATTCAAGGTATTCTTGGAAGCTGTGCTATGGCAATTTTGATGTTTTCCTTAATAAGTCTTTACAGAAACGAGCTCTCCTGGATTATATTAATACATTTTTTTGGTCAGAGTATGGTAGCTATTCTTTCTCTAGAATGCGTAAATTATATCGAACATTACGGTATAGTTAGAAATGAAATTTCTGAAGGAAAATATGAAAAAGTCAATCCCCTTCACTCTTGGAATGCCAACCACTTTTATAGTAATCTCCTACTTTTTCATTTGCAAAGACATTCTGATCATCATGCTTATGCTTCAAGACCCTACCAAGTTTTAAGGCATTTTGACGAAAGTCCACAATTGCCATTTGGATATCCAGTTATGATTATTATGTCCTTATTTCCACCTTTATGGTTTAAAATAATGAATCCCAAATTGGAACAATGGAAATCAAAAGCCATTGACTCTGAACAAATTAAAAATATCGTGAGACAGTTTGCCTAATGCAGTTATATTCAATAATTCTTGACCTATTTAAATTTCCATCGAAATAAACCTCCATTACAATGTAAAACCTGAAATTATTCGACATATAAAAACTCGAATACTGATGAGAATAATAAGAAATAGATATCTAACTTTCAAATTAAGAGAATTTACCTGCTCAAGTTTTAGCTACACCGTTTAAGAAATATAATTATTCTCAAAAAAATGAGGTCTAATAACAAATTGCCACTCATTTTTTATTTTAAAACAAGTATAAATTACCACTTTCAAAGTAAACCTAATATATTTGTATTTTGATTTCAGAAATCTTTTTAAGCTATATTATATGGCAATTTGGATGTCTGTACCAAATTATAAATAGGAGTTTTCTTTTGAGAACCTCAATATGTAAATAAGCACAAAAGGCTTCGTGTATGACAAATAATATTTGGCGGTCCCTATCTGTCATACTTCCACTAATTTTATTTGGTTTCTTGGCCAGTTTATTTTTGGAAAGACCAGGCTTACAAACCGACGAGATTCTATTTGCGAATCTCTCACTTGGCGAAATCAGCCATACAACCTACATTGCTCGCAAAATTGGCGGCATCACTTTTTTTGTTATTTCATACATTGGAGCCTTAAAATCTTGGATTTTCATACCTATTTTCAAAGTTTTTGGATTTAATTATTTTAGTGTGAGAATTCCAATGATTTTGATGAGCATGGTGAGTCTTTTGCTGGTTTACAAGAGTGTTCATATTTCTTTCAAGAAACCTTTATTAGCTTGGATGATATTGATGGCTTTGGTAACAGAATCGACCTTCATAACCATGGTAAGAACAGATGTGGGACCCATCGCTATTGAGTATTTTTGCAAAATTTTGAGTATTTTTCTCATTTTCAAATATTTGCAGAACAAAAACCAAGGTATATTTTACTTAATACCCATAATTTTAGCTCTTGGAATTTTTAACAAAATAAATTTTATTTGGTTTTCTAATGCACTCATTTTTAGTAGCTTACTATTTTTGTATTTACTAGAAACTAAAAAGGAGAAGGTTAAATTCGTAAAAGTTTTAGCCTTGATCTTTATATTTGAATGCCTACTTTTTATTGGATTTAACAAGCTCAATCCAGGCATGGTAAGCTCATCAAACATTAGTTTTGACTTAAACTTTATAAAAACCAAGCTTCAATTGTTTTATTATTTTGGGAAAGGCATATTTGATGGCACAGGTTTTTATAGAATTCAATATCTAATTTCTGAAGAGGTTTTTGGATATAATATTATTTCAAAGGGCATCTATAGCACTTTATTTTACTTATTCGAAGTATGCCTCACCTTGATTATTGTCTGTTCTTTTGTGGTTTTTCGGAAAATTTGGAGAAAAGATTTTGATAAATCTGACATCTTTTTTTTGTTCTTTTTAGGAATAATAATTTTTACTGGTGCTCAAATTTTCATCGTAGAAAATGCCCGCAACCTTTGGCACTTTTATACGCTATTTCCGTTTTTTACAATTTGCCTTTTCTATAGTATAAATCAACTATTTGGAGCAAAAATCAAGTGGTTGTTTTTCTTAATTATCCTCATATACAATCTCAATAATTACTCAGTTTATGTCTTTGCACTTCAAAACAAAGTGCCTAATCCGTTTTGGTCTAATAAAATAAATGATCTGGCCGAATACTTAAAATCCAAAGAAGGAGAATTTGTAGAACTTGATTGGGGCTTAAGTACCCAATTACTTTGCTTTACAAAGGAAGACAAATTCAAAAGAGGATTTTTGACTAAAAAGGGAGAACTTATGACCTATCAAAAGAATCCCGATGAAGTTTTTTTTAATGATTATGTAAACAATAAAGACTTAGAGAAACTATTTTTTATAAGTATTCAAAGTAAATTGGCAGATCCTAAAATGAATTCTATTTTTGAGGAAATGACCCGTAAAAGAGGTTATCAAACCATCTTAATCAAGAATTTTTACGAAAATGACAATACTTTGATTTACAGCATATTTAGACTAAAGAAAATATGATTTTAGAAAACCTAGAGCAAAAGACATTATCGATTTTAATTCCAGTATATAACGAAGAAAGAACGGTGCATTTTATACTTGAAAAAGTAGTAAATGTGAATCTGATTGGAGGATACAAAAAAGAGATTGTTCTCGTTAATGACGCATCAAAAGATAACACGGAAGGTAAAATTCAAGAATTCATCAATAAATACCCCAATGAAACCATTAGTTATTACAAACATGAAGTGAACCAAGGCAAAGGGGCTGCCATTCATACTGGTATAAAAAAAGCCAAAGGCAATTTGATAATTGTTCAAGATGCTGATCTCGAATACGACCCAAATGAGTTCAATATTTTACTAAAACCAATCATTGACGGTTTTGCAGATGTGGTTTATGGATCCAGATTTATCGGAGGAAAACCGCACCGTATTTTATTCTTTTTCCATTCTATTGGCAACAAGTTGCTAACTTTCCTGTGCAACGCATCCACCAATCTTAACCTGACAGACATGGAGACTTGCTATAAACTTTTTGATGCAAAAATCCTCAAAAGTCTTTCCTTAAAAGAAAACAGATTCGGATTTGAACCAGAGGTGACTGCCAAAATTTCAAGAATAAAAGGAATCAGAATATACGAAGTAGGTATTTCTTATTATGGCAGAACTTACGAAGAAGGCAAAAAAATTAACTGGAAGGATGGTTTTAGAGCTTTGTATTGCATCTTAAAATATGGCTTCTTCTCAAGATGATAATAATTTAGTCGCTTTAGATTGTTTTTATTTCGGTTCAAATATATATGAGATTATCAAAATCTTTTGAAAGGGTATTTGTCCATAGTTCTTCAATTAAAGAAATTGAGACAGCTTTTCCGCTTATTCAACTCTAAATCGTTAATAAACCTTAAATCGGCCTCCTCTCAACTGCTTTTTTTATCCGCTTATACAATTGCAACTATTGCTCCATTGTTTTCATCTTTGATTTGATTTATATTTACCTAATATATTCATTTCTAATCTAAAAGCTATTTACCTTGAAAAGACGAGATTTCCTTCAATTATCGGGTCTTGGAATTGGTGCGGCCATGCTGCCTAATATTCCAGTTATGGGAAACAATGTTTCCTACGAAGCCTTACTCAATGGCTCCATGGACGTAGCCATAAAAAAACGCCTTGCCGACGCTGCATTAAATGCAGCCAAGTCCAAAGGAGCTACTTATACGGACATCAGAATTGGTCGCTATTTAAACCAGTTTGTGGTTACGCGTGAAGACAAAGTTCAAAATATCGTTAATACCGAGTCGTACGGAGTAGGTGTTCGTGTGATTGCTGACGGGTGCTGGGGTTTTGCAGCAGTAGTTGATGCCAAATCAGAAGCCGACACAGCCCGGGCTGCAGAGGAAGCGGTGGCCATTGCAAAAGCGAACGCCAAACTGATGAAAGAGCCCGTAGCCTTGGCTGCCCAAAAAGGATTTGGAGAGGTAAGTTGGAAAACACCCATCATCAAAAACGCCTTTGAGGTGCCTATTCAAGAAAAAGTTGATTTACTTCTAGGAGTAAACGACGCCGCTATAAAAAATGGAGCAAACTATGTTAACTCTATTCTGTTCTTAGTTAATGAACAAAAATACTTTGCCTCATCTGATGGCACTTATGTAGACCAAGACATACACCGCACTTGGCCGATTTTCAATGTAACTTGTATTGATCCTAAATCAGGAAAATTTGAAACAAGAAATGCACTTAGTGCTCCAATGGGCATGGGTTACGAGTATTTGCAAACCAATCCAAAGGACAAAATAACAGGCATAACTACCCGATATAACCGAGGCTATGACATGCTTGAAGACGCCATAGCGGCGGCCCAACAAGCCAAAGCGAAGCTTTCTGCAAAATCAGTAGAAGCTGGAAAATACGATTTGGTTCTAGATCCATCACATTTGTGGCTTACAATCCACGAGTCAGTTGGGCACCCACTAGAACTTGATAGAGTACTGGGTTATGAAGCTAATTTTGCAGGAACTTCTTTTGCGACTTTAGACAAATGGCAGTCTAAAAACTTCAACTATGGCAGTAAAGAAGTAACCCTTTTTGCTGATAAAACGCAAGTGGGATCATTAGGAGCAGTTGGTTGGGACGATGAGGGCGTTAAAACCAAAAAATGGGATTTGGTAAAAGACGGCACTTTGGTAAACTATCAAGCCATTCGTGATCAAGCTCATATTATAGGGGAAACAGAATCGCATGGATGTTGCTATGCGGACAGTTGGTCGTCGGTACAGTTCCAACGTATGGCCAATGTTTCCTTAGCCCCAGGCAAAGCTCCTCTTTCGGTAGAAGAAATGATAAAAGACGTTAAAAAAGGTATTTATATCATTGGAGATGGTTCATTCTCAATTGACCAGCAGCGTTATAACTTCCAATTTGGTGGCCAGCTTTATTACGAAATCAAAGATGGAAAAATAGGTGAAATGCTGAAAGACGTTGCATATCAGTCCAATACGCAGGAATTCTGGAATTCATGCAGTAAAATCTGTGATGAGAGAGATTATCGATTGGGTGGTTCATTTTTTGATGGGAAAGGCCAGCCTTCGCAATCAAGTGCTGTATCACATGGTAGCTCAACTGCCAGATTTGATGGAGTCAATGTCATTAACACCGGCAGAAAAATTTAATTGGTTAATTGGTTAATTGGTTAATTGGTTAATTGAAAATTAAGAGATGAATGGAAAGTTCAATCTGATTTAACAAAAAACCAAATCTGACCCAATTAGAATTTTAGTCATTCAAATCCTGAGTTTAAAATCATCAAAAAAGAACAAAGAACATGAACATAATATTAACAGAAGAAGAAGCCAAAGCCTTGCTCAAAAAAATCTTGAGCTACTCCAAGGCTGATGAATGTATTGTAAACATCATTGGCGAGCAACGTGGTAACATCCGCTATGCACGAAACGAAGTTTCTACGGCGGGTGGACTTACCAATAAAAACATCGCTGTTACCTCTGCATTTGGCAACAAAGTAGGCTCAGCCACCATAGACGAATTTGACGATGCCTCACTCGAAAAAGTTGTAAAAAGAGCCGAAGAACTGGCAAAACTGGCACCAGAAAATCCAGAATATGAAGGTTTAGTAGACCCACAAACCTACATGAAAGCCAATGGTTATTTTGAATCAACAGCCACCATAAATCCTGATAAAAGAGCCACCAAAGTAGCTCAAAGTTTGGAATTATGCCGAAAAGAGAAACTCGTTGGAGCAGGTTTTTTAGAAGACCAACATGGCTACACAGCCATTATGAATTCAAAAGGTTTGTTTGCATATTACGCATCTACCAATGTAAACTTCTCACTTACAGTAAGAACCGAAGATGGCAAAGGTTCTGGCTATGTGGCCAAAGGCTATAGTGATTTCAATAAATTAGATACGGCCGCTGCCACAAAAGTGGCACTCCAAAAAGCCAAAGCATCGGCAAGTGCTCAAGCCATAGAACCGGGAAAGTATACCGTAATTCTTGAACCAACAGCTGCGGCAGTTTTATTAGAAAACATTTTCTTCGGCATGGATGCTAGAAGTGCCGATGAAGGCCGTTCGTTTTTTAGTAAACCAGGCGGGAAAACTAAACTTGGTGATAAAATAGTAGACGAGGCCGTTACTTTCTACTCTGACCCCAACCATCCCGAATTGCCTGCTTCGCCATGGTCGGGTGATGGACAAGCCCAACAAAAACTCAAGTGGATAGATAAAGGAGTAGTAAAAAATCTGGCCTATTCTATTTTTTGGGCCAAAGAAAAGGGTGTAAAACCAGTACCATTTCCTAACAACATGATCATGGAAGGTGGAAAGGCAAGTTTGGAAGAAATGATAAAAAGCACAAAAAGAGGCATATTGGTTACCAAACTCTGGTACATCAGACCTGTAGATCCCCAAACATTGCTTTTGACGGGACTTACACGTGACGGGACTTTTTATATAGAAGACGGAAAAATAAAACATCCTATCAAAAACTTGAGGTTCAACGAAAGTCCGATTATCATGCTCAACAACCTTGAAACGCTTGGTGTATCTGAAAGAGTAGTAAGCACGGAATCTAACCAAAACTATATGATTCCTCCGATGAAAATCAGAGAATTTACTTTCTCGAGCTTAAGCGATGCGGTTTAGGAAACGCAAAAAATATGTTTCATTAAAGGCAAGACTTCAAAGAGTCTTGCCTTTTTTGTTCCCCAAAAACTATTCTAATGGCATAATTAAAATTAATTTGATCATTTATTTCAAAAAAGAACCAAACAAAAAACCAACATTATCAATATTTTTGTAAACAAAATAAAAGCATAAGATGTACAAAATCCTAGTGGTATTCGTCCTGTACTTTCAAATGGCCACCGCACAATCACCCATACATGACCTCAACAAAAAACTAGGAAAAGGAATAAACATGGGGAATATGTTTGAGGCACCGTCAGAAACCGAATGGGGAAATCCATTTAAAGATGATTATTTTACTCGAATAAAAAGCCAGGGATTTAATCACGTAAGAATACCTATCAGATGGGATGTAGCCGCAAGATGCCAACAAACTGAACCATTCACCATTAATGCTAACTTTTTAGAAAGAATTAAAACTGTTGTGGATTTGGCAAAAAAAGAAAATCTTTTGGTAATCATAAACATGCACCACCATGAGGCCATATTTGCAAATCCAGATGCACAAAAAGCGAAGTTTTTAAGTCAATGGACTCAAATAGCCACCTTTTTTAAAGATTATGATTCAAACCTGCTGTTTGAAGTCATGAACGAACCAAACACTAACCTCACACCAGATAAATGGAACACTTTTTTTGCTGAAGCACTTTCTGCTATTCGTAAAACCAACAAAACTAGGGCCGTTTTAATGGGAACGTCAAATTGGGGTGGACTTGCGGGTGTTTCATCGCTCAAAATACCTGCCGACGACAACATCATACTTACTATACACTATTACGACCCTTTCAATTTTACACACCAAGGGGCCGACTGGGTAGATGGCTCTACCCCATGGCTGGGTACAAAATGGGAAAACACTAACTTAGAAAGGGACGAAATAATTGGACAATTTAAATACTTAAAGGAATTTGGCAATCAAAATAACCTTCCGATTCATATCGGAGAATTTGGAGCGTTTTCAAAAGCCGACTTAGAAAGTAGGGTACTTTGGAGTAATTACCTCGCCCGATGGTTTGAACAACAAGGTTTTAGCTGGGCTTATTGGGAATTTAGTGCAGGTTTCGGAATTTACAATCCCTCAACTGGCCAATATCTACAACCTCTATTGGACGCTTTGGTCCGAAATCCAATTTCAGCCGCAAAAGAAATCAAAACCAACACTATTTACGAAAGTAACTTCACCTCAAATACCAACAATTGGAACTTATACCTTCAACCCTCAGCTACTGCAAACCTTGTAATTAAGGAAAACTTTGCAAACATTGAAATAAAGAAATCTTCCACTGAGGGATGGCATGTACAATTTGTAAAAAATGACATCCCGCTAAAAAAAGGAAAAAGATACTTAGTGCGATTTGAGGCAAAATCTGATACCGATATAGGCATAACCAACTATATTGGCCTAGCTTCTGGTACTTACAGTGCGTATTCAAGCTACAAAGGTTTCACTTTGACTAGCAACGAGACCAAATTTACCTATAGTTTTGTAATGACCTCACCAGATGACCCAAAAGCAAGAATAGTTTTTGATCTTGGTCTTAAAACTGGAAACGTATCCTTAAAAAATATCAAAGTTGAAGAAGTTCAAGACTCATCAAGTGTTTTATTATCAATTTCTAGCGAAAATAAAGTCCAAGTTTTTCCAAATCCAGTTTCTGACGAACTACACCTAAGCGAAATTCAAGAATTTTACCTACTCCATATTTACGACCAGCTTGGTCGAAAAATTCTCCAAAAAGACATTTCAAACCTAAAATCTACAAAACTTGACCTCAAAGAACTTCCACAAGGCGTATATTATTTGTACCTTTTGGGTTCAAAAGAACCAGAGAGCTATAAACTTTTTAAAAATTAAATAAATGCACCGCAATTTTATAAAAGTTCTATGTGCGATTTTGCTGCTTGGAAATTTTTCTTGCAGTAGAAAACCCATAGATATTAACCCCATAAACAACAACCCTAAGGATTCTACCATTACAATAGTTCCATCTAAATTTCTAAAAGAAAACAACTGGATTTATTCGCAAATGAAAAAGTATTATCTATGGGAAGAGGCCATGCCAGTAGAAGCCAAAACTGATAAATACTTAGAACCAATCAAATATTACAAATCGCTCATAAATGAAAATCAAGATTGGTTTTCATATATGAAAAGTGACAAAAACGACGTTTTGAACTTTTGGTTGGGCACACCAGTAGGATACGGATTTAGATACAAAACTTTTAAACCAGACCCATTAAAAGACCAAATATTTCTGGCGATTTCATTGGTAGCACAAAATAGCCCAGCAGAAAAAGCGGGCCTATACAGGGCAGATATTATCCAGAAGATAAATGGAAATACGATTACTGAAAATAATATTTTGACACTTTTAGCCCAGCCGAATATCGACATAACCTGGCTAAATACTTCAGACGAAATCAAAAATGCCAATATCGCAAAAACTGGCTACAAAGTAAAACCCATTTATGACTTTAGGGTGATCGAAACTGGAAAACAAAAAATTGGTTATTTGGCTTTTACACAATTTCTCCATGATATCGATCCAGAACTCAGAGCCGTTTTTGGCTATTTCAAAAACCAGAAAATAGATGATTTCATACTCGATTTAAGATTCAATCCAGGAGGATTTACACCAAATGCAGAAGTTGTAGGCTCTTTGATTGTTAAAAATCTAAATCCAAATGAGAAAATGTTTGGAGGCCACATGAATAAAAACCAAACACTCGAGGCTCAAAGCAAACCTGATGGAAATAAAGACGGAAGAAACTGGACAAATGAAACTTTTAATTTAAATACGCTCAATAGAGTTTTTGTAATAACCTCAAAATCAACGTCTTCTTCATCTGAATTGGTAATAAACTGCCTAAAACCGTATATGGAGGTGATTTTAATCGGAGACAATACCATGGGTAAAAGCGTAATTTCGACCATCATAACAGATGAAACTGGCCAACTACCTTTGGTTCTTATGCCTGCCTATTCAACCTTGGAAAACTCAAGAGGGGAAGCTATTTATGCAAGAAAAGAAGGATTTATCCCGAATTATGTGGTTCAAGATGATGTTTTGCCTTATTATCCCATCGGAAATCTCAATGAAACGCTTTTGAAAAAAACACTTCAAATAATTAACAATACCATAACCACCGATGTAATAGATTCAAACCATTACAAAGTGAACTTCATGGATAGGCTCCACCATTATGATAGTTTAACGCCGTTTGTATCCAACTAAAATTTAATTTAGCTGAAAGCATAAATTTTCTTTTTATTAAAAAAGCAACAAAAAATATAATTTGTCGTCATTTAATCTCCATTCGTCAAGTTTTTGAAGGTTAAATAAGCCTTTTTTATTAAGTTTAGTGGTTTTTTAATTCATCTGAAAAAGCAAACTTGAAACCTTTCGTATTTACACGTATTCAATATAACTCTGGCGACTGGGATACTGACCAACGTATGCCTAGTAATATCTTGAATTCGCTTGTCGAATATACAACCATTCCGATAGACGAAAAAGAACGAACCATTTTTCTGACTGATAAAAACCTATTCCGAAGTCCAATCTGTTATTTAAGTGGACACAAATTAGTAGAATTTTCGAGTATGGAAAGAGATAACCTGCATCGGTACATACAAAATGGAGGATTTCTTTTTGTGGATGATTGCAACCATGATATAGATGGACTTTTTGCAAAATCGTTTGAGCAGGAAATCGGGAGAGTTTTTGGACAAAAAGCCTTGCAGAAAATCCCAAATACGCATCCAATTTACCAATCTTTCTTTGAATTTGAAGGCCCTCCTACCACAAGTTTTGAGCTCAATGGCTGGGGTGACGACCTCGTTCATGATTATCTAAAAGCAGTAACGGTAAACGGAAGAATAGGAATTTTATACTCAAACAAAGACTACGGCTGCGAATGGGACTATGATTTTCGCAACAAACGCTGGCTGGCCGAAGACAACACCAAGTTTGGTGTGAATATTATCAACTATGCATTAACACATTAGAATAAATTGGAAACCAAAGAACAATACAAATCGCTGGTAGAGAAATTGCCGCTCTTAAAAAAAGAAATTGCCAAGGTAATAGTTGGGCAAAACGAAGTTATTGAGGAAATCTTAATCGCTTTTTTGGCAGGGGGACATTGCCTACTCGAAGGCGTTCCAGGATTAGCAAAAACCTTAATGGTAAAGACGATATCTGAGGCTTTAGAGATGGAATTCAAAAGAATCCAATTTACGCCCGATCTTATGCCAGGCGATATTATTGGAACCGAGATATTGGAAGAAGACCACGAAACTGGAAAGAAATTCTTCAAATTCAACAAAGGCCCTTTGTTTGCTAACATAGTTTTAGCAGACGAAATAAACCGTACGCCACCTAAAACTCAAGCTGCCCTATTGGAAGCTATGCAAGAATATAAAGTGACTTACGGTGGTGTAAATTATGATTTAGACAAGCCATTTTTGATTATCGCTACCCAAAATCCAATTGAGCAATCTGGAACCTACCCCTTGCCTGAAGCTCAATTAGACAGATTTTTGTTGTTTATAAAACTCTATTATCCTTCTGAAACAGAAGAATTGGAAGTGTTAAAGTCTACGACTGCTGTGAAAAAAAATACAATTAACAGTGTATTTAACGCACTGGATATCATAGCCTTACAAAATCTCACTCGCCAAGTTCATATAGACGACAGCTTGATAGTGGAAGTAAATAACCTAGTAAGAAATTCGCGACCACAGAATTCTACTTCAGAGTTTGTAAAAAAATGGTGTGAATGGGGTGCAGGACCTCGAGCGGGCCAGGCATTGATACTTTGTGCCAAAGCCAGGGCTGTGGTAAAAGGTAGATTTTCGGTAATTCCCGAAGACATTCATACGCTGGCATATCCAGTTTTAAGACATAGAATTTCGCTAAACTTTCGTGCTGAAGCCGAAGGAATAAGCACCGATGATGTCATAAAAAATTTATTGAAATCATAAAGCAAACTATCTCATAAGCTACGCATGTCTTTAGCCCAAGACCTAAAAAAAGTCAATAACCTACAGCTCGCTGCCAAATTGGTGAGTGATCAAGTAGTGCTTGGGCTTCATAATAGCAAAAGGTCAGGCACTGGGGCAGAGTTTGAACAATACCGACATTACAGACCGGGTGACGACCCAAAGAGTATAGACTGGAAGCTTTTTGCCCGTACTGAAAAACACCAGGTAAGAGAATCAGCCACTGAAAGTACACTCACTATCAACTTCATTATTGACCTATCTGGCTCGATGAACTATGAAGAAAAGGGCGTTTCTCGGCTATATTTTGCCAAAATATTACTCGCATCTTTCGCCTATCTGGGTTTTAAGCAGAGTGACAACATGAATCTTTTTGGCTTAAAAAATGGCAAATTGGAATTGTTGGCTAGCCAAGGCAAACAAAGTTTTCAAAAAATACTTTATGGCCTAGAAAATGCTAAAGCAGAAGGAAACTGGAATTTTGAGAAAATAAATTTTCCTGAATTTCAATCAAAAAATAAAGAATTATTGATATTCGTCTCCGACTTCTTTCAAACAAACAGTGAGTTTTATCAGCTCGTGAATCTATGGTCGAGGCCTGGAAAACAACTTTTACTCTTTCAAATTCTTGGTGAAAAAGAAGTTAGCTTTGAATGGGATGAAGTTATCAAATTTAAAGACTTAGAAACTGGAAAAAGTATAGAATTAAGTCCTGAGGAAACAAAAAACGCATATCTGAAATCCTTTCATGGTTACCTAGATGATTTTGAAAATGAGCTAAAAATTGAAAATGTCCATTTTTACAGGTGTCAACTCAATGACCCAATAGCTGAAGTATTGAAAAACTCTCTCAAAAAATTAAAATGGAGCTAATAAACCCAAATGTTCTTTGGGGATTAGCTGCTATAGCTGCCCCAATTTTGATTCACTTTTGGAATCAAAAACAAGCCAAAAATGTGGATTGGGCAGCTATGAAATGGTTGGTAGAAAGCCAAAAACTAAAAGCCAAAGGATTCAGGTTTGATGATTGGTTACTATTAATTCTAAGGATTTTAGCCATTGCATTATTAGTTTTAATAATTGCTAAACCTCTCTTAAATAAATTAGGAGAAAATAACGAGACTCCACTTGGTAAAATTCATGTTGTAGCAAAAGACAAAGCAACTACGGAGAATTTTAAATTCGAAATAAATGAGGCTTTAACCAAAAAAGAACCTGTATTTTGGATTGACAATCTCAATAAAAACATTGAGAAATTAGAAGCCAATTTTGTAGAAAAAGAAACGTATATTTCTGATATTCAAAACATTGCAAATAATAAAAAAATAGATTTTTCAAAAAAAATTCTTCACCTATATTTACCTAATGATATAAATTTAGGAGAAAACCCAAATCTATATTTACCAAGAAACTTTGAAGTTTTCTTTTCAAATAAAACCCCAAAAGAAGAAGGTAAGGCTCTGTCAACCAATGAATATATTTATGTAGATGCTGATAAAAAACTAACGAATAATAGCACCAAACCATCGAAAAAAATTATTGAGAAAAAAGAAATAAAAGTTGCCATAAATATCACGAATCAAACAGAAAACAATAATGCGAAAGCAGCTTTTGAAGCCATAAAAGAAGTTTATGGATTTCCATTTATTTACGTAAATCAAAGTCCAGAAATAGTTATCGGTGATCAAATTGAAAAATACAAAAATGCTGAATTGATAATTTTATTAAAAGGAAGTCAAAATACTGCCAAAAACGTGGTGTTTCTCAATGAAAATCTAAAAGCTGGAAGTGTATTCAGAGCAGAACTACCAGAACAAATACTTGAAATTCTTTTGAATCATTATCAATTGCACTCGCAGAAATCGCCATTGAGCAAGCAACAGTTAAGGCAGGTTTTTAAAGAGCATATAGGCAAAAAAACGAATGATAAAATACTTATTGACAAATACTTATGTTTGTTACTTTTAGGAATTATAATAACAGAGCGTTGGATATCACTAAAAAAAAATAAATGAACAGAATAAGTAATACAGTTTCCAAAATAGCCATCAGGTTGTTCTTGATAGACATGCTGAAGTGCATTTTTGTAGGCCTTGCTTCTTATTTCGTTTTAAACTACTTTATTCAAAATAAGTCGCTATCCATTTTAGGTGCAACCTTTGGATTTGTTGCATTGGGTTTTTATCTAAACATTTGGAAAAATAAAAAAGAAGCTGCCAAAAAATTTGTTCATCAACACAATCCAAAGCTAGAACACAGCCTTTCATTATTAGAGAAAAAGGAGCTAAACGTAGTGGAAATCATGCAAGTGGATAGAATCATGGACACAAAAATACAGCTCCCATTGAAGCTAGATAAGGCATTCTGGATTTTGTTATCGGTAGCCATTTTGAGTTCCGGATTTTCATTTATTCCAAAAAAACTGAAAAGCCTAAATTTGCCAATCGCAAACTTGCTTGATACAACCGAGAGTAGTTCGGCAGTAAAACAGCCAAAGTTCAACTCTTCCGTTCTAAAAATTACACCTCCAAAATATACTGGATTGAGCCAAAAAACTTCTGCCAACCTTAATGCGGAAGTAATAGTAGGTTCCAACCTCGAATGGATTGTGAAATTTGATAATTCACCAGAGGTCTCAGTTGTTTTAGAAAATGCCAAGGGTAAAAGCTTGGAATTCATCAAAAGTGGAGACAATTACCTACACATTGATCAAATATTACACAGCGGTTTTTATTCTATCAAAGCATTTCAAAAAGACTCATTAATATATCAATCAGCGTTTTACAGAATTGAAGCTTTGCCCGATAATCCTCCAAAAATAGAACCAGCCTCCAAAAATCTGTATACAATCCATCAAATGAAAGACCCGAAAACCATCCAAATTTCAGCAAAAATATCTGATGATTTTAAGGTGAGTCAAGCTTATATTGTAGCTACTGTAGCCAGGGGGTCTGGTGAAAATGTAAAATTCAGAGAGGCAAAGTGGCCAGTGGGAAGTACAAATTTTCAATCTGCCAATATCTCCAAAAATATAGATTTAAAAGCACTCAACTTCAGCCCTGGAGATGAATTGTACTATTATTGGGCTGCAATTGACAACAAACAGCCTGAACCAAATTTCACAAAATCAGATACTTACTTCGTGGTTTTCAAAGACACAGCTTCAAAAGATGAATCTGATTTAGCCACCATGGCCATGAATATTCTACCAGAATACTTCAGAAGCCAGAGACAAATAATCATTGATACCGAAAAGCTCATAAAAAAACGCAGTAAAATTAAAACTGCCATGTTTAATTCAGAATCCAATGAAATCGGATATGACCAAAAAGTGCTTCGGTTGAGATATGGACAATATTTAGGAGAGGAATTTGAAAATAGTATTGGAGCAGCTCCGCATGAAGAGGAAGATGGGGACTTCATGAAGGGTTTTGTACATGCCCATGACACTGAGGAACAGGAGGATAACCACGGGCATGAGGAACATGGACATGAACACGCACATGCTGTAGAAAATCCGAACACAAACCAGGATCCTTTAGCTGCCTTAATGGCCGAATATGTGCATTCCCATGATGATGCAGAAACCAACACTTTCTATGAGCAATCGACCAGGAGTCTCTTAAAAATGGCTTTGGAGCAAATGTGGCAATCGGAACTTCACTTGAGACTTTACGAACCAGAAAAAGCCTTACCGTTTGAAAACAAAGCACTTGCCTACTTAAAGGAAGCTCAACAAAAAGCCAGAGTTTATGTAAAGAAGACGGGATTTGACCCGCCTCCAATCAAAGAAAAAGAGAAAAGACTCACAGGTGAACTGACCAAATTCAATGCAAAACAAAATATCAGTAAAGTGTTCTTTGAAGACGAAACCAGACTATTGGCCGCTTCGATAATAGATATTCTTGAAAAAGAAAAGATTGATAATAAGGATAAGCAAAAAATGCTAAGACTTGGTCAGGCATTATCGGAATTGTCCAACATAAAAGGCTCTATTTTGAAGGATATTCAGACCATAATAAACGCCAAAAACGTAACAAAACAGCAGAAAGAAACGCTAAAAAATAGCTTATTGCTCATCTTAAATTTCGAAAATCAGAAAAATAAAGGAGGAAAAACCACCATAAATAATAAGGAATTGGAAACAGCTTTCAGAAAAAACTTAAAGTAAATTGTCAGAGAACATACAACATATTACCCTTATCACATTGCTAATCATATTGTTAGCTACTCAATTGTATGGGACTTTAAGTCAAAAAAATCTCAAAAGGAAATACACCAAACTAACGCTCAACATCTTGCTTTGGATATCTATTGTCATTTTGATATTTCCGCCAACGACGAACAACAATAAGTATTTAGTTAAAATTGGAATTAAGGATGAAATAGTTTCTCCAGATTTTGAAAAAAAAATAAAGGACAGTTTAGGCCTTAAAATGGTGGTTTCGACTAGCAAATTTGAAAAGGAATATGCCGATAAAAACCAAGAGGTAAAATTAATTGGTCAAAGCTTTAATCCAGAGTTTTTGAGTTTACTTTCTGACAGAAAAGTAGAATTTTTACCGGAATTCCAACAAAATGAAATCCAAAACCTGAACTGGCGAGCAGTCGTATTTCAAAACGAAACCCAAATGGTAAACGGATGGTTAGATTTAGAAAAAGCAGGTACATTAAAACTAAAATATGGAAGTCAAATACTTGATAGTGTGAAACTTGAAAAAGGAAAACAACACTTTAACCTGTCATACCCATCATTTTCAGTAGGTAAAACTAACATCAGTTTAAACCTTGAAGAAGAAACAATTTCTGAAATAAAGTATTATTCAAGGACATCTCCTAAACTAAAAATCCTTGTTTTGGCAGAAAATCCAGACTTTGAAACGAAAATGTTATCGGAGTGGCTAGGAAAAAATGGACATACCGTTGATGTTGAAACAATCATTACCAAAAACACACAAAACAAAACGGTCATAAATCAAAATAAAGATGCTAATTATAATATTGTTTTTACTACTCCAGCTAGAGCCAATAATCCCGTTTGCCAAAAAACTTTGAAGGCTGGCGGCGGCGTTTTTGTTTTCAATTTGACAGAAAACGACCTTTCAATTGTCAATAAATCATTCTCCGAAAACTTTGAAATTCAGAGAATTAGCCAAGAAACAGAATCTAAACTACCAAACGATTTAATTGGTATCCCCTTCGGCTTAAAAGAAAACAAAAACCAACAAAAATTCAACAAATGGCCAATTTCCGTATCAAATAAAAGAGTTGGAATAACCTTAATATCTGAGACCTATCCCCTACTACTTTCTGGCGATAGTATTACTTATCGGCAAATTTGGGGAAATGTGCTGCAATTTTTGCAACCAGTTCAAAAGAATAATATAGAAATAGCAGCTCCTATTGTTTCTGGTCTTTGGACGAACATAAAATTTAATAATTTCGATAATTCTTCAGCGATTTTCAAAACGACAAACGACACTATTTTCACTAGAATTTCGCCTATCAATTCGAAAACGCGAATGGGAAAATACGTATTTAGACAAACTGACTGGCAAAAAATAAATGATAGTTTAGAAGTATTTGTAGAAGTCAATGCTAAACCATATTTAAGTTTCATGCAGACAAAATCCATAATCAATTCTTACGATTCCAAAATGACTGCACATACTTTCCAATCAAATAGTAGTTTTGAAATTCTACCCGATTGGTTGAGATTAATTTTATGTATTATCCTGTTTATTGTGGTTTGGATAGAGGCAAAATGGTGAAACAAATTGATAAAACTTTGTTAACTTTTGGGTTTGCCACCAATTATTGTCATCTTAGTAGTCCAAAAATACCCAACCTTAAATGATTCTAATTATCGTTCTGATTGCAATTGCTTTCATTGTGCTGTCTTCTACGGTTTTCAAAATTCACCCACTGGCCGGACTGCTGATTGCGGCTCTGTTTGTGGGCATTTCAGCTGGCCTACCCATTGACAAATTGGCAGAAACCATAGGCAAAGGATTTGGGGATTTAATGACCAAAATAGGCTTAATGGTGATTCTCGGTTGTGTAATTGGGGCAATTTTGGATAAATCAGGAGCTGCTATAAAGGTAGCGGACTTAATCATTGATTCTTTTGGAAAAAAATATCCCACTTTCGCCATGTCTATCATCGGGGCTTTGGTAGGTATCCCCGTTTTCTGCGATTCAGGCTTTATTATACATTCTAAACTCAATAAAATAGTCGCTCAAAAATCTAAAGTTCCGCTAGGAACCATAGCTATTGGGCTCTCAGGAGGCCTTTTTGCTACCCATACTTTAGTGCCACCAACACCAGGACCATTATCAGCTGCTGGAAATTTAAATATTTCTGATTCTATTGGCTTGGTAATTATCATTGGTCTCGTAGTTTCTATACCAAGCTTATTTTTGTCCACTTGGTTTGCCAATAAATTTGCAAAAAACCTTACTTTAATATCAGAAGATGAAGAAAATATAGCCATTCAAAATCACAAAAAATTACCTTCGGCTTGGTTGGCATTTATGCCCATTTTGTTGCCTATTTTATTAATTTCATTGGCCTCATTCGCTAAAATATTACACTTTCCAGAAACCGTCACAACATGGTTGAGTTTTATTGGTAGTCCGTTGATTTCATTTTTACTTGCTATATTTCTTTCTTATTTTCTTTTTCCTGAGAAGCCCTCAGAATGGCTTTTAGAATGCTTCAAAAGTGGAATAAATCACTGCGGAACTACCTTGGTTTTGGTAGGTGCTGGAGGAGCTTTTGGTGCTGTTTTAAAAGAAACCTCACTTAAACAAACGATGACCGATTGGCTTATAAATAATCAAAGTTCTGGTCTATTATTCTTACTTTTTGCTTTTTTAATTGCAGCATTTTTCAAAACTGCCCAAGGTTCTACTACTTCGGCTATGGTACTCTCTTCAAGCCTCTTAGCTCCTATACTAATATCTGTAGGATTCACTCAAGCATTTGAGCTCACATTACTTTTGATGGCCATTGGTAGCGGTGCAATGGTGGTTTCACATGCCAACGATGCATGGTTTTGGGTGGTCTCTCAATTTACTGGAATCAGCCAAAAAGACGCTTTCAAAACGCACACGCTATTGACGGGCTTACAAGGAATTGCGAGTTTCATTACCGTGTGTTTATTATATATTATTTTCAATTAAGCATTAAAAAAACAACTAAACGCATGAAAATATTAAAAATAAGAATTCAAATATTTTTACTTCTTCTTTTAATAATAACAAAAACTCAGGCCCAAACCAACGCCCTCTTCACTCAGGAAACTGCGGAAAAACTGGCCACATTGCCTTTGCATTGTATAACTCAGGAATTTCCCAATAAAACAGGACACAGCTCCGATGGGGCAGCTGATCACAAGCTTCTTCCTTCTGACCTACACCCGAGTTTTTATGGATGTTTAGACTGGCACTCCAGTGTGCATGGCCACTGGATGTTGGTGAAATTACTAAAAACCTTTCCTGACTTAAAAGATAAAGCTAAGATTATCAAAACCTTAGAAAGCAGTTTTCAGTCCGAAAAAATTAAAACAGAGGCTGAATACTTTACCAAATACAAAACAACCAAGACTTTTGAAAGAACATACGGTTGGGCATGGATACTCAAACTCGATCAAGAATTATTAACTTGGAACGATCCTATTGCTCAAAAATGGCATAAAAACTTGCAGCCACTAACCATGGAAATAGTAAGACTTTGGTCAGAGTTTTTACCTAAACAAACTTATCCAAATAGAACAGGCGTGCACCCAAATACCGCCTTCGGATTATGTTTTGCACTCGATTGGGCAATCGCTACTAAAAATGACAATTTTGAATTGGCGGTTATTGCTAAAGCGAATGAATTTTACTATGAACAAAAAAATGCACCTGCATATCTAGAACCTGATGGCTCTGATTTTCTCTCACCAAATTTAGAAATTGCAGATTTAATGCGTAGAATTATGCCTCCTCGCGAATTTGAATCTTGGTTTAAAACTTTTATGGAACCAAAATCGATCACAAATATCCTGAAAATGCCAGTAGTTTCAGACAGAACTGACTTTCAAATTGTTCATTTGGATGGTTTAAGTTTGAGCCGTGCTTGGTGTTTAAAAGGTATAGCGAAATCTTTAGATAAAACTAATCCTTTAAAAGTGAGGTTCGAGAAAAAATCTCAAGAGTTTCTTGAAAAGACTTTACCCAACGTAACCTCTGGAAATTATGGTGGTGATCATTGGTTAGCTTCTTTTGCTGTTTATGCCATTTTTGATTGAAACCATTTTGTTTTTGATAGAAGAGTTGGCATTTAATCCATCAGTATTATTTTACCGAAAAAATTGACAATAAAAAAAGCACCAAACTGGTGCTTTTTTTATTGCCTAATTCTCTAAAGACTATTGAAAAAATCCAACTTCTGTCAATTGAAGTATTACATCAGTTTTGGCGGCTTTCTCGTTTCTGAACACCAAATAAACGTCATGTTTTCCATTTACACTTTGGTTTAAGGTCAATTTAGCTTTTCCAGAACGATTGCGACTCCATTCAGCCATATTCGTACCAGCAGGTGGTCTTTCAAAGCCTAATTCTTTCAAACCCACGTATTCCGAAGTTGCCAAAAGTGGTCCGTCTACTTTGTCGAGTCTTAGCTCTACTTTACCGCCAACAGCCCCATTTCTAGCACTTGCTTGAACATAGGCTATAATTTCCTTGATTGAAGTCAAATCAATGTTTTTGTAATATCCATAAGACTTATCGCCAACCAACGAAAACGAATACCCAGGAGTGGTTATTACCTGCGTGCCAAATGAGCCATTCAGATCTTGAGGACGAAGATAATTTGGACGCAAAATTACCAATTTCTCATTCAAAAGAGCCTTGGTTTTCATGGCTCCCTTGTCTTTATAAGCTGCTCTTAAAACAAAACTACCTGCAGTATTCTCATAAATTGGGTTTTCAGGTTTTACAGTTCCAGTTAATGCCAATTTAGATACATTGGCATTATTTGAAGCAAGGCTAAAGATATAATCTGCCATACGTTTAGCATTTACTTCGCTCAAGTCTGGGTGTGCACTCATACCATGTTCTCCCCAAACACCACTACCACCTTCTTTGATTTTTTTCACTAAATACGTCATATTTTCAGGGGTATTTGGATATTTATCCGCTACGGCTTGGTAGCTAGGTCCAATAGATTTTGTCGTATACTGGTGGCAAGATTTACAGTCAGAAGCCTCTATCAAGTTGCGTCCCACAGCATAAGAAGCCATATCATCAGCACTTTTTTGTTTGGCCGCAATTTCTATTGGATCAAAACCTTGTGGCAAATAATCGAACGTTACCGCCACTTCCTCAGGTTTAATTTTATCGCCATCTTCTTTGTCTTTTACCTTCACTTTATAACCAATAGGATTTTTTCCAAAGTAAAAGGTCTGATTAGAAGCTTCAAGTTCAATGTCTACTTCAGGTGCAGTATTTCCAGCTGTAACCGGTAAAGAAATACTGTTCTTAGCACCTTTGGTATCTGTTACTTCAAGTGTTACCGTAAAGTTTCCAGCAGTTTTAAAAATGAAATTTGGTTCTTTACCCACTAAATTCGCAACGATTGCTTTCTTTGAATCAGCAATTTTCCATTTGTAAGTCAATTTACCAGCATCTTCTGGGTCAAAGTCATTCGAGCCTTCAGCTGAAAACTTAACTGCTAAGGGTAATGCACCAGAAGTTTTATCAGAAACAGCCACAACATTTGGTCTTCTATTTCCAGCGTTGTATTCTATTTTCACCAATTTCGAATTGTCATTACCTCTAAACCAGGCTGAACCGTACTCCAGCACATACATATCGCCGCTTGGACCAAAATCCATGTCGATGGCAGAACTAAAGTTCATGTCTGGCAATACTCTTTCCATTGATACATAATCACCTTTCTCGTCCATGGTAACTGCCATTATCCATCCACGCATAAACTCAGTAATAAGCCATTTTCCTTCATAATAATCAGGCCAAGGTCTTGGAGCTGTTTTGAAATCGGCTTTTCTAAACACTGGGCCCCCTGTAGCACTTCTTCCGGAAGTACCTACCAATGGGAAATCAGTTGAAGGTCCATAAGGATAATAAATCATTGCAGGAACTGGCTTAGGCAAATTCACCAAACCTGTATTGTTAACTGAGTTGTTTACTGGGTTATTTACATCGAAAGGTTCACCATAAGTGCCGTCAGAAGAGTTGTATTTTTTATAAGGAAAGTTTTTCCCAATAAAATATGGCCATCCAAAAAAACCTGGGCCCTTGGCTTGGTTAAACTCATCATATCCTCTTGGTCCCCAAGTAGAATCTTTGGAGGCATCTGGGCCAACTTCGCCCCAATACAAAAAGCCAGTTTTTGAATCCAAAGAAGGTCTCCAAGCATTTCTATGACCCATGGTATAAATTTCAGGACGGGTTTTGGCTGTGCCAACTGGGAATAAATTGCCTTTTGGAATGGTATATGTCCCGTTGGCTTCTGGATGAATTCTCAATATTTTACCTCTCAAATCATTTGTATTACCAGGGGCTCTTTGATCATCTTCATTTTCCTTTCCTGGAGTTTCTACCAAGTTTGAAGATCCTTGACGTGGATTTACAGTATTATTCCCCACTGTCAAAAATAAGTTGCCCGCATTGTCCCAAGTCATACCACCACCAGTGTGACAACACTCTTCTCGCTGTGTTATTACATCCAATACTTGCTTTTCAGAAGCCATATCTAATGTATCGTTTTTCAAAGTAAATCTAGACAAAACATGTTTAGACTGCTTTGGATGGGCATAATATAAATAAACCCAACGGTTTGTTGCAAATTTTGGATCAAGACTTACACCCATCAGTCCTTCTTCGGCTTCACGTGTTTGGCCTTGTTTGTTGGTATATTTGGTGTTAACGGTTATAAAACCCGCATCCAAAACTTCCTTAGTTTTTTCATTGATGATTTTCACACCACCTTTCCTTTCTACCACAATAATCTTATTTCCTGGCAAAAAAGCCATTTCCATTGGCTCATCTAAACCTTCAGCCAAAACAACTTTCGTGAATCGATTCCAATCTGGAGGAGCAGGTTTATCAGCTAAAAAGCCAAACCAAGCCAAAACGCTTAAAAACAAAGTAGAGAAAATCTTAATCATAGAAATAGGTTGATTGAGTTTGAAAAATCCAAATTTACCATCATTTTATTATAAAGATACAATTATTAGATATATAGGCTTTTTTATTAGATGATTAGGAAGTTTTGTGGGGTTAGTTATGTAGAAAAACAAAATGCTACTCATATTTTTGGCATTGTATTTTGCTCTAAAAAAAACTTATATAAAGAAGAAAAAATAAAAAGATGTTCTCCTTCCCTAGAGATTTCAAATAAGCTAAATAAACAAGAGAAGTTGAAATTTCTTGAAAATCATACTTGTTAACTAATATTATTTATCAAAGTATGGAGGATACTAGCCTAAATCACAAATAATTTTGGCCATAACACGAGTTTAACGTAGTTAGAAAAACCTTTCTTATCTCACAAAGACCCAATTTACATCGTCTTATTCAACTTAGATTTTTTCCAAGCCGCATCTGTAGCAAAAAGCGGATATTCAGTAAAAATATTGGCCACAATATTTTTGAAATAACTCTTTTTGTGCGAGTTATCATTGAAAATGCCGTTGGCGTATCCTCTCCAAACTATTTCTGAAGTGGTACCTTCTATCAACGAAATCATTAAAGTGCCTTGTTTAAGATTATATCTAATGGCCTTGTATGAATCGTTATCAGTGTTATTGTTAAGCCAAAAATTCATGCTGGGCTGGTCGTAGCCCGTATATTTTATGGCGTCGTAATAAACGAAAAAATTAACAAACAAATCGGGTTTTTCATAAGTAAAAACATAGCCTCTGGCTGCCATTTGCTGTTTTATAGCTTGTTGTACATCCTCACAGATATAATTGGTATCTCGCTGGCATTCAACAAATGAATAGGTTTTATAGTCTGTAAAACCTAAGGAGTATTTGTAATCGTGCTCTATGAACACTCTATTCCTCAAGCAACTTGTTGAAATCACTGAAATTAAAAGCAATACAAATAACTTGTTCATGATTACATTTCGGTAATCTTCCTAGGTTTTTCTCCTGCAGCAAAGAGCGGATATTGGTCAAATATACTTCTGACCACTGAACGATAGTAGTTTACTGGCTTGTTTACTTGCTTATTAAAGACACCAGAGGCGTAACCTCGCCAAATCAGACGGCTACTTTCGGCATCTAAAAGAGACACCAAAATCATTCCTCCCCCAAAGTTGTAGGTTTGGACTTTGTAGGTTTCGTCATTCTCGTATCTGTTTACCCATCGTTCCATAGAAGGTTGAAAATAGCCTTTATAACCCACTCTGTCTTTGATGATACTGTAGCTTACCAAAAGTCCTGGTTTTTCGTCAGTCATTTTGTAACCGCGGGCTTTCATTTGTCGGCGAATGGCATCTTGGATTTCTGAGCAAATGTCTGAGGTGTCGATCTCGCAATTGAGAAAATTGTAACTGGTGTAGGTAGTAAAGTCGGTGTCGTAACTGTAGTCGTTGTCAACCATCAACTTTAGAGAATTGCAACTAGTAAGACCTACAAACACAAAAAAAGTCAAAATAAAGATTTTTTTCATTCGGGTAATAAGTTTAGAATTCCAATACATACGTAAAACCAACAATATCAGTTGCTTGTTTAAACAAATTTTGCAAAAAGAATTCCAAAATGCAAGTCTATGCCCGAAAAGGTTTTAGTAGCCGCAATAATAATTCAAGGCTTTCAGCATTTCTGACTTGTTAATGGCCACATCAAATTGACATGAGCCAATGCCATCTAGTAAGGAGGCTTTTACCACATTCCCAATATTTTTTTTATCTTGAAGCGTCAGTTTTACTATGGCCTCCATGTCTTCTTTTCTAATTTTAACACTTCCGTACACGGCAAAAATAAACTCTTCTATTTGTAATAAAGTTGGCTCATCAATGAGTTTTTTGACAAAAGAAATATATGCCTCTGCTATCATTCCTGCAGCAATCGCCTCACCGTGGAGCAATCTATCTTTGCCTTTGTCAAGATAAAATGTTTCAATGGCATGCCCCAAAGTGTGTCCAAAGTTCAATATTTTTCGTAAACCTTTCTCGGTTGGATCTTCAGCAACGACTTGTTTCTTTATTTCTACAGAATGTTGAATCAAATCCGCCAAATTCTGATTTTCAAGATCAATAGTCTTTATTTCATTCCATTTGTTTCTATCTCTAATCAAACAGTGTTTTATTATTTCCGCAAATCCCGATCGAATCTCGTTATGTGGAAGAGTTTTCAAAAAAGTATCGTCTATAAAAACCGTTTTTGGAAGTGTAAAAACACCAATATGGTTTTTAAAACCTTTAAAATCAATACCTAATTTTCCACCAACGCTGGCATCAACTTGCGAAAGTAACGTGGTAGGTATTTGAATAAAATCTATCCCACGTTTATATGTAGCCGCACAAAAACCTCCCATATCGCCTATTACCCCGCCGCCAAGATTAATCAAAAGAGCATGTCGATCTAGCTCATTTTGTGTCATTTCTTCCCATATCTGTTGGCAAGTGTCCAAGTTTTTAAAATGCTCACCTGCCTTGATGGTAATCACTTTATGAGCTGGAAGATTGTCCTTTACTAATGGATAGCAGTTTTTTTTGGTATGATTATCCACCAATACCATCACTTTTGAGTATGAATTCTGTGCAAAAAACTGAGAAAGACTATCTGAGATTGGGCTAATGATTACTGACATCGTGTTATATTTTGCAGCAAAATTAAGGCTATTTTTGTTACAAAGCTGATTTCAATAGCCAAAATTACAAACAACAAATAATTGAATAAACTAAAGATACCCTTTATGAACCTAAAGTGAAACAATGGAAAAAGAGTACCTCCTGCAATCAATTCTCACTATGGAATATTAAAAAGTAAAAACTACAAAAGTTTGTAAAAACTATTTCGAATTGGGGCAAACAAATCGCTAATTTTAGTCAATTCCAAAAATCTAGATTATTAATTTATTTTATCTTTGTAAAAAAAATACACTTTTGGACAGCATAGATATTATTTTAAAATACTTTCCTGATCTCACAGAAACTCAGAAAGAGCAATTTGGGCGTTTGGGTGAGCTTTATGAACTTTGGAATGGACAAATCAACGTTATTTCCAGAAAGGACATGGAACATCTTTACGAAAAACACGTTTTGCACTCCTTGGGAATTGCCAAAGTTTGCAGTTTTGTGGACGACACCGACATCTTAGATGTGGGCACTGGAGGCGGTTTTCCAGGAATTCCATTGGCCATTATGTTTCCAAACTGTAACTTCCATTTGGTAGATTCAATAGGCAAAAAGATAAAAGTAGTGACCGAAGTGGCCAACGCTTTAGGTCTAAAAAACGTGAAAGCGGAACACCAGAGAGCTGAAAACATTCATGGAACCTATGATTTTGTGGTAAGTCGAGCTGTTACAAGAATGGCTCCTTTTGTTGATTGGATCAAACACAAATTCAACAAAAACCATTTCAATCCATTGGATAACGGCATTCTTTACCTCAAAGGTGGCGATTTGGAGGAAGAATTGGCTGAAGCCAAAAGAAAATATACGATGTACGATTTGCCAAGTTTCTATGAAGAAGAATTTTTCGAAACGAAAAAAGTGGTTTATCTACCTTTCTGATTATGTCAGCAATAGCCACAATAAATTCTGACACTTCACAAATTACCATAGAGGCCGAATTGGTTTTTTACGGAAAATATGCCAGCGATGATTTAGCTCATAAAATTGTTTGGGAAATAAACCAGATGTGGAATGAGCCAAGTGCGAAACTACAGCTTGGCTCCCGGCTTTTTGATATTGTTTTTGATATAAAATTTGAATGTTTAAGTAATTCTGAAGTTCTGTTGAAGGTTCTGAACAATACAGATTATGCTGTTAATTTTATAAGAATTGAGGACAAAAACATTGCTGAACGCTCCATGATGGGCTTTGGATTGGGTGAAAACTCTGGCCACTGGCTCATTTCCGACCAGCTCGGAGAAAGTACCACCGCCGCACACGAATTTGGCCATGCTTTAGGCTTGCCACATCCTGATCAACTCGATTTTAGATTTTCAGGCAACCCGCCCATTATGGCACCGCGGGGTACGCTTGTGGATGCTGATTTCCAATGGAATCCTTTAGCCGAAGCTGGTACTATTGGCGGAACTATGCGACCGATTTTTAGACGCGTAAGGGCTGGTGAGGTACTACAAGTTTTAAAAAATCTAAATCCTGAAAGTACAGAAAATGTAAAAATTGGAAAACTCACGAATCAACTATTTGATGAAGTAGCTAGACCTGTAACATTAAATCAAGACTTAACAATTGAATAACAAACTTTTAAATACCAAATTGGTCTAAAGACAAAAGCTTATCTTATGAAAAACTTAATAGTTCTTTTCATTTTCTTTTTAATGACTTCTTGTGTCAGTACATCACCGAGTAGTAACACAAACAATCAGACCAGTGTAAGCCCTGAAATACAAGCAAGAAAAAGGACTACCGAAATGAAAAATGTTTTGGGTTTAAATGCTGCACAAGAGGAAAAAGTTCTTTTAATAAACGTAGTAAACTTTAGCCTTTTGAAAAAATTGACAGAAAGCAATCAAACCAGCCAAATACCATTGACATATGAAAAATATAGAATGGAGATAAAGGAAGTATTAAACCCAGAACAATATAGTAAGTTTTTAGACCAATTTGGGAATTTGTAGTTACGATTTTGTACATTGATTAAAATTTATATCTCATGAAAAATATTATTGTTGGTTTAATTCTATTAGCAGGAATTGTTTCTTGCGTTCCAAGTGCTACCCCGACTTCAAGTGTGCCAAAAGCTGTGGAGTATAGCCCTGAAACAGAAGCTAGGGAACTAACTACAAAAATGAAAACCAAACTCAATCTAGATACTCCTCAAGAGGATAAAATATTGATGATTAATGTGGTTAACTATAAGATATTAAAAAGATTGCGTGAGAACAACGAAACAGACAAACTATCAAGCACCAAAGAGAAGTTTCATCAAGAATTAAAATCTGTACTTACAGAAAGCCAGTTTGAAAAATTTCTTGTAGAATTTCCCAATTTGTAGTATTAAAATTTCCCTGATCTCGTAAAATGGAATTCGATAATATCATAAGAGTAGAAACTAAAAAACTTATGGAAGGGCAAACTTATAGGGCTGTTCGTGAGGAATTATTGGATAGATTTTATCCTGAGGATGCTCTTAAAATAGCGACAGAAAGTTATAAAAACTTCAAGAAAGAAAAAGTGAAGTCTTTTTTTAAATATTTATTTATCAATATTTTAGTGCTTATTGTGGTGTATTTCATCGCACCCAAGAGTCATGCATTAAAACCAAAAATCGGTTACATTGTATGGGGTTCATTAATCATAAAGACCATATACGATTGGTATAGAATTCGAAAATCCGATAAGGAATACAACGAAGTAACTGAAAGTCATTAATTGGGCTATTTCGCTACACTGATAAGAGATCCATAAGTTACCTTTTTCGTATTGATAAAGGGCATCTGAACAAAAGCAACTACATCAGAATCTTTGCTCTCTACTTTTTTTACGATTGTAGGATACTTAACACCTAATCTAATATTTTGGTATTTTTTTGAAGAAGAATAGGTGACTTTTTGAGCCTGAGATAGATTTGAAAAGAAAATTACTACGGATAACACTAAAGCGTATTTCATTATGGTTTGTTATTGTTTTAACCCGATAACGAATCTATTCGTAAAATATTCTAAAATGGCAATCCAACTGCAAAATTCCATACTACATTTTCTTTTCGCCAAGCCTTATTGCCTAGGCTAATATCTTTGAGAACCCACCTGTCGCCAACTGGCAACCAAGGTTTTACAACTGGTGTAGCTACATCAATACGGAAAATTATAAAAGAAAAATCAAAACGAAAACCAAGCCCCGTGCCGACTGCCAATTCTTTATAAAAGTTTTTGCTAAACAATGCTCCATCACCATAAATATACTCATCTTTGTACATCCACACATTGCCCGCATCTACAAATACGGCCGTATTTAGGAAACTATTAAATTTAAAACGTACTTCAGTATTCAGTTCAAGTTTTACGTCACCTGTGTTATTACCCAGAAATTGCTCCGCCAAAGTACCCGTTCTGGCGTAAGTTCCTGGCCCTACACCTCTGGCTCTAAATGCCCTCAAAGAATTGTTTCCACCTACAAAAAATTGATTTACGAATGGCAACTGTAACGAATTGCCATACGGTACTCCTAGTCCGACAATGGCCCTATTTGCCCAAGAAATAGTGGGATTTACATCATACTTAAATCTAATGTCGTTTTCTAATCTTACAAATTGAGAGAAATATTCTCCAAAAACTCGCCCGGTTTTTTCTGGATCATTCCTTATTTTATCATATAAACCAAAAACATTTCCAGCAAAATCAAAACTGCCTCTGTAAGAAAAGTTAGTCTTTTTATATTGCTTGGGATTTACCGAAATTTCATAACCTCCGCCTACAATAAATTGATTTTCGAGGATTATCAGTAGCCTCGGATCCGCAAAAATTTCTTCAATAAATACAGTGCTAATGTTTGAGGACTTAACGAGATTTACTCCGATTGGGCGAAGCGAATGTTCTATTCCTTTGCCTCGAGTCCAAACATAGTTGAGTGATCCACCTGCAGAATTTAAATTATAAAGGCCAGTTTTTATAAAACTTTCATAGCCCAGTTTTATTTGTGTTTTGGGCAAAACCTTGCTTTCTTCAGGGTCAATTTTGATGAACGGAGCCACAAAACGAGGAATATTAAACTGGGCATCGGCACCCACACGATAGTTGTCGCGGTATTCACTACTTTTATTGCCCCCGATTTGTATCTCAAAATTGGCATTGGTCGACAACTTAAAAAACTCCCCACGCTTAAAAGTATTGATATTCTGCCAGTTAACACTCAACTGCGAACCTGCCAATCCGCTCGAACGGGTAATGGCGTTGGCCTCAATTCTGAGCGATTTCTTTTTGTTTGTTTGTAGATTATAATAAACATCTATCAAGGTGGAATCCAGACGATTAACTACTTCAAAATGACTTTTGATGAACTTAAAATTGGACAACCCTATCAAACGATTATTGGTAATAGACTGTAAGTCAGAGTTAAAAAATGTACCTGGACGGAAGGCAATGGCATCAGAAAAAATATCTTCCTTGTACTTTTTGGTAGGATCATCGAGTATTAATCCCCTAAAAAAATCGAGAGAATTGGGATTGGTATTCGAAAGTATGTCGGTTTTGGTATCGATATTTACATAAATGTCATTGATCTGATAACGCCTTTTCGCTTGTTCGGAAATGTCTGGTTTTGGACCAACTTTTAGTACAACCATTTGTGGTTTAATGGTGGTATCGGCCTCTATACCAATGTAATCAGGCTTGAAATAAAAATACCCTTCGTTTCTTAATTCCCTGTCCATTTCAATTCGAGATTGCTTCAATGAACTTAAATCAAAGTAATCTCCAGGCTTAAACTTTGCCGAGGCTATTTCAAAATCTTGTTCAAATTTACTGTCTCCTTTTACGATAATAATAGAATCAATACCGAAACGACGGTTAAGCGTGGCGGTATATTCGGCAGACGCCAAAGCTTTCTTTTCCTCCAATTTCCAGTCAACATTGGCATGAAAATATCCTTTAGACTTTAGAATTGATTCAAGATTTTCTGCGTTTTTTTCAACCAAAACCCGATTGATAAAAACAGGCTCTTCTGTTAATTTTTTCTTCAGCCATTCTTTAAAATTGTACCAAAGTTTAAATTTCCCTTTACCTTCAGAATTACCAAAGAAATAATAAAAACCTACTTTATAGGGGTATTTACTCAAAAAAGGCAGCGGAAGCGTAGTATTGGGCAAAGGTCGTGTAAACGAAAGTAGCTGCTCTTTGAGTGCGGGAATTTTTTCAGAATCAAGACTATCATTTTTTATAATCTTTATCGTGGCACCAGCATACAGTTTTTCACCTGCAGGGAGTTTGGAAGCTACCTTACATGAACTCACCGCAATGCCCAACAAGCCTAAAACCGATATGTATTTTATAAACTTCATTTGCGTTTCATCAATTCCTTCCAAGTGTCGTAATCTATGGCGAAAATAAAACCCACCCCAGTTTCTACTACTGAACCTTCAATAACCATTTGGGTGAGATTTTTCCTAAAAACCTTCACCCTGTATCTGCCATCTTTGGTTACTTGCCAATTGGCCTCAATGTTGTCGAAAATCTCGTCTGATTTCAAGTCCTTGTTTTCTAGCTCGAAGTTTTTACCTACCGAAATTGATATCCTGTCGTTCGCCAGTTTTTTACTTACTCCAAGATTTAGATTTGTATTTCGCTCATCATTTAAAGAATTATATCCTGACTGCAGGCCCAAATCCAAATCAATACCTTTGATGAGCCCAGAAGCATAATTATCTAATTGACTAGAAATCAAGTCACTAACCTTTTGTCTGGCGATATTCTCTACATTGGTCAAATTCTCACCAATTTGACTTGCATTAAACCCTCCGCCTACCAAAAGCATGATGGCATTTCTGCTGATATTTTCTTGATGTCTCCTAAATTCTTCATCGTTGTTAGATTTTGTTCCATTGTCAGCAATAATTCTAAATCCTTCATTTGATAAATCGTTTTTCACATCACCCACATCAGAAGCTTTGGTCACCAATTCAAATTTGATGTCAGGCGAGGATAATATACCCAAAACTCTTAAATCTACCCTCATAGGTACATTTAATCTTAGATTTTTTAGCCTTTCGGTAATTTGTGTATCGCTAAATGGGTAAGAGGATAGATTTTTTTTACCTGCATTATACTCTGCCGTGATATCTAGGTTTGCAGACATGGGATCACCAGACCACACAATATAACTATTACTGTTAGAATTAATTGTAAAAGCCTTTCTGATCGCCTGATAGGTTAAATCATACTTTCCATTATCAATATCATATCTACCCAAAATAAACAAATCACCCGTATTATCAAAACCCACATTGAGTTTTCCTTTTCCATTAACACTCATCAAATCTCCAGTAATAGGGTCCATAAGTATCTTCAAGGTAGCTTTTGAAGGCACATCTACGTTAATGTTTACTGCATTTGCATAGTTCAGAACACTCTTTTTGTTCTCAATTTTTCGTGTTTCTGGATTATTAAAATCAACAAACTTTACAACATTCTCGAGTTCTGTGGTGGCATTGGTTTCGTCAGACAGTAAAAGTGTGATGTCAGTTTTATCTTTTACCTCAACGTCTCCTGTTAATCTAAAATCAAGGTTTCTTCCGTTCAAAAGTAAATCACCACCTAGATATCCAACCCCATAGAACAAATCATTTTGCCCTTTTTTGGCATTAATGAGCTTAAAATCTTGGGTTTTTATGGCTAAATCATAGCTGTAGTCGGGAAGAAATCCCAAGTTTATTTTACCGTCAACATCCATCTTTTGGTTGTTTTCGTCTTCCAAGCTTATATGGTTTAAAACAACATTTTGGTTTTCAAAAAGCAATTTTTGCTTGTTCAGTTTCAACTTGGCACCTGTCTCTACCAGTATAAATTCGAACTTACCAAAAGTTACTTCTCCTTCAATATTTGGTTTTTCGGTAGAGCCTTTTACAGTAAATTCACCCAAAAGATTGCCATTTATGCTCGTTATGTTATCTTTCACAAAATATTGAATGGCCACCAAATCGACATTTTTTATATCTACTTTAAAGTCTAATGATTCTTTTTTCTTTGGATAATAATAACCTTTGATGTCCAAATCTGTCGTCTCACCTTTTAGCGTAGCCGTAAGGCGGATTTGCTCCATAGAATTGCTTTCCGCTTTGCCTTCCAAGGTTCCTAATTTGGTTTTATTTAACTCAAATTCAGTCACCAAAACATCTCCGACAAAAGACGGATTGCCTTCCATATAGTTTAATATTTCTAGATCAAGATCTGCATAACCTGCCACAAATGAGGAGTCTTGCAAAAATGCCTGAGCAAGGAAGTTGAGGTCAATGTTTTGCGAAAAAACATTGAGCGGACCGTTAGGCTTATCGCTAAGACTGTTAAGCCTCAATATCTGGTCTTTTGACGTGAATATCACATCATTGACAAGAAAGCCTGCAGAGCTATAGCTTATATTTCCGTAAGGATTACCAGCCCAAGGCTCATAATAAAGCATGCTGCCGTCCTCATCAAAACTGATTTGGAGTTGATTATTTACACTTTGAACAGAGCCTGTGAGCGAATGTATGTCATTATCCACAGAATCTTTTACAGAAAGGTCAAAGCTTCCTATGTTGTTTTCAAGTTTACCCACCAAACTCGCATTTCTGATTCTTAAGTTATTATTGGTAATTTGCTTGGTATTCAACTGATATTTTAAGGCTTTTCGGTCGCCTACATAGTCAAAAACAGTATTGTAAACCTTAATAGAGTCGTATTGCAAAAATGGAATTATTACATTTCCTGATATCGGAATGTTGCCTTCGCTTTGCAGAGTTGCATGAACAACCACGTCAGAAAATGATTTTATAGCAGGCAAAAAAGCACTAAAAACAGGATCATAAGAAACTTTGCCGTCTAACTTAAAATTATAGGACTCTTGTGTGGGTGGAGCTTTAAAATTAATCAGGTTGAAATAATTATTGATTTCATTCAGCATAATGGTTTGTAGCTGATTGTAGTTAAAATTTCCCGCCAAAGAAAGGTCTAAAAAAGATGTGGTTACCTCCAGTTTTTTACTCGTTTCTGTGGAGGATGTTAAAACGGTTATGTCCCCAATGGGAAATAATTTATCGTCTTTATAAACATTAATGTTTTTACCTTTAAAGTCTATAAATGGCGACTTGGGGTCCAAAACAATGTTATTTAAGGCAATATCGCCTTTGATTTCGATATTCTCCTTGGTAATTCCGAGTTTTTGAAGGTTCACAAAATCCAACTTTGTGGTACCCTCAAGCTGAATTTGAGGTTTTGACAAATCCACAATGCCATCCCATTTAAAGCTAGCACTTGGGTCATTAACAGTAATTTTTGTATCTAACATCTGTTTTTTCAAGTCCCCTGAAAACGCAATATTCTGGTATTTTTTACCTTCATAAAAAGCTTCTGAAATATTTCCAGAAAGCACAACGTTTGCGGTTTTTAGGTCAGTACCCGAGCCTTTGAATTCTATTTCGGAGCTTATGGCTCCCAAAGCAGGATTTTTGATTAATTCGCCTACTTTATACCCTTTGGTATTCAATTTCCCAGAATAAACCAAACCTCCCGATTTATTGATGAGGTGGCTGTTTAATTGTGCAAATCCTTGCTCAGAAGTAATAGAAAGATTAGAAACAAAGTCTGCAACTTTGCCCTTCACAGTACCACTCAGAACAAAATCGTTGGGGATATTAATGTTCTCGGGCAAAACACCAGAAGGGACAATTCGTTCAATGTCTGCCTTAGATGAAACCAATTTAGAGATATTTAAATCAAAAAAGGGATCACTAAAATTCTTTATGCTACCAGAAAAAGCCAAGCTCGAATTTTGAATTCCTCGAAGAAATATTTTATCTAGCTTTACCGAAGAAATATCACCAGCAATACCCCCACTTAGAATAATTTTATCTTTTGAAATATTCTTTAAATAGGCATTTTTTGAAATATTTGTATTAAAAAACAAAGCATCAGATGCAGATAAACTACTAGAGATCAACTTGAAAGCAAAAACGCTTTTAGCCAAATTAGCCTTATTGAGTTCAACTTCACCGCTAGCCTCCAAAGCTGAATTGTTCGTTTTTAAAATAAGATCAGATAAAACCAGCCTTTGGTTTCTATAAACCGATTTAGCTGTTAATTCCTTTATTTCAAAACCTGATTTTTCTTTGGCCATTAGTTTAGAAATCTCCCCCTCAAGATTTGCTTTATTGTACTTAATTTTTGAGGCCTTAAAAACCAAGTCAGATAAATTCAGGTCTTGGAAATTAATTTGACCAACCACACTTTTGGGAGATTTTGTATCTAAAATTGTTATTCTATTGCCATTTACGGCCAAAGAATTCACCGAAACTTCACTTTTAGGTAAATCTATTTTATCTAACACTACTGCCAAATTAAATTTACTCCCTTTGGTCTTGGAACTCCCAAAAGTCAAATCCCAGTTGAAATTTTCAGAGCTAAATTCCTTAATCTGAATATCAGGAAAAACACTTGATCCGTTGGACTTAGAAGGCTTCGATTCTGATTTACCAAAATTGGCAGTCAGAAATACATTTTTGACTGAAGTATTTTTAAGAAAAAACTGATTTTTATGGAGTTCAATCTTAGAAAAACCCGTATTCAAATCCCCAAAAACAGCTTCTAATTCTTGAATGGCCTTTTTGTCTGAATACTTTACTCTTAAATTTTTTGCCAATAAAGTCTCTAGAGCATACTTAACAGGAATGGCCGTCGTGTCTTTAGGTCCTTTTGAGGAAAAAGCAATTAGTGCATATTCATAATTAAAGACCGAGTCGCGTTTATAAATATTTAAAAGCGAGCCTTCTAGTTCTAATTTATTAATTTTCAGATTATTATCCAGATAAGCCAACATATCTACATCGATATAAGCACGCTTGGCAGACAATAAAGTATCAAGACTTTGGTCTCTTATGAGCAGGTTTTCAATATTTACCCAGTCAGGAAAACCATAAGATATATTTCCTGTAACAGGTGTTTGAAGTCTTTCGGAAAGAAAATTCGTAACAAAATCACTTAACCTTTTTTGTCCAGGTTTTGAATTGAAATATAAAATCAAACCCACAGCCAATGCCAACAATATAAATATTAATATTGCAAGAGTTTTTAAAGTACGTTTTAAAACCACTTGGGCCATATGTGAATTGGGAATCTTACTACAAAAATAAGCTAATATGCCTATTTATAACGCTACAAACAGGCATTTAGCTGAATCTAATTTTATATTTTCGTCATCAATTTGCTACCGTAAGAAAATCGCAAAATATATTATCCTGATTTCTCAACTTAAGTACATAGAAATAGGTACCTGATTTTATATTATTGATATTATCAAAAACAATATTCATTTTACCTAGATCCTCAGAATTTTGAATCCTATGCGGTTTTTCGAGGCCATTTTTATCAAATATTTTTAGATATTCCAGCTCTGCATTTTCCAACATTCGCAATTCGAATTTTTCATTTTTCAAATCATCGTTGGGCGAAATCCCTCTAGAAATTTCAAAAAAACGAATTGGAGTAGTTTCTACTTTTTCAATTAATTGCTCATCACTTTTATGGGCAATGGTTTCATAAATGGCCGAAATAGTAGTGTCTGAAGTTATATTTACTTGCAATTCTGTTTCAAAAAATTGCTTTTGACCAATCATCCAGTAAGAGAATTTTTTAGATTCAGCATCTAAAGGTTTGATGTTTAATAGGCTATTATCTTCTTTGAAAACGCTAAAAGATCGATTTTCTAATTTATTATCAATTGAAAGCTCAGCCACAAACGGATTCAAAATTTTAACTTCATTGAAATTTGTTCCCAATTCAGATTTCAACTGTGCTCTAATTATATTTGGTCTCATTTTTAAGTAATCCAAAACAACTTGACAATTTTGCTCCCAAGCTGTTTTTGATTGAATGATATTCCACCTTGATAAATGTTTTTCCATTTCTGGTTCATACAGTTTCTTAATGTCTAAGAAAACCTTTGAGCTATTTTCATATTTGAAATTTTTATCTAACAATTCCGAAAACCTTTCAATAAATTGTTTCTTAAATGTTTGATTTTGAAGGAGTTTATTAAAAATAAAATTCTCTGACCTATTTATTGCATCGGCTAAATTGTTATGGGAAACATTCACCGTTTCACCTAATGAACGATCTGCATCAAAAAACACCCAACGCCATTTACCATCATTTGGAGGACTGTCAGATTTATTGGTTTTCACACGCCAAAGTCTTACATTATTTTGAGGCCAGTCAATATTACCTACAAATATGTGTGCTATTTGGAAGTCGATAAAATTTTCCATGTCTATCAACAACTTGGCTTTTTCAAAATTTGATGCATCCTTAAAATTGTTACCTTTGAAAAAAGTCTTCATCTCATTATAGGCTGTAATATCGCCATATTCCAACTCTTCAGGGCCGTCAAAAACCACTTTTATCATGTCCACATTGCCCTTATCTACGCCATAAACTTTGTTGAGGTAATCGTTATCTACCCTATCTCTTAGGTTATGAATTCCCCAATATTCCCCATTGATATATACAATGCTCGGCCTAAATTCCTGAATCGGAATTTTCAAATCCTTAACCATTTGGTGAATAAAAACGTCTTTAAACAAAGTTCCATTATAATCATTTCCGCTATTACGAAGCACTAAACTACCTTGATTGGTGGTTTTTTCTTTTCTAATAAGATCATATTTGTCAAAATTATCTTCGGAAAATAGCTTGAAAGATTTGTAGGGAAACGACCTGCTACATCCGCCATGAATTCTTCCCGTTATGGGTTGCGAAATCTTTTGAACTGAATTTTCGAAAAACTCAAAACTGGCGTCTTTCTCCCAAAGAGAGGAACGATTAGTATAATTACCAATGGTACAGAGAGCAGTGACTTCGAATGAAGATCTCCTAAAATTATCAAAAGTACTACCTGCCACGTACATACCTCTTTCATAATCAAATAATTCATCAGGATTAAATGCCAAGGATACAATCGGAAATGTGTAAGGGCTCTTTTTCGTGGTTTCAAAAAAGTAGGTATTGCTTACAATTTCACTGGGTAGTTTACCCTTTTTGACTGAAATAGCTCTAACAACTTGAGCCTTAGGAATTTCTACACGCGGCAAATAAGTGGCTGATCGGTCAAAGGTACTTGGAATCAAACTGTATCTATTTTTACCTAAATTTGCTTCCGATATTTCAAGTTTGTTTTCATACAGAAAACTTTGCTTTTGGTCACTGAACTTTTGATTTACAACTGGGTCACCCGGATTCTCTTGATAATTCTTTTTGAATTCATACTTAACTCCGGCGGTGTTATTTGGAGAAGGTTCGGATCCGTCGAGCGTATAATAAATGTCCGCATTGCTTAAAAAACGTGAAATTTTCAAGCCAAAAGAACTAGAATTAAAACCTCCTTCTTTTGAAAACTTAGGAGCTTTCGAAATTTTCTTAGCTGGAGTTTGCTCACTATTGCTCGCTTCAGGGCTAGGTTCTGAAAAGTATCTCAATCGCCTAGCTCCATTTGAAATTCTACCATAGGAAATATTTTTCCTGAGTGCGGGATATTCAAACTTATCCGAAACACTGCCCGAAGCCGAAAACAATTTGATGGTTTCACCATCATCATCGAGGCTGAAATTTAAATGTCTAGGCCCAGCAGAAACATTGCCACTTGCAATGAACAACAAAAACCCTTTTGCTGGAATTTTTAGACCTGTATTTGGGAATATAAACTTGATAGAATTATCGTCAGATATACCCATTCCAGCAATGTCCACTTCCTGGTCGCTTGAATTATAGAGTTCTATCCAATCCTCGAACTGATAAGCAGGATTATTGCGTACTCCCTGATTATTGGCTAAAACTTCGTTTATCTTGATTTGCCCAGAAGATAATGTAACGGCAAAAAGAGCAAACAGGATTGTCTGGTATATTTTTTTTGTCCCAATCATTGTAAATATTTTTTCGAATTTTTAGAAAATTTTAATTACGAAATATATTTCAAGATGGTAGTATAAGGTTATTTTGTAGAATTACGGTGTAAAGGTAAAAAATGCATCATAAACATTTGCGAGAAATTCTAAAATTTTATTTCATGCAAATTAAAATACGAATGAATAACAAAAAACAGCCAACCCATAATGAGCTGACTGTCTACATTTTATGCTGAATAAACAATTAAAAAGGCTTATATATACTGATTGATAATCATTTCCATGAGCTCTTGCTTACCTGATATTTGAGCTGGTTCACCTACCTCTTTGGCTATTTTTGCCAAGTCTTCAAGGCTCAATTCTCCTTTCTCATATCTCGCCCCATTGCCAGTATTAAAAGATGCGTAGCGGTCGTCACGCAACTTTTTGTAAGGCGATTTGGTAAGAATGTCGTTGGCAACCAGAAGAGCACGAGCAAACACGTCCATACCACCTATGTGAGCTATAAATATATCTTCGAGATCCGTAGAATTTCTTCTTGTTTTGGCATCGAAATTTATACCACCATGTTTAAAACCATCTGTTTCTAATATAATCAGCATGGCTTCAGTCAATTCGAAAACATCAACTGGAAACTGATCTGTATCCCATCCATTTTGGTAGTCACCACGGTTGGCATCAATTGAAGACAACATACCTGCATCAGCAGCCATTTGGAGCTCATGAGCAAAAGTATGCCCAGCCAATGTAGCATGGTTTACTTCAATATTTAAACCGAAATCTTTTTCTAATCCTTGTGCTCTCAAGAAACCAATAACCGTCTGAGCATCAAAATCATACTGATGCTTAGAAGGCTCAGCTGGCTTAGGTTCAATGTAGAAAGTACCTGTAAATCCATTTTTGCGACCGTAATCTCTAGCTGTTCTTAAAAACTGTCCTAAATGATCCAGTTCTTTCTTGGTTTTGGTATTCAAAAGCGACATGTATCCTTCTCTTCCTCCCCAAAATGTATAACCCATTCCACCCAATGCAATGGTTGCGTCGATACAGCTTTTAACTTGAAAACCCGCGTGAGCCACTACATCAAAGTTAGGATTGGTAGAAGCCCCATTCATATATCTCGGATTCGAAAACAAATTAGCAGTTCCCCAAAGCAATTGAGCTCCTGAGGCCTTTTGCTTAGCTTTTGCGTATTCTACGATTTTGGCCAAATTACTTTCATATTCTGCCAAAGAGTTTCCTTCTGGAGACATATCGACATCGTGAAAACACCAAAATTCAGTTCCTAGTTTTGTAAAAAATTCGAATGCAGCATCCATTTTGTCGTGTGCAGCTTGAAGTGCATTGGCATTGGCATCCCACGGAAATACTTTGGTACCTGGACCAAACGGATCACCACCTGTACCACAGAATGTATGCCAGTAAGAAACCGCAAAACGTAAATGCTCACGCATAGTTTTACCTCCTACAAGTCTGTTTTCATCATAAAATTTGAAAGCAAGTGGATTGTCCGACTCTCTTCCTTCAAACTTTATAGGTTCTTTTATAAATGGAAAATATTCCTTATCGCCTAAAGTAACTGTTAATTTTGACATAGGTTTTATTGCGTTTTGAAGTAAAAATATAAATTTTTCTTATTAAGTGTCAAAAGTACAATTAAAAATAATTGTTTCAAAATAATATTAATTAATTTTTTTAAAAAATAATTACTAAAATATTTAGCCATTTAAAATAATTGAAAAGGAATCAAATAGTTTTAATTTTGAACAGATATTATATTAAAATCTTATATGAATCGTCTCGACCGATTGACAGCAATTTTAATTCAACTTCAATCTAAAAGAATTGTAAAAGCTCAAGAAATAGCCGAACGATTTGAAATAAGCTTGAGAACTGTTTATAGAGATATTCGCACCTTAGAACTTGCGGGAGTACCGATTATGAGCGAAGCTGGAATTGGATATTCTTTAATGAAAGAATACAGACTTCCGCCAGTTCAGTTTACTACAGATGAGGCAGTTGCTTTCTTTACAGCAGATAAAATTTTGGCTAAAATTGGAAATACACAAACCAGAAAAAACTTTGAATCAGGACTATACAAAATAAAGTCGGTGTTGGGTCATCAAGAAAAAGAACTCTTAGATGATGCCAATCAATACATCAGTGTAGTAGAAAACCAATATGTTCCGAATACTTCGGATGTCAAAATCGGTGAAATATTACAAGCCATTATAGATAAAAATATTCTAAAAATTAGATATTTCAGTGCTCAACAATACGAAGAAAACTCAAGAAATATTGAACCCATTGGACTTTACAATCAGTCTCAATATTGGTATCTGATAGCATGGTGCCAGATGCGGAAAGATTACCGGAACTTCAGACTGGATAGAATTCGCGAAATGGAAAAACAAAGCAAAAGATTTGATCAAAAACATCCAACTTTTACTTCCTTTCTGAAACAAACGGCCAAAGAGCATCTTTTGACCAAGATTACTGTGAGAATAGACAAAAACGCTTATCACTATTTGGGAAATCAACATTTCTATATGGGATTTGTGTCTGAAAAGCAAGTTGGAAATCAAATAGAAATGACTTTTCTTTCTTCTAATCTAAATGGATTTTCGCATTGGTATATGTTAATTGGTGGAGAGTCTGATATTCTGGAGCCAGCAATACTCAAAGAAATGGTACTCGAAAAAGTAGAAAATGTAAAAACCAGACTGCATGGAAAAGCCGATCATCAATAAAAAAGTAAAAGTGCAGAAATACCCAGGAAAAGGCGGCTGGACTTACGTGGTTTTGGAATACACTCCTTCTGAGAAAGGAAATTCGCTTTGGGTGAAAGTGAAAGGCACCGTAAACGGAGCTGAAATAGAACAATATAAGATAGCATCTATGAAAAACGGCCTTTATATGTTGCCCCTAAAAGTAGAACTAAGAAAAAAATACAATATAAAGGAAGGCGATGTTGTAGATGTTTGCATCTACTTGGACAAAAGCGATCTAATAGTACCACTGGAAATAATGGAATGTCTGGAAGATTTCCCAAAAGCTCTAGAATTCTTTAACAATATGACTGAAAGCAATAAAAAATATTACATTGAATGGATAGCCGAAGCTAAAAACCTCGACACCAAAGTTAATAGAATCAATAAAATGATAGATAGATTGATGGAAGGAAAAAGAATGTATGATATTTAGTTATTCGCAATTCGTTATTAGTTATTGGTTATTGGTTATTGGTTATTAGTTATTGGTTATTAGTTATTAGTTATTAGTTATTAGTTATTAGTTATTAGGGAAGTTTTATTTTATAATAATAGTTTTCTATCCAAATTTCAATCCTCTAGAATTAATAAATTTCAAACACTACTGACATAGGGCTGTCATTTCACATAATTAGTTTTGCTTCATAAGAAATTCGGATCAAAATCGAATCTCTCGATAATTATCGAGACGTAAATCGGATCAATCTAAAATCGTAAATCAAAACAATCAAATCATGATCTCATTTATTGAAGCTTTTAAGAAAGAATTGGAGGCAGAAGCCATCCAAACACGCAGAATGTTGGAAATAGTACCAACAGATAAAATGGATTGGAGACCACATCCAAAAAGCATGAACATTAAAACATTAGCCACTCACTTGGCTGAGATTCCGCTCATGATAGTGATGGGCCTAAAACATGACAAGTGGGATTTTGGAAACTCACCCTATAAGGCTGCCAATTGCAACAATACAGAAGAGTTATTAGCCTGTTTTGATGATTGCATTGCAGAGGCAAGAATTGCTCTTGATGAATCAACAGACGACATTTTGCAAAATCCTTGGGTGATGTGTTCTGGAGATCAAGTTTGGCTCACGTTAGAAAAATGGGAAACTTTCCGGCACGCTATGGGACAAAATGCTCATCACCGAGCTCAGCTTCAAGTTTGTTTACGCTTGCTAGGTATCCCTGTCCCAGGCCCTTATGGCCCAAGTGCTGACGAGATGTAGAATTTACAGTTAACCAAACTCTTGTCAAAACAGGCCTGAATTAGACAAAATCTAAAATTCAGGCCTGTTTTTTTGATTATAATCTATAAATTAGGCGTATTTTTTTGAATTCAATGTAAATGAGGTTTCCCTAATCGAATTTGAAATTAATTGAAATCTCAAAACGTACGAATTCCGAAATAAATTCTTGAAGCTTAGACCAATATCAATGAAGTTTTGAGATAAAAAACTATATAGGTTTCTTGATTTTGAAAATTTTTTTGTAAATTTTATTTGCTATTAAGTAAAGTATATTTTACATTTGGTAAATTATTCTTTACAATAGTAAAATTACAAGAAAATGAAATCAAGATTTTTGTTTCCGCATCGATTCAAACTCATGGGTTGGATCATCGCTATTCCTGCTTTGATATTAGGTGGCTTCGTACTTTTTAATGATTTGAGTCTCGATTTTCTAACCATCAAATTGCCCTTCAAATATTACTTTTCAGATAGTTTTGTGATAGGTTCGAGTAAAACCCATTTCAATGATGAAGTTTCAGTATTGAACTTTACAGACGAAGTTGCGGCAATTGGGAGTATTATTGGCCTAATACTCATAGCCTTTTCTAAGGTAAAAATCGAAGACGAATATGTGACAATCACCCGACTAGAATCTCTTCAGTGGGCAATTTATTTTAATTTTAGCCTTTTGATATTAGCCACGGTTTTTGTTCATGGAATGGCATATTTCCAAGTCATTATCTTCAATATGTTTACGCCATTGGTATTTTTCATTGTCAGATTCTACTTTATTCTTTTTCTAAAACCTCGTTTTGAGAAAAACTAAAATAACGATTAAAGCTAAACAATCATGAAAAAGTTCAAAGGCTCATTGATATCACTTTCAATCTTTGGGTCTTAGCGAATTTGCATGAAAATAAAACCGAAATGAAAAATAGAATAAGAATAGAAAGAGCCATAATGAACATCACACAGGCTGATTTGGCAGAAAAGATAGGCGTAAGCCGTCAAACCATCAATGCCATGGAAAGCAACAAATATGTACCCTCCACAGTTTTAGCCCTTAAAATTGCCAGACTATTTGGCAAAACTGTAGAGGATATATTTGAACTAGAATTCGAAGACTAAATCTCGGCCAGAAGTATTTTGCTATACTGAATGCTCATGTTATTGCCAGGGTGCAACTGAATTCCTATTGGACCAGAAGCTGGTATCTTTTCAGAGACATAGGTCATTACTTCTTTCCCATTTAGCCAAACAGTGTAGGTTTTATCCACCACTTTTATTTTTATGGTATTCCATTCGCCCACTTTCAATATTCCATCCGTTTTCGCTTCTGAAGGATATCGCAATCCTGGAATATAGGGCGATGCCGTAAGATCTCTTTTGAGCGAACCCGAAATTCCGATTTGAATTTGGTCATTTTCCCCCCTCAAAAAAACACCCGAATCCACTACGCCACTCACATCTTTATAGGTTACTTCAACAATAAAATCTTTGTACGATTTCTCTGTCCAAAGTATGCTTCCCTTGCGGTCGTCGCTACTTTTTACAAGGAGCATTTTGTCTTTCACCGTCCAATTATCATAGTTTGGCTGAGGAACTACCCAACCGCTCAAGTTTTTCCCATTAAATATCTTTTTAAGTTTCTGCCCAGAAACCACTACCGAAAAACCTAAAATCAAGAAACAAAGAATTGCTTTTTTCATGAGAAAATTTGAAATGGTTTAAAATAAAAAGGTACCTAAAACAGCACCCACAATTGGCCCTACTACCGGAACCCAAGCATACGACCAACCACTATCACCTTTGCCTGCAATCGGTAGCACCGCGTGGGCAATACGTGGACCTAAATCACGGGCAGGATTTATAGCATAGCCAGTGGTGCCTCCCAAGGCATTACCAATAACCAATACCAACATACCCACCAAATAAGGTGCTAATCCTGAGCCTGTTGTAGCATAAATAGAAGAAACACCAACAAACAAAACAAAAGTACCTACGATTTCTGTGAACAAATTGGAAGGAGTATGTTTGATGGCTGGACTCGTACAAAACACCGCTTGCTTGGCTCCTTGGTCCTCAGTAGCCGCCCAATGCGGATAATAAATCAACCATGAAAGTGATGAACCTAAAAAAGCACCCAAAAGCTGGGCTACAATAAAAGAGAAAACGTTGGACCAATCGCCTGATTGAAAAGCAAATGCGATAGTCAGAGCAGGATTAAGGTGAGCATCTGGACTGCCAAATTTTTGTGCCACAAATACACCCATTGTGACAGCCATAGCCCAAGCTAATGTTATGACTATCAATCCGCTATTATGTCCTTTGGTATGCTTTAGAAGCACGTTGGCCACTACGCCGCTTCCAAACAAAATTAATACTAGAGTTCCTAAAAATTCGCCTAAAAAAGGAGATGTAGTCATAATTCAATTAATGTTTTAAGGTTGATTGTGAGAGCAATTTAGTAATTTTGCGGTTTATTAAATATAATATGCAATTAAATTCTTTAAGTGCCATTTCGCCAATAGACGGAAGGTATCGCAGACAAGTGGAAGATTTGGCCGCCTATTTCTCTGAATTTGGCTTGATTAAGTACAGAGTTAGGATAGAAATCGAGTATTTCATAGAACTTTGTGAACTTCCATTACCTCAATTGTCTGATTTTCCAAAAAATCTCTACGGTGAACTTAGAAATATTTATCACAATTTTTCAGAGGAAAACGCACTTGAAATTAAAGAAATAGAAAAAACGACCAACCACGATGTGAAGGCCGTAGAATATTTTATTAAAAAACGATTCGAAAACTTCGGAATCGAGAAATATTCAGAGTTTATACACTTTGGTTTGACTTCACAAGATATCAATAATACTTCCATTCCACTTTCTTTGAAAGAGGCTCACGATACCATATTTTTTCCTCAATTGATGGCCGTTGTTGAGCAAATCCAAGAATTAGCAGAAGCTTGGAAATCAATTCCTATGTTGGCTAAAACACACGGTCAACCGGCCTCTCCTACTCGTTTGGGTAAAGAAATGAAAGTATTTGTGGAAAGACTGGTAAACCAAATTGGACTTTTGGCGGCAATTCCATACTCAGCAAAATTTGGAGGGGCAACAGGAAACTTCAACGCCCATTTTGTGGCTTATTCAGAAACCAACTGGGTAGATTTTGGAAATAAATTTGTAAATGAAACACTAGGGCTAAGCCGAAGCCAAACCACTACTCAGATAGAGCACTACGATAATTTAGGAGCCTATTGCGACAATATAAAGCGTATCAATACCATACTTTTAGATTTCTCTCGAGATGTTTGGCAGTATGTTTCTATGAATTATTTCAAACAGAAAATCAAAGCGGGCGAAATTGGTTCTTCAGCCATGCCTCACAAAGTCAACCCAATAGATTTTGAAAATGCAGAAGGAAATTTAGGAATTGCCAACGCACTTTTTGAGCATTTTTCGGCCAAATTACCCATCTCAAGACTTCAAAGAGACTTGACAGATTCCACAGTATTAAGAAATTTAGGTGTGCCATTGGCACATACATTGATTGCTCTTAAATCTTTGATAAAGGGAATCGGAAAATTAGAATTGAATCAATCCGCTATCGATGCAGATTTGGAAGAAAACTGGGCCGTGGTAGCCGAAGCTATACAGACGGTTTTACGCAGAGAAGGATTCCCTAAACCTTACGAAGCCCTGAAAGATTTAACCCGCAAAAACGACAAAATCACTGAACGAGCCATTAAAGAGTTTATAGAAACCTTGGATATTTCTGAAAAAACCAAGTATGAGTTAAAACAAATAACTCCGTTTACTTTTACGGGAATCTAAGATAATTATTTACAGATAATGGATAAATTAAATAAACTGTCAATTGCATTTTTTATATGCTTCTTGGCAATTAATGTATTTATATTTTCTGACATTTTTATAAACTTCCCCTTACTTGACGACTTCGGAGCTATTGTTAATTTTCAAGTTGATTATCTAAAAACTAGTGGTTTCAAAGAAACTCTTCAGCTACTTTTTTCTCAAAACAATGACTTCCGTTTGGTGGTCTTGAAGCTATTCGTACTTTCAGATTATTATTTAATTGGCCAAATTAACTTTCAGCATTTGCGGTTAATAGGATTCCTTTTTTTTCTAAGTACTTTATTTTTTTTCTTTAAACTTGGAAAATTCCAACTTTCGAGATTTTGTTATTTTCTACCTGTTCCATTACTCATGATTTCATTTGCATATGCTGAAATCAACGGTTTAGCGATGGAGTCTTTGTCACACTTCGTAGTGATCTTCTTTGTAATAACTTCTTTATATTATTTATTTGAAACCAAGCACATCGTGCTTCCAATCATTCTATTGTTTTTTGGGATATTCTCAAATGGTAACGGGCTTTTATTAGTACCTCTAGGAATTGTTGGCCTAATAATCACTAAAGATTATAAAAAACTCACGCTTTGGACAGTATTCTCTATAGTGGCTATTATAATTTTTTTTATAGATTATGAAAAAGGAAATACGCCCTTCGATGCATCTATTTTCAAAAGACTAGCTTATGTTTTCCCCATTTATATGGGTGGAATTGGTGGATTAGAATCTATTAAAATCAATCAAATATTAGGTGTTCTAGGCATACTTTTTTCGATTTATTTCTTGATTTTCAAAAAATCATATCAAAGTCATATAACGCTTAGTGCATTGTTACTGTTTTTTTTAGGTACTTATTTATTGATTTCATCTAAAAGACAATATACTGATTCAATAGCTCTTTTACGAGGTGCATACCTGATAAATAGTGTATGTATATTTGTGGTTTTTTATATTTTGTTTTATAAAATTCATTTAAAAACTTGGATTAAGTCTAAAAATTATAAACTTAGTAACTGGGTTTTTCTGTCTATACTCTTCCTCACTTTGATTTACCAAGCAAGAAATTATACCAAATGGATACAAATTTTTGGTTATCAAAAAAGATCGATTCAATCGGTTCTAGTGATGATTACGGGAAACACCAAACAATTATATCTGGACGAAGGAACCATTCATAATATTCCCCTGAATATGCGACCAGGTCTAGACACCTTGATAAAAAAAGGTATTTTTGACAATTCCGATGTTTTGAAAACATTACTTGTTAAACCTATGGACATTAATCACAAGGATATTTTAGGTGATTTTGACAATAAAATAGATATCATAAGCATTGATGGCACGCAAATACCTGACAATCCTTATATTACTATCAATGCAAAAATTAATGGCTATTTGAAAAACCCTTCAAATGGTTTGGGATTAATTTGCCTACAGAATGGAGAAAAAACCTATTACGAACTTCCCCTTAAAAATGATAAACTTTTTCATGTAAAACCAATAAAGGGAAGAGATTTTTACTTTGAGTATATGATCCCGAAGCGATTTCTAAAAAGTAACAGTTTTGAAATGTCTTTCTTGATGTTTCAAAACAGAAAAATCTATCAATCGAATGGGACTCAAAAAATCAATTGGAACAACCAGTACAATACAAATTTAACTTTCTCAAAATTCCTTAATTTGAATATTATGGAGCCTGCTTTAGATACTCTTCAAAAACCTCAGTTTTTTGAAGCTTTTTATAATGGCGAAAAGCATGAAATTGTAGTTCATTTAGACACCGCACAAAACGGAAATATCAACTATTTGCAATTCTCAGATACTGAAAGTTTAAATACTTTTCAAATAGAACTTACTCACTTAAAAGAACGTGCAGAAAAAAATCTAGCAAGCGTAATTTTTAGCCAAAAAGAGGCCAAATCTTTTTTGAAAAAAAGAAATGGACTTTTTAAACTTTCGCTAATTAGCAAAAAAGGGGAAGAGAAATTTAAAACTTATCCTTTGAAGTCTCTCTATTATTTCAAATTCAACTAAAAGAAAAAGAGTCCTTTCAGACTCTTTTCATGCCCTAAACTATATTTTTTCGATTAAACTCCTGCTGTTTCTACTTCAGGTGAAATCTTTTTTACTAGGCCTTGTAAAACTTTACCAGGTCCGCATTCTACAAATTTTGATGCACCGTCAGCCACCATGTGCTGAACACTTTGGGTCCATCGCACTGGGGCAGTTAACTGATGAATCAAGTTCATTTTAATATGCTCAACCTCGGTAAATGGCTTGGCACTTACGTTTTGGTAAATCGGACAAATAGGAGTTTTGAATTCAGTATTTTTGATAGCTTCAGCCAATTCTTCACGAGCTGGCTCCATCAATGGCGAATGAAATGCTCCACCTACTTGAAGAACCAATGCACGTTTGGCACCTGCTTCTTTCATTTTTTCACAAGCCACATTTATTCCTTCAATACTTCCCGAAATCACTAACTGACCTGGGCAGTTATAATTTGCAGCAACCACCACTTCCTTAGTTTCTGCATGCACTGCTGCACAAACCTCCTCTACTTTTTCATCCGAAAGATTCAAAACTGCGGCCATCGTTGATGGATTCAATTCACAAGCTTTTTGCATAGCATCAGCACGTTTTGCCACTAATCTAAGTCCATCTTCAAAAGACAATGCACCTGCCGCAACCAAAGCCGAAAACTCACCCAAAGAGTGCCCTGCAACCATATCGGGCTTGAAATCCTCGATGGTAGAAGCCAAAATAACCGAATGCAAAAACACTGCTGGCTGCGTAACGTTGGTTTGTTTAAGTTCCTCATCAGAACCCTCAAACATTATTTTTGTAATATCAAATCCTAAAATCTCATTGGCTTTATCAAAAAGTGCCTTAGCCTTCTCATTAGTTTCGTAAAGCTCCTTCCCCATGCCACTAAACTGTGCACCTTGTCCTGGAAATACGTATGCTGTCATCTTATCAGAGGTTTTGTTTATGGTGCAAAATTAGTTAAAAAGTCTGTAAGTTGGTAGGTTAGAAAGTTGGCAAGCTAGAAAGAATGGTGGAAAATAGTCTAATTTATAGGTTAAAGTTTGTGCCAATCCGCTAGGCATTAGTTTATTTCATCACAAACAAAGACACTTTAAACCAAAAAATCCCCGAATCGCTTCGAGGATTTTTTGAATATCGAAAGAAAATATTTCTTAGTTATTTTCTGGTCTAAGGCTTCTAACAGTCTTACCAGCTCTCCACATTTCTGAGTCACGAAGTTCAGCTAACTCAACTTCCAATTTCTCACGGTAGTCTGGTTGAGAGTTACGCTCGATAGAAATTGCAGCTTCGTTTTGAGTGATAACGGAGTTGTATAATTTCTCAAAAACAGGCTTAGTTGCATCACGGAAAGGCTTCCACCAGTCCAAAGCACCTCTTTGAGCTGTTGTAGAACAGTTGGCATACATCCAGTCCATTCCGTTTTCAGCTACCAATGGCATTAACGATTGCGTTAATTCTTCAACAGTTTCGTTGAAAGCTTCTGATGGAGAGTGACCATTTGCACGCAATACTTCATATTGAGCAGCAAAAATACCTTGGATAGCTCCCATCAAAGTTCCTCTTTCGCCTGTAAGGTCAGAAGATACTTCTTTATAGAAATCTGTTTCAAACAAATATCCAGAACCCACACCGATAGCCATAGCTATACATTTCTCACGAGCTTTGCCCGTAGCATCTTGGTAAATAGCGAAAGAAGAGTTCAAACCTTTACCTTCTACAAACAAACGACGTAGTGAAGTACCTGATCCTTTTGGAGCAGCCAAAAATACGTCTACATCAGCAGGAGGAACGATACCCGTTTTTTCTTTGTAAGTAATACCAAATCCGTGAGAGAAATACAATGATTTCCCTGGAGTAAGGTATTTTTTAACAGTTGGCCAAAGCTCTATTTGAGCGGCATCAGATAGCAAATAACAAATGATTGTTCCTTTTTCAAGAGCTTCTTCGATTTCGAAAAGGGTTTCGCCTGGTACAAATCCGTCAGCAACAGCTTTGTCGTAAGTTTTACCTTTACGTTGTCCAACGATTACTGGAAGACCGTTGTCACGCATGTTCATAGCTTGACCAGGGCCTTGTACTCCATATCCAATTACAGCGATAACTTCGTTGCTTAATACTTCTCTTGCTTTTTCAAGGGGAAATTCTTCTCTTGTTACTACTTCCTCCTCAACACCACCAAAATTTAACTTTGCCATTTATATACTATTTTGTTTTAGAAAATCGAACAATATGTTCTACGTTATATTTATTTAAAAAATCTCAAAAACGCTGCAAATTTCCGAATAAATTCGGCGAAATTCAAATTATCACAGATAATATTCCCATTCCTGATCCTCAGGTAAGTACTCTACCAATCCTTGCGGCGTTTTGCCAATGGCCACTCTGCCAGAGCGTACAAATTCTATGATGCCGTGAGGTTTAAGATATCTAAAAAAGTCAAATATTTCTTCTTCAGTACCCGTTTTCTGGATGGTTACATAATCTAAGCCCCAATAAACGACCCAAGCTTTATAAATGCGGTTGATGGTATCTATGTCCAAGGCTTTTCCGCCAATTGGCGTCGAAATCTTGAAAAGAGCTATTTCGTTGTAAACGATTTCATCATTCAGGTATCCAAAAACTGCCAAAACTTCAACAATTTTTCTGATTTGGCGAACCAACTTTTCAACCTCTTCACGCTTCTCGTGTTTGATAACTATCGTAAAGCGAGAAACGCCTTTTCTAACAGTTTCAGAAACGGTAAGACTTTCTATATTTATTCTTCTACGTGTAAAGATTACCGTGATCTTGTTCAAAAGACCAATGCTATTTTCGGTAAAAACACATATCGTATATTGCGTCATAATTTTTCTAATTTGCTGTAAATGTTGCTTTAAACCTCGATTTATGTAAGTCTGATTTCGCTTACACTTCTACCCGCAGGTACCATCGGAAATACGTTTTCTTCTTTTTCAACAACAACTTCCAACACATATCCACCGTCATGGGCCAACATTTTGTCAATTGCCTCACTTAATTGATCTCTTTCAGTAATTTTTTCACCTTCTAAGCCAAATCCTTTAGAAATCATGATAAAATCAGGATTTTGAAGCTCCACAAACGAGTATCTTTTATCAAAGAACAATTGTTGCCACTGACGTACCATACCGAGATAGTTGTTATTGAGGATAATCAATTTTACTGGCAATTTGCTCTGGGCAATGGTGCCCAATTCTTGTATAGTCATCTGAAAACACCCATCTCCTATGAATGCAATAACATCTCTGTCTGGGGCTCCCATTTTGGCACCTAATGCTGCTGGTATGGCAAAGCCCATTGTACCTAAGCCGCCTGAAGCGATATAAGAATTAGGTCTTTTAAACTCAAAATATCTTGCCGTAACCATCTGATGCTGACCCACATCCACTACTACACAGGCTTCACCTTTGGTTTTGTCCGAAACCATTTTCACTACCTCGGCCATTTTAATTTGACCTTCAAACTTCAGGTCTCTATCCGTAACAGCTTCTTTTTCTCTCGGTTCAAGTTTCCTAAATTCGTTCTTCCAGCCGGTATAATCGCCTTTTTTGACCAATGGCGTAAGAAGATTCAAAACCTCTTTTATATCACCGATAACTGGAGCCTCTGTTTTCTTTATTTTTTCAACTTCTGCAGGATCTATTTCAATGTGTATTATCCTGGCTTGCTTGGCAAAAAGCGAAGCATCACCCGTAACTCTGTCGTCAAAACGCATACCGATGGCGATGAGAATATCACACTGATCCGTCATGACGTTTGGTGCATACATACCGTGCATTCCCAACCAACCCATGTAGTTTGGATGATCTATAGAAATACCTGACAAACCCAAAAGGGTACTTGCACAAGGAATATCGGTTTTTTCGACAAATGCTCTAAATTCCTCCATGGCTTCTGATATCAAAACACCATGTCCAAATAATATATAAGGTCTTTTGGCTTTGTTGATCAATTCGGCAGCCTTTTCCACCTGATCCATCTTTGGAACTCTACGTGGATGGTATCCTGGCAATCCTTCAATTGGCTTATATTCAAAAGGCTTGGTCATGCTTTTAATCTGAGCATCTTTGGTGATGTCGATCAAAACTGGACCAGGTTTTCCAGCTCTTGCTATAAAAAAAGCTTTTGCCAAAATCAACGGAATTTCATCCGGATCAGTTACTTGATAGTTCCATTTACATATAGGCGTAGTAATACCAATCACATCGGTTTCTTGAAAAGCATCTGTGCCTAACAAGTTAGAAGCTACTTGTCCTGTTATGGCAACCATAGGGGTGCAATCAATGATGGCATCTGCTATACCAGTCACCAAATTGGTAGCTCCTGGACCAGAAGTAGCCATACAAACACCCACCCTACCACTTGACCGAGCATAGCCTTCGGCAGCATGTGAAGCACCTTGTTCATGACGAACCAGAATGTGATTGATGCGATCGGTGTAGTCGTAAAGGGCATCGTAAATAGGCATAATGGCACCGCCAGGGTACCCAAAAATGGTATCCACACCTTCTGCAACAAAGCATTCCATCAGTGCTTGTCCACCTGACAAAAACTTTACCTCTTCTATTTTAATGTCTTCTTCCATGAAAGCTATTTCTTTACTCATGGTATATTTGGTTTTTGTTTGTTATATTTTTTAGCTTTTAGCTTTTAGCTTTTAGCTTTTAGCTTTTAGCTTTTAGCTTTTAGCTTTTAGCTTTTAGCTTTTGAAAATCCGATTTGAATTTCTAGGGTTCAATTATTCCAATTTTATCTTTAGAAATTTTTGAAAACTCCTAACCCTCCTTACAAATCTGTAACACAGCCTTTGCTTGCTGAGCTAACATTTTTGATGTATTTTCTCAAGACTCCTTTTGTAAATGGAGAAGGGATTTGCTTCCATTCGGCTCTTCTTACCGCCAGTTCCTCGTCGGAAACGTGCAAAATCAGTTGATTAGAATCCGCATCAATTGTAATTTTATCACCATCTTTTACCAAGGCTATGTTTCCTCCATCAAATGCCTCTGGCGTAACATGACCCACTACAAATCCATGAGTACCACCAGAAAAACGACCATCTGTTATCATAGCAACATCATTACCAAGACCAGCCCCCATTACAGCCGAAGTTGGTTTAAGCATCTCAGGCATTCCTGGACCACCTTTTGGTCCTTCGTTTCTAATAACCACCACATGACCTGGTTTTATCTCTCCTTTTGCCAAAAAATCAATCACTTCTTCTTCAGACTCGCAAACTTTGGCAGCTCCTTCAAATTTTAAACCTTCTTTTCCAGTAATTTTGGCCACAGCTCCATCTGGGGCTAGATTACCATACAATATCTGTAAATGTCCGCTTGGTTTGATGGGATTAGAAAGTGGACGAATAATATTCTGATTTTCAAACTCCAACTCAATAACATCGACAAGATTCTCTGCAAGTGTTTTGCCAGTAATGGTCATACAATCACCGTGTAACAAGTTATTGTTCAACAAATACTTCATCAAAGCAGGCAAACCGCCAATAGCAAGCATATCTTCCATGTAATATTTACCTGATGGCTTCAAGTCAGCCAAGAAAGGCACTCGGTCGGAAATCGCCTGAACATCTTTCAAGGTAAAATCAACATCCGCGGCATGGGCAATTGCCAAATAATGCAAAACTGCGTTTGTTGAACCGCCAAGAGCCATTACTACCGTCATAGCGTTTTCAAATGCCTTACGGGTCATAATGTCTTTTGGAAGTATGTTGAGTTCCAACATGTTTTTCATTGCGGCTCCAATGGCTATGCACTCTGCCACTTTTCCTTCGTGCGTAGCTGGGTAACTCGAAGAGTTTGGTAGAGTTAAGCCCATCGCTTCCATGGATGACGCCATGGTATTGGCTGTGTACATACCTCCACATGCTCCAGCACCCGGAATTGCATTTTTTATTACGCCTTCATAGTCCTCATCTGAGATATTTCCAGCGAACTTTTTACCCAAGGCCTCAAATGCAGATACGATATCTAATTTTTGTCCTTTATACTCGCCTGAGCGGATAGTTCCACCATATACCAACATAGCGGGGCGGTTAAGCCTCGCAATGGCTATCATAGCTCCTGGCATATTTTTGTCGCAGCCTACTACCGCAATTACTCCGTCATACCATTGAGCAGCCACTACGTCTTCAATAGAATCGGCAATCAAATCACGGCTTGGCAATGAATAACTCATACCGTTGTTGCCGTTTGTCATACCGTCTGATACACCTATAGTATGAAAAATAAGACCTACCATGTCGTTGGCCTGAATCCCTTTTTTCACATGAACAGAAAGTCCATTTAAGTGCATATTACAGGTATTGCCTTCATAACCAGTACTTGCGATACCGATTTGCGGCTTTTGCATGTCATCTGAGGAAAGACCGATACCGTAAAGCATGGCTTTAGCGGCTGGATTGGTGATTTCTTGCGTAAGTGTTCTGCTGAACTTATTGAGGTTTTGCGACATTTTTGTTTTAATGTAATTTGTTATTTAGCGAATATTCGCTAAAATACTTATTTCAACTTTACAAATAAAAAAACATAAAATAATAATTACAAATAAAACTTGTAAAAATCGGCAGCAATAGGCCTCCTTGTTGAATTAGTGAAATATCGCACTTAAAAAAGTACAATTATTTGGAGTCCATCCCCTCCATATTGAACATATCAAAGCCCTCGTTTTTCTTTTTTTGGCCGAAATTGTAGCGAATATTGATGCCGAAACGACGAGAATCGCTTCTGCGAAAGCCCGTGGCGTTGATGTTTCCTTGGTTTAAAGTAAAGGAATAGTTGTAAGAATAAAACATATCTCGCATCTGGGCTGTAACGACCAACTTCTTGTTAAAGAACTGTCTATTGATGCTCAAATCCAAGTCGCCAAAATTACTGAGTTCATAAAATTGTTGCTGCCCGTTGGTTCTGAAAAAACCATTGAGGTAAACCGACGAATTGGCGTCGATTTTCAACTGATGAAAAGTAAAAAAGGACCAAGTGCCTTTGGAGAAAGTGATGGGTTTATTGTCCAATTGGCCTTCATAATCGTTAAACATAAACATGGTGCCCACCACAAAAAAGTACTTTTTACCAGGTGGAACAGCACCCAAAAGCCTGAAATAGGTTTCGGTATTTTTACCTAAATTTTGATAGGTTCTGTAAGAAACTCTAGCGTCCGATTTGTCCTGAAGCACCACCGAAGTGAAGATATCCTTCACGTAATTCCGACCAATGGCGAAAATCGGTCGCTCATCAAAACTAATATTGGCCTCAATGTTGTTGGTAAACTGTGGCCTAAGCGATGGATTTCCGGCCTCATAAATGTATTGATCCACAAAACGTGGAAATGGATTCAGATATTCATAGACTGGCCTGCTAATAGTTCTACGAGCTATCAAATATCCCCGAAGGTCATAAGAAGCTATTTTAAATAACTTTCTACTGAAGAAAATATAAGGAAAAAGATCTGTTCTATTGATACTAAAAGTAGTATCCGACGGCACAGTTTGACGGCCTTTCATGACCGTATTTTCCAATCTCGCACCGGTTTTAAGTACATATTTCCCAAAGCTTTTTGACATCTGAGCATAGGCCGCATTGATATTCTCAAAATAATCAAAGGCGTTGGTTCTAAAAGCATCTTTGGCCGTAATACCATTTCTGGTTATTGTATATTCGGTTTTAGAGTCAAAATTCTGAATGGAGGTTTTCAAACCCGACTCCAGCGTTAATTTTTTAGGAAAAAGATATTTAAAATCTAACATTGAAGCGAATAAAGTTCTGGAATTGAGCCAGTCGCCCGCACCACTGAAACTTATGGCTGTAGGAATCACAAAGTTAGTATTATAACCCTGCCCTCCGTTTGTCTCAAAATAATCTAAAGATGCATCAAACCTTAATTCTGAGCCTTTTTCATCGAATTTATATTTGGCGTTTACGCCTTGATTGATGTTGTAGTTTTGGGTATTATTTTCTACCAAGTTTTTATTTTGAGAAAATTTTTCAGCAAAACTTACTGAATTCACCACCTCGCTGTTGTTTTCAATTCTGCTTTGGTTGTCGTTAAAACTGAGCCTGCCATCGTAGCCCACTTCTAGTTTTTTGGAAAGGTCGAAATTAGCTCCAAATCCTGAAAAAATACTGTAGGCAGGAAAAATTGAATAGCTATCCGTATTTAGATTTCGATTTTCTGTTCCTAAAACACGCTCAAAAGTCGATTCGTCAAACGATTTGCGGTGGTTAAAATTCAGGTTGAGATACGAGCTTCGGGTTTCTAGACTTCGGTTGAGATTTATACCTACAAACTGATTCCCGAATCTTCCTTGATTAAAACCTGCGTTTACGGTTCCTGTTCTGCCCAATTTTACGCCTTTTTTTAAAACTACATTGACTGCTCCTCCCGAACTAGAGGCATCCATACTGGCCGATGGGGTTCTGATAATTTCTATTTTTTCAATGCTATTGGGTGGCAAGCTTTTAAGAATCGACGCAATATCGGAAGGCCCCAGCTTTTGTTCTCGGCCGTTGATATAAATTCTCGCTGGACTCGAGCTATTGAGATAAACATTGCCATCTTGGTCCACAAAAAGTCCAGGCGTTTTTTCTATCAACTCAAAAGCATTGGTACTCATACCTGCAAGAGGCTCGGGATCTACAATAGTTTTATCGTCTTCCTGCCTCATGAGCGGCTTTTTGGCAGATACTGTCACAGAACTCAGGGTTTGAGAATCATCTTGCAAAGTAAAAATATATGCTTTACCCTTATCAGAAGTATTAATTACTGCTCCGAAAGGCCTGTACCCTACAGAGCTAGCCTTCAAAAGATAAATAGAATTGGATTTAAGGTTAAACTCCGCCCTTCCTGAGGTGTCTGTAAAGTTGTTGAGCTGAAAAGATTTATTCAAAGAATCTCTTAAATTAACTGTAACCCCAAATAGTGGTGCCGAAAACTTATCTACAAATCTTATTTGTATTTTTTGTGAAAAAGCTTGAATACCTGAGTTCAAAATTAGAATTAGTAAAAATAGCTTTTTCATGTTGCTTTGAGAGTAACTTATTTGTGTTTTTAATGATCAAAAATACGACATAATTTATTAAAGATTTGGCTCAAATTGATGAATGGTCCTTAAAACTTTTTACAAAACATTTAATCTTTTAGTAAAAAAACTAAGAATTATTAAAAATCTGAAAAATAGTTATGTTAGTTACCAAAATAAACCTAAAACTATGAAAGGCTCCATAAGACTTTTTCAGATTTATTTAATGTACAATTTATTTTTCAACTTTTGCCCAAAAATATTTTGGCAAAAATCTAGCTTCCAGCAATAATATCATGCTAATCACAAAACACTAAAAACCATTGTGGGGGTTTTTGGGAAGGGCATGAAGTCTATAATTAGTTGATTTTAAATTCTTGAGGGTTTCATCATCAGGCTGCTGCTTGAAAACAATAATTGAAAGGTGTTGATAAGGTAAAATAGATAAGTTACAAAGTACGTTATTTAGGAATCTTTTAAAATTCTGCGTCGATTTTGACTGCCAACGAGCCTCTATTGCCGAATTAAATCCTTTTACTGCTATCATGGGCAAATCTAAGCCTGTGGCCATTTTCTCAAATTCTCTAAAAGAAACCTTGTAAACGTAGTTGCCTACCACTTCATAAGAGTATTGATTTTTCCATATTTTTTTTATTAGCTTGGTATTGACTCTGTCTAATATGTTTCGCACCATTGCCAATAATGGAAAAGAAATTCCTATATCGTTCGGCTCCATAACAATCACACCTTTTTTAGCAACTCTTATCATTTCGTAAAACCCTATTGCAGGCCTCGGAAAGTGATGATAGGCTTCTTTACAGCATACATAATCAAAAGAATTGTTATCAAATGTCAGCATTTCAACATTTTGAATGCAACATTCATCTACAAGGCCTTTGGATAAAACTTTCTCCTCCAAGGTTTTTATGCTGAGGTCTGAAGCAACCGTATAAGCTCCTTTTTTCTTGATGTAGGCGGCATCTATACCTGTAAAATCACCCACTGTAAGCCATTTTTCATCCTCCTCAATAATTGGATCAATGTTTTTAAAGAAACCTCTGTTGTAATGAAGAATCGGACTGTTTTCATCAAAAAGATCTTCTAAATAATTTTCATCAATACCTTTGTCTATGAAATCTTGATGTTTCTTGTAGCTTTCAGAATTGTACATGGTATTTTATTAGGGGGCCAAATTGGGTAAGGAAAACAATTGATAGGTTAAATAACAAGCAATAATTCAACCGTCCGCAAAATAAATAATTATTTTCAAAACAAAGGTATAGAAATTGAAAAGTGGATCTAAAATTATTTTTAATAATCATTACATAATAAACAAACAGTTTATTACAATTTTGAATCGTTTAAGCTTTCCTTTATTAAAAAACTAAAAACGAATTTACACAAAAAAAGAACTGATTTTGATTAAAACCAGCCCTTTAAATATTTTTTATAAACTTATAAACTTACTTCTTCTCTGCCAATTCCTGGATTTTTTGGTGAATCATAACTTGGTTAGAGGCTATTTTTGAGAATCCCCTTACATCGTCGCCCGACCAAGCATTGTTCATTTCGCCATAGCTTCCAAATACCGGAGACATCAGGTCATAGTCTGATTTTATTCCCAAAATTTGGAAATTATACGGTGCCAACTGCACTCTTATTACACCTGAAACATTGCTTTGACTGTTATCAAAATACGCTTCAATGTCACGCAAAACTGGCTCATTAAACTGACCTTCATGGAGCAACATGCCATACCATTCGGCAAGGTTTTGTTTCCAATATTGTTGCCACTTGGTCAGAACGTGTTTCTCGAGCAAATGATGCGATTTTATAATAATAAGCGGTGCCGCTGCCTCAAATCCTACACGACCTTTGATACCAATGATGGTATCTCCAACGTGTGTGTCGCGGCCAATGGCATAAGGTGATGCCAATTCATGCACTCTTCTAATGGCCTCCACTGGATTCTTGAATCTACGGTTATTGACAGCCTTAAGCTCCCCTTTTACAAATTCTAAGGTTATTTCTGTAGGCTTTTTCTTGGTCAATTGTGTCGGCCAGGCACTTTCTGGTAGATTATCCCAAGAATTTAGGGTTTCTTTTCCACCTACCGAAGTTCCCCAAAGGCCTTGGTTAATAGAGTAAGTCGATTTGTGCCATTCACGCACGACTCCTTTGGCTTTTAAAAACTCAATTTCTTCTTCTCTCGAAAGTTTGAGGTCTCTAATTGGTGTGATAATTTCAGCTTCAGGAACTATAATTCTGAATGCCATATCAAATCTCACTTGGTCGTTGCCTGCACCTGTTGAACCGTGAGCGATGGCTGTTGCACCGATAGACTTGGCATACTCTGCCACAGCGATGGCTTGAAAAATTCGCTCAGCACTTACCGAAAGTGGGTAAGTATTATTTTTTAGGATATTTCCGAAAACCAAATATTTGATACATTCTTTGTAGTATTTGTCTGCAACTCGTGCCGTGTAATGAGATTTCACGCCCAATTCGTAGGCTTTTTTCTCTATGTCAGCCACTTCAGCATCTGTAAATCCACCCGTATCCACCAAAACTGAGTGCACTTCCATTCCTTTTTCTTCACCCAAATATTTTACACAAAATGATGTGTCTAATCCGCCACTGTATGCTAAAACTACTTTTTTCATTTATCTGATTTTTGAAAACCTAAAATTTCCGCAAAATTAGGACTTAATGGCTTTAATTGGAAGTTTTATTAGTTATAGTTTACCCAAGAAACCAAAAAAGTCTCTTTAGTTTAACCCAAAGAGACTTTTAACCAAAAGACCATCGCATTAACGCATCTCTTTTTTGTATTTTTCTATATGTTCTTTTATTCTGCCTATTCTGTTATCGGGGCTGGGATGCGAACTCATAAATTCGTCTCTACTCCTTCCGCCAGAGGCTTCGGCCAAAATCTCCATCACTTCAATCATCGACTCAGCATTGTATCCTGCTTTGAGCATATATTTCACTCCAAACTCGTCAGATTCTAACTCATCGTCTCTTCCAAATTTCATGAGTTTCATTTGAGCCACGTAATTTGCTATTTGGGATGCCCCCATGTCGCCAGCAGCGGCTGTTGCTGCTCCTGCCAAACCTTGATAAAACTCCGTTTTGGCCATCTGCTCCGACGAATGCCTATACACCACATGACCGATTTCATGTCCTAAAACCCCCGCAATCTGGTCCTCAGACTTGAGTCTACTTAGTAATCCAACTGTTATAAAAATCTGCCCGCCAGGCAGTGCAAATGCGTTGACAGTTTGTGGATCACGAAGAACATGAAAATCAAATTGATAAGGATTTCCATGACCAAAAGATTCCACTTCATTATTGAAAGTGCGTACCAACTCGTTGCCGATATACTTTACTTTCTGTTGAACTTTATCGTCAGGAAATAACCCGCCATATTCCTCTGCCATTTGTGGTGCAGACTGTAGTCCCATGGCAACTTCCTCGTCAGGAGAAAGACTAACTTGCTGTTTTTCACCAGTTAACGGGTTTTCTTGGGTTTTTCCATAATAACTCAATAGAGCCATTACAGCCATTACCAAACCAATAACCAATCTTAACTTAAAGCCACCGCTGTTGTTCATTTTATTAAAGAATAATGAATTATAACCCCCTTAAAAACCTAAAATTAGAATAAATTACAAACAAAAAAAACAGAATCGGGTTATTAAAATCAGTGAATCTAAAAAAGACAAAAAAATATTTTTGTTACTAATTTTTTGATGTAATTTTGAAATAAAGAATGAAATTTTATACTACGCTTACATAATGACAGACGCAGACCTAAAACTTACCGAACCCTTACTAATTGAAGACCCCAATAGATTCGTAATTTTCCCTATCAAGCACTCTAATATTTGGGAATTTTATAAAAACGCTGAAGCTTCTTTTTGGACAGCTGAAGAATTGGATTTATCACAAGACACCAAAGATTGGGAAGCCATGAATGACGGCGAGCGTCATTTTATTTCGCACGTACTAGCATTTTTTGCTGCTTCTGATGGAATAGTAAACGAAAATCTTGCCGTTGGATTCCTTTCCAATGTGCAGTTTCCAGAAGCCAAATGTTTCTATGGTTTTCAAATAATGATCGAGAATATTCACGCAGAGGTATATTCTTTACTGATTGATACTTATATCAAAGACCAAAAGGAGAGAGATAGACTTTTACACGCCATAGACCACATTCCGTGTGTGGCTAAAAAGGCTGCTTGGGCAATGCGTTGGATAGAAAATGGTAATTTTATTGAGCGTTTGATAGCATTTGCGGCAGTAGAAGGTATATTTTTCTCAGGCTCATTCTGCTCGATTTTCTGGTTGAAAAAACGTGGTTTAATGCCTGGTTTGACTTTCTCTAACGAACTAATATCTAGAGACGAAGGCCTTCACAGGGATTTTGCGTGCATGCTCTATACGGAGTATATCAAAAACAAAATGAATCCGGCTGATGTAACAAAAATAATTACTGACGCTGTGGAAATAGAGAAAGAATTCGTTTCTGATTCCTTACCAGTTTCATTGATTGGCATGAACGCTCCTCAAATGTGCCAATACATAGAGTTTGTGGCCGATCACCTTTTGGAGCAATTACAGCTGCCTAAGGTTTACAATGCCACCAATCCTTTTGATTTCATGGACTTGATTTCGCTTCAAGGCAAGACCAATTTCTTTGAAAAAAGAGTGGGTGAATACCAAAAAGCTGGCGTAACTTCTGACAGAGAAAAAATGTCCTTTTCGTTGGACGAAGACTTTTGATTTAAACTTAGTTTTTGGTAAAAATAATAAAAGCCTCACTCAAAAAGTGGGGCTTTTGACATTTACGATTAACCTAAACTATTTTAATTTTTTTTTAGAAAGGTTGGCATCAAATACTGACTTGTCCTTCTCTCTCTATTGCTAAAATTCCATTGATTTTTTTAAACTTCAATATGTCCTTTTCATTGGCATTTATTACAATTACATGAATTGTCTCCAGTTCTGAATGGACTTCACATTTAAGCCTTTTTAGCTCTGAAATCACGCTTTTATATTGCAAAGAATCCACTGATACTAACCATTTTACTTTTTTCATCTTAGCCATTATTAAATTTTTCCAGCAATTTAGAAAACCAAAATTTTGGAGAGCACATCAAAGCTCTCCAAAATCAATATCAACCAAATGGCGGTATTGGTCTTTTTATTGGGAAAGGCCTAGGAAATGGCTCTAAAATTATTCTTTTATTAGGTGCTTGCACCAAGCCAGCACCCACATCTCTTGTTGGATGGGCGGTCAATGGCTTAGCGGTGGAAGTAAGTTTCCTCCATAAATTCATTCCTCTAACACCCGAAGATTGAGCCCAAAGAGCCGCAATGCCCGCCACATGTGGGGTAGCCATACTTGTGCCGTTCCAGGTGGCATACCTAGCAGGCATTTTAACACTTGAAAACACGCCTACACCTGGGCCAGCAATATCAACTGCTCCATAAGTAGAAAATAAGCCACCGCATGAGAAGTTGGCAACATTCAAAGCACTATCCACAGCACCTACTGCCATTATGGAAGGACAATTGGCAGGGTGTGAAACCGGCTTTATAACTCCCGGTCTTGTGGAAGCATTTCCAGCCGCAGCTATTATTAAACAACCATTATTCAATGCATTAACTGCAACATTCTCATAAACAGCTGAATACCCAGCTCCGCTGACATTTCCACCCAAAGACATGCTGATGACAGCACAACCGTTGGCTATGGCCCAATTGATACCTGCGAGAATTCCACCATCACCACCACTACCGGCATTATTCAGTACTTTTCCGATATAGATAGAAGCATTGTAAGCTATGCCATATCTTTCTACTGCTGGTGTAGGATTCAATGGACCACAAGCTGTACCTGTGCAGTGTGTTCCATGTCCGTGACCATCCTGTACGGCCTGACCTGAAACAAAACTTTGATGTACAATGGGTCTGCCTACAAAATCTGGATGGGCAAGATCAAAACCCGTATCCAAAATAGCTACTTTAATACCCGCACCAGAATATGGATTTGAATACATAAAAGTTGAAGGAATCACTTTTGTGGCTTTTAGGCCCCAAGTAGACCCCACTGCACTTATCTCAGCCTCTTCTTCTTCGGTCATTTCTTCTTCAGGATTCTGAAGCAAAATATCGGCTAGAGAATTTACAGCATCTCTATAGCCTTTGATGTAATTTTCTGAGGATGACTCTAAAATACCTGTAGCATAAACAACTCTTTCTGGTTCCACTACCATGTTGGAATTTACAGAAAGTCCAGCAATCGCACTTTCAAATTTTGGATTTTTGTTGACAATGGCTACACCAATTTTGTCAAGCAAAATTCCATCACAGTCGTCAAGATCTTTTTCGGTAAAAATTTCCCCATCAAATTCAGTTGAATTCTTGAGATTCAACCCACTTACGGCATTGATTTGATTAATAGAGTTTTGAGAATCAGAATTCTCAGGCATAAGTACAATATACCTTCCTGTATACTCTACTTCTTCTTCATTTTTTTTTGTTTTAGACATGGCTTTAAAAAAATTAATTTTGTGCTTACTCTCTTGGTCGGTTTTCAGCATTCCCGACTATTCTTCGAACTACTTATAGAATTACAAAATCACGTCATAAGGCCTAATAAAACACTGTTTTATCAAATCTCATTTTATAAAAAAAAGATTTCTATATTTTATAAGTAGTACAAAGAATAAATTTTCATGGCTATAAATTTTATAGTTTTCATGGTGTAAAAGTACACCAAGCCACGAAACGATTTTAGCGTAGAATTTCCTGAATTTAAATACCGTAGAAATACTTTTTGAACAAGTAGAAAAAACAAAATAGCTTATTTTCTGAGGATATTTTGCAAAAAAGCTGTTAGAATTTTAAGGCCATTTTCAAAATGCTTGTTGTTGTTGATAATGATGTCGGCGTCTTGCTTGGTAGGCTTTATAAATTTTTCGTAGGTAGGTGCTACGTGATTTTCCCATCTATAAAGCACTGAATCAAGGTCATAACCACGTTCATTGTTATCTCTTATAATCCTTCGGCGGATTTTTATGTGTTCCAAGGCATCTATAAAAACTTTGAGATTGAGTAAATCTGAAATGTATGGATCATGAAAAACAAAAATACCTTCTACCACTATTATGGGTGCGGGCTTAAAAACAAGAATATTGGGTTCTTTGTCAAAAATATCGAAAGTATACTCCTGCATTCTAACTTCTTTTCCGTTCTTGAGATCGTTGATATGTTGTGAAAACAACTCAAAATCAATAGACTCAGGTAAGTCGAAATTCTCAACTTTATTGTTGTCTTTAGGTACAAGATCGCGAGTTTTGTAATAATTGTCCTGTGAAATAAGACAAACTTCGTCTTTTGTAAAATGGCTGAGTAAACTATGAAGAAAATAGGTTTTACCAGAAGCACTTCCTCCCGTAATTCCGATTATATAAGGCTTAGGCATTTATTTTACCAAGAATTGTTAAAAATTGAAATTTCGGATACAAAACTACTAAATCTCGGTGGGGAATCGACCTTTTTTTGGGAGAAAACATTTTTATCAAACCATTGTATTTCAAAAATCGTTGTGAAATAACTATGAATACAATATCGATTTTGGGTTGCGGCTGGCTGGGGAAACCATTAGCTGTAGCGTTTTTAGCAAAAAACATGAAAGTGAAGGGAAGTACAACGACCCAAGAAAAAATTCAGACTTTAGAAAATTCTGGAATCAAAGCTTTTCAAATAGCTTTTCAACCTGAATTTAAAGGAGATTCAGCTTTCTTTGAATCGGAATTATTAGTGATTAATATTCCCCCCAAAGCCAAAACCTTAGGCGAAGAATATCATCTTACACAAGTAGAAAATATTTTGACAGAATGCGAGAAATCTAAAAAGATTCAGAAAATAATATTTGTGAGTTCTACTTCGGTTTATCCAAATATCGAAAAAGAAATGAAAGAGAAAGATGCAGATTCAAACCATTTTCTGGTGAAAGCTGAAAATCTCCTTATTGATTTTAGCAAAAAATACAAAAAAGAATTTTTGATAGTCAGGTTTGGCGGTTTGATGGGAATGGACAGAAACCCCTGCAAATATTTTACTTCAGAAACAGCAAGTGATTTCACAAAAGTGAATTATATCCATCAAAATGATGCTGTGGGCTCTATTTTAAGCCTAATTGAAGAAAATATTGTCAACGAAACATTCAATATAGTCAGTCCAAAGCATCCCACAAGAGCTGAGATTTGGGAGAATTGTTCTCAAAAACAGACACAGATTTTAACTCAGACCAGAAATTCTTCAAAAAAGACCATCAATACAGATAGTTTTTTTTCAAAAAGCAATTATCAGTTTCAATTTCCAGACCCTTTGGCATTCAAGTATTTATAAGGTTTTTGAAAATCTGAGAAGCCAATGTTATGACTTCTTAGCTTAATAAATTAAAATATTTTTGGGAAACTACTTGGAAGAATTGGACAGTTGACTTAATTTTGCACCCACATTACAGGATTGGCTTATGGTGTAATGGTAACACAGCGGTTTTTGGTGCCGTTATTCAAGGTTCGAGTCCTTGTAAGCCAACAGAAAAAGTCGCTTTCGAGCGACTTTTTTGTTTTTTATACCTCATCATCCTCATTTTCCTTTTTATTATTTGCTTATCCTAAAACTTTTTGCCTAATTGAATTCCAAATAATATTCAATTCTTTAACATGAGTTTTACCGAAAAAGACCTTAAACAAATAGCTGACCGAGGTAGCGATTTAACCACCTTAGAACAGCAAATAGAAAACTTCAAATCGGGTTTTCCTTTCATGATAGCCAAAAGAGCCGCAACCATAGGTGATGGCATGATAAAACTCGACGAAAAAGAACTCAGTGAATATTTAGATGTTTTTAATCAAGAAGCCGCTAAAAAGAAACTTTTGAAGTTTGTACCTGCGTCAGGTGCGGCAAGTAGGATGTTCAAGTCGCTCTACGCAGCCAAAGACGAGGGCAAGTCAGACAAGTCGGTGGAACAATTTCATGAGCAAATCAAATCTTTTGCTTTTTATAAAAGCCTTTCTAAATTTTTAAAAACCACCGAAAAACAAGAACAATTAGAAGCACTTTTGGGCTCAAATGGGCTGGATTATGGCAACTTACCCAAAGGCTTATTAGAGTTTCATGCCTATGGGGATTCTACCCGCACCGCATTAGAAGAACACCTTGTGGAGGGAGCACAATATGCCAACAACAAAGGTAAAGTAAGGTTGCACTTCACGGTTTCTCCAGAGCACCGAAAAAAATTTAAAGAACTCATAAACAAGGTTTTAAAAAGCTATGAAGCCGAGTTCAACGTAAAGTTTGACATATCGTTTTCTGAACAAAAAGCCTCAACCGATACCATTGCAGTAGGTATGGACAATGAGCCTTTTCTAGACAGCAAAGGTAATTTACTTTTTAGACCAGCAGGCCACGGGGCACTTCTCGAAAACCTAAATGACGTTGATGCCGACATCATTTTCATCAAAAATGTAGACAATGTAGTGCCTGACCACCTCAAAAGTGAAACTATTCTCTATAAAAAAGCATTGGCGGGTTTATTATTGAGTTTCCAAAAACAGATTTTCTATTTCCTAAAAAGATTAGAAAAACCTGAGCCTTCGGTTTATATGGTAAACAAGGCTATCAGATTTATCAAAGAAAAACTCAGTGTAGAAACTCCGAAAGGATTTAGAAATTGGTCGCCTGAAGAAAAATATAAATTTGCGTTAGCCAAACTTAATCGACCGTTGAGAATATGCGGTATGGTAAAAAATGTCGGTGAGCCGGGTGGAGGACCTTTCTGGGCAAAAAACAGTGACGAATCTATATCGCTACAAATCGTGGAGTCTGCTCAGTTTGATATGAGAAACAAGAAGCAAAAAGAGATTTTTGAAAAAGCAACGCACTTTAACCCAGTAGATTTGATTTGTGCCACAAAAAATCACAAAAAGGAAAAATATGATTTACTAAAATTCAGAGACCCTAAAACAGGATTTATAACAGAGAAATCACAAAGTGGAAAAACGCTAAAAGCTCAAGAACTACCTGGACTATGGAATGGAGCCATGTCTGACTGGAACACTTTATTTGTGGAGGTACCTTTAATTACTTTCAATCCAGTAAAAACCGTGAACGATTTACTAAGAAAAGAACATCAACCCGCTTAATATTAGCTAGTTAAATATTTGTAATTATAAAAAATTGTCGTATATTCATATCATATTAACCCTAAATAAATATAATTATGAACACGAACAAATTGATTTTTGGAACATTACTCGGATTTGTAGGCTACTTTATGGGTGGTTTTTTGATGTACACCATCGTTTTTAAAGATTTATTGGCTAGCACAAATCCAGGTATGGCAGGCGTCCAAGCTGAGCCAAACATGTTGGCCATTGCGGTTGGAAACTTAGCAGCTAGCTTTCTTCTAACTTACATTTTTGAAAGATGGGCAGGAATCAGAACTTGGATGACAGGAGCAATATCTGGGGCGATGATCGGAGCATTGGTTACCTTCAGTTACGACTGTATGATTCTTGGAACTTCCACATTGATGACTTGGTCGGGCGTTTTCGTAGATGTATTGGTTTACGCTATCATATCTGCAATTGCAGGTGCTTTATCTGGCTGGATGTTGGGGTTTAAGAGAGCCTAAGCTTATAAATTGAAGAAGAGCAGCTGAAGCTGCTCTTTTTTAATATACTTTCTCACCTTTGTTTACCCATACTCCCCATTTTTTATTGTAGGCATGGATTTTTTGGGTAGGTTGGTTCTGCATATCTACTATTTCGTTTCCTTGATTCACCCACTCAAAAATACTTCCGTAGCAATTTTTCACGTTGGTGTAGCCTGCGGCCAAAAGTTTTTCTCCTATTTTTTCGCTTCTAACACCTATGGAACAGTACACAACAATCGGAGCGGTTTTGGGAATATCCTTAATGCCTTCCAAAGAAAAATTATTAAAACCTACATATCTGGCATTCCTTAGGTGACTTACTTCAAATTCTTCCAATTCTCTGGCATCCAACAATACCACTTCAGTACTTTTTGATTTCAGCTCTTGCACTTTGATAATGGGAACTGTTTTTTTAATTAAGCCTCTCAAAAGCACATCAAAAGATTTGGATTGAGCTATGGATGCAGATGATTGTAACAGAGCCAAAACGATAAAAATTATTTTTTTCATTGAGAAAAGATAGACCTAAGTAAAACAAAATAAAATCAATAAAATTTCATAAATTTCGAAAAAAACCAAATAAACAAACAATGCGATTCATCAAACACTTTTGGAGCTATCTGGTCATGGTTGGCTTGATATTTTTGCTTCATAAACCCATGGGTATACTTCCACCTTTGGGCCGATTATTCAGTCCTTTTGAAGGATTTCTACAAAACACTACGAACAAAAGTACGCTTTCAGATCAAACTCTTGACTTAAATGGGGTAAAAGAAGAGGTAAAGGTAATTTATGACAACAACCAGGTACCCCATATTTTTGCTAATAACGAAGACGACCTCTATTTTGCTCAAGGTTATGTGATGGCCAAGGACAGAATCTGGCAAATGGAGTTCTATACCATGGTAGCGGCAGGACGACTGACCGAAATCGTAGGTGAAAGGGCCTTAGAATATGACCGATACAATAGAAGACTGGGTATGGCCAGAGCAGCAGCAAAAATTGCCGAAAATCTTAAAAGTGACCCGATTTCTTCAAAAATACTAGAGGCTTACACCAACGGAGTAAATAGTTACATTGCTCAAATTGACTATAAAAACCTACCTGTAGAGTACAAAATATTGGGTTATTCTCCTACTCAATGGACACCCTATAAAACCATTTTGATGCTCATGAATATGCGTAATACCCTCAATGGTGGAAGTGACGACTTCAGGATTAGCAATGTAGTAGACGAATATGGCTTAGATACTGTCAAAGATCTTTTTCCCAACTATCCCGCAGAGGAGTCACCAATAATTCCGGTAGGTACACCATGGAACTTTAAACCCTTACCAGTGACCACTCCGAGCAAAGTAATGGCTGGAAAAAATGACGATAAAGTAATTGTAAAAATACCAAGTCCAGCTCCTGAAATAGGATCAAACAACTGGGCAGTGGGAGGAGCAAAATCTGCAACTGGATTACCTATATTGTCTAATGACCCACATTTGGGACTTACTTTGCCTTCAATATGGTATCAAATGCAATTGAGCTGTCCGACAGTTAATGTATATGGCGTAGCCTTACCTGGCTGTCCAGGGATTGTGATTGGCTACAACAAAGATATCGCTTGGGGAGTAACCAATGTGGGCAGCGATGTAATGGATTTTTATAAAATAAGATTCAATAATGCCGAAAAAACGCATTATATGTACAACAACAAGTGGACGCCGACCACCAAATACACCGAGGAGTTCAGACTTAAATCAGGAAAAATCGTAAAAGATACTTTGATTTATACCCACCACGGACCAGTGGTTTACAACGAATCAAAAGAAAGCAATTTCAACAAAAACGCTCCTGCGGGACATGCCATGCGTTGGATAGCACTAGAAACCTCGGGCTCGGACTTGATGATTTTTTACTATCTCAACAGAGCCAAAAACTACGATGACTACAGAAAAGCATTGACTTTCTATACTGCACCGGCTCAAAATTTCATTTTTGCAAGTAACCAAAACGACATAGCCATCACGCCAAACGGTAAACTCCCGCTAAAGTGGAAAGAACAAGGCAAATATATATTGGATGGCTCCATGCCCGAACATGACTGGCAAGGATGGATCCCAGCTGAACAAAATCCGACTGTCAAAAACCCTCCACGTGGTTTTGTAAGCTCGGCCAATCAGTTTTCTACTGACCCAACTTATCCGTATTATTTGGGTTGGAAATTCGCTGCACCAAATCGGGCAGTAAGAATAAATGAAAGATTGGCAGCGATGAAAAATGCCAATGCGGATAGTTTAAGGTCGATTTTGAACGATAATTATAATGTGGCAGCTAGAAGAATTTTACCTACTTTACTACCCATTTTAGAAACTTCAAAAGATGCAAGTATTGCTCCAGCCAAAGAAATTATGAAGAAGTGGGATTTGATGAACAATCCCGATGCTGTGGGTGCTACTATTTATGAGCGTTGGGTGAAAGAACTTGAAAATTGGATTTGGGAAGATGAATTTCCTGTAGATCAATTTATGCTACATCCAACGGAAGACCGAACTTTTGAAATGATCAAAAAGCAATCAAACGCAAAATGGTTTGACAACAAAAACACCAAAGACAAGGTTGAAACCATCAACGACATCGTATTGGGAAGTTTTAAGGCTACTATTGATAGTCTAACCCTACACAATGGTCCGATGACACCAGAAACTTGGGCTTGGGCTAAAGTAAAAAACACCTCGATAGCTCATTTGGGCAAAATACCAGGTTTTTCACGGACTGGTATTATAAACGGTGGAGGCAGAGGCATTGTAAACGCCACTTCAGAAACGCACGGACCATCATGGAGAATGGTGATTGAACTAGACAAAGAATGGCCAAGAGGTTATGGACTATATCCTGGAGGACAGTCTGGCAATGTTGGAAGTAAATATTATGACAACATGGTAGATAAATGGGCGGCAGGAAAGTTGGACACCTTGGTTTTCATGAAAAACAAAGACGAAAAATCCGCGAAATTGACCAGAACAATGACAATCAAACCTAAAAAATAAAATACTAGATTATGTTATACTTATTAATATTAGTAATCGGAGGCATAGCCTCATACTTTGGCCCTTGGTGGATTATAGCTCCAGTGGCCTTGTCTCTTTGTTGGTGGAAAGCCAAAACACCCAAAGAAGGCTATTTGATTTCAGCCGCAGCTACAGTGAGTTTGTGGATTGGATATGCTACATTTTTAAATGCAACGGCTGACGTGAACTTGATAGACAAAATAGCCGAAATGTTTACAGGCGGAGCAGGTTTCTTGTCGAAAATTCCGAAAATAGGCCTTGTATTTGGCATTATAACCATCATAGCGACTGCTATTGGCGGTTTTGCTGGCATGTCGGGTGTACAGATGAGGAGGTATTTTAAGTAAAATATTATAAGAAATGAAGGCTTTGGAAAGCCTTCCATTTTGTTTCTATGTATTCGATTCATATTCTCCTTTTCTTTAGATTAATCATTAAAATAATTATATTTGCACCCTTATTCAGAAAATAAAACATTTAAATGAAAAAAATAAGCTTACTATTTTTAGGTCTTTCGATGGCCATTTTGGGTTGCGACAAAGCAGCTGGTGACTCAAAAACTGGCGGTCAACCTTCAGGCAGAATTGTATATGTAAACACAGATACATTATTGAACAACTACGAATATTACAAAGACGTAGTGAAAGAATTTGACAGCAAAAGATTTGCTCTTGAGAATGATTTGGCCAAAAGAACACAATCGTTCCAAAACGAAGTGGCATTGTTTCAAAGACGTGCACAAGCAGGAGGTATGACTGAAGAGCAAGGAAAAAGCACCCAGTTGGCCCTACAACAAAAAGAGCAAGACATCATGATGTTCAGAGACAATGCAGCGGGTAACTTACAGCAAGAACAAGCCAAAAAAACGGACGAATTATTGACAAACATTCAGACCTACTTGAAAAAATATAACTCTGGAAACAAGTTTGACATGGTGATTGGCTACTCAAAAGGTGGTGGTGTTTTGTATGCCAAAGAAGACTTGGACATCACTCAAGATGTATTGAAAGGACTTAATGAAGAATACAAAAGTTCTGGCAAAAAACCAGCTGCAGCTGATTCGACCAAGAAATAATATTTTTAGAAATAGATATTCAAGAAAAGGCGAGACCGAAAATCTCGTCTTTTTTTATTTTTAAAACTTACGTTTCAACTCAAAATTCATTCCCAAATACACTTTTCTCACTAACTCATCAGCGGCTAATTCTTCGGCAGTACCTTGCCTCAAAATTTTTCCTTCAAAAAGCAAATAGGCTCGATCAGTAATAGAAAGGGTTTCGTTTACGTTGTGGTCGGTTATCAATATTCCTATGTTCCGGTGTTTCAACTTGGCTACTATACTTTGTATTTCTTCGACAGCTATGGGATCCACTCCGGCAAAAGGCTCATCTAACAAGATAAATTTTGGATCAACCGCCAAGGCTCTAGCAATCTCCGTTCTCCTTCGCTCGCCACCCGAAAGCACAATTCCCTTGTTTTTGCGTACATGTGTAAGGCTAAATTCCTCTAAAAGGGACTCCGTTTTTTCCTTACGTTGTTGATTGGTCATTTTTGGCAGAGCCAATTCCATTACACCGAGTATATTTTCTTCAACTGTCAAATCTCTAAAAACAGAAGCCTCCTGAGCCAAATATCCGATTCCTAATTTGGCACGTTTGTACATTGGCAAGCTGGTGATATCCACGTCATCAAGCCAAATCTTGCCCTCATTAGGTTTTACCAAACCAACTGCCATGTAAAAAGAGGTGGTTTTTCCAGCACCATTCGGCCCCAAAAGACCAACAATTTCTCCTTGAGCCACTTGGTAGCTCACTTCATTGTTCACAAATCTTTGACCGTATTTTTTTATAAGATTTTCAGTGCGTAATATCATGCTTTGTCAATTTGGCTGTAAAAATACCAATTTATTCTTTAAGTGAGGATGTTAAAAAATGTTAGGTCGCCCTAAAACTTTATATCCCGAACAAACAACTGCAAAGTTGTTTTATCTCTAAACGTATTTTCTTCAATCGAATAGGCCATGCTGAATTTATTTCCAGCTTTAAGAACTTGGTAAAAATCGTCCACCATTCCGAAGCCAATGGCCGCAAAAACTGAGCCTGTGTCTTCGTCCAAAATCTCCAATTTTAGGTGTTTTTCTTTTAAAATTCTCGGTTCCGCAGCTAAGGACAGGTTTTCCGAAACAAAAATAGGTTGCATATTGTGTGGCCCAAAAGGAGCCATTTGTTTCATGATTCTATAAAACTTCGGACTGATTTCTGATAAATCTATTTTAATATCAATATTAATTTTAGGAACCAATTGCTCCTCCAAAATCATTTCGTTTACGATTTGATCAAAATGAGCTCTGAATTCATCAATTTTTTCAATTTCGATGGTCATACCGGCCGCATGCATGTGCCCACCAAACTGTATCAACAAATGTGCACTGCGTTCGATAGCCGCATACAAATCAAAACCCGGCACCGACCTTGCCGAACCAGCTGCCACTTTATCGCCTGATTTGGTGAATATGATGGTTGGCCTATGAAAATTTTCAATGCACCTTGAAGCCACGATACCAATGACCCCTTTGTGCCAATTTTCAGAAAACAAAACGGTACTTTTGGCCATATTGAGCAACCAATCATCTTTCCGAATCATCTCTAAAGCCTCCTCGGTTATTCTTGAATCATGCCCTTTTCGCTCGTTGTTATTATTTTGAATTTCGTAGGCAAAACTCAATGCCTCATCAAAATCATCTGCCAAAAGTAACTGAACTGCAGCTTTTGCGTGTTTTATCCTACCAGCCGCATTGATTCTTGGTCCGAGTACAAATACAACGTTTTCGATGCTCATTTCTCCTGAAAAACCAGCCACTTGCTTAAGAGCTTTCAGCCCAGTTCGCGGATTCTCATTTATTTTTTTAAGACCGAAATAAGCCAAAATTCTATTTTCACCAACTATTGGCACAATATCAGACGCGATACTAACCATGGCCAAATCTAAAAACTCAAACAGGTTTTCAATTGGAATCTCTTTTCGAATACAAAACGCCGTAAGTAGCTTAAATCCAACTCCATTACCCGTCAATTCTTTGAATGGATATGGGCAATCTGAGCGTTTGGGGTCTAAAACCGCCACTGCATCTGGGAGTTCATCGCCTGGTTCGTGATGGTCACATATGATAAATTCTATACCATATTTCGCTTGGGCATAAGCTATTTTATCAATAGATTTTATGCCACAGTCTAGACTGATCATCAAAGTAGCCCCAATTTCTGCAGCATAATCAATTCCCAGATTAGAAATCCCATATCCCTCCTTATATCTATCTGGATTATAATACTCTATGTTCGGATAATATTTTTTCAGAAAACCATAAAACAAAGCTACGGCGGTGGTTCCGTCTACGTCATAATCTCCAAAAATTAAGATTTTCTCATTTTCATCAACCGCCTTTATCAATCTGTTAACCGCAATATCCATATCTTTCATAAAAAACGGATCGTGCAAATCTTCAATTTGTGGTCTAAAAAAGTGTTTTGCTTCGTCAAAATCTTTCACGCCACGTTGCCAAAGCATGGTGGCCATAGATTTAGAAATAGAGAGCTGGTTTATCAAGTTATTGACGATTTCAGTCTCATTCGGTAGAAGTGGTGCGGGTTTAAAATTCCAGTTTTTTTCCATAATCAACAAATTTAGAAATTATGGCACAGAAATTGAAATCAAATCAAAAGAAAACATGCAATGTTGACATTCAAAGCATCCAAGGTTTTATCCAGAAAATGTACTTTCGTTAAATTTGTCAAATAAATCGTTTAAGAGAGTGTCGTGGAGACACTCTTTTTTTGTTTTTAGGCAAATAATGTTTGAATGACTTGATAAATCCTATTTCCTATACTTATTTTAGGTTTCAAAATACGTTTTAATGAAAAAACTTCTAGGGAACCTTATTTCGTCCTCCCATTTGACAACTGAAGAATCTCGCGAGGCTATAGTACTTATTGGATCTGGAGAAGTAAATGCTGCACAAATAGCCGCTTTTTTAATGGGAATTCAACAAAAAGGCATCTCTGTGGACGAGTTGAAGGGATTTCGTGAAGGGATGCTCGAACTGGCTATACCTATTGATCTTTCAGCGTTTGACCCTATGGATGTATGTGGCACTGGTGGGGATGGAAAAGACACTTTTAACATTTCTACCACTTCTGCATTTGTGGTGGCGGGTGCAGGCCAAAATGTAGCTAAGCATGGCAACCACGGCGTGAGTTCTCCCGTGGGAAGCAGTACAGTTTTAGAACATCTAGGCGTAAAGTTTACCAATGATGTAGATTTCCTCCGCTCTAAAATAGAAAAAGCAGGCATTTGCTATCTGCACGCACCATTATTTCATCCTGCTATGCGATTTGTCGGACCAATCAGAAAAGAATTAGGCATAAAGACTTTCTTCAACATATTAGGCCCATTAATGAATCCTGCCAAAGTGCAGAAACAATTAAGTGGCGTCTTTGACATAAACACGTTTGAGTTATACAAAAATCTCTTTCTTTCTTCAGGTACAAAATTTGGCGTTTTGCATGCCATAGATGGCTACGACGAGGTATCGTTGACTGGTGATTTCAGATTTGCGAATGGGCAAAGCGATGATTTACTGAGTCCTTCAAATTTTAATTTCGAAAGAATAAATCCTCAAGAGCTCTCAGGAGGAGAAACCCTAGAAGAATCGGGAAAAATCATGATCAATATTCTAAAAAACCAAGGATCCAAAGCCCAAACCGACACCGTACTTATCAATGCCGCTATAGCCTTGAGTGTAGCAAGAGACATCAAAATAGAAGAAGGAATAGCCCAAGCAAAGGAATCACTGGAAAGCGGAAAAGCGTTTCAGAGTTTAGAACTTTTGGTGGCCTAAAAACCGTCTTAAATACGAAAATCTAGTTCATGATTTTGAATTTAAACCTAATTGAGTAAATTTGAATATTAAAATCTTCAAAAAATGGTAGCTTTAGTTGGTACTTATCTCAACGGTCAGGTAAAACTGGATAAAGAATTTCCTTCAAAAAAACCCTTGAAGGTAATTGTAACCTTCTTAGAAGAAGTTGATGTAGAAAAAAGTAATGGTATTCAACTTAGTGATTTTTCTTTTTCTAAAAGTCAAAAAAATCTCATTGATTTAAAGAGTTCGCTCAGCGATTCTTTAATTGATGAAAGAGATGGGCTATGAAAATTTTTCTAGATACCTCCGCACTTATAAAATTATATCACCAAGAATCTGGCACTCAAGAAATTGAAAGTTTATTTAATAACTTCAAGATTACAGCAATTTATCTTTCTGAATTAGCAAAAATTGAATTTACTTCTACAATCTGGAAAAAGGTTAGAACAAAAGAAATTAGTGAAAATACCGCCAAAATCACAATTGCCCTTTTCGAAACCGACTTTGACAAATTCTCATTTATTTCAATCGATAGTATGATACTTGAGCAATCAAGATTACTGTTTTCAGACTACGGAGAACTTGGATTAAGAACACTAGACGGTATTCAATTATCGACAGCAATTTCCCTTAAAACATATTCAGACTTATTCATCACATCTGATATTCTCTTAAAATCATTTTTCGAAAAAGAAGGATTAAAAACTAATATATAATATGCTTAAACTAGGTTTTGTATCTGCCATATTAGCAGATTATAGCTTTGAAAACGTTGTCGATTTTGCGGCAAATAATGATTTCAAATGTGTTGAAATAATGTGCTGGCCAGGTGATTCTGCAGACGCACGCAGATATGCAGGCGTTACACATATCGATGTGGAAAATATGGATATCAAGCACATCAATAATTATTTGAACCAAAAAAAAATAAGCATCTCTGGGCTTGGTTATTACCCAAATCCACTAGATGCAGACCCCAAGAAATCCGAGTTTTATATTGAACACATCAAGAAAATCATTAGAGCCTGTAATCAGTTGGGCGTACCAGTGATGAACACTTTCATAGGTAGAAATCAAGCACTTAACATGCAAGACAACCTTGAATTATTCAAAATACTTTGGAAACCTATCATAGAAACCGCAGAACAAGAAGGTATCAAAATAGGTATAGAAAACTGCCCAATGTTTTTTACAAATGACGAATGGCCAGGAGGTAAAAACTTAGCAATTTCGCCTGCTGTTTGGGATAGAATGTTTGAGACCTTCCCTACCCCACTTTTTGGTTTGAACTACGACCCTTCGCACATGATTTTTCAGATGATGGATGAAATCAGACCGATTTACCAATACAAAGACCGCCTGCATCATGTACACATCAAAGACGTAAAAGTGTACAAAGACAAACTCGACAGAGTGGGTATTTTGGCCAATCCATTAGAATATCATTCTCCAAAACTGCCAGGACTGGGCGATGTAAATTGGAGAGCTTTCTTTGCGGCTTTGACAGACGTCCGCTATCGTGGACCTGTAGTTATTGAAGTAGAAGACAAGGCTTATGAAGGCAGTGAAGAAGATGTACATGCTGCAATCAGAACAGCAAGGAATTATGTGAAGCAATTTTTGGATTAAAAACATCAAAATAATAGCTTACTAATATACTAAAATTTAAGTACTTAACATTCAAGATTGGAAGCTTCTCTAAGATTTATTAGAATAAAATTCCAACTTTGTAGTTTGTTTCGGGGTCAATAAGAAAAAACAACATTACAAATGAAAATGCTAACATTAATTGCCATATTGGCTTTCACATTCACTTCTTGTGAACAAACTGAGGTAGTTGTAGGAGAGAATTTCTCCGTAAGCTACAAGCCTACCCAATGCTCAGAGCCATGGGATGAGGCAGCTTATACTAACAAAGGGAATCTATCAAGACAAGAACGATTCAAACTTTTCTTGAAAGATAAAGGCGTAACCGAATTGAAAGAATTCAAGAACACGCCCGATGACAAAATTTATTGTAGTGCTTGTACTTGTCCTTCAAATGACCTTTTCTCTTTCAAAGTAAGTGGGTCAGATTTGGCAAAATTGAAGACATTTGAGCCTTTTAAAACAGCTTTAAAATAACAATTAGATTTCTAATGAAAAAGGCTGGAGCGATGCTCCAGCCTTTTTTTGTTATTTCAATGAATTGATATAACTCGCTATTGTAAGTGCATCTTTCTTAGGCACCTGCGGCATTGGGGCCATGGGCGTCGCAAAATCTGGCCAGTTTTCTGGCTTTGGATTATATATCAATTGCACGATTTTCTCGTTGCTATATTTACGTTTTGCTATTTCTTTAAATGCTGGGCCAACCACTTTCTTGTCTTCAGAGTGGCAAGCCAAACAAGTGTGTTTTTGAAGCAATGGTTTCACCGTTGCAAATGTTATTACCTCTTTTTTCGCAGTTGTAGCAGCTGTAGGCTTACCTTTTCCATCTGGTGAAACCAACTCTTTGGTCACTTTTGATGGCACAATTGCTTTTGCTTTACCTGAATCAAAAGTTTTTAATTCAGTGGTAGCCATTTTATTTCCTGCAGGAATGGCGTTTAATGTATAGTAAACTGTAGGATGAACCAGTGACCAAGAATTAGTTGCCGAACGAATGCCTTCCAGATTTAACTCATGAATATAATAAGGCCTTAAACCATCCAAAACTACTCTTAATGTTTTGCCATCTTCGCTCAATTTTACTCCTTTTATTTTCAAATCTTGCTTATTTACTGGTGGTGAACCATATACTGGATGATGTTTATACAAAAAGCTGCTTGCTGCTATTGAAGCCAAATCTTCTGCAGATTTCCTATCCACTGGCATAGTAAAGTTAATCTCAAAACCATCTGGCATCGCTTTGCAAGTTAACATTTCAAAAGGCACTTTACCGTTCCAAACCAATCTTTGCAAGCCTTGGTTGGCATCGCCTGCACTTCCCCAGCCGCGGTTGGTTTCGCCCACAAACATAGAACCATCAGGTGAGAAAGTCATACGCATAACGCCCGACTGAAAACCTCCTCGGAAATCCCAAGCTGCACCTTGATACTCGCCATTGACTTTCTCCATGAATACACGCATAATTTTAGACTGACCTTGGTCGCCAATAAAAACCTGACCAGAAAAGGGCCCAAAATCACCGTTGGTTTCGTCTCGTATGATTTCAGAGTTAGAAATACCCAAAATTCCGTGAGGCAACCAAACCACTGGCGTCTGCACCATCGGATATTTCTCTTTCAATTCATAAAGCATTTTGAATTTCTCTTCTACAACATTCTCTGGCTTGATATAATATCCATTTGCACCTCTAATTTTCCTATTGTCTCTTTCGGCAAAAAACTGATCTTCGGTTAATTTGACGGGTGAGTTTTGTGATGCCGCCCATTTCAAACTCGCTGGATGACCCACAAAAACGCCTTTTCTTAAATGCCAAATACCACCCGAACCCATCCAATCGCCTTGATTATCAGAATAGAAAAGTTCACCATCTATCATACCCAAGCCCGCAGGCGAACGCATACCCGCCGCCCAGGGCTCGTAGCGACCATCTTCATAAATTTTAAATACAGAACCTCTGGTTTTGGCTCTGGCCTCGCCTCTCCACCATTCTTCGTCACCAAAAGCTACGTTGCCGCTTACAAAAAAACCACCATCAGGAGCAATTTTTGGCCCGAAAGAATACTCGTGGTAGTGTCCTGAAACTTCCCAAGCGTGAACGGTTTCGTAACTGTCTGCTTTACCGTCACCATTTTTATCCGTCAATTTGGTTAGTTCTCCTCTTTGAGCACAATAGAATGAACCGTCTTTATAAACCAATCCCAGTACTTCGTGCAAACCTGAGGCAAACTTCCTAAAATAAGGATTTCTTGAACTTGGGTTTTCAACTACCCAAATATCACCTCTTCTTGTCGCTAAAGCCATTGAGCCATTCGGCATCATGGTTATTCCACCCACTTCGAGCAAGATCCCCTCTGGAACAGGCAAGGTAACTATCTTATAATAATCCTCCTCTTTTGGCGATTCTTGTGCCCAAGCCACACAAGAAATCATTAATAAAAAGCCTAATATTTTAACTTTCATCTCTATCGAATATTTAGAATATGATTGAATAAATGATTTTATTATCAACTGGACTCGCAACCAGTTCATTACCGTTTCTGATAGTGGCAGGGCTACTTATTCTAATAAAATAAGATTTACCATCAACGGCAAAAAGCCCTTCAGATACTTTCTCTATTTTTGAACCTTCAGCTATTCTGGCCACAATATTTCCAGATTTAGAAAGACTGATTTCTCGATTAAATTGTTTTCCTTCAACAGTCCTAATTTTATCTTGCACCTCAGTTCCTAATATTCTGTATTTAAATGTTGGTAAGTCATTTTCATCCATTGTGTAACCCAAAGGCTTATAACCAGTTGTTGATGTATCCTTTGGCCAAACTGCATACGCATCTCCAGCTAAAGCTAAGTCATGATTCAGTATGGTGACGCTACCCAATGGCCTCGAAGAACCATCTCCCCTATCTTCCCACATAGGTGTGGCATCTAGAAACTGTCCTTTCCAAATTTGTACAATGGCACCTTTGTCCAAATCATACGTATAATGCATACCCTCGGGAGAACCGACAGAAATAGCATGTACAATTCTAAAATTCTTGTCTCCAGAAGATTTCTTAAAATCCATAAAACTTCTCAAAGTAGTGTTGGTATTGGCATTCACCAAAATAGGATCGCTAGGTTTTGAGGCTATCAATGAACCTACCACATGGTGAGGAGTACTTCTAAATCCAGGACCTTCGGACCAAAAACCAAGAGCTGGCTTTAACCATCCGTCTCTTTTATTATTAAAAATCTCAAAAGTATGTTCACCAGCTGAAAGGTCTATACTGGCTTGGCGTTGTTCCGAGGCCACTGTCCAATTGTTTCCCAAAATCTCTTTATTGTCAATTTTAAGGGTGCTATTTCCACCCAATTGGGTATAAAAAGTATATTTACCAGCTACAGGAGCAGTGTAAATCCCTTTGATCACAAACACATAATCGTTTTGTTTCTTGGTTACTTCCCAAGTTAAATCTTCGGTTTTGCCTTGCTCATCAATCTTTATTTTTGACAAATCCGCATCGTGCATGTAGCTTCCATAATAAACTTTGTAAGAGAGATTTGATACCTTTCCAGCTGTTTTGTCATACTGATTTATGACAATATTTTTAAAGGCCACTGAACCATGATCTCCCTGAATTCTCAACGGCCCACTTTTGGTTTCTTCTTGGGAAATACTTCCGCGAGTTACACCAGAAAGCTCCACATTTTCGTGAAGTAGGACATTATTAAGTTTGATTGAAAGAATTTTGGCATTGGCAATTTTCTTTCCGTTTGCATCAAATCTTGGAGCTTGAAAAGAAATTTTCATATTTTGCCAAAGACCGGGAGCTTTGTAAGCATTAAATCTTGGAGCATAGCCTTCGTATCCTTTTTGGCCATCAGGTTTGCTTTCATTCCAACGTTCATAAATACCTCCACAATCATAATATTTCGGGACATTTGCACCCCAACTATCGTTCAATTGGATTTCATACCTTCCTTGTAGATAAAGACCAGAGTTTGATCCTTTGGCCATCATAAAGTCGAATTCTATGTCTAAATCTCCATGTTCTAATTTACTAAAAAGATCATAATCTAAGCCATATTTACCTTGTTCGTGTTCACAGAGGAGCACACCTGTACCAGCGACAGAAGTTACAGTATTCTTTTTGTCAATATCAACATTGACATCACTTACAATCTTCCAATTACTTGATTTAGGAATAAATGCAGACAAATCATTCAAAGGAATGGGCGTTTGACCATAGACCATACTTTGACAGAGAGCCAGCAGCAGAAATAGTTTTTTCATAAAAGAAAGGTTTTTTTGTTACAAAAATAAGGCATCATTTTCCTTAATTCGATATTTTTTAAAAATTTTTATTAAATATCTAAAATGCCTAAAACAAAAAAAGGTTGAGACCACTACAGCCTCAACCTTCTTCAAAAACATAAATATCTATTACACCACAGCTTCAGCCAAAACCAAAACCTTGTTGCTAAATACTTGCAATACTCCACCATCTACTACAATGGTTTCTTTCTTGTTTCCAATTTCATAAACCAAATCACCCGTTTTTAGCGTACTCACCATCGGTGCGTGATCTTTCAAAACTTGAAACTGACCATTTTTACCTGGTAAGATAACTGAATCTACCTCACCGTTAAAAACGTTTTTTTCTGGAGTTATTATTTCTAATATCATAGTGCTGATTTGTTAATGTGTTAATTAGCTAATTAGTTAATTCACCACACTCAATCTATTTTGATTTACTTGTGGCAATAATTTTTGTCAAAATCTTGCCTATTTCATTTATCTTTTCCAAAAGAATATCTGAATCTGGATAACTAGGGGCAAATTTACAAATTCTTAACCAGTAATTTGATTCATTTGCTTCTTTTGCGGCTATTTTCATTTTATGAATGAAATCTGCCTTACTTTCAGCATTTTGTGCCTCTATTACATTAGCTCCAATGCTAGTTCCAGATTTTAATAACTGATTTGATACTACAAACTTTTTGTTTTCTTCTAAAATTTCACAAAAAGCAATGATGTCTAATGAAAATTGAAACGTTTTGTCTAAAATTGGATTGTTCACAAATTTATGTTTTTGCTCAAAACTAAAAGTTTATGAAAACTTTGCAATCAAATAATTAACAAATTAATCAATTATCAAATTAACCAATTATTTAGATGCTTCTGCAATCAATCTTTCACCTTTTACTACTGCATCTTCAATAGTACCTACCAAGTTAAATGCAGCCTCTGGAAGGTGATCAAATTCACCAGCCATAATTTGATTAAATCCTTTTATGGTGTCATTGATATCTACCAAAACTCCTTTCAGACCAGTAAATTGTTCTGCAACAAAGAATGGCTGAGAAAGGAAACGTTGAACACGACGAGCACGAGATACAACCAATTTATCGTCTTCCGAAAGTTCTTCAAGACCTAGGATGGCGATGATATCTTGCAATTCTTTGTAACGCTGAAGAATGTTTTTAACGTTTTGAGCACAGTCGTAGTGAGCATCGCCCAATACTTCTGCTGAAAGAATTCTTGAAGATGAATCTAATGGATCCACCGCTGGATAAATACCAAGCTCAGCAATTTTACGACTCAATACCGTAGTAGCATCTAAGTGAGCAAAGGTTGTTGCTGGAGCAGGGTCAGTCAAGTCATCGGCAGGTACATAAACGGCCTGTACAGAAGTGATCGAACCTCTTTTTGTTGAGGCAATACGCTCTTGCATAACACCCATCTCAGTAGCCAATGTTGGCTGGTAACCCACCGCTGAAGGCATACGTCCCAAAAGGGCAGATACCTCAGAACCCGCTTGTGTAAAACGGAAGATATTATCGATAAAGAAAAGGATATCACGTCCTTTGCCTTCGCCGTCACCATCACGGAAGTGCTCCGCTACAGTAAGACCAGAAAGGGCAACTCTTGCACGAGCACCTGGAGGCTCATTCATTTGTCCAAATATAAATGTAGCTTGAGATTCTTTCAAAGCTTCTCTGTCTACTGAATCAAGATCCCATCCGCCTTCTTCCATTGAATGTTTGAAAGCATCACCGTATTTCACGATGCCTGACTCGATCATCTCACGAAGAAGGTCATTACCCTCACGCGTACGCTCACCCACACCAGCAAACACTGAAAGACCAGCATAAGCTTTCGCGATATTGTTGATAAGTTCTTGGATCAATACGGTTTTACCCACACCAGCACCACCAAACAAACCAATTTTACCACCTTTAACATAAGGAGCAAGAAGGTCAATTACTTTTATACCTGTAAATAATACTTCAGTGGCAGTAGCCAAATCTTCGAATTTTGGAGCATTGCGGTGAATCGAAAGACCTGGAGTATTTACAGGACCCAGACCGTCGATAGCCTCACCAACTACATTGAAAAGACGACCTTTGATTTCCTCGCCTGTTGGCATTGTGATTGGAGAACCCAAGTGCGTAACTTCTTGACCTCTTTGAAGTCCGTCCGTACTGTCCATTGCGATAGTACGAATTCTATCTTCACCAAGGTGTTGTTGACACTCAAGGATTACTTTTTGACCATTTGACTTTGTTACAGACAAAGCATCTAATATTGCAGGTAGAGAAGCGGCTTCCCCCTCAAAACTTACGTCCACAACGGGTCCGATGATTTGTGAGATTTTACCAATATTTGCCATTTATGAAATATTTAAAATTTATCTACTGATTTTTGGACTGCAAAATTATAAATTATGCATGATAAAACAAATTCGAACCAAATCTTTTTTTGTATTTTTTTTAGAGAATATCAAAAATATGGCACTTTTTATTGTAGTAAACTATGAATTTATGAAAATCCAAGTTTAACATTCCTATAAAATTCGCTTTTACCTGCACCAATGAAAACCTTTTAAATTCTTTTCGGATGAATTGAAACAAAATAACGCACCTTACTTGCCTTTTCTATCATTTAATGCTTTTTTAAAAAAAACTCCATGCCGGGTAAGATCGTAATTCCAGTTTGAAAACAAACTAGGAGCCCAACTGGGGTCAAAAACCCAAACTACCCACGAAATATTCTTGTTGTCACAATACTTTATAATGGCTTCACCATAAGATTCATCGCTAATTACTGGTATATGGGCTCCTCTTTCTTCAGCACCTGCAAATCCGATTTCAGTTAAAATCAAAGGATATTTGTCTTTTACAAACCCCCAGTCTTTTGTCCATTGTTCTTCCCAAGGTTTTGGTCTTTTCTGAGGATATGGATGAGAAACATAGCCAATACCTTCGGCATTTATGGGTTCGGAAGCTATTTGGGTTAAATCATAAGCCCAATTAAAACCTGCTACGAGCGGTATAGCGGTATTTCCATGTGCTCTGATGATTCCGATTATCTCTTCATTGAGTCTTTTCCAATCTTGCCAACTGCATGTGCCCAACTCTCCATTGTAAGTGGTAGGTTCATTGAATATTTCAAAAAAAGCAACTGTATTATTCCCCTTAAAGTGCTTGGCTATGGTTCTCCAAAACTCAAAAGTTTCTTTCTGTGTGGTTTCGTATCCGTCTGCCTGATACATTTCTGTTCTAAGATTTCCGATAGAATGCCAATCTATAATGACATACATTTTCTGACTTTTTGCCAAAAGAACCCCTTCTTCTAATAGTTTCAAGTATTTATCTTTTCCAACTCTCCGCCAAGCAGAAGGATGAACAGGAAATCTTACCACATTGGCACCCCAAGATTTCATGGCTTCAAAATAGGCCAAATCCCAGTGTCCTTGATTGGCTAACTTTTCAGGATCGCTCGTATTCAGTCCTCTTAAAATAAACGGCCTATCATTTAACACAAATTCATTGCCTTTGACCTTGATTTGGGGTAAATCAGCAGACTGAGAAAAACAGGTAAGAATGTTAAATAGTACAAAAAACAATAGATAGAGGTATTTCATTTTCAAGGTTTTGAAAACAAAAATAGCGGATTTTGAGCAAAAAAAAACTTGCACGAGGCAAGTTTTAAGATTGTTTTAGTTTAGATTCAATAGTCTGCTGGGTATGAGGAACAGCCCTGAGTCTTTCCTTCGGAATTAACTTGCCTGAATCCCTACAAATGCCATAAGTACCGTTTTTGATTCTGATAAGAGCTGCTTCAAGTTGAGAAGCGAATTTTTGCAGTCTGGAAGCAGACTGACTCAACTGCTCCTTTTCTCTAACATCAGCACCGTCTTCAAGTGTTTTTGAACCCACAGCTGTATTATCCGTACCGTTATCATTTTTTCTACTAAGAGTTTCTTTGATGAAATTCACTTCATTGTTGGTTGCGGCCAACTTTTTGATGATAATTTCTTCAAATTCTGCCAATTCGGTTTCCGAATATCTGGTTTTTTCTTCTATTGAATTAGCCATAATTAGATTAATTTTCTTTGGGTTGTTAATAAGTAGTTTTTTAAAATTTCCGCAAATATAATTCATTTAAAAAAACTCGCAATCTTTTTTTAAATATTCCTAAAAATGACTGTTTATCAATGTGTTGCTAGTACACAATTGATAACAGAAAAATGATTAAAATTTAACTTTTGAGCAATTTTACATCTGATCGAATCAGGACTTTCAACCAAATATTATTTTGCAGAAAAAAATTTTCATATATCATTTTTCACAAAAGCAATAGAATCGACTGTTTTTGAACGCAAACACCTATTTATCTATTTCTTTTTGCCAAAATAACAATATAACAAATTTTAGAATAAATATAACAATTGAAAGATTAGAAAATTTTGTGTTAAGTTTGCACCCAAATCAAATAATAAAATAAATGACCTATTTAGAGCCGGCTCCAATAAAGGACAAAGAAAATCCTTTGGAGTCAATGATGTCTAGGTTTGATGCAGCCGTGAAAATCCTTGGCATTAGCGACGAAATGTACAATATTTTGAAAGTTCCTGCCAGACAAGTTATCGTAGGATTGCCTGTAACAATGGACAATGGGAAAATCGAAGTTTTTGAAGGTTATCGGGTTATTCATTCTACCATACTTGGCCCTGGAAAAGGAGGAATCAGACTAGATCCAGATGTTACATTGGATGAGGTACGTGCTTTAGCGGCATGGATGACCTGGAAATGTGCCGTTGTAGACATTCCTTACGGTGGGGCAAAAGGTGGAATAGCCTGCAATCCACGAAACATGTCAGCAGGAGAAATAGAAAGATTGATACGAGCCTACACTTTATCTATGCTCGATATTTTCGGCCCAGACAAAGACATTCCAGCACCGGATATGGGAACAGGTCCAAGAGAAATGGCGTGGTTGATGGATGAATATTCAAAGGCGAAAGGTATGACGGTGCAAGCCGTAGTAACTGGAAAACCATTGGTTTTGGGTGGTTCTTTGGGAAGGACAGAAGCAACGGGTAGAGGTGTAATGGTTTCAGCACTTTCAGGCATGGAAAAACTTAAGCTCAATCCTTATCGTGCCACCGCGGCCGTGCAAGGCTTCGGAAATGTAGGCTCACATGCGGCAGCTCTTTTACATGAAAAAGGTGTGTCAATCACTGGAATTAGCGATATCAGCGGAGCTTATTATAACGACAATGGAATTGACATAGAGAAAGCCATGGCTTACAGAAATGCCAACAACGGCACTTTGGAAGGATTTGGTGGAGCTGAAAAAATTGATGCAGAAGAGTTGTTGTTTTTACCTGTAGATTTACTTGTACCTGCTGCAAAAGAAGATGTTATTACAAAAAGCAATGCAGGTAGAATACAAGCCAAACTGATTGTGGAAGGAGCCAATGGCCCAACATCTGCAAAAGCAGACGATATTATCAATGAGAAAGGCATTATGGTGGTTCCTGATATCTTAGCCAATGCAGGTGGTGTTACGGTTTCTTATTTTGAATGGGTACAAAACCGCATTGGATACAAATGGACTTTAGATAGAATAAATAGACGTAGCGACAGAGCGATGAAAGACGCGTTTAATAATGTTTTCGAAATTTCTCAAAAATATAAAGTTCCCATGAGACTTGCGGCCTATATTCTGGCCATCGATAAGGTTTCAAGCTCTTACAAGTTTAGAGGTGGCTATGGTTGATTCGATTGAAGATTGATTCGATTGAAGATTTACGATTGTATTGATTCATTTTAAGAATATAAATAGTACAGAAAAAGACTTTTGCTTCGGAGTAAAAGTCTTTTTTTGTTAATGACGAGCCGAATGTTTTATTAAAATTTTAACTTTGCGAAAACCTAAATTATTAAATGAAAGATTTAAAGGATAAAGTAATTTGGATTACTGGTGCTTCTTCGGGTATTGGAGAGGCCACGGCTTACAAAATGGCCAAAGAAGGTGCTAAGTTGGTACTATCTGCAAGAAGAAAAGAGGAACTGGAACGTGTAAAGAACGCTTGCGGACTGCTTGAAAATGACATTCTAGTTTTGCCATTGGATGTAGAAAATTTCGAGTCATTTGAATCGCTTAAGGATACAGTTGTTGCAAAGTTTGGCAGAATAGATATACTTTTTAACAACGCCGGTATTTCTCAAAGAGGAGGCGTTTTAGAGAGCGACCTCAGCGTTTTTCAAAAAATAATTAACATCAACCTCATGGGTGTAGTGGCTTTAACCAAAGCTGTTTTGCCACAAATGATCAAACAAAACGCTGGACACATCGTGGTTACGAGTAGTTTATCAGGAAAACTGGGTTCTCCGATGCGGTCAGGTTATTGTGCCTCTAAGCACGCTTTACATGGTTTTTTTGATGCTTTAAGAGCCGAAGTTTATGAAAACAATGTTAAAGTTACGATGATATGCCCTGGTTACATTCAGACAGACATTTCGGTTAATGCGATTGGTGCTGATGGAAATAAACATGGAAAAATGGACAATAACCAAGAGAACGGCGTTCCAGTGGATGTTTGTGCAACCAAAATTGTGAAGGCTATCAAAGCTGACAAAAGCGAGATTTATATTGGCGGGAAAGAAGTTTTAGGCGTATATTTGAAGCGATTTTTCCCTAAGATTCTGGAGAAAATTGTGATAAAACAAGCACCAAAATAATACATAAAAATCTAAACCTATAAAATCCTATGGAGAAGAATTTGCTCCTTATAAGACACTCCACAGCAGAAGATGTCACCAACTCTTCCATGGTGAGAGATATTGATAGAGAACTCACCTCTAGAGGCATAATGGAGTCTGCTCGAGTAGGAAAATACTTGAAAGATAGCGGAATAGAGATAGATGGGATTTATTGTAGCCCTTCGATAAGAACTAAAACCACGGCCAGCCTTGTTGCAGAACAATTAAAATTTGACACTGAAAATATAGTTTTTTCCGAAACACTTTATGGGAGCGGCCCTAGAGGATATTTGTCCTTGTTAAACGGCTTGGAGAATCATTTGAACACCGTTATTATAGTCGGTCATAATCCTGACATTAGTTTTTTTGCAGACTACCTCAGCAGCCAAGATTGTGGCGGAAGTATGGAAAAAGCCACCACCATTCATTTGAAGTTTGGAGATTTAGAATGGGCTGAAATTTCTCAAAAATCCGGAAAATTAGTAAAAAGAACGGATGTAATACAATTGAATTGACATGAAAAACAACAAAATTTTTAAGATTGTCTTCTTCCTTTTTGTGTTGGCTGTTATAATTGTACTTATCGACATGGCCAGACAAACTACGGCACCTTGGAATAAAAAGAAGCAGCTCGAAAGAGCAATTCCGAAATAACAGGAATTATTTAAACAGCTTCACGAAAGTAGAAGTCAACCATGACTCCTCAGATTTGGTAACTAAGTCAAGTGTATTGTCGGCAAATCCTGCCACTGCATAAATGTCGTTCACGACTTTTAGAAACTCAGCACTTTCTGGCGAATTATCGCTCACCCCTTTTTTAATATCCTCCATGGTTTCTAATATAGGCGAAAGCTCTCTCCTCCTTCTTTCTCTACCTATTTGTCTAGCGGCCTTCCATATATCTTTTTCGGCTTGAAAATACTCTTTACGTTCACCAGGCAGTAACTGCTTGTATATCAAACCCCAGCTCATAAGATCACGTAGGTTCATGTTTACGTTACCTCTTGAAATCTGGAGTTCTTCCATTATTTCATCGGCATTAAGAGATTTTGGGGAAAGCAATAACAATGCGTGAATTTGCGACATAGTTCTGTTTATCCCCCATTGTGTGGCAAGGGTACCCCAGGTATGGATAAACCGATCTTTCGCTTCTTGTAATTCCATAAAATAGGTCTGTTATATAAAATAGCACGTACAATAAGTTCCAAATTAAAATAGTTATTTTGAATTTTCAAAATATTCTGAAAGTTTTCTTTCTAAAAAAAAGACATTTGGAGTCTTTCAGGTACGTTTCTAATACAAAAAAAAGCAATATCAAAAATTTACATTCTAAAAACGTGCCAAAATAAATTTTTATAATTGAAAATTTGGCTAGGAATACTTAGAGAAAATATCAATTTCTTAGATTTAATAAGATAATTTAACGTATAATAAATAAGGTGACAGATTTTGCGAGAATGGATTAAAGCAGAAAAACAATTACAATAATTTATTAAATATCAAACATTTAATTTGACCAATATCTTGGTAGCTCCCAGCTGGCTAAGGGTTTGTTCAGAATTATTATTTACCAACACTCGCATCGTTTTATCAAAATCCTGAATTTCCAAAACTTTAATTTTATCACCCAATTTAAGATTGAGCTTGTCGATGAGCTTCAAAAAGCTATCCTGAGAAGAACCCACAGACATAAATGTGGCTTGTTGGCCCTCATGACATTCTTCCAATTTCTTATAGTTTTGAATGGCCACTTCCCCATTAATATCGGGAATGGGTGAGCCATGAGGATCAACCTTGGGAAAATCCAACAGTTGATCTATCCTATCAAAAAACCTTTGAGATTTTATATGTTCTATTTGCTCAGCAATCTCATGCACTTCATCCCACCCAAATCCAAGATGCTCTACCAAAAACATTTCAACCAATCTGTGCTTTCTGATAATTAAGCCTGCCGCCCTTTTTCCACCCTGAGTGAGTGTTAAAGGCTTATATTTTTCGTACGAAATCAATTCCTTGGAAGAAAGCTTCTTTACCATACTATTTACAGTTGGCATCTTAATATTCAAGCTTTTACTTAAATCCAACACCGAAACCTCCTCGTTTTCGAGGCTTAAATGAAACAAAGCCTTTAAATAATTTTCCTCTGTCAAAGTCATCATGCACAAATTTATCCCATTTTATTTTCTGAAGTAAATATTTAATCTAAAATTTTTGTTAGACTATTCTAACATTATAGTTTTATTCTACTACCTTTGTGTGTTGATTAGAATCGTTTTATGAAAAAATATATATTTATAGTACTCACTTTCATAGCCATGACACAGCCAACCATGGGTCAATTCGAACTAAAAGGCCAAGTATTGGCCAGAAGTAATGGCGAAAAACTACCATTTGCATCTGTAAAAATAAAAGGCACCACCACCGGAACGACCACCAACGAAGACGGTGAGTTTATCTTCAAAGATTTAAAAAAAGGCAACCATATTTTTGTTTTTAGCTATGTAGGCAAACTCCAAAAGCTCTACGAAATAAAAATCGAAAATAATACCTCAATTAAAATAGAGTTGAATGATGACCCTAGCCAATTAAATGAAGTAGTAGTGACAGGCAACCTGAAAGAAATGAGCAAATCGGAGAGTGCCATTCCGATTGATGTTATTACCCCATCTTTTTTTGCAAAAAATCCTACGCCAAACATTTTTGAGGCCATGCAAAGTGTAAACGGCGTGCGACCACAAATCAATTGCAATGTCTGCAATACAGGCGATATACATATCAACGGCTTAGAAGGACCTTACACCATGATTCTGATAGACGGCATGCCTATTGTTTCGTCGCTTGGGTCTGTCTACGGTTTGTTTGGCATACCCAACGGACTGATAGAGAGAATAGAAGTGGTAAAAGGACCTGCCTCCACGCTGTATGGATCAGAAGCAGTCGGTGGCCTGATAAATATCATTACCAAGGTTCCATTAAAAAGTCCAAAATTTAGTTTTGAAACTAATAGCACAAGTTGGGGAGAATGGAATACCGACCTAGGAGTAAAATATAAATTAAGTAAAATCAGTGCACTTTTGGGTATCAATTATTTTGATTATAACCAAAAAATAGACAAAAACGCTGATGGGTTCACTGACTTGAGCTTGCAAAGGAGGATTTCGATTTTCAATAAGTTTCAAACCAAAAATAGCTCTTTGGCTTTGAGGTATTTTCATGAAAATCGGTGGGGAGGAGAAACAAATTGGACAGTAAAATATCGAGGAACAAACCAAATTTATGGCGAAAGTATATATACAAGGCGATTTGAGATGATTGGAGCAACAAATTTCTCCAACAATTTGTCGGTCAACTACTCTTACAACAGTCATAAACAGGATTCTTACTACGGCACTGTGCCATTATTGGGTACACAGCACATTGGGTTTTTATTGAGTAAATACCAAAAGACCATTGGTCAAAACGATTTGTTGGTAGGCCTTCCATTAAAATACAATTTTTACGATGACAACACGGTGGTCACGCAGTCGGAAAACCTAAATAAACCCCAAAAACTGTGGATTCCAGGAATTTTTGCTCAACACGAAAGAAAAATAGGAGAAAACATAAAAACCATGGAAGGTTTAAGATTGGATTATAACCAAACCCATGGATGGATATTTACGCCAAGAATCGCTCTGAAATGGAACAATAAACTCAATATAGTAAGGCTTAACATTGGCAAAGGATACAGAATTGTAAACGTTTTTGCAGAAGAACATGCAGCGATGACGGGTGCAAGAGAAGTGCAAATAACTGAAAACCTAAAACCCGAACAAAGCTGGAATATAAACCTAAACTACAACAAAAAGACCATCATCAATGAGGGTTTTATAGGCATAGACGCTTCTGTTTTTTATACCTACTTCTCCAATAAAATCATCCCAGATTATGACACGCCTGACAAAATAATTTATAAAAACTTAAGTGGCTATTTGGTATCGAAAGGAGCAAACATAAATTTGGATTTCACTTTTAATAATGGTTTGAAAATATTGGGTGGTGTAACGTTTTTAGATGTAAAGAAAACCGAAAATGGTACTAAATCAGTCCCTTATTTTACTGAAAGACTATCTGCCAACTATGTGGTTTCCTATGAAATCATCAAACCAAAGATACTGATTGATTATTCGGCCAACTTGGTGGGGCCTATGCGTCTGCCGCTACAAAACGAATATGATCCTCGCCCTTCGAAATCACCAATTAGCAATATTCAAAACCTACAGGTGACCAAAGAATTTAATGCGAATTTTAAAATTTATGGGGGAATAAAAAACATTTTCAACTTTGTGCCTTACAAAAACCTGCCCTTTATTATTTCCCGATCACAAGACCCTTTTGATAAAAAAGTGATTTTTGAAGAATCCGGAGCGGTCCAGCGAAATGCAGAAAACCCTTATGGCCTAACATTTGACCCAACTTATGTGTATGCTTCGTTGCAAAGTCGGAGAATGTTTTTGGGCATTAAATACAATATTCAGTAAAACCATAAAGGCAGAATTCAACCATTTTAGAAAACAACTTCCGTTTCCTTGATAAAAGTGAACCTAAATTTAGCATAAAAAACTCCCTAGATCTTGTCTAGGGAGTGAATTTCAGCTTCGCCCAATGACCAGCACTTAGTGATCGAATCTTATCAATCCTTTTTTGGTGGTGTTGGCGGTGACGGTGGTGACGGTGGTGACGGCACGCTTTTGGGTGATATTATACTTTTTGGTGCTTTCGGTGCTTTTGGAGAAATTACACTTTTTGGAGCTTTTGGGGCTTTAGGTGGAGATGGTGGTTTAGGTCTGTCTTTCAATATACTCAACCTGATTTCAGCTGGCATCAGCTCAATAATTTCATCAACATTTCTTTCTAATTCCACCGAAATGGACTCCATCGGTGCTGATATTTCGTCCATTTTAGCAGATATAGCATCCATTGGTGCTGATACCTTATCCATTTGCGACGATAACTCGTCCATTTGTTTGCTATACTGATCCATTTCTTTGTCGTACTCAGCCATTTCTGCATCAAATTTCTTCGAAAAAGCATCCAAATCTTTGTCACCGAATTTTTTGTTGTTCAACTCGCTGGTGTATTTTTTTGCTGCCAATTCCATCTTTTTCCCAATAACCTCCATTTTCTTACCTATTTCCTCCATAGGTTTAGAATTGACTTCCATTTGGGAGCTAAACTTTTCCATTTCTTGGCTTTGCTCTTCCATAAGTTTGCTTTGGGCTTCCATTTGCTGCTGATTGACCTCCAGAGCCTTCAGTCTGACATTTACTTTTTCTTGCACTTCGGGGCTCAGTTGCACCTCTTTGCCATTGTAAAAAATCTTGTTGTCTTTGATTCTAAAATCATTTTTATTGTTTTGAATCACAATGGAAGCCTCATTTCTCTTCGGCGAGATGAGCGTATCAGCGGTGGAAGAACTGCTGTAGATCGTCTTAGAAACCGTCGTTTTTTCTTCATTTTTTTGAGCAAAAGCAAAAAACGTTACAAACAAACCCACCACTATCCAGATGCTCTCTTTGTTGAAATTTCTTGGTGAACTGATGCCCACAATGCGTTGAACACGCTCCAATAAAGAGTAACTTTTTTTACCAAAAGCCATAGCCAATTTGGGTGTGTATGTGGATTCTTGCAATTGCACCAAAGTCTTAGCCAACAATAATTTGCTACCCGAAACTTCAAGAGCCATGTCATCGCAACAATTTTCTCTTTCTTTTCTGATTTGGGCAGAAAGCAACCACATGGCTGGATGGAAAAAATAAATTACATCTAACACTGACTGTAAGCCATTTAACAGAAAATCTTGGCGTTTAAGGTGAGCCAATTCATGAGCCAAAATGGTCTCCAATTGTTCCTGACTAAACCCAGAAACCAGACTGGCCGGAATCAGAATTACGGGCTTCAGAACCCCCATAATCATAGGCAACGAAACCATCCTTGAAACCTTCACATGAACGATTTTCGTGATATTCATCTTCTGTTTAATGTCAGACAAAATCTGGGTTAATTTCTCATCAAATTGATTTTTTGGGCTATTTTTAAGCTGATTCACCCACAAATATCCCAGAATTAACCTAGAAAAAAGTATGGCACATCCCAACACCCAAATGCCCACCACAAGCGGAAGATTGGTTTGGAGAAAACTTAACATAACTTGCACACTGCTAAGCATTTTTGGAGCCAGAGCCACACCGCCAAAGTTTTTTTCTGAGGAAGAATACTCCCTGATAACAAAGAAAGTAATACCGCTAGCCACAAATTGCAGCAACAACAAAGTCATACCTGACCAATATCGGGTATTCGCTTTTTTGGTAAAGATTACTACCAAAAAATAAACCAAAGTGACAGCCAAAATCTGCCATAAAGCGTGAACGAGCGTCCAGCCAAGTGTCTTGGCCAAAGGATTTGAAAAGAATTCTGTGATGTTTTCCATAAGATTTTTTGAATTTCACTCGGTGACTGAGCGGAGTCGAAGCCACCGAGTGGATTGTTTAATTTTTTAAAATAGCTTTTTCATAAATTGTTATTTGTCTTGTTCGAGTTGTTGGATGAGTTTTTTGAGTTCTGAAAGTTCTTCTTCCGAGGCGTGATGATTGCCCAGAGCCTGCATCACCAAGCTCATGGCATTTCCTTGGAAGGTGGAATCTATGAAACGATTCAATAGCGATTTTTGGGTGTCTTCCTCCCCTATTTTTGCTTCAAAAATATGTTGTTTCCCCTCTGCGTTTTTCGACACAAGGCCTTTCTCAAACATGATCTGCATGATTTTCAAAGTGGTCGTGTAGCCCGTTTCCTTGGTTTTGTTGATTTCCTCATTTACTTGTTTTACCGTGGCACGGCCCATTTGCCACAATACTTTGAGTACTTCAAGCTCCGACTCTGTTGGTTTTTGGAAAGTTTCCATCTATCTACGAATTGATTCGTACAAATGTAATACGAAAAGATTCGTACTTCCAAATTTTTTCTACGAAATTTTTCGTAGGTATTCGTTTCTTTACAACAAAGGAATTGCACAAAGCACACAATGCTAGACGTTTATCACATTCTTTGTGAAACTCTGAAATCAACTCTGTGCAATTCGTGGTAAAAAATCAAAGCCCCAAAACCCCTCGAATCTCCAAAAGCTTCTCCTCATACGAAGACCCCACAGGTATCTCCTTACCCAAGATCCAAACAGAATTGCGGCTAATTTTCTCGATTTTCGACAATGAAATAAGATAAGAACGATGAATTCTGACGAATTTATCGAAGGGCAGTTGGCCTAAAGCATCCGAAATACTCTGCCTCGAAAGCAGTTTTCGGTTATTCAGTACATAAGTCATGTAATTTCCTTCGGCTTCTATGTAATGGATTTCGTCGAGCAATACTTTCTCTTCCTCATAGCCAGTTTTCAAGAAAATAAAATCTAGCTCATATACTTTATTCATATCCAGGGCTTTATTGCAGGCTTTTGTAAATCTGGCCAAAGAGAAAGGCTTCAAAAGATAGTCGATGGCGTCGAGTTCAAAGCCTTTTACGGCATACTCCGAATAGGCCGTTGTAAAAATCACCATTGGGCATTTGGGCAGTATATTCACAAACTCAATCCCCGATATATCCGGCATATTGATATCCAAGAAAAGCAAGTCTATTTTATTGGTTTGCAGATAGGGTATCGCATCAAAACAGTTGGTAAAAGTAGCCTCCAAGCTCAAATAAGGCACTTTTTCAGAGAGCATTTTCACCACCTCCAAAGCGTGTGGTTCGTCGTCGATGGCGATGGCTTTTAATATCATTCTTATTTTTTTTCTACCACAGAGGTCACGGAGTTTTGCACAGAGGATCACAGAGTTTTTGATTCTCACGCCATTATCCAATACAAATATAAAAAAACTCCGTGTAACTCCGTGAATTTCAACTCTGTGTCCTCTGTGGTGAATTAACACCCCCTCAATACACCCCCAACACCAAGCTCACAAAATAATCATGATCCGTGGCCTGAATCTCCAGCTTATGGCGGTTCGGGTATATCAATTCCAAGCGTTTTTTTACGTTTTCTAGTCCTATGCCATGGCTTTGGTCGTCTAGCGTATCTTCGGTTTTTTGATGGATGCTGTTGTGCACCTTAAAATACAGATGTTGGGCATCGTGCGTTAGCGTGATGTATATCCACGACGCCGACCTGAAACTGATGCCATGCTTAAAGGCATTCTCAATAAACGGATTGAGCAGCATCGGGGCAATAAAAATCTCACGGTCAGCATTTTGTATATTCACCTCTATCTTTATGTCCTGATTTTCGTCTATCCGCATACGTTGGATATCTATAAAATTGTTGAGGTACTCTATCTCCTTCACCAACGGTATGCGGTCTTGGTGGTTTTCGTGGAGCATAAACCGCATCATGTCGCCCAGTTTTTGTATGCCGTCAGAGGTTTGGGCGGCGTTTTCTCTCAGCGAAACCGAATACAGCGTGTTCAAGGCATTAAACAAAAAGTGTGGATTGATCTGCGACCTCAGATTGCCCAACTCGGCCGTTTTTTGGCTGATTTGCGTCTTGAGTTGCGTCTTTTCTTTCGTAAACACCTTCCTTAGAAAAGCCAACACCACGGCTGCAATAATAAAAACCATAAACATCGTCACCATCCACTCGGCATGCCAGCCAAACGGCACCTGCTGAAACGAATGCCAACCAATAAACAGAATACAATACATGCCAAACGTACCCACCAACAGCGTCAGCCCAAACTTCAGCAAGCCAGTCTTAAATTCCGACGATCGGTAATCTCGGTAATTGGGCAAAACCTCCAGATAGAAAAAATTCTGAGCAAAAAATACCGTAAACGCTCCAATGGCCATCATCGAGAGTTCCTTTACGGCCCCATACCAATAATCCTTGCGGGGAAGGTTGGCAAAAAACGCCAGAAAAAGCAGCAAAACCACCATAGAGGCCACCAAAATATGACCAATAAAACCACCCTCCTGCTCCTCTTTGAGTTTGGCCTCCACGTAATAATACAGCTGAGCAAAAAGCTCATAAAACACCAAAACTATCACCACCGCTATGCTGTCGGTCAGCAAAAACAGCTTCCGAAACTCCGAAAACACCCTGAGGCCTACAATCACCTCGGGGTCATTGGAACTCATGGCTCGATAATACAGCCTGAAATAATTATGCACAAAAACACTCCCCACCACCAACAGCACCGTCAGCACCGCATACACCAGTGTACTCACCGACGACTCCGCCGCCCGCAGCTTCGGAAACAGCCCCACATGAAACACCGCCCACGCAGCAAAAAACAACACCCCCCCGCCAGCTATCGGAAATATAGCGTTCCAAAAATGCGAGTAATGATCCAGCTCACGCCAAATCAGCCACATCACATTGCCCGGCACCCTGGGTTGCAGTCCATAAATAAAATTGTCAAAGCCATTGGCCTCCTGAAACAACCGCCTCACCACATAAATGGCGACACAAACAAAAACCAACAAAACCTCTAAGCGACGACCCTTTAAAATTTTCTGCATAGCATTCTTCTATTTTTAATTTCTCCGCCAAGTGCCTAGGGCACAAAGAGCCTTTAGTTCTCTCTGTGTCCATAGCCGCCTAAGCTTTTTCATAATTCTACCCAAAAGTAGGAATGGCACCCAAGCCAAATGAAAAAATGTTGTGAAAGCCACCAAAAAAGTGACCAAAAACCATAAACCTCAAACTTTGGGCAGCCACGCCGCCTACGTCAGGCGTGCCGGCAGAGCTACGCTCGCAATCTTTGCACTCCCGTGCTTGATTGTACTCCAACTTCTCGCGGCTTCGCCAGCTGCGGGGTATCCGTTACTATCCCTGCTGCGGGGATTGGTGGGTGAAGAAATATTCTGCTAAAATTTGTAGAAATATGAGGCTCAGATAACACCAGAACGCATTGTTACTTATCGGATGTTGAAAAAAACATTTATTTTAATTAAATTTACTAAAAACAAAATTGGAACAAATACTAATAATACATTATAGATTTGCATGTTTTAGCATCGAACTTCTTAAAATCCGAAATGGTCAAAAGTTCTTTTATCTCTTTAATCGACAAGGTAAATACTTTTATATTTTCGATAATTTTAAAGACCTTTATTTATATTTAAACCGAGACATGCCGACGTGGATTTATAAAACAGAAGACGAATCAGTATTTGATTTTGAAATAGATTTATTATTGTCAAAAATTTACACATGATAACCGTAGTTTGTGCCATAATAATTATGGAAAAAAAGATTTTTGCAGCCCAAAGAAGTCAAAAAATGACAATGCCATTAAAATGGGAGTTTCCCGGAGGAAAATTAGAGCAAAATGAAGATGAAATTTCTTGTATTAAAAGAGAAATTAAAGAAGAATTAGACATCGATATAATTATAGTAAAAAGATTAATCCCAGTAATCCACAAATATTTAAATTTCGAAGTAAATTTAATTCCGTATGTTGCATATTATCAATCTGGAGATTTAAAGCTCAATGAACATATGGACTTTAAACTACTTAATATTAATGAATTAAACACCCTTGATTGGGCTGAAGCTGATATTCCAATATTAAAACAAATTATACACACGTAATTATGCTAGAAGGGATATATGAAGAATTGGTAACAAAACTTGTAAATCATAAAATTGAAGAGCTCGATAAAGCTACTTTCCAAATAAAGAAAACAGATATTGATAAATCTGAAGCAGCACAAATTCTATCAAGTCATATAAGTAAATCAGTTAGACATGCATTAACTCTAATTAAAGGAGATGATATCCTTGATACCCAGATAGAAATTGCGAATAAAATAATTCAATTTTTGAAGGATGAATTTAAAAAAGAAGATTTTGAAGAAGATTTAATCGAAACTGAAGGAAAAATATTAAAAGCTGTTTTCTCGAAAATCGACACCCATTTTTCGGATTTAGATTTACACTTAAAAGAAATTACTCCTTACACAAGATTAATTCATAGTGAACTATTTACAGGAGGCAACTCTGGAACATCCCTTGAAAGCGAACTTAGAAAAGAAATTCTTTCTTCTAATAAAATAGAATTATTAGTATCCTTCATAAAATGGCAAGGAATTAGAATTTTGGAAAAGGAACTAATTGATTTCACAAAAAGAGGTGGCAAGTTAAGGGTAATAACAACAACCTACGTTGGTGCTACAGATTCAAAAGCAGTAGAATTTTTATCCTCTCTCGAAAACACTGAAATTAAAGTATCTTACAACACTGGAAATGAGAGGCTTCATGCAAAAGCATATTTATTTCTAAGAAATTCAGGGTTTCATACTGGTTATATAGGTTCTAGCAATTTTTCAAGATCTGCCTTAACTGATGGTTTAGAATGGAATCTAAAAATAACAACCAACGAGGTTAGCCATATAATAGATAAGTTTAGAAAGACTTTTGAATCATACTGGCAAAACCCTGAATTTGAAACCTTCAACAAAACCATCCATAGTGAAAAACTTAAATCAGCTTTAAAGCAAGGTAAATTTTCAAAAGAATATTCTAATTCTACGACCTTTTTTGATATAAAACCCTTTCCATATCAGAATGAAATATTGGAAAAACTAGAGGTTGAAAGGACTGTCCACAATAGATATAATAATCTAATTGTAGCTGCAACTGGAACCGGAAAAACAGTAATTTCTGCATTTGATTATAAAAACTTTCAGTTAAAAAACAAATCCTCAAAATTACTTTTTATTGCACATCGTAAAGAGATTCTACAACAAGCAATGGCAACTTTTCAAGGCATTTTGAAAGATAATAATTTTGGTCAACTTTGGGTGGATGGAATAGAGCCAACTAGTAATGAATATCTTTTTGCCTCAATACAAACATTAAATAGTAGAATTGGAAACCTTAATTTTAGACCTGAATATTACGATTTCATCATTTTTGACGAAGCTCATCATACACCTGCAAATTCATATCGTCCAATTTTAAATTATTTTAAACCAAAAATACTTTTAGGACTAACAGCAACGCCTGAAAGAATGGATAATGAAGACATTCTAGAATATTTTTGTAATAAAATAGCTGCCGAAATCAGGTTACCAGAAGCTCTTAATAAAAAAATACTTTCTCCATTTCAATATTTTGGAATAACTGACAATATAGATTTATCAAACGTTAAATGGGATAAAGGAAAGTATTCTGTAAGTGAACTAAATAGCATTTACACAAAAAACGACATAAGGATTAATCAGATAATCAATAGCTTAGATAAATATACATTAGACGTACATGACCTTAGAGCAATTGGTTTTTGTGTTTCTGTGGAGCATGCCGTTTTTATGGCGGAAAAGTTTAATTTAGCAGGGCTAAAATCGAGATATTTAACTAGCAAAAATAGCAATCAAAGAGATGAAATAAGGGAGGAATTCAAAAAAAAGGAATTCAATTATCTATTTGTTGTTGATATTTTTAACGAGGGAGTTGATATCCCAGAAATTGATACTGTATTATTCTTAAGACCAACAGAAAGTTTAACGATTTTTCTGCAACAATTAGGTCGAGGGTTGAGATTGGCAGAAGGCAAAGACTGTTTAACTGTACTAGATTTTGTTGGCAATTCAAGACCAGAATATGATTTTGAAAGCAAATTCAGAGCCTTAATAGGAAAAACAAAAACATCAGTTCAAAAAGAAATAGAGGATGGCTTCCCCCGTTTGCCATTGGGTTGTTCAATTGTTCTTGAGAAAAAAGCGAAAGAGACTATTTTAGAAAACATAAAAAAAGCTACTTCTCTTAATATTAATCAGTTAATAAACAAAATCAGGAACTTCAAATACCAAACAACACTTCATTTTTCATTAAAAAACTTTATTGATTTCAATGATATTACAATTGAAACTATTTATAAAAAAGATAGTTGGTCGAGGTTATGTAACAAAGCTGGAATTATAGAAGATTTTAGTTCAAAAAATGAAAAAGAAATTTTTGGAGCAATTTCAAATAAATGGCTATCTACAAAATCCTTAAGCTATTTTAAATTTATTTTGAAACTTGCCAATATAAATTTTAAAATCACCATTTCTGATTTTTCAGAATCAGAAAGAATTATGCTTTTAATGTTACATTATGATATTTGGCAAAAACAAGGTGGCTTTAATTCATTAGAAGATAGTATTAAGGAAATTGGCAAAAACAGAGTCCTTGTAAATGAAATAATTGAAGTCCTTGAAATTTTAATTGATAAAATTGATTTCTTAGAATCCGATTTAGAATTACCTTATATTCAACCATTAAAATTACATTCAAGGTATACTAGAGATCAAATATTAGTTGCTTTCCAATTAAGCACATTCGAAAAAAAATCATCAAACAGAGAAGGTTGTGCCGAAAATAAAGAATTAAATTCAGAGGTATTATTTATTGATTTAATCAAATCTGAGGAAGATTTTTCTCCAACAACAATGTACGAAGATTATGCTATAAGTGAAACCTTATTCCATTGGCAAAGTCAAAATGCCTCTAAACCAGAAATAGGTAAAGGTTTATCATATGTAACTCAAAGAGAAACAAATAAAAAAATATTACTATTCGTTCGGGAAAAAGCTAAGGATGAAAATGGGAATACAATGGGTTATGTTTTTATTGGAGAAGGAAATATCAAAGATTACGAAGGATCAAAACCAATGAGCATAAAGTGGGAATTAAATGAACCCATGCCAAATAATCTCTGGAAAGATTCTGCTAAATTGTCAATTGGATAAAATTTCAATTAATTCCGACTCATACCACCCAATACTCCCCACAACCCATCATCAAAAAAGCAATTCTTTCAAAGCTTATCTGTGGTGGATTATGAAACTTTACTGTCTCTAAAAGATTACCCAATTCCCATTTCCCAAATTTTGCTATTTTTCAGTAGCACGCACCTTGCCTCTTTCAATAAATTCTCTCCACCACCAAATAAATTCCTCCAGCCAAAACCCATATCTGTCAGATTTTTAGCTTATTTTCGAGCCCTTTATTCGCTAAAGATGAAAAATATACTAAAATTACTCCTTACCCTGGGTTTGTTTTCTTTTGGACATGTTTCTGCTCAAAATTATGTGTCTGTTCAAACCCAAACGGTGCTGCCTGCGGTGGCTGATTTCAAACAACAGGTAAGCAAAGAAATTCTTTCGCCGCCCGAGTTAAAAATTGAAAATAAGCGGCTTAAAGACAAAATGATTATGCCGTCTTATGATGCCCCAATAGACAGTGTGAGGTTATTTAAAGGCCAAGCCAAAATATCGCTTCCTCAAGTAGCAGTGGCTCCTCCGGCTCCATCTGTGGGTTTTGTGGGTTTGATTGACAACAACACTAGTATACCACCAGACGTAAACGGTGCTGTTGGGCCAAATCATGTGATGACCACCCTTAACACCGAGATAAAAATACAGAACAAAACGGGAGGTGCGGTGAGTACTATTACTGATAATGGTTTTTGGACTATTGAAGAAACTGTCAGCGTTTATGATCCCAAAATTTTATATGACCCTTTTACACAGCGGTATTATTTTATAGATTTAGATGGTTCTTCATCTGCAGCTACTAATATTCTTTTTGGGGTATCCCAAACCAACGATCCTACTGGTGCTTGGAATCAATATAAATTTAAAACCAACAATGGAGACCCTGGCATTTGGTTTGACTTCCCTAGTGTGGGTTATAACAAAGATTGGATAGTAGTATCAGGAAATATGTTTGGCGATGCACCTTCCTATACCTTCAATAAAGTAAAATTGTTTGTAATCAAAAAAAGTGACGTTTTGGCGGGCATTGCAACTACGCCTACAGAGATTTCAGTAACGCCAGGCTTTACTATTTCGCCAGCTGTAGTAGCAGACAATACAACCACTACTATTCCTTTAATTTGTACTTGGAACAACACTACTGGTCAGTATAAAGTTTTTCAAATATCAGGTGTGCCACCAGCAGTACCAACGCTTTCTGATGTAGGGTTTCCTAGTGTAGGAGCTGGCAATAGTTGGTCAGAATATACGCCTAGTTATAATCAAGCTCCGCAATTGGAAATGACAGACGAATTTAATGGAATGGATGACGGTGACCATAGAATGTCAAACGCAGTGCTGAAAGGAGGGAAATTGTGGGCCGTACATAATAGTTGGAGTATTAGTTCGGGTATATTTAGGGGAGTAGTGCGTTGGTTATCAATAAACCCCACTACAGCTGCCATCAATGAGTGGGGTAAAATAGAAGATACTGGTATAACAAACATGGGTAATTTTAGTGTGCCCACAAATAGCTTTTCTTATCCTAGCATTGCCGTGAATAATAATGAAGATGTAATGATAGGCTTCGGGCATCATTCGCCTACTATTTATGGAACTGCATCTTATGTTTTACGTAAAAATGGCGATGCCAGTTTCAGCTCAGTATACCAATATAAAAACGGCACCAACAAATATTATAAAACTTATAGTGGCTCAGCAAACAGATGGGGAGACTACACCATGACCATGGTAGACCCGAGCAATGGGTCTGATTTTTGGGTAATTGGCGAATATGCAGACACACCTACCGATAGCGACAAATGGGCCACTTATTGGGCTAAAATAATACCGAATGTGGTGTTGCCTAGCATAACGTTGGGCAGTATGCCTTCTTTAAATTTATGTGCCAACAAAGCTTATGCTGTTCCGTTTTCGATTACAGGAAGCTTTAATGCAGGCAATGAATTCAGAACACAAATATCCAATGACCTAGGTTCTTTTGGTAGTCCGTTGCAGCTGGGAGCCTTAAGTTCTGTTTCGGCAGGAAACATCTCGAGTACGGTGCCCAATACCCTTAGCCCAGGCGGAACAGGGTATGTGTTGCGGATAGTATCCACCAACCCAGTAAGCACAAGTACGAATACGGTCAATGTGACCGTTATACCGCAAACGAGGGAAATCAATAGCTCCACCGTTGCTCCTTTTGAGGCCACAGAATACATCAACAACAGTGGCTCATTAAACCTAACTGGCACGAGGGAATTTAAGGCAGGAAAAGCTATCACTTTAACGCCTACGATGGGAAACAGCATAACTATTCCTCAGAATTCGGTATTTACGGCCAGAATAGTTACCTGTCCTTATTGATAACAACCATTTATATTAATATTGAATCTTAATCGTATAAACAATTAAATATCGCCATGAAATCTCTCATAAGTGTCTTTCTTTTAATGGTTTTGGTGGGTTGCGAAAAAACGGTAATGGAGACTGGCTCGCTGGTAGTCAATGTAAGTGTAGGACCCCTATGCCCAGTAGAACCCTGCAAAAAAACTCCAAGTGAAATCAAACTTGCCTATGAGGCTTATAGCCTAGTATTGACAGAGGCCATTTCAGGTACTTTGCTTGTAGAAAAACCTTTGAGCTACGACGGCACGAGGGGGACTTTTGGCGTATCCACCTTGGAAGTAGGCGATTATAAATTAACGATAAAACCTGACAACGTTTTTTCGAGAAAGGGATTTCCGAAGGACATAAAAATTGAGAGTGGGAAAACCACAACGGTTGACATCAGCATTGATACGGGAATTAGGTAAAAGATATGCCCTGTGCTAATTGAATTTTAAGAATTTCAATCCACTTTAGTTTGAAGTCAACTGAGGTAATACCATTTTGCTTTTAATCTGGGTTCCAAAAACTCAAAAAATTCAAACGCATACAGATTGAAAGCATTGAAAAACCACCTTACCTTTGTATGAAAATCATCAAGCATGCCCAACCTAGAAAAATATCTGGAACTAATATTAGCCAACATCATCGCCTACGCACCGAAATTGGTGGGGGCCATTGCCGTTTTAATTATTGGATTTTGGATAGCCAAAAAACTGGAAAAAGCGGTCATTGAACGCCTAAAACGCTCCAATTTCTCGCCCGAAATCACTTCCTTTTTGGGTTCAATATTTGGCATCGCTCTCAAGATAGCCATATTGTTAATGGCCGCTGGCATTGCGGGTTTTGATACTTCAGCACTGGTGGGTATGTTGGCTGCCGCCGGTTTTGCGGTGGGGTTGGCTCTTCAAGGTGGCTTGGGCAACTTCGCCTCGGGTATATTGATCCTCATTTTTAAACCCTACAAAGTGGGCGACTGGATAGACATTAACGGCAAGTTTGGCAAAGTGGAGGAGATTCAGATATTCAATACTATCCTCGTCACTCCTGGCCACAAAACCCTGATTATTCCCAATGCCCAAGTGACCTCCCAAATCGTAACCAACTACTCCAAAAAAGGATTCATCCGGCTAGAAATAGACATACACATGCCTTATGAGGAAAGTTTCCCAAAGATCAAAGGCATCATAGAGCAAGTGCTCGAAAAAACTCCTTTGGTACTAAATGAACCCGTACCACAAATTGGCATCGAAACTTTCGATAACTTTTTTGTAAAAATCAGTGTAAAACCCTACGTTAAGCCTGACGATTATTGGGATGTGACCTATGACATCAGGTCCCGACTAAAAGCAGCTTTCTCAGCAAATCACATTACAGTAACCTACCCAGAGTCTGTCCGTCAAGGAGAAATTGGAGGGTAATTTGTTAAGGTGATAATTAGTTAATTTGCTAATGGGTTAATGATGTAATGGGTGCTTTTGACTCAATATTTAAATACTGGAATTTTTATAAAACTGTCTGCGTACCACTTGATTTGGAGTGGCACCTTAGCGTCTTTTATGGTTTCGGTGCTAACCTCTTTACCAGTTCCATAGTTGATTTCCCAATCGAGGTTTTTGTTGATAGATAAAACAACCGCCAGCCTACTTCCCGCACCGATGGTCTTGGAAGTAAAAAATGAATCCTTAATGCTCAATGTTTCTTTTTTATTTGGGATTAAAAGCTGCCTTTTCTCTCTGTTTTCAATAAAACTGGCCCTTTGAAGGGAGTAACTTA
>NZ_RJUD01000009.1 GCF_024343675.1 Lacihabitans sp. CS3-21
ACCGAATTGGACTGACCGCTGGTGTATCTGTTGTCTTGCCAAGGGCACGGCAGAGTAGCTAAGTCGGGACGGGATAAACGCTGAAAGCATCTAAGTGTGAAACCCACCTCAAGATGAGACTTCCCTTGAGGAACGTTAGAGATTATGACGTAGATAGGCTACAGGTGGAAGTGCAGTAATGTATGCAGCCGAGTAGTACTAATGAACCGAGAGCTCTTAAATTTTAATTTTCAGTCTTTCTCAATCACAATGTTTCTTCGACTCCCTTCGACTACGCTCAGGGAGCAGCTCAGACACCGAAAGGTGGGAGTGAATAGAGAAGCATTAATGTCAAAAGAATTTAGATGTCCAAAAGACAACCAGAAGATATTCATGGTGTCAATAGGGCGGGTGATCACCTCTTCCCATTTCGAACAGAGCAGTTAAGCCCCGCACCGCCGATGGTACTTGGATCAAACCCGGGAGAGTAGGTAGATGCCAGTTTTTTATTATAATTAACCTCAACATGTAAATGTTGGGGTTTTTTTGTTTTAGGGTTTACTGTACTTAATTCTCTATTTTTTTTATTTTTGTTTGTATTGGAATAATTGTAATTTTCTTGAAATTTTTATTGTTATAAGTTGACATTAATTATATGAAGTTTAAAGCGGCTTTTGTTAGTATTTTGCTCTGTTACATTTTAAGTTCAGGGTTTTCTCAAAACAATGATTGGAAGTTTATTAAGAAATCTGATGGCATTTCAATTTATCATAGGAAAGTAGGGAGTGGAAACTTGAAAGATGTGAAGATAGAAACTATGTTTGATAGTAATTTAAGCACTATAGCTGAGGCAGTATTAGATGTATCTTCTTTTAATAAGTGGATATATAAGGTAGATTATTCAAAAATATTAAAGGTAATAGGTCCAAATCAAGTGGAATACTATAACAGAATAGACATGCCTTGGCCATCTTCAGATAGAGATATTGTTGCCATTAATAAATTGTATCAAAATCCGCAGACCAAAGAGGTCGTTTCAGAAGATATTTGCAATTGGAAGGGTTTACCTGAAAAGAAAGATCTTGTCAGAATAAAAGATTTTTATGCAAAGTGGACATTCATTCCGACTGCAAACGGAGTGAAAGGTACTTATATATTTCATTCAGATCCAGGTGGAGAATTGCCAGCCGCAGTAGTCAATTTATTTATTGATGAAGGGCCAGTTAATTCAATTAAGGGTTTAAAAAGAATGTTAAAATTGGAGAAGTATATGAATTCGAACTCGCATAACATCGTTAATTAATATTGTCATTTTATTAGGCGTGCTATTGCAAGAGAGGTGTCTAAGAATATAATCTTGGCACGAACATTCCTTTCTATCAAGAATTGACTGTGAGATATTTCGTCAACTATATGGCTAATATTTTCAAATTTGAAAACCTTAGAAAATTTTTGAACAAACTGAAGTTCTTCTCCTTCGAGTTTAATTAGATTTTCAGTTCCTACCGACTGAAGATATATTTCTCTTATTATCTTAAGTCCATATTCTAATAAACTTTTTTGGTTTTCTTTGGTCTGGGCATCAAATTCATCTGCTAAGGGTATGAGTTTTGATAAGTCAAAAGCATAGCAATATCGCATCCAATTGGCAAACCAATTTTTTTCATTTTGGTCTTTTTGTTCTATTATTTCTAAGGCTTTGTTGATGTTTCCTTCAGATAAAAAATAGATTTGGCTTGCCCTTTCTTCAGAGACACCTTTGGTTTTTACTAGAAAAGAAGTTAGCTCTGAGTTGCTATTATTTCTGATAGCTATTCTCTGAGTTCTGGATATTATGGTTGTTAGCAACCGATTTGAGTCACTAGTTATGAGAAGGAAAAGTGTTTTCTCAGGGGGTTCTTCAAGGATTTTTAATAGGGCATTTGCGGCGGATTGTCCCATAGCCTCAACCATCCATATAAGAACTATTTTGTAGCCTCCTTCGTAAGATTTTAGACTTAAATTTTGAATTATTTGACGTGATTCTTCAACAGGGATATTTCCTTGTTTTATTTCAATAGCTTCAAGCCAATCAGAAAGTGTTCCATAAGGACTCTCCTCAAGAAAATTTCTCCATTCTTTTATGAAATTCTCAGAAAGTATTTTTTTCCCTCCAGCAGTAGGGTAGGCGAAGATAAAATCTGGATGTGCTATTTTCTTAATTTTTTGACATGATGCACATACTCCACAAGAATCATTATCTGACGGTTGTTGGCAATTTATGTAAGTAGCAAAAGCCAAAGCCATAGGCAAAGAAGCACTACCTGAAGCTCCATCGAAAAGTATTGCATGGGCAACATGATTGGTTTTTACAGAATTTATCAAGTGGTTTTTGACCTCTTCTAAGCCAGGTATTTCAGCAAATAGCATTTTCCTTATTGATTATTATTGGATAAATAGCTTAGAATTTCTATGTCATCTGGATTAAGTTGTTTTTCTCTGCGTGCCATTGTCGCATTAATAACGTCAATGGCTTTATCAAATCGGTATTTATCGTAACCTTCGCTCTTCCCTCCCCAAGAAAAACTTGAAATATATTTTTCTTGAAATCCAGATCCATATACATTTGAAGAAACGCCAACAACAGTTCCTGTATTAAACATCGTACTGATTCCAGCTTTGCAGAAATCTCCCATAAAAGTACCGCAAAATATTTCTTGCGTGTCATAGAAATCGTTTATGTCGTAATTATAGACTTTTACACTTTTATAATCATTTTTGAGGTTCGAATTATTGGTATTTGCTCCTAAATTACACCATTCACCTATATAAGAATTTCCAAGAAAGCCGTCATGGGCTTTGTTTGAGTATCCATGAAAAATAGTATTTCCAACCTCTCCACCAACTCTAGATACTGGCCCTAATGTAGTATTTGGACGGATTTTCGCTCCAAAAGCTACCATTGAATCCTCTCCAATTGCAACAGGACCAATTAGTAAACTCCCTTCTTGTATAATCGCATTTTTACCAATATAAATCGGGCCATTTTCTGCGTTAAAAATAGCGGCTTTAATACTTACGCCATCTTCTATAAATATATTTTTTTTATTATATACAGCTGTGTATTTGTCTTCAATTTTATTCGACAGACGGTTGGCTGTTAATAAATCAAAGTCGGATTGAATTTGTTGACCATTATTTAGAAATAAATGAGGAAGCTCTTTAATGTAAACGATACGCTGCCCAGCGTAGATTATATTTTTATGACTGCTAATATTTTGTTCACCATACCCAAATTTTAATGAACTACAAAAGGCTACTGGAAAATCATTGTATACTAAAGTTTCATTCTCATTCAATTCCAAAACAGCTTTTACCAAGTCAGCATTTGGCAAATAAGATGCATTTATATAAATGTTTTTATCAGAGTAGTTTGTAGCAAACTTTTTATTTAAGTACTCTTCAGAAAGAAAAGACACCTTTGAATCAAAATATTTTTCCCATTTTTCATCAATAGTTAGAATCCCAATTCTCACTTTTCCAATTGGTCGTGTAAGGGTGATTGGTTTTAATTGATTACGAAAGCTGGGTTGGTCAAAAAGTATAATGTTCATCCGAAATTTTATGTTTCGGATGCAAAATTACTTTAAAATCCTTAAAGATTATTGTTTTTCAGAAATCTGAATGGCCATTTTTACAGCATTGTAAGTATTTACAATTCCTCCTGTAACACTCAATTCTGAAAAATCCTTCTTGATTTTTTCTCCAGGTACATTTACTTGTTGTCCAGTAAGTTTTACGGTAGATTCAAGAATGATATTTTTTAGTTGTTGAGCAGTAAGATTAGGAAAATAGGATTTCAATAAAGCAGCTACTCCCGCAACTGCCGGCGATGCCATACTGGTGCCTTGTTTTTCTTCATATTTAGAACCCGGAACCGTTGAATAAATAGCTACTCCAGGTGCAAAAACATCTACTCCTTTTTTGCCATAATTTGAAAAGTCAGCAGGTAAGCTTTCCCCATCTTCGAAATTACTTGCACCTACAGTTATCCAATTTTTAACTTCAGTACCAGATTTTAAAATTCTTGTAGGATAATGCACATGTTGGTCTATGTCTTCGTTCTCGTTTCCAGCTGCAGACACCAGAAGTACGCCTTTAGATTCAGCATACTTTACTGCTTCGTCTACCCAATTTTTTTCTGGAGAATATGGCTTTCCAAAACTCATATTGATTATTTCAGCTCCGTTATCAACAGCATATTTGATAGCATTGGCTACATCTTTATCTCTTTCATCACCATTTGGGACACATCTTATTGTCATTATTTTGACATTATCTGCCACACCTTTTACACCCAAAGAATTATATCTATTTGCACCAATAATCCCAGCTACATGGGTGCCATGCATGGCATCTGGGCCAGTTACCTCATTATTTCCATATTTGGCATAGCCCAGAGTTCTTAAATCGTCTCCGATTACTTTTCTTGCATCAAAGTCATTATTTAAGTTATAATTGAGCTCTTCTTCAAAATGTGTTACTCCATCCAAAATATCAGCTTTGGTGGCTCCCATCGCATAAAGATTTAACCATACCTGCTTTGCGGCACGCACTGATCTGTCTACATTCTGATCATCGATTTTCTGCACGTCTTCTTTGGAAATCGGCGATTTGCCAATTGTTTGAATTAGAATATCTTCAGCTTTAGAGATTTTATCCAACATGCCTTTATACATGGGCAGATACTGCGTGGCTTCGCTTTTTTTATTTTCAATTTCCTCTTTTAAACTTTTCATCAAAGCCAAATCTGCCTTGTTTTTCTTTTTATCACGCTTGCTTGGATTGTCTCCATATTTTTCAAAAAGAGACTTGTATAATCTTACAGACTCAAGTTGTTCATGATTTATATCTTTTCCATCTGCTCCTCCTATAAAATCCCAACCGTTTAGATCATCTATAAAACCGTTGTTGTCATCATCTATTCCGTTGTTTGCTATTTCCTTTGTATTAACCCATATATTATCTTTCAAATCTTCATGTTTGATATCAATTCCAGAGTCAATCACACCAACTATAACCGTTTTTGAAGTTCTGTTTTTTAACAATTCGATATAAGCTTTTTCTGTACTCATGCCCCTAATACCATCTTCTGTTATATCGAGATTATGCCAGTTAAACTTTGTCTTTAGATTTTGAGCATTGAGGTTAAAAATAACAAACGATAAGAAAAGTATTTTTTTCATAAGATTGAATAAGTCTGAAGTCCCTTGATGAGATTTTATTAAATTAAATAGCAAAATAACGATTTTTTATTGGCTTTAGCTTAGGGCTTGACTGAAATCTTCTAATAAATCTTCAATATTTTCGATTCCAACGGATATTCTAAGTAAATTCTCTGGTGAACACGAATGCAAGCCTTCGGCAGTTTTTCTATGGTCCACCAAACTTTCCACACCACCTAAGCTTGTGGCATGTTGGAATATCTTGAGTTTTGACGCAATTTTGAGACAGTCATTCTCATTTCCCTTTGTCAAAATAGACATCATTACTCCAAATCCGTTTGTCATTTGTTTTTTAGCTATGTCGTGGTTTGCATGTGTTTTTAATCCGGGGTAGTATACTTTCTCTACTTTTGGATGATTATTAAGGAAATTTGCGAGTTTGATGGCATTGGTACTGTGTTTCTCCATTCTTAAAAAGAAAGTTGAGAGGCTGCGATTCATTAGCCAACAATCAGAAGGAGAAGGAACACCGCCTCCTATGGTTTGGTAATCTCTGATACATTGTGATATTTCTTGATTTATTTTTTCGTTCCAAATCACCACTCCACCTAAAATGTCAGAATGACCGCCAAGGTACTTTGTGGTAGAATGCATGACTAAATCAATACCCAAATCAAGCGGTTTTGTGAAATATGGTGAAGACCAAGTATTATCTGCTGCAGAAAGGATGTTATTTTCTTTACAGAGCTTTGCTATTTCTATTAAATCTGCAATTTTTAAACTGGGATTAGATGGAGTTTCAACCCAAACTAACTTTGTATTCTTCTGAATAGCTTGCATGATATTTTTAATATCTGACATATCTACAATGCTAAAAGAAATATTCCAGTTTTTGTATAAATTCTCCAAAATTACTCTTGTACCATAGTATATATCGTCGGGAAGAATAACATGTGAATTTTGACCTAATGAATGGATAATACTCATAGTGGCTGCTTGACCAGAAGCAAAACATGCAGCATCTATTCCATTTTCCAGCATAGATAGTTTTTTTTCCAATAAACGCCTGTTGGGATTGGAGGCTCTTGTATAAATGTCTCTGCCCTCTACAAATGCCCCAGCACCATCTCTTTTGAAGGTTGTACTCTGAATCAAGGCAGGTACTACGGCTCCGCTGTTTTCGATTTCTAAAGTTTGATGTATAATTGAGGTTTCTAAGCTTGCCATTGATAATTTTTTAAAGCAAATTTAAGAAATCAACTACATTATTTGACATTAATTAGAGATTCTGTAAACTATTCCATTGGGATTTGAGCCGGATACACTTTTCGATACATTAATTTGATCTTCTGAAATGCCTTTTTCTATCAACATTTCTCTCAGAGCATAAGCTCTATCTTCCGCCAAAGTTCTATTGCCACTCGATAAAGGCGAAATATTTATGTTTTTGTTGGAGTTTTTTAGTTGACTAATAATCCCATTGATCATTGTAGAATTTGAAATTTCAGCACTGTTCTTTTTAAAAGCTGTTCCGTTGATGGCAGTCCAACCAGCTGGAGTTTTTATTTCAGACGCACTATTTTTTATAGTTGGCGTTTCTTTGGTATTATTTACCAGTGAAGTGGTTTCTTTCTTTTCAGCGGGTTTCGACAATTCTTTTTTTACCTCTGCTACACTTGGTTTTTGCGTAGTTTCTGGTGATTTTTTTACTTCATCAGCTGGCTTTTGGATTGGCTCAGGTTTAACTTCGGAAGGAATTGGAACAATATTTTTTTCGACTGGTAAATTTGCTACTGAAGAGTCAGGAAGGAAATCCTCTGGGATTAGATCGTCCTGTGGCTTTTCTGAAATGGTTGCCACTGGTATATCGGTGGTTTCTTTTTTGGCGAATTTTGCAAAGTACAATACTGATAATCCAGCGATTCCCAATATTAACCATGGCAAAATGACCAAAAAGTTTACTTTGGATTTTGTTTTTTCTTTATTAACTACAGGAGACGATTGTAAATTTCCAGGAACAGGTGTATTTACGGTCTTTTTGAATTGAAAAATATTGTTTATTGCAGGAGGAAGGGAATTAATGATGGGTTCATTTATTTCCTTAAAGTGGTTTCGCAAACCAACCAGATCGAAATTGTTTTCTTTCATGGTTTTGCCAATAAATCCCAAAACTATCGGAGCTGACAAACTTAGCAATGAAGAAGCACTTGTTTTACGAATTTCTGAAATCTCAGATATTTTTTCTACTAAAAGTTGGACCTTATTGGCTAAAAAATGCGAAGAAATATTATTGCCTATGGTTACGAGTAGCTGCGTTTTTTCAAAGTTGCTAGAAAACGATTCTATGTTATTCAGGATATCTCCAGTATGTCCTCCATCGTTCAATACATTGATTATATTTTTAATCTCTACATCAGAATGTCCATATTTTAAAATTCCGGCCATAAAGGAATTTAAGCATAATCCTATTCCAGATTCAACGTTAGCAGTATTTTCGCCCAAAAAGGTCGCTAGGTTTTCGACAGTTTTTGTAGTTATTGTGTTTTTAATTTTTGATAAAAAATCCATCTAATTATATTTTTTTAAACTATCATTTATTCTATAATTCCCTGATATGAATGTGTGGAATTTGAGGCTCCATTTCCATGATTTGAAAAATACAAAAACCATGCCCATTCTATACGAACAAAACGATGGATTATTAGAAATTCTGTCTAGATTTTTGAAGAAGGGGAGATGGAGAAGGGTTATAAAAAAAGAAAATCCCCAAATATTGGAGATTTCTTTTGATCACTAGGATTATTAGTTTAATTGCACTTAAGACAACTCATTTGCAGTCAAAGCTGTAACTACATACTTCGACGCTTTTTTTACCATTTCTTACAGAAACGGTTTCGGATTGAATTGGTAATCCGCTATTATTATACAAATAATCAATTTGGGTTTCTTGATCAACTTTTCCTTTGTCATTATAGACCTTTCCAGAAATCATGTTATTTTCTCCGAAATAAGAAAAGAAGTTGTTGGCGATGCCAACAAAGCCAAGAGCTGCTGTTTTGTAGACCTCAGGGTAAAACTGTTTTTTGGTATCGTATTTTTCGCCAGTGAATGCAAGTGTTTCAAGCTCATCATTGATTGAAGAATATACTTTCGATACATTGTCACTGGTGTATTCCAGGCGAGTTTTTCCAGATACTTTTCTACCAAATAATTCAACGGTCGTTTTTATACTTGAAAGTTTGTTGTTTTCATTATAAACAAACTCATTGGTCATAAACTGTATACCATTTATCGAAACATTACTTTTAGAAATGATATTGTCAGTTCCATAAACAAACTTAACGAGGTATTTTTCAGCAGAATTTTCAGTTGTTATCTCCATTGATTCTGCAAGGTTTTTGTTGTTGTATCGGAATACTACAACTGTAGGAATGGAGTCTCTACTAAATACTCTGACCAATTTGCTGCCTACCCATTCGTAGTTTCTGATATTTCCTGTTGGTCCATCCATCGACAATAACGGACACTTAGCATTTTGAGCAGACGGATCAGCTTTTTTCTTTTTACAAGAAAAATTCAAGGTAGAAAGAAATAAGATTGCGATAAAAAATATAAAATTCTTTTTCACGTAGGTAATTTTTATAGATACACTCGACAGTTCTGTTTAATGTATTACAAAAACTATACCACACCTTGTATATGATTAGAAACTTTAATTGATTAGAAGGCTTTAGTGTAGGTGTAAGGTGTTGTTTATTAGGTATTTGAGTGGAGTTTCCTATTAGGACTTTTTTTGTTAAGAAAAAATCAAAGAATCATTCCGATGAATGTGACTATTGGCTGTTTTTTGGATTTTTTTTTATTTTTCGGTAACAAATATGGTATCACAATTTCCGTGCCATTATTTCAGAAGTGATTTTTGCAGATGAAATCGCCAAAGGGATTCCTCCGCCTGGATGCACGCTTCCACCAACAAAGAAAAGATTTTTTATCTGATTCGAAAAGTTTGGATGTCGAAGAAAAGCTGCAAACTTATCATTTGAACTACTTCCATATAGGGATCCTTGACTGCTAGAGGTATTTAATTCTATTTTTAAAGGATCTAAGATACGTTCTGTAACTAAGTAAGCTTCTATATCTGTACCCAAAATTCTGTTTATTTTATTGATAACCGCCGCCCTTGTTTTTTTTGTAATGATATCCCAATCTTGACCAATATTTGAAGGTGCATTTATAAGCACAAACCAGTTTTCTCCACCAAATGGAGCGTCAGATGGAATTATCTTGCTGGTGATGTTAATGTAGATGGTTGGATCTTCATAGATGTTTTTTTCTTCAAACTGCCAGTCGAATTCAGTTTTGTAATCATCACTGAACAAAATATTATGCAAACCCAGCTCTTTAAATTCTTTTTTTATTCCCCAATAAAAAATTAATCCCGATCCACTTTTCTCTTGATTCAAGATTTTTGTTGGAGGAGGTACTTTTGGCATCAACTTGCGGTAGGTAGGCGTTACATCCATGTTGCTCACAATAGCATCAAAAGCCATAATTTTTCCATCGACCAATCGCAGTGCTTTGGCATTTTTATTTTCCACTACAATTTCTTCTACTTTTGTGTTAAAATGAAATTTCACGCCTAAATCCAACGCAAGTTTGTACAATGAATCTGCAATCTGGTACATACCATTTTCAGGCAAAAAGGCTCCAATGTTGTATTCCAAATGTGGGATAATGCTCATTGTGGCTGGAGTTTTATAAGGATTTGACCCATTGTAAGTTGCATATCGATCTAATAGTTGAATGGTTTTTGGATTAGAAAAAGATTGCTTATTTAAACCATGAAAAGTTCCGAATACGCCCATTTTAAATATATTCTTGTAGCCTTTAAAAGCTTCCAGGCTCAACCATGTTGATAATTTATGAAGACTTTTATAAATGAAGAGCCCACTTAATACTTCATATTTAAAAGCACTTTCTTTAAGATATTGCAGAATGGTACCAGGTTTTTCATGCAGATTTTCTACTACATTTTTATCAAACTCATCATTTTGAGCGGGCACAATTAAGCGAGTTTGGTCTTCCCAGAAGTACCTACAAACCTCATCCAGTTTTTTATATTTGAAATAATCACTGGGATTTTTATCAGCCAATACAAAAAGCTCATCTATCAGACTTGGTAACGTAAAAAGAGAAGGTCCGCCATCAAATCTATAACCTTCGATACGGAACTCATTAAGTTTTCCGCCTGGATAAGCGTTCGATTCGAAAACTTCGACATCGTGTTTTAAAATAGCTAGTCGAATGGCCACGGCTAAACCTCCAGGACCACTACCAATCACTGCAATTTTCTTCATTAACTTCTATTTTTCTTTAGAAAACCAAAGATGGGCAACATTGTTTTTAGATTAATTTTATTCTTCATTTTTTTTAATTAATCGGATAAATATTAGGAATAGAGGGCGATTTTTAGAAACTTTTTGGGTAAATTGCAAAATATTTAGATAAACCAAATAAAGAATTTATTCTTATTCCATGGCCAAAATTTTAGTAATTGATGACGAAAAAACTATCCGAGATGCCCTGAGAGACATACTTGAATATGAAGGCTATGATGTGGATGAAGCCAAAGACGGACAAGAAGGCTTAGACATGGTGCTGGCGAGTTTGTACGATGTGGCTTTGTGCGATATCAAAATGCCCAAAATGGATGGTTTGGACGTACTTCTAAAAGCAAAAGAAGAAGGCGTTATTACACAATTTGTGATGGTTTCGGCTTTCGGAAATGTCGAAAATGCAGTTGAAGCTACCAAAAGAGGAGCCTTCGACTTTATCACCAAGCCACCAGATTTGAATAGGCTTTTGGTAACCGTAAGAAATGCCATCGAGAAAAGTAACGACGTTGAGGTTATCAAAACGCTCAAAAAGCGTGTCTATAAGCTCAATGAAATTGTGGGTGAATCTTTGTTGATTACAAAAGTGAAAGAGACAATTGATCGCGTAGCTCCAACCGAGGCTAGGATTTTGGTTACAGGACCAAACGGATCAGGTAAGGAGATGGTAGCCAAGCAGATACACGAAAAAAGCAATAGACTCAAAAAGCCCTTGGTTGAAGTTAACTGTGCCGCTATTCCGTCTGAATTAATTGAAAGTGAGCTTTTTGGGCATGAAAAAGGAGCCTTTACATCTGCTATCAAGCAAAGAATTGGTAAGTTTGAGCAAGCTGACAATGGTACTTTGTTCTTGGATGAAATTGGAGATATGAGCCTTTCTGCCCAAGCAAAAGTATTACGTGCCTTGCAAGAGCACAAAATTACCAGAGTGGGCGGTGAGAAAGAAATTAAGATAAACGTAAGAATTATAGCCGCCACAAATAAAGACCTAAAAAAGGAGATTGCCGAAGGGAATTTCCGTGAAGACCTTTACCACAGGTTAAATGTAATTCCGATTTACGTGCCGCCTTTGGCAGAACGTCGCGATGATATTCCGTTATTGGCAGATAAATTTTTGGGAGATGTGGCCGAAGAATATGGAGACCAACCGAAAACGTTCTCTTCTGATGCTATGGATTACATGAAAAACCTTCCATGGACGGGTAATGTTCGTGAGTTACGCAACGTTGTGGAACGTTTGGTAATCATGTGTGATTCGGTAATTAGTGTAGATGAGGTGAAACTTTATGCTGGTTTAGGTTTGTAAAAATATACTTTTATAAATAAATAAAAAAGAGTCGGAAGCGACTCTTTTTTTATTTCTAATACTTCAAAAAAATTGGCCCAAGAAGTCCAGAATCAACTGGTTTCCAGTTGGATGCATTGAAAGGTTTATATTGAATGTCCACAATGTTTATATCGTAAAACTTCTTCCAGTTCACTTTGTTCATATCTAAATATTTTATCTCATTGGCAGATAAATTTCTGACTTTAATTTTTATCTCATTATTGGTTTTCAATATAGCCTCAGGTATTTCTAAGTTATAAGGCAAACTCCAGGCAGTTCCTATTTTGGTATCGTTTATCCATACCTCAGCTGTTTCTCTTACATCGCCTAATTGAATCTGAGCTGGTTTGTCAACGGCATTTTCTGGTAGGTTGAATGTTTTAGAATATTCTCCATAGCCATTGAAAAAACCAGCCAGAGAGTCAGCAAGTGTCCAAGATTGGAGATTTGTAAATTTTTGTGGATTTGGAATCTTAGGCCTTCCTTCGTTAAAAACCAATTTCCAGTCTTTGCTCAAGTCCTCAGAATGCCTATAATTTTGGATTTCGTAGGTACTTAGATTTTCTTTTTTGGAATTTGTAAAATATAGAAATATACTCTCACCTGACTTTAGTTCAAGATTTATTTTCTTTATTCTTCCTGACTTTTTTATAGGAATCTCCAGCCATTTCTCTGACTTTGGATTATAGGTGTAGGTGTATTTAAAGTTGTTTTCGAAATTCAAATCGCCCTTTTCAAATATCTGGTGTTGATTGGCCACAAAGTACAATAGACCCTCATCATGATTTTTTCTTATAAAGTCCAAACCTTTTTCCTGAATGGTTTCTCTTTTTAGATTTTTAGTTTTCATTTTCAAAACTACCGATGAAGCAACCATTGATTTTAGACTTGCCAATTCCTTCTCAAAAGCTGGCTGATTTTCTTTTAAGTCGAGAAAGCCTGTAGTTTTCTTGGGAAGAGTTTTCTCAAATATTGAGCTAAATCCAACAGAATTTAATTTCTTAATGGCTTTTAAAGTGCTAAGCGGCATGTATTCTATTTCGGGAATTACCAGCATCTTATAGTTTCCTTTGTTCAGCTTTAGTTCGGCCATTTGGCTAATTTGTAAATCCGATACGAAATCGAAAGTATAGCCTGCCGTTTCCAAATCATTCAGAAGTTTGCGGTACTTATCAGTAAAAATGCCATTTTTCTCAATATTGTGCACATCCATCATATAAACTCCTTTTTTTGGTTGATGCCACAAATCTTGAATGGGAAAATAGACCAATACTTCATTGTCAGTTTTACTGTTTTGGAGCAGATTCTGACAGTTTTCTATATATTTATTGAGTAGTGGCAGTTCATTCCAAAAGTGCGAATTGAAATTGAAGTTGGTTGAGGCATAAAACATCCAGCCCGGCCATGGGGCATTTACAGGTGTGTAATTGGCTCCATGATAGAAAATGTGATTGACACCACCCAAGAACGACTCGTCAATGATGGGTTTTACTTGGGAAAGACTCACTTTGAAATGATTACCCAGCCAAGTGGCGGTTTCTGAACTAACGAGTTTTTTGCCAAAAACATTTGCTGGTGATGAAGCCAATTTGAGTACCATTTTGTTCGGCTTGCCAAATTGCTTTTCGCTGTATTCGGGGTCTTGTCTGTAAAGTGGAATGTCAAAAGGTTTAGAACCAAAAAATTCGGTTTCAGGAATTGAATTGGCTGCGTATAAATCCAAAACATTACCTGGAGAACCATGTGACTCATTTCTGCTGAGTTTGCCATATTTTTTTGCAAAAGCTGCGTAAGGTTGAGTGAATTCTTCCAAAAGCAACTCCGAAATGGTCAGTTGATAGTCAGAGTATATTTGTTTTTCCTCTTCTGTAAATGTCGTTTTGTTTTCAAAAATGTTGAGATGGTCTCCAAGTTCATAGCCACGTTTGCTTTTAAATTTTTCGAAAAAATTTTCCGTCCAATCTGCTCCATATACTTCGTAAGAATCATTATAAAAAGCTCGAATAGCAATGTTGTTTTTGGCAAAAACACTGTCGAACTTTGACAAGTAGTGTTCCACATTGGCTTTGTCGAAGTGATCCAATACCAAGCCCTCAGCTCCCGGAGCTGCTCTTTTAACTTGTTGTTTGGTGATTTTAGGTTTGAGAATAGGAAGTTGATCGGCTTCGTAAACTAGCTCAAAAGTTTTAGCTGCATGCTCGGGTTTTATATCGATTCCGCCAAAAGGCCAACCCGTGCCAAGCGTCATATCAATGCCTAAGTGAAGATTTTCAGCTTCTTTTACAGTATATTCAAGCATTTCAAGCCACTTTGGGCTCAAGAAATGGATAAAATTTTGTTCTTCGCCTTTTACGCCATATATAGGAATAATGTGTAAACCGCCAAAACCAGCATCTGCATATTTTTGTAAGTTGGCTCTTAGGTCTGCTTTGTTAACAGCACTGCCTTGCCACCACCAATAAGCCCAAGGTTTGGCTGTATTTTGTGCAAATGTTTTTAAAGAAAAAAGGAATAGGATTAAGGCAAATCGTAAGACTTTCATTGGGATTGAATGGTTGAAACTGTAAATATAGAAAATGGATTTCTATTTACTGTTCTTTGGTGTCATGCTGCTGGAGGTTGTGCGGTATTTTTGGAACGCAGATGACACGGATTTGACTGATTTACACAGATGGGTTAGAATTATTCATTTATTTATATTCAAAAAACTAATGATTATCTGTTAAATCTCTTTTCAAAAAACCTCAATACTCAAACACCCCAAATTCACTAGAAATAGTCAATCTCTTAGCATCCGAAGCCTCCACTCTTCCCACAATCTGAGCAGGAATGCCGAAGCTTTCAGATATTTTGATAATTTCTTGGGCGTGTTCAGGTGAAAGATAGACTTCCAAACGGTGACCCATGTTGAAGACTTTGTACATCTCTGCCCAGGAAGTGCCAGATTGCTCTTGGATGAGTTTGAATAGAGGAGGTATCGGGAACAAGTTATCCTTCGTGATATGTACATTGTCCACAAAATGTAGGACTTTGGTCTGTGCTCCGCCGCTGCAATGCACCATGCCATCTATCTTGCCTTTGAGTTTAGTAAGTATTTCTTTTACCACTGGGGCATAAGTTCTGGTAGGAGAGAGTACAAGTTTGCCCACATTTACCATCAAGTCATCAGAAATTTGAACTTTGTCGGTCAATAATTTAGAGCCACTGTAAACCAACGAACTATGGATGTCTTGGTCATAGCTTTCTGGATATCTTTCGGCATAAATGCTGTCTAAAACATCATGACGTGCCGATGTCAGGCCATTACTGCCCATGCCGCCGTTGTATTCGGTTTCATAGGTAGCTTTGCCATATGATGCCAAACCCACAATCACATTTCCTGCTTTTATGTTGGTGTTGTCTATCACATCCGCTTTTTTCATGCGGGCTATTACGGTAGTGTTTACTGTTATGGTTCTTACCAAATCACCCACATCGGCGGTTTCGCCACCGGTGCTGTATATTTCTACGCCATTGTTGCGAAGCATAGAGAGCACCTCTTCGCCTCCATTGATGATTTCTGCCAAAACGTCGCCTGAAATTTTATTTTTATTTCTATCTATCGACGACGACATCAAAATAGGACCAGTAGCACCTACACAAAGCAGGTCGTCGGTGTTCATGATGATGGAATCTTGGGCTATGCCTTTCCAAACTGACAAATCGCCTGTTTCTTTCCAATACAAATACGCCAAAGATGTTTTTGTTCCGGCTCCGTCGGCATGCATGATGTTACAATATTCATCGTCGCCACCCAAAATATCAGGCGATATCTTACAAAAAGCTTTAGGAAAAAGGCCTTTATCAAGTTTTTCGATGGCTTTGTGAACATCTTCTTTGGAGGCAGATACACCTCTTTGCATGTAACGGTCAGACATAGTATAGCATTTTTGAAGATGCAATTTACGGCTTTTTGCCGTAAAAATGGAATTTTGGAGACTAGGAGTTTTTGATAAATTGCTCCAAAACGCTTAGGTGTTGCTCAAATGCTTTTCGTCCATCAGCTGTCACCGAATACAGTGTGTTGGGTTTACGGCCGATGAATTCTTTTTTTACCAGTAGATAACCGGCTTCTTCTAAGGCTTTTACGTGTGTGGCGAGGTTGCCGTCGGTCAGGTTTAACAGTTCCTTGAGCGAATTGAAATTCACAGACTCATTGACCATCAATACCGACATGATGCCCAGACGAGCTTTGCTCTCAAAAGTTTTATTGAACTGTTCTAAAATCATTTATCGTACTTAAAATACATCAATCCGCCATACAAAATATGCAAAAGGCCGAAGCCAATCACCCAAAACAAAAATGTGTACCCTGTAAAAAAGATACTCAAAAGACCCAATGTTATTTCACAAATACCCAATGAGAAAACATCCCTTACCGAATAGTTGGAAGCGAAAATCAAGGCCAATCCGTAAAAAATTAACGTAGATGAGGCGGCCATCCACATGTTGTTTTGCTGCACCAAAGCCAGTGAATAAATGGCTCCAGCTATCAAAGGAATGGTCAAATTTATCAATAATTTCTTAGATAAATTGTTCCAAACTTTCTCATTGTTTCGTTTTGCTTTGCGAATTGTGAAATATATTCCACCAATCAAGGCTCCCAAAAGTGTAAGTAGGGCTATTTTGAAAACATAAAGCTTAAAATCGCCCTCTAAATTGGCGGCATCTAGAATTCCTTGTGGATTACTATTTCCGGTGATTTCTACTTTTTTTGTATAAACCATAAAAGCCCCAAAAAGAGCTATTATTCCAGCCGAAATGCCAGACAATCCGCTTAAAGACAAAAACTTAGATGACCGCTCCATGAGCGTTCTTATTTCTTTTAGGTTTTCGAGGTGTTCGTTCATCTCTTAAAATATTTTGGGTAAAAATACCATACATCCTACTATTGCGGCGGCTATTGCCAAAAACAAAACTCCGGCTGCTGCCATGTCTTTAACTTTGCCTATTATGGGGTCTTTTTTGGGTTCTACTCTGTCACAAAGTTTTTCTATAGCCGAATTAAATGCCTCTGCCGACCAAACCAATGCCATTGCAAAAATGATGATTATCCATTCGTTTTTGTCGATTTTTAACCAATATCCAACAAAAATAACCAACAAAGTTGCTAAAAAATGAAATTGAGCGTTGTTTTCAAACCGCACCAAGTGTACCATTCCTGCCAAAGCAAACTTAAAACTTCTAAGCATTTTTGATATTTTCATGCTTAATAGATAATAAATTATAAAAAGACAAATATAAGCCAATCAGCACAATACTAAAAACCAAAGTCGTTTGTAAGGCCAATGGGTTGCTCGTTTCTATTATTGATTGTTGGATAAGATGGGCTGGATTTGAGAATAAATCCCAACTGTTAAATCTCGCAAATCTGCCAAGATAAAGTCCAAAACCGCTAAGCACCGCACTGCCCAAAACCAAAAACCATGCTATGCCACTTCCGAATAACTTTTTAGATAATATTTGGAAATTGTACATGGAATATAAACCAACCACAAGCCCCGTGAGGGCAGTTATAAAAATACCCACAGCGTCAAACCACAACAAATGTTTGGGCAAATGACTCAAATGCATAAGGTCAGTAATGATGTAAGGTGAGTTTGGGAAAAATAATAGCCAAGTGGTCATGAGTCCGATAATGGTTATTTTTATGCCTAATTTCTTAAAGCCGAAATTATCATGTAGTTTTTTTGCTAAAAAAATAAAAAATATCGGTGTGATGGCTAAAAACAGATTCCAAACTAAAAAGAATCCTAAATAAGTTCCTGTTTTGTAGACCCTGACTAATAGCAAAAGAGAGCATAATGCTATTAAAATCAATACACTGATGGTGGGTTTGCTGGGTTTAATGTTCATTATTGAGATATTGAAAAGTACTTTGTGTTTCAAAGTAAAGCTTTATTTCCCACCTTTCAAAATATTATGCTGAGTTTTTCTGAAATTAGATATTTTCATTAATTGTGTATTTCAATTTGAAAAACACAAAATTTAACTTGATAGAACGTATTTTTGTAAAAAAAAAACAACAAACGAATGCCCAAGGCAAAACATGTAAAAGAATCGCTAACCATCATGACAGAAATGGTTATGCCCAATGATACCAATACTTTGGGGAATTTGATGGGAGGGAACCTCATGCGAATGATGGATGTAGCAGCCGCCATTGCTGCACAGAAACATTCTAACCGAATTGTAGTAACGGCCTCAGTGGATAATGTATCGTTCGTAAATCCCATTCCGCTTGGAAATGTAGTCACTTTAGAAGCGAAAATTACGAGGGCATTTAATACTTCGATGGAAGTTGTGGTCGATGTATTTTCGGAGAATATTCCAGCAGGACAAAAAAGCAAGACGAATCAGGCTTTTTTGACCTTTGTGGCTGTTGATCAGTCGGGTAGGCCGATAGAAATAGCGGAGGCAATTCCTGAAACCGACTTAGAGAATGAATTATTTGATGGAGCTTTGCGTAGGAGGCAGTTGAGGTTGGTCTTGGCAGGAAGGATGAAGCCAGCAGATGCCACAGAACTAAAAGCAATATTTAAGATATAAAAAAAAGAGGCTGATTTTCAGCCTCTTTTTTGTTTTAGTAAGATCCTCTTCTGCGATCTTTTCTGTCTTCTTTTTTATCTTTAATATCCTCTTTTCTATCTCGTTTATCTTCCATTCTGTCTCTCTTATCTTCTTTGGCGTCTCTCACATCTTCTTTTTTGTCTCTGATATCTTCCAGTTTATCCCTGCGGCCACCGTTGTGAGCGGCATCCCACTTATCTTCGCGTTTGTCTCGGATATCTTCGGCTCTGTCACGTCTGTCTTCTGCTACATCACGTCTATCTTCAGCTTTGTCTTTTACATCTTCTTTTCGATCTCTACGATCTTCTTTTTTGTCTATCATTTTTCTTTTGTGTGGGTGTTGTGCCGAAGCATAGTTAGTGGTGAATACCAAGGCAAATACGAAGGCGATTGTTTTAAAAAGAGTTTTCATGACTTATAAATTTTTTAAGTTTAATAAATTATCCCGAACTGGAATTTTCAGGTATTGGATACTTAAAAATGAAAAAGGTTTAAAGACTGGCAAAAAAAAATTAGCTTTGTGCTTTATTTCAATGGCTCCATAGTTTAATGGATAGAACGGAGGTTTCCGGTACCTCTGGTGTGGGTTCGATTCCCTCTGGGGCTACTTCTTTATTAATATATTTATTTCAAAGTCAGAATCGTGTTAATTGGACTAAGTAAACATTATTTTTGCTCAACTCAAATCCTCACCTCACCACCACCGAATCAATAATTTGCTTAGAAATATAATTCTGAAAGTGAATTCTATCGGGGTAATTGTAGAAGTCATCGGTGTATTTATTCTTTCCTGAAAAGTCATAAAGGTGGTTTTTAAAATGCTTTTTCAAGATATTAAAGTCTTTATTACTAAGCTTTTGCTGGTCGTAAAGAGGAGTTAGTACCACATAATATTTTGAATGATGCTTCTCTAAAAGTTTAGCTATTTGCTCAATCATTACTTCTTCATCTTCAGATATTTGTGGCGATTTATATTGTTGTTCTTTCGGTCTTTCATATAGGAAGCCAGACTTTTTCAAAGAATCCATTCTGTGTTTAAACTCCTCATCAGATTGAATATATTGATATTTCCTGATTTCTTCTGCTGAGCATACATGATTAAAATCGTTGGTAATAGGGTCGAGTTTTCGGTTTACATACGAACTTGTTAGCTCGCCTTTTCCAATCAATATTTTGAATTTATCCATGTCAAAATTTGAGAAAAAAGCAATCAAATGGTTATAGTAATATATAGCTTTTGACTCTTTGGTAATCAAATAGTGGTCCATTGGACTTAATTTCCCTTCTTCGTTAAAAGTATAGTCGGTATCCAAGTACACCATGATATTGTCTAATTGATATCCACAGGCATCCAAATATCGTAGTTTGGCAAGAATTCCTCCGATTGTCTCATTCCAATTGGCATAATGAAAGAATTTAGCATAAGGTAGTTTTGTCTGCAAATAACACCCATAAATACTGCAACTGCGGCTACTGCCCAACACGAAAGAATTGTAGGTTCTGTGGGTGCTTAATAGTTTTTTTGTAGATATATCATTGAGCTGCTGGAAATTATAATTCCATGCAAAATTGTCTTTCTTTGTAAAATCTCCATAAACGTCGGTTTTTACATAAAAAAACAAGGCTACGATTCCCAAAATAAATAAGGGCAACAGAAACAGTCCGAGTTTAGATAGGAATTTTTTCATTGCTTAGAATTGGAAATATATAAATTCTTGTTGAGAGCCTCCGAAAAGGAAGATGATTGCAATCAAAATATAATAAAACGTATATCGTATCGCCGGTTTCCATTTATTTCCGAATTTTTGAAGGGCAAATTGTTGCTCTCGTCCAAACCATTCCACAAGCATAAAACCTAATACAAGTACAAGTGTGAGTAAAGCTTTATTTTGTCCTTCAAATTTAGGAATTACAAATAAGCTAGAAGAGAATATCTCAGAAATGTACGAAAATGCATGCGAAACACTTTCTGCCCTAAAAAACACCCATGCCAAAAGCGTGAAATGAAAAGTGACCACCATTTGAAATAATTCTTTCGCATTGGGTAATGCTCTTCCTTGAGCTACAGTTTCTAGATTGTTCCTGTTGTTTTTTGAAATCAAAAGCGGCAAAAAGAGTAAGGCGTTTATACCGCCCCAGATGATATAGGTCCAGTTGGCTCCATGCCAAAACCCACTCACCAGAAAGATGATAAAAGTATTCCTTATTTTTTTTAATAAACTTCCTTTACTTCCACCGAGCGGAATATAGAGGTAATCTCGAAACCATGTTGATAAAGAAATATGCCATCTACGCCAAAATTCGGCAATATCTCTTGAAAAATATGGGAAAGCAAAATTGCGGAGAAGTTCCATCCCGAAAAGTCTGGCAGTACCCAAAGCCACATCAGAATAGCCTGAAAAATCGCAGTAAATTTGAAATGTAAAAAATAATGCACCTAAATACAGTGAACTACCTCCGTAATCTTCTGAATTATTGAAAAACATATTGGCATACTGGGCACAATTGTCTGCAATCACGATTTTCTTAAACAATCCCCAAAGTATTTGCTTGGAACCATCTATGGCCATGGCATAGTTAAAAACCCTTTTCTTTTGGATTTGGGGCAAAAGGTGTGTAGCTCTTTCTATTGGACCTGCCACCAATAGTGGGAAAAAACTCACAAAAACAGAATATTCGATAAAATCTCTTTCGGGTTTGATTTTATCTTTATAAATGTCAATTACGTACGACAATCCATGAAAAGTATAAAATGAAATGCCGATGGGTAGAATAACTTTGAGTGTCTCAAAATGTGTTTCAACTCCTGCAGTGGATAAGCCAACAGACAAAGAGTCCATAAAGAAATTATAATATTTGAAAATTCCCAAAAAACCTAGATTTATGCCTATGCTTATCCAAAGCCAGGTTTTTTTCCAAAAAGTAGACTTAGCCTCAAAAATTTTTATGCCAGAATAATAGTCTAAAAAAGTAGAAAACATCAGTAGAAACAGGAATCGGTAGTCCCAACAACCATAAAAAAAATAGCTGGCAACCAACAGCAGTAGGTTTTGATGATTTAATTTTTTATTGAAAACAAACCAATAAAGAAAAAAAACTATCGGAAGAAAAATACCAAAACTTACAGAATTAAAGAGCATTTTTGGATTAAAGTCATTTTTTTAATGCCTTTCAATTTGCTTGAAAAACTATTGTTTTTGAAAACAAAAAGGCAAATTTTGAAAATTATAAAAGGCCTTAGGTAGTACAATACAATGCAAAATTATGAAAAAAAACTTTATTCTAATCTTAAACTTTCTGAGGGTCTTTTGTCTGTAATTTAGTGCGACTGTCTCATGTATATTTAATCCGCTCTTTCCTTAGTCCATTGGCCACATGCATTGTATTAATAAAATAATTTAAAAAAAATGAAAAGCCGCTTTATTTAACCGAAAAATCCCTTTATTTTTAGGAAATTAAATATTCAACCATAGAAATATGAAGGATTTTCAGATAAAGGAGCAAGCCAATGTATTTGATGTTGTGATAGTTGGCTCGGGTGCAGGAGGTGGCATGGCCGCCTATCAGTTGACCAAAGCAGGGGCGAAAGTTTGTTTGCTTGAAGCTGGTGGTTATTTTGACCCCGCAGACCCAAAGTACATCAATCAGCTCAAAGGTCCTTGGGAATCGCCAAGAAGGGGAGCCAGTACCTTACGTGCTTTTGGTGACTTTGATGCTGCCTGGGGAGGCTGGGAGATTGAAGGAGAACCTTACACCCGTAAAAAAGGAACAGAATTCGACTGGTTTCGTTCTAGAATGCTAGGAGGTAGAACCAATCACTGGGGAAGAATTTCTCTTCGTTTTGGGCCAAAAGATTTTAAAAGAAAAAGCATTGATGGCTTAGGAGACGATTGGCCTATCAGCTATGAAGATATTGCCCCTTATTATGATGAGGTTGATAAACTTATAGGCGTTTTTGGCACCCGAGAAGGTCTTGCCAATGACCCAGACAGTATTTATTTACCAGCACCTAAGCCTAGACTTCATGAGTTGATGCTCATGGAAGCCAATAAAAAAACAGGTGTCTTGACCATTCCATCCAGATTATCAATGCTTACCAAGCCTATTAATGGCCGAGGAGAATGCTTTTACTGTGGTCAATGTAGTCGAGGATGTATGGCTTATGCTGACTTTTCTTCTTCTTCTGTATTGGTCATTCCAGCCATGAAAACAGGAAACCTGACCCTCATAAACAACGCGATGGCTCGTGAGGTACTAACAGACGAAACCGGAAAAGCTACTGGTATCTCTTATGTAAACAAATACACTTTAGAAGAAACAACCGTAAAAGGAAAAATAGTGATATTGGCCGCAAGTGCTTGTGAGTCATCTCGATTGTTGTTGAATTCTAAGTCGGCCAACCACCAAAATGGCTTGGCTAACGCTTCGGGTGTGGTAGGTAAATACTTGCATGACAGCACGGGTGCAAGTAGGAGTGCATTTATTCCTCACTTGACCAACCGTAAAAGATACAACGAAGATGGCGTAGGTGGCATGCACGTTTACTCACCATGGTGGTTGGATAACTCAAAATTAGACTTTCCAAGAGGATATCACATAGAATATGGTGGAGGCCAAAGAATGCCAGGCTATGGCTTTGGTTTTGGAATGGAAAATGTAAACGGAAAATATCCTGATCGTTCTGGCAAAATGAAAGACGCAGGTGGTTATGGAGCATCTTTGAAAGACGACTACAGATTTTTCTATGGAACAGATATTGGTATGTCAGGCAGAGGAGAGGCGATTGCTCGTGAAGATAACTATTGCGAAATAGATCCAAACGTAGTGGACAAATACGGAATTCCTGTGTTGAGATTTAACTACAAATGGAGTGAGCATGAAATAAAGCAAGCCAAACACATGCAGGATACCTTTGAAGAGATTATCCATGCTTTAGGTGGAATACCAAACGGAACAAAGCCAGGAGCTGATACCAATTATGGATTAGCGGCTCCCGGAAGAATCATCCATGAGGTAGGAACTGTAAGGATGGGCAATGATCCGTCGAAGTCGGCTTTAAACAAAAACTGTCAAGCCCATGATGTCAAAAACTTGTTTGTGGTAGATGGAGGGCCTTTCGTATCTCAAGCCGACAAAAATCCTACTTGGACCATTTTGGCGTTATCGCTAAGAGCTTCGGAGTTTATCATGAAAGAAGTAAAAGCCAAGAGTTTATAATCATTCTTACGTCTAAAAACATTAAAAAATGAATAGGAGAGATATTTTAAAGAATATTGGATTAGGTACTGCTGGTGTGATAGTTAGTGGAGAAGCTATCGGGCAAGTAAAGCCAAAAGCCACCCCAGTTAAAGAAATACCTGAGGCACAAAATGGCAAGCTTCGTGACGAAATAATACACGATAATAAGCTAAAAGCCGCCAAGTTTTTTACGGCAGCAGAAATGGCCGCCATTACAGTTTTGGCAGATATTATTATCCCAGCAGATAAAACATCAGGCAGTGCAAGCCAAGCGGGAGTACCCGCGTTTATTGAGTTCATTGTGAAGGACATGCCACACCACCAAACGCCTATGAGAGGTGGTTTAATGTGGTTAGACAATGAATCAAAAAAGATGTTTTCTAAAAAGTTTGTCGCTCTCAGTGCAGCTGATAGGCTTAAAGTAGTGGATTTGGTGGCGTTTCCCAACAAAGCCAAAAAGGAGCATTCGCAAGGCGTAAGCTTTTTTAATTTAATGAGAAATCTTACGGCCACAGGTTTTTTTACATCAGAAATGGGTGTGAAAGACCTTGGTTACATGGGCAATACCCCCAACAAATGGGACGGTGTACCGCAGGATGTTTTAGATCAATATAATCTTAGCTATAAAGAATGGGAAAAGCATACAGCAAAATAATCGGCTATGCTTTTTTATTTTTAAGTTTTTTAGATGTCTATTCACAAGCAGACTCCACGATTTTGCTTGATGAAACGGTGGTTAAGGGATTTGAAACCAATCAAAGTATATTAAAAACAGGAGCTTCGGTAAACAAAATTTCTTTCAAAGAAATAGAAAGATTTGGTAATACGAATCCTGTAGAGGTATTAAATGCTCAGGCTGGCGTTAGGCTCGAGGAACGTTCACCAGGAAGTTATAGAATTGCTATAAGAGGTAGTTCTTTGCGTTCACCTTTTGGGGTAAGAAACGTAAAAGTCTATTGGAACAACATACCGATTTCTGATGGAAATGGTCAAAGCTATTTCAATCAGTTGGATATCAACAGTATAGGGAATATTGAAATACTGAAAGGTCCGTCAGGAAGTATCTACGGGGCAGGTATTGGCGGTGTTATTAGTCTCCAAACAAAAAATGCTTTGCCGGGTCATCATATAAGTTCGGCCATTCATGTTGGTAGTTTTGGTACAAGAAATACCTTGATTTCCTATCAAAACGGTAGTTCTAAAAACAACTTGTTTTTGAATTTTTCCAGTAATAATTCTGAAGGCTACAGAGACCATTCAGCATTGGACAGAAAGACACTTAACATAAGTAATACTTTCTTTCTAGCAAAACATACCATTAGCTTCTTTGGACTACTTTCAGATATAGATTATCTTACCCCAGGCGGATTAACCTTAGCCCAAATGGAAGCCAATCGAAAAGCTGCAAGGCCAAAGACGCCAGCAACTCCTGGTGCTGCAGAGCAAAAGGCTGGAATCAGACAAAAAATTGGCGTTTTTGGAGTTTCAGATCAATGGGATTTGAAAAATAATTGGGCTTTAAATTCAGCTATTTTTTTTACCGCGAACAGCTTAGAGAATCCTTTCATTACCAATTACGAACAAAGAAAAGAGCATACAGAAGGTTATCGTTTGGTTTTGTCCAAAAAGTTTAATCAAGCTAAGCTTTGGTTAGGTTCTGAAGGCTTACAGACTTTTTCTACTTTCGATGTGTTTGATAATAATTTTGGAGAAAAAGCAGCGGCTAGGTACACCGATGAGATAGGGTCAAGTCAAAATTCCGTCTTTTTGCAAGGTCAATGGACGCTACCCAATGATTTTATTTTAACCTCTGGCATTAGTCTAAATGCCCAAAAATATGATTTTTTAAGAATACCGATTTTGGCTTCGGTTAGTAAAATTGATATTTCTGATAAACCTGTTGTGCCTTTTTCTCCAAGAATAGCCTTATTGAAAAGTTTTGGTGATAAAAATTCTATTTTTATAAATTTTAGCAATGGCTTTTCATCTCCAACCGCACAAGAATTGGTTTCTTCAGTTCAAAATTCACCTAATTTTGAATTGTTAAAGGCAGAAAAAGGACTTAATAAAGAACTCGGTTTTAAGCATGTTTCGACTAGATTTTGGAACGCTGAGCTTGTATTTTTTCAGCAAAACATTAAAAATGGCTTAGTAAGAAATCTTACAGCTGGAGGAAATGAGTACTTTTTAAACACCGGAGCTATATTGCAAAACGGAATTGAATTTTCTAACAATTTTGGATTGGTTAGAACCAACACCACTAAATTTATAAAGGAGGCTAACTTAGGTTTAAATTTAGTTTATAACGATTTCATTTATAAAGAGTTCACATCTGGCACAAATGATTTTAGCAATAAAGATTTGCCTGGCGTGTCAAAGTATAATGGTTTTTTGAAATTGGATATTATTCAACAAAAGGGCTTTTTTATAAATTATGATATGAATTATCTATCGAAAATGCCTTTGAATGACGTTAATGCTGTATTTTCTGAGGATGTGATTTTGTCACAAATTCGTGGTGGATTTTCTCAAAACTTTGGCAAAGTTGGTTTGAAAGTTTATGCCGGAATAGACAATCTTTTCGATGAAGATTATTCTTCTGGTTATGATTTCAATGCCTTCGGTAATCGGTTTTACAATCCATCTCCACCCAGAAACTTCAATGGAGGTGTGAAGTTGGATTTTAGGTTTTAGGTAAGCCTTTAATAACACTTCCTAATTATGGATGCCATTCCGAGACAATTTGAGATACAAGGTCATAGAGGTTGCAGAGGTCTTTTGCCTGAAAATACCATTGCTGGATTTATAAAAGCCATTGATTTAGGGGTTGATACTTTAGAACTCGATGTGGTGGTTTCGAAAGATCGAAAATTGGTGGTTTCTCATGAGCCTCATTTTAATCCGGAAATTTCCACAGCTCCAAAAGGGAAATTATTAAAATCCCATCAAGAAACTAATTTGTTTGAGATGGACTATGATGAAATCAAAAAGTATGATGTAGGTCAAAAAGGAAATCCTAATTTTCCGGAACAGTATAAAGTAAAATCACATAAACCGCTTCTTTCTGAGGTTTTTCAAGTCGTTTCTGATTATCAATCCACTCGAAATAGCCGGCCAGTTTCTTACAATATAGAAATAAAAAGCCTTGCTGATGAATATCATAAAACACAACCGGCTGCTGAAGAATTTGTTGATTTATTATTGTTGGAAATAGGTAATGCTTTGAATATCAGTAAATTTACTCTTCAAAGCTTTGATTTTAATGTCTTGCGATATTTAGATTTGAGACGAGAGAATACAAAAAAATACAGTATTTCTGTGCTTATCGAACCCGAAGATAATAACGAAATTGATTTCAATCTTGAAAAACTCGGATTTAAACCCGATATTTGGAGTCCAAATTTCAGTGTTTTGTCTCATGCAAAGGTGGAGTATTTGCATAGTCTTGGAATAAAAGTGATACCATGGACGGTAAATACAGAAGCAGAAATGGACAAAATATATGCCTATGGATGTGATGGATTAATTACAGATTATCCAAATAGAGCCATAAAATACATCAAAAAATAAGTTTTATTTTGAGCTTAATTACAGAAGTAGTAGGATTTTTTATCAAAAGACGCAAGTCTCGTATCGAGCATTTTAAAATGTACCCGGTGGAGACCCAGAGTGAGCAGTTTTTTAGTTTGATTGACCGAGCCAAGTTTACTGAATTTGGTCTAAAATATAGTTTTTCGAGCATCACTTCTATCAAAGATTTTCAGGAAAGGGTGCCAGTAGTAACTTATGAAGAGCATTATCCATGGATTGAGCGGGTAATGAGAGGAGAAAAGAATATTATTTGGCCTTCAGAAATCAACTGGTTCTCTAAATCTTCGGGTACTACAAATGCCCGTAGCAAGTTTATCCCTGTTTCTGAAGAATCACTCGAAGAATGTAATTACAGAGGAGGTAAGGATTTGCTTACCCTTTATTTTGATAATAAAATAGATTCGCAACTGTTTGAAGGGAAAAGTGTATCTATCGGAGGTTCACTCCATCCAAATCCCTTCAATACGCCTGCCATGACGGGTGATATTTCTGCAATAATTACCCGAAATATGCCCAAATGGGCTGAGATGTTCCGGAGTCCACCTCCAGAGGTCGCCTTATTAGAGAAATGGGAGGATAAAATGGGACTTATGATTGACATTTGTTCCAAAGAAAATGTAACAGGAATAGCAGGTGTGCCAACATGGACTGTGGTATTAATTGAAAGTATCATAGAACGTATGGGTGCAAAAAATGCCCTGGAAGTTTGGCCTAATTTTGAAGTTTTCTTTCACGGAGCGGTTTCCTTTACGCCTTATAGGTCATTATTTAGTGACAGGCTTTTTCCAAGCAACAAAGTTAATTATTTTGAAAGTTATAATGCTTCTGAAGGTTTTTTTGCTATTCAGGATGATTTTGCATTGCAAGATCAAATGCTATTGATGTTAGATTATGGTGTATTCTATGAGTTTCTTCCTGTAGAAGAATGGGAGAATGAATTTCCAAAATCGCTCACATTAGACGAGGTAGAATTGGAGAAAAGTTATGCGATGGTAATTTCTACCAATGGCGGTTTGTGGAGGTACAAGATCGGAGATACGGTTAAGTTTACCTCAAAATATCCATTCAGAATAAAAATTACAGGTCGTACCAAGCATTTTATCAATGCATTTGGAGAAGAGCTGATGGTAGAAAATGCTGATCAGGCTCTTACAGAAGCTGCTAAAGATGCCCAAGTAGATTTAAAAGAGTACACAGCTGGCCCAATTTATATGGAGAGCGACACTAAAGGTGGGCATGAATGGATAATTGAATGCTCTAAAATTCCAGAGAATCAGGAACGCTTCGTTGAGATTTTGGACAAGAAATTGAGAGAAGTAAATTCAGACTATGATGCCAAACGCCAGAATGATATTGCATTGGTGAAACCGCTGGTACATTTTGTAGAAACTGGGGTTTTTTATAAATGGATGGAAAGTAGAGGGAAATTGGGTGGTCAGCACAAAGTGCCCCGTCTGAGCAATTCAAGAGAGTTTTTGGATGAGGTTCTAGCCATATTAAAATCATAAAATATTATGAAAGCTATCGTAGTAGGTTCAACTGGACTTATTGGTTCTGAATTGTTAAAACTTCTTGAAAAAGACCAGTCTTTTACTAAAATCACTGCTTTGGTCAGGAAAAAGACAAATCTGGTTAGTTCTAAAGTGCTTGAAGTGGAGGTTGACTTTGGAACTTTACCAGCAGCATTATTTGAAAAGCAAGAGGTAGTTTTTTGTTGCTTAGGTACAACCATAAAAAAGGCAGGAAGCAAAGAAGCTTTCAGGAAAGTGGACTATGAATATCCTTTATTGACAGCCAAAATAGCTAAAGAAAAAGGGGTGGAGCAATTTGCCATCGTTACTGCCATGGGATCAAATCCACAATCTAAAATTTTCTATAATAATGTCAAAGGCGACGTAGAAAATGCCTTAAAAAACATCAATTTTGATAGTCTTGGTATTTTCAGACCATCCATGTTATTAGGTGAAAGATCAGAGGTTAGAACAGGTGAGCGTATAGGTCAGGCTGTGATGAAGCTATTTTCGTGGGCAATTCCAAAAAACTATAAAGCTATTCAGGCTAAATCAGTTGCCATTGCGATGGTAAACTTCGCAAAAAGGAAACAAAAAGGGAATATCATTATCGAGAATGGGCAAATGCTTTAATCCCACTTGAAATTGGAACTGAGCAAATCGTCATCATTTTTCTTGGGTCTGTCAAAATGATCTTCTTCTGAATTTCTAAATTGAGAAAAATCTACATGAGGCATCAATTCTGACTTTATATGATCTACAGTTTCTTGTAGTGCTTCTACTACTTTATCAAAGTCTTCTTTGTAAATAAATAATTTACTTTTTTCGAACACAAACTCGCCATCTTTTTGAAATCTGCGGCTTTCTGTTACAGTCAGGTAGTAATCGTTGGAGCGAGTAGCTCTTACATCAAAAAAATACGTTCTTTTTCCTGCCTTGATTCTCTTTGAAAAAATCTTCTCTTGCTCTTCTCTTTCCACTTGTAGTTTTATTATGGGTTGTTTGATTTCCAAAAATAGGTTTTTATTGGCTTAAATAAAAAAAAATCAACTAAAAATAGTCTCATTCTGGTCGAAAAAACATAAATAAATGAATAAAAATTTGTACTTTGTGGGTAAGATTGTTTAAAAGTATCGGGATAGAACAAAAAAATCTAAATAAATCTATTCTTTTTGCAAATATGGATTTGAGGAAAAATAGTATTCTAAAGTACATTTCATTCACTTTTTTTTTATTGCTTTTAACGGTAAATTTACTAGCACAAAAGGTTGAAATTGGAAAGGAATTTAAAGGTAAGAGCTCATATTATGGGAAAAAATTTAGTGGAAGAAGAACTGCCAGCGGTGAACGCTTAAACAATAGGGATTTTACTTGTGCACATAAGTTTTTTCCCTTTGGTACTATGATTGAGGTGGAGAACCCCATAACCAAACAATGGGTAGTAGTAAGAGTAAATGACCGGGGCCCTTTCACAAAAGGAAGAGTTTTAGACTTGTCTTACGAAGCTGCCAAAACAATTGGACTTCTTCAGAAAGGAATCATGAATGTCAATGCGAAAGTAGTAGGAATTGACGGAGAAATCATGTTATTTAGGGACGGAAGTACCGAAGATAATTTTCAAGAGCTCTTTGCGAAAGATAGCATACAATTGATTGTGCCTTATTTGCCCGAAACCTCGGCCAAGAAAAAGAAGAATTAAATGCAGAAATTAGATTTATCTAAAATAAGAGAATACGGCAACTTAGATTTTTTGTCGAAACAACTGGTAGAAGGATTTATTACAGGCCTTCACAAATCACCATTTCATGGGTTTTCTGTGGAGTTTGCTGAGCATAGATTGTACAATTCTGGCGAAAGTACCCGACACATAGATTGGAAGGTTTTTGGAAAAACAGACAAACTTTTTGTAAAGCGTTTCGAAGAAGAAACCAATCTCAGATGTCATCTTTTATTAGATGTTTCCTCGTCGATGTATTATCCAATCAAGAATAATGGTAAGCTCAACTTCTCAGTGTTGGCAGCTGGAACATTGGCCAATATGCTTCAACGTCAACGTGATGCTGTAAGTTTGGTTACATTTTCTGATAAAATTGAAACACACACGGAGTGCAAGTCTACGACTACACACATCATGAAGATTTATCAAGAATTGGAAAAAGTCTTAAATCGTAAGCACGATTTGCAAAAAACTTCAGTTGTTGAAACATTACATGAAATTGCAGACAAAATACATACCAGGTCATTGGTGGTTATTCTCAGCGATATGTTTGAAAACATGGACGATATGGACAAGATTTTTTCGGCCATGCAGCACCTCAAGCACAATAAACATGAGGTTTTGTTATTTCATGTTACCGACAAAAAAACAGAGTTAGACTTTGATTTTGAGGAAAGGCCTTATGAATTTGTGGACTTAGAATCTGGCGAAAAAGTAAAGATTCAGCCTTCTCAAGTTAAGGAAAAATACATGGCTGTTTTGGAGGATTTTCATCACGAGCTTAAAATTAAGTGTGGCCAGTACAAAATTGATTATATAGAAGTAGATATCGAACAAGGCTTTGACCAAATACTGTCTTCTTTCTTGGCTAAGAGAGCAAAAATGAGGTGATTCAGCCTTTTTCGCCATCTGTAATATCAAAATAGCCAATCATAAATTTTTTATAGCATCATAATCAAAGTTGCCTCTATTTTTGAACAAAAAAACAAAATATAAGCATGTTACTTACTACTACTCCCAGCATTGAAGGCCGTACTATTGTGGAATATAAGGCCATCGTTACAGGCGAAACTATTATCGGAGCCAACATTTTCAAAGATTTTTTAGCGGGTATCAGAGACATCGTAGGTGGCAGATCAGGATCTTATGAACGAGTGCTTAGAGAGGCTAAGGATACCGCCATGTCTGAAATGATTGATCGTGCTCGCAGATATGGAGCAGATGCCATAGTGGGTATCGACCTTGACTACGAAACTGTGGGTAAAAACGGTGGAATGCTGATGGTTTCGGCCTCAGGTACTGCGGTGAAACTGAATTAATGTCTTTTATTCCAAGCGTCTAATCATTTCCATACATGCCCTTGCGTTGTGGTAAGGGCATTTCCACATTCCGATTTTATCCATATTGGTGAGTGCCTTGTTTTCTGAATTAATACCCCAATACCATTCACCAGTAGGCGAAAGAAGTCTTTTCTTTATGAAATTCCAAGATTTTAAGGACTGCTGATAATATCTTAGGTCTTTAGAGATTTGATAACTGTTATAAAATCCAACCATGGCTTCAGCTTGTGGCCACCAATCTTTTTGCGTTTTTAGGTGCTTCCCATCTATTTCATAGTACATGCCACCATCGGTGTCAATTCCCTTTTGAGCGGAGTTGCTTAGGCCAATAGAAAAAGGTTTTATTCTCATTATCCAAGTCTCGTCGTGTAATATTTCGGCAGTTTCCAATAACAACCAAGAAGCCTCTATGTCGTGTCCATAAGAAATAATTTCGGACCTAGCCTGCCAGTCATCGGTTAGAAAAAGTATTTGTGTTTGGGTATTTTTATCTATGATTCTATCAGTAAAATTGCTTAGCAGACCATGCAATTGTTTTTTCAAAAAAGGATCTTTCCAAACTCTGTAAAGATTGGTATAAGGCTCAATGATGTGCAGGTGGGTATTCATTGATTTTTTTTGATCTGTTTTACCTTGTGTTATCACTTTGTCATCAGTCAGCTGCCAATTTTCTGTTGCAACTTCAAAATAACCCCCATTTTTTTTGTCAAATCCATGTTTTTCTATGAGTTTGAAGAGTTCGATGGCAGAGTTTAGAGCGGCCTTATCGCCAAATGCTCGGTAATATTCCGAAAGCCCATAAAGCATAAAACCTTGGCCATATATCTGCTTGTGTTTCTCCTTTGGGTTTCCAAGATAATCCACCGACCAATAGCCACCTCCATTTTTCTTATCCCAGAAATATTTCATTAAATATGAATAGGCTCTTTGGGCCATCATTTTGTACTCGGGCTTTGGATTATGGATAAAAGCCGCTGAAAAAGTCCATAAGATTCTGCTATTCAGAACCAAGCCTTTGTCTGCTTTTGGGTATTTCACATCATTGCCATCTATTTTTCCTATAAAGCCTCCGTTTTCTTGGTCAATAGAATTTCTTATCCAATAAGATAAAATATTTTCTAATTCTGTTTTCATTTCAGTTCTAAACTGCTCTTTGGATAAGAGTAAGGAGTCTTTTTCTTTTGAAATATAAAAAAAATCTTCATTGGATAACCAGCCTGCCCTAGCATTTAATCCAAAAGAAAAGGCTACAAAAAAAATTATACAGAAATTTATTTTCATTGATATTAAACGGTCTAAGAACCAATAATTCATAAAATGTTTTATTTTTCGATGATTAATGCTGGCAAGGCTTTTTGTTTGTACAAATCATTAAACCTTACTATCTCCTCTTTAATTATTTTATCCAGGCTATCCTTTTGCTTCTTCCATTCATTCTGTAGATCATCCAATCTTGTCTTTGTTCCGAGGGTTAAAGCTGGATTGTGACTATCCGCACGAGATTTTAAATCTAAAAATTCTGCATTAAGTCTATTAGGAAAATTAATGACATCCTGAAAAGTCTCTTGTTTTGATGATATTACATTATTCTCCCAATCATTAATTTTTTTCAAAATTTCCTTTCCTTGGTCTAATATTTCCGTGAATTCTTTTTTCTCTTTCAACAGTGTCATATAGCTTTCTAGTTGAGCTTTGACTTTTCGCATATTTATCACCGATTGATGAATTTCTGCAACATTTGACTCAATTTGTAAGAGGAATTTTTCTTGTGCTTCAAAATCAGCAGCTGTAGCTTTTAATCTTGGATCAGGTAGTACTATAGCTTCGGTCAAAGAAGTGTCTTTTCCCGCTATTAACTTAATTTTGAAAGTATTAGGAGCAACCAATGAGCCTCTGTAATCACCATTTACGAATACTTTACTGATTCCAACTACACTTTCCTTTCTTAAATCCCAGAATGTTCTATTCAAGCCTTTTTTGCTTGGAATAACTTGCTTTTCGGCTGGTCCGCCTTCATATTTTACAAATAATTTATCCTTTTGATTGTCCAAAGTTCTTAAAGTCTTTCCACTCAAATCTGTTATTTCTATTACCACTTTCGAGCTATCCATGTTTTCAGTAAGGAAATAATCTAAAATTACGCCAGTCGAAGGGTTTTGTCCCAATCCTGGTATTGGTTCTGGAATAGCCGGTGCGTCGAGTTTTACGGTATTCTTAGGCTTGAAGATTCGTGTTTTCGAATTTTTGTCTAAACTTCCCGCTTGTTGAATTGGCGATAAATCATCTAAAATCCAAAAAGCTCTACCAGCAGTTGCAGCTATTAAATCATTATCTTGTATGGCTAAGTCTGTGATTGGTACTACAGGCAAGTTTAATTGCAACTTCTGCCAATTGTCGCCATCATTGAAAGATACATAAAACCCAAGCTCAGTACCACAATACAAAAGTCCTTTTATTTTTTGGTCTTCACGAACCACTTTGGCAAAATCGTTGGTTTCAATTCCCTTTACGATTTTTGTCCAGGTTTGTCCAAAGTCTGTGGTTCGATAAATGATTGGTGTGAAGTCATTAAATCTGTATTTCGTGGCTACAATGTATGCTGTGGAGGCACTGTGAGGCGAGACCTCTATGCTATGTATCAGGCATTCTTCCAGATCTTTTGGCGTAACGTTTTGCCAGCTTTTACCATCATCTTGAGTTAAATGTACAAGACCGCAGTCGCTACCAGTCCACAACACTCCTGGTTTATGAGGGGAAACAGCAATGTACTGCAAGGTATTGTACACTTCACCTCCAGCCCCTTCACTTGTATATGGGCCTCCTCCGTCCTCTTGCTTGCTTTTTTCATTTCTGGTTAAATCACCACTTATTTCTTTCCAAGATATTCCGTTGTCACTACTTTTTAATACCACATTACCCCCGTGATAAATGGTGCCATTTTGAAAAGGGGAAGCTACAATGGGAGCATTCCAATTAAATCTATATTTTTGGGTATTGGGTTTTACTCCCAAACCAATATGTGGATATGCCATTACATCTTTTGTAGTTCCAGTTTTTATGTCCAATACTTCAATATTTCCTTGATAGCATCCACCATAAATATATTGTGGGTCGGCTGGATTGTCAAAAGAAATAAAGGCAGACTCACAGCCTGGGCCAATAAACCAATCTTGCCATCCTATTCCACCACTGGTAGTCCTTGAACTAACCCCCAAAGAGGTGTTGTCTTGCTGGCCGCCATAAACAGTATAGGGGAATTTTTTATCTGTAATGACCCTATAAAATTGTGCAGTAGGTTGATTTTGTTGCGAACTCCAACTTTTTCCACCATTAAAAGAGATATTGGCCCCTCCATCGTTGGCATTTATCATGTTTTGATTGTTGTTTGGATTTATCCAAACATCATGATTGTCTCCATGGGGAACAGCGACAGGTGCAAAATTTCGACCTCCATCAATTGACTTTAAAAATGGTGCATTCATCACATACACCACCTCAGGGTTGATGGGGTCAGCAAAAATTTCGATATAATACCAAGCTCTAGCAATAGTAATTCTTTGTTTAGAAGTTTGGGTCCAAGTTTTGCCAGCGTCATCGCTTCTATAAACTCCTGCTTTATCTCCTTCCGCTTCAATATTTGCAAAGACCCGATTAGAGTTCGCTCTAGACACAGAGATGGCAGATTTACCAAAGGTTTTAGGCAATCCATCGCTTAATTTTTTCCATGTTTCACCACCATCGTCAGATTTGTAAATTGCACAACCCGCTCCACCGCTTTCTACTTTCCATGGGTATCTACGGTGCTCCCACATCGATGCATAAAGAATTCTAGGATTGTTCATGTCCATGCTTAAATCTGCACAACCCGTGTTAGCATTGACATAAAAAACCTTTTTCCAGGTTTTACCTCCATCGGTTGTTTTATAAACACCTCTATCTTCGTTGGGCCCATGAAGTGCACCCTGTGCAGCCACAAATACTTCATCGGGATTCTGTGGATGAATTCTGACTGCCGAAATATGTTTGGTTGGGGTTAAGCCTATATTTTTCCAGGTTTTTCCTGCATCAGTAGATTTGTAAATTCCATCACCATGAGAAGTCATCACACCTCGAACCGCATGTTCACCCATACCCACATATAAAACGTTTGGATCGGATTCAGCAACCGAAATAACGCCTACTGAGCCAGTTTTTATTTGCCCATCTGAAATGTTTTTCCATGAAATACCTGCATCTTCCGTCTTCCAAATGCCACCTCCTGTGCTGCCAAAATAATAAACCAAGGGGTTTTGTTTGACACCTGTGGCGGTAACGCTTCTTCCACCTCGGAAGGGTCCTATGTTACGCCATTTTAAACCTTTATAGAAATCGGCATCAAAATTATTGACCTCAATCTGTTGTAAAATGGGGCCGCTTGCCTTAGTTTTTTTTTGACCAAAACTTGAAAGAGAAAAAGCAAAAAGACAGAAGAAAAGTAAGTAGTTTTTCATGTAAGGTTTTTAGGGTTTAATTATTAAATAAAAGTATGCTATTTTTTCAAATGCTCGATATTGATAATTTATTATTTTTCGAATATTGATTGTCCTATTTATTTAAGTTAGCTTTTTTAAACACAATCAAGGTTTTAACATGCTTAGATAACTTGAATAATGTTCAAGCACACAAAAAAAGGTTTTGTTTTTATATTGTAATGTTCTTTTTAAAAGCCTTGGCTTGTTGGTTGTTAATTGCCACAATTAATTGATTATTTATCATTTTTAACCCCCTGACGTCGCCTTTTACACCCAAACTCGACTGATAATTAAAATTACCTTTTTTGTCATTTATAAAAACTTGCACATAATTGGCATCAATATTTCCGAGTCTTACTCGGCCCTTAGATTGGTTTCCTCCTAAAATCAAATCTAGAAAACCATCTCCATTGATATCTGTGTTTTCGATCGCATAAATGGGTGCAAACTGGGCTTGGATAGGCAAGGTCTGTATTGTGAAAGTGCCTTTGTCATTCTTGAGATATACGGATTCCAAGGTTGTTATTTCTAGTTTTTTTATGTCTTTATTTTTAAATTCTGCCAAGACTTCGTCTATCGTGGCGGTAGAATAAGCTTCGTGGCTTATGTATTTCTTTTTAAGGCTAACTATTTGATCTGAGATTTCATCACGGCTGTAAGCTGGGTAATTTTTACCTTGTGTATAATAGGCGAGAATAGGGTCAATTTTGCCATTATCGTCAAAATCTTGATAAAAAAGGCTAACTGGTTCGGTGGTGCTGGCTTTTAGTTGGGAGTTAACTCCTAAATTGCCTACAATGAGGTCCTCATCACCATCTTTATCAAAATCACCCGCTTTAACACTTGACCAAGCACCTACTAATTTTGAGGTTTCATTATCAAGTAATGAAAAAATCCCATTGTTATTTTGTAATATCTGAATCCCAGTCCATTCTCCCACAATTACCAAATCTGGCCAGCCATCTTTGTTGAAATCGGTGCTGGTGATGTCAGTAACAATACCCAAATTGTTGAATATCGGGTCATCTACTTTTGTGAATTTACCAGCATCATTTCTATAAAGTCTGCTTGGGTTAGAAATGGGAAAATTCCATGGAACAACGGAGCCACCCACCACGAGGTCGAAGTCGCCGTCTTTGTCAAAGTCGATGGTCTCTATGCTGGTGTCGGCATAAGGTGTATCTACCAGTGCATCAAATGATTTAGAGAAATTTCCTTTTCCGTCGTTGATATAAACACGGTTTTGAAGCATTAAATCATTCGGGAGGTATTCATAACCGCCACTGCTTACTATCAAATCGAGGTCACCATCTTTTTCAATATCCAAAAATACAGCATCGGTATCGGTACAAAGTTCGTCTTGTTTGAATACGGTTTGCTCTTTTTTGGAGAAACTACCATTAGCCAATTGTAGGAATAATTCTGAAGAAAATCCTTTGCCGCTTCCAATGAAAACATCTTCTAGCCCGTCGCCATTTACATCGCCTTTTGTAATTCTAGGTCCTTGATAGGAATACATTTGTGGCATCAAGATTTGTCTTGAAAAATCGTTGAGCGGCATTTGATTGTGAGTGAAATTTAAGGCATTAATTTCACTGAAATACGCTGGTTCTGAATCAATTGAAAAGGAGGTTTTGTTTGGACGATAGTTTATTTTTAGCGTTTGATTAGACGTAATGTTCGTTTGTTTTTGCACTTTCCCATCAGGCCAAACTATGACTAAACTATCAATCTTATTTAGGTCACCTAGTCCAAAAATCAAGTTGGAATGGCTGCTGCTTTGGTAGCCATGTATGGGTGTGAATTCTTGAAATTGTTGGAGATTTTGAGCATAAAGATAGAATTTTGCACCAGTCTTTCTGGAATCGGAACAGCTGACGCTTAGGTAATTTCCCAACTTATTTTCGGTGCTGAGGTTTTTGTAAACAAACGATTCCTCGTTGAGATTGTTGGTTACAATTTCCAAATCTCCATCGTTGTCCAAATCCACCGAAATGGTGCCATTGGTGATAACGGCATCTTCAAAACCCCAGTCTTTTTGTTTGTTTGTAAAAGTCAGGTTTTTGTTATTTTTAAAAATATAATTAGGCGTTTTAGTCGACGGCATTTTTTTGATAACCTCCATAATGTTTATGCCAGATTGCTGCCCTTCGTCGGCATAATACTTCATAAAATCCATATTGGTGTAGTCACGGAGGTAGCCATTTGACACAAAAACATCTTTGTAGCCATCATTGTCATAATCTGCAAAAAGCACTGACCAAGACCAATCCGTATTGGATAAGCCAGCCAGCTGGCCTATTTCGCTGAAAGTCCCGTCGCCATTGTTTAGCTGCAACATATTTCTCATAAACGAGGGCTGGATGCCATTTTTAAGCATCGATAAATAAGCTTCATATTTTTCTGGTCCGAAGAGCAATTTCTGTCTTTTGTTGTCTTCCGGAAGCATATCTGTGGTTATGATGTCGGGCAATAGGTCGTTATTTATATCACCAACTTCATTTCCCATCGAGAAATAGCTCGTATGATTGGTTTTAGATTTTATTTCGTCTGTGAAAGTTCCATTTTTGTTGTTGATATATAGATAATCTTCCTCCAGATAATCATTCGAAACATAAATATCCGTCCAACCATCGTTGTTTAGGTCGGCGGTATGTATACCTAGACCAAAGCCTATTGGATTACCTTTTATGCCCGCTGCTATACTTACATCGACAAATTTTCCTTGATTATTTTGCATAAGTCGATCACCAGCTAGAGAATCTCGCATGAAGTGAACTGCTTGTACATCGAATCGCTTAAAATCTTTCACGTTGTGGTTGAGCAGGTAAACGTCCAAATCACCGTCTTTGTCATAATCAAAAAAAGCGGCCTGGGTGCTGTAGGTTTTCAAATCCAGTCCGTATTCAGCGGCTTTGTCAGTAAAAGTGAGGTTTTTGTTGTTGATGTAGAGTTTGTTCCCTCGTAATTCTGGATTGTCAATATTGGCAGAAACAGAAACATAAATGTCTTGATAGCCGTCGTTGTTTATATCTACCACGCTTACCCCAGTTTTCCACTCACCGTTGTATTTTATGCCGCTTTTTTCGGTGATGTCCTCAAATTTTAGTTCGCCTATGTTGATATAAATCTTGTCTGTGCCTTGATTGGCAGTGTAGTAGAGGTCTTGCAAGCCATCGTTGTTAAAGTCTGCGGAAGCAACGCCACCACCATTATAGAAGTATTCGTAGTTTAGTACATTATCAATTTCATTTTCGGTGATTTTGTTCGCAAAATCAATATTTGTATCACCCGAACTTAACTTCTCAAAGAGCTGGTTTTTGTTTTTACAAGAAATCAATAAAACGAAAAAAGTAAGCGTAAAAAGATATTTCATTTAATAGAAAATAGGAGAATTAATATTCTTCAAAAATAAGTCTTTTCTTTATTTTTATTGGCTTATTGCTGAATTTAAAATGTATACACCTACTGGATTTTTTATTTATCCAAAATTTAAAACAATCTCGATTGTAGTAAGTCTGTAAAGATGAATGAAAATTCAAAAACTAGTAATGTATATTTATTCTGGGTGTGAAACATTCAGATTTTATTTCCATTCTAAATAGTAGTACTTTTGTGAAAAATCATTAAACATTCAGGGATGTTATACCCCCAAAATATAGAGGTTAAGTTAGGTTTTGACAAAATCAGGTCGTTGGTAGCGGAGGAATGTGTGAGTTCTCTCGGCCGTTCGTTTGTAGATAAAATCAGATTTTCGGATAGATTCGATATCATTAAGAGAATGATTGATCAAACTGCCGAGTTCAGATTGATTTTACAATTGGAATCTTCTTTTCCGAATCAAAATTATTTAGATGTTATTCCTTTTCTGAAAAGAGCGGCTTTGGAGGGTTCTTATCTGGACGAAGAGGAGTTTTTTGATATCAAACTTTCGTTGACAACCATTCAACAGATCATACATTTTTTCAAAAACAAAGAAGAAGGTCGTTACTCGCAGTTGCGTGGATTGATGCAAAATACACTTCCTGCTGATAAACAAGATGGTTGGAGTAGTTTGATTGCACAAATAGGAGGTGTAATTGACGAAAAAGGAAAAGTTAAAGATAATGCTTCCAAGGAACTTTATGATATAAGAAGAAAGCTTTCTGTAGAGCAAAATAATGTAAAACGTACTTTAGAGCGAATTTATAGAACAGCCAAAAACTCAGGTTGGATTAGTGAAGACATGAGTTTGGCTTATCGAAATGGCAGGTTGGTCTTGCCTCTTTTGGCCGAGCATAAGAGGAAACTTCAAGGTTTTGTTCATGACGAATCCACCTCTGGGCAGATTGCTTTTGTAGAGCCTGGGGAAGTCTTGGAGGCTAACAATGAAATCCGAGATTTAGAGATAAAGGAGCGAAGGGAAGTTATTCGTATTTTGGAGAGTTTAACTTCTGCTTTAAGACCACATATTGCCGATCTCGAAAAGTCCTATCATTTTTTAGGACTCATGGATTTTATAAGAGCAAAAGCGAAATTGGCTCAAAAAATTGATGCTACTAGTCCTTTGTTGCTCAACGAAACCATTGTTGATTGGACTAAGGCCGTTCACCCTTTGTTGTTTTTAGCTCATAAAAAGGTCAACAAGTCAATTGTGCCATTAAGAGTTGTTTTAGAATCAGAAAAGAGAATATTGGTAGTTTCAGGGCCCAACGCAGGTGGGAAGTCAGTGATGTTGAAGACCATTGGACTTATTCAATATATGGCCCAATGTGGCCTTTTAGTACCAGTTTCGCCCGATTCTAAAGTTGGGATTTTCAAAAGTGTTTTTATAGACATTGGTGATGAGCAAAGTATTGAGAATGACCTCAGTACGTATAGCTCACATTTGACCAATATGCGTGAGTTTTTGGTTCATTCTGATAAACATACCCTGTTTTTGATTGACGAATTTGGAACGGGTACAGAGCCAAGTTTGGGTGGAGCTATTGCGGAGTCGATTTTGGAAAATTTATTAAAAAACAGAGCTTTTGGGGTTGTAAATACCCACTATACCAATCTCAAAATTTTTGCAGATAAGAATGAAGGATTGATAAACGGTGCCATGAAGTTTGATGCCGCACATTTAGATCCATTATATGAGTTAGAAATGGGTCAGCCGGGTAGTTCATTTGCCTTGGAAGTGGCTCAAAAAATTGGTTTACCCAGGCACATTATCGAGAATTCGAAACGGAAGTTGGGTAAAAGTCAGGTGAATTTTGAGAAATTGCTCAAAGAATTGGAGATTGAAAAGAAAGTTTTTGCGGAGCACAATGCATTACTCAAAAAGGAAACAACCGAACTTAAACAAAAGATTGAGCAGTACAACGCCCTGAAAAATTTCTTGGATACAGATAAAAAACGAATTCTAAACGAGGCTAAAGAAAGTGCTAAAGTATTGCTCAAAGATGCCAACAAGCAGATAGAGAGTACGATAAGAGAAATTAAAGAAAACAAAGCCGAGAAAGAAACCACCAAAGTGGTAAGGCAAATGTTGGAGGAATTCAAGGAAGAAAAACTCAAACCCGAAAAACCTCAAGTTCAAAAACAAACTGCTGATATATTCCAAAAAGCCGATGGCAAAATAGCCCAAGGTGATTTTGTAAAAATCATTGGTCAAGATACTTTTGGGCAAGTAGTTAGTTTAAATGGGAAGGATGCGGAGGTCTCTTTGGGTGAATTAAAATCCAATATCAAACTTAATCGTTTAGAGAAGGTTTCGAAGAAGGAATTTAAATCTGCGGTAAAAGAAACGCCCAAAGAAAACCTCAAAGGAATAGACATCAACGAGAAGATGGTCAATTTCAGTTTTAATCTCGATATTCGTGGAAAAAGAGGGGAGGAGGCATTGCATGAGGTGGATTTATTGATGGACGATGCCATATTTTTAGGATATCCACAGTTAAGAATAGTACATGGCAAGGGCGATGGAATACTTAGAAACTTGGTCAGGGCCCACTTAAAGCATTATAAATCAGTAAAAAAGATGTCAGACGAACACGCAGACCGTGGTGGGCAGGGCGTAACTATTGTGGATATGAAGTAGTGCTTTGGTGTATTGTTAAATTAGTTACTGGTTTACTGGTGAATTGGTTAGTGGTCTTTGCTAAGGCCGATGGTGTCTTCAATCTCAATCCGTGAAATTCAGCATTGCTTGTTCCGATAGCTATCGGACCGTCATCAGCGTTCCATTTAGAGGTATTGTAATATAAATTTCTGAAACCATAATCAAAAAATACACCTCATCATTATTTCTATCCATTCATGTACTTTGTTATACATAGTACCTTGCCGTATGTTAATTTTGAACCATCAAACAAAACAAAATAAACAAATACAAATATGAAAAAGCTATTTAGAGTAAAAGGAAACGAGTCAATGTTAGGTGGTGTGATGGCCGGTATGGCTGAATATTTCAACATTGATGTTACACTGGTTAGAGTTTTGGCAGTTGGTGCTTTCTTTACACCAGTTCCTGTAGTGCTTATGTACTTGATATTGTGGGCTATAATGCCTGTGAAACAAGAGACATTTGCAACGTTGGCACAATAATAATTAGGGTTTAATAGATTGGAATGGCTCGGAACATTGTTTCGAGCTATTTTTTTTTAGTAATGTTTTAAAACACATTTCAGTGTTTCAATCTCATTACTTTTTCAGTTTTGTAACCCTAAAGTAACTGTAGGCAATCGTTATGACTATCCACAGTCCCATTTTATTAAGCGTAAATATCGTTTTGAACCATTCAGAAATCAATTTTAGAAAGGGTTCATTGCTAAGTCGTTCGAAGCCCACATCCAGAATAAAGCTGATGATCATGATGATTACAAGGAACTGAAGCGTTTGTAATACCATTGCTTTTAAATCTAAGCTGTTCATAAATCGTTTTTTTTACAAAAATAGAGCTTAAGTGTATACCAGATTATGATTTTGTTCATAATTAACTTTTCATTCAAAAATTTAGATCTAAGTTTTCACTTTAGCTTAATTTAGCATTTCGCTGATGAGAAAATTTAAAAAGTCAATTTGCTTAGATCCACATTTCCACCACTGAGAATTATACCAACTTGCTGATTTTTAAACAAATGCTTATTTTTGATGAGAGCTGCTAAAGGTACAGCACATGAAGGCTCAATGATTATCTTAAGATTATTAAAAACCAACTTCAAAGCTGTGAGGATTTCTTCATCATTCACCAGCAAGATGTCTTCCACAGTATTTTTTATAATTTCCAATGTTTTGTCCGAAAGGTTAGTCAGCAATCCATCTGCAATGGTATTGATATAAGGTGCTTTTTCTACTTTTCCTGATCTGAAAGACAAAACGGCATCAGCAGCACCTTCTGGTTCTCCTGCGTAAACTTTGGCTTTATTTGAGAAATATTTTACTGAAAGCCCCGTTCCACTCAAAAGACCACCACCACCAACTGGAGCCAAGATGCTGTCCAAGTCTGGGTTTTCTTCAAGTAGTTCTTTGGCGGCAGTAGCTTGACCAGCAATTACGTCATAATTGTCAAAAGGATGAATGAAATGAGCCCCCGTTTTTTCTATAATTTCTCTAACACCGTTTTCCCTCGCCTCTAGTGTCGGTTCACAAAAAATCAACTCAGCTCCAAGATTTATTACGCCATTGACTTTTGGTTTTGGAGCATTGTTGGGCATCACAATATATGCTTTTGTGTGTAGCATTTTAGCGGCCAATGCCACGGCTTGAGCATGATTTCCAGAAGAATGTGTGCATAATCCATTTGCTATCAGTTCTTTGTCAAGACTCAAGGCTGCATTTAATCCACCTCTTGCCTTAAATGCTCCAATTTTTTGCAAGTTTTCGCATTTAAAAAATACTTGGCATCCACACAATTCGTTGATTATTTCAGAAAACAAAACTGGGGTACGATTGATATAAGATTTGATTCGCTCATGCGAAGTTACTATATCAAGTCTTGAAGGAATGGCAGATAACATATAATGAACTTATTGTTTATAAAATCAATTATTAATTTAACATTACGTTTTGATTAAACAAGCACCAAAAGACTTAATTTTGTGTGCTTTTCATGGAGATACAAAATTATGCGATTATTAACACTATTACTTATTTCTTTCAGCTTATTTGCAAAAGCTCCGAAAAACGTAAATCTTAAAAATCCTCCTCCTAGAATCATCCGTACCTGCTGCTCATTTGGAGTGGATGTAAAAGTAGCGGGTATGCCATTTGTAAAATATACTGAAGTAACCTCCCTTGAGCTCATCGGCAATCATAAATATTTAGGCAGTAAAGCCGAAAATAACGGAATCATTTATACTGAAAAAGGCGGATTTATAGATATGGGTCACTTGCGAGATATCGCTGATTTTACGGCTTATTTATACTTACTTATTCAAGACCAGAGGCATACTGGTGCTTTTTCTTTGAAGTTAGGCAACGAGGGCGGTATGAAAACGCTGACCGTAAATGTACCTGAAAAATTCACCGATGAAGACGTAGTACATTTAGCTGGAAGGATAGCTTATGATCTTTCTGTTTGGCACGAAATCTCCACATCATATGGAGCTTCTTTTATTCCCTTAGTTCCTGAGCGATACTCAAGTTTTTCTGTGGAAGATGCCTATTCTAATTTGCTTGGGGTGCATTTAGGAATGAAATCTATACTTGGTTCTGGTGAATATGAATTAGAAATGACGGCCAATGTGAATGAAGTTTTGGAAAGTTTGAATGCTGTTAAAGATAGGGAGAGTACCATAGAAGCCATGAATGCCGTAAAAGATATTTGGTGGTCTGGCAAAGCCAAATTGCCAAGTCGTAAGGTATTGATAAAAAGGCAGTTTGAAGTTTATGATTGCGTTTATCCGATGTTGATCAATTCGGAGAAAATAGAGAATAGTGTTGAAAACAAGGTTTGTGTGCCATTGGAAAGCTCAAGTAACGAATCTTTCAATGATTTTTACAAACTCAGTATCAAAGCGAATTTCAAAATTCCTGTGGATAAAGTTTTTGGACAGCATGTCAAAGAAAAGAATATTATTACGCAGTTGGATTTTCCTGCTCTAATAAAATATGCAGAGGAAGCTACATTTAAAGTTCATGAACAATAAAATTCTCAAAGCTGAGATATTCTGATTTAATTATCCGCTATTTGCATAGCAAATGACCCTCGAAATCCTTAATTTTGCAGGAAATTTAAATCGATTATAAATTTTCGTAAAAATGCAGATTAAAGATATTCTCCAACTTTCGCCAGAAAGTCAAAGTGTTGTTGTTAAAGGATGGGTTAGAACCAAAAGAGGCCAAGCCAATATCGTTTTCATAAATCTCAATGACGGTTCTACCATAAAAAATATTCAGGCGGTAGTTGAAGACGGTAAAATAGAAGAGGAAATCCTCAAGAAAATATCCACTGGTGCTTGTATAGCAGTTTCAGGAACTTTGGTGGCTTCTGCGGGTTCTGGTCAAGCGGTAGAAGTTTTGGCACAAACCATAGAAATATATGGCACTGCTGACGAAACTTTTCCAATGCAACCTAAAAAGCATAGTCTTGAATTTTTAAGGGAAAAAGCCCATTTGCGTTTCAGAACCAATACTTTCGGAGCTATCTTCCGCATCAGACATGCTTTGGCATTTGCTGTACACAAATTCTATAACGACAACGGATTCTTTTATTTACATACGCCCATCATAACTGCTTCTGACGCTGAAGGTGCAGGAGAAATGTTTAGAGTGAGTAGCTTTGAGCCCAATGCAGCCCCCAAAAACGAAGATGGATCTGTTGATTTCTCACAAGATTTCTTTGGTAGAGAAACTTCTCTAACGGTTTCAGGACAGTTGGAAGGTGAATTAGGAGCCATGGCTCTTTCCAAAATCTATACTTTTGGGCCAACCTTTAGGGCTGAAAACTCCAATACCACACGCCATTTGGCTGAGTTCTGGATGATTGAGCCAGAAGTTGCATTTTATGAGTTGGAAGACAACATGAATCTTGCAGAAAGTTTTGTAAAATACGTCATTCAATATGCCATAGACAATTGTAAAGACGATTTGGAGTTTCTTCAAACCAGACTTTTGGAAGAAGAAAAGTCGAAGCCACAAAACGAACGTTCGGAACAAACTTTGTTAGAAAAGCTAAATTTCGTGGTGGAAAATAGCTTTGAAAGACTCACATATACCGAAGCCATTGATATTTTGCTCAAATCTAAGCCTGCACAAAAGAAACAGTTTCAATACGAAGTTGGATGGGGCATAGATCTTCAGTCAGAGCATGAGCGTTATTTGGTGGAAAAGCACTTCAAAAAGCCTGTAATACTTACTAACTATCCGAAGGATATAAAAGCATTCTATATGAAGCAAGATGCTGATGGAAAGACTGTTAGAGCCATGGATGTGTTATTTCCAGGTATCGGAGAAATAATTGGAGGATCACAAAGAGAGGACAATTATGAAAAACTCATGACCCGCATCAACGAGGTGGGGATAGATCCAGATAACCTATGGTGGTATTTAGACACACGCAAATTTGGTTCGGCACCTCATTCAGGTTTTGGACTAGGTTTTGAGCGTCTGGTATTGTTTGTAACAGGTATGGGGAACATTCGCGATGTGATTCCTTTCCCACGTACACCAAAAAATGCTGAATTTTAAGCAATGGTTGTAGCCTTACTTATTTTCCTAGCCGTTATCGGTGCTAATGTGATCGTGAGTGTTTATCTCGAACGAAAGCTATCGGCATTTATACAAGACAGGCTGGGGCCAATGGAAGTTGGTAAGTGGGGACTTTTACAATTGATTGCAGATTTGTTGAAGCTTTTTCAGAAGGAGGATATTATCCCAACATCTGCTGACAAAAAGCTATTTAAAACTGCTCCATACCTGATTTTTGCGGCAATATTTGCCGGATTTGCTCTAGTTCCTATTAATAGATTGTTGCAAGGGGCTGATTTACAGTCTGGTGTGTTTGTGTTAATTGGCGTAATTTCACTCGACATTATTGGTATTTTGATGGCCGGTTGGTCATCCAATAATAAATATGCACTGTTAGGAGCCATGAGGTCAGTAGCTCAAATCCTTTCCTATGAAGTTCCGATTGGGCTTTGTATTTTGTGTGTTGCCATCACCAGTGCGAGCCTTAATTTGCAAGAAATAATTAGTTTACAAGGCATTTTTTCTATAGAGCCTAATTATCTTTTTGGCATCAAAGCATTGGGTATCGAAACCACAAATGTTGGAGGTTTTCTGACATGGAATATATTTAGGAATCCCTTTCTTTTCATTGTTTTTATCATATTTATAATAGCAGGATTGGCAGAGGCCAACAGAGCACCGTTTGATTTACCAGAAGCTGAGTCAGAACTTATTGCTGGTTTTCATACCGAATATTCTGGTTTTCGATGGGCAATTATATTTTTGGCCGAATATGGCATGATGCTTTTGTTGGCATTTATGACCACTATTTTGTTTTTAGGTGGATGGAATACTCCACTTCCAAACATTGGGTCAGTGAAATTGGCTAATTGGACTTCTGGAGCTGAGGGTTCTATTGCCATGCATCTTTGGGGAGCATTTTGGATGTTTTCAAAGGCATATTTTGGTATGTTGGTGCAAATGTGGGTGAGGTGGACATTGCCTCGCTTAAGAATTGACCAGTTAATGTATTTATGTTGGAAAGTTCTTACGCCATTGTGCTTACTTTTAGTTTTGATTTCTGCTTTTTGGAGAATTCTAATGATATGGTAAAGTGGCAAAATTAATCGAAAAAGATTTGGAGGAAGCCATCATAGCTTTGCCAGCAAAAGAGAAAAACAAGATACTGATAAGGCTTATCGATAAAGATAAAGTGTTGGTGGAGCAGCTACATTTTAAACTTATTGAGCATCCTGAAATAGACTTAAAACTAAGGCAAGATGCAGTTGCGGATGAAATTGATCATCTAAAAAGATTTAATGCGATTAAATCAAAAGAATTATTGACTTTACAAAGAAGCTATTTTACCAAGATTTCTCATCACAAAAGAATTACGGGTGACAAGGTAGGGGAGGTAAGGTTGGCAGTTAAATTGATTTTGAAATTTGTAAGTTATTATCCCTTTGTATTCAACAAGGCAGATTTGAAATACAATGCAAAACTCAACGAGTATAATCTTAAGAAAGTTATTCTGATGATGAAAAATCTCAAAAGTATCCATGAAGATTATCAAATAGAATTCGTAGAAGATATCAACACCATTCTTGATTTCTTTTATAATGGGATTCATGCAGGCCTAGCTAAAAGCCTTGGTTTGCCCCGAAATATTGATTGAAAATGAAAAGACAATTATTGGTTCTGAAATTCGGGACAGCTTCCATTACAAAGCCATCTGGCGAACCTGATATTGAAATCATTAATGAAATAGCCCGCCAAACGGCTATTTTACATAAAAAATACAGAATCATTATAGTTTCATCAGGAGCTGTTGGAGCTGGTAAGCATTTTGTTCAGAATTATGAAGGCACCATTAGCCAAAGAAAAGCCGCCGCTGCTATCGGGAATCCACTTTTACTGAAAATGTATGATCAAGCTTTTGAGAAATATGGCATAAACGTAGCTCAAAGTCTTTTGGAAAGACAGCATTTTGCTAACAGACAACAGTTTTTGCAACTCAAAGAAACTTACGATGAGCTTTGGAAAAGCAATATTATTCCCATTGCTAACGAAAATGACGTAGTGAGCAACAGAGAGCTTAAATTCTCTGACAACGACGAGTTGGCTACTTTGATAGCTGGAGGTTTTGGAGCTCAAGTATTGATGCTTTGTACGGCCTCTGGTGGTTTGCTAAACAAAGATGGCCAATTGGTTAGTAGAGTGAAGAAAGTAGACGAGGAAATACTTGGTATGGTGAGCAAATCTAAAACAGCTCTTGGGCTTGGAGGCATGGCTTCAAAACTGACTTTTACGCATTTGGCCAATAAAATGGGCATAAAAGTCATCATTTTTGGTATGAAGCTCGCCGACGGAATTTTAAATGCCATTTCTGAAAATGCTGGAACTACCTTTTTGCCACAAGATGCTAATCTGTCTGCTAAGAACAAATGGATAGCCAGTGGGGCCATTTCGGTTGGTAGCGTAACCATTGACGCGGGAGCTAGTAAAGCACTTTTAAATCGTAAAAGCCTTCTTGCCGTTGGTATATCAGGCTTTGAGGGAGAATTTGAAGCTGGCGAATTGGTAGAGATTTTGGATTTGAACAATCAAATCTTAGCAGTAGGGAAAGCTAAAATATCCTCGCAGACGCTACAAGAAAATCTAAAAGTACAAAACCTCATTTTTGTACATGCCGACGATATCGTCTTGATATGAAAAAAGCCTTTGGCATTTACCAAAGGCTTTATCTATTCTAAAAATCTAGAAATTATTTTTTCGGAACTGTAGCAGCTGGAGCAGCTTCTTTGGTTTCAGCAGGAATTGCAACACCCATTTTCTTGAATACCAAGTTGGTGATGTTATCAGTTTCTGGAGCTACCAAAATAACTGGTGTAGTACCATATCCAGCATCAGAATTGAGTACATAAGTATATCCGTTTTCTTTTGCTACTGCATCTATCGCAGTTTGGATTTTATCCATAACTGGAGCTATCATTTCTTGTTGCTTACGAGAAAGTGCTGATTCTGCATTTTGCTGTAACTCTTGCAATTCATTTTGCTTGTTTTGTAAGGTTTTCTCCTTGTCTGCTTTGATTACAGCTGACATAGAGGCAGCATTTTTTTGATAATCTTCAAACATTTTCTGAGCTTCGGATAACTTATCTTGATAAAGTTTGTCATACTGAGCTTTTTCTGTCGATAATTTCGCTTGTATGTCTTTAGAATCAGGCAAGTTTTGAAGAATAAATTCTATATTCGTATAGCCTATCTTAAGATTCTGAGCGTTTGTTGAAATACTTGCTAAAATTGTTAAAGCAATTACAAATAGTTTGATTTTCATTTCTGTAGTATTAATAAAATTAAATTGGTTTACTTTTTAATGTTTAATCCAAGTTCTTCAATTATAAAGTCTGTATAATCGTGTCTTGGGTCAGCATAGAACATACTCATGTCCGATGCTTTGTCAAAGATAAAACTTAGTTTATATTTTCGAGCTATTTTTTCCGATGTTTTGTATATTTCGTCAAGAATCGGTTTCAATATTTCCTTTTTTTTCTGAAAAAGTTGACCATTAAGCCCAAATATATTATTATTAAGGGTTTTGAGTTCTTCTTCTTTTTTGTCTATATCTGCAAGTTTTTCTTTCTTCATGTCCGCTGTTAAAAGAATTTCTTCTTGCTGAAATTTTTGCTTCATTTTTTCTACATCTGCATATTTTGCTTGTAAGTCTTTTGTCCATTTTTCTGCAAATTGATTCATCGTTTCGTTTGCCTTTTTATATTCAGGCATTTTGTTCATGATGTATTCAGTATCAATGTAGCCGAATTTTTGTGCAAATGTCTGCGAACCTATAAGCATCAAAAATAAAAAAAATATTTTCAATTTCATTTTTTTAGATTTAGTCCTTTCTGTTTTTTATTCAATGGTTTAATGTCCTTAAGACGAAAACTTCCTTTGATAGTTTATAATTCCTATTCTGATTAACAGAAATTTAACATTAACGTATTTGTTGTCCGATACTGAAAGTAAACGATTTTCTTCCTTGGTTATTCAAGCCTGGAATCGGATCGAATCCATATCCATAGTCAATACCTAAAAGTCCAAAAGCAGCCATAAAAATTCTTGCACCTACACCTGCTGAACGTCTCAATTTGAAAGGATTGTAGTCTTTGTAGCTTCCCCAACTATTACCTGCTTCTGCAAATCCAAGTACAAATATGGTAGCTTGTGGATTCAAGGAAACTGGGTAACGAAGTTCTAGGGCATATTTGCTATAAATAATACCGCCAGTTCTCGAATAAGTGCCTGTTGCCTGAGCAGAGGCCACTTTTTCATTATAAGTAGCCTCATAAACAACGCCTTCGTCGTAGCCTCGAAGTCCTATAAGTTCTACACCGATACTGTTGGTATTTTGAAGACCCATACCTGCACCACCAATTACAAATCTACCAAATGGACTATAGCCCACACTGCTATTATACCTTCCCAAGAAACCCATATTTCCTTTTGCATGGAATATCAATTTGCCAAAAACAGGTGCATACCAGTCTGCATCAAACATCCATTTATGACCTTCTATCCAAAGTTTTCCTGATTTTGGCGTACCAAACATCGAATATGGAGGATTGAAGGTGGTGTTTAATGATATGTTTGAGCCACTTCTAGTAAACTGTGGGTTGTCAAGGCTATATCTCGAAACATTAAATCCTAAAGAGATATCGTGTGCTTGTCCATTTCTGAAGTTGGATAGTAAGAAACTGTTTTCAACATCATAATATTGGTAAGAAAGAGCTGAACTAAAGTTGAAGTTCCTATCTGGCCAATTAAGTCTTTTTCCATAAGTTACAGAACCACCTGTGTTTCTGAAGAATCCTTGATAAAGTGCTGAATTATAAACATTTCCATAATAAGAGCTATTTACAGAGTTGGCATATAATTTTTGCATTCTGTCGGCTATCTTACTGTAATCTTGCACTGAATGGAACAAACTCACAGAAAAAGAGTTGGGCTTTTTGCCCCCTAGCCAAGGCTCAGTAAACGAAACAGAATAGTTTTGGAATCCACCGTTTGCTTGAAATCTAATTGCGAATCTTTGCCCATCGCCTTTAGGTAGTGGTTTATATTCTTTCAGATTGAAAACTTTTCTTATGGCAAAGTTATTGAACACAATTCCAAATGTTCCAATAATGCCTTGTATTCCACTCCATCCACCTGATAGTTCAATGTTGTCATTGGATTTCTCCTCTACATTATATTCGATATTTACTGTTCCATCGTTTTGTGGGACTGGCTTTGGTTCGATTTTTTGAGGGTCAAAATATCCGAGTTTAGAGAGCATTTGAACGGTCTCTACCAAGTCAGTTTTACTAAACTTCTGGCCAGGTTTTGTCAGAATTTCTCTGAGTACGACGTGGTCACTGGTTTTGGTATTTCCATTTAAAATAATCTTGTTGATGGTAGCCTGTTTTCCCTCCGTGATTCTCATTTCAATATCAATAGAGTCGCCATCTATGGCTGTTTCTATTGGTTGACAGCTAAAATATAAATAACCGTCATCCATATAATACGAACTAACATCTTGTTGAGGTTTACCATTTATTTTTTTCTCAAGTTCTTCAGGGTTGTAGATGTCTCCTTTTTTTACACCAAGAATCAAAGCCAATGTATCCGCATTTCTTAAATAATTGCCTGACCAGGTTATATTTCTGTAATAGAATCTTTTTCCTTCAGTTACATTTAATACTATGTTTATGTTTTTATCATCCACTACATAGATAGAATCGCTTACGATTTGAGCATTTCTGTATCCGTTTTTATTCAAATATGCTACAAGTTTTTCTTTGTCCTCTTTATATTTTTTTGTGATAAATTTAGAAGGGGTAAAGATCCTCAAAGGTGCTTTTTCTTTGGTTCCTTTCATTTTGGAAAGGATTTTCCATTCAGGAAGCTCATTAATTCCATTCAGTTGAATGTCATTAATTTTAACTTTAGCTTTTTTGGATATATTAAAAACCAAAGCCGCATTATTCACTCTTATTGTATCCGCAATCTGCTGAACTTGTACGGTACAATTTCTGAATCCTTTATCTAAGAAGTGTTTTTTGACAAGATTTTGGATGTTTTTAACCATTGCATCCGTAATTACTTTGCCTTTGTAGGTTTTTATTTTGTCTTCAACGGTTTCCTTTTCGCCTTTTCTGATTCCATTGAGTACGATTTTATTGAGCCTAGGTCTTTCTTTTAATGCTAATTCTAAGAAAACCGTTTTGCCTTCAACTTTGGTGATATTTATTGAGACATCTTCGATTATGCCCTGATCCATAAGTCTTTTTATGGCAGAAGAAATTCTCTCTCCTGGAATTTTTATTTCATCATTTACATTTAAGCCTGAAACTGAAATGAGTGTATTGGGGTCTAAGAATTTTGCTCCACTAACGGTAATGCCTCCTATTATGTAGTCTTTAGGACTGGTGTAGTCTACCAATGCTTCTTCAGAGACAGTTCTTTTTAAACGTGGAAGGCCAACCGTTTGTGCATTTGCAACGAAATTTGAAGCAAATATTAGTATTGTAAGTAATAATGGTTTTAAAGAATTCCTCATTTATTTGTTTTTATCTGATCGCCTGTTTTTCCGAATCTCCTCTCTCTTTGTTGATATGTTTTTAATGCCTCCATCAAATGTTCCTTCCTAAAATCTGGCCAAAATACATCGTCCAAAAACAAAAGCTCTGCATAAGCAGATTGCCAAAGAAGGTAGTTACTGATGCGATGATCTCCTCCTGTTCTTATTAAAAAGTCAACGTCTGGGTCTGGATAAGTAGACAAAAACTTATTAAACATGCTTTCGTTGATGTCATCGATTCCAATTTCTTCTGTTTTTACTTTGGCTGCAATTTGTTTTATCGCTTGTACGATATCCCATTTGCCACTATAACTAAGAGCAAGACTAAGTACTAAGCCTGTATTGTTCTTTGTTTTTTCAATCCCTGCCAACATTTCATTTCTGGCATTATTTGGAAGCATATTCAAGTCGCCAATACATTTTAATCTTACATTGTTTTTATGCAAGCTTGGTATTTCGTCGCCTATGGTTTTAATCAAAAGGCTCATAATACCATCCACTTCAGCTTTGGGTCTGCCCCAGTTTTCAGTAGAAAATGTATAAAGTGTTAGGTATCCAATTCCCAATTCCGCACATCCTTCAACGGTTTCTCTAACTGCAGTGATTCCGTGATGGTGACCGAAAATTCTCATGGCACCTTTGCTTTTAGCCCACCTTCCATTACCATCCATGATAACGGCTATATGCTTGGGTAAATTGTTTAAATCGATGTCTTCCAATAAAAAAATAGTATTTGTCCGTTTGAAAAGGATTGCAAAAATACAAAAAAGATAAAGGAATAAAAAGCAGTGTATCTAATAAAGCTAAAATATAGTTTCAATTGATTTAAAGCCGCTTAGTTAATTACAAAAAGGCTAAGTTTATTTGCCAGGGGGGCAATGTACTTTATAAAAAAGATAGCTTACTGAAAACGATATATGAAAGTATTTGTCCTTTTGTAAGGTATTTGGAAGTTCGAGTAATTCAAGGTTTTTGTCTGCTCCATCCTGAGCTGGGTAGAAATTTTGTGGGTCGTTTGTAACAAGATTGTAACCAAAACCATCAAATAGGTCTGCATTTTTCTTTCGTAACAGTACTCTTGTGCTGAATTCAACTCCAAAGTTCCATTTACCATTTACTATTTTCTTGTAGCCAATTCCAAAAGGCAAAATAGGATCGGGACCTGAAATTACTGAATTTGTAGTTGTTACATTTCTTGTTGAATATTTTCTTCTTAAAAACTGAGAATTACCAAATCCTCCAAAAAGATAGGGGGTCCATTGGTGTTCATATCTTCCGTTATGGGTCCTGAAATTTAAAAAGTTGTATTCTATTTGGCCATTATAATCCCACAGGGTATTATAAAATTTTAATCCGCGATATTTATTTAAAGCATTTCCAGAGTTGTAATCGTTGCCTGAAACAAAACCAACCATGGCATTGGCTTTAATAGAAATAACTTTAGAGGCATTATATCTTACAAAAGCATTTGTGCCAATTGATGGGCTAAAGACTCTAAAAGTAGGCTGCAGGTCACCTTTGTAATAAGTCGGGCCTAAGCCTGATCCAATTTCCAGTTTTTGGGCGAAAGAAAAATACGAAATGAATAAAAATAGCAGTGTTTTTTTTAACATACCTTTTGTTTGCAACAGCAAAGTTCCAATTTTTTTCTTACAAATAAAAAAAGGTAAAGGTTAAATCATTTAATAACAGGGCATTTGATATTGTTGCTCAAAACATAACTCAACGTAAATTGCGTAAGAATATAGCTATCTATTCTTTTTGAACCTCTTAAAGTTGAATATGGATAAATATCTTCAGCATTCGTCGACGGAGCAATTCCAGCCGTGTTGAATCCTTGTTGGGAAGCTGCTTGAATAAAGTTAACAAGTCTCAAATCTCCTGAATTTGCTGCATAATCTTCCCCAGCTCTGTAGCTAAAGGCTGCTGCCTCTGGCCCATAATTGGCTATCATTAATGTTTTTGGCGGATAACCCGTATTGCCTACGTCATCTAGATAATCGAAAGGAGTTAGTCTAAACCCAGCCTCCGCTGTAAAATCAAAGTTTGAACTGATTTTTACTCTTAGACCTAAGGCAATGGGCATAACTGGCTGAACCAATGAATAGGTTTTTACAGTGCTTCCTGGAATTCCTTGACCTGATGTATTTAAGGGTTTAAGGCTTTCCCATCCTGCTTTTACTGGTAAACCTGTATTTTGGTCGAATCCAACTACACCTCTGGCTTTTGGATTGTGTCCATAAATACCTATTCCAACTGCTCCGTAAGGCATAATATTACTCCTGCCTTTAGCTCCTTTTCCATATTGTGGCAAAATATTGAAGATTCCCGAAAGTGTAAATTCCTGTAAATCATTTCTGAAACTAAGATTTCGAATATAGTTTGCTGACATTTTCTCTAAATTTCTTGAGGCAAACGTATAGTCATCGCCATACAATCTAGCATATGTGTATGAAACTCTTGCTGCTGCATTAGCTGTGAGAAATCTTGTATAATTTATGCTTCCGTTCCATCTTACATTTGTATAAATTCCGTAATAGAATCTAGAATAGGGAGCCAAATCTCCAAAATAGTGCGAACTGCCACCTCCAATACCTACTGTAGCATACTGGTTTAAAACATTTTTTTTGCTAAAAAGGCCATTTTTCTGAGCAAAAGTATGGGTTGATACAATCATCATTAATACTAAAATGATATTGTAATATTTAATTATTGGCTTCAACATAGCGTTTCCTAGTTTTTCGATTTTTTCTAAAACGATTTTAAAATCGATTTTATTGAATATTTTTTTTAATTTCTATTTCTAATATCATCTCCCCAATTCAACTTTTTTCTTAAAGTACTCAAAAAGCTCATTCCATCTATTTTTACCAATTTGGCTTTGAAGGTTTCCATGCTGATGTTAATTTCACCCACATCGTCACCAATTATTCTGGCTCTTGAGTCCATCGAAACCAAGAAATTCTTGCTACGACTTTCTACTTTTAAAGTTATTTTACTTTGACTTGAGACAATTATTGGTCTTACAAACAAGTTATGAGGGCAAATAGGTGTAATGATAAAGTTTTCAGACTTTGGCATTACGAGTGGACCTCCACAACTCAAATTGTAACCAGTTGATCCGGTTGGGGTTGCCACCATTAAACCATCTGCCCAATAGCTATTCAAAAATTCACCGTCTATGTAGGCATGAATGACAATCATAGACGAAGTGTCGGTTTTAGAAATCGCTATTTCGTTAAGAGCAAAATTCATGCCTGATTCAAAAAAGTCGTTAAATGCCTCGGCATGAAGCATCATCCGCTCATCTATTTTGTATTGTCCTGCAATGATTTTCTTTATGGTTTTCTTAATATTTTGTGGTTGTATGTCGGTCAAAAAACCTAATCTTCCGAAGTTAATGCCCAATACGGGAATTTCATTGCTCGCCACAAGACCTAAAGTTTCTAAAAAAGAACCATCACCACCGAGACTAAATGCTATGTCAATACCTTCTAAATCTTGAGCATTTTTGAATACATGACTTTCGTCAAATTGTATTTGAGCTTCTTGAAGAATTTCAGTGAAAGAGTCGGAAACTTGGTAAGATATGCCGTTGTCTTTTAGTTCATTAAAGATTTCTTGTATAGCAGCCGAAGAGTCTGATTTAAAAACTCTTCCATGAATGGCAAATTTCATAAAATTGGAATTTTAGATGCTCAAATATTTCATTAAAAGGTCGTAGCGGTCCTTTTCTATGTTTGTAACTGGCTCTGAGGCAAAGTAAGATACTACATCATAACCATATCTTTCAAGAGAGTTTACAACTCCACTTATCTGGGCGATATCAAGTTTGAGTGTAAGGTGCATTTGGTTTTGACTGTCACTAGAAAGAAACAGGCTTATGATTTTTGCATATTCATATTCAACTATTTTCGATATTTCGGTAAGAGAATACTCCTTATTGTGAAGATTTATTTCAAGAATTCCACCATTATCATTCAAGGCCAATGCCCCTATGAACCTTTCGTTGGCTTCTTTTTTTTCTATAACCCCAAGAAATATGCCGGCTGTGTCAAACACAGGTAGAAGATCAAATGCTGTTTGAGAAAATACCTTAATGAGCTCTAATATCGGTAAGTTTGAATCGATTTTAAGTTCGACCATTTCAGGTCTAATCTCTTCAAGTAAAGTGTCATAGTCATAGTTGAGTAGGAAATCCTCCGAGAAAAAACCCGAAAAGATTTCATCATGGAGATATGGCAAATGTGAGTTTTTACATTCGCTCATGAGTTGTAATGCTCGATCAACATTGTCTGTTTGTTTCAAAACAGGTATGTTGCTATCTATTAATTCTTTGGCTACCATAAGGTAGATGTTATTTGAGAACGGTTTCGGACATCATTATTTTTTCTAAAAAACCACCCATCATTTTGACAAAAGGCTCTGGCTGCTCCATCATAGGTGCATGGCAACATTTATCTATAAAATGCAATTCAGAATTCGGAATCAATCTGTTAAATTCATGACCAACATGTGGAGGTGTGATGGTGTCATTTAATCCCCAAATTAAGCATGTTGGCACTTTAATCGCGGGTATTTCCCTCGCCATGTTGGTTCTTTGTGCAGATTTAGCAATCTGAACTATATTCATGCATTTAGGGATACTCGACGTTATTTCAAAAACTTCATCTAGCAGCTCCTTGGTTGCTGTCTTTGGGTCATAAAAAGTATATTCTACTCTTTCTTTGATGTATTCATAAGATCCTCTTTTTGGGAAAGATCCACCCATGGTATTCTCGAAAAGACCCGAACTGCCAGTAAGGATAAGGGCTTTTACATTGTCTTGATGTGCTAGCGTGTATAAAAGTCCGACATGGCCACCCAATGAATTTCCGAGAAGGATAATGTCTTTTAGGTTTTTTAGGGCAACAAATCTTTCAATAAACGCCTGTAAGCCTTCTAAGCTGGCCTCTCTCATAGGCATTTCGTAGATGGGCATAACAGGAATAATTATCCTAAAATTTTTTCTAAATCCTTCTATTACACCATCAAAATTGCTCAGTGCACCAAAAAGTCCATGCAAAATGAGTAATGGCTGACCTTCACCTTCGTCTATATACTTAAACTCACCCTCACTGAAAATCTGGTAATTCATAAAATATTCTTTTGGTCTTGTTTGTTGTTCACCACACAAAATTCGTCAATAATACGAAAATCGAATGCTTTCTGACGTGAAAAAACGAAATAATTGGCAATAATGCTATAAATTGTTTAAAAAATCACTGATTTGCTTTTCTGATTCGACCACAATTTCTTCAGCAGTTTTTCCTTTGGTAGGTATTGGTGTCAAGGTTGTCCACGACATTTTCGTAAAACTTGTGAGTGGGAATATTCCTTTCGGGTTAAACTTTCCGGTATTTACGATTGCAATTGGAACGACGTCTGCTCCTGGACATTTTTTCAAAAGAGTGGCTACTCCTCCAACTGCGAACGGTTTGAGTTTGCCTGTTCTAGACCTTGTTCCCTCCGGGAAAATTACTCCCGAATAGTTGTTTTCTGAAATGTATTTTGCAAATCGAATAATTTCTCCAATAGCTTGTTTTGGGTCCTCTCTGTTTATTAAGGCGGCTTTTCCTACCCTTAAGTTGTATGATATACTCGGAATTCCTTTTGAGAGTTCAACTTTTGAGATAAACAATGGTGTGTTTTTTCTTAGAAACCAAATGATGCCAGGAATGTCAAACATACTTTGGTGGTTAGAAATAAAAATGATGGTTTTGTCTGTCGGGAGTTTGACCTTTTGAGAAAAGGAAATACTTGAGCCAGTCAAATACCACCCAAACACTATCCAGAAATTCAGCCATTCTACAGTTTTTTGATGAGCTTTTTGTCCAAATAATTCATAGGCTATGAATTGAATAGGATGAAAAATAACCAAAAGGATACCAAAATAGAGAATATAGATGGAGCCGAGTATATAGTCAAGAATCTTTTTCACAAAAACTTTTTTTGTGCAAATTTAAAGCTATTTTTTTATTGTAATAAGTAAAATGAGTTTTGAATTCGACTAAGATTTTGGAAGTTTGAGATTGGGGGCAGTTTATTTTTATTTACTTTTGTCCATTATTTAAATAATTAAATTTATGAAATCACCACTTTCGAGAATTGAAGTGATGAAGTTTGTTGGAGAGAAATTGGATAGCTTGATAGAAGAATTTCTTAATCCAATAGAAACAAACTGGCAGCCAACGGATTTTTTGCCCGATTCTACAAAAGAGAATTTTACTACAGAAATAAAGGAGCTTCAAGAATCTTGCAGAGAACTTCCTTATGACTATATGGCCGTTTTGGTGGGAGATTGCGTTACTGAAGAAGCACTTCCGACTTATTCTTCTTGGTTGATGGCCGTTGAAGGGGTAAATCAAGTAGAACAACAACAATCTGGCTGGACAAAGTGGGTGAGGTGGTGGTCAGCCGAAGAAAACAGACATGGAGATTTGTTAAACAAATATTTGTATTTGTCTGGCAGAGTAAATATGAAAGAAATGGAGACCTCTACGCAATGGTTAATTGCAGATGGTTTTGATATTGAAACGGACACAGATCCTTATAAAAACTTTGTGTATACTTCTTTTCAAGAATTGGCCACCAATGTTTCGCACCGTAGAACGGCTACCTTGGCTAAGAAATTTGGCAACAGTCACTTATCCAAAGTATGTGGTGTGATAGCGGCCGACGAAATGCGTCATGCCAAAGCTTACAAAACTTTTGTTGAACGTTTCTTTGAAGTAGATCCTTCGGAAATGATGATTGCTTTTGAGTACATGATGAAAAAGAAAATAGTTATGCCTGCTCATTTTCTAAGAGAAACAGGTCAAAAAATGGGAGATGTTTTTTCGCATTTCTCGGATTCTGCTCAACGTTTAGGTGTTTATACTACCATGGATTATATCAAGATTTTGGAAGATTTGTTGGTAGATTGGAAAATAGATAAGATTTCGGAGTTGAATGATTCTGCTGAAAAAGCCAGAGATTACTTGATGGCTTTGCCGAATAGATTGAAGAGAATTGCAGATAGAACCAAGGTTCCTGAACTAGAATACGAATTTAGTTGGATAACCAGATAAGGTTTATTTTTAATATTTTGAAAAGTACTGGCGTAAATCAGTACTTTTTTTGTTTTAAGGAAGTTGTTAACGCAAATATTGTTTTTTGTTCATCCTAATTTTTAGAAAATGTTTTTAAAGAAATTGCACGATTTGTTCTATCTAAAACCATACTTTTCCATATTTTTAACTGTTATTATTGGTATTTTGTGCTTTATTCCTTCCGAAAATATTCCAGATGTTTCAGGGGATGATAAAACTGCTCATTTTGTGGCTTTTGCAGTCTTGGGTTTTTCTTGGTTTATGTTTTTGAAAAATTATGGTAAAGTAGCCATCGGTCTTACTTTTTTTGCCGTTTTTATTGAGTTTGTTCAGTACTTATTGCCTGTAAGTTTTCATAGAGCTTTTGATCTATTAGATATTTTGGCTGATGTTTTAGGCATCGGCATTGGTTTTGCAATTGCTTTTGTTTTTAATAAAATCGTGAAATAAAAAAGAGCTAAATCGTTAGAAATAGCTCTTTTTGGATATTGAAAAGCGAGGATTATTTTGTTGCCACATTTATACTTAATTCTTTCAATTGCAAGTCTGAAATACTTGATGGTGAGTCTATCATTACATCTCTACCACTGTTGTTTTTCGGGAAAGCGATGAAGTCTCTGATGGATTCCGCTCCACCAAATAGTGAAACCAATCTGTCAAAACCGAATGCCAAACCTGCATGAGGAGGTGCACCGTATTCAAAGGCTTCCATCAAGAAACCAAATTGTTTTTTGGCCTCTTCGTCAGAAAATCCAAGGATTTCGAACATTCTTTGTTGCAATGGTTTTTGGAAAATCCTCACCGAACCACCGCCAACTTCTGTTCCATTGATTACCATGTCATAAGCATTGGCTCTTACTTTGCCCAAATCTGTGTCCAACAAAGCGACGTCTTCAGGTTTTGGTGCTGTGAATGGATGGTGCATAGCAAACCAACGATTTTCGTCTTCACCAAACTCCAAAAGTGGGAAATCAACCACCCAAAGTACTTTGTACTCATCAGGATTTCTCAATCCCAATCTGTTACCCATTTCAAGGCGAAGTTCGTTAAGTTGTTTTCTTGCTTTGTCTGCTTGCCCTGAAATGATTAGAATCAAATCACCAGCTTTGGCATTGAATTTCTCTCCAATGGCTTTTAAGTCTTCTTCAGAATAGAATTTATCCACAGAAGATTTTACGGTTCCGTCAGCATTAAATCTGATATAAACCAATCCTTTGGCTCCAATCTGTGGGCGTTTCATCCACTCGGTTAGCTCGTCTATTTGTTTTCTTGTATATTCTGCACATCCAGAGGCATTTATGCCTACTATGAGTTCTGCATCATCAAAAACTTGGAATCCTTTGTTTTGAACCAATTCGTTTAATTCAACAAATTTCATGTCGAATCTGATGTCTGGCTTATCACATCCATAGAATTTCATCGCATCTGCATAGGTCATTCTTGGAACTTCAGGAAGATCAATTCCTTTAACCGTTTTGAACAAATGTTTTATTAATCCTTCAAACATATTCAATACATCCTCTTGCTCCACAAATGACATTTCGCAGTCTATTTGTGTAAACTCAGGCTGGCGGTCTGCTCTTAAATCTTCGTCTCTGAAGCACTTTACTATTTGATAGTATCGGTCAAATCCCGAAATCATTAATAGTTGCTTGAAAGTCTGAGGTGACTGAGGAAGAGCATAAAACTCACCTGGATTCATTCTGCTTGGCACCACAAAGTCTCTAGCACCTTCTGGAGTAGATTTTATCAAAACGGGAGTTTCTACTTCTATAAATTGTTGAGCATCAAGATATATTCTTGTTTGTTGAGCTACTTTATGTCTCAAAAGTAAGTTTTGACGAACTGTATTTCTTCTTAAGTCAAGATAACGATACTTCATTCTAAGTTCATCGCCACCGTCTGTTTCGTCTTCTATAAGGAACGGAGGCAATTTGGCTGGATTCAATATTTCGATATTTTCCACCAAAATTTCTACTGCACCTGTATCTATTTTATCATTTTTTGATAAACGCTCAATTACTTTACCCTCAGCTTTTATAACAAATTCTCTACCCAATGAACGCACTTTTTCTAGAACAGTAGCTTCAGTTTTTCCTTCTTCAAATATTAATTGAGTGATGCCATAGCGATCTCTTAAATCTACCCAAACCATGCCGCCTTTGTCTCTTACTTTCTGAACCCAGCCACACAAAGTAACTGATTCACCAAGACTAGAAATTCGAAGTTCTCCACAAGTATGTGTCCTTAACATGCTAATTGTTTTTTTGAAATTGGCTGCAAAAGTAGTGAAATCTTTTCCAAATGCCTCGAGATTTGGCAAAATGTTGCCAGCCAATTGGTAGTTCCAGTTGTATTGATTTGTAATTAGAAATTGAATTATTAAATATTGATGGAATCTTCTTTAGGAACAATGAAAGCTAAAATGAGGTAAACAATAACCAACGATCCGAAGCTAAAAAATGTAGTTAATGCCACAAGCACCCTTACAATGGTAGGGTCAATTTCGAAATACTTGCCCAATCCACCACAAATACCCAAAAACATGGCCTCTTTTCCGGTTGTTCTTTTAAGTTTCTTTTCCATTGATTGTTAAATGTTTGATTAAAATTAATAAAAAAACCTCTTGAATTTCAAGAGGTTTGAATATTTATTTGGTTTGGTTCTTACCAACTAAAAGGATTCCATAAACCACCTACACCCCAAAGCACAGTGGCTATTAAACAACCAAACAATGCCTTTCTAACTTGGTCTTTATCGTGGTCAGTCACTAGATATACAATTGCAAGTCCAATAACCCCTAAACAGCAACCCCACCAAAATCCACTTACCAATGGCATATCTTTAACAGCACTAAGGGAACTGGCAGCAGTGTCATCCAAAAGTTCTACACCATTTATAAGTTCTGGATTGTTGACTTTAATTTCGCTCAATGTGGTTTGTGGATTGGCTTCCACGTAGGCTTCTAATTGGTTAATTTGGTTAAATTCGGTTTTGCTGACGTTGTTTTCAAATTCTCCGTTTGCAAAAATGTTAGAAAATGTAAAGGTTACGATTAGGCTTAAAATTACTTTCTTCATTGTTAAATAGTGTTTTTGTTTAAAGATGTATTTTGTTTTGAATAGGTTGCATTATTAATGTAAAGTTATCAAGGAGTATCCTAGACTCTGAAAATGGCTCAATGCTAAAAGTGCTCCATGGGCCACTCTGATATTGCTATTTTTTTTATAATCAACAAGTTTACGCATTCTAAGGGATTGACCACAAACGTAAAATTTAACTCCATTTTCTCCAAGTTTATTTATTACTTCAGTGTTCGGATTTTTTTCCTTGTATTCTGTCATAAAAGATTCATCGCTCAAAATGGTAGGTGTCGCCTGGAAATGAATAACCACTACAATATCTAGATTTTCTTTTTTTACACCAGCCAAACCATGTAAATTTATAAATCTGGCAACAGATTCAAAACCAGGGTTCATTTCTGTTGTTTGATTTTTGGCGGCAGCTGTTATATCAAAAACCGCCTTGTATTTTTTGTTTGGGTCAACCAATTGTTCGGCTTCGGGAATAGGGAAAACTCCACCATATGAATCTATCTCTGGAAATTGTCTTTGCGAAAATGCTGATAATGAAGCAATAAGTAATAATGGCAGAAGGAATTTCATAAATAGTTTGTTTTTTTGTTTAAAAATATGAAAAGTATTTGATGATTTTAAAATTTTATGAACTAATTAACATTTAATTATGTAATGACATTAAATACAAATGTAAATTATATGAAAACAATATTTAAAGCAGCCAACGACAGAGGACACGCCAACCATGGTTGGTTAGATTCTTATCATACATTTAGTTTTGCCAATTATTATAATCCGCAATGGGAGCATTTTGGAGCGTTGAGAGTGCTGAACGATGACCACGTCTCAGGGGGAATGGGATTTGGTAAACACCCACATGATAACATGGAGATAGTTTCGATACCGCTCGAAGGTGCTTTGGAACACCAAGATAGTATGGGCAATAAAACGGTAATTCGTAAAGGCGAAGTTCAAATTATGTCTGCTGGAACAGGCGTGGCCCACTCTGAGAAGAATGAAGACGCTAAAAGTCCTGTAAAGTTTTTACAGATTTGGGTATTTCCTGAAAAAAGAAATATAGCTCCTAGGTATGAGCAAAAAGTGTTTGATATGGAGGGTAGAAAAGACAAATTCCAAACTGTGGTTTCGCCTTTAGGTAAATCAGACGAAGGTATAAAAATGAACCAGCAGTCTTGGTTTACTTTGAGTGATTTGTCAGCAGGAAAAACGTTGACTTACGAATTAAAGAATGCCCAAAACGGCGTTTATGTATATATTTTGGAAGGGTCTGTAGAAATAGCAGGTAAATCATTGGGCAGAAGAGACGGTTTGGGCATTTGGGAAACTGAAACTATTGAAGTCAAAGCCATTACTGATGCTGAAATACTCTTAATGGAAGTCCCGATGACTTTTTAAGGAAATGAAAAAAGAGATCATAAAAATAACAAGTTCATCTGCTCAAAGAGTTGGTGAACACAAAATGTATCAGCCCATTCCGGATGTTGGCATAGAACAAATTAGCCCATTTATATTGTTGCATCACCACGGACCGCATGAATTCGCTCCACATAACCAAGGATTGCCATTTGGACCGCATCCCCACAGGGGTTTTGAGACGTTGACTTTTATATTGGATGGAGAAATAGAACACGCAGATGGCCATGGCCATCGGTCAGTAATAAAAAGTGGTGGCGTACAATGGATGACTGCAGCGAGAGGAATTGTTCATTCCGAAAATCTTTCGGCAAATCAGCGTGAAAATGGGGGCAAAATGGAAATTCTTCAGCTTTGGATGAATCTTCCCGCGGCATTGAAAATGAGCCAACCAAACTATCAAGGTTTTCAAGAAAGCGAAATTCCTAAGGTTATCAGTGAAGACACCAAAACGGATATTGCAATAATTTCAGGTGCGTTGGAAGGGAAAATTGGAGCTGCCCAATCTATCACAGGTCTGAAAATGTTTAACATTAACATGAAAGAAGGCGGTGAACTTTCTTTGAAAATAGAAGAAGGAAAAAACGTTTTGTTCTATGTCATCGACGGAGAGGTTTTGGTGAATGGTAAATTGGTAATTGGACACCAATTGGCGGTTTTTGACACAAGTAATACGGATATTGACTTAAAAGCACAGTCTGAAACTCGGATAATTTTTGGAACTGGTGACCCCATAAACGAGCCAATGGTTTCTCAAGGGCCGTTTGTGATGAACACCACCACGGAGTTGATGCAAGCCATGCGAGATTATCAAATGGGTAAAATGGGTGTGATGTAACATTGGTTTTGGACCCTATTTTCTACTGAGGAGACTTAATGTTATTGGGTCTCTTTCTTTTTTGGTCAAAAAATACGCTAGTAATTAGAAATATGCTTAATTTGGGTCTAATTACACCATTAACCATCGTTTTATTCATGAAAAAAACATTACTCTTAGTTATTGCCCTGCTTTCCTGCATTTCGGTTTTTTCTCAAAATGACTATTTTTTACCGAAAAAAAGTCTAAATTCTCAAATACCCTCTCCGCAGCAATTTTTGGGATATCCAATTGGGAGCCATCATACCAGATATGATAAAATAGTGGAATACATGCGGGTTTTAGAAAAAGCCTCAGACAGAATAAAAGTAGTAAGCATTGGCGAAACCAATGAGCATAGAGAGCAAATTATCGTCCATTTTGCCAAACCTGAAAATCTGGCGAAACTAGAGACGATTCGTAAAAATCATTTGGATATAGTTGAAGGTAAAAGTGTTGATTTTGAAAATCAACCATCAGTCGTTTGGCTGGGTTATAATGTTCATGGAAACGAAGCTTCAGGTGGTGAAGCATCTTTGCTAACTGCCTATTATTTGGCAGCGATTCAAGGAGACGAAGCCGCTAAGGTGTATGATAATGCTGTGTTCTTGATGGAACCCATCGTGAATCCTGATGGAAGAGATAGATTCAATAATTGGGTAAATATGCACAAAGGCGAACCCAATGTGACTGATCCTAACGACCGCGAACACAACGAAGTTTGGCCATCGGGTAGGGTTAATCATTATTGGTTTGACTTGAACAGAGACTGGTATTTGGCAGTTCACAAAGAATCTCGCAACCGTTTAAAATATTATCACCAATGGATGCCCAATGTAGTGACGGATTTTCATGAAATGGGAACGAACAGTACACACTTCTTTGAGCCAACAAAAAGTAATGCTGAAAATCCACTGGTTACACAAGATAATTACAAGATGTTGAATGGCAAATTTGCCAAGTATTTTGAAAATGCAATGAACGAAATTGGTTCATTTTACTATACCAAAGAATCATTTGATAATTTCTATCCAGGCTACGGTAGTTCTTATCCTGATATGCAGGGTGGTTTGGGCTTGTTATTTGAGCAAGGAAGTAGCCGAGGTCACGCTCAGGAATCAGATAACGGTGTTTTGACTTATAAATTTGCTGTTAGAAATCAATTGGTAAACGCCATTGCCACCATTCATGCAGGTGTAGGCGAAAGAAAAATATTGTTAAAACATCAGTCAGACTTCTTCAAGAACATTGAAAAAGATGCTTCTAAAAATCTAACGAAAGGATATGTTATTGGCGACGATTTTGATCAGAACAGAAATAAAGCTTTCTGGGATTTGTTGCTGCAACACAAAATAAAAGCCTTTCAGCTTAAAAACGACACGAAAGTTGGAGATCAAAGTTTTAAGAAAGGAAGTGCGATATTCATTCCGCTGAACCAACCCCAGTCTTTATTGGTAAAATCTATTTTCGACAGGCCAAAATCTTTTGCTGACAGTGTTTTTTATGATACTTCAACTTGGAATCTTGCCTTGGCTTTCGGACTAAAACATGCTGAAACGAAAGTTTTGCCGGAATTGGGAGCTGCGATACTTGAAGCTTCATTAGAAATTAAGACAAATGAGTTTACAAGATCAGATTATGCTTATTTGATTGACTGGAGAGATTACAATGCTGCTAAAGCCTTATATAAGCTTTTGGACAAAGATATTTTGGTAAAAGTGGCCTTGAAATCTTTCGCAAATGGTGGAAAAAGCTGGTCGCATGGAAGTTTACTGATTCCTGTTCAAAATCAAAAGATAGGTTCTCAGGAGCTTTCAGAAATATTAAAGCAAGTTCAAAACTCATCAAATGTGGAAATTTTTCCTGTTTCAACAGGATTTAGCTCAGCAGGTATAGATTTAGGCAGTAATTCTTTCAAAACGGTTTTGAAACCCAAAGCCATGGTTTTGGCAGGCTTGGGTACAAGTCAGTACGAAGTGGGCGAGATTTGGCATCTTTTAGAAACTAAGTTGCAAATGCCAATAACGAAATTGGAACTGACTCAATTTGCCCGGGTGAATTTGAACTCTTATTCGCATTTGGTGATGGTAAGCGGCCAATACGATGCACTTAATGATGCTTCTATAAAGAAAATTAAGGATTGGGTAAAACAAGGGGGGAATTTGATTACACTAAAAACTGCTTCAGAATGGGCTATTAAAAAGGAGATATCGGAATCAAAAGTTATAGCAGTTGAGACAGAAAAAGACCCAAAAAGAATGAATTTTGAAAAGCTTACAGATGCTTTGGGTGCTAAATCTACAGGTGGGGCTATTTTTGAAGTAAATATTGATACTACCCATCCTTTGGGTTTTGGATTTGAATCTAATTCACTTCACGTTTATAGAAACAACAATACCTTTTTAGAAAAATCTAAAAATGCGGTTTCAACAGTCGCCCAATACACATCGAATCCATGGATTTGTGGTTATGTTCATCCGAGTTCGCTTTCAAAAATAGCCAATTCAGCAGCCATAATTTCTGAAACTTCAGGTGCTGGACAGATTATTTTGTTTTCTGATAATCCCAATTTTAGAGGAATATGGTTTGGTACCAATAAGCTATTTTTCAATGCCTTGTTTTTTAGCTCGGCTTTGGGTTCACAAAGATTCGGAAACGAAGAATAAATTATTTTGAAATGAAGAAGATAATAACAATTTTACTATTTACCAATTTGGCTTTTGCCCAAAAAAAGCAGGTTGATTTAATGGTTTATCATGCCCAAGTTTATACTGTAGATGCCAAATTTAGCAAAGCCAATGCTTTTGTTGTAAAAGATGGTCTTTTCGTTGAAGTTGGAGATTTTGCCACTTTGAATAAAAAATATTCCGCCAAAACTACGCTTGATTTAAAAAACAAGCCTGTTTTTCCAGGGTTTTATGATCCACATTCTCATTTTTTAGGTTTGGGTCAAATGCTCTCGCAGTGTGATTTGGTAGGGGCCAAGAGTTTCAAAGAAATCCTGACGAGGCTTCAAGAATTTAGAAAAGCGAATCCTAATCAGGATTGGCTAGTTGGCCGTGGTTGGGACCAGAACGATTGGGATGTCAAAGTTTTTCCAAACAAAGATGATTTAGACCAGATTTTCCCGAATGTTCCTGTGATGTTAACGAGAATCGATGGACACGCGATGTTGGTAAATTCCAAAGTCATTCAAATGGCTAAAATATCACCTTCCAGCAAAATATCTGGCGGTGATGTGGAAGTTGTTGACGGACAATTGACTGGTATATTAGTTGATAATGCCATGGGTTTGGTAAAAAGAGTTATGCCCAAAGAGGACGAGAAAGTGAAAAGACAGCAGATTTTGGCTGCCCAAGCTGAAAGCCTAAAATATGGTCTTACAACTGTCTCTGATGCAGGCGTCAGTCAAGACGACATAGAGCTGATGATGAAAATGCAGAATGAAGGAAGTCTGAAAATCAGAGACTATGCCATGGTTTCAGTTGGCATTCGTAATGTCGAATATTTCACAAAAAAGGGCATTATCAAAACTGATAGGATGAATGTACGGTCTTTCAAAGTTTATGCCGACGGTGCATTGGGGTCAAGAGGTGCGGTATTGTTAAAGCCTTATGCCGACCAAAGTTCTAATTCGGGTTTTTTGTTGACCAGCAAGAATGAAATGGATAAATATTTTTCTCAAATTTATAAGTCTGGTTATCAGGTTAATACACACTGCATTGGTGATTCTGCCAATAGGCTAGTTTTGGATTTGTACGGAAAATATCTAAAAGGTAAAAACGATAGAAGGTGGAGGATTGAACATTGTCAGGTGGTGAATCCAGCCGATGTGCCAAAGTTTGGTAAGTATTCCGTGATTCCATCTATTCAAGCTACTCATGCTACCTCAGATATGTACTGGGCCGAGGCCAGATTAGGCAAAGACAGGGTAAAGCATGCCTACCCGTTTGAGGAATTGAGAAAACAAAACGGATTAATAGCCAACGGTAGTGATTTCCCAGTGGAGTTTGTCAATCCTTTATTTGGTTTCCATTCGGCATTTGCTCGTCAGGATAACAACAACTGGCCAGCTGGAGGTTTTCAGATGGAAAATGCCCTGAGCAAAGAGAATGCTTTAAGAGCTATGACGATTTGGAGTGCCTATGCTAATTTTGAAGAGAAAGAAAGAGGTAGTATAGAAATGGGCAAAATGGCTGATTTTGTAGTATTGGAAGATGATATCATGGCAATTGAGGCATCCAAAATAAGAAGTGTAAGGGTATTGTCGACCTACATTGGAGGCGAAAAAGTATATTCCACAAAATAAAAATCTAATAGTATGTTTTCAGAAGCTTACAAAATCGCAACACAATATACTTTTCCATTGATTATTTCCAATCGGTTCTTTGATGGTACAATTGAAAGTGGATTGGGTAGTTTTGTAGTCATCAATGAGGAAGGGTGGATAATTACAGCAGCCCATGTTTTACAAGGGCTGCAATCTTTCCATGAACACCAAGGTCAAATTTTTAATTATAGAAACAGTTCCCAAACCTCTGATTTGGTACCTAATCCAAAGTGGATTACCAATCATTCTATGTGGTTTGGGGCTGATATTCATAGGGTAAATACCTTTCAAGTGTTGCATGACAACGATCTCGCTATTGGCAAAATAGAGAATTTTAATTCCGGTTTTGTTAAGCGATATCCTGTTTTTCAAAACCCACAAAACATACAGCCTGGAACAAGTTTGTGCAAGCTAGGCTATCCGTTCTATGATTTGCAAGCTAGCTTTTTAGATAATACCCATTCTTTTTCTTTTGACCCGTCTATTTTTCCTATTCCTATTTTCCCCATGGATGGCATTATGACAAGGCAGGTATTCAGTGGAAAAAGTCCTGATGGTCAGTATGATTACAAATGGATTGAGACCAGTACTCCAGGCTTGAGAGGGCAAAGTGGTGGGCCTACATTTGATAGGGAAGGGAGAATTTGGGCAATTCAGTCCAAAACCATTCATCTTCCTTTGGGATTTTCACCCAAAATTATGAAAGACGGCAAAGAAATCGAAGAAAATCAGTTTTTGAATTTGGGCCTTGGGATTCATGTCGAAACAATTCTTAAATTCTTGGATTTTTACAAAGTTAAATACCAGCTCGCTTAGAGATTTCTTTGAGATTCATAAAAGTTATGAGGATTAGTTTTGAGTTTTGTTAAATATCATTATTTTTACAAATGATATAACATTATTAACCCTTAAAAACCTATGGAAGTCACTAGAGAAAAATCTATCCTCGAATATTTTTATCATTGGGAAAAACATACTCCAAATGAGGTTTTTCTGAAACAACCATTCGGCGATGATTTTCTAGATTTTACCTGGCAAAAAGCTGGTGAGCAAATCCGGAAATTATCGAACTATATCAAAAGCTTGGGATTGGCACCTAAAAGTAACATTGCTTTGATTTCGAAGAATTGTGCTGAATGGATTATTACAGACTTAGCAATTATGCATTCAGGTCATGTTTCAGTTCCAATGTATCCCACATTAACAGCTGCCCAAGTCAATCAAATATTAGTGCATTCCGAAGCCAAACTGGTGTTTATTGGCAAACTGGACGATTGGCAACATATGAAAGCTGGTATTCCCTCAAATCTCCAATGTATCTCTTTCCCAAACTATAATGCTGATGATGAGCATGCACAGTGGGATGATATTATGGCGAATTACCCCATAGATACACAAGATACATTGCCAAATGGGAATGAACTTTTCACTATCATTTATACCTCTGGAACTACTGGAAACCCGAAGGGTGTTATGGTAGATTTTGCTGCAGTTTCTGAATGTCTTTATGCGACTCGAAATTTTGTTTTTGCGGAAAGAACTGGCACTCGATTTTTTTCGTATTTGCCTCTTTGCCACATAGCTGAACGAAACATAGTGGAATCTCTCGCAATTGTGACTGGTGGAGTGATTTTTTTTGCAGAAAATCTGGATACTTTTTCTAAAAATCTTCAAAATGCCAATCCAACTCATTTTCTGGCTGTTCCACGTATTTGGACCAAATTTCAGTTGGGGATTCTGTCAAAATTGCCACAAAAAAAGCTTAATATACTTTTAAGGATTCCAATTGTTAGCTCGCTTATTAAGAAAAAGATTAAGAAAGGCTTAGGTTTGTCAGAAACATGGATGTGTTATACTGGAGCTGCTCCCATGCCAGTTAGTTTGATACAATGGTTTGGGAAATTGGGCATTGATATCCATGAAGCTTATGGAATGACCGAAAACCTTGGAGCGGTATGTATGATGCCTTTAGGTAAAAAAGTAGAAGGCTCAGTTGGAAAAGTTTATCCAGGCATGGAAGTAAATATTGACAAAGACACCGGCGAGATTTTGACCAGGTCAAAATGGAATATGTTAGGTTATTACAAAGAGCCTCAAATGACCGCTGAAACTTTAGATAAAGAGGGCTGGATTCACACGGGGGATGTGGGAGAATTAGATAATGATGGGTATTTAAAAATAACTGGCAGAGTGAAGGAAATGTATAAAACTTCCAAAGGCGAGTACGTGGCACCTGCACAAATAGAAATGGGTTTTGCAGAGAATTCTAACGTTGAGCAGATTTGCGTAGTAGGGCAGAATCTTCCACAGCCGTTGGCCTTGGTGGTGTTGTCGGATATTGGTCGTAAGGTATCTAGGGCCGAATTGGTTGAAAACTTTAAGGAACAATTGAACACGCTAAACCCTACTTTAAAATCCTATGAAAAAGTCAAGAAAATAGTGGTTTTAAAAGAATTATGGACGGTTGAAAATAACAAAATGACTCCAACAATGAAAATCAAGCGAAATGTAATTGAGAAGGAGTTTGAGCCCAGTTATGAAAAATGGTATGAAGATTCACAAGTGATTATTTTTGAATAATATAAAACAAAAAAGGAGCGAAAGCTCCTTTTTTGTTTTCAAATGTATGATTTTTTCTAAAGAATTACACTTCGGCTCATTTCGACTCCGCTCAATGGCCGAAGTTTATGATTCGAGTTGAATGGTAGTAGGTAAAAGTAAGCCTAATCCAACTACTCCAGTTACCAATAACCAGTTTCCATTTCTTAAACAACTAATAACCAATTCCCCAATTACCAGAAATAAGAATAAAGGAACACAATAGTAGCAATAACAATCGTGGCTCCCACAGCAAATCCTTTGGTAGTTTTAAACATGGATGAATCCACCTCTAGACCTTTTTTCTCGTCAGGCAATACCAAACTAAGTACAAACATAACTACTACACAAATTACAAACACCCAGCCCATTCTATCTAAGAAAGGAACCGTAGTCCAATCTGTGCCTGGTAGCCAATTATTATGCATTGAAAGTGCTATGGCAAAACCACCCACGATGGCAAAGAAAGCCCCAGCTGAATTGGTTTTTTTCCAGAAAAAGCCCATAATAAATGCCGCAAATATACCCGGAGAAAGAAGTCCGGTCATTTCCTGAATAAACTGGAAGCCACCTTTTTTCTCAATTCCCATAAATGGAGAAATAACTATCGCCAAAATCATGGCCACTACAATGGTCCATCTTCCTACCAAAACCAATTTCTTTTCGGTCATATCTTTAGCAAAATATGGCTTAAATACATCTAAAGTAAAAATGGTAGAGATACTGTTGGCTTTTCCTGCTAAAGAAGCAACCACTGCGGCGGTAAGTGCTGCAAATGAAAGGCCTTTTAAGCCGACAGGCAATAAGTTCAATAGAACAGGATAGGCTCTGTCTTGGTTGAAAGTGCCATCTACTCCCAACATTTCTTGCTGAAACAAGCCTTTTTGATAGAGTGCATAAGCCGCTATTCCTGGAAGAGTTACAATTACTGGCATCAATAATTTCAAAAATGCTGCGAACAATAGACCGTTTCTTGCCGTGTTCAAATCTGCACCCAAGGCTCTTTGGGTAATGTATTGATTACAACCCCAATAGTTAAGGTTAACTATCCACATTCCACCAAATAATACCGTTAAGCCCGGTAGTGACATATAATTAGGATTACCTTTTGGATATATCATGTGAAAGTGATCATCGTGGTTTTGGGTCATCATCTTAAAGCCATTCACCAAACCGGTCAATTCGTATTTCTCTGATACCAATGTAACGGCCAAATAGGTTGCAGCTAAACCACCAATAACTAAGAAAAATACCTGAATTACATCTGTATAACCGATAACCTTCATACCACCAATGGTGATAACTATGGCAAAAACAGCCAAGAAAACCATACAGGTGTAAAAGTCTAGTCCTGAAATACCCGAAACCGCTAAAGCACCCAAATACAAGATAGAAGTGAGGTTTACCATGATATATAGCAACAACCAAAAAATAGCCATAATCAAGCTCACCGTTTTGTTATAACGTTGACTCAAAAACTGAGGCATTGTTGAAATGTTGTTTTTTAGATATATCGGCATGAAAAATACCGCAACAATGATAAGCGTGGCAGCAGCCATCCATTCATACGTAGAAATACCCAAGCCCATAGAAAAACCATTGCCAGACATGCCGATCATTTGCTCGGCAGAAATATTTGAAGCTATCAAAGAAGCTCCAATAGCCCACCATGTGAGCGAGCCTTCAGCCAAAAAGAAGTCTTTTGTGGAGGTTTCTTTGGTTTTCTTTCGATTATAAATCCAGTATCCGTATCCAGCCACTACAATAAAGTAGAAAAAGAAAACCAAGTAATCAAGGGTTTGTAATTTTTGCATATGTTAAAGGTTAAATAGAGAATAAAAGCCGCAAAATAAAGAAGCTAAGCCACATATTCAAGCATTCATTTAATTTCTTAAAAAACACTTATTATCTTTGTACGAATACAGCCCTTTCCCAAAAAGAAAATACAAAGAAACATTGAGTAGAAATACTATCAGACTTGTGATTATTTTAGGAGTGATTGCCATCAGTGGAATCATTGCTATTCAGATTTATTGGGTCAAAAAAGCATTCGATCTTAAAGATCAGCAGTTTAGACAAACCACCATGGTTGCACTTCGCAATGTGGCCAATCAGATTTCAAAATCTTATAAATTGGCTTCAATTGATAATCCTGTAAGTCAATATTCATCAGATTATTACGTCGTAAATCTTCGCTTGCCGCTTCAACAAAGCCTTTTGGAGCATTTACTCAAAGAAGAATTCAAAAAAAATAATATTAATACGGACTTTGAATACGGAATTTACGATTGTGAAACTGATAAAATTGTTTTTGGAGCTCACATAAATAGCGACTTTGAAGTTGAAGAATTAGATCATACCATTACGCTCCCAACTACAGATAAATTTCTTAATTATTTTGGGGTGAAATTTCCCAGTCAAAAGAGTTATTTGACTAGCAAGTTAGATTTTTGGATTGTTTCTTCCATAATCACCATGGTCGTGATGGCGTTTTTTGCCTACGCAATGTTTATTATTTTAAAACAAAAACGACTAAGTGAGGTTCAGAGGGATTTTATCAATAACATGACCCATGAATTTCAAACACCTATTTCCACCATCAAAATTGCTACAGATGTATTGGCCCAAAGTAAGATTTTGGAACAACCCGAACGTTTTAAGAAATATGTGCAAATCATAAAGCAAGAAAACAATCGCCTGAAAAACCAAGTGGAGGCCGTTTTGGCTACTGCCAAAATTGGAAGAGGGCAAATAGAATTAGATCTAAAACTTCAAGAATTGCACGAGATTATTGGAGAAGCATCTGATAGTGTAAAAGCAGAGCTGGAGGATAATTTTACGCTGGATTTGAAAGCCACTAAAACTACCATCAATGCCGACAGAATGCACCTGATGAATGTCATCAGGAATTTGATTGACAATGCCATTAAGTACTCGGGTAGACAACCCAAAATAAAGATAGCTACTCGGAATGAAAGTAACGCTTTGGTTATTTCCATTTCTGATGAAGGAATAGGCATAGCAAAAGAATATCTTCCTAAGATTTTTAATAAATTCTATAGGGTTCCAACAGGCAATTTACACAATGTCAAGGGATTTGGCCTTGGATTAAACTATGTAAAAGAGATTATCAACCTACATAAATGGAAAATAAATGTTGAAAGTGAAGTGGGCAAAGGCTCGGTTTTTGACATTTACATTCCTCTACCTGATTAAATAAAAAAATGGCTAAAATATTATATGTGGAGGACGATCCAAATTTGGGTTTTGTTACCAAAGACAACTTGGAAGAAGAAGGATTCGAAATCGTTCATTTTTCAGATGGAAAAGAGGCTTGGAAGTTTTTCAAGAAAGAAAAGTTTGATCTCTGTCTGCTAGATGTCAACCTTCCCGAATTGGATGGTTTTTCTTTGGCCGAAAAAATCAGAACTCAAAACTCTCAGATTCCGATCATTTTCTTGACCGCTAAAACGCTTCAAGAAGATAAGATAGCGGGACTCAAAATCGGTGGAGACGATTATATTACCAAACCATTTAGCATAGAAGAGTTGGTATTGAGAATTAGGGTTTTCCTTAAAAGAAATGCCGTTTCGGATTCTACGGCCACTACAGATGTTTTTTCGTGTGGCGACTATGAATTTTGTTTTTCTCAGCAAACACTTAAATTGGGCGAGGAAGTACAGAAGCTTACACATAGAGAGGCAGAGGTACTGAAGTTTTTGTGTGAGCGTAAAAACCAAATAACCAAACGTGAGGATATTCTGACGGCCATTTGGGGAAGAGATGACTACTTTTTGGGCCGTAGCATGGATGTATTCGTGACGAGAATCCGCAAAATGCTTTCCAACGACCCCAAAATAAAAATTGAAAATATACACGGTGTGGGTTTTAAATTAAACTGTTGATATGTTTGAATGGCATCAAGTACTTTGTAGCGTTTTATTTATAGTGGCTGGAGTTATGCATTTTGCCAAGCCTAAATTTTTCTTGTCTATAATGCCTCCATATTTGCCGTTTCACAATGAGGCGGTATGGATCAGTGGAATAGCCGAAATCGTATTTGGATATAATTTACTGTTGCCCAAAATGCAGGCGGCTTCGGCGTGGGGATTAATATTGCTCTTGATTCTCGTTTTTCCTGCTAATATTTACATGGCCACAGGGGAAAAATTCCAGAAAATATCTCCAATAATCCGTTGGGGTAGATTACCACTCCAAGCATTGTTGATATGGTGGGTGAGTTTATATTTATAAAAATCTTAAATTATTATTGATGAAATATTTTAATGTTCTCGTATTGTTATTTTTTTCTGTGTTAATTTTTTCATGTGAAAAAGACACGCTCCCAGGTACAGAAGACGAACAAATTGAAGCTTATATCAAAGACAAAAGTTTGGTCATAACCGAGAAAACCACCACAGGGTTGAGATATATCAGAACCAAAGAAAACGCTTCAGGTACATTGCTCACCAAAGGCAAAAAGGTCACACTCAACTATACCGGGAAGTTATTGACAGGTAAGAAGTTTGACTCAGGTTCTTTCAGTTTTGTTTTAGGTGGAGGCCAAGTTATCAAAGGTTTTGATGAAGGCATCGCCAAAATGCGGGTAGGAGAGTCTGCCTCCATAATTTTCCCATCTAGCCTTGGCTATGGCAGTTCAGGCACCAACGGCATACCTGGCAATTCTCCATTGTTGTTTGAGATAGAGATTCTCGCGGTTAATTAAATTTCACTCTATGTGTATCTTGCTGACGTGTAACAATTTTTAGCATTTTAAGTAATGTGAAAGTCGTTAAATGTCTTTTTTTATTGTTACAAAACTATTTATTTGCTGCACATTTTATATACCTTAAACACATAAACAATATGAATCCACCTATCCTTTGTACAGCTCTTTTTCTTCTATTCACGCTAAGTACCTCAGCCCAAGATTTGGTTGGTCGTAAAATAGTGAATGCTAATTTATATTTGAATGCTACATTTAATAGTGGAGAAAGGACTTCGACTTATACTACCACCATTTTGACTGGAAAAGTAAAGTCTGACAATACTTACTGGGCATTCGGAGCTGCATTAGATAACGTGAACATACAAAATTCTGATAATAATTTAGTGAATTTTGGCCCAGCTGTGGAATATGGAAAGTTCGTGAAGTTGGTAGATAAATTTTACATGGCTCCCGTAACGGGCGGAAGCATTCAAGGTGTATTTGGAGACCTACCTGGCATAAAAACCAATATTTATGCCATTCCGATAAGATTAATGTATGATTTCTCCAATCATTTTATGCTAAGTGCCTCTTTTGGAAGTGTAAACCTCAGTACCATATCAGTTCAAGGCTTTACAAATATTAACTTAAGTGGCTCATTGACTAATAACTCCTCTTTTGGGGTGTTTTATACTTTTAATTGAAACAATTGTTTAACATTCACCAGGATAGTAATGGGAAAATAAATTGTCAAGCTGTAAGTTTGGAAATTGCGTTCGACACAGAACTTACAAAGCTGATAAGCCTACCTTTATTGCTTTCATAAATAAAATCATGTAGACTATTGCTGGTATATTTTGAGAAATCTCCAACTATTGACAAACAAACGCCATATGTGGAGAATTTTTGAAGAACCTCACCTGCCATTCCGCTTTTAAGGTCAAAAAATGTTGGTTTGATATTCTTTTCATGTAAAATGATTCCATCAAAATCTTGGTAGTAAAGGTTTACCAATAGTTCCAGTCCATCTTGATTATTGTTGATTACCAAATTGTCTGAAATCACTTCGGCGATTTTTGTGACAATGGTTTGATGAGTTATTATTTCCACTTTTTTTGTTTCCTTTTATTTAATTATTGGAGGTCTTATTATTTGTTCTGAAAGAATATGCATGAACAAAATATTTCTTTGCTACAAAACAATCTCCTTAGGGAATATAACGACAAAATTTTAATTTATTAAATTCAGATAAGTATTTTTGGTGCATTTTTTTTTTCATCTTCACAACAAAAAAGCCACTCAGTTGAGTGGCTTCTAATATACTATTTTTTTGCTGAAATTACCCCAATTTCTCCACTGAACGCTCAATAAACTGCGTTAAGTCTGCTCCATTGAGCATTCCTTGTGAAAGTAGAGCTAAGTCGTAAAGTTGTTTGGCTAGACCATTTTCGTTTCCTTCTTTGGCTATTTTGCCGATGATGGGGTGATTGCCATTTACTACCAAGTTGTACATCATTGGCATATTTCCAAACATACCGCCTTGGCCGTTTACTTTCGACATGTCGGCATATCTACGCATAAACTCTGGCACCACGATGGATACCGGAATTTCGTCCACTGGCAAGGCCTCTATCTGCACAATGTTGTTACCTACAAACTCCTTGAAAGTTTCTTCTACTTTCTTTTTCTCGTCTTCACCCAATACCACCTCTTGCTTCAGGCCTTTGTCTATCAGCTTGTCAAAGGTGTCGGCATCTACACGCTTGAAGGTTAAGTTTTCAACTTTAGATTCCATGGCATTGATAAAGTGTGAATCCAACACATCATCAAAAACCAGGACATCAAATTCACGCTTTTTGGCTCCGCTGATAAAAGCGTCCTGCTTGCTGATGTCGTTGGCATAAAGTCCTACCAATTTGCCATCTTTGTCTTTTTGGTTAGCTTCCAGCTTGGTTTTGTATTCTTCTATTGTAAAACACGCACCTTCGGTGTTTTTAAGCAATATAAAATCTTTGGCTCTGTCAAAAAACTTGTCGTCTGAAATGATACCGTATTTTACAAATAATCCAATACTTTCCCATTTTTCTTCAAAGGCCTTGCGGTCGTCTCTAAACAAATCTGATAATTTATCGGCTACTTTCTTGGTAATGTGCGAGTTGATGCGTTTTACGTTGCCATCGGCTTGTAAATAACTCCTTGATACGTTCAACGGAATATCTGGTGAGTCAATAACGCCATGCAGCAACTGCAAGAACTCAGGTACGATGTCTTTAACGTCGTCCGTGATAAATACTTGGCGGCTATACAATTGTATTTTTTCTCTATTCAGCTGGAAGTCCTGCTTCACTTTCGGGAAGTACAAAACACCAGTAAGGTTAAACGGATAATCTACATTGAGGTGAATCCAGAACAAAGGATCTTCAGCGTAAGGGTAAAGCTCTTTGTAGAAAGCGATGTAATCTTCGTCTTTCAGATCCGATGGCGTCTTTACCCAAATAGGAGAGGGGTTGTTGATTACTTTCTCGTTGAATTCTATTTCTACAGGTAAAAACTTACCGTATTTTACCAATACTTGCTCCAGTTTGCTTTCTTCCAAAAACTCTTCTGAATCTTCGGCAATATGCAGAATAATATCCGTACCTCTTTCAGTTTTTTCAGCTGCTGATATTTCAAACTCGGTAGTACCATCGCTAAACCACCTCGCCGCTGGAGCGTCTTGGTAAGATTTTGTGATGATTTCCACTTCTTTGGCTACCATAAAGGCGGAGTAAAAGCCTAAGCCAAATTGTCCGATTATCTGTGTTTTGTCTGACTCGTCTTTGTATTTTTCTACAAATTCTTTGGCTCCCGAAAAAGCTATCTGATTGATGTACTTTTTGATTTCGTCGGCGGTCATACCCAGTCCTTTGTCAGAAATGGTGATTGTTTTGGCTTCTTTGTCGAAAGAGACTTTGATTTTCAAATCGCCCAATTCTCCGTCAAATTGACCTATAGAGGATAGTTTTTTGATTTTTTGTGTTGCATCCACTGCATTCGAAACCAATTCTCTCAAGAAGATTTCGTGGTCGGAATACAAGAATTTTTTAATTATCGGAAAAATGTTCTCGGTGTTAATCGAAATTGTACCTTTTTCTGTTACCATTGTCTGTATTGTTTTTAAATTACAGTTATCTAACAATCAAAGCCTATTCCAATGTAACGATTTCTGACAATTTGACAGTTGTTTTTGTTGTTGTTTGACTAATTACTAGTTGATTGGTTATTTGTAAAATAGAAGGTTTTCTGCAACCTTTGAGGTTACATAAAGAATTGAATTAAAGGAAAGAAAAATAGCAAACTACATGAAAAAGAATACTTATTACTTATAAATTTCTTTTCTAGATGCCAAAAGTGTGTTGTACATTAAGGCAGCCACAGTCATTAAACCTACTCCACCGGGTACTGGTGTTATGTGACTTGTTTTTGGGGCTACTTCGTCAAATTTCACGTCGCCTTTCAAAGTAAATCCACTTTTTTTAGATGCATCCACCACCCTGGTAAGACCCACATCAATTACCACTGCACCATCTTTGACCATGTCAGCCGTTATAAACTCGGGTTTACCCAATGCGGCCACCAAAATATCCGCTTGGAGACATATTTCTTTAAGGTTCTGTGTGCGGCTGTGAACCAATGTCACAGTGCAGTTGCCTGGATAAGTGTTTCTTTGCATCAATATACTCATCGGAAGTCCCACTATTTGGCTTCTGCCCACCACCACACAATGCTTGCCAGCAGTTTCTATTTTATATCTTTTTATAAGTTCCAATACTCCATAAGGCGTTGCAGAAATATAGGATGGCAAGCCTTTGGCCATTCGGCCAATATTGATTGGGTGAAACCCATCAACGTCTTTTTTAGGGTCAATGGCTTCAATAACTTTATCGACATCAATGTGGGCAGGGAGAGGCAGCTGAACTATAAAACCGTCAATATCTTCGTCCTTGTTTAGCTGGTCAATTATTTCTAAAACTTCAGTTTCGGTGCTGGTAGAATCTCTTCGGATAAGTGTAGATTTAAAGCCGATCTGTTCGCAAGATTTTATTTTAGAAGCTACGTAGGTTTCACTGGCACCATTATCACCAATCAAAACTGCCGCTAGGTGAGGTATTTTTCCTCCATTAGCCTTTATTTGATCCACTTCAATTTGAAGTTCGGCTTTTACTTGTGCAGATATTAATTTTCCGTCTATTATTTCCATTATTCGATAGCTTATATTACTGATACAAAGATAAAAAGATGCAGGTTGGATTCCAATTTAGCGAGGTTCTATTTGCTAAAATATTAGATATATCGAATGGCTTTTTTCTTTCTTTTATAAATAATAAGATAGATTAAGGCTATTGAAACTACCGCCATGGAAAATAAAAAAGTTATCGGCAGGTTTTCGATTTGATTTTGATAAATGAAGGTAGGCAGCAAAGCTCCAAATCCAATCCCTGCCTCTAAAGCAATATACATGGTAGCAATGGCTTTTCCTCTATTTTTTTCCTCGCATAAATCCACCGTCCATGCTTGTGAAATTGGAGAGATGATACCCATACTTATTCCGAAAAGTATAGCAGAAGCTGTTAAAATAAGGATGTTATGTGCAAACGCTATGATAAAAACTGCGAATATCAATGTCCAACAGCCAAATAATAGTACTTGTTCTCTGCCGTTTTTGTCAGACCATTTACCCGCTAAAAACCGGATGGCAATTGAAGCAAGTGTGTATACCAAAAAATAGTATCCTTTATTTTTTAGACCAATACTTTGACTTAAATCCGGTACTAATGTAACGATAGTGCCATAGGCAAAAGAGGTGAAAAATATTACGATAACGACGGGCATCACAGATTTATCTATGATTTCGTGTCGATTTATTTTTAGATGGGCAGCTGCAAATTTTTCTTTTCTTTCCATACTCAAAGTTTCTTTCATGTTGAGCAATATTAAGATAGATAATAAGGAAAGGGCCGAAGAGGTATAAAATAATATATTGATGTTGAAATGCTGAACTATCCATCCGCCCAAAGCTGGCCCGAATGCCATACCCAATCCACCTATTAAACCATGAATACCCATAGATTCGCCGCGTCTGTCAGCAGGAACAATATCTGCAATATACGCAGCGGTTCCAGTGGGTTTGAAACCTGTAGAAAATCCATGGACGAACCTAAGGAGGAAAAATGGAATAACCGTAGTAGCTAAAGGGTATAAAAAACCACAAACAAAACATACCATTGAGCCAAAAGCCATAACAGGTACTCTGCCAACTTTGTCTGTAAGTTTGCCACTAAAAGGACGTGAAAGACCTGCGGTAAGCGTAAATAATGATATGATGAGTCCTTTGAATTCTCCTCCTCCCATTTTTGAAAGATATTCGGGAAGCTCAGGTATGAGCATGTTGAAACTGGAAAAGAACAGGAAAGAACTTATGCAAAGAAGCCAGAATTGTAATGTAAATATGCTTTTTTTCAAGATATGTTTTTCAAAAACTTTCTTCAAGTTTTACTTTGGCTCTGTGACAAACCCCACCAATGGGCGGGTTGAATTTTGAAACTTCAACAGTAACTTTTTTGATTGAATTAAACTTAAACCTTATGGCGTCTATGATTTCGTGACCAACGTGTTCCAACAAACGATGTTTTTTCGACATCACCATTCTTACCATTTGGTACACATCTCCATAGTCAATGGTATCTTTTAAGTTGTCAGAACTGGCAGGTCTTGATAAATCGGTTTCAATAAGTACGTCTATGCTATATTTATTGCCTATTTTTTGTTCTTCGTCAAAATGCCCGTGATAGGCAAAGAACTCCATGCCCTCTAAAGCTATCTGGCCCATATTGGCTTAGTTTAAATTGTCGAAAAACGAACCACTCTGTTTTTTTTCTGCAATAAAATCGTTAACCGATTTCGGCTCTTTGGGTTCAGTTTTTTCTACCATTGCTTTTCTGATAGCAGCTTTTACTTTGTTAACTTTATCGAGCATTTCTTCGGTACTTCCAGATTCAGGACTCGGTTCAGTCTTTGGTTTATCTTCAATGATGTCTTCCTTGGGTACCCTCCCCGCCACAAGGTAATCTTTGAGGTCTTCCAATTGTTCCCATTGGCCGTTTTCAGCAAGCAAGGCTTGCTCCACCCATGTGCTTGGGTCATGCGATGCAAACTGTGATCCTGCTGAATCTAAAATATCTTTTATTCTGTAAATAGGTGTGGTGGCTAAGTCTCTAAAAGTAACTATTCTTGCGTTGTTGAGTACTTCTTTTATTTTTGGCCCAATGCCTTCAATAATTTCTAGGTTTGTTTTGTCATCTTGACTACTCTCTAGGTTTATTTCGTTTACTGCAGATGAGAAACTGATTCCATGAGATTCTACTTCTTCCATTTCTGTAACAGAAGCAGCTACCTCTTCAATAGTTTCTTCTTCAATACCTTCAATTTCCATTTCTATACTTGGCTCTTTTACTAGCACTGGTATTTCTTTGGGAACAACCGAAACAGGTGTTTCTTGAAAAGAACCATTGTGGCCATTTACGATACTGTCAATTTTAGAAGCAATTGATTTTAATTGTCCAAGAAGTTGGACTTTCTGAACCTCAAGGCTTTGGAAGTTTGATTCTAGGTCAGCAAATTCAGTTTTTGCTGCCGTGTTTACATCTTTTACTTTTTGATCAGCGTCGGCTACCAACTGTTTGGCTGTATTTTCGGCTTCGGCTATGATTTGAGAAGCTCTTTGTTCAGCTTCGGCTATTTTTTTGTTAGCTTCGTTGGCTGCATTTTCAGTGAGTCTTGTGCTGGTGTCTTCAGCAGTTCTGAGGGTCTTTATCAGTGTCATCTCCACTTCACGCAGTTTCGAAGCTTCTTTCTCAGAAATATCCAATTGCATTTTAAGCATCTTTGATTCGCTCAACATGCGTTCCCATTCTTGGGCGATGTTCGATAAAAAATGGTTTACTTCTTCAATATCGTAACCTCTAAAAGATTTCTCGAACTCGTGTTGCTTAATTTCTAATGACGTGATTTTCATTTTTGTATTGTATTTAGGAAAAACAATCTGAGACCCTTATTAAGAGAACAAAATGTACTCAGATTTATTTTCCAATAGCTTTGTTTTTTTTCCTGTTGGCCTTTCTGAAAAATTTTGCTTTCTAATTTTCCACAAAATAACAAAAAAAACAATGTAAGTTAAAATAAATTCCACATTGAAATGGTTCGGTCGTCGCTCGCAGAAAGTAATACTTGATCTTTTTCTAACCAAAGTAATTTATTTACCGAGGTGCCATGGGATGCATTTTTTGATTTGTCTATTACTTTTTTCAGTTTTAGATTTTCTGAATCCCATATTTTGATAGATTTATCCATACTGCTGGTGGCCAGTATTTTGTGTTCTTCTATGTAGATAATGTGATTAATTGCAAACAAATGAGCTGGAATAATTTCAGCGTTTTGATAACCATTTTGACAGTCCCAAATCATCAAATGTGCATCTCGGCCACCTGAAACAAGCATTTCTTCGTCGTTGAAGTATTGTAAACTAAAAACGGAGTTTTGATGTGCATCAAGTGTGTATTTTAACTTATAATTTTCTAGGTCATAAATTCTTATTTTCCAGTCTGAAAAGCCGACAGCCATTTCGTTTCTTTTTGAATTGACAGCAATGGAACGTGCACTTTTTTGAGAACCTTCAAAGTGCTTTACGAATTTATTGTTTTCTGTGTCTAGAATATGTAAAAAGCCAATATTGTCTGCGATTATTAACAAATGGTTATTTTTTTTAATATCAAACATAGAAACTTTTCCTAGAGGCAAATTAAGCAGCTCTTTTTTCTCCTTTGTGTCTATCAAATGTAAGCCTTGGGTATTGTTCGCAATCCAAAGTCTGTTTTCATCTGGTAAATTAAACATGGCGTAAATGGAGTTTTCGACTTTAGCTATTGGCTTTCCAAGGTCTGCTTTTGCCCATTCCACCACCATTCCATCGCCACCAGCCGAAAAAAAGCTATTCAAAGAATTGCCTTCACAGAGTGTATAAACACAATCTTTATGACCTGTAAAGGTTTCTATTTTTTCTATGTTAAAATTCATTTTTTCTTGGTAGAACTTTCTAATTCGTGATATTTATTGCAATTTTCCACCAAAAATATTTGATGCCATTATTTTTCAACAAAATATTAACTGAGGAAATTCACTTTATGGTTTGGAATCTCACCGAAACCTTGGATGAATTGTTAGAACTTGTAAACCCTGATAAAAATGACAAGGAGATTTTAGAAAGTATCAGTCATGAAACTAAGAAAAAGGAATACTTGGCAGGGAAAAACGCCATTGCTCAGATGTGTTTATTAGAAAAGATTCCTTTCGATGGTATAGAAAAAGATGAACATGGAAAGCCTTTTTTGAGAAATTCAAACTACGAAATTTCAGTAACGCATACTTTGGATTATATCGGAGTGGTGCTATCCAAAGCTGGAGCGGTAGGTATTGATATTGAAAAGCCTCGCCATCAAATTTTTAAAGTCATCTCCAGATTATGTTCAAAAGATGAATTGGACTGGGTGGCGGAGGATATTGATAAAGCCACCATACTTTGGTCCGCCAAAGAAGCTTTGTATAAACTCTATGGTAAACGCAAGGTAGATTTTAAAGAAAATTTGACTTTAGTGGAAAAACCTGATGGCTTAATAGGAAGAATAAAAATGCCCGACTATGAAGCCGAGCACAAGGTCTTTGTTCAAAAAATAGCAGAATATTGGCTGGTTATAGCTTACTGAACTTTTGATAATATCTCATTGAAGTCGATACCAAAATGCGATTCGTTATAAATAACTTCTCCATTTTTTAGTAAGAGTATTTGCGGAGATTCATGTTCCACTTCAAACTCTGAGGCTATTTTGTTAGAAATATCCCGGTGAGATATCAAGTCTAAATAATATAATTTTAGGTCTTTGATGTCTTGGTTTTTCGCCCAATTTCTTTCAAACCTATCTAAAGCAGTAGCACTAATTGAACAACGAGTACTGTGCTTAAATATGGCTACTGGCTGAGCCACAGACTCTTCTTTTATAGTTTCGAGTTGTTGAATGTCTGTTAAATTATTCCATTTCATTATCTAAAATATCTTTATTAAATCAACAAATAACCATAAAAATGGTTCAAAAAACATGATTGTCAATTAGCCTTACACCACCCAAATGGGCAGCTATTATGATAGCAGTTCTACGTTTTGGATTATGTTCAGATATGCTTTCTAGACTTTCAAAATCTGTAATTTCGTAGTATTCAAGTTCGAATTCTGGATAATTTAGATAGAATTCAGAAACTTTACTTTTCACACTTTCGGTTGATTCTCCAGCCAGCAAAAGTTTCTCTCCGAGTTTTAAAGATTCGTATATTTTAGGTGCTAAATCTCGTGCCCCTTTTGATAGCCGCCTGTTTCTAGAAGACATTGCCAAGCCATCGTTTTCTCTGATGGTATCGCACACAATCATCTCTAAATCAAAGCTTAAATCTTTGACAAGTCTGTTAATAACAGCCACTTGTTGAATGTCTTTTTGTCCAAAATAAGTTTTGTTTGGCTTTACAATATTGAATAATTTGGCCACCACTATACCTACACCATTAAAATGACCAGGCCTGAATTTGCCTTCCATTATTTCCTCCAAGTAGCCAAAGTTGAGTTTAATTTGAGGAAGATTGGGGTACATTTCTTCAGCGGTTGGGGCAAAAACTACATCACAGCCTGCTTCTTCTAGCATTTTGCAGTCCTCATCTAGCGTTCTAGGATACTTTTTTAGATCTTCGGGGTTGTTAAATTGGGTTGGATTTACAAAAATACTACAAACCGTAAGGTCGTTTTTAGCGACGGATTTTTTTATCAAAGCAATATGTCCCTCGTGTAGTGCACCCATAGTTGGTACAAACCCGATGGATTTATTTTGGAAACTTTTCAAATGATTTTCCGTCTCATTAATGGTGTCAAATACCTTCATTTGTGTTAAGGATGTTAAAATTGGTGGCAATTAAGCATTTAAAATGTAATTTTGTTTGTTTTTAATAAAATATGACTTTTAGATATTTGTTTTTTTTAATGGTTTTTTCTCAATTAGCTAAGGCTCAGTTGAGTGCAAAATCTGACAGTGCCTTGGTTTTAGAAGATTATTGGGAGATTGAGCTCAGTCCAATTATAGACCTCAACGAAATTGTTAACTATGTTCACAATGATCCATTCAATTTTTTCTTTGCTAACAACATACCTGGTGGTAATCCATTGGCAAGAGAAATTTCGGTAAACTCGTTTTATGGCACCAGGAAACATCCAGTTCATCATGTTTTGAAATTTCACCGAGGTATAGACTTGCAAGGTGTTAGTGGAGAGCAAGTAATTGCAAGTGGAAACGGTAAAGTGATAGACGCAGGCTTTAGAGAGGACCTAGGAAATTTTATTAAAATCAAGCACAAATATGGTTTTGAATCTATTTATGGACACTTGAGTAAGATTTCGGTCAAAAAAGGTCAAGTGGTAATCAAAGGGCAAAACATTGGTAAAGTAGGCTCAACAGGAAAAGTTACTGGGCCACACCTGCATTATACATTAAAAAAGAACGAGACCTATCTGGACCCGTTCGATTTTCTGTTTATGACTTTTGAAAAAGCTTTTTGAGTATTATTCTACCGTAACTGATTTCGCCAGATTTCTTGGCTGATCCACATTCCGACCTCTCATCACCGCAATGTAGTAAGAAAGTATTTGAAGAGGAATTACCGTAAGCAAGGGTTGTAATATCTCATCTGTATTGGGAACTTCAATGGCAAAGTCAACCATCTTTTTGACTTCTATGTCACCTTCTGATACAATGGCAATTACTCTACCTTTTCTAGCTTTTACTTCTTGAATGTTGGATACAACTTTTTCATAAGAACTATCCTTGGTGGCTATAAATACTACAGGCATATCTTCATCTATCAAAGCAATCGGACCGTGTTTCATTTCCGCTGCAGGGTATCCCTCGGCATGTATGTAAGATATTTCTTTAAGTTTCAAAGCTCCCTCTAGTGCTACTGGGAAATTCAAGCCTCTTCCAAGGAAAATAAAATTAGAAGCAAAAGTGAAGAGTTTGGAAATGTCTTTTATCTCTTCCGCACTTTTCAAAATCTCTTCCACCTTCGAAGGTATCGCCGACAATTCTATCAACAATCTTCTGTAAGTTTCGTCATTAATGGTCCCTTTGGCTTGAGCAGTGGCAATGGCTATCATGGTGAGCACTGTTACTTGAGCTGTAAATGCTTTTGTACTGGCCACGCCTATTTCTGGTCCAGCATGCGTATAAACTCCAGCTTCTGTAATTCTTGAAATGGATGACCCAACTACATTACAAACACCTAAAATAATAGCACCTTTAGATTTTGCTAATTCCAGAGCTGCTAAGGTATCTGCTGTTTCGCCAGACTGAGAAATTGCAATTACAAAGTCGCCTTCCTTGATGATTGGATTTCTGTATCTGAATTCTGAAGCATATTCAACTTCCACATTGATTCTAGCTAGCTCTTCAAAAAGATATTCTCCTACCAAACCCGCATGCCAAGAAGTGCCGCAAGCCACAAATACGATACGTTTAGCTTTGGCTAATTTCGAAATGTGATTTCTCAAACCACCTAGTTGAATGATTGCTTCGTCAGGATTTACTCGTCCTCTTAGACAATCGGCGATGGATTTAGGCTGTTCGAAAATTTCTTTAAGCATGAAGTGGTCATAACCGCCTTTCTCAATGGCTTCTAGCTCTAGCTCAACGGTTTGAACATAAGGATCTTGCTCTTCATTTTGAAGATTTTTGATAGTTAAGCCATCTTTATTGACAACCGCAATTTCCAAATCGTCAAGATAAACAACTTCTTTGGTGTACTCTATAATTGGTGTAGCATCAGAGGCAAAGAAATACTCATCTCTACCTATTCCGATTACTAAAGGACTGCCTTTTCTAGCCGCTACAAGTTCGTCAGGATTTTCAGCATCCAAAACAACAATGGCATAGGCTCCAACAACTTCTTTGAGTGCAATTCTAACAGCCTCTGGTAAATCGCATTTCTTGGTTTTTTGGATTTCTTCGATGAAATTTACCAAAACTTCTGTGTCGGTTTGGCTATGGAATATGTATCCCTTATTGGTCAGTATCTGTTTTATGGAAGAATAATTTTCGATTATTCCATTGTGGATGATGGCAAATCTACCTGAGTTGGATTTGTGTGGGTGAGCATTTACGTCATTAGGTTCTCCATGTGTAGCCCACCTTGTATGTCCAATGCCCACGTGGGCAGATATTAAATCTTTATTCAGTATGCTTTCAAGGTCAACAACCTTTCCTTTTTTCTTAAAAACCCCTAAGCCATTTTCATTGATGATGGCTATACCCGAACTGTCATAACCTCTGTATTCTAATCTTTTTAGTCCTTTTAAAATCAAAGAAGCTGCGTCTCTTGGTCCTATGTAAGCTACTATTCCACACATATATTATTCTTGAAATATTACAATTGTTTTTACGTCCTAAATGCAAAAATATTAATTATTTTTCAAGAAAAAGCCTAATGATTTTTTAAATAAATTTAAAATTGAGGAATTACTTACTTAACGGGTAATTATATGGTTTTTTTTATAATTCATTGAAATTCGGCGTGTTGTAGCAGGAGAAGAAAAAGTTTCCAAGACCCAGGAATGAAGCGTATTTAACAATTAGAATCTAGCTTTTCTGAAAATTGAATTATTAGAAAATATAAATAGAAGTAAAATCAACAATGAAAATATTCATATTTTTTGCAAAAAAAAAGAGCTACAAGAGCTCTTAATATTTTGTATAATATATTTTTAATTTTGGTTTGGTAAACACCGCTCGACGGAGATTGTCATTGGCCAATAGACCGTTACCAGATGTGGTAACTACTGCAGGCATTATCATCAATCCATTTGAGTTAACTGTTTTATTGGTGATTTTTTGGAGGTAATTCGTAATATCCAAGTTCACAGTGTTGGTGGAATCAACCAAAGAATACACAACACCTGACAAGTCGTTACCAATTGGAGTTAGGTAGGTCAAAGCGTTTGAACTATTACGCGTTTGTTGATTTCTCGAGCCCACTTCAGCCAGAACAAAATTGAATAGCTTGGGATGCAATCGATTAACAGACTCGGCTTTTAAACTAAATTCAAGAATTGCTTTACTTACTCTGATATTTGATCCTAAGTTCTTTAAGTTGTTAAAATTGATTTTGGTGCTAATTCCACTGCCACCCTGGACGAAAGATGTATTATTGGTAAGTTTTGCACTCAATTCATTTTTGGCTTTCGAAAGTTGCGACAACACACTAGTTGATCTGTCGAAACTTAAATATGAATGTCTCGGGCCGTTCAGGTCAAAGGCATAATTATATTTAGTAGTATCTCCTTGATAGTGCCAGTTGGCAATTAAAGTACTAGTGGCTGCACTCAAAGGGCCAGTTATGAAAGAATAAACGGCCTTGTTGGTGCCTTCAGGTACTATTGCAAAACCTTTTATGGCTGAAGAGAATTTAGAATTATCTGATCCTGTTGTAGGAGCGGCATTTAATATTTCCTGAGCAATACTTTTAGGCAAATCTATAAACACCGCAATGCTCGTATTAGAATCACTTACGAATGATTTTGAATTAATTCCAAATCTTGCCAAAGATGCTCCTTCATAATCTATGCTTTCGTCTCCATTATAGTTTTTGGAATAATCCATAGGGCTTTTTAGCCTATAAATGTTGTAAAAACTTCTTGTAATTGTGTCGCCATAAATCAATCCTGAGTTTACGATCCTAAGTCTCAATGAATCAGCAATAGGATTGGCTTTAACACTAAATGTATCTAAGGCAGTTGTTCCGGAGCTAGTGGCGTAAGTAACCAATGATGGCTGAAAATATGCAGATGCTTTTATTAGGCCAAACACTGGGTCGTTAACCATTCCAGCAAGAATATAATTGGACTTTCCGTTGACTGTGGAGTCAGCTAAAATCGTAGAAATATCTAAACTTAAGGTGTCGCTGTAAGCAGATATGGCATCTGCATTTCCATCAAAATCAAAACCAATTTCTGAGGGGTTTTCACAAGAGAAAAATAGGACAGTGATAAGCAATAAGCTTACTTTCTGTAAGTCAATAAGAATTTTTTTCATAAAATAATCAATCTGCCAGCTCCGTGTAAAGGTTAAAGAATGTTTCAGCGGAGTTTTCATCATCAATAAAAGAATCAATTTGTCTGTCTGCCGTTTCATTCAACGCATTTTTTATTGAATCATTCAAAGATGGGTTTGCCGTAACAACTACATCGGCATATTGACATCCAATTTTTATGAACCCGAGGAAATCTTGTGACCTTAGATTGGCCAAGTTTTCGTCGCTTATATCCATCATCTTTACTTTTGGAAACATATCGTCTGTGAATTTGTGCTCGAAAACGTTGTTATAAACTGTAAAAATGGTTTTGGTATTCTTAAAAATAGGGTCGTTTTTATAAGTAGTTTTTAAGTACAACGGAATCAACGCGGTCATCCAGTCTGTGCAATGTACTACGTCAGGAGCCCATCCAAGTTTCTTCACAGTTTCTAACGCACCCTTACAGAAGAAAATTGCACGCTCGTCATTGTCATCATAGAAATTTCCAGTTTTGTCAGTAAAAACAGTTTTTCTTTGGAAATAATCTTCGTTGTCTAAGAAATACACCTGAAGTTTAGCAGATGGAATAGAAGCAACTTTGATAATCAAAGGTTTTTCTTCTTCACCAATGCTAATATTGATTCCTGATAGTCTAACGACCTCATGTAATCTGTGCTTCCTTTCGTTGATAAGTCCAAATCGCGGTATCAATATTCTTATCTCCATGCCTCTTTCCTGCATTTCCTGTGGGAGTTTCCTTAACAAAGAAGCAATTTCTGAAATTTCTAAAAAAGGGTCAATTTCGGAGGAGATGTATAAAATACGCAGTTTACTCATAAAAAACCAATAATGTATCTAAAATATAGTATTTGAAACAAATACGGCTGCAAAGATACTAAAAAATAATCTATTAATATGCAAGTGTTTGAAACAAATTAAACTAAAACATTTTGTCTAAGGCCTTAAATTGGTAGTTTTTTGGTTTAATTTGTACATATCAATTCTCTTACAAAGGAGAAATTCTGCAGGTGTTTTCTTCTCTGACTATTTTTAGACCCAAATAAATCAAATGCTGGTTGGTGAAGTCAAATATGGAAAGGTTACTTTCTATGCATAGGTTGAAGTACTCCTGAAGCGATTCTCCAAATACTTTTTCGCATATATTCTGAATATCCTGATATTTGTAGCCTCTTTTTTGGTCTCCGAATTTTTTCCAGATTTTTCTCATTACGTCATCTAGTGACTTTTTCTCTTTATGTTTTTGCCTTATTTTTAGATCCAAAATCAGTGCTACAATTGCTCCTTTGCTGTAAACGCTCACTTTTTTGTTGGGAGTGCCTTTTTCGTAACCATCCACCCAAAGGTCAAAACTGCTTTCTAGTAGTGATTGCGATGCATTATCGGCTTCTTCAAAGTGCCTCCTGAAAGTAGTTTCGAGTTCATGAAGATATTCGGCATAGCTTATAACTCCACTTTCAAATAGTATTTTGTCGCCATAATAAGTTGTAAATCCCTCGGCCACAAAACAAGTTTCAAAATAGTTTTCTTGGTTATAATTGTACGGAAGAAGTTCTTTGGGGCGAATCTTGGCGATATTCCAAGCATGAAAGAGTTCATGAGATGCCAAGCCCAGCAGGTCGTTATAATAGCTTTTTGGCAAAACTCCATTTTCACCCAAAACCATCATGGTTGAATTTCTGTGCTCTACGCCATGGTAATAGGTGTTTTCAGGCACAATCAACATAAAATGATAATCTTCCTCAGGAAACTCACCGAAAATTTGAATTTGTGTCTCCGCTATTTTTGATAAATCATCAATCAACTTTTGTTGGTCAATCTGGAAAATGCCTTCAATCCAGATATGAAAGACCACATCGCCAACTGAAAAGGTCTCATGAAAAATATCTTTTGAAAGAATGAATGGAGAATCAAAGAAGTGATGAAAATCCTTTGGAAATAGTCTTAAATTATGTCCTTTTTCTATCAACGGCTGAATTCCACAAGAAAACTGATCATCAGTATGTTGCCTTTCTATGGTCACCTCAAAACGCTCATTGATTCGTTTGGGTAAGTACATGCACAAATTTACTGGATTAACATAAACAATGTGCTTGTTTACGAAGCTTGAGCCGGCATTGAGGTCTTTTGCATAATATTGGTAGCTAATTTCGATGTCCTTGTTTTGAGTTTCGTGAACATTCCAAACGTTTTTTTTTGTTTTTTGCCAATGGAGTTTTTCGCCATTTTGTGTGTTTGCACTGAAATTTAAGACGTTTTTTGCGAAATTTTGCAATTGATATCTTCCCGGTCTCCACATGGGCAAATGAAACTCCAAGCTTTTTTCAATTACTTTCGGTATCAAAATCCTGATTTTTACAAGGTTGTTTTCGGGAAGAAATGAAAAAAAGTATTGAATCATTAGAACTTGAGTTTTTTTATTACAAAATATTTGATACCTTTGCAGTCCAATTCAGAATCGAGGAACAAAATTAATAGAAAAAGGATATGAAACGTACATTCCAACCATCAAATAGAAAGCGTACCAACAAACACGGATTTCGTGAGCGTATGTCTACTCCAGGCGGAAGAAGAGTAATTACAGCTCGTCGTGCTAGAGGTAGAGCTAAACTATCGGTTTCGGATGAAAAATCTCACAAATAAGATTTGAGGTTTTACATTTTATTAAGATATTAGCCGCTTATTGCGGCTTTTTTCATATATACCTCAGTGAACAAAAAGCATAGTTTTGGTAAAAAGGAGCGAATAAAAAGTAAAAAGGTGATTTCGGCACTGTTTGACCGTACATCTCCTGTCAATCATTCTTTTTTGATTTATCCATACAAGGTGGTATATGCCAAAGCAGAAGGTGAAACCCTAGAACAACTCCCTCAAGTGCTGATATCGGTTTCAAAGCGGAAATTTAAAAACGCTACCGACAGAAATACCATTAAAAGACGAACCAAAGAAGCCTATAGGTTAAATAAATTAGACTTTTCTGGGTCAATTTCACTCGCATTCATTTATGTTGCCAATGATATTTTGGAGTTTTTTGTGCTAGAAAAAGCTATGAAGAATGTCTTAGCTCGGCTTGAAAAGGAAACTCGTTAGAAAACTTGCAGCCAAGGAGGGGAAAAAGCTTACGTGAGACACAAAAACGGCTTCATCGGGCTTCAAAGCCTGATAACCTGCTAATTGCAATACCCAATAGCCTGTAATAATTATGGCGATTTGAATAAATGCAAGAATCCAGCCTTTCTTAGGCTCCAACAAGCCATACACCAAAGAAAAAAGGACTATGAATAAGAGTGAAATATAGATGCTTTTCGAAAAGTGAATGATGGTCACTGCACAGACCGATAAACTGAGGCACAATAAAATGTTTTGGACAAATGATAATTTTGGTATTGTCATTGCTGATGTTTACTTTGGTGCAAATGTAAAGATTTTGGCTTTTTATTAAACTATAAACGATATCCTTATTTTTTGCGTTTTATAACATTACTGAATAAAAAATAATGAAGAATTTTTTTCTGAAAACTAATAAAAAACTTAGACTTTTCCTCTTGGGATTTTTACTGATGGTCACCATCGGGTTTTCAGCTTATAAAGTTGACGACAGGCTTTTTGAGATAGCCAAAAATTTGGATGTTTTTGCTACTATGTACAAAGAGCTGAATGCTCTCTATGTAGACGAAATAAATCCAACCAAGGCGATGAGGGTGGGTATTCAAGCCATGTTGAAAGAGCTCGACCCTTATACGGTGTTTTATCCTGAAGACGAAATAGAGGATTATTTCACGATGAATGTTGGGGCTTATAATGGCATAGGAGCTACCATAGAATACTTTGAGGGAAAACACGTAGTATCCATGTTGTATGAAGATTCACCTGCAGACAAGGCAGGAATAAAGATTGGGGATCAAGTACTTAAAATAAACAATGTTGACGTTACTGACAAAACTGATGCTGAATTTGGAAGATTGCTGAAAGGCCAAACAGGTACTTCTGTAAAATTGTCTTTGGAAAGAGTAGGGCAGAGCAAGCCTTTGCAAATAAGCGTGGGCAGAGATGTAATAAAAACACCTAATGTGCCACATTATGGCATGATCAATGACGAAGTAGGGTATATCCAACTCACCGATTTTAGTAGAACAGCAGCCAAAGAAATTAAAACTGCCACTTTGGAGCTCAAAGACAAAGGCATGAAAAACTTGGTACTTGACCTTAGGGGAAATCCAGGCGGATTATTGAATATGGCAGTGGAGATTTGTAATTTTTACCTTCCAAAGAACCTTTTGGTGGTCGAGACCAAAGGAAAAGTAAAGGAATGGAACTACAAGTATCAAACTAAAGAACAACCATTAGATACTGATATGCCGATAGTGGTTTTGATCAATGGGCGTAGTGCTTCGGCCTCCGAAATTGTAGGGGGAACCTTGCAAGATTATGACAGAGCCGTACTCATTGGCCAGCGTTCGTTTGGAAAAGGTTTGGTCCAAATCACCAAAGATTTGAGCTACAACACCAAAATGAAAGTTACTACATCTAAATATTACATTCCTTCTGGTAGGTGTATTCAGGCAATCGATTACGGTCATAGACAAGCCGATGGTTCATTTGGGAAGTTGCCAGATTCTTTGCGAGTACCTTTTAAAACTAAAAATGGACGTATGGTATTAGATGGAGCAGGAATAGATCCTGATATTACTACCAAGTCGGCAGACCAGTCAGATTATGTCAAGACTTTGGTTAAAAATAAGATGATTTTCTACTTTGCAAACAAATTTTATTTTGACAACCAAAACGAAAAACCCAAAGAAAACTTCAGTTTAGAGAATAAAACAATGGGTGAATTTGAGTCTTGGCTTAAAAACCAAAAGTTTGTTTATGAGACTGCAGATCAAAAAGGTATAGATGCCCTGATTAAATCTTCAAAGGAAAGTGGAGATTATTCAAAAATGAAAGCGAATTTGGACGACTTGAAGAAGGTGGCGGATTTGAATACACAAGGTATGGTAAAGAAAAACTGGGAGCAGATAAAAGAAGCTTTGGAATTAGAAATTTTGAGCAGGTATTATTACCAAAAAGCCATGAAGTTCGTGGCGTTTGAAAAAGACAAAGATATTCAGGAGGCTCTAAAGCTTTTCGGTAATCCCCAAAAATACAAATCTTTATTAGCCGGTAAATGATACTTTCAATAGACGCTTCTACAACCGGATGTTCGGTGGCTTTGTTTGATGGATTTAATCTTGTTTCCTCTGCTGAGTCTAGAATTGAGAGGTCTTCGGCAGAAATGCTAACTACGCTCATTGATAATGTTTTAAAGACGGCTAAAGTTGATAAAAAGGAATTAAATGCGATAGCTGTAGCAAAAGGGCCGGGTTCATATACTGGACTTAGAATTGCTGTTTCTACGGCCAAGGGTTTGGCTTTTGCCTTAGATAAGCCTCTTTTGTCTTTTGGTACTTTAGATTTATTGGCTCATCAAGTTTTTGGGTTTGGTGGGGATTTATTGTGTCCATTAATTGATGCAAGAAGGATGGAAGTCTACTGTGCGTTATTTGATGCTGATTCGAGAAAAAGAACCTCAGAGGTAGAGGCTATTATTGTTGATGCAAATAGTTTTCAGGATATTTTAGATAACAAGAAGGTTCTGTTTTTTGGTGAAGGAAGTACCAAATGCGAAGAAGTAATAAAGCATCAAAATGCTCAATTCTTGAGAGAAATCATTTTGCCATCAGCCATTTTTTCTGGGAAGATATGTTATGAAAAATACGTATCTGGCGATTTTGAAGACTTGACATTATTTGAGCCAAATTATTTAAAGGAGTATATGTTTAAAACAAAAAAGCCCTGAATTTCAGGGCTTTTGTTTTGTTAGTCTTCTTCTATTTCCTCAGGGACAAGCGTCTCTGGCATATCCCTTCCTATCGTTTTAGTTTTCTCTTTAAATTGTTTTACTTTTCTAGTTAGCGTGTCCATTGCTAAGTCTGTGGCGGCCTCAAAAGTATCTCCCGACTCTTTTACGAATATCGAACTTCCAGGTACATTCAATTTTATTTCTATAAGTTTTTTGTGGGTGTTTAGTTTTTCTCCCTTATCCAATCTGAGGAAGACCTCACCACTTATTATTTTGTCATAAAATGTTTCGAGTTTGTTAAGTTTTTTTTGGATAAACTCCTTAAGGCCATTGTCGGCACTAAAGTGCACTGCATTTACTTCGATTTTCATACTCACATTTCTATTTAGGTGAAACAAATAGTTTTGTTTTTGATTGAACTCTCAATCTTTGAAATGAAGATATGTATTTATAAAGTACCAACCAAGAAGTTTTAGCTAAAATTTTGAAGATATTTTTAAGTGGTTGTTTTCTTATATAGGTATTTTTTTTCAGGGAAAAAAAACCTCACAGATATTGCTTTTAATCAGAATTTTATGGTCTATTTTTCTCTGCAAGAAGATTTTTTTATTTGAAACTTACCAACTTACAAAATCTTTAAAAGTTTTTTCAACGTTCTTTTCTGTAGGTTTGTTCTTGGCTTCCCAAGTGGCATTTAGTTCCAATGCTACCAGACCTTTTAGATTCATAGTTCCCATGAAATCATCCACTTTTTTGATAAAATCTGGATTTCTTCTTGAAGATTTGAGTGAAAAATCACGCGAGAAAATATCCCCTTTGGTTTGAAGTTCGTTTTTCTTTTCAATCACATAATTAAGTCGGTCTATCAAGTCTTTCATCGATTTGCCGATTACTTCAGTAGCCTCTAAAGTGCCAATCGTAAGCACGGTTGTCCCACCAAAAGTCGAAATTAGTCTTTGCGTATCTGGGTTTTTCTTAGATAAAATAGAAGAAAGCCCTGTGGTAGCTCCCAAGGAAGCATTTAAAACAGATCTTTGCTTTTTGCCTTTCTTAGAACGGTTATAAGCCTTTTTTAATTCTTCTTCTTTTTCCTTTAACTGTTCTATCAATTCCCAAGCTCTAGACAGAGTCCCGTAATATAAGCCATAGTTTTTCTTGTCCAATTCGGCTTCGTTTATTGTATTTTTTATGGTGAAGAATATTCTCTTTACCTCTCGTTTTTTAGTTTTGTCCAAAACGAAAAAATCTATATAAAAACCTAAAGTATCTTTTGGATCTTGAACAAACTCATAGCCTGGAATCCAAACAAATTCATATTGATTGTTCGTGTTTTTTATTAGGCTTGTTTTCGGAATTCCCGTTTGATTAGTTAAGAAATCAAAAACTTGGATATCATCATCGCCGTTTGGGTCGGATAGATAAAATCTAAGATTCACATTTTCATTCTCTTTGATGAGTAAATTCTCGTTTTTAGGAATTACCGTTATCTGAGGAGGTAAGTCCATTTGAGTGGCTTCAATTTTTATTTTACCTTTTGTTTGTGTTTTCGATGGCTGATCTTGGATGTAAAAATCAACGTATAATGGCTTATCCTTGAGTGAATTAAATTGGTTATTGGAAGGCCTCCATGTGATTTCTCCTTGCGTTGACATAGCCATACCTTCAGGAAGTGTTTCCAGAATTGGCACAAACGCTACTGGGTCATTGTCTTCATCATAAGCCTTTTCTGTATTTATTTTATAGGTATTTGGGCTATTGAATTGTACATAGAAAGTAGCCAAATCACTTAACACAGGTGGTCTATTGGTGTGGAGTACTTTTAAATCGAGGATGGTGGTCATTTGAAGACCCTCTTTGTTAATTGCAACTACCACGATTTGAAATATTCGCTCAGACTCAATTCTATCTACCAAGTGGTAAGCAGGATTCCATGAAAAATTACCCAAGGAATCTAAATTCATGCCCGCTATTTTTCCCTGTTGAATACTGAACTGATAGGTCTTTTCTACAGAATCAGGACTGATACTTAGTTTAAAATTCAGTTCGGAGCCTTCTCTGGTTACATTCCAGTTTTTTTGATTGGGCAATATAATTTTGGCTGGCTGAGCCACAACGAATTTGCTTATTAAAATAAGTATAAAGAAATATTTTGGCATTGTTGTTTACTTTTTTGGAATCACTACACAAGGAAAACCGAATAGGCACCTATCTTTAATAAAAGTAACTACCTCTGCAGGTACGTGTTCTTCCCATCCTTCTTCACCTCTTTGAATCAATTCTAGCATGTTATCTGTTTGAATGTTCAAATTAGATTTGTTGTAATGATAAATGTCCTCGATTTTGTTGTTAGCTATTAGAAACCTGTACAAGTCATTTAAGTGAGCCGGTGGATTGAACTTCATACAGTTCATGATGATATTATTTCTCAAAGTAGGATAGACGAATAATTTTAGTTTTCTACTAAACAACGTTGCAAAAGACTCTAATATTTCACCAGGTAATTCTTTATAATTTTCCTCATCGAAGATATACTCTAAATTAGGGAAACCAATAATTAAACCGATTTTGAGCTTAGTAATTTTAGATAAATAAGACACCAATTTATAGTATTCCACATAGTTGGTTATCATAACTGTCTGTCCCAAAGAACACAAGATGTCTACTCTATCTAAGAAATCTTTCTCGTCTATGCTATCGTCAAGGCCTTCTTGCAAAGCATGAAGGGTAAGTTCTGATACCACAATCATCTTACTTTCATCCACGTCCGGTTCTTGTACAAATTGCTTCACGCCGTTTTCGAGCATGTCCAAATGCACATTAATCACAGGCCTAAAACGACCTCTAAGTACCAATATGTGCTTTTTGTATAAAACATCAGAAGGTTGCAAGATTTTGCCATCTGGGCCAAATAGGGCCAAGTCACAAAAACCATTTTTTACTAATCGCAAACTCATAAGTCTACCATCAACTTTTTCAAAAGCTGGACCTTCAAACTTTATAGCATCTATCTGTATCCTTCCCTTAGTAAGGTTGTCTCTTAGTGATTCTAGTAAGATTTCTGGCTTCTGATGATAATAAAAGCAGCCATAAATCAGATTAACACCTATTATTCCCAATGCTTGTTGCTGAAGTAAGGTGTCGTTGTCCAGCATTCTAATGTGCAAAACGACATCATGAAACTCGCCATTGGGCGTGAGCTGGAATCTACAACCCATCCAACCATGCGGTTGATTATTTTTGTGATAATTGAGCGTAACCACTGTATTTGCAAACGAAAAAAACTGCGTACTTTCACCTCTTTGCTCGTCAAGTCTTTCTATTAAAAGGTTATACTCATGATCCAGCATGCTAATTACACGTTCTTCGCATACATATCGGCCATCGGCCACTGGTCCGTATATAGCATCTGAGAATTTCATGTCGTAAGCTGACATGGATTTAGCCACCGTGCCCGAAGCACCTCCTGCTTTGAAAAAAGCAGCGGCTACATCTTGTCCTGCTCCAATCTCGGCAAATGTGCCATAAATTTTCGAATCAAGATTTATTTTTAAGGCTTTTTGATTGATTCCAAGACCTAAATCATGCACTAGGGACATTGTAATTTGATGATGTTTTGTATAAATATGCAATAATGCAAATATAATAAAATTTGTACTTTATGGAGTAGAATATCGGTTTATTGTGCTTTTTGTTGTATTTAAACTATATTTTTTAAATATTTTATATAAATATATTATATTGGGTCAAGTTTATTAATCCAACAAGAAAATCAATTTGTTTGAAAATGCAAATTATAGTTTCAGTAAATATTGAAAATAATGAAAAAAAATCTACTTTCTTTTTTACTTTTATTGTTTTGTGCTTTTGGCTTTGCTCAAAAAGGCTTTGAAAGTAAGAGAAAAACTCCAGCAGGAGAATATGTAAAGGGCGATTTTGAAATTATCTCATCTAAGAACAAGCAAACTGCAACGAGTCCTAAATTTGCTTTTTCGCCTAAACAAATAGCCAAGCGAATTTTGAAAGATGAAGAATCTGGTGCAATAGTTTATATCAATAATCCTGTATATACAAAAGACCAACGAAATGCCAAAAAGAGCAGTGCTGATGTGAGCCGCAGTTTCTTGAATTCTGTTAAGAAAGACCTGAAAATCAGTAGTCCTGAAGATGAGTTCAGTTTAGTTTCAGACGAAACCGACGAATTAGGACTTAGACATTTAAAGTTGACCCAATCCTACAAAGGTGTGCCGATATATGGGGGCGAGGCTGTTGTACATACCAATAGAGGAGGTGTGGCGGAATTTATGATGGGTAAAATTTTTGCTAGCCCAACGCTAAATACTATTCCGAATATAAATGCAACTTCTGCTATTGAGTTGAGTTTAAAAGATCTAGGGAAGAGTACAATTGTTCAAAAAAGTGGCAAAATTAATCAGTTTCTAGAACTCGATAAAGATACAGCCGAGTTAATGATTTTGAACGAAAACAAAAAGAGTAACTTGGTTTACCACATCATTGTAAGGCCAAATATTTTGGAGAGATGGGTTTATTTTATAGATGCTCACTCGGGTGTGGTAATAAACAAATACAATCACACTTGTACTTTAGATGGAGTGGTGACCGCCACTGCCAAAGATCTGAATGGATTTACAAAGAGTTTTGGTGCCGTACAGGTTGGACAGAACTATTTTATGATAGATGCCTCCAAAAATATGTACAATCCACAATCTTCTTTACCTAACCAACCAAAGGGAGTAATTTGGACAATAGATGCTCAAAATTCAACCATTGATCAGGAGGAAATGGATTTAAAGCAAATAACATCTACGAACAAAAACAGTTGGAACCCCACAGCAGTATCAGCCCATATCAATGCATCCCTTTGTTACGATTATTATTTGTCAAAGTTTAATAGGAATTCGTTGAATGGGTCTAAAGGAAACATAATTTCTGTTATAAACATTACAGACGAAGATGGAAAGGGTATGGATAATGCCTATTGGAATGGCCAATTTATGGGTTATGGTAATGGAAAAGATGGTTTTAAACCATTGGCTGGGGCATTGGATGTGGCTGGTCATGAAATGACCCATGGTGTAATTGAGAACACTGCTAAGCTAGAATATAGAAATCAATCTGGTGCATTAAACGAATCTTTCGCTGATATTTTTGGAGCATTAATTGACAGAGATGACTGGACTTTGGGCGAAGATGTTGTAAAATTAAATGTTTTCCCGTCTGGGTCATTAAGGTCGTTGGAGAATCCGAATCAGGGAGGAAAAAATGACAATGGCTATCAGCCTAAAACTATGTCACAGTATCAATTTTTAAAAGATACACCGAGTGAGGATAACGGTGGTGTTCATGTCAATAGCGGAATACCTAATCATGCTTTTTATAAATTTGCCACCGCTCCCGGCATGAATAAAGATAAGGCCGAAAAGGTATATTGGCGGGCCATGACCACTTACTTGACCAGAACTTCGAAGTTTGCAGATTTGAGAGTTGCCGTAATTCAGTCGGCCAAAGATATTTATACAGAAGGGCCAGAAACAGCAGCAGCAAGAACTGCATTTGATTTTGTAGGCATAACCGATGGCTCTGGTACGACTAATACTACAGGAACAGGAAATACAACCACAGAGAATACTATTCCAACAAATCCAGGGACTGAGTCATTGATTGCTTTCGATCCAACGGATAACAGTCTTTACTCAGGTCCTTTAACGGGTAATAGTTTTACCAAAATATCAAATGGATTAGGATGTTTGGGTAAACCGAGTGTAACTGATGATGGTAGTTTTGTTTATTTCGTAGGGAAAGATTTTAATATTTATAGAGTTGATTTAGCGAAAAACTCAGCTCCACAAAAGCTTTCGAGTGAGCCTGCTTGGCGAAATGTAGCTGTTTCAAAAGACGGGAAACAACTGGCAGCTTTGGCCAGCAAAAATGATGTTTTTATTTATATTTTTGATTTGATAAACAACAAAAGCAGGAAATTTGAACTTTATAATCCTACTTATACTCAAGGAGTTAGTACTGGAGAGGTGCTTTATGCAGACTCTTTTGAGTGGGATTATTCAGGAGAATTCATTATTTATGACGCCTTCAATGAAGCTAAAACCACTTTTAATAGTTTTAGGTACTGGGATGTAGGTTTAATTAGAGTTTGGGATCCAGTGAAAAAGGATTTTTCTGATGGGGTTATTGAGAAGATGTTTACAAATCTAGAAGAAGGAGATAATATCGGTAATCCAGCGTTGGCCAAAACTAATACTGGAATCTATGCCTTCGATTATTATGTATCTGATAGTGAAGGGTATTATGTGGTTGCCATTGACTTTGGAAAGTCAACCAACAATGTTCAGATTGTGGAAGAAAATAATGACATTGGTTATCCAAACTTTACCAAAGCCGACAATACATTGCTTTTTAACGCCTTAGATGGAAAAACTGCGATAATAAAGGGAGCAAAGCTAAAAGCTGACAAAATATCTCCAGATGGGCTGTCGAAAGTATTATTTACGGATGCGAAATGGGGAATTACTTATGCAGCTGGCGTAAGGACATTGCCAACAAAAGAAGCTCAATTCATTACAATAAATTCTATTTCAGACAAATTGCCAAAAGCTTCATTTGAAATTGTGGCAGCTTCCACTTCAAAATTGCCGCTTATTTATTCTGTGGTTTCTGGCGATGCCACCATCGTAGGTAAAACAATCACTTTGGGTTCAACGCCAGGTAAAGTTACTATAAGAGCCATTCAGTTAGGCGATGCGAAATTTACGGGTGCTACATCAGATGTTATATTTTGTATAAGTCCTGCTACTCCGCGTTTGACAGAGAATACTACTGCTGTAGTAGCCGCTGGAGGCTCTTTATATCAATTTTTTGTAAATAATAATCCGGTTGGAGGGCAAACTACCAATACTACTCTGATTAAAGATTTTGGCGGGGTGTACACGGTGAAAAACGTTACTGCTGATGGTTGTTTTAGTGCGGCTTCTAATTCCATTTCTGCCACAGTTTTGTCAAACGAACCCGTAATAGATCAATTGGTAAAAGTGGCTCCTAACCCTGTAGAAGACCATATTAATTTGATACTACCTGAGGGAGAAAAGTTGATTTGGATGGAGATTTTGGATAATACAGGCAAGTTGTTGAAAAAAACAACAAAGTCTACGGAGAATATAAAAGCCTGGCCTTCTGGTCAATATTTGCTTAAGGTAAAGACCAACCAAGAAGTATATTCTTTAAAAATTCTTAAAAAATAAGAAAGGCCATAAACCTTTCTTATTTTAACATTTTTACAAATTTAAAGTGTCTCCTATTGAAGCCATTTCTCATATAGAAACTGTGGGCTTTTAGCCTTTTCATGTGGCTAGAAAGCTCTATTTGTAACCAGTCTTTTTCTTGCCCTAATTTTGTTGCTAATTCAATGAATTCTTTGCCAATGCTTAACCCTCGGTGTTTTACGCTGATGATTAATTCTTGAATTTCAGCCAGTTTATGACAATGATGAAGCGGCGTAGATTCGAAAATACTCATGAAGCCCACTATTTCATTGTTTACTTCTGCCACAAAATAATGGACTTCAGTATTAACTAGGTTTTTGAAATATATCTCTTTGAAAATTTCCAGTTCAAACTTCTGTTCCTCGAGTTCTTCTACTAGTAATTTAACGAATTCTAAGTCCGTTTCTTTGGCTTTTCTGATCATTTGCTCAACTTGTTAGCCCAAGCATCTAAGGTCTCTTCCAACACACTCAAAGGCAAGCAACCATTTTTAAGGACTTGGTCATGAAAATCAGAAAGTACGAATTTTTCTCCCAAAGCAGCACTGTATTTTGTCCTCAACTCCCTAATTTTCAGGGCTCCAATTTTATAAGACAGAGCCTGCCCTGGAATGGCCATGTAGCGTTCTATTTCAGCAATAGCTCCTTCTTTTGAAATGGCTTCGTTTTGAAGCATATAATTTAAAGCTTCCTCACGGCTCCATCCTTTTATATGTATACCCACATCTACTACTAAACGTATTGCTCGGTGCATTTCATCGCCCAATGAGCCCAAGTATTGGTAAGGGTCTGTGTAAAGGCCAAGTTCTTTTCCAAGAGATTCGGTATACAAAGCCCAGCCTTCGCCGTATGCTCCGTACCAGCCAAATCGCATAAATTTGGGAATATTAAGGTTTTCTTGTTGTAGCGAAATCTGATAATGGTGTCCAGGGATAGCTTCATGTAAGAACAAAGATTCCATACCTGAAGTTAAATTGAATTTGGTGGCGTCAGGAATTGGTACATAAAAAACACCCGGCCTAGAGCCATCCGCCGAACCTTGCATGTATTCTGCACTTGCAGAAGCTTCTCTAAATGCCTCCGTTCTTCTGATTTCAAACCCAGTTTTCGGAGTATTGTTAAACATTTTTTTTAGATTGGGTTCTATTTTTGTTTGAATAGCTTTAAAAGCTGCCAAAACTTCATCAGCATTTTTATAGGGCATGAGCTTGGGGTCAGATTTTACGCTTTCAAAAAATTCAGGTAAATCACCTTTGAACCCTACTTGATCTTTGACCTTGATCATTTCTTTTTGTATTCGGCTGACTTCAGATAGGCCAGTTTGAAATATTTCGTCTGGGGTTTTTAAGCTGGTAGTCCAATAGTATGTCTGATAATCGTAATATTTTTTACCAATTTTGTATGCTCCAACTCCACTCGAAGGTCTAGAGGCTTTGAGATAAGTAGTGCTTAAATAGCCCTCAAGTTTTTTGAAAGTAGGTCTGATTTTGTTTTCAATTGCGTCCGTATACTTTTGGGTATATAATGCTTTTTGTTCGGCTGAAAAGCTGGCAGGTAGTTTTTTTATTGGGCCAAAAAACAAATTTTCAGGAGCCATTGGGGCTGCTAAATCATGCATTTGCGGAATCATTTTTATCACTAAAGAATTTGGCAATACAAAATCACTTGCTATTCCTTTATCGAAATTCGCAACAGCTGTATCCGCCCAGACTACAAATTGATCAATACGTTTAAGCCAATTGTCATAATCTTGGATGGTTTTGAATGGTTGAGAGGCTTCACCACTACCCAACTGAGCAAAAGTAAGAGGCAAACCAGTGAATTGATTAAATGGGATTAAATGCGTAGGGAAACTCAAACCTTCTATTTCGGCATTGACACTAAATCTCAAGGTATTGTACTGAATAAGTTCATCCTCTGATAGATTTTTGATTTCGATTTTGTCCAGTTCGTTTACGTAACGGGTATAGAAACCCAATAGATTTTTTCTAAAACTCTCTGAAATATCTATAGGAAGTTTGTCATTGAAACGATCGTCACCTTGAGAAGTGGCTTCCAGCGGGAAAAACTGAAGTCGTTCCTCATAATATTGTTCAAATAAGGTTTTTAGCTGAGAATTTTCTTTGGGCTCGTTTTTACATCCAAAGATAGAGAGACTAAATAGAGCAACAATAAAAAATTTATTCATGTTTTTTGGGTTTGTTTATTACCAGCAGAATTGATCTGCGAATGTATTAATAGGAGTTTACCTTTTTCGGGTATCAATAATGGCGAATATTTTCCAAGTATTTTCAGTTTTGGTAAGTGTAAATACATTAGTGCCTTGGTGAGAGAGTTTTTGATTAACGTAAAATTCGTAAGGCGTCCAATCAATTGCCAGGGCTTCGTCAATCTGGATTTTATGGCCCAACAACCTTTCTTCCAAAGCTACATTTGCTGGGATTGAGCTAATTGATTTCAGAAATCCAACCATACTTTCTGATTTTTGAGAAGCAGCTTGATTGGGTTTTATGTTGACAGAATTTAGGGAGCAATCTTTGTGTAAAACGCTTTTTAACAGTATCGTATCTCTTTTATACATTCCTTCAAAGAAGGTTTCAATTGTTTTCTTTATTTGGGCTTCCTCGGTTTGTGCAAAAGTTGTTTTCGAAAAGCCTACAGTAAGGATAAATACAAATAATATTTTTTTCATTGATTAATGTCTGTAAAATTCCTCAATTCTAAGGAATTTTTGGGGCTATTCAAAATTCAAGGCGGGCATTACTTGCTATTTTTTTGTTTTAAAGACGCTTTTCTTGATTGGAGGACTTTCACTATCAAATTTTCATGAACAAAAAAATAGTCTTAATTTTAGAAAAAGATTTTTCAGGGGTTACATTTTTTTTATCAGCTCATACTCATTTGTGTAAGAAGCATCTTGTTTAAATTCGGTTTCAAACAATTATTGTTGTAAAATGACGCTATACTTAGCCTCAAAAGAGAAAGAAATTTTATCAAAACTAAAGTCAAATTCTGAGCTAAATACTTGCTTGAAGTATTTGTATAAAGAATATTTTGGCTTTTTAGAAGGTATGATTTTGAATAATAGTGGTAGTAAAGAGGATGCAGAAGATGTTATTCAAGAGACATTTGTCGCACTAATACAGATTATTCAAAATAATAAATTTAAAGGTGAATCAAGTCTGAAATCGTTTTTGTATGCTGTCGCTAAGAACATTTGGTTGGGGAAATTGAAAAAACACAAGGCTGAATATATGAGAGCCAATATTTGGGTGGAGTCAAATCCAAAGTTTGAGGCGGATATTCAGGAACAATTGAGTAAAAATGAAGCTTTAAGCTTAATTTCAAATGTATTGTCAACATTAGGGTCGGTTTGCAAGGTTATACTTCAGAAGTTTTATTATGAAGAATTATCCTTAAAAGAAATACTCGCTTTTACCGATTTTGAGAACGAACAAGTTTTAAGAAACAAAAAGGCAAAATGCATGAAATCATTGACAGAAAAACTGAACCAACAGCCTCATTTAAAGGAATCGTTGTATAAGGCACTAAGAATATTTTAGTAGAAAATGGAAGAATTTGAAATTTTTGATGACTATTTGAACGATAAAATGACTTTTGAGAAAAGGTTAGGGTTTGAACAACAATTGCTGGAGAATCCAGCATTAAAACTATCTTTTAATGATTACAAAGTTGCCTTGGAATTGTTAAGATTTCAAGGTTTAAAAAACGAGGTAGAGAAATCAAATAAGGAATATCAGAACCGTAAAGAATCGAAATTTAGTTTTCCAACTATAAAAATAGCAGCCTTAATCATTTTTGGGTTGTTGACTTTTAGTACCTTTTGGATTAACCTAACAGAAGGGGTAGATTTGCTTGAAAACGTGCCGATAGCATATATAGAACCAAATCAGAGAGGAAATGCTGAAGAAAAACAACATGCAGAGTTTCTATATTTAACAAAAGATTATGAGGGTTTGATAAAATTGTATGATTCGAGCAATGAACCTACTGAAAAGCTCGAATTTTTGACGGCCATGGCCTATTTTAATGAAAAAGATTATAACAAAGTGCTTGAATTAATTGAAAAATTGGAACTTAGAAGCAAAACCAATGTTTATAAAAATGAAATTGAATTTTATAAATGTCAAAGTTTGATTGGCTTAAACAAATACGCAGAGGCTGAAGGAATGATTCAGAAAATGGAAGAAACGAATCCATATAAATCGACTTTTGATTGGATTTACATTGCAAAAATCAAGATTTTGGCATGGAAAGAAAGTTTTTTTTGAACAAAAATATAACTAATAGAACTGCCAAGGCACCAAGGGGATACTTTAAATAAGCGTAAATCCAGTATTCATGATCTTTTTGAAATCCAACATATACCAAATGAGCCCAATATTTTGGATGCCTAAATTGCACCATTGTAGGGTCTTCAATCAAATCCAATTTCGCCATTTGTAATGCTGTGTGGAAAGTCGCACCGTCTGCAAGATGTTCATAGAATTTTTTGGTGAGATAAGCTGTTGAATAGTCTTCCGCTTTCCAAAGTGAGGAGACAATGCTTTGACTTCCTGCTAAATAGAGTCCTCGTGAAAGGCCTCTGATACCCTCGCCATCGAGGTTGGTGTTGCCATAGGAATCGCAAGCAGATAGGAAAACTAACTTTGTGTTTTTTAGCATTCCAGCAGTAAATTCGAATAAATAGAGCCAGTTATCTTCTTTATGATTTTTAGAATTCTGAAATTTAATATACGATTTTTCAGGAAATTGGAGATCGGCCACCGAATGTGTGGCCAAATGGATTATGGAGAAATCTTTGGCATTATCTATGAAAGCTTGTTTAGTGGCATCTTTTGCAAAAAGAAGCTTAGAATTAGGCAAGTTTTCAATTTCATTTTTTGAATTAGGAAGAAAATCTCGACTATTTTTATCGCTTGAAAACGGAGCAAATGCCAGTATGTTATTTGAAGTTCTAACTTTTTTGGAAGGTTGGATAAATTTTGCTGAAAAGAGATAAGATATAGGATGACTTTCTATTAAATATTCCCCATTTTGGTCTTTAAGGCATTCCAGAGGCATCCCATTGGTAATACCATCACCTATAAAAATTAGATGTTCATCCGACTTTAATATATTTTCGAAAGGTTTTATTAGATATTGATGTACAATTTTGTCAGCTTTTAAATCTTTTTCTTCTCTATTTTGAGCTTTTAAATCTTTGATTTTCTGTGCAAAATGAGCATTATTTTCTATAGCAATGGCCTTGAATTTTGTTTTAGTCAGGCAAAAAACAATGGCTTTATTTTCTAAATCTGCATAACTGAGTATAACATCATCTTTTTTTAAATGTTTCCGCAATACATCTATTTTTATTTGCTGATTTTGTTGGAACTTCTTCAATTTATAGTCTGGAAATTGCTCGAGATTTTCATTGAGTTTGCCCAATTTTATCTCGGTTTCATTTATCGCTTTACGGATTTTCTCCACTTGACTTTTTTCAGTTATGTTTTCTAGATTTTTTTTCAAAGCAGACAAAGAAATTTGCAAAATCTTTTCAGTTTTAAGTAAATCTACAGGAATGTCGCTGTTGTTTTTTATAGCATTTTCGTTAATTCCCAACGATAAGACAGTGGCCTTACTTTCTTCACTTATTTCAAATGCCCTTTCAGCATATTTTAGTTCGTTTGTTTTTGTATAAGCGTCCCATAGTAATGTGATATATGCCTGATATTTAGGATGTAATTCATCAATGATGTCTAATCTCGCTTCTTCTTGATTGTAGGTTTTGGAAATATTGTTTGCAGATATTCTGAAGGATTCAAAAGCGTTAATAGCACCTCTTAAATAGTATATTTTTGAAGTTTTTTTGTATAGTTGACCAAAACTCAAAGCTTTTTGGGCTAGAATTTCCAAAACAAAAAATGAATAAAACCCACTGCTGGTTTTTACTGGATTTTTGAAAATATTTTTTTGATTGAAAAATAAATCAATGTTTTGTATGGCCATTTGATAATGGAACAAAGCTTCATAATGTGAATTATCATTCGCCGCAATTTTGCCCAAATAGTAATGTGAATAAGCTTTATCAGCTTTTTTTGTATTATTTATTTCAATAGATTTTATAAAATACTCTTTTGATTTTTGAAGCATGTTGAGTTTAAAATACGCTTTGCCTAAGGTATTCAGGTAAGACTCCGAGTCATTTGTGGGCTTGCCTATTATAGCAATTGCTTTCAAAGGTTGATTTAGTTCTATTAATACCGATGCCAGGTTAATATTTACCGCATTTTCATAAGGGAATTTTTCTTTTAGTTTATGTAGAATTTTGAATGTACTGTCTGGTTGGTTTAAATATTGAAGTGCCAAAGCTTGATTGTTGAAGTTGGATAATAAATCGGTTCCCAATAAAGATTCCGCTTTTTTAAAGTAAACCAAACTTTGCCGAAAATTTCCAGATTCAAAAAGTAAAACACCTTTGGTATTAAAGAGTCTTTCTGCTTCAGGCAGTTTAGGATTTTTATCCAACAAGGTTTCTGCTGCTGAAAGATAATAAAGACATGAATCATAAGATGAGTTGTAATAATGTAAGCCGCTGAGATACAACATCGAAGGAAAACTCGAGGTGTCGGCCAAGTTGTTTTGTTGACTAAGTTGGATACTCTTCTTATAATAGGCCGATGCCTTCTGATTTTGAGAATAAGTTTGATTTATGACGCCAAGTTTTTCATTGGCCTTTGCTATTTTGATGGCTTCAGCTTTATTTCTCGGTTTCAGATTAGCAATTCTAAGAAAGTGCTTTATGGCTTCGTCATCTGTTGATTTTGTGGGATTTTCAAGATTAAAAAAGTAAAGGCCTTTTTGTAGTTCCTTATCAATGTTAAAGTCAAAGGGTTGAGAGCTTGTGATTCCAAAAATGAAAATACTTAAAATTACCAGATATTTTAATTTCATAAAAAGCTCAATAATTCCGTCCAACAATTACTATTTGAGGTGGTCTTGGCTTTCGAAAGATTCTAAAAATTCGGGTATATTTTAGTCCAAAATTCGGATTGAAATTGGAGTTTTGGTTTTCAAATATCTTGTCTTTTAGGCTTTTAGGTACATCACTCTCTTTTTCAAAATAATGGAACTCCAGCTCGATTTTGTTGAGTGCTTTCCCACTTTTATCATCTAGTCTATAGAAGAGTTTTAGTTTTTTTGTAGAGCCATTTTTTGGAGAAGTGCCTAATAAGCCCTTTCTAAGTGAGTTGTCAAGAATTATTTTCCCATCAATTTTCGAAATATCCAATCCTTGGGCTATGACTTGTTGGCCTGGAAGAGGCTCGTCCAATGAGCCATTGCCATTGTCATCATCTTCATCATCATCAAATTCAGAGGTCCTAGTGTTCACCCCTGGTATTCCAAAAGAAGGATTATTGTTATAAATCGGAGCTGCAATTTTCTCGCCTTTATCTAGGAGATAAATTTTACTCAAATAGTCTACACCAGAAATTGCTAAATGAGTAAAGCAAGTATCTTTAGAGTTTTTGGGAATAAAAAAGACAATATATCGAAGGCCAGATTCACTTTTTGAGATGTTAATTTCTCCATGGGATTCATTTATTTCTAGTCCTTCAGGGAATGCTCCATATTCTCCGTCTCTTTTCACCAGCGGATTTATTTTGAGGTCATCTTTTAGATTTTCTAAAAAAAACAAAGTGTCTTTGTAAGCTATTAGATTGCAATTGTCTTTGGTTGTTGTGGTTGAATTTTTTTGTGTACTGGTTTGATTATTTGTATTTTGTGGATTGCTTGAAGTGCTGCTATCGTCGGGAGATACGTCATCGTCATTTAGGTTTGGATTACAGGCAAACATCCAAGCCACCAAGGTAATGATTAAAAATAGATACGCTTTTTTCATTCAATATGAGGTATTAAATTCTTTTACGGCTGAAGATAAACGAAGGTTGCAAAAAAATAATATTATATGTAGTTACATTTTTTAGTTTAGAACATACTTAAGAATGAAAATCAATTATCACCGTAAATTAATTTAAAATTATGAAAACATTCAGAAGTTTTGCCCTGTGTTTTTTGTCTTTATTTGTTTTATCTCTTACTTCTTGTGAGGATTCTCTTTTAACACCTGATGATAGTAATGCTCTGTTTACGGATTTAGCGAATGCTACTGGCGATGGAACCAAGATATCTGCGAGTTCTTTGCCTACTGCTATCACCGTCTACATCAATACAAATTTTCCAGGAAAATCAATTACTAAGGCAGAAAAATATCTGACAAAATTTGAGATTACCCTTGCTGATTTGACAAAGTTGGAGTTTAGTCTTTCAGGGGTTTTTATTGAGGTTTCGGGAAGTGGCAAAGGAGGTAACAAAGTTTCTGACGACCCGATAGCAGCACTTCCGCAAATTATTTTAGATTATATTTCAAAAAACTATCCTGGCGTGACAATCGTAAAGGCTGAAAAGTCAGCCGATAAATACGAAGTCAAGTTGAGTAATAGAGTCAGGTTGGACTTTAGTTTAACAGGGCAATTGTTACGCGTGAGAACTTGGTAATGAAAAGGAGCTAAGGCTCCTTTTTTTATGCATTTACCTAATAATTAAAAGGCCAGAATAATGACTAGTTTACAATTTAGAATTTGAAAAATAAATTTAAGCTAAGAAAATTTAAAAATGTTCTGCCCTTTAATTCAACGCCTAAAAAGAACTGAGAGAAAATTGATGTTTAATGGATTTGAATTTGCTAAATATTACCAAATTCTAACTGAATCAAGTATTGACGAAAACTTACCATCCAACTAATGCCGAAATTATCTGTTAACTTTCCAAATATAAAATCCTCAAAAGTATCTTTCTTGCCAAGATTACAATGCTTTCAACAGATAATTTGCCGAAAATCTCAGTAGCTTTTTCACTTGACGAGGTATTGGCAATTACATAGAAATAGTTGCCTTTTGAGATTGAAGCACACACCTTGGGTTATGGAATCTCATTGCTATTTATTATCACTGATGGCATGGACGTATTTATAATTAGCTAACTATCTACGGCACTTAGCCCGCCATCAAGAGAATCTCCAAATATGAAATAGGTGGCAGTACCACTAAACACAGTTTAATGAAATTCGAGAGCTTCTGTCTGGTCACCATTGAAAAAAAGGTAGAAATAGATACTTTTTATGTTATTTTGTGCTTTTCATTTCGGTGTTGAAAAGAATTATTTAAAAGAGAAACCTCAATATTTGCCTAAATTGGCGTTTATTTAAGTAATCGCTGGTTAAGTTTTTGATGAAATAAAGACAAGTTTTATACTTAGATTCATTGATTTTAAAATATTTTAGATGGTTTTATCAAAACTAACTTTTTTGAATTCTCTGCCAAAGGTATTTTGATAAGCAAGCAAGTTAATTTTTTTCTAATGTTTCTAAGGAACCTTGTCATAAACAATGATTAAACTACCAAACTTAAGTATAGCCTTACAAGAGCAAATAACAAATAACTCTGCCTTGGTAGAAATACCGGCTGATACCGAAATTTTGCGAGAAGGCCAATACGTAAAGGTCATCCCCTTGGTATTGGAAGGCTTGGTAAAGGTATTTACGAAATACGAGGACAAAGAATTGTTGCTTTATTATATTCAGCCAAACGAAAGTTGTATAATGTCATTTACTGCAAGTCTCAAAAATGAACCCAGTAAAGTGTATGCTATCACCGATGAAAACTGTAAGTTGCTTTTGCTTCCGGTAGATAAAGTTGCACAATGGATCGGAGAATTTCCAGACTTGAACAATTTGTTTTTTCAACAATACAATCTTAGATATTCTGATTTGTTGGAGACCATCAATCAACTTCTTTTTGATAAAATGGACAAACGATTATTAGATTATCTCAAAGAGAAAGTGGCACTTACTAAAAAGAATCCGCTTAAAATATCTCACAGACAAATAGCCAGTGAACTTGGTACAGCCAGGGAGGTCATCAGTAGAGTAATGAAAAAACTTGAGCAAGAAGCCAAAGTTAAACAGCTGAGTACCACCATAGAATTATTGTAAGTGGTGACCAATGTCACTGTTTTGTGGATTTGTAAAGTTTACCTTTATGTCATAATTCAATTAAAACAATTAATATCATGAAAGCAAACATGGGTTCAATGGATCGTATCATCAGAATTGTATTGGCAGTAGTCTTGGCGGCTTTGTATTTTTCAGGGGTTATTTCAGGCACTTTAGGAATTGTTTTGGTAGTTGTAGCGGCAGTTTTTGCACTCACTAGCCTGATTTCTTTTTGTCCACTTTACCCTATTTTGGGCATCAACACTTGTGATACTAAGAAATAAAATAAATGGGCTAGGACATAAGCCCATTTATTTTTTCAACTTAATTGCTAGTCAATTTTTTCATTTTAGAATCTCCAAAGGTAGTTCTGCTTATTTCGGTACCCATAGGATATGATAAATCCCCTTGATTTTCGGCAGTTATGAAAATCTCTTTCACATTAAATGCCGTAAGGGTTTTTAATGTCGTTTTTTTTCCGTTAGAATTATTCAGCTGTCCAATGTTTTTGGTGATATTGTCATCGGTTATAATCCACACACTGTAGTTGCTTTTTGGTGGGTCAAGCCTTTCTGAATTTGCTAAATTTTTGGCTACCAATTCAATAACATAGTTTTTGTTTTTATCTACCATTTTTTTGGCTGTGATTTCTGCAGCCGGAACAATGCTGGATACTGGAAATTTCGCAACAGAAGCACATGAGTTTGAAAATAAAGTAAATCCTACGATGGCAGCGTACATGTAAAGTTTCATTGTGTATTTTTATTAATTTTCTCCTAAATTAGGTGTTTCGGAATTCACCCCTTTTTAATGTTTGGTCATTTTTCTTCGTAAAACCATCTAAGTTTAGGTGAAAAATAAATTTCGATGCCTTTGCGTGGGGTCAAAGGTGAGGTATTTTTACATAGCAACTTTTACAAAATCTTTCAAATGATTTGTAAAATTCACACCTCTGAATTTGGATGAATCTAGATGCAAAGAGAACGAAAAAGTAAAAAATGAAACCGACAATCACTTTAACCAGACTTTTAAGACGCAATTTTTACCAGAACTATTTTGGGCACTCAAATTATACAAACCTGCGGAGAGTTGTGTTTTGGGGTAAATTTCTAAATAATCGCTCACTTCTGAAGTTTTTTCCAGATCTAAAGATTGACCCAAGACTGTGCTTAATCGGATAGTTGTTTTGTCGATATTCGGGAAATAGAACTTAATAAAATCACGATTTTCAGAAGGGTTTTCTAGAATGGCACAGGGTACATCCTCATCAGCTAAAGTAAGTTTTACAGTGTTTCTAACTGTCTTTATTCCATTTCCATAGTCAAATAATAATTGGTAGTAGTTGTCCAATACAAATGGTTTTAGATCAACGAATTCTGATTGGGTTACATTCGGAAGCCATTCGAACCACGATTTAGCATCTTTACTTTTCAAAATAATATAGTTTCCTTCGGTGCTTTTGTCTGATAACTTTAGCTCTGGTAAATTGGTTGAATTGACTTCTCCACTTAAAAAGCCCTTTGGAATGGAGGTTTCCCAGAGTCCAAATTCACCCGTTTTTTGAGTTGAAAATTCTACAAAAAAGATGTTTTGTTGGTTTTCCTTTAGCCACATTTCATTAGTCTCTAGCCAATAATTGTTTTCTATATAGTTGTTAAGTAGGTTGCAATCTAAGTTCTGTCCAGCATAATTTATAACCGAAACATCTTCTGGGTCTTTTCCAGTAATTGCTGTAATTTCTTCCAAAGTCATATAAAATCTAAGCTTGAATTCGGAAGTGCTTTTTCTAGAGGTTTGAACGTTGAAATATCTTGGATATAACTGGGTTTCGTTTATGTCTATCAATAAAGTGTCTTTCGTATTTCTGAAATCTATTCTTGCAGTTCCCAAATTTTGACCATTTGGATGGATGGCAGCATAAATCTTTCCATTGATATCATAGAAATAATTCCACTCGTTGGGTATCAAGGTTTTACCAGATTGATTGTGGCAAGTGTCTTTTTTCTCGGTATAAAAACAAGGATTTAGATCAATTTTGAGTTTATTCCTTCGACTTAAACACCCATTATTGCCTTCTAATGCATACCACCTAAAATGTGTTTGATTACCAGAAGTATTTATTGGAAATGCATTCTCGGTGGCTTCATCCTCAGTTTCGGATAAATACCAGAAGGTATTCAAGTCGTTTATTTTGAGTGATTTGAGTTCATTAGAAAATTGACAATAGTTAATCGTTGAATCTTCCATTACTAACTTTGGTGCTGGTAAAATATCAAAATTAATCTTTTGATAATCACTTGCACAGCCTTTTTCGTTTGTATAATTTCCAATAAAAACTAAGGGTGTAGGTTCATAAAAATAATTGTTATCAACAAGGCTCGAATCCAAATTTTTCAAGACATAATTCGATGGAAATTCTTTTAAAATGGATTTCATTGAAGTATATTGACAAACTGAAAAATTGAGCTTTTGAAGAGACTCAGGTTTATTATTGACAACCATTTTTAGAGCATTGGACGTGCGAACACAAGTGTTGGAGCCCTGATTTTGGAAAGTAACCCTAAGTCTGTAAGTTCCTGAAATATCCGAGGTGGCCCTAAAATTATCGTCTACCTTTTTACTTATGAATATAGTATTATAACTGTCCCCCTCCTTTTTTTGCCATTCAATTTGACTAATATTACCAACGATATTTTCTTTGTAGACTGAAGTACTGATTAGGTTATTTTCGCAAATTTCCATGTCCGCCAATTTGCCTTCAATTTTGTTTACTTTTAATGTCACTTCATTGGAGACAATTTCCTGAGTCGAATTATTTACCAAACACCTGTAGATAGTTCCGTCTAAATAGGGTGCTTTTCCAACATCTTCAATTTTTAGACTACTAGTGTTTTCTCCTAAAATATCTTCAAAAACACCATTTTTTAGTAATTGCCATCTATAAGTAACTGACGTAGAGCCTTTTATTTTAATAGAGAAAGTTGTGCTATTGTCTTCACAGTTAGATTGGCTGACAGGTTGTGTGGTGATTCCGAAGGCGGCAATAATCTTTGATTCGATAAAAGTTCTATCACTTTCGCAGCCATTAGGGCTTGTTTGCGACACATAATGGTCATAACTACCAATTTTTTGATAAGTGGGTTGGTTGCTCGTAAAAGATTTTCCTGTTCTAGAAGTGTACCATTTTAGGTTTTCTCCAACTGCGTTAAATATCAGAAATTGCCCTTCAATTACTTGATTTGGCGTAATATTTATGGGTTTTGGAGGTTCTGGATTTATAATTATCTGCACAATAGCTTTCGAGCTTTCACAATCTTCAGAGTTTGTGAATGAATAATAATATATTTGATTGCCTGCAATTTTGGTATTAACAATGGGCTGTTTGGTCATCCCAATTTGTGAACCAGGCAAGTACCATGTTATATCTAGATTGTTGGGTTCATAAAGTTCGAGTTTAGGTGAGATAACATTTTGGCAGAATTCAAATCCTTTGTTTTCAGGAGTTTGTGGAAAAGAACCCACACTTAACGACATTAAGTCGGTCGTTTCAGAGCAAGAGCCTGATGTTGAGTTAAATAGTACCGAGCATCTATATTGTTTTTGGTTTTCTTGCGTCAGATTATTTATCGAAAAATTCAATGTGTTTGTTCCAGAATAATTTGCTGAATCTTTCAGGTTCACCCATTCATTACCTGTGTCTTGTCGTTGTTGCCACTGAATAAGCATTGGAGAACCAGAAATTTTATGTGAATTGTTGAGATTTAAATCCAAATTATTTCCCAGACACAGTTTTTGATTAGGTAAATTCCCTTCCAACCTATTTACAATAATTTCTATTTCCTCACTTTGTTTCTCCGAAAAGTCATCCTTTATTATACATCTAAATTTACTTAAATATGGACTTTCTACATTACCTATGCTTTTTATTTTAAGTTCTTTAGAATCATAATTTTCTAAGCTACTTTGATTAGAAGTTATATCAGAAAAACTGTTTTCATTGGGTCTTTTTCTTTGCCATTTGTATCTTAATCTTCCGCTTCCTGAGGCGTAAATGGCTATATTTGAAGTATTTCCAAAGCAGTTTATAATATTGCTTGGTTGTAAAGTTATTTGTAAAGCTGGAAATAATTTTGATTGAATTTCTAGTCTTGGGCTCTCACAAAAACCAATAGTTTGTGTAACCCAATAGGTATAATTTCCTGGTATTGTTATTTCAGGTCCTTCGGTTAGCGGTACAAGCGAATTTACAGAATTATACCATTTCAGATGTTGACCATCTGCCGTAAATTTTAAAATTTGCGGACTTAAAAAGCTTTCTGGAGTTGTGTTTATTGGTTTTTCAATTCCTTCAACAACACCAATATTAATGCTTTTAGATATTTCATCACATGTATTTTCGCAAGAAACAGAAAATGTAGTATTTACAATTGGCGAAACTGAAATCTGGGCGGAAGTCTCCCCAGTTGACCAAAGAATATTGGCTTTGCAACCAGAACTTGAAAGCGTTATAGGACCTCCATAGCAAATTGTGGAATCAGAAAATGTTGTATTTAAGACCAGTTCAGGATAAAAAGTAACTGAAACCACATTTGATGTAGCCAAATTGCAGGAATTATTGGAACAATCCACCTTGGCTCGAAAATGAAAAGTACTGTCGTTGCCGGTATTATTGTTGTCAAATTCCAAAATATCAGCGACTGTAATATTGGTCCAAAATGCAGATGAAACTGCGGAAGAAACTTTGTTGATTTGCCATTGAATTCCGCAAATTCCTTCTCCACCAACAAGGTTTTTTGAAAAGAGCACTTTTTGCCCGAAACACACTTGGTTTTTGTCAGCAAGAATCTCCAAAACTGGGTCAGGAACAATCTCAAAAGTGGTAATATTTGAGAACAAAGTTTGGCAAGAATCACTCACCATTCTCCGAAAACAAGTGCTTGTTAGAAGTGCTGGAGGATTATAAGTTAAGCCAGTTTCCCCATCAATATTTCCCCAAATAGGATTTTGGGAGGAGCAATTCTCAGATTTTTGCCATTGAATATTCCCTCCATTTGGATTTGATATGCTATTGATAGTCAATGGGTTGAGCCCAGAACAGTTTTTTGTTGAATTGCTTACTATTGAACCAGCAGTCAGAACTGGGTATACAGTTATGGCCATTGATGGACTTTCTGGCGATTGGCAAATCTCAGTTTTACAAAATGCTGAGATATTGAAACTTGAAACCGCATTTATTTCAATACTATTTCCTTGTAATCCATTGGACCAAACGACTATTCCAATACAATTTTCAGCAGTGATGTTGATTTTTTCACCCACACAATATTTGGTTCTACTTAATACTATATTTGGGGTATTTAAAGGACCCTCTTCTACAATTATTTTTACCGAATTTTCTGATGAAGAATTGCATGTCCCAATTTTGCAAATTGCTGTATATGTTGTAGTTGTGCTAGGTGATATATGGACATTTAAGCCAGTAGACCCGTCTGACCATGTTAAAATTCCTGTGCAGTTGGAAGCGGTTAATGAAGTAGTTTGACCTTTACAAATCGTTTTTTCACCTGTAAGAATCGGTATTTGAGGAACATCAACGGTTAATTTTATGCCAGAAGTTGAGGTGTTTATAATACAGGTATTGCCTCCACCATTGTCAAAAGTTATTTTGCACCTGTAGTAACCAAGGTTTGATATAGAAGCATTTAGGATTTCTAAATTTTCGTTCGTTTTGCCATTTAGGTCAACAAATGTACCTGTAGTACCAGGCCTGAATTGCCATTGGTAGATCTTATTTGGGCCTACAATGTTGTAATCATTTAAATCAATATTAGCAGTGCCAGCTTCACAAACGGATTTGGGTAGACCAGTGCCTCCAATAGCGTTTACATACAAAGTAGCTTCGGCGGAGTAAATAAAACATGCTCCTTTAATGATTTTTGCTCTAAAAACGGATAAATGCGGATGGGTGCTATTTCCTATGTTTTCAATTCTAAGATTAGATTGATTTTCACCTATAATTACTTCAAAAGTAGACGCATTGGGCAATTTTTTCTCCCATATTATTTGATCATAGTTGTTGGCTATTATAGTGAAATTCGCAATATTTGATTTGCATCTACTAATGCTAATTGGCTGCTGGACAATGCTAGGCCCAATTGAAACGCCTATGCTTATTGTTTTTTCCCCTTTGCAGCCCATTGCATCAGATGCCGTTATTTGATAGCTTCCAATACTTAGATTATCAAAAATACCGGTTGTGTTATTTATATTATTAAGTGTGAATGTATAGGGTGATTGCCCATTATTGATACTGGATTTAATTTTTCCATCATTTATGCCCAAACAACTCGTGTTTTGCGTTACAGCTTCGATAATTAAGTCTGGTTTCAAAGTAATTGTGGAAAGTACTCTCGGGCTTTCGCAATAAATATCGTTTAAGGTAATTCCATAGGCTACATATTGAGATTGGGCTGAAATTAAATTGGTTAAAGATCGGCTACCTCCAGAAAAATCAATAAATTGTGTTGTGGCATTTGAATACCAATGGAAGTTTCCTCCAGAATAGCTTCCTGTTGCTTCAATAGTCAAATTAGAATTTTTGCAGACTTCAAATGTGGGTAAGACGGAGGGTGGAACATTAAGTTCGGGAAGGATGGATAAGATTTCAATCTCTGACGTATCAGAACAATAATTGCTTCTACCAATCACTTTATAAAGGCCTCCCGCACTAATTTCGAATTCGCCGGTAGTGTTGCTTGAGATGGGTAAACTGTTTTTTTGTAAATCGAAAAAAAATGAGCTCAAATCTGAATTTGTAGCATACACAACTGTGTTTATAAATCCTGTGCGATTGAAAAGCCCACTGGAACAAACCCCGGCCTTGTCCGCAATTAAGTTTATTGAGAATGGCTCACTCACTTCGACTTGGAAGCTGCTTTTGGGACCTTCACAAAGGTTGCTATCTTTCTGGCTTACGTAATATGTTTTCGTGTAAATCGACCCTATATCAATTAGATTGGAGACGAATGGATTTTGTGATTCATCAAACCAAAGGAGGCTATGCTTTGGAGTTGGGACAGCACTTAAAACACCGGGCTTATTACTTTTACAAAATCCTATCGTAATTGGGATTGTAGGTGCAGAAGGCAAATCGTCTACCAACAAAAGAATTTCATTGCTATAAGCGGCTATTCCACAATCGGAGTTAATTTTACATTTTATTTTTGCGTTATTATAGGAAATTGGGACGTTTGCTAAAATTAATTCTGAAGAATTTGTACCAATAAGTGCTCCATTTAATGTCCATTCATAGCTCAAGACTCCAGTTCCAGTTGCCACCAGTTTTATTTTGGTATTTCCATTTTCACAAACAATCGTTTCTTTTGGCTGTTCTGTTATGCTAATTTTTGGTAAAACTGTCAATAAGGCTTTTTCTGATGTTTTTATTCCACATTGTCCAGAAACTTCCACTGAGTAGTTTCCTTGATTTTGTAGCGTTATATTATTGAGCGTTAACGTTGATCTTGTTTCATTTGGGATCATAATATCCTCTTTAAACCATCGAAAGTAGACAGGAGCTTCTGCAGCGTATTGAAAATTGAAAGTATTATTTAAGCCTTCGCAAATTGTTGAATTGGAGGGTGATACATTTATCGAAGTTGCTTGTTTTATCTCGAGATCAATAATATTTGTGTCTGAGTAACAATGTTCATTTTTGGAGAATACTTTAAACTTGTAATTTCCACTAGGTGGATTAATAGGAAGTGAGACATTAAAGCTTTCACTAAATGAACCATTTAGAATTGGAGTGAAATTGGGAAGTGCGGGCGAATGATTTATTACATTTAACTGTAATGGATTGTTGTTTTTGGCGTTGAAGTTTATTGGAAAAAAACGCTCACTCGGGCAAAAACTATACGTTTTTGTGTATTCTTGTGTGGGTAAAGGCCTTACAACTGCTATAAAAGCTCTCCTATAGCTTTCACATTGGTTGATATTTTTTAGACTATAAAAATACGGTTTCGATTCTGAAATAATTGGACTTACAAAATTTGGACTATTACTTATCAAAGGAGCTTTGGTGGTGTCACTGTACCAGTAAAATGAGCCAGTTCCTGTTGCAGTGGTTGTTAATTTCCCCTCTCCACAACGGTAAATATCATCAATTTGAGCTGGTGAGTTTGGTCTTGGCTTAATAATATAATTTGCTCTAGTGGCAGTTTTGAGACAGGTATTAGTGCCTCTTGATCCATCAGCATTTTGGCCTAAGCTGACAAAGTTCACATTCAGTCTATACGAGGATTCAGTGGGAATTATGCCATTAACATAAAGTTTTTCTGTGTTTACGCCTTTAAAATGATTGGATTCGATGAGATTGGAATACCCGGGGTCTAAGGTCTTTTTTAACTGCCACTCATAACTACTTACCGCTCCAACCCTTAGTGCAACAAAAAATTGGGCAGTGTCTCCTTCGCAAAATGTGGTTGAAAGCGTAGGACTTATGACAGAACTCAGTTGATTGACATACAATGTGGCAGAAGAACTATAATTCTCGCAGTTGTTTTGGTCTTTGACCAAACACCTAAAAACTCGTCCATTTTCGTTGTTGGCTAAATTTTTAACCGTCAGATTGGCAGTCGTCATACCAGAAAAATCTGTGGTGTTGGTGGTATTTTGATAAATACCTCCAATATATTCTTGCCATTGATATGTAATAGTATTGACTCCAAAGGCAGAAACTCTAAAAACTGCATTTAGTCCGTTACATTCTGTGATGTCTATAGGTTGAAAATTAAATGTGGGTCTTTGAGGTGTGATGGTTAGGTCATTGCTATAGACAATTTCATTGTTTTTTGAGATGAAAACTCTCGTAGTAATTGTTTCATTTATGCCAAAGAAAGTATGGCTTAAGCTACCATTGGCCAGATTAGGAGTTCCACTTGCTCCAATTATATTCTCCCAGAGATTGGTGGTTTCATTCCGCTTTTGAAACTGATAAAAATCAGCATTGGATGCCCTTGCACTTACGGTCAACTGACCACCAAAACAAACAAAACTATTGCTGATATTTAAATTTGAACTGAAGCTAGGGCCTTGTGCAAAACTGTTGTAACAGATTAGTGTATAAACACTTATTAAAAGTTTTTTGATGGATTTCATAGTTGTGGATTAAAAAATAAAACTAAAAAAAATATTTTGAAAAGCAAAAATTTTTTTAAACAAAAATGCCGACAAAGAAGTCGGCACATTTGCATTTAACCCTAACCATTATGAAGTAAAATTTCTGATATCCTTTAGAACTTATTGTATTTCTTGGTTCTTATCAAAGAAAATAACTCGTAGATGCCCAATACCAGAAGTAAGGGTAACACGAAAATTAAATCAATTCGGTAAAGCGAAAAGCTAAATTCACCGAGAATGTTTGTTAGATACAATAGATTCATTTTATGTTTCTTTAGTGTTACAAAATAAGCGTCATAGAATTGATATTTTTAGCGTAGAACTACCTAATTTATTTAACGGTAAACTACGGATATGAGACGATTCTGGATTAATAAAGTAACTGGAAACGTGTTTATTCGAGATATTTTATCTTTTAAGTGCTTATTGGTAAGTAGTTTGTGCGTTTTTATTTTGTTTTGAAACTAGTATGCTATTGTCTTAACTAATAAAAGTGAACGTTAAATATTTTTATTATTCGGTAAGTAAAAAATTTGGCTGAATTTGGAAATAAAAGATTTACTAGATCTAAGTAAAGTTTAGAAAGGATAAATTTCTAATAATTCTAGCAATAAGGTCACTGATTATTAATCAGTTAAACGCGGTTTTTTTTATTAAAAACACTTTTTTTATTAGTTTTGAAAGAAATCAGGGTGATTCAAAATGCGTTTGAAATGCTAGGTGCTCGTTTCTGAATTACGCACTTTCATCAAACATGATATCGTCAGCACTACCTATTTTATACAAGGGTTCTTCAAGAGGAAGGGTAAAATAAAAAGAGGAACCTTCGCCTACTATACTTTCCACCCAAATTTCGCCGCCATTTTTTTCTAAAAATCCCTTAACCAACAATAAACCAATTCCAGCTCCCTTGTTCTTTTTTCTGGTTTCTGAAAGGCTTTTCATTTGCGGTGTAAACAATTTGCCCATTATTTCCTCCGACATTCCTATGCCAGTATCTTTTATTTGTACAATAATTCTGTCGTCTTGGGTTTTAGAAGAAATCGTTATTTTTCCTCCTTTTTCAGTGTGTTTTATGGCATTGGAAACTATATTTTGAATAATAGAAACCAACATTTTACCGTCTGCAAATACTTTGGTATCTGTCTCAATTTCGTGGTGAAGATTTATGGCGTTTATACTGGCGGTTTCCCTTAAAGATTCAAAAACTTTTTCTATGTATTCGGTGAGTTTTATTTTTGTTGGAGAAAATACATCAGAAGCGTATTTTATTCTCGCCCATTCCACCAAATAATCGAGCATGTCCAGTTCGTCTACAGAAGATTTATAGAGCAAATCAAGCATGTGTTGAACGGCCTCAGGCTTCATTTTCTGAAAATTTTCTTTCAAATATTTGGCTGTACCAATAATGGCAGAGAGTGGGCTCCTCAAATCGTGCGAAAGAATGGCCATAACACTTTCTTTGTGTGTATTAAGGTCTTCTAATTCCCTCACGTACTTCTTTATAGCGTCTTCAGATTGTTTTCTGTCTGTAAGGTCACGCAAAATTTTTACAAACCCGAGCAATTCTCCGTCTATACCAATTAGAGGAAATACCAAGCCGTAAGCATAAAAAATACCCTTGTCTTTCGCAATGTGCCACCTGTTGTCTGTTGCACGGCCTTCTATCAATGCCGTATCAATCTCTCTTTTTGGAACTCCGCTTTTCAAATCTTCATCCGTAAAAATAATGTCAAATGGCTCACCTATGACTTCGTCTGTTTCGTAACCAAATATTTTTGTTGATCCCGAACTCCAACTATTTATAATGAAATCTTTATCTATCGTAAAAATCGAATAATCTTGCAGGCTGTCAATTATTTGGCTATAAAATTCAGCAGTTGGAATGTATTTATTTTTAAGTATTTTAGGCTGGTCTTTTTTATTTTCCATTGATTTTTTTCCTGCTGATGAAATTGATACGATAATTGTACATACTGCTTACTTAAAATATGTTTTGAAGCATGCTGAATTGAGGGGAATTGATAGCATCAATCCTCAAATTTACCACAAAAGTTTCATGGAATTACCTTTCTTATTTTGAGGAAGTCAAAAGTTCAAACAAAATGACCTTGTTTCATGATTTAAGGGTCTTTCAATTGATTATTTTTAATTCTTTAAATATTTTCTTTGTTATTTCTTTCCTGCAAGTTCCAAAATCTGATCTACTAAATTTTCTGTTTTGAAGTAGTCTGGTCGCAAAAAAGTAAACGTCATTTTTGTTTTCCACATATCCAATCCACCAACCGGTATTGATATTTTTATCCCTCGTCCAACCAGTCTTAGCACTTAGTTTATATTGGTCGGTTTGCTCATTGATCATCACATTTTTTACAATTCCCACATTGCGATTTGAAAATGGCAAACGTTCTCCATATAATTTTACTAAGAATTCTACTTGATTTACTGGTGAAATAGCAAATTCGCCAAAATTCCAAAAGTCAGCATCTACTTGCGAGAGATTAATGTTACCATACTGGCAAAGTGTTAAGTATTTTTTATAGTTTTCTTTCCCGATTTTTTTGGCCAATTCTACGAATACCCATCCTGCGGATACTTCAAAAGCCTCTTTGACGGACATATCGTGATAAATTTCGGGTCTGTAACCATATTTTGAGGTGTCTGTGCTTCCCACCCATTTCACGATTTCATGCTCGTCTTTAATTGTTTTAGTTTCTAATGCAATCAAGAGATTGATGATTTTAAAAGTTGAGGCGGGTAAAGATTCTACAAGAATTTCCGTTGTATCAGAAACTATCCATTCCTTCTTTGATTGGTCATAAATCACAACAGAACCGTCTACTCCACAAGAGTCAAAGTACTTTTTGAATGCTGGTTTAACTAAATATTTTTTTGAAGCCAAGGTAGATTTATGGGATGAAGTGCAGGCATGAATGCTAAAACCAATTATTAGTACAGAAAAAAGTTTGAAGTATTTCATGAGGTTTTGTTTTCTTTTGGATATCGATTTTTGTTTTACGGAAGTGGAGAATTCTTCCAGTTCAAAGTTAATATTACCCAATATAATTATCAATTAGCGAGGCTTTTCCTTTTAATTTAAAATTTCTTTTTGAAATAAAAATAAGTGACCTTTTGTGTAAGTGAATATTTTAGATTCTCCACAAGATCGATTCCAGACCATTTAATACTAGGCTGACTAGTAATTTAGGTTCAGTCTGCTTTGTGTGTTTTCATTCAAATCATTTCTTTATTATTAACAAAGATGATTTCTCAGATTTAATTTTTCTATTCTGAATATTCAGTGACAAATATTGACCAAGCTGTTTATTTAGCATTTACATTTAATTTCATATAATCTTATTAGCCTTGTAAGTCTTCTGAATATGCAATTAATCCTTCCAAAAAGTCGGGCAATTTTTGTTTTTCCAATTTTCTGGATTATCCAAAAAGTCCTTGCGAAGCAAGACAAGAAACTTAATAAAAGTTTTTCTGCCCGTTACTTTAAAGTTGTAAAGTGTTTCGTTCATAAAATTGGCAGCCAACGAGCAGGGCTTTATGCAGGTTAAGAATTAGAATTCCGTTTGCCGATAACCGCTGCTGATTTAAAATATAAAGTTGAACTTAAGAACTAAAGTTGAGATTTATTCGTCCAGCCCGAACTACAGCTTGGATTTGCAATTTGTTGATGTTTGCTGGTCATGCCCAATTTGCATAATACCAAATGTTGCCTGCTGTGCTTTTTTGTTATTAAAATTTAGCAAGGCAGGTCTTTATTAAAAATACGATTTCTAATAAAGCGTTAATATCAACCAATTATCTTCTAATGTTATTCAACTCTGTTTCTAATGCTGTTTTAGTTGTAGTTTGTTCTGTTGTTAGTGTGCCATTTAGTAAATTAACTGTTTCATAAGCATCAGTTGACAAGTTAAACATTTGTTTTGCCCCTGTTGAACTTACAATCAATTTATACTTTCCGTTACTAATAGCCCATAAATCATCTGTTCCATCTTTATATTCTGAATATTGGAAATCCCGTATAGTAGCACTACCAGTAAATAATGCTTTAAAACTTTTGCTATCATTTATTTGTGTTGCATTTACTCCTGCAACTTCCGCAATAGTGCTATACAAATCAGTAGCATCAATTAAGCTTGTTTCAGTTCCAGTTCTTGTAACGCCTTTGCCAGAAATAAACATGGGTACATTAATACCGCCTTGGTACAAAGTACTTTTTACTTTTGAGCTTAAGTAAGGGCTTTGTGCAACTGAATTAACAGGGCCATTATCACCAATGAAAACAATAATTGTATTATCTCTTTTATCAGAAGGCATACTACTTAGTAACCTTCCAAATTGAAAATCCACTGCTTCTATTGCAGCCATATAATAGGGTATTGCATTCATACCTGTTTTGTATGCCGGTAATGCTCCCTGGCTGTGCATATTACTGGGTGGCACATGAAAGGGAGTATGCGGTGCATTGTATGCTAACCATAAAAACCAAGGTTTAGTTTGTTGTGCCACCCAATCAATGGCTTTGGTGGTAAAAGCTTCTGTAACATATGTGCTTTGTGTTGTTGAGGCTCCATCTTCAGTTTGCTGCCATGAATAATAATCTGTAACTGCTCCTCTTATAATTCCAGTATAATAATCAATACCCATAGACTCTGGGTTATATGTATTATTTGAGCCTGCCAAATGCCATTTACCAACAATTGCTGTGGCATATTTGTTACTTGAGTTATTATTGATATACTTCTGTAAGGTAGTTTCGGATTGTGATAATACATCTGAAGCACCTTTTACCCCAGTTCTATAGCCATACTTTCCAGTTATGATGCAAGACCTTGTTGGGGAGCAAACTGGGTTTGACCAAAAATTAGTAAACATTAACCCTTTGGTTCGTATAGCATCAATATTTGGTGTATTGGGCTTTATACTTCCTTCGCTATATCCTTTTATACCATCTTTGCCCAAATCATCTGCTATGATTAAAAGAATATTCGGCGATGTGGTTACCGCAGTAGGCGTTTCAGTTGCATTATCTTTATTACAAGAAAAACAAACTACAATTAATGAAGCAAGTAAAAGACTTATTTTTTGTTTGAACATGTTTTTTTAGTTTTAGTCATGATTATCTTGGTGTTCCTTTGTAAGCACTAATATTGTAAGGAAAATCATACGTCCAATGGTAGTGATATAGGTTAATCATTTGTCCGTCCCACATAACTGGATGTTTATGGCCATGGCATACATCCAAATCTTTTGAAGAAAGTAATTCGCCATTTTCGCCATAAGGGCCATAAATACCAAATCCGTCTAGCATATAACCCATAAGGGCTGAATGGCCAGAAGTTCTAACGTGTATATGGTCTTGTAAATCTTTTGAAGGAAAGTGATAATGATATCTTTGTGTCCCATCTGTGTGTCCGCCATATTTGTCTAACATTTCATGTGCAGCCGCATCATTACCTAATGTTGATGCTCCATGATAAATGGCACTTCCAGTAAGTGAGTAACCGGCTGGCCCAAAACCAACACAAGTTGGCGAAGCTGCTTCTTTCGGTAACGAAGGATAAGTTACATTTAAAGGTTGTGCTGTTATAATATTAGGGTTACGGTCGTAATTATAAGCAATTGTACCTGGAGTTATTGGGAAAATACCAGTAGGGTGATTAGGTAAACCATTACCCGTTAAAATTCTATTACCATTGGCATCTACTATTGAATTGAATTGACCATTCCAAATTACGTTACCACCCACTTGGGGTTTTTTGGTATAATCCCAAGTGCCGTCAGCATTTGTCCAATCTCTTGCATTGTTAGCACCAGCTCCATTTGCAGGAAGACCGCAAAGCCACAACGAGGTAAAATCTGGAGCAGAACCCCCTTGATTTCTTATAATGATTTTTGTTGAACCAGTTCCTCCAAATGGCAATTTGGTCAAGTCAGCCTTTGCTGTAGAGACAGCTGGGGTTTCTGTAGAAGATTTTTTACAACTTACGAATGTAATCCAAAGAATTATTAAATAAAATGTGGTTGAAGTTACTGATAGTATTAGTTTATTATTCATTGGTCTAGTTTTATTTCTCAATAGACTATAAATATTTTACAAAGTTTAACCTGCTTGTTTTATTTTCCCTTAAAAAAATAATTGATGTCATTTTCTTAGAGTCCTTTTGATTCGGATAAGTATCGTTTTTATATAGTCAATTTTATAAAACCTTCTTACATATTATTTCACTTGAAATATTACTATTCCCCATCAAAAGAGATTTACTTAAAGAAGAGGGTCTGCACAGCATTGCTGGTAACTCATAAATAGACGCAAAAATAATAGTACTTTTTGTATTGTTTTGTATTATATCTTGAAACTGTTGCACTTTGGCGTGCGTGCTTGTTTTTTTGATTTTCCAAAAAAAAGTGATTATTTACAATGTTTGTCTAATGGTCTTCCGCATCAGTCAAGATTCAATGTCGTTTTTTTAACTTTAGCAGAATAGGTCAAATAAAAAATTTATAAACCTACTTATCAAAAATCAATAGTATTCTTCTTCCACCTACCCGTTTTGAAATATAGAATGGCTAAAATGGCCAAGATGGATTCGCTGATTACTACTGCCCAGAATACGCCCGTTTGTTTCCATTCCAATTTTACGGCCAAAATGTAGGCTATCGGTATCTGCAAAACCCAAAAACCAATGATATTCAGCACCGTTGGGGTTTTGGTGTCGCCCGATCCGTTGATGGCTTGCGACATCACCATGCCAAAGCCAAAAAATATGTAGCCCGCACACAGTATTTGCAGACATTCTACGCCAGTTTCCATTACCACAGGATTTTCGTCAAACAGCATCACCAATGGTCGGGCAAAAATAAAGAACAGAATGGCCACTATGCCTAAGAAAGCCATATTGAAAAACGCCGCTCGCCATGCCGACTTGGCTGCCCTTTCGGGTTGTTTGGCTCCCAAGTTTTGCCCCACCAGCGTAGCTGCTGCATTGGCCAGTCCCCATGAAGGAAGAATGGTAAATACAATAATTCGGATAGCAATGGTATAACCCGCCACTACTTCAGAGCCGAAATCTGACAATATCCTTATCAGAAACACCCAACTGGCCGATTGTATAATGAATTGTCCCGCACTGCCAGCAGATATTTTCAGAATTTCGAAAATCAAACGCCAATCGGCAAACCATTTTTTGAATGTAAGTTTGAGGTTGATATTGTTGGCAAAAAACGCTGAGAGCTGAATAGCCACGCCCACACTACGGCCGATGATGGTCGCCAACGCGGCTCCTTCAACACCCATGCCCATGATGGGGATAAAGATGAAATCCAGAAACATGTTGATCAAATTGGCGATAATCATGGCATTCATGGCCAAAGCGGCGTTTCCAGCTCCCCGTAATGCACCACCCAAGGAAAACAACAACATTATGATAGGAGCACTCAAAAACTGAATCTGCGTGTAGCCTATTCCTTCTTTGATGAGTTCGTCAGAACCACCCATAAGTTTTAATATTTCTCCCGAATAGAAATAACCGAATGCACCCAAAATTACCCCAATTCCAGCCGAAATGTTGATGATTTGCATCAATGATTTGGAGGCGTCTTGCGGGTTCTTTTCGCCTATTTTACGGGCAATAATGGCCGTGGCGGCTGTACTTATGCCCCAAGCCAAGGAATATATAATGGTCAGTACCGATTCGGTGAGTCCTACTGTGGCCATGCCGTTGGTGCCTACATATTTGGCCACAAAAAATGCATCAACCAGTGCAAATAAGGATTCGAAGGACATCTCCACCACCATCGGAACGGCTAAAAGTAAGAGGGCTTTGTTGATGGATATACTGGTGTAGTCCATGTTCTCATCGCCTTTGAGGGCTTTGAGGATGAGTTTTAGGTATTTCATTTAAATATTTTGGTTCTAATCAATTAATGGTTTATAATTTCGGACTTTAGAAAATGTTTTTTGATATACTATGTGTCGCTTGCCAGCGGGGCCTTCATTTTTTTTTGAAAAAAAACGAAGCAAAAAAAACAACACCCAGCAAACTCACATACTCAAAATTCTTTAAGAATTACAAATTAGAATAAAAAGTCTCAATACAGAATTTTGATTGTGTTCAAACAGTGCTGGCTGATATAATGAACCATTTGTGTTTATTTTTTTGTAATCGCAATTACAGCATTGCTTTGAATTCTTCTTCGTTGATCATTTTTACGCCGAGGTCTTCTGCTTTTTTGAGTTTTGATGGTCCTGCTCCTTCACCTACTATTAAGAAATCAAGTTTTTTTGATACGCCACTGACCAGTTTTCCGCCGTTGCTGTCAATTTTTTGCTCCAATTCCTCTCTTGAAAACGACTCAAAAGTACCCGTATATAAGAATGTTTTGCCCATCAGTGCTTCACTTTCTTTTTCCAATACTATATTTTCGGCCTCAAATTTTAGTCCCGCATTTTTGAGGTTTTCTATGATTTTGAGGTTTTTTTCTTCCTGAAAATACAATTGGAGGCTTTGGGCCACTTTTTCACCCACATCAGGCACGTTTCGTAGTTCTTCAAAACTAGCGGCTTGTAAGGCTTCTTGAGTTTTGAAATAGGCCGCTAGTTTTTGAGCGGTGGTTTCGCCCACAAACCGAATGCCCAATGCAAAAAGCACTTTGCTAAAAGGCTGATTTTTAGAATTTTCTATACCATCCAAGATGTTCTGAACGGTTTTTTCTTTGAAACTCACTTTACGCTCTTTTCCAGTGGTTTCGTCGGTATGTACTTTTTCTATTCCCAATAATCTATCAAAACTCAATGTATAGAGATCCGAAACATCTGAAATTAGGCCTTGTTCCATTAAAATCTCAATTTTGCCTTCGCCCAGCGAATCAATATTCATGGCTTTTCTCTGAATGAAATGCTCAATCCTTCCCTTTATTTGTGGCGGACATCCCATTTCGTTTGGACAATAATAGGCGGCTTCACCTTCATTTCTATATAACTCGGAGTTACAAGCCGGGCAATTGGTCGGAAAACCAACTTTTGAACTTTCTCTTGTGGCTTCGTCACGAAGTTTTGTGGTGTCCACACCTGTCACTTTTGGAATGATTTCTCCCGCTTTTTCTACAAAAACTTGGTCGCCGATAGACAATCCCAATCTTTTTATTTCATCTGCATTGTGCAGCGTGGCTCTTCTGACGGTGGTCATAGAAAGTTCCACCGGCTTGAGTTCGGCCACTGGCGTAATGGCCCCGGTACGCCCAACTTGGAAGGTTACATCCAATAATTCTGTTGATTTTGACTCAGCTTTGTACTTGTAAGCAATCGCCCATCGTGGACTTTTCGCTGTAAAGCCCAAGTCTTCTCGCTGAGCGTAATCATTTATTTTTATCACTATGCCGTCTGTGGCACATTTCAAACTATGTCTCTTTTCACTCCATTCATTGATGTAGGCAATCACTCCTTCAATGTCATTTACTTTTTTATAGCTATCCGAAACGTTAAATCCGGCTGTTTTAAGGGCTACAAGACTTTCTTCATGGGTTTTGAATTCATCATTCTCAGATAAATACTGATAAATGTAGCAATCAAGGTTTCTACTGGCCACCACGGCAGAATCCTGCATTTTGAAAGTACCTGCAGCCGCATTTCTAGGGTTGGCCAGCGGTGCCTCGCCAATATCTTCACGCTCTAAGTTAATCCGTTGAAATACTTCGTTAGGCATAAAACCTTCTCCACGAATCTCGAAATCAAGCCCAATGTTGTTTCTGCCAAATAAATCTATCTGAGAAGCATTGGATTTCTTTTGATTTATTTTCAAAGGAAGGCTTCGCAGGGTCTTGATATTGGTCGTGATGTCGTCTCCTTGCGTTCCGTCGCCACGCGTAACTCCTCTGACCAAAATCCCGTTTTCGTAGGTCAAAGAGAGCGAGATCCCGTCAAACTTTATTTCGCATATGTATTCATATGCAGCACCATTGAGGCCTTTTTTTATTCTGTCGTCCCAGTCTCTTAGTTCGTCCTCACTATACGTATTGGACAATGAAAGCATCGGATATTTATGTGCAACTGTGTCGAATGACTTTGTAATGGTTCCCCCAACTCTGTGGCTCGGAGAATCAGGCCTTTTTAAAGAAGGATTTTGATTCTCTAGAGATTCTAATTCTTTCAGTAAAAAATCAAATTCTTGGTCGGAAACCTCAGAGATTGCGTCTTGATAATAGCGGTGATTGTAATAGTTGAGGAGGTCAGTAAGTTCGTCAATTCGTGTTTGGGCTGACATAGAAAATGAGGTTTTTTTACAAAAATAATAATTCATGTTGGTTTTTACCTACTGCTATTGCTTTTTGCTAAAAGAGATAGCTGTTCAAGCATTTTGCAGGAATATATTATGAGAGGGGGCAAACAAAACCAGTGTTTTTTGTGTTTTTAAGGAAACAACATAGGTGCTTCAAAATGGAAGAGGGGTTAGATGCTTACAGACAAAAAGGCGATTTACTTGCGGATGAACTCATGCAAAAGCTTTTTGAAAAACATGCACATAAATTAGGTGCGATTCTAATGCCTTTTTTAAGTGATTTCGACAGGCATGATTTTTCTGAACAAGACGACGAAACCATAGCATTTTTTGAAAATAATAAAAGTTTACCACCTTTTTATGACTTCAAAGAAATTGTAAGAGCAACTGATTTTTTTAAGAAATACCAAGCTAATATTGGAATTATTTTGGGCTGTTACTCGCTTCCTTACTGTTATTTGGGTGAAGATGGAGCGAGAGTATTGGGTTTTTCGGGCAGGATTCAACACGACACCTACAACCGACTGTTAGAAACGGGCAAGTTCGTAAAGAACGTAATGACGCAACGCTTTTGGGAAGAAAAAACCATCAGTATTTTGCTTCTAAAAGTCCGTTTAATGCATGCTTTTTGGCGATTTATGATACTCAAATCTGGAAAATGGGACATGAAATGGGGGATACCCATCAACCAAGAAGATATGCTCGGAACCAATCTATCATTTTCATTGATAGTTTTGAGAGGATTAAGAAAATTGGGTGTAGAAGTAGATTCAGTTTTCGAAAAAGCCTATTATCACCATTGGGCTGTGGTAGGTAGTTTTTTGGGCATAGAAAAAGAATTGTTGGTGTTTGATGTACACAAGGCCATAAAATTCGATAAAGCCATAGCAAAAAGGCAATTTAGGTCATCAGAAATTGGGAAACAGCTTACGGCATCGCTCGGCATTTCTTACCAAAAAATGGCTAACAGTGAATTGGCTAATGGATATTTTGTTGCTCAAAGCAGATACTTGTTGGGAGAGAATTATGCCGATTTATTGGGCTTACCGATTTCGAAATATCCCAAAAACTTACTTAAAACGATTAATAATACAACGTCATTTCTTTCAAATATTTATGGATAATTCTATGAGAAACAAGATAAAAGAACAATATATGGCCTATGTGCTTGAGCATGGACATGAGCCAGAATCGATTTTTAAATTTACGAAAAAACTCAAAATAGAGGAGTCGGAATTTTACGACAACTACAACTCTTTCAAGCAAATTAATGCCGAATTTTGGAAGCATTTGGTGGAAGAAACCATCATAGATATCAGAAAAGAGGAGGTGTATGAATCATATTCTGTGAGGGAGAAGTTGCTTTCTTTTCTGTTCACTTTAATAGAAAATGCCAAGCACAATAGAAGTTATATGCTCAAAATCAGTGAGAAATTGGAGAAGCCTTTTGCTATGAAACCCAATGCTGATTTTCATCAGGCCAAAGAGGTTTTTCTGGATTATATGAACGAATTGGTAGTTTTTGGGCAAGAAACTCGAGAAATAGAGCCAAGAACCATTCCATTTTTGACTTCAAAATATCCAGACTTGGTTTGGATGCTGATATTGGCCATCATAGATTTTTGGATAAATGACGACAGCAGATTGTTTGAAAAAACCGACACACTGATTGAGAAATCTGTGAATACAACGATGGATTGGTTAGGTCGCACACCTTTTGATAGTCTGTTGGATTTGGGTAAATTTTTATATCAGAACAAGAAATGAAATTTGATTTTCAGTAATTAAAGTACTGAATTTCAGTCTATTTAATAAATTCATGAAAAACCAAGAAAGTATTCCTACTTCGAAAGTAGCCAGAGCCACTCAATTTGTGAAAGCCACTGCCAAAGTTGGTGGAAACTATATCAAACATTATGGCAAAAAACTGATGGATCCTACGCTTACAAAAGACCAATTGCATCTAGAAAACGCTGAGGATGTGTATGAGGCTTTAAGTAATTTGAAAGGTAGTGCCCTCAAAATGGCTCAAATGATGAGTATGGACAAAAGCATATTGCCTAAGGCATATTCCGATAAATTCGCCATGTCACAATATTCAGCTCCTCCCTTGTCCGGGCCGCTGGTAATCAAGACTTTTAAGGGAAGTATTGGCAAATCTCCGTTTGAAATATTCGATAGTTTTAACTTGGAAGCCTCCAACGCAGCGAGTATTGGCCAGGTACACAAGGCTACAAAAAATGGAAAAAACTTAGCTGTAAAAGTACAATATCCTGGAGTGGCTTCAAGTGTCAGTTCAGATTTGAAGATGGCCCGTCCATTGGCCGTGCAACTGCTCAATCTGAATGATGCAGAAATTGACCGATATTTTGTAGAAGTTGAAACTAAGCTTTTGGAAGAAGCTGATTATCAGCTAGAGTTGCGGAGGTCTATGGAGGTTACCAAGCTTTGTGAGAATTTAGAAAATGTTTTTTTTCCTAGCTACTATCCCGATTATTCTTCTGAGAAAATCATCACAATGGATTGGTTGGATGGTTTGCATTTGAAAGAGTTTTTGGCAACGAATCCTTCTCAAGAAACAAGAAATCAGATTGGACAAGCCTTGTGGGATTTTTATCATTTTCAGATGCATACCTTGAAGGCTGTTCATGCTGATCCACATCCGGGTAATTTTTTGTTTACCCAAGACGGCAAGTTGGGAATCTTGGATTTTGGCTGCATCAAAGTTATTCCAGAAGATTTTTATCGCAGTTATTTTGCTTTGATAAATCCGAATATTTTGGACAAGCCTGAAAAGATGATGGCAATATTTAAGGAATTAGAGTTTATTTTGGAGGAGGATTCGGAGAAGTTTCAGCAGTTTTTCTTTGATCTTTTTTACAAAATGATTGAGATTCTGGGGCGACCATTTACTCATTCCACATTTGACTTTGGTGACGATTCTTATGTACAAGAAGTGTATGGATATTTTGAATATGTGGCCTCAGTTAAAGAACTAAAAAATGCCAATGCAGCAAGAGGCTCTCAACACGGCTTGTATGTCAATAGAACCTTTTTTGGCCTTTATACTTTACTGAATGATTTGAAGGCTAAAGTAAATATTGAGTTGCCCAAAATATAATCTCAATACTCAGGTCTATGGTCTAAAACAATGGTTTTTTTATACATAATATGAGCTTTTCTTCTAAAGAAGGAAAGCTTTTTTTTGGTTTAAAATGTCCCTTTATTCAAGGGGATTGTAGTTTTTTGAAATATTTTTTTTAAGTTTTTTTGAGGTTAATAAAATTTGCAATAATATGATTTTTAATTAGTTGTATTCTTTCTTACTGATAGGTTTGTTTTTAAATAGGAAACATGAATTCTTTTGGCACATTTTTTGAAAGTGGATACGATAGATAATTTTTTTCAATCAAAAGATTGGATTTTTTCTCGTTTCATTCCTAATAAGTGTTAAATAGAGACCCAGAAAAGTCCGCCAAAATTCCTAATTATGACTGTAAATGTCCTTAATTCTAAGAAATTAAAAGGAAATTTTTCAACATTCGTTTTCCTGTTATTGACCAGTATTGCTTTTAATAGCTTCGGGGAGGGAACTAAGCAGGTTTCACCTACTGATCAAAAAATTGCTTCCTTGTATTTTCAGCCATCCAGTGGATTTGGATCAGGTTTTGGTGCTCTTCAAAGGAATAGAATTTATTTTCATATTGAAAATAATGCTACAGAAAACCTTTATTTTGGAGCAAATCTTAGAACTGCTGGAAGTGCTTCAGTTTTAACTGACGTCTATTATAAAATAAAGAATTCCGCTGGTACTGAAATCGTCCCAGCAACTTTATTTACAGTGAATATCAATAGTTATGCAGATGCAGTCGCTGGACCAACTGCTTATTCACCTATTACTTTTGATCCATCAGCGGATGGAGATTATTATTTTGAAATATATAGAAGTAGTGATGGTGGTGCAACCAGTAGTACTTCAACATTTGTAGCTCCTTGGTTTGATTTTTCAGTTGGAACTTCTACTTCTGCCATAGTAAATGGTAGAGTTTTTTGTGAGAATTGGTCTTTTAGGGCTACTAAGCCAGGTGATAATTTTGCAGGAACTTTTACAGACCCAGTGAGTCCGACTTTGTATAGCTATACAAATGATGAAACAGTTGTAAAAGTTGAGTTCAATGATTTTCAACCTTTATCATTTATTCCTGCATTTAATAGCTATGGGGTTGATCCTTTGCAAACAGACTGGGCAATTGGTAGAAAATCAATTAATTCCAACGTTTCAGCTCCTGTATTGTCAGGAGGCTACAGGACCTTTTTGAACGAACCAGACGCTTCAGTATATCCTTCAGCTAGTTTAGCTGCCGCTCCAACGCTCAATGGTAACGTAACTGGTTGTGCTGGTGCATATTTTATTCCATATTTTACCAACGTCGATGGTGATGTAAAATTTTTATTAGATGTTAATGGTACCGCAGGATTTCAAGAGGGTACAACGGATAGGATATTGGAGGCATTTGGTGTTACTGCAGGTAGCCATCTCATGCCATGGGATGGTTTAGACGGTCTTGGGAATGTACTTTCGCCAAATACAACAGTAACTTCTCAAATTAGCATGTTAAGAGGTAGAATAAATTTGCCTTTATACGATGCTGAAATGAACCGAAACGGGTTTACACTCTCGGCTGTTTCTCCAGTTTCAGTTCCAAATCTCAGGATGTATTGGGACGATGCTAGTTTAACCAACCATGCAAATAATACTACTGGAGCAGGTGTGGATAACAGTGTTCTAGGACAAGATTCTCCAGGCCACGGTTGGAATGGAACTTATGGAAGCTCTTTACTTGTACCACCTGTTCTTCCTGGTGGAGAAGGCTCAGATACGCCTTCAAATGCAAATGATGACTTTGGTAATTTACGTACTATCAATACTTGGTTTTGGGGTTTGGAAGAGCAATCTGGAACATTAAACTTCAGGTTACCTTACTGTATTAGTATTCAAGGTAATGTGTATAGCGATGCAAATGGTTTAAATAATTCATTAATTAATGGAACAGGTTCGAACTTTGGAGGGTTATACGCTTATTTGGTGAATACTTTAGGTAATGTAGTTGCCATTGCTACTGTAAATTCGGATGGAACATACATTTTCAACAATATAGATTCTGGTAGCTTTACAGTAAGGATAAGTACAAATACAGGTGTTCTCGGAAACCCGGCCCCAGTTATTGCTTTTCCAACAGGTTATTATACTATTGGTGAAGGTACAGCAGCTAGTGGAGATGGAACCCCTTCAGGTGATACGCCCATTACGGTTGTAGCTTCAAATATTACAGGAGTAAATTTTGGTTTAAATCAGTTACCAAGTTCAAATACAGCATCTGGAACATTTTTGAATCCGACTGGTACGAATACAGTTACTATTCCAACTTTAAGCGGCTCTGATCCTGAGGATGGAAGTTTAGGGGTAACTAATTCTATCATTATTAAAGAGTTGCCTTTAAATGGAACATTGTATTACAATGGTATTGCTGTTATAGATGAGCAAGTAATAGCAAGTTATAATTCAACTTTATTAACGCTTGATCCTTCATTTCCAAGTGTTGGAACAGTGGTTTTTGATTATGCTTTTTTTGATAATACAGGTCTAGTTGACCCTACACCTGCTACTGTTACCATCAATTTTACCAACAATCCTCCAGTAGCCAACAACGATACCAATGCACCGATAGCTTCAACAGCAGGTCAAACGGCGATAAATGCTTTGACAGCAACAGATGCAGATGGCACAATAGCCAACTATAGAATTGAGACCTTACCAACCATGGGAACCTTATATGTAGGAGGAGTAGCAGTAACGGTGGGACAAGTATTGACCCCATTACAGGT
>NZ_RJUD01000010.1 GCF_024343675.1 Lacihabitans sp. CS3-21
ATGGAATCCGTCAACGGACCCATGGAATCGCCCTCGCCCATGACTTCGAGCGTAATGCCTTGCATAATGTCACTCATGGAGCGACCGTCGTGTATCAAACTCTCGGTAGCCCAACTTAGCATATTTACAAAACCTGGAGCCACCGCCAAGCCTTTGGCATCAATCGTTTCCAAGCTTGCCGTTTCGCTGGACAAATCCCCAATAAACGCTATCGTATCGTTTTTGATACCAATATCGGCCATAAAAGGGGCTTTTCCATTGCCGTCATACACCATACCATTTTTGATAATCGTATCGTATTTTGGGCTTTTTTGGCAGGAGATAGTGGTTAAAAGTGAGAAAAGGGCAAGCAGGGTTAATCTCATGGGTGATTTTTTTGTTGAAATTAATAAAAAAATGGTTTCTAGCTTAGATTTAAACCTTAAGGTAAGGGGAATTTGATTTTTTATCGCAAAGACTAAATAGAAAGCCGCAGCAGGTTTAAAAGCTGATAATTAAGTCGCTGTGATACTCCGTGGTAAATAAGTGATTGAAATTTTGAAAATGAAAAGTGTAAACTATATCTTTACAGCAAGTATTAAATTTATGATTAAATCCATTCAGCATAAAGGCTTAAAGCATTATTGGACAAAAGGTGATAAAAGTAAATTACCTTCTAAAATGATGGCCAAAATAGAAAGAGTGCTCAATTTAATCGATTATTTAGAAAAAGTACCTGGCGATTTAGAGAATTTAACTTTTTTAAAACCACATCCATTGAAGGGTAATTTGAAAGGATTCTGGGCAATGCAAATTACTGGGAATTGGAGAATAATTTTCAAATTTGACAATAATACTCGGGAAGCAACTGAGGTAGATTTGGTTGACTATCATTAATAATTTACAAAATGGAACGACATAAAAAAACAAACATTCATCCAGGAATAATTTTGAGGGAGGACATTCTCCAACCAGCAGAATTATCGGTAAGCGAAGCTGCAAATTTGTTACAAGTTTCAAGAGTTACACTTTCAAAAATATTAAATGGCTCAGGATCGATTACTCCAAATATAGCTTTGAGAATCGAAGCTGTTTTTGGTGGAAATGCCGATTTTTGGCTTAGAATGCAACGTGGCTACGACTTATTAGAAGAGAAAAGCCGTTTTGAACTAAATCCTCCAAATTTGAAGCCTTTTTTGAGGGTGGGGTAGGATTGTGACTAAACTTCTTATATAAGTGCTATCGTGTCGTTTTTGATACCAATATCGGCCTTAAAAGGGGCTTTTCCATTGCCATCATACACCAATCTATTTTTGATAATGGTATCATATTTCGGGCTTTTTTGGCGGGAGATAGTGGTTAAAAGTGAGAAAAGGGCAAGCAGGGTTAATCTCATGGGTGATTTTTTTGTTGAAATTAATAAAAAATTGGTTTCTAACTTAGATTTAAAAAGGAAAGGTCTCTGAGTTTGATATTTTATCGCAAAGACTAAATAGAAAGCCGCAGCAGGTTTAAAAGCTGATAATTAAGTCGCTGTGAAACTCCATGCAAAACTCTGAGATACTCCGTGGTAAAAAAAACTCACCACCCAGCCCCCACTACCTTCCCACCATTCACCCCAAATAAAACTTTATTATCAAACACCAAAGAACTCCTCACATCTCCCCAAATTTTAAGTCCAGAAAGCGTTTGTGGAATGTAGGTAAAACCGCCCTTGCCATTTCCTTGGAGTAGGGTACCGTAGTTGGCGTCAAATTTTCCTAGTCGGAGTTTTGCGTAACTGTTGTTGCCTGTCAGGAGTAAGTCTTGGTGGCCATCTTGGTTATAATCTATTATGGCTATGCTATTTACAGACGAATATTGGGCTTGTAGCGGCAGTTGGCTTTCTTGGTATTTACCGTCTTTTCCACTCAAAAATAGGGTAGTGGCCATGTGGTTGGCTTCCAAGTGTTGGGCATCATTGAGGTCGTCGTTTTTGAATATTTCGGCCATGATTACCTTTGAAAAGCTCTCAAAATTGGTGTAATTGGGCTTTAGGTAAGGCAATTGGTTGAGCAATTCATCTCGGGTTACAAAAGGGTAGCTTTTCCCTTGAATGTAATAGCACAAAATGGGGTCAATTGAGCCGTTTTTGTCAAAATCTTTGGCATACATTTCTACAGGTTGGTCTTTGGAGGCTCCAAATTGCGTGTTGAGGCCCATATTTCCTATCAAAATATCCGGTTTTTGGTCTTGGTTAAAATCTCCAATGGCTATTTTATTCCACCATCCGGCATATTTTTGGTCGAAATAGTCTTCAGTGGTATTTTCGAAAGCCTGGCCTTTAAGCTGGAGAACAGTTAGCGGAACAAACTCACCTACCAAAAGGAGTTCATTGGTTTTGTCTGCATTCAAATCTACCCAAACGGCATCGGTAATCATACCGATATTGGCCAATTCTGGACTGTAAGCCTTGGTTAGGTCCGTAAATCCGCCCTTTTTGTTGTTGATAAGTAAATAACTACCCGGACTTTGCGGGTATTTGCCAGGTGTAAAACGCGTGCCCACAAACAAATCTAAAAAGCCATCTTTGTTGATGTCGTTTACCCGAACACAAGATTTACTACCTGATAGTTTTGGAAATGCAGCACGTGCGAAAGTGTTATTTCCCTGATTTATATACAGTCGGTCTTGCAATAAACTATCGTTTTCGGCCAATTGGTGGTAGCCACCACTAACTATCAAAATATCGTTTTTCCTGTCATTATTTGCATCAAAAATGACAATATCTCCGTCGTTGAAAGCCTTGTCTTTCTCAAAAATAGCCATGTTTTGCTTCTGGAATTTCCCGCCTTTCTGTTGAAAATATATGGTCGTAGCTTGATTTTTCCCTCCACCAATGGCTATATCTTCTAATCCATCAGCATTCAGGTCACCTTTGGTCATGCAGGGTCCTGAGTAGGAGAGTTGGCTAGGCAAAAGCAGCTGACGCTCAAAGTCGTTCACATTTTCTATTTGATGAACAAAGTCGATTCCTGAGGAGGCATCTTTGAAAATTGGACTTGAAGTTTTTTCGAATCTGTTTATTTTAAGTTTAGCATCTGTTTCGTTCAAAGTAAACGTTTGATTGGCTTTGGTTTTACCGATTTTTTGTGAAAGACCACTGTTCCAAGTTACGACGATGGAATCTACTTCGTTGGCTTTTCCCAATCCAAAATGTAGAATTGGAGAAACCGAAGACAAATAGCCTCGACTCAAATACTGCTCACTTTGCTGTACTTTTCCTTTCACGAATACCTGAACCGTTGCACCTATACCCAAAGTATTTTGTTGACTTCCTTTTAGGTTTATTTTAAGATAGTTAGCGGTTTTGTTGGCTTCGTTTTGGTATAAAAACACGGGTTGGTTGATGTTGTTGATAAGTAAATCCAAGTCACCATCATTGTCAAAATCGGCATAAACCGATCCGTTGGAGTTGGAAGCTCGCTCCAATCCCCAGTTTTTGGTTTGGTTTTTAAAGGTCAAATCGCCTTTGTTCTTGAAAATATAGTTGGATACATTGGAGGCAGGCATTTGTTTGATGATTTCCAAAACATCTTCTCGCTGCAAGCGGCCTTTCATGGCCACGTAGTTTTCCATGTATTTGATAAAATCGAGGTTGGTGTAGTCTCTTAAGTAGCCGTTACTCACGAATAGGTCTTTCCAACCGTCATTGTCATAATCTGCTAAAAGAGCAGACCACGACCAGTCTGTATTGGATACCCCAGCGAGTTGTCCAATCTCCGAAAAGGTGCCGTTTCCGTTGTTGAGGTGTAGCATGTTTCTCATGTATTGGTAGTAAAAACCACTTCGTACATTTTGCTCGAATTTTGCGAAATTGTCGGGAGCTAAAAGTAATTTCTGTCGGGCATTGTCTTCTGGCAACATGTCGAGCGTGAACACGTCGTTGTGGCCGTCGTTGTTGATGTCTGCAATGTCATTTCCCATCGAAAACTGACTAGTATGGCCCATTGAAGTGGACAACTGATTGGTGAAGGTGCCGTTTTTGTTGTTGATGTACAGGTAATCGGGAACGGAATAGTCGTTAGAAACATAAAAATCTGGCCATCCATCGTTGTTGAGATCTGAAATACCTAATCCTAGTCCATAACTCAATTCAGAGCCACTTATTTTAGCTGCTTGCGTTTGATCTTGGAATTTGCCACCGTTGTTTTTATAGAAGCGTAAGCCCATTTCTGGACTATCCACTTTCAACATTGCGGCTGTACCTGTTTCATTTAGTAATGGAAGGTTTTTGGGATTATGATTCAACATCAATGCATCCAAATCTCCATCTTTGTCATAATCAAAAAAGTAGGCTTGGTTGCAATATCCTGCGTGATTCAAGCCAAATTCGGCTGCTTTTTCTTCAAATAATGGTGTTCCTGATGCATCATTTCCTTTGTTGATAAACAATTGATTAACACGTTTTTCGGCTGGTAAACTTCCTGAATAACTCAAGTAAATATCCATTTTACCATCCGCGTTTATATCTACTGAAGTTACACCCGTTTTCCAGGGGCCAGGCCTTCCACCGGCACCTGATTCTATCGTATAATCTTCAAAACGCATTTTTCCACGATTGAGATATAATTTGTTTTCGCCCATGTTGGACACAAAATACACATCCAGTAGTCCGTCATTGTTGTAATCAGCCGTGCTAACTCCAGCACCATTGTAGAAATACTCATACATCAAAATGTTAGTATTGGGGCCTTCCTCTAAGTTGTTTTGAAAACTTAAGTTGGTTTGTTCATTGCTCAATAAAGTAAATAGGGGTGAACCTTCAGATTCTGAGGTACTTTCGCCTTCATTTTTGCATGAACATAAAGAACAGATGATGGCTATAAATGAATATTTTAAGAATTTTAAGGTCATGGTTGATTGGTCAAAAACAAGAAGTTAAATTATTGAATATAAGTATTATGTAAGTTTGGTTAGTGTATTTCTTTGTGGAACTTTGTGAAATTTCTTTGTGTCTTTTGTGGTATGGCTTTACTCAAAATCTTTTCAATACGTTTTTTTTTAACGAAACCAAGATTCTAATTTCCAGGTTAAATCTATTCCATTGACATTTTGTTTTAAGATTCTTTTTCAAAAAAAAACTATCCCAAAAATAGGGATAGTTTTCCGTTTCCATCAAGTGATTGAATAAAAATTAATAACCAGGGTTTTGAATCAATTTATTATTCCTGTTGATTTCATCGCGATGAATCGGTAGGAAATAAATTTTATCATCCCAGTTACGGTTCTCTTTACCCGGGTCAATTTTTCCTACAGTGTAAGAATAATTGTAGTTTTCGGGATCATATTTGTAAACAGCTACTGTTTTACCAGGTTTTAGCGTTCCTTTTACATTTATAATACTTGCCTTACGGCCCAATGTTTGTGCTGGAATCATCCAACGACGAGCATCATGGTAGCGTTGCTCTTCAAATACCATTTCTACTCTACGCTCGTTTCTATAACGATCTCTAAGGGCTGTTCCAGTTTCGGTTATAGCTGGCATACCTGCTCTAAAACGTACTTTGTTTAACCAAGTTTTGGCTTCAGTTTCCTCGCCTAACTCTATACAGGCTTCCACATAGTTAAATATGGCTTCCGTGTAACGTAAGAATGGCCAAGGTATTTGTTGCCAAGAGTTTTGGTCAACAATAGCTGGACTTGGGTTTGTAAATTTACGCATGTAGTATCCAGTGTAACTTCCGTTCCAGTCTTCAATTGTACTTTTACGTGTATCTAAGCCAAAATGTGTTTTCTTAACACCACCTGGATTTACTTCATACTCTCCTGTTTGAATCTGGTTAGCAGGGTCCAACGGTGCAGCAGATGCCGAACGCGGTTTCCAAGGAGAACCTTCATACATGATGGTAGCTTTCATCCTTGGGTCTCTGTTGGCATAAGGATTAGACGCATGCTCAGGTTTTGACCAGTCAAATTTACTTCCGTCCATCATTTCATAATCATCTACAAGCTCCTGAATCGGTGTATTACCTGCCCAGTTGTTGTAACCGTTTGGTCCGTTGAAAAGGCCAATTCTACCGCCATCTTCGTTTTTAGTTGGTATAAAATATCTACCAAAAATCATTTCAGATTGACCGCCATTTTGTGAAAGCGACTGATTCATGTAATTGGCTGTACCTACTTCAGCAGAAACTGGTGCCGTAAGATTGGTTTGAAAACCAAATCCAGAAAGGTCCAAAACAGCTTTAGCCGCTGCTTTGGCTTTTTGCCAACGATCAGCACGACTACCAGAAACATATCCTACCAATTGAGGCGTTGCATAGGAGGCCAAAGCCTTTGATTTTACTTTCGCTGTTGGAATGTCGGCCATATCGCTGGCTGCATAAATCAACACTCTTGATTTAAGAGCTAGAGCTGCAGCTTTCGTAGCTCTACCTTTTTGTAAAGATTTACCATCCAATTTTGTAGCGGCTTCATCCAAATCTTTGATAATGAAATTTACACATTCTTCGTAAGTATTTCTAGCTCCCAAAAAGTCTGAGTCATTCAAAGAAAAAGCTTTGTCAACAATAGGCACACCACCGTAATATCTCAACAACTGATGATAGTAATAGGCTCTCATAAATTTAGACTCCCCTATTAATCTATCTACTATGTTGTTGGTATTAGGAAACTTTGGAGCAGCCAAGTTTTCCAATGCCAAGTTGGCAGCTCTGATTCTCTGGTACATGTTTACCCATGAAAGCGTGCCATTTATCCAACCTGGATCCGCTGGGTTTATTCTGCCCTCGGTGTGTGTCGTAATGTTACGACCTGGGTGGGTAAATATGGCTTCATCAGTAAGTGAGGCCAACATTTGCTCATTAAAACCACCTACGCCAAGGCCACCATAAAGCTCACTTACAAAAGCCTCTGCGAGTGAAGCATCGCCCCAAACCACTTCTTGCGAAAGCTGGTCGAGCGGAGTTGTATTTACAAAGTCGTCGTTGCAACCTGTGGCAAAAAACGAAACTGTAAAGAGTGAAATTATTATTTTTTTATACATTTTCATTTTCATTAAAATTTAATATTCAATCCCATGTTCATAACTCTCGACTGAGGATAGTACTGTCCAGTAGTACTTGCAGTTTCAGGGTCAAAAACCTTCAATTTGTCAACAGTGAAAACGTTGATACCACTAACATAAATTCTGGCACTACTTGATCCGATTTTTTTAGTCAAAACTTCAGGTAATGAATAACCCAATTCGAAGTTTTTCAAACGGATGTAATCTGAACTTCTTAACCAGTAAGTATTGTTGTTTGAATAATACTGATCAGAACGGTTGGCTATTCTTGGATGTACGCTAGATGGATTGTCGATTGTCCAACGATCTTCATACATGTCTAACAAATAGTTGCCTATGTTACCCATTTCACCAGCCGACACGTATTGTTTGGCACCTGCAGCACCTTGGATCAAAATAGTCAAGTCAAAGTTTTTGTATTGTCCACCCAAATTGATACCACCTTGGAACATTGGCAATGTCGTATTGTCAGTTCTTACTTGGTCATCAGGAGTTATTTTGCCATCACCATTGTAATCTTGGTACTTCATATCTCCAGGTCTCAAAGTTTTCACAATTGCTGAATAATCAACAGTTCTAGCATCAATATCAGCTTGGTCTTTGAAAACACCATCGTACAAGTAAGCCATAAAGGTATTCATAGGTTTACCAGTAGTTCTTTGCCATTCAGGTGCACCCGGTGCCTCATCCCAGAATTCTATCTTGTTTTTGGCATAGCCACCATTTACACTTACGTTGTATTTGAAGTCGCCTTTTCCACCTCTATAACCAATGTTAAAGTCGAAACCTTTGTTTGAAACCTCTCCTATGTTTTGAGCAGGTAAAGTAATACCAGTTGATTGAGGAACTGATGCATTTTTAAACCAAAGGATTTTCGAACGGTAGTTAGAGAAATAATCCATTTCGAAGAATACTTTTCCATTCATCAACTGACCCTCCAAACCTACGTTTGAATTGGATGCCACCTCCCATGTGATGTTTTCGTTTGGAAGACGAGTTTCAAACAAGGTTTTTTGCTCGGCATCTCCCAATATATAGCTTCTGAAACCATAAGTTGAAAGATACTGATAGGTAGCTGGAGTTGATGAGTTTGGTAAGTTAACTTGGTCATTACCCAATTGTCCCCATGAACCTCTCAATTTCAAGAAACTGAAAACGTTTTGTTCTTTCATGAAATTTTCTTCAGATACAACCCATCCAGCCATAAATCCAGGGAAGAAACCATAACGGCTTTTTGCAGGGAATCTATCAGAACCGTCATATCTCCAAAGGAACTCTGCCAAATACTTTTCTTTGTAGTTATAGGCCATTCTACCAAAGTAATTGATACGTGCAGTTTCAAATCCGCCTCCGCTGTTGGTTCTTTCTAAGTCGCCTCCAGCAAACATTTGATCCAATGCTGGTGAAATGAAGTACCTTCTGAAAGCACTGAAGTTGTTACCATCAATAGTCTCACGGTTCATACCTGCCAATGCTGTTATACCGTGCACACCAATTTGTTTTTCGTATGATACTACACTTCCAAGTAGAATATTTAGTTGGTCTTCGTAAAATTCATCCAAGCGAGGTTCAGCTGGTCCTCTTTTACTTGCAACAAGCTTAGGAGTTGTTCCATCGGCTTCAAAACCTGAGCCTTGTTGATACAGAGTCCAAGGAATTTGCCATAATTTTCTGAAAACAGTCTTTTTATCTACGGCTGCAGTTCCAGTCCATTTCAGGCCATCGATCCATGGGATTTTGACATTTATCGATCCATTCGTTTGAATATAATCGTCTTTCTTTTTGTCGTATCCCGAAAGATCGGTAGTGATCACAACAGGATTTTCACCATTTTCGATATCCGGACCAGGTAATCCGTTTGGCCAAAAAGCTTGCTGTTGAGGCTTACCTCTCATTTGCATTCTAAAGATCGCTCCTGCACTTCTCGTTGGATAGTTTCTAACTTCCTCTCTTGCCAATAAACCTACATTCATATCAACATATTTGTTGATTTTAGCGTCCAGGTTCAAACGAATATCATACTGTTGGTAGCCTGTCGCAGACTTTTTATAGAAACCATCTTGATTTTGGTAACCCAATGAGGCCAAATATTTAACTGCCTCTGTACCTCCAGATATTTGAAGGTTGTGTTGTGTTTGAGGCGACCAATTCTTAAGTGTAGCCCCATACCAATCCGTATTTGGATATAACCAAGGATCTGAGCCATCTGCGTATTTTTGGATGTCGGTAGGTGAGAAAGGTGCCTTTCTTGTTGTTCCATCTGGGCGTGTATAAGTTCCAGTACTCTTATAAGCGGTATTGGCCGCTGCCCACTCTGTTGTTGGCAATCCATAAATATCCAAATCGTTCAACATACCCACATATTGAGCCGCATTGGTCAATTTTGGAATAACTGTTGGCTGAGAATACCCTTGGTTGGCAGAGTATGCCAACTGTGGCTTTCCTGTTTTACCTCTTTTGGTAGTAATCAATATTACACCGTTTGCAGCTCTAGAACCATAAATGGCAGCCGAGGCATCTTTCAACACCGATACACTTTCAATGTCATTCGGATTGATACGATCTAAACCACCCGCTCTGTTTGGTATACCATCTACAACGATCAATGCATCTCCGTTATTCAAGGTGTTAGAACCACGAATTCTGATCGCAGATCCGTCAGCACCAGGCTCACCGCTACGGTTAACTGCTACTACACCAGCCATACGACCAGCGATAGAGTTACTGAGGTTTACTACTGGCGATTTTACCAATTCCGACCCTTTTACAGATGCAACAGAACCCGTTATGGTTTCCTTTTTTTGCGTACCATAACCCACCACCACAACTTCGTTGAGGCTGCTTACGTCTGGCGTTAGTGTTACGTTGATAATTGAACGACTGCCCACCACTTCTTCAAGGCCAGCATAACCCACAAACGAAAACACCAAAATTGCTGCATCGCCTTTTACGTTTACCGTAAACTGACCGTTTACATCAGTAATAGCACCGTTCATGGTACCTTTTTCGGTTACCGTTACACCAGGTAACCCTGATCCTGTTTCGTCACTTACTTTACCTTTAATTTCTTTGGCAAAAGCCATAGAACTCATCAAGGCAACAATAAGTAAACTAAGCGAGAATTTGGAAATGCCTTTGCCCAGTTTCCAAGGGATAGAAAGCACTCCATTTTTTTTGAGTAATTGTTTCATCATCATAGACGAATGATTTAAATGGTTGAAAAAAAAGAAAATTATAGACCGAAATATTTGGCCAATGAATGCAGCAGAACACCAGTTTTAAGGTATAAAACTAGCAGGTTTTTTTTCTGGGATGCGATGCAATAGTTTAATCTATTAAGGTCAGTAGTCAAAATTACAAAAAATATGAGGTTTGAATTTGCTTAAAAAAATTATATTAAATCATGAAATAGTAAAATATGCGTTTTTGTGCCTTTAAGAATGTTTTTTTAGTATTTTTATTGAAATGCAAATGTTTGCATAATTTTTTTATTAATTTTATAGACACAATTGTCTTATTGATATTCACAATTGACTTAAATCAACCTATTTTATAAAAAAAACCTGAGAAATGAAAAGTGAAATAAATATCAAAAGCATAGCAGAAGCACTGAGCGTTTCTATCTCTACGGTCTCTAGGGCATTGCAGAACAATCCTAAAATAGGTTTAAAGACAAGGGAATTGGTTTTAGAAAAAGCAAAGGAATTGAAATATGTGCCTAATCCCGCTTCCATGTTTTTGAAAGGAAAGAAAATGTTTGTCATCGGAATCATCGTTCCAGCTCTTGATGAAGAATTTTTCACAAAAGTGATCAATACTGTTGAGGATTTTTTTGAGAAGCAAGGCTACCAAGTTTTTGTCTTTCAAACCCGCAACGATATGAAACGACAAGACAATGCCCTAGAACTTATGCTCAAATACCGAGTTGATGGATTATTGGTTTCTTTGGCAGGAAATACAACGGATTACTCAAAGTTTAAAAAGGTGGAGGATTTTGGAATTCCAGTAGTTTTCTTCGACAGAGTTCCTCGTTCATACAAATCGCACAAAATTAAATGCGACATTCAAAAAGGTGCTGTGGATGCCATCGGATTTTTGAAAGACCTCAATTGCAAAAGAATAGCTCTCATAAATGGCCCTTCAAATCTTGATGCCTCCGACGAAAGATTAAATGGTTACCTTTTGGGATTACAAAAAAACAATATAAGAAGCAGTCAGAGTTTGATAAAATCATGCGATTTGACAAAAAAAAGTGCAATGGCTGTTATGGAGGAGTTCCTGTCCCAAGAGAATGTTCCTGATGCGATTTTTGGATTTAATGATTATGTGGCTCTTTATGCCATGTTGGTTTGCAAAAAAAGGGGAATCGTGCCTAACCAAGAAATCAAGTTTGTTAGCTATGGCAATTTACCCATAACTTCATTGATGAGTAATCCGCCATTGGCTTCTGTAGAACAGTTTCCCGATAAAACAGGAATGGAAGCTGCACAACTATTGTTATCTATCATTGACAATAAAGTAGAAATTGATGATTATAGGGAAATGATAATTGAAACAAAACTAGTGGTACATTAGTCACATAACATAGAGGTCAAATAAATGTAATTTGCAAGCCTTCTGAACGAATGGAACAATAATGATAAAAAAATACGCACTTTTGACATTGGCATTTCTGATTTTTTCTGCTGCCATTTATTTTGTTTTGGAAAAAAACAAGGTATTTAATGAGCCGGAGGTGATACTGCCTTTGACCAAATCGTGGGAAAAAGTGGTACCTAACCAAAAAGTGCCACATGGCTTGGTCTCTTTGAAATCGGAAGATTGTGGAACATGCCACAAAGAATATTATGCCGAATGGAAAACCTCAACACATGCTCAGGCTTGGGTCGATCAGCAGTTTCAGGCCGAATTAAAAAAAGAATCCAGCCCTTTTATGTGCATCAACTGTCACATACCACTTCAAAACCAGCAAGAGTTTATTGTAAAGGGACTCATAAACGGAGATATTTATAAACCCGTAAAAGAAAAAAATCCACTTTTTGATAGCGAATTACAAAAAGAGGGTATCAATTGTGCCAGTTGCCATGTTAGAAACAATGTCATTATTGGTAGTAGTGGAAGTACATTAGCTCCACATCCAGTAAAAAAAGATCCCATTCATTTGTCTGAAACGCTTTGCATTTCTTGTCACAATGCCAACGCCGTGGTTACGCCCACTTTGGCATGTACATTTCAGACTGGCGACGAGTGGAAAGCAGGGCCGTTTTATGGGAAGAAAAACTGCATAAGTTGTCATATGCCAGAGACGCATCGTTCATTAATGGAAGGTTTTCCTGCGAAAAAGAGTCATTTTCATAATTTTCCTGCATCTGGTATTCCCAAGCATGACACTTTAAAACCTGCCATGTTGAAAAGTCTGGAATTTTACAGCAGTAATGTTAAAAAAAGCTATAAACTATCTGATACATTGAAGTTTAGCCTTACCCTAAAAAATGAACACGCTGGGCATCGTGTGCCTTCAGGTGACCCTGAGCGGTTTTTGCTGATCGACTTGGTTTTGAAAACTTCAGAGGGAAAAATTATAGCAAAAACACAAGGAAGGGTTGGGGAGTCTTGGGAGTGGTATCCTGTAGCTAAAAAACTGAGCGATAATAATTTAAATCCCGGTGAAGCCAGGTCTTACAATTTTAAACAATTATTAAACGCCAAAGGGAAGTACACTTTAGAAACCAAAGTGACGAAGCATAGAATGACCGAGGAAGCCGCCAAATACAACAAAATAGATAGTTCATATCCAAGATCAATCTCTATTTACGAAAAAAGCTATGGATTCGAAGTGAAGTAAAGAAGGTATTTCAAATATTAGATCGGGTCAAAAAACTTAAATTTTTTAAACTTTTGCTTTAAAGCCAATATTTGTCGAAATTTGCAGCCAATCAAAAAGTTTTAAAGAAATGGCGACTTTCGATTTAACCAAAGAGTACCTAGTAAGTATTGAGGAAGCCATTTCTTCTGACAATACTGAATTTTTACTTTCAGAACTCGACGAACTTTTTCCCGCCGATATTTCTTCTGTTCTTTATGAGCTGACAGGAGATCAAGCACATCAATTATTTTCTCTTTTAGACACCGAGAAAGGTGCTGAAGTTCTTTCTAATATAGAGTCTGATGATCGTAAAAAGTTCATAAAAGAACAGTTTACTGTTGAGGAAATAGCCAAATATGTAAATTTGTTTGACTCTGACGATGCTGTGGATTTACTCAACGAGCAGCCCATAGAAGTCAGAGAAAAAGTAATTGCACTTTTAGAGGACCGAGAACAAGCCCGATTTATTTTGGATTTATTACATTATCCAGAAGATGTAGCGGGTGGACTTATGCAAAAAGAATTGGTAAAAGTATTTACCAATCAAACCGTGAGCGAGTGTGTAGAGGAAATCCGCCTACAGGCAGAAAATGTAGATAAAGTTTACGCCGTTTATGTCGTAGACGCTGAGCAAAAGCTGAAGGGAATTGTGTCTTTGAAGCAAATTGTTTTGGCTAGGAAAAATACCAAAATTGAGAATATAGTTGACGATGAAATAGCTTTTGTAGATACCACACAAAGTGGTGCAGAAGTGGCTCAAATCATGCAAAAATATGATTTAGAAGCTATTCCCGTCGTTAATTCATTGGGAAGACTTTTGGGTGTAATTACTATCGACGACGTTATCGACTTTATCACCGAAAAAGCGGAGGAGGACATCCAGGTAATGGCCGGTATCACTGGTGAGGCCGAAGAAGATGACTCCGTTTGGCATTTAGCCAAAGCCCGCATCCCTTGGCTGGTGGTAGGTGTTTTTGGAAGTCTTTTGGCGGCATCAGTAATTCGTCAATTCGAAGATACCCTTGCCAGAGTTTCGGCTTTGGCCATGTTTATTCCCATTATGGGTTCTACAGGTGGAAACGTCGGGATTCAAACTTCCTCCCTTATTGTACAGTCATTGGCCGAAAAATCTGGAATTAGTATTGGGCTTTGGGAAAGGCTCTCGAAAGTTATTAGAGTGGCATTGATCAATGGATTGGTGGTAGGTGTGGTTACCGGAATATATGTTTATGCCATTGGTGAACCCGAGTTGTTTTGGGTAGTTTGTATTTCATTGTTTTCTGTGGTTATTTTGGCCTCATTTATGGGTACTATTACACCGCTGATATTAGATAAAATTGGTATAAATCCAGCCATGGCTTCTGGGCCATTTATTACAACCGCCAATGATTTGATTGGCATCGGAACCTATTTTTTGATAGCTTATTATCTTTTGCGGTTAAATTAATATGATAGCAGTTATTCAAAGAGTTACAGCATCGTCTGTTGTTATTGAAGGGCAAATCAAAGGTAAGATAAACGACGGCTTTCTGGTTTTGTTGGGTGTTTGTTTAGCAGACACCACGGAAGATGTTGAATGGCTCGCAAAGAAAATTTTGTGTTTAAGAGTATTCGGAGACGAAGAAGGGAAAATGAATAAAGACCTCAACGAAATTGAAGGTAATATACTTTTGATTTCCCAGTTTACACTTCACGCCTCTACCAAAAAAGGGAATCGCCCATCGTTCATAGAAGCTGCAAAACCCGATCAAGCAATTCCACTTTATGAAAAAATGATAGAGTTGTTGAGTGCAGGATTGGGAAAAAGAATCGAAACCGGCATTTTTGGTGCTGACATGAAAGTTTCGATTGAAAATGACGGCCCAGTTACCATAATTATTGATTCTCAGAATAAGAGATAGAAAACTTCCGATTTCTTGAAAAAAAATACGCATCAGATTTTTTTCTAATGCGTATTTTTATTTTTGTTGGCTTTGGGAATTATTCTGAAGCTCTATAAGCCAAAATGCCTCCGACTACATTGTGCACTTTTTCAAAACCTTCAGAAATTAGGTAATGCTTTGCCCTGTCACTTCTTGCTCCACTTCGGCAATGAATATAAATGTCCTTTCCTTTCATAGCTTCTAATTGATCTAGGCTATCGGGTAAATCGCCCAAAGGAATCAAGACTCCACCCAAGTTGTCTTCTTCGTATTCATCTGGATTTCTAACATCCACCAGATTAAAAGGCTCTCCACTTTCAATCATTTCACGCAACTGGTCTACTGAAATATCAAAATTTTCGTTCATTATTTTTTCTTTTTAATTTTCTATCGAATTGCTAGTACCATCCCCAGATACCCAAATATTTACGGGAGAGCCTATTTTTATTTTTTCGTCAATTCCTGCAGAAGGTTGTTGCTTAAACACCGTTCCAGCTGGTTTATCTGATAACTCATATATAATGTTACCTAAACTAAGACCTAGGCCAGAAAGCAGTATATCGGCTTCGTCTTGGGCCATTCCCACTACATTCGGCACGTCAATGCGTTGATTTCCATAGCCATCGCCTACAACAAAAGTGACTTTAGAACCTTTTGGTATTTCGTCACCTTGCTGAATTTCTCTCCCATTAACCTTTACAGCAAGTACCGTGTTTTCTTCTAAAGCTGCAATTTTTTCTTCTCCATCATAAAGAAGTCCAGAGCTAAGTAATTGATTTTGAGCACTTGATGTTGAGCGGCCAATGATATTTGGTAACTTTACCAATGGGGCTGAGGCTGCGGCTACCGTTAAGTAAATTTTACGACCTGTTTTTACGTTGGCACCAGATTTTGGATAATTGGCGATGATACTCAGAGGTTCTGCACCAGAAACAAATACACTATCGCTTATTTCATAGTCCAAGTCAGCATCATCAAGCAAATCTTCTGCGGCATCCATACTTAAACCTTTCAAATTTGGCACTTTAACGGCATCTCCATGATTGGTACTCCAAGGAAGATAAACGAAGAAAAAGCCAAAAAATAGAACCAAAATAATCGAAACTATGATGGCTAGGTGAATTAAAACGTCGGTTTTAGTATTGGTGCTGTATTTGGGCATTTTTTAGAATTTATATCAAAAGACAAAGTAATTTGTTTTTATACGAAAAACCAAATGAAGTATTTTACAAGGAAAGCAATTTAATCTCGGATTTTATGATTTACTTTTTGGTGAGAATTAGGTAGAACAAGCTATTTTACAATAAAAGGCTTATGCAATTTAGCCAAGTATTTGCCCACAATGTCAAATTCCAGATTCACTTTATCACCTTCATTCAAAGCATGCATGTTGGTATGTATCCAAGTGTAGGGAATAATGGCAACTGAAAAGCCGTTTTCTTTGGAATTAAAAACTGTCAAACTTATACCATTGAGACAAATTGAGCCTTTTTCAACCGTAATATTTCCCAAAGTTGCATCATATTCTATGTCCACTTGCCAGCTTCCGCTCAAGTCAGTTATTTTTTTACAAAAACCTATCTGGTCGACATGGCCCTGCACAATATGTCCGTCAAATCTTGCATCGGCCTTCATGCTTCTTTCCAGATTGACAAAATCACCCAATTTCAGATTACCCAAACTGGTTTTTTGTAAAGTTTCTCCTATGGCGGTCACTTGGTATTGATCCTCCTCAATATTTTCAATTGTCAAACAAACGCCATTGTGGCTGACACTTTGATCCACTTTAAATTCATTAGTGAGGGTGCTTTCAAACACAAAACTGATGTTGCTTTGGTTGGGCTTTATTTCAATTAATTTGGCTTTGCTCTCTACTATTCCTGTAAACATCTATTTCTGGTTATTTAAATCGACCCAATAGTTTTAACGTTTGGCCAATTTTACTAATTTTATGATTTACAAAAATAATCAATTTTTAAGTTTATGAATAAATTTATTATTGGATTGGCAGCTTTGGGCATTTTAGGAATAATTATCTACTCGCTCTCAGGAACGCCCAATTACCATGATATCACGCACAAAGAATTTGATACATACAAAGAGAATCTTGAAAACATGGAAGACAGCCCGATAAAAGAAAAGGGTACTTTCGATTTTTTTGAACCCAATGAAGAATGGATTGTTGAAGCAAGCTTTGTGCCATCAAAAGCAAACTTAGATTTTAGCATGGACATGACGGATTCCTCAAAAGTAAGTGCAAAGTTGGCTGGAGAAGCCTCTTTTGAGAAAAATGGACAAAAAATAAAAGTTTTGATTTTTGAGGAGGAGACCAATTATCTTTTGCCATTTAAAGATAAAACCTGTGGAAAGGAATCTTATGGTGGCGGAAGATATGTGAATATACCAAAAGACGATCTGGATGGAGATAAGATTGTAATAGATTTTAACAAATCACGTAATTTCTATTGTGCTTACACCGAATCCTATATTTGTCCTATACCTCCAAAAGAAAACTTTATAAATGCCGAAGTGAATGTCGGCGAGAAAAATTTCATTAAATAAACCTTAGAAAACCAATGAAAAAAAACGTACTCTTCATCATCTTAATTCTATTTATTCCTCTCTTTACTTTTGCTCAAGATATTGATAGTCAATTGAAAGACGCAAAGAAGATAGAGGGCTTTTTTACTTTTTATTGGAATGAAGCCAAAGGAAAAGTCTTTTTAGAAGTCAAAGATCTCGGACAAGAATTTTTGTATTACCCAAGTTTAGCACAAGGTTTGGGTTCTAACGATATTGGCCTAGATCGTGGCCGTTTGAGCGACGAACACATCCTCAAATTTGAGCGGCTGGGTAACAAAATAATGATGATGGAGCCGAATTATAAATTCAGAGCCATCACCAACGACCCTTTGGAGAAAAAAGCCGTGGAGGAATCTTTTGCTAAATCAATACTTTTTGGCTTTGAAATATTGAAAAGTACGGATGGGCTTTTCGTAATTGATTTTACACCTTTTTTACTCAGAGATGCATTGGGAGCAGCTAAAGACATTTCAAGTACTAAACAGGGCAATTACAGTTTTGACCTTTCGCGATCGGGCGTTTATGCACCCATGTGTAAGTCTTTTCCAAAAAACACAGAATTCCAGGCCGTAATTACACTGGGTGGAAGCGGAGCTGGCAATTATCTCTCGGAAGTTGCTCCAAACACTGATTTCGTGACGATGCACCAGCACCATTCATTTGTAAAGCTGCCTGAGCCAGGTTTCAAACCGAGAGAATATGACGCAAGAATAGGCTATGGTGGCATTGAATTTTATGATTATTCTTCACCAATCAATGAGCCCATTGTCAAGAAATTCACCTCAAGACATAGATTGCAGAAAAAGGACCCTTCTGCCGCGATGAGTGAAGCCGTTGAGCCGATTGTTTATTATCTCGATTCTGGAGTTCCTGAGCCTATTCGCTCGGCCTTGTTTGAAGGTGCCACTTGGTGGAACCAAGCTTTCGAAGCTGCAGGTTATAAGAACGCTTTTCAGGTAAAAATGCTACCCGCAGATGCCGACCCAATGGATGTGCGGTACAACCTGGTTCAATGGGTGCACCGCAGCACACGTGGATGGTCTTATGGTACGAGTGTGATAGATCCTCGTACGGGTGAAATTTTGAAAGGAAAAGTAACACTTGGTTCATTGAGAGTAAGGCAAGATTATATGTTGGCTCAAGGTTTGGCAGGAGATTTTAGTCCTGGTAAAAGTGATTCATTGATGAACAAACTCGCTTTAGATAGGCTCAAACAACTTTCAGCTCACGAAATTGGGCACACTTTGGGTTTACCGCACAATTATATTTCGAGTATTCAAGGCCGTGCTTCGGTAATGGATTATCCGCATCCATTGGTATTTTTAAACAATGGCAAAGTGGATTTATCTGAGGCATATGCTATGGGTATTGGTGATTATGATAAAACTTCTATTACTTGGGGCTATCAAGATTTTCCTAAAAATGTCGATGAAAAAGCCGAATTAGAGAGAATAGTGAAGAATATGTTTCGCAAAAATCAACAGTTTTTGACCGATCAAGATGCACGTCCAGACGGTTCTGTACATCCCCAAACACACCTTTGGGACAACGGTAGCGATGCTACTGACGAACTGAAACGTTTGATGGAATTGAGAAACCATGTTTTGAAAAATTTTGATGAGAAAAAAATACCTCAAAACGCTCCAATGGCAACTTTAGAGGAGGTTTTTGTGCCAATGTACATGTTTCACAGATATCAGGTACAGGCGTCTTCGAAGTCAATAGGAGGGGCGTTTTATACCAATGCACTCAATGGAGATTTGCAAAAAACTTATGTACCAGTTGATGCTGTGGCTCAAAGAAAAAGTCTTTCGGTGCTATTAGAAACCGTCCAGCCGGAATTTTTGGCAGTACCAAAACAGTTGTTGCCACTAATTCCGCCAAGACCTTTTAGATATCCAGCCAATCCAAAGGAGACTTTTAAGCGTCACACGGGAATGAGCTTTGATGTCTTGTCGCCTGCTGAAAGTGCCGCACAATTGACTTTGAGCTTGATGTTGGAACCGAGAAGAGCCTCCAGATTAGCCACTCAGCAGATTTATGATAAAAATTTACCGCCTTTATCTGAGGTTCTTACCAAAATGACGAATTCAATCATCAAGAATGAGAGTCTTTCTAAAAATAATTATTTGGGTCAAATAAAAAGAGTAGTGGCTGAAATATACATTACAGAACTCAAAAAACTGACCAACGATGCGGTTGTGAATCTGGAAGCTAAAAGTAATGTGATGGCTGAATTGAAAGATTTAGAGACTTATTTTACTAAAAATCAGGCTATTTTGGGTGGTTTTGGATTGTATATCAATAATTTAATCAAAAATACAGACGCAGCAATTGATAAAAAATCGTTTTTCATTGCTCCGGATGGCCAGCCGATTGATCAGGATTACGATTGGTTGGATTGTGGGAATTGATATGGGTGTATTGGTTAACTGGTAAATTGGTTATTTGTTAACTGGTTTTTGATTGACTGCTAATTGGTTGACTGGACGGATTTTGTTTTTTATTAAGATATTTTGAAACAAATCTTTTTACAGTAAAATTTCAGTAGTACTCTTGACTTCTGACATGACAAAAAAGGAGTTTATCAGTGAAACTCCTTCAATAGTAGAAAGCTTCATTTGGTGAAAATTGTGGTAGGCTTCCATGTCTGCCACAATTATTTTTAATAGATAATCAAAACTTCCTGAAACGAAATTGCACTCAACCACCTCTGGAAGTTGTTTTATGGCTATGTCAAAAATCTGCGAAACTTCTCGTGTTTGTCTAATGAGCGTAACTTGTGAAAATACTGTAAGTCCAACGCCCAACATTTTTTTGTTCAGTATTCCCACATATTTTTCTACAACTCCTTCTTGCTCCAATCTTTTTATGCGGTCATGAACCGGACTGAGTGAAAGATTGATTTTTTGAGCTATTTCTTTGTAGGTCAGCGTAGAATTGTGCTGTAAAAGCATCAATATCTTTTTATCTATTTCATCTATTTTGATCTTCATCCGAAAATATTCCTTTTTTCTTATTAATTTTTTTAAATAATCGAAAAATATTCTGTTTGTAGTGTAATATTAGTATTAATTTTCTTATTTCGAAGCTCAATGCACAAAAATATTCTTTATAATATAATTTTGTTCCACATTTCAATAACAATAAGCATAGGCACGTCGCAATGCATTCTCAACAAACTACATGATTCTCGGAGTACCTAAAGAAATAAAAAATAACGAAAACAGAGTAGCCATGACTCCAGCTGGGGTCATGGAACTGGTTAAGTTCGGTCACACAGTTTACATTCAAAAAGATGCAGGATTTAACAGTGGTTTTGCTGATGCTGAGTTTATAGCAGCAGGAGCCACTATTTTGGAGACTATCGAAGAGGTTTACAATAAAGCCGAAATGATAGTAAAAGTTAAAGAACCCATCGCTTCAGAATACAGTCTCATTAAAAAAGACCAATTGGTATTTACATATTTTCACTTTGCATCCTCGGAGCCACTAACACATGCCATGATAAAAAGTGGAGCTGTTTGTTTGGCTTATGAGACAGTAGAGAAAGTAGACAGGTCATTGCCATTGTTGATTCCAATGTCGGAAGTTGCGGGAAGAATGGCCATACAAGAAGGTGCTAAATACTTAGAGAAACCACAAAAAGGTAAAGGTGTTCTTTTGGGAGGGGTTCCGGGGGTTCCATCTGGCAAAGTATTGATATTAGGTGGAGGAATTGTTGGCACACAAGCGGCCAAAATGGCTGCAGGTTTAGGTGCAAGAGTAGTGATTATGGATATCAGTCTCAATAGACTTAGACAACTTTCAGATATCATGCCTGCCAATGTAACTACTATACTTTCAAACGAATACAATATCAAAGAAGCCATCAAAGAGGCGGATTTGGTGGTGGGTGCGGTATTAATTCCTGGTGCTAAAGCTCCTCATCTCATAACAAAAGACATGCTGAAATTGATGAAACCAGGCACTGTGGTGGTGGATGTGGCTGTAGACCAAGGGGGATGTATAGAAACTTGTAAACCAACCACCCACGAAGATCCCGTTTTTGTAATTGATGAAGTAGTTCATTATTGTGTTGCAAATATGCCGGGTGCTGTGCCATACACTTCTACTTTGGCTTTGACCAACGCAACTTTACCGTATGTGTTACAATTGGCCAATAAAGGCTGGCAAAAAGCATGCATAGAAAATGAAGAACTTAAGAAGGGACTCAATGTTGTACAAGGAGCTGTAGTTTATAAAGGCGTAGCTGATGCTTGGAATCTAACCCTAAGTGAGTTAGAGGACCAATTTAATTAAGGATTTCCCCAAACGTTATATTTTTTGTCATGATAAATCCCTGAAGTTTTCGGGGATTTATTTTTTTTATTAGAATATTTTAACACACATTTGTTTAAGAATATCTTATGCTTGGTGATTCTTAACATACAGAGTGTTAATTCCTATCAATGAAATCTAAAGTCGCCTTCTTATGGCTGTTGGTAGTGTGCCAATTTGCCTTCTCTCAGAGCGTTGTTCGAGGGCCATACCTTCAGCTTCGTACGCAGTCTAGTATTCAAGTCAGATTCAATACCAGTTCATGGTGTAATGCAAAAATCAAATATGGCTTAAGCCCCAACAACCTTGATTTTGAAACTCCCAATACAGCAGGAGGACTAACACATGTTGTTGATATTCTAAGTTTAATACCCAAAACAAAGTATTATTATGCGATTTATAATGGTGCGGTAAAGTTGGAAGGTACTGATCAAAATTATTTCATAACCTCACAGGCCACTGGCGATACGCAAAAAGTTAAAGTTTGGGTAACAGGCGATTGCGGCACGACTGATCAAAATAATAATCAAGCCAATGTTAAGAATCAATTTCTAAATTATATTGGTGATAGTTATGTTGATGCATGGCTTTTGCTTGGAGATAACGCTTATAATGATGGTACGGATTATGAATATCAAACCAACTTTTTTGGAGTATATCAAAATGATAGGATAATGAAACAAACGGCTATTTATCCTGTGCCGGGAAATCATGATTATAATGGAACCACACAAATAACCCACGAAATGCCCTATTATGACATTTTTGCGAATGCAGGAGCGGGCCAGATGGGTGGAGTGCCTTCAATGCACAAGGAGTATTATTCATATAATATCGGTAATGTGCATTTTGTGGCTCTTGATTCTTATGGAATGGAAACAGTTAATAATTTTAGACTTTCCGATACGCTTAGTCCACAGGTAGCTTGGCTTAAAGTTGATTTAGCAGCCAATACTCAGAAATGGACGGTGGTTTACTGGCATCACGCACCCTATACAATGGGTACACACAACTCAGATACTGTTTTTGAGCTTGTTCAAATAAGAGAGAAGTTTTTACCTATTTTAGAGAGATTTAATGTAGATTTGGTTTTAACGGCACATTCGCATACCTATGAAAGGAGTAGACTTATCAGAGGGCATTTCGGCATGGAAAATACCTTCAATCCATCTTTACATCAGCTGAGCTCTTCTTCTGGTTATTATGATGGTTCTGTCAACTCATGTCCCTATGAAAAAAAATCAGATGGATCAAAAAAAGGTACAGTTTATATGGTTTCGGGAACTGCAGGTAACAGATTAAATTTTAGAAGTCCAACTTATCCACATGATGCTTTACCTATTATTGAGGAGGTACATGGCGGAAGTTTACTCCTTGAGGTGGAAGGTAATCGACTAGATATGAAGATGATAGGGTCCAATGGTGCCGTTATTGATAAATTTACAATGGTAAAGGATATGAACCAAAAATCGACTATTGATGTGCCGCTCAATTCTTCATCTTTTGTACTTAAAAGTCCGTATAAAGAACCTTCTGTTTGGGTTGCTAGCCAATCAGTGGTTCCATCAATAACTATAGATAATCCAGTTGGCGGAATGGTCTTTCATGTGGAAGATACCAAAGGATGTTTTAAAGATACCCTTACCTTAAATACTTTGAATCCTTGCTTTAATGAAAGAAAAATTAACTCGTTGATAGAAAATGGATCTTTGATCAACTTGAAAACCTCCAATAAAATAATTGGTGCTTCTATTTTGTCATCCAATACCCATGTAATTTTGGACGCCCAAAATCAAATAGAACTATTGCCAGGGTTTGAAACCAAGGCTAATACTATTTTTTATGCTAAAATTGGTGGCTGTTCCAGTCCATAATCAATTACATGTTTTAATTTCAGCCTTAAAAGTTGATCCTGTTTTAGCTTCGAAACCTGGATGTAGGGTAATGGCGTCGCTAGCTTTTGTGCTTACATTATTTCCATTGGTTATTTGCCCTTTTCCATAAATATGGTTGGGCGTAAGAGTTGGGTCAAGACCAGATGTTATATTGCCAGATAGAACCTTTACCCCTTTTATTAAAACATCGTCTATGCCTAACTGATCTCTAGCACTGGAAGCTGCAGAACCCGTATAATAGTATTTCCAGAGTAGCTGTACATAAGGCTGATTCATAATTTCTTCAGGCAAAATGATGTCTCTAAAAGTTTGACTATGACCTGAGGTGATGCTTCCATTGTATTGTATTACAGGATTAAAGTCTTGGAATGGTTGGACATCACCAATTCTAAAGTACAATCGGATATTATATTTCCTTGGATTGGCTGTTATGGTTCTTCCTGTCCAAGTAAGTTTAATCGTATCAAGATTCATCGTATTTATGGCTAAAAGGAAACCTCCAAGTTTATTGCCAGGATATCCAACATTAGCATCGCTGGTATTTATAAACGAAAAACCATTTGCTCCTAATCCATTTATTCTGGTTTTACTTGAAAAATTAAAAACTCCCGAAGTATAACCTTCAATTTGGGCAGTTATGAGTGGATTTTCTGTGTCTAGAAAAACAAATTTTGAATTGGCTGGAGATCCCCCCGCAGCTTGGCTAGCATCCCATTCTGTTATTTTATACCCACATTTTGCAATTTCTGCAGCCGTTGAAGGGATTGGATTGTTAGATAATATAGCTGGTTCAAAGAAAGCTTGATAAGTTACATCATTGCTAGTAATTATTGAAATTGTGGAGTCGGTCAAATGTGTTCCGTTATATAACCAGTAGGAAAATTTGAAGCCAGACTTTGGAATGGCTGTGATTTTGATTGGCAAATTATCAAAGTAACTTCCTGTCCAAGTTTGGTAGTTGTTTGGTATTCCCTTTGAAGTATTAATGATAGGCAAAGTGTTCACTCTTACATAGCCTTTGAGTGTATCATGCGTAGATACCGTTAAATTGTATTCGCCGGTTAAGTTAAAAAAGTTTTTGAGCTGAATGGGAATCTCATTCGGTCTAATGGTTAAATAGGTGGATACAATAGCACATTGAGCTTCCCAAGCCGCTAAATTGGGTAGGTTTTTCCATCTATTTATATGATAGGAAATCTCAGGCGAATAGGTATTTTTAAATGTGTTGAAAATGGGTAAGGAATGAGCTGATTTTAAAGAACTGTTCAGTAAGTCAGCATACCTATTAATAAAGTTCGTTCTGAATTCTGGATTGTCTAATAGCTTCTTGAAAATGATGTTTTCAATTTTATTTATTAAAGTTTCTAAGTCTCCATTTTGAGCATTTACAACCTCACCAAGAGCCCTATCGGTGTCGTAAAATATCCATCTCCATCTACCGTCTTTTGTAGGAGGGGCTGTTGGGTCATATGGATTACGAGTCCGCCAGAGTCTCACATTGTTTTGAGGCCAATCTATATTTCCAATAAATATCTCAGCCAATTGATAATCAATTAAACTTACCGGGTCGAGCATTTGTTTGACTTGGTCAAAGTTGGCAGTAATGGCCATGTCATTGGTAGTGATAAAGTTATACATATTTGTATAATGTACAGAATCACCTTCTTCAACCTCTGCTGGCTCGTTCCATACAATTTTTCTGAGATCTAAATTGTTTTGATCTACGCCATAGAGTGCATTAAGGTAGTACCTGTCTATTCGCTCTCTGATGTTGTGAATGCCCCAATATTCACCATTCAGAAACATAATAGCAGGTCTTGATTTTTGAGATGAAAAATTCAAATAACCTAGCCAATTGTGAATAAATGCATCTTTAAACATGGTTTGGTTGTAATCATTTCCCGAGTTTCTAAGTAATATTCTATCTGAGAGTAAACTAGGGTAATTTGGAAAAAATGCATACTTGTCAAATTCATTACTACTGTAGAATCTGAGAGATTTATATGGAGCATTGGTAGAACAAGAACCATGTATTCTGATGTCCAAAGGCTGATTTACAATATTTTGCTGAGTTTCTACCAATTCCATGTTCCCTGGTCTTTCCCACAAATCACCATCGTTCATATAATTACCAGGTGTACATAAGTCTACAAGGGTCAATGGATTCTGTATTCTATAATTGTCAAATGTTACACCTGCTGTATAAATGCCTTGGTTGTACTCAAAAAGGTGATTTTCTTGCATGGCAACCGAAACCACCGGGAAGCTATAAGGGTTACTTCCTGTTGGGCTATATATAAAAGTGCCTGTCTTTATTTCACTGGCCAAAAATCCTGTTTTTACTGCTACGGCTCTGATTACAGTTCCTTTTTTTATATTAAAACTGGGTAGATAAGTTGGATTTAAGTGCCAAGTGCTAGAGATATTGCTTATTTGGTTGGGTTCATTGGTTTTATCTTGAATGTTGATAGGTAAATTATAAGCGATGGTACTATATGATCTGCTTGAAAATGAACCAAAAGGATCTCCCGGATGCTCAGGGTAGCTATTTTTATAATTATAAACTTTACCGCCCAAATTATTTGGGTCAGGTTCAGAGCCATCTAAAGTATAATAAATACTTACTAGAGGTTCGGGATGCGAAATATTTAATGTAAAATTTGAACTAAAAAAGCCTCCATTTCTTGAAAATACTGGGGGATCTAAAAAACCTTCATAAGCATTGCTTGCATTGTTGGTTGTAGCAGGACTGGCTGGGAAAAAATATTTTAATGTACTTCCGCCATCGTTAAGTCTGCCAAAGGAAACATTGTCCCTTTGAGGAAGAAACTTCAGAGAATCTAATATCGATGTCCCATCTGGGGCAACCATATAAAGCGTTTCTCCAAAAGTGGAAGATAGTGAGAAATTGGTATGGTGATATCCTCCTGCGACATTATCACTTGCCCAAATGATTAAATACCCATTTGCGGGTAAAACAACTTGACCACTCAGTGACGTAAATCGAAACTTTGTTAAATTGCTTTTTAAATCTGTCACATAAAAATTGGATAAATCTATCGGCGTTCCGCTTGGATTATATAACTCAAACCAATCAGAATAAATACCATTGTTGTCCTGAATAGTTGAGGTATTCGAGGCCATAATTTCATTTATCTTTACTTGGCCAAACAACGAAGAAGAAACTAATAGAAAGAGCAAAATCTTATTTTTCATTTTACAGCAATGTTTAGGTTGATTTGATAAAACACCATCGAAAAATAAATAAACTACTAGACGGATTGAACCATTTTAAATGAGCTGTTCTTTCTGATTTAGTAAAATTGAATCAATTTTACTTTTTGGTTGAAGAACGGTCTTTCGGTATATATTTTACATTAGAAAGTTGAGGATTTATCTTTCAATAAAATATGGGTAAAAGCAGAAAATTGTATGAGTTAAATCAAGTTAAATCGATATCAGAAAATATTTAGATTACTGGTATTTTATAAGTAATTCTTCTAATTCTTGTTCGATTGAAATTTTAGGAACGGAAATTTTACACCTGTTGTACCAATATTTGGCATTCCATTCATCTCCTTCCATTCTATGTAAAAGAGCGTGCAGTCTATCGTAATCTGGATGGCCTTCGTTGGTTTGAGCGATGTTGTGTGAACCTTCCCAGTCGCCAGCCTTTGCTAACAATAGTCCTTGATGTATAATTGCTTTAATATTCATATTGTTTTAAAAATTCTGTAGTTTCAATAAATAATGAAAACAAATCTTCTGTTTTAAAATTCTTCTTCTAAGAAACTGTACAAATTTATGCAAAAATAATTGTCTATTTTTTTACAGTAATGAAGTTAGCATATACTTTGGGGTCATTTTCTATTTTATATGTGTAGAAGTAAGTTCCTTCATCAACTTTATATTTTGAAGTTTCGTTTCCACTTTGACCATTCCAGATTATCAGATTTCCAATTCTGTCATTATCGTCAAATTCGGCAATTTTAACTCCCCATTTATTGAAAAAATGTATAAATTCGATAGTAATTCCGTTCGGAATGAAAATCGAAAGTTCATCATTAATCTTATCATCATTTGGGGAAAAACCGCCATTTATTATTATTTGGTCTTTGTAATTATGATGAAGTCGAACAATTGTGGGGTCTGAATATTCGGGAATTATTTGAAAACCATTGTTAGAAGTATCCATCACAGTTTGACCACCACTGCCCACTGCTGATACCACCACATTATGAAAAAACGGCCCAAATGTTTCTTGGTGATTGATGTTGATGGTATAAAACAGGGTATCTATTTGTGCGGGTTTTAGGCTGAAATTTTCATTGGAATCCAATAAATCCGTATTCTGAATTCCGTCAAAATCCTTGTTTACATTCAAAAAAGAGGATTTACTTACTGAAGCTTTTCCAATTTTATTGACCAAAACATCTTTGCCAAAACTTTCAGCTAGGTTGTTACTTATTTTTACATTTTTAAGGTCAGTTTTTCCAGTATTTTTTACCAAGACCATGAAAGTAAATCTTTGATTATAGGAATTGGTTTTTACAGAATCTACAATTGTTTGTGATGCAGCTATCCCGTTATACTTTGAAGATAGATCAAACTTTAATTTGGTAGGTTCATGGTTATTTGTAAAATTACCATCAAAGTCTGGGTCTGGATATTGTCCTTCTGTGGAGATATCTAAAAGACTCTTCTTTGAAAATAAGCTGCCATTTAAATGGAATTCTGTTGTGTTTGAACTGCTCAAATCTAGCCTGAAAGTAATTTTCACTTTTTGTTTAGCCTTTGATTTTAAGATACTTAGGCTATCAATAAACAATTGTTCGTTTTCAGCTTTGCCATCGAAATCTTTGTTTATTGCAAATCGGTCTTCAGTTTCTACTTTTAGGCTTTCTGAGCTGAAGTTCGCCCCATTGCCAAATGCCTTATTTAAATTGAGATTCAGTTGAATCGGCGAGATGTCTTGATCTCCCAAATTTTCTATAAAAACATCTATAGATTTTTCAAATATTTTATTTGATATTAGCCTCGTTTCCCCTTCCAAAATACTCAAACCAACATGGTTAAGAGAATTTATTTTTATTTCGTCACTGTTGTTTTTTAAATCTGAATCGTGCTGGTCAAGGGCAATAAGTTTTGACAATATTTTGATTTGACCAAGTTCCTGAGCTTTTGCCTTAAACTTTAATCGGGTCTCGTTTTCTGCATTTAATGATAAAATATTAAATGATATTCTTTGGCCTATAACAGCTCCATTATTACTATTTCCAATGTACTCAACGTTTGGAGGTAAATCCACTTCTATTTTTATGTTGGTAGCCTTCATTTTGCCAATATTTTTAACATTTATCTGAAATTCTATTTCCTCATTTTTAGTAAATGTGGTATTTGATGTGCTAATTTCAAGAGATAAATCTGTGGCGTTTTTTGAGTTGTTATCTATTATTTCTTTTATACAGTCGTTTGCTTTTACGTTTATTTTTGAAGCCAATGACATACAACCCACTTTGTTTTTCTTGTAAACATAATAAGCACCAGGATTAACATTTTTTGTAGTTGTGATTGGGCTGCTCGAAAAAACACTGGAATTATGAAAAATATATGTAAAATCACCAGTTTTTACGCTGTCTAAAATGGCCTCCCTTAAATCAATTTTAGGGTTTGAACAGTCATAAATTAGCTCCGACAATGTTTTTGGGGCAGTTTCTGCAGTATTTACTTTTATATAAATCGGGTCAGACCAGTCACCCAAACAATCTCCACCAATGGCTTTACACCTAGTTCTGTATAATAACTCTCCTTCTTTTTCAGCCACTATTTTTAAAACTTCCCCTTGCATGTTATTCGACCATTCCACTATTCCATCGCAGTTTTCGGCCGTTAAATAAGCAGTTTGGCCAACACAAATATTTTGTGATTGCGTTTTTATCCTTGGCTTATTGGGCAGACCAATTGCAATTTTTTTCACCAAAGACTCATCACTATTGCATTGATTGGCAAAACAGCTTGCCGTATAACTTGAATTCTGTTCAGGTTTTACAATGATCTTTTCTCCAGATAATCCGTTAGACCAAAAAACCTTCCCTGCACAGTAGTTTGCTCTGAGCGTGATAGATTCTCCAAGACATATTTTTTCTTTGCTGGCCTCAATTTGAGGAGTTGTAGTTTTCGAAACTCTTGAAATTTGTAAAGTATTTGAGTTTTCTGAAATACCACAACTCGCACTGCAATATGCATAATAAGTACCTTCTGTTACCGTAATTTCTCTGCCAACCTCACCATTCGACCAAAACATTGTGCCGTTTGTGCATCCACTGGCTCTTAATAATAGCTTTTCGGTTCCACAGATTTCTGTTTTTTGTGAACTTACAGAAGGTTTTTTAGGTCTAACGCTGGAGAAATTCTCTGATGTTACCTCAAAGTTGTTGTTTTGAACAACAAAATTATTTGTACCCACAATAGCACCCAAGTTTCCCAAAAGGTTGTTTGAAAGATTGCTATTGGGTTTTATGATTGGCTCGTCGAGATTAGTTTCAAAAATTATATCATCAAGGCCCAGTTCATCTCTTGAACCACTTTTTCCTTCTCCAGTATAATAATATTTCCAAAAAAACTGAACATAAGGCTGGTTTATAGTGATTTTTGGAAGTGCTATTCTCTCGAATTTTGAAGAATGCCCAGCTGTTTTTTGTCCAAGATAATTTGTATTTACGACAAATTCCTTAAATTCCTCGTCTGTTCCTACCCTATAGAATAATTTTATTCCATATTTTCGATCTCCAGGTGTAACGGTTTTAGCTGTCCATGAAATCCAGGCTGAGTCAATTCCTTTGGTGTTTGTAGCAATTACAAGGCCGCCCAATTGACCAAATGGAAAACCTTCGTTTTCAGATGGCCCACCTGTATTTATGAAAGATATTCCATCTTTTTCTCTACCCTTCACCCTTGAACGGCTTAAATGATTATATTCTCCTGAAGTAAATCCTGCAATTTTTGAATTTATACCAGGATCTTTTTGGTTTAAAAAGATAAACTTGGAATTAGGCGGGGAACTTCCTTTGGCAGAAAACGAACTCCATTCTTTTATGAAATATCCACAATCTGCTAGTGATGTAGGTACTATATTTTTTTCATCTGCCAAAGCAATTTGCTCAAAAAATGCTTTGTAGCTTTGATTTTCATTGAGAAAAATAACTAAAACACTATCTGTTATTTTTTGATTGTTGTGTTCCCAATACAAAAATCTGTACCCAGCTAAAGACTTAGCAACAATGGTAAAAGGTATTTCGCTGAAATATTTCCCTTCCCAAAATCCATCGTTTTTCATCAAAACACCTGGTTGGTCGTCGTTTATATTGATAGAATTTACTTTTACGTAGCCCATGGTATTATCCATAGAACTAACATTGAGCGTTTTCTCATTAAAATTTCCAAAACTATTTTTCAGAAACTGCCTTGTGTTTTCTGGGCGTTCTTCTAAATATTTTTCCACGATTTTGCAATTGGCTTCCCATTGTGCCATATTGTTTACCGTGTTCCATCTGCTCAAATGGCTCGGAACTTCCGGGCTGTATTTTTTTGTCAAAGCCGCGAATACTTTAAGCGTGTGGTTTTTGTCAAAAGCAGTATTGAGTTGATCTTGAAACCTGAGTATAAATTTATTTCTAAAACTTTCATTTTTTATAAATGCTTTAAATAGGGCATTTTCCTCTTTTTGTAAGGCAGTTTGCAATGCATCATCTTTTGCGTTTACAATCATTCCCAAACTTTTGTCGGCATCATAAAAGAGGAATCGCCATCGTCCATCCAATCCATAGGGTGCAAAGGGAGCGTAATTCGGAGTTCTATTCCTCCAAAGCCTCACATTGTTTTGTGGCCAATCCACATTTCCAATAAAAATTTCGGCTATTTGATAATCAATTAGACTTTCTGGATCAAGAAAGGTAATCGCTTTTTCATAATTTTGATGGATGCTTAAATCATTGTTAATAACATAATTAAGCATTTGATTGTAATGTATATCATCTCCATATTCGGTTTCATGGGGTCCATCCCAAATGACTTTCCTCAGGTCTATATTTTCTAAATCTACACCATAGTGTTTGTTGAGGTAATACTTGTCTAAGCGTTCTCTGATATTTTGAATACCCCAATATTCACCATTGATGTAAACCACTGATGCTTGGGTTTTTTGGCTGCCAAAGTTAAAATGGCCTACCAAATCGTGGACAAAAATATCTCGTAACAAAGTCCCTTTGTAGTCGTCCCCTGAGTTTCTGAGAATAAAATTATCTTGGGTTAAATCAGGTTGATCTTGAAAAAAAGGAAAATTTTCAAAACTATTTTTCCCATAAAGGCGTAAACTTTTGTAAGGAATAGATCTTGAACAGGCTCCGTGAATTTTAAAACTTATGTTTTGATTGATAGCTTGTTTTTCTGATCTAAATAGTTCAAAATTTACAGGTCTTTCGAAAAGGTCGCCCTCATTTGTGAAGTTTCCAGGCGTACAATAATCAGAAATCGAACTCGGATTCTTAATCCTATATTCTTCGAAAAGTTTCCCTGCCGTGTAGACTCCTTTTTCAAATGAAAACAAATGGTCTTCCTGGATATTCAATGAAATGACATCGAATTCTGGATTCTTGCTTTGATTTTTTTCCAAAAAATAAGTCTCAGTAACTATTTCACTATTTAAATATCCTGCTTTTGTAGCTACTGCTCTTATCACAGTGGCTTTTGGAATGGGGAAATTTGGAAAATAATAAGGTGAGAAATGCCAAGTGGACGATATTCGACTTATTTTATTTGGAATATCCTTTTTGCTTTTAACTTCTATGGCCGTTTGAAATACCTTACTTCTGTAGTTGCCGGTCAATAATGGACCAATAGACTGACCTGGAAATTCGGGGTATTGATTTTTATAATTATATGATTTGCCGCCGAGATTCTGTGCATCTGGAATAGAGCCGTCCTCCGTGTAAATCAACCTAACTGTGGGGTCTTCGTGCGAAATGGTTAGGTTGATTGAATGGTTATAAAATCCACCTTTTTGAGAAAAAATTGGCGGACTTAAAGCCCCCAAATAGGTTGGAATTCCTTTATTAGTTTTATTAGGACTGGCTACTTGGAAATATCTAAGGTCTGTTCCAGCATCAATAGTTCTACCAAAAGAAATATCCTTTCTTTGATCTTTGAAATCAACCTTGTTGACTATCTTTAATTCGGGATTGGATAGTATAATGGTCTCACTTTCAGCAGATAGAGAAAATGATGCATGGTTTTCTCCTCTTGAAGTAAAACCACTGCACCAAATGAGTAAAAATCCTTTTGGGCCAATCTGAAAGCTACCAGTACTACTTTTAAGCTGGAATTTGTCTAGTTTATCGGGATTGTCGCTTAAAAAATAATTGTTTAAATCTACAGTTGAGTTGCCAATATTGTAAATTTCAATCCAGTCAGAAAAGGCTCCAGTGTTGTCTTTTATGGTAGTGTAATTAGAGGCCATAACCTCATTCACCACAATTTGGGCATAGCCAAAGTAGTTTATAGAGATTAGTAAAAACACAAAAAGCCTGACTTTCATTTTATTTCAAAAGAATACAACCAACGGAACTTCGCCGCAGTCAATTTTATTAAAGAAAGCACAAATCTAAATTTCTAAACAGAGCCAAATAAAGACAATAAGAGTTTTTTATTCAACGGTTAATGCCTTACAATGAGCAAGTTCTCATGTAAGTGTAAACAATAACTATTCCAAAAAAAACAGTTAAGCTTAATTTATGAATCAGCGTGAGATTTTCAATACCTAAATTATTGGAAAAAATAAAAATACTGAATTTTCAATAATAAATGAAAATTAATATTCAATGAATGAAAAGACTTCCAAAGAATCTGAAAATGAGCAAAATTTAGCCTTTGACCCAATTTCAATATTTCCTATGGCTTCGTTTATGACCTTTGCGGGTGTATGTGTGGCCATTTTGATGGCATCTGTTGTATCAATTTCTAGCCAGTTTTTTGCATTTTTTACAGCATCGGCCATAGAAATTGTAGCTCCCGCCAAGTTTCCATCAGAATTCATGTAATTTCCGTTTTGCAAGAAAGCGTCAAATTCGTCCCAATTAAAGTTTTGCTTCTTGTGGTTTTGAAACAAAGCGTCAGAAATCAAAAACAGTTTGTCTTTTTTTAGTTTGAAAGCGAGTTTTGCTGCTTCTAGTGCCACATGTACATCATCAAGAATAATGGGTGTATACACGTTTTCATTGGCCAAAGAAGCTCCAGCCAAACCTGGTTCACGGTGGTTAAATGGCGACATCGCATTGAACAAATGTGTCACCAAGTTTATACCCAATCCAAAAGCCTCTTGAGCTCTTTCAAAACTAGCATTCGAATGTCCTAAAGACACTTTTACGCCAGATTCTACCAATAAGTTCAGTTGGTTATTGGTGAAATGCTCGGGTGCCACCGTAATCATTTTGAGATATTTACCGCCAAAATCTATGATTTCTCTGAGTATTTTTTCGTCTGGTATTTTGATGTACTTTTCTAAATGTGCTCCGCGTTTCTTAACCGAAATAAACGGCCCTTCCAGGTGCATGCCTAAAACTCCAGAGTTAGGATTAGCTGAGCAATAGATTTTTATCGCTGAAAGTCCCTCAAATATATTTTCAAATGAGGAGGTAATCAGTGTGGGCAAAACATATCCGACACCATTTTTTTTTGCAGAATATTCTATGTCTTTCAGCGTTTCAGCGTTTGGCTGATGCGTAAAATGGAACTCCTCTCCACCATTGATGTGTAAATCGATCAGGGCTGGAGCTAAATTTTCGAAATCAAAAACAGGTGTATTTTCAACAGTACCAATAGATTCTATTTTGCCATCAGAGATATTAATAGATTGATTTACAAGTTTTTGTGTGCCTGTATAGAGGTTTTTACAAGTAATGGTTTGTTTCATGTTTTGCGATTGAATTAGCAATTGTTTGTAGGAATATTCAGAAAATGTTCTAAAATATCATAGTCAAATATAAAATTCTGAGCATCTAAATTAGCAAAAAAAGCTTAATTATTTGTTAAGACCGCTACAAGGTTTGGTCGCCTATCGTATTTTCTGGAGGTTGTTTGACAAAGTTATGGCTTCTTTAGAACTGATCAAATGGTTGTAAGGTGCCCAATACTCATGATTCAGTGATTTTGAATTTGAGAAATTATTGGTAGATGAGAGGATTTCATTCGGAAATATGCCTGACTTTATGAGCGGTAAGTTTTCAAAGGCTACATAACGCATCAAAATATGTGTGTCAATTTTATACTTTTTGTCGAGTCGGTCTTCAAAGTTTACGTCGAAATCAACCCTTGATTCCTGCAAACACCATTTGTTTCTAAATTTTCGATATTGAAAAAATGCACTTGTTGCACTTCCTTCTATTTTTACGGCTCCGGTTTTGGTATCTATCAAATCTTTGATGCCGTTCTCGGTTAGTTTATATTCAATTCTTACAATCGCCTTCGTTTCTGGTTCCAAATAAATGATTCCCTCTTTGGCTCCTTTGGTTTTGGCTTTAAATGGCGAAAAATGGATAATAAATAGGGGCAAACCTTCGAATGTGGTCATGACCGAATCTAACCTGAAATCGTATGCATCCATTTGTTTTTTTTGCAAAAAATCTGGAATTGTCGTTTCGAGCGACCTACAAACCAAATCTGAGCCATTTTGAAAGCCCCAACCTTCGATTTTCTGTGTCTGGCCACTCCAGTCTAATCTCCGGCCTCGCAGGAGTTTTACTTTTTCTATTTTTGGTTTTAAATTTGGGAATCGCTCCACTCTCAAAATTCCTTCGTTTACTTTTATGGCACCCACAGTTGGCAAGTTGACTTGCTCAAGATAAAATCCATTTTGATAATAGGGTGTATGGTTGTAGTTGGCGGGTATACTGTCGATGGCCGCTTGCAGCATAATTCTTACATCAGACAGCCCATAATTGGCATCATAATTAGGGATTTTTTCTAAGAAAATTACATTGTCCTCGCTTTTGAGGTCATTGGCTTTGAACGTAACGCTTTTGTAGCCAATGTGCGAAACCATCACAACGGAGTCTAAACTAAGGTTGGGGAACTGAAAAATAAAATCTCCGTCAAGATTTGGTGCAGTCCCATAACCCGTACTCGGAATACAGATATAGGCTTGATTGAGAGGCGAGAAGTTCTCTTTTTCTAATATTTTTCCTTTGGCTATAAAATATCCACCTTGCCCAAAAAGATTATTGGATGCCCAAAGAAAATATACACATATCAAAAGTTTTTTAGTGGTAAACCTTATTACATGCTTAAAAAAGACCCAATTGTTCACCTTCTTGTGTTGCATTATTAGATTTGTTTTCATCGTCGGAAGGCAGGTCTGGCAATTTTAATTCTTGCTCCGCTCGATCAGACTTTTCCTCTGTTTCAATCTCTAATTCTTCGTTGTTTTCTTCAATATCTGCATTTACAATGTCCGATATTTCGTCTTCCTCGTCTCCTTCTTCCTCATCTATTTCTGGATTCAAGATTTTTATTTCAACAATCTTATCATAGACCAATTTGTTTCCAAGAGCTTTCCAGCCTTTCACCTCAATCATCTCATCCACCTTGAAAAGCTGCGTTTCAACTTCGGATTTTCGTTGTTTCTTAAATTTTATTTCAATTCTTGGACGCTTCTCAAAGGAAGCCATCAAAAGCTCCGATCGGTTATGATCGGTGATAAACATAAATTTCTTATCCAGCGTAGAAGTTTCTATCAAGAAACGTTTGATGTGATAGTTTTTCTGGTCGCCGTCGTAATATATGCATGATATTGCTCTTTTTTCATCAAATTTAGAAATGGTATGTACTTGTCTTGGGTCATAATGGTTGGTTAATTCAAAATTAGTAAGCTCATATTCACCAGTTTTATAAATCACCAATATCTTGTCAGTGGCTCCAAAATTCCCCAAATACATGCCATGTTCATCCTTATTAATTCTTCCAAGGGTACTTGTGTACCAAATGTCCACACCACCCAAGGTAGATTTCCCCGCTGTTTTAAATGCAATCTTTCTAACGGAGTATTTGGTGACTAAATTGCCCATGGCAGAGCGATTTTTAATCAACAATTCCGCAAAGTCGAAGTCAAATACCTTCTTTTTTGCGGTTGAGCTGGCCGTGAGATTTATGGTAACAATCTCAGCTTCGCCGTTTTCATTAGCAGAAAAATATAGAATTTTGGATCGAGGTGACCCCTTAGTAATATCATATTCTTTGTCACGCGTAATTCCTGTTACTGCGAAACGCTTAGCAAAAGTACGTCCAGTTTTGCCATCTAAGTATATGACATTGTATATTCTCCTTTCGTCGTTTTTACGAAAAACCGAACACGAAATGATATCTTTACCGACAAATACCTTCTCTTGGATTTTAACCACTGAGAGTTTGCCATCAGCTCTGAATACTATTATATCGTCTATATCAGAGCATTCCATTACAAACTCATCCTTTTTAAGGCCATAACCCACAAATCCACTGGCTCTGTCTACATAAAGTTTTTGGTTGTTGGCTGCTACTATGGCCGCTTGTACTTCGCCAAACTGCGTTATTTCAGTTCTTCGCTCTCTGCCTTTTCCATATTTTTTAATCAAATCATGGAAGAAATTTACCGTGTACCTTACGATGTTGTTGAGGTTGTCCTCCACTTCAAGCAGTTCTTCTTCAAGACGTTTCATCAAGTCATCTGCCTTGAAACCGTCGTATTTAGAAATTCTCTTGATTCTGATTTCAGTAAGTCTCAGAATATCTTCTTTGATGATTTCTCTATAAAAATCTTTCTTGAAGGGATCTAAGCCTTGGTCAATCGTGTCTATAACCGCATCAAAAGTTTCACATTCTTCAATGTCTCTATATATACGATTTTCAATGAATATTTTCTCTAAAGAGCTGTATAGGAGCTTCTCCATGAGCTCGGATTTTCGTATCTGAAGCTCTCTTTTGAGTAAAAATAAGGTTTGGTCCGTAGAACTTTTTAGGATTTCAGATACCCCTAAAAAACGTGGTTTTTGATCAATAATGACCACCGCATTAGGCGATACCGACATTTCACAGTTGGTAAACGCATAAAGTGCATCTATGGTAATATCAGTAGAAGTGTTGGGAGCGAGATGAATGATGATTTCCACATCTCTAGCTGTGTTATCTTCTACTTTTTTAATTTTAATCTTCCCTGTATCGTTTGCCTTGATAATAGACTCAATGATACTTCCGGTAGTTGTAGAGAAGGGGATTTCTGTTATTTTGAGTGTTTTTTTGTCTGCCTCAACAATTTTAGCCCTCATTTTTACCTTTCCTCCACGAGCCCCGTCGTTGTAATTGCTCACATCTACTTGGCCACCTGTTAGAAAGTCAGGATAAAGTACAAAGGGTTCTTTTTTGAGGTATTTTATTGAAGCGTTACAAAGTTCTATAAAATTGTGAGGCAAAATTTTAGTCGAAAGTCCAACTGCTATACCTTCAACGCCCATTTCCAAAACCAAAGGGAATTTAGCAGGAAGCGTCACGGGTTCACGCTTACGACCATCATAAGACATCTGCCATTCTGTGGTGTCTTCATTGAAAAGCACCTCCAAGGCAAATTTCGAAAGTCTAACCTCGATATATCTTGGTGCTGCGGCAGAGTCGCCAGTCCTTATATCGCCCCAGTTTCCTTGTATATCAAGGAGTAATTCCTTTTGTCCAATGTTTACAATGGCATCTCCAATAGAGGCATCACCGTGCGGGTGAAATTGCATGGTAGAGCCAATAACATTAGCTACTTTATTGAAACGGCCATCGTCCATTTCTTTTAAAGCATGCAAAAGCCTCCTTTGCACGGGTTTTAGGCCATCTTCGCCTGCAGGAACGGCTCTTTCCAGAATTACATAAGAAGCATATTCAAGGAAATACTTCTCAAACATGTCATCAATTACTTCGTTTTGCTGGGTAGGGTCGTAGTTAGCAGTCTCGTCGCTCATCTATTTCAAAAACTATATTCACTTTAGGCAAATATAGGGAAAATATAAATTTTTTTAAAGTTATGCTGTTAAATTCGGAGAATCTTAGCAAAAATGGATGAAAAGTAAATCAATAGAATTTTTTTGTGATTGAAATTGAATATTAATTTCAAAACGTTGATTTTTTTTTGTTTGTATAAATATACTGAAATTATCCAATCAATCTTTTTTATGTTATTTTATCACTTTTCCAATAATATTTTGTAAAATCAGAATAATCAGAATAAACTTTCTTCAAAATAGGGTAGGGCAAAATAAAATTAAGTTTTTAGGTTTTAATAAATCTCCTTATTTTTGCCTTTAATCAAAATAAGCAGAAAAGTAATAGATGAAAAAAATAGCGGTTTTTACTTCGGGTGGAGATGCTCCAGGAATGAACGCCTGCATAAGAGCAGTAGTGCGTGGAGCTATCTATCATGGAATTGAGGTTTACGGTATTAGAAGAGGATATAATGGAATGATTTCTGGGGATATTTTTGAAATGACCTCCCAGTCAGTTAGTAATATAGTTCAAAGAGGTGGCACAGTTTTGAAATCGGCTCGTAGCAAAGAGTTTATGACACCTGAAGGCCGAAAAAAAGCCTATGAAAATTTGATGTCTAATGGCATTGAGGGTTTGGTGGCCATCGGTGGCAATGGAACTTTTACAGGAGCGGAGGTTTTTTACAATGAGTACCAGATTCCCACTGTTGGATGCCCTGGAACTATCGATAACGATTTGTACGGCACAGACTACACCATTGGGTTTGATACAGCTGTAAATACCTCTTTGGAAGCGATTGACAAAATCAGAGATACAGCGGACTCTCACGATAGAATATTTTTTATAGAAGTAATGGGTAGAGACTCAGGCTATATCGCCATCCAGTCGGGTATTGGTGGTGGAGCAGAAATTGTTATGGTTCCAGAGACCCATACGCCTTTGAAAAAAGTTGTATCAACCCTAAAGGAGGGATGGACAAGGTCTAAATCATCTTCGATTGTGGTGGTGGCTGAAGGCGACGAGGAAGGTCACGCGGCTGAGATCGCCGAGAAAATAAAAGAGCAAGTGGGAGATAAACTGGATATCAGAGTAACGACACTTGGTCATATTCAAAGGGGTGGTTCTCCTACTGCTTATGATAGAATTTTGGCTTCAAGAATGGGTCTTGCAGCTGTGGAAGGTTTGATGAAGGGTCATAAAAATGTGATGGCAGGTATTGTGAACAACGACTTGCTTTACACGCCATTTATAGATACCATCAAAAAACAAAAACCAATTCACGATGATTTGTTGAGAATGGTTCACATTCTAAGTATTTGATATATCATATTTTATAAAAAGGACCTTTCCAAAGGTCTTTTTTTAAATATTGTATTTAAGTATATTGCTAAATATTTAAATATAATCCATCAATATTTAAATATAACCCATGAATTTGTAAACTACCATTCCAACGAGTTCATTTGCAATAGTTTCTGCATCACTAAGGGTGCCTGAAGAAGGAATTAGGTCTTGGAGTTTGAAATTGTAATTTCTGGAAATCGGACTAGTAGCATACCAATCGGCCTTTAGTTTTTCCTTTTCAAAGCAAGCCAAGGCTCTTTTAAGATGAAATGCCGAAGTTATTACCAAAACGGTTTTTTTGTAATTGGGCAGTAATTGCTTACTGAATTTAGCATTCTCATGTGTATTTATAGCTTTTTTTTCTTGAATAATATCTTCGGGATTTACACCAACTTTGATTAAAAAATCTCTGCTTTTATCGTTTTCGGTAGGAATCAAGGGGTCGATTTTATGAAAACCATCGCCTCCTGAGATCATGATTTTAGTGATTTTCTTGGCTTTATAAAGCTCAGCAGTTTGCCAAAGTCGATCGCTTTGAGGTCCCAAATGAATATTGTCACCCAAGCTTTTAGACTCATTGATTAATCCACCAGTCAAAACTATTCCGAATTCGTAGTTTTTTGAATTAACAATCTCATGGGTGGGGAATTCATACATCTTTAGCATATAATTAATTATGGCTGGGCATGAAAAAATGTAAAGAATTACAAGAAAACCAATGGTCATGCGTTTATTTTTGGTACGGTTTTTAAGCGATAGGTTAAATAACGTAAGAATAAATAGTATTCCGATAGGTTTTAGAAGGAATGCAAGGGTTTTGGAAAGTACAAAAAACATAATGAATTGTTAAATTATATAACCAAATTGGTTAATTTTTTAAATTTGCAAAAAAATCACTGTATGAAAAAATTTGGCCTAATAGTTTTTGTTTTCTTCACAATTATCGCTTCAACTTTTGCCCAAGAAAAACCTGGCTACCACATTTCCGTTAAAATGAATGGTGTTGAACCAGACAAGTTCGTTCATTTGGCCCATTATTATGGATACAATCAATATTTGAAGGTCGATTCTGCAAAAGTTGAAAATGGCGTTTTACATTTTAAAGGTGCCGAACCTTTAAAAGGCGGAATTTATCTAATCGTATTATCTCCAGCAAAATATTATGATATTGTTGTGAGTGGAACTGAGGCCAATTTCACAGTGGAAGCTGATACCGCTGATTTTATAAAAAGTGTAAAGTTTACTGGCACTAAGGAAAATGAGATTCTTTTTGGCTATAGAAAATTTTTAGCTGACAAATCAGAAACTGCTATGAGCATTCAAAAAGCCATGCAAACCCAACAAGACCCTGCTTCGGTTGAACTCAACAGAACAAAAATGAAGAATCTTCAAGAGGAGGTTTCTTCTTACATGAAAAATGCTGTAACCTTAAACGAAAATACCTTTGCAGGCAAAATAATAAAGGCCAATATGGAGCCCGAGTTGCCAAAGGAAGCACCGATATTACCAAATGGAAAGAGAGATTCTACCTATTTGTTTAATTTATACAAAAAGAAGTTTTTTGAGAATATTGATTTTTCTGATGAAAGAATGCTTCGTACGCCATTCATACAATCAAAAGTGGAGAAATACTTCAAGGATTTGGTGTATCAAGTGACAGACTCTATTAATGTGGACGCCGACAGGGTGCTAAAGCTTTCTAAAAAAAATAAAGAAGTGTACCGATATGTGCTTTGGATGGTCACCAATAAGTACGAAAACATAGATATCGTTGGACTTGATGGCGTTTTTGTTCATTTGGCAGAAGACTATTATTTGAAAGATGCCGACTGGTTGGATAGCACTCAAAAGGCCAAATTTCAAGAAAGGGTGAATGTATTGAAGCCTATCATGACTGGAAAAATTATGCCGACCTTAATATTATCGGATACCCTAGGTGTAGAACAAAATTTGGCCAATATTAAGGCCAAATATACTATTGTTTATTTTTATAGCCCTGATTGTGGTCATTGTAAAGACCACGCACCTGAGTTAGTTAAATATTACGAAGAAAACAAAAGCAAAGGAATTGAAGTGTTAAATGTCGCGGTGGATTATGAACTTGATAAAATAAAGAAGTTTGTGAGTACTTATAAAACCGGCAAAATGAGAAACCTTTGGGATGCTAAAGGAAGATATGTTTTCAGAAATAAATTTGATATTTATTCTACTCCAACTAGTTATATTTTAGATAGTGAAAAGCGAATTCTTGGTAAAAGAATTCCTATAGAGGAATTCAATAAATTTATTGAGTTTCATGAGAAAAAATCAATGACACAAAAGAAATTATAATTCAAAAGCCAGTAAATCTGGCTTTTTTTATAGGCCTCTTTTTATTTTAACATTTTATTAAATACCTGTGGCACAAAACTTGAATAACTATTAATATTCAATATTAAGATAAATAAATAATGGTTTTTAGATTTTGCCTTTTCCTTTTTATTATTTGTGCTTCAGTTTTAACGAATGCTCAAGATACATTTACATATGATATTAAAGTGAAATTTAAAGGAATTGAAACCTCCAAAAATGTACAATTGGCTCACTATTATGGTAACGCACAGTTTCTTAAAGTAGATTCTGCCAAGGCTGAAAATGGCATCATCAGATTTAAAGGAACGCAAGGTTTACAAGGTGGAATGTATGTGATCGTACTATCACCATCAGTATATTACGATTTTTTGATAAGCGGTACGGAGCCTCAAATAACCATAGAAGCAGATACTTCAGACTTTTTGAATACAGTGAAATTTACCGGTTCAAAAGAAAACGAAATATTGTACAATTATCGGAAATATTTGGCTGATAAAACCAAGGAAGCCATGGAAGTTCAGAAAGTATTGCGAACCAGTAAGGAGCCGTTGGTTCTGGATGAAAATAAGCGTAAAATGAAGGCAATGCAGGAAGAAGTAAATGCCTACATCAAAAATACTGTAAAAACGCATCAGGACACATTTGCTGGAAAAATCATAAAGATAAACATGGAGCCAGAGCTTCCCACAGAAGTTCCTTTATTGCCAAGCGGAAAGAAAGATTCCACTTTTATGTATAGAACCTACAAAAATAAATTCTTTGAAAATGTAGATTTTTCAGACGAAAGAATGCTGAGAACCCCATTTATTCAGAACAAAGTCGAGAAGTATTTTAAGGATTTGGTTTATCAGGTGACAGATTCAATAACTACAGATGCTGATAGGGTATTACGTTTAGCTCAAAAACACAAAGATGTTTACAGGTTTGTACTGTGGATGATGAGCAATAAATACGAAAATATTAATGTAATTGGCCTGGATGGAGTGTTTGTCCATTTGGCAGAAAACCATTACTTAAAAAATGCTGATTGGTTAGACGCCACTCAAAAGGCTAAGTTTCAAGAGAGAGTGGATATACTTAAACCGATTATTACGGGTAAGGTAATGCCACTGTTGATACTGCAAGACACTTTGGGCAGAGATGTAAATCTAATGGATATTAAGTCTAAATATACGCTTGTGTACTTCTACCGTTATGACTGCGGCCATTGTCAAGATCACGCACCAGACCTAATGAAATTTTATGAAGAAAATAAAGATAAAGGTTTTGCTATTTATCATGCTGGAACTCATGAAACCGGCGATATGAAAGAGGAATTGGAAAAAACAAAAGGCTTTATTAAAAAATATAAAACCGAGAAACTAATCAATGTCTTAGACTTGAAACTTAGGTATGACTTCAGAAAAAGATATGATGTTTACAAAACTCCAACCATATTTCTGCTAGATAGTGAAAAACGAATACTGGCAAAGAGTATTCCCCTTGAAGATGTAAAAGGCTTTGTTGAATTTCATGAAAAGAAATTGGCGGCAAAAAAGTAAGAGACTTAGTGACAGGTTCGACTTTTCTTTGGAAGGCATACTTGTTTTGCTGAGTATGTCGAATCCCAAATCTATTGGCAAAATTAGAGTATTATGCTGAACGTCCCTTTATCAAGCTCATGGCGACGCTTTCACTAGCCCAAAAAGGCACATCGATTTTACTGAGCAGGCACGTTCAAATAACCAATTTCCTAGTAATCAATAACCAGTCTCTACCCAACCAAATAACTTACAGCCAGTTCATATCCCTTTAATCCGAGGCCGCAAATGAGTCCTTTGCATTTGGGCGTAAGGTAAGAATGTTTTCTGAATTCTTCTCTGGCGTGTATGTTAGAAATGTGTACTTCTACAGCAGGGGTTTTTACGCCACCCAATGCATCAGCCAAGGCCACTGAAGTATGTGTGAGTCCGCCTGCGTTTAAGATTATACCATCATAACTGAAACCAATTTCATGGATTTTGTCAATAATTTCTCCTTCATGATTAGACTGAAAATACTCCAATTCAATGGCTGGAAAAACAGTTTTTAATTCGCCGAAGTAATCTTCAAAACTCTTGCTTCCGTATATTTCTGGCTCACGTTTTCCTAAAAGATTGAGGTTGGGGCCGTTAATAATTATTATTTTCATAAATGACAAAAAAACTTAAAAACTACATTATTATTCTCCGAGTGACAAATATCATAAAATATATCTGTTATGATGAGATATTTTTGTCAAAAATTGATTGGAATGAATAATAGACAGGAGTATCTAATAAATAAATATAATGTCGCGGGGCCACGTTATACGAGTTATCCAACCGTACCATTTTGGGATTTGGACAAATTCAATCTTGATAAATGGAAGAATGGAATGCTTTCGTTTGGCAAATCCGAAATTCTAGCGAACGGATTAAGTCTCTACATTCACCTTCCTTATTGTGAAAGCCTTTGTACTTTTTGTGCATGCCATAAAAGAATTACGAAAAATCATGGGGTAGAAACGTCTTATATCGACGCACTTTTGGCTGAATGGCAAATGTATTTGTCCATTTTGACTATTAAGCCTACGATAAAAGAAATTCATTTGGGTGGCGGTACACCCAGTTTTTTTTCAGCCGAAAACTTAGAAAGACTATTGAAGGGCATCTTAAATGGTGCAAATGTTGGTGAAAATCAAGCTTTTAGTTTTGAAGGGCATCCAAACAACACGACAGCAGAACATTTACAGACGCTCTACGATTTGGGATTTAGAAGGGTAAGTTTTGGCGTGCAGGATTATGACCCCATTGTTCAAAAAGCAATACACCGCTTTCAACCCTTTGAGGCTGTTGAAAAAGTTACAAATCTTGCGAGGGAAATTGGATATACTTCCGTGAGTCATGATTTAGTATTTGGCTTGCCTTTTCAAAAACTTGAGTCTGTTAGAAATACCATTTTGAAAACCCTAGAACTTAAACCAGACAGGATTGCTTTTTACTCCTATGCTCATGTGCCATGGATAAAGGGAAACGGTCAAAGGGGTTTTGAAGACGAGGATTTGCCATCAGCAAACGAGAAAAGAGTCTTATATGAAGCTGGAAGGGAGCTTTTTGAGCAGGCAGGCTATGGCGAAGTAGGTATGGATCATTTCGCACTACCTGGAGATGAGCTTTTTGAAGCCATGAATAAAGGGAAGCTTCATCGAAATTTCATGGGCTACACTACGCAAACTTCGCGGGCAATGATCGGTCTTGGGGCTTCTTCCATTAGCGATATTTGGGGAGCTTTTGGCCAAAATAATAAGGATATCGAAGTATATAAAAAAGCTGTTTTTGAAGGCGTACTTCCAATCGATAAAGGGCACATTATCAGTGATATAGACTTGTTTGTGAGAGAGCAAATTTTGAATTTGATGTGTAATTTTAAAACCAAATGGACATTCAAGGAATACGAGACTATTCATACTGATGCTTGGAAAGAAGCCCTTGAGGAAATGGAGCAAGATGGGATTCTAGAAATTCAGAATAACGGGTTAATTGTCAAAGAAAAGGCATTTGTACGGAATATATGCATGGTTTTTGATCGGTATTTAACCAAAAATCAAAAAACAGAGAAGCTATTTTCTCAAACGATTTAACTTAATGTAACTGGTAAAGCTCCAGAATCGCCTGTTTGATAAGTAATGATGATTAGATTCGTTTTCGTAGGCTTCCTTTTCGAAAGAGATGTTTCTATAAGCGACATCCACGTTTTTGTATTTTATTAGGAGCAAAAGCCACTCTGTCAAATACCAAGCATAAAAGGGCAAAATAAGCAATTCTAGTTGCTGTCGGAGGTGTATTTTTTCATGATTTATAATTGTTTTACTTGGGCTTTTATGCTTCAATAAAATAAAAGGCCACAAGGCAATACCAGTTATTTTGGGAAGTCTTATGCCTCTAAGAATAATCACTTTTGCGTATTTTTATTCAAATGTAATTATTTTCAATTTGAATATGAATGTCAACCAATAATCTTTGTGTATCAATATATTTTTTCTAATACCTTCAATTCAATTTTGCCAGAAACTAATCCACCTGATTTTTTTATCGAAACTGTGTACGTTCCACTTTGATTGGGGTTTACATTTTCCAGCAAAACATTTTGTGAATATGACCTAAAACCCGCTGGGCCTTCCCAAAGATATAGAGCATTGGCATGGAAGATTGGTGATTCTAACAATACCTGAGTGCCTTTCAAGACTACTAATTTTTCGTTTTTGATTAGGCTGTCTTTTAGGCTAAGATCTACCGTTTTATTTTTAATAAATGAATAATAGAAAACTCGGCTTGTATCCATCGTTTTACTATTACTGCTATCATTCAAATTCACATGCTTTGCCCTTTTTTCAAACAAAAAAGTAAAAAGAGTTGAGGCCATTATCAATAAAATGGTAAAAAGTTTAATCATATTGTTTATTTTTGGGATACTTGACATATAGGTAAAGCAATTTTTAGACCAAAAGAATTGAAGATGAATATTAATGAACCACCCTTACAATGCTAACCATTAATCGATTTCGAAAAGAATACAATAGTCATGTGGTTTTGGATATTCCAATGCTGCGAATAGCCAAAGGAATACATTGGTTGGTGGGAAAAAATGGATCGGGAAAATCTACCTTTTTTAAGGCATTGGCGGGAATTATTCCATTTCAAGGAGAAATTCTATTTGAAAGTTTTAAACCAAGCCAAGTTGCATGTAAGTTTTTGATTAATTATTCAGAAGCAGAGCCAAAGTATCCTGATTTTGTAAGTGCTAAGGATATTTTAAAGTTTATTGCTTATACCAAAAAATCACCTTCAGGTCAGCTGGAACAGCTAGTCAAACATTTTGGAGTTGACGAATATTGGGAAAATAATGTGGGTACTTATTCAAGTGGAATGCTTAAAAAGGTGTCTCTGGTTTCAGGCTTTTTAGGTAAACCAGAACTTATAATTTTAGATGAACCCTTTATTTTGGTGGACGCTGTTTCTATCGATAAATTATATGAGATCATTTTTCAGACACATGCTCAGTTTGGGACAAGCTTTTTTCTGTCTTCTCATCAAGATTTACTTCCCGAAAAATTACAAATAGATAGCGTATTAATAGTTGATAATAAATCTATTGTTGCAAAATGAATGCTTTAATATCTATATTTCAAAAAGCCATTGTTTGGGATTATTACCGAAGAAACGTTTTGTTTTTATTGGTAATTGTTTTGTTTTCTTTTGGTTTTTTGAGTGGTCAAGAACACAAAACCATCGTAACCCAGGCCTTGGCAGCTTATAAGTTATTGATATACATTGGCTTATTGTGGTTGCTTTATGGTTTTAAATTTTATCTCTTTGTCTTAAGGTCCTTGGGTGATTCAAAATTTCAGTTTTTACACCATATCAGATTGGTCTCTTTTTGGAAAAGAATGATAGTTTGGTTTTATGTCTGTTTTGCATTGAATCAGCTTACATTTCTCTATGCCTTGTTTATGGTTTTTATGGGATTAAGTCTGGGAAAGATTTCAGAAGTGGCATTTATTTTGGGTTGTCAGGTGGTCATTATGATTATTGGAATTACAATTTTTGAGTTTCGAATTAGGAAAACTGCTGAAACTGATTCCAATTTTTCTTTAAAACTTCCTGTAAGCTTTCGTTTTACATTGCCATTATTCTTGTTTTATCATAAATATTTAATCTTTAAAGAACCCGTTTTATTTTTACTTACCAAAGGCTTCAGTATTTTTTCGCTTTTATTCTTTGTTTGGCTATTTCCTACAGATGAATACGATGACAGACTATTCGGAATTGCAGCCATAATTATTGCTGTTTCTCATTTAAAAATATGTTCAGTTTGGCTTGATTTTCAATATAATAGCCTACAGTTTTATCAAAATCTTCCTTTGACTAATTGGATTAAAATCAGCATTCTTTTTTTAATCTATTTAATACTATTAATTCCTGAAATTTATTTAATATTGATCAAAACGTCCAATTATATCGGTATTGGCTTTCAAATCCAATGGGTTTTCTTTGTTCTATCCCTACTTTTATTTACACACATTTATCAGTTCATAATTGTCATTTCGGAAGAAATTAGAATGAAATGGTATTTTTATGGGACCATTTTCTTGCTGATTTTAGTGATGTATAAAACCCCAGTGAGTTTGCTTGTTTCATTCTTACTAATGATTAGCATTTTTCTTTTTTTTAAATTCGAAAACAAATTTGAACTTGAGAAATAGCCAAATGGTCTTCTAATTTAGTTAATCTTATTTTAATCTATGTTTTACCTATATTAAAATGAGATTAAGATTTTATTAAAAAAAATCTAAAAAAATATTTAAAAACCCATAAATTATTGTGTTTTTTTAATATAATGTTAACATTTCTTAACTTTTCTGCTTTTTCTCATAGTGTTATTAATAATTCAAGTCTAGATTAGACCTTTATTATTTTCTTAAACTTTATAAACAGACTCTATGAAAAAAATTCTACTTGTCAGCTTTCTGCTGATTTTGTTGGGTAAGACTTTTGCCCAATCTGTTAACATTTCAGGCCGAGTTACTTCTAGTGATGATAATTCTTCATTGCCAGGTGTGAGTATTGCCGTGAAAGGAACTTCGAAAGGTGTTACTACAGATGGAGACGGGAAGTACAAAATTGCTGCTAATAAAGGCGATGTTTTGTTGTTTAGCTTCATCGGTTTTACAGCACAATCTGTAACAGTGGGAAGCCAAACAGTGATTGATTTGAGCATGAAACCAGATGCCTCGCAGCTTGAAGAAGTGGTGGTAACAGCTCAAGGTATTCGTAAAAACCTTAGAGAGATAGGTTATGCTTACTCTAAGGTAGCTACAGATGATATTACAGTTGGTCGTTCGCCTCAATTGGCACAGGCACTTTCAGGAAAAGTGACTGGTTTGGCAGTTTACAACATCAACAACAGTGTTGACCCGGCAGTTAAAGTGGTTTTGAGAGGCTATAGGTCTTTGACTGGTAACAATGAAGCCCTTGTGGTATTGGATGGTATGCAAACTACTTCAACCGTTTTGGCTCTTATCAACCCTAATGACATAGAGAGTGTTTCTATCTTGAAAGGTGGCCAAGCGGCAACTTTGTATGGTTCTGCAGGTATCAATGGTGCCATTGTAATCACTACCAAAAAAGGTACACAAGGTAAACTAAAAGTAAATTACTCAAACAGTACCAACTTGGAGCAAGTAAGTTTCTTACCTGATTTTCAAGATAAATACGGTTCAGGTTCACACTATTATCAATCATTTGGTTCAGCTGGTTACAGCAGTGACATAGCCACTAGAATGGCTGGAAACTGGAGACCTTATGAAAATCAGCAATATGGCGATGCATTTGATGGATCAGAGAGAATCCAAGGTAGAGTAGCCGAAGATGGTAGCAAATTGGTGGTTCCTTACGCTGCTATTCCTGGTATCAGAAACAAGACTTTCGATACTGGTGTTTCTTCAAATAACCAAATAAGTTTTCAAGGTGGTGATGCTACAAGTTCTTATTACCTATCACTTGAGAATCAATCGATTCGTGGTGTAGTTCCTGAAGATAAAAGCAATAGAACAGGTGTGAGAATGTCGGCTACAAAAGAGCAAGGTAAACTAACTTCAAGCTTTACTGGAGCTTACACACAAGCTAACTTCGACAGAACTTCTGCCGATTTTTACAGTGAGGTTTTGAACCAACCAGCCAATATTCCATTAGACGAATTGAGAGACTGGAGAACAAATCCATTGGCTAGCCCGAACGGTTATTACAACGACTATTTGAACAATCCTTATTTTGTGGCTGGAAATAACAGAAGCAAATATAAGGATGCCAATATCTCAGGAAACATCAGTTTAGTGCACAAAACTACAGATTGGTTGCAGTTTACCAACCGTCTGGGTGTTATGAACAATACCAGAAGCGGAAAAAATACCACAGGTAAATTCTTGTATTCTGACTGGGCTAAAAACAAAGCATACATTCCTGAGCCTTGGACCCATGATGATGATTATGATGGTATCTACAGAGCTATCACTGATATCTTAGGTTCTGTTCAAGATTTTTCAGGTACTGAAAACGTAATAAACAATGAATTCCAAATCCTATTGACCAAAGATTTCGGTTCTTTAGCCAATAAGTTGGTATTGGGAAATAGCGTTTACCAAAGAACTACAAAAGGTATATCTGTTGGTTCTAGCTCTATCGTTGTGCCTGATGTGTATAATGTGGCTAACCGTCAAGGTGAGTTAGGAGGTGGTGAAGCCAATACCATGGAAAGGAAATTTGGATATTATGCTGACTTAACAACCAATTATAAAAACTGGTTGATTTTTAACGGTACATTCCGTTATGATGCTACTTCAAGATTCTACAAGGCGGATCGTCCTAAGTCTTCTTATATGTATCCATATTATGGTGCGGCCTTGTCTTTTATCGCTACAGATGCTATTCCTTCGCTTAAAAGTTCTTTCTTGAACTATGCCAAATTGAGATTCAATGCCAACAAAAATGCTAACGATAACATTTCATTGTATGGTTTGGACTTGGTTTATGGAAACGGAGCTAACTTCCCTTACGGAAACACAGTAGGTTTGACTGTTGGAAACACGCTTCCTGATGGAGGATTAAAACCAGAAACGGTTTACTCTTATGAAGTAGGTGGTGAGTTTCAGTTGTTGAACAACAGAATCACTTTGGATTTGACAGCTTATACCCAAACTTCTAAAGATCAGGTGATTACTGTTAAGGTTCCTAATACCACTGGATTCCCTTTCTTATTAATTAACGTTGGAGAGACTAAAAACTGGGGTTATGAGGCTGATTTGAAGTACTTGATCTTCAGAGATGGTAAATTTAACTGGGATTTCAATGTAAGATATTCGTTTAATGATAACAAGGTAATTGATTTGTATCCTGGCATCACAGAGTTCCAATATGGTGGATTTTCTTATGCTAACACCAACGTTATCGTGGGACAAAGATTCCCTATGTTGAAAACAGACGGTTATCAACGTGCTCCAGACGGTTCTGGCCAAGTTTTGGTTAACGCAACTACTGGATATCCATTAAGACAAACTACGCTTTCAACTAGAGGCGGTACATTACCACGTCACATTGCTGGTCTTGGTTCTAAAGTCTCTTACGGAAACTTTGCTTTCAATTTTAACTTTGAATACAGAGGTGGTAACATGATGTTTAGTGACCTTGGTCGTCAGATGACATTTACAGGAGCTGGCGGTTGGACAGAAAACAGAGGTGCTCAAATATTCCCGAACTCGGCAATTTTAGGTGCTGATGGCAAAACAGTTACGCCTAACACGTCGGTGTATGTACGTGAGCCTGAGTATGCTCTTTGGGTGGATAACTACCGTTTGATTTCGGAAAACTTCGTAAACAAAGGCTGGTTTATCAAATTGAGAGATGTAAACTTGGCATACAATCTTCCAGAAAAACTATTGGCTAAAAGCAAATTGTTTTCAGCTGCTAGTTTGTCGGTTTATGGAAGAAACTTGTTTACAATTGTTGATAAATTCAATTATTATACAGACCCTGAATTCAGTACAATCTCAAGTAACCAATTCAGCGGAGACATCAACGTATTGGCCGGAACAAGCTCAGGCAATGGAATTGGTTTGAACTCTACGAGACAAACTCCTCCTGTACGTCAGTATGGTGTAAACATTAATTTATCGTTCTAATCATCTTAAATTGGATCTAAAATGAAATTTAAAAAATATATTATTCTTGGATTAGTGGCGTTTATAGGAACTTCGTGTTCTGAGTCTTTTTTAGACATCAACACAAACCCTAACACGCTTCCAACGGCCTTGCCTAGCTTTGTATTTTCAAACTCGCTAAACACCTCGGCAGCTAACATGGTTTCGCCAAACGAAACGGGTTCTTATTGGTCGGGACAATGGACACAGTCAAACGGTTACATTATCTCAACTACTACTTTTGCCTATAATTTTACCAATGGTGATTTTAACTATTGGGATGGTTATTATGACAATCTAAATGATTATCAGTTTGTGATCAATAATGCGGATGCTCAAAACCAAAAGTTTTTGAAAGGGCCTGCTAAAATTATGAAAGCTCTTTTGTATCAGCAATTGGTGGATATGTATGGTAGTCTTCCTTACAGCGATGCTTTGAAAGGTGTGGCTTCTTTGGCTCCAAAATTTGATGATCAAAAAGCTGTTTATGATAATTTAATAACACTTTTAGATGAAGGTATCGCTGACGCAAAAGCCAACGCCTTTGCGAGTGCTTTTACCGGCTCTGATTTGGTTTTCAAAGGCAACACCACTAAATGGGTTAAATTTGCTAACGGCCTAAAAATGAGAATTTTGATGCGTCAAGCTCGTGTAAGCGGAAAAGATACTTTTATCAAAGCTGAAATCAACAAAATCGTTACTGAAGGTTCTGGATTTTTAACCTCAGAAGAAGTTGGTGCAGGTGGTGTAGGTTTCTACTTGGCAACTGCTGGTAAATTAAACCCTGTTTATGACAGATGGGGTTATGATGCCAACGGTGCTAAAAGAGCTTTGAATAATTATCCAAGATTAACGCAGTATCTTGTAAATTCAATGAAAGCTTCAGGGGATACTGTTCGTTTGAAAAGAATAGGTTATGCAATAGGCGGTGAGGGTTCTACAGCAGGAGTGAGTTCAAAAGCTGAAGTTTCAGCGAATTATGTTGGAGCTCCGTTTGGTACTAGCTCAGGTTTCTTGCCTGCTGCTTGTAGTGCAATTGGACCAAGTTTATTGGTTAAAGGTGAATTTAACAGACCATATATCCTAATGACAGCAGCGGAAGTAATGTTGCATTTGGCTGAGGCTAAAGAAAGATACGGTGCTGGTGTTAATTTGACTGGTACTGCACAAGAGTATTTTGAAGAAGGTTTGAAACAATCTTACAGAGCTTTTGGTGCTAATTCAGCTTTATCAGCAAACTTCAAAGGTAGTGGAGTTGATAACTATGACTATGTAGCTTCGAAAAACAAATTGAATGCCATTGCTATTCAAAAATGGTTGGCATTGTGTAACTTCAACGGCTTGGATGCTTGGAGTGAATATAGAAAAACTGGTTTGCCAGTAACTCCTCAGAGTATTCAAGTACCTGAAAGTGGACAGAAACGTCCGGTTAGATTCTTTTATCCAAACACGGAGTCAGGATCAAACGCTGAGAACGTAAAAGCCCAAGGAACAATCGATGTGTTCGCTACCAGATTATTCTGGGATGTGGATTGATTTAGGTTATATCAAAATTAACAAAGGTCGCCTCTTTCGAGGCGACCTTTTTCGTTTTAGTAGAGGTTGTTTTAATGATTTTGGGCTGAAATTTAAATAATTTTTCTTCCAATTGTCAACTGCCAGCCAGAAAGTCTTTGACTAAATTGATTGCCATCAAATTGTTTTGATGATACATCAGAAAGACTGCCATCTTTTCTTAAGTCTATATCAAATCCCAATAACTTTATTCCAACTCCTGCTTGATAGCCAAATGTCGATTTTTCAAATGCCTCGTCAGGATTTGCTGTGACTGCTCTTAATTCATCCAAAAATTTACCATCCTCATTTATTTTTATTGAAGCCACTGGTCCTGCGTTAATTCTAAGTCTGTTGAATAACTTATAACCAATCAATACTGGAATATCGATGTTGCTAGTCTTAATATTGACCGAAACAGGACTTCCTCCTCCCAATGGAACCACATCTATTTTCCCACCTTTAGTGGCAAACATCACCTCGGGTTGTAAATATAGTTTCTTTCCAAATCTAGTAAACACGCCAAATGAATAACCTGTTTTGGTGTCTAGGCTCTCATTGAAGTTATTTTTGAAAGAGCCTTCATTTGTATAAATTTTAGAAACGTTTACACCTCCTTTGATACCTAATTGAAACTGTGCGTGAGAATTTTGGATTACTATCAAAGTTGCCAAAACAAAAAATAATTTTTTCATAAATGTGATATTAATTAATATTTTCAAGAATTGTACTATTAAACGTATATTGCGATTTATTAGTACAAAATTAACGAGTCTTTAACAAATGGCTAAGCTAAAATCGGCCTATTTCTGCCAAAGTTGTGGGTACAACTCACCAAAATGGTTAGGTCGCTGTCCCTCATGCAACGAATGGAATACCATTGTAGAAGAATTAATAGCAAAAGACGAGCCAGAAAAGGGTTCGTGGAGGTTTGGGAAGTCCTCCAAATCAACAAGTAAGCCAAGGCTTATTTCTGAAATCAATAAAACGGAAAAGTATAGAATAATAACTGAGGACGCTGAGTTTAATCGGGTATTAGGTGGAGGCTTGGTGCCTGGTTCACTAACATTGGTAGGAGGGGAGCCAGGTATCGGAAAATCAACGCTCATGCTGCAATTGGCACTGAGCTTATCCGATTATACAATTCTATATGTTTCTGGCGAAGAAAGCGAGCAACAAATAAAAATGCGTGCCGAACGATTGGCTTTTTCAAACGACAGATGTTATGTACTAACTGAAACCGCCACAGATATTATTTTCAAACAAATTGAACTCATAGAGCCTGATATTGTGATTATTGATTCCATTCAGACTTTGGTTTCACCTTTGATAGAAAGTGGGGCCGGAAGTGTTTCACAAGTAAAGGAATGTGCGTCTGAGGTTATGAAATATGCCAAAGAATCTGACGTGCCAGTTATCATGATTGGACACATCACCAAAGACGGTTCATTGGCTGGCCCAAAAGTACTCGAACACATGGTTGATACAGTTTTGCAGTTTGAAGGCGATCAGTTTATGACTTACAGAATCCTAAGAACTACCAAAAATAGATTTGGAAATGCTTCAGAATTAGGAATATATGAGATGCTAAGCAATGGGCTACGTCAAGTCAGCAATCCTTCTGAAATATTGATTTCAGAGAAAAGCGAGAGCATCAGTGGAGTGGCCATAGCGGCCATGATTGAAGGAAACAGACCGCTACAGATTGAAATTCAATCATTGGTTAGCACTGCCAATTATGGAACTCCACAGAGAAGTAGCAATGGTTTTGACCCTCGCAGGCTTCAAATGCTTCTAGCCGTTTTGGAGAAAAGAGGAGGCTTTCGATTGGGTACGCAAGATGTTTTTTTGAACGTTGCGGGTGGTCTGAAAGTAGAAGATCCAGCTATTGACTTGGCGGTATGTGTTTCGATTGTATCGTCTTATGAAGACTTGCCCGTGAACCATTCATTTTGTTTTTGTGCAGAATGTGGCCTTGGGGGTGAAGTTAGGCCTGTAAACCGCATAGAAAGCAGGATTTCGGAAGCCGCTAAGCTGGGTTTTGAAAAAATATTTATTGCAAAAAATAATACCAAAGGTCTAAATTTCGAAGACTTCAATATCAAAATAGTTCCAGTAAGTAAACTAGAAGAAGTTTTTGCTGAGCTTTTTGGGTAAAATCGTAAAAAAATGGAGCTAGACGAAATAGATAAACAAATACTTGAAGCACTTCAAAGAAATGCTCGGATTACAACCAAGGAATTGTCTTACGATTTAAAACTTTCACAAACGCCAATTTATGAGCGTATAAAAAGACTTGAAAGAGAAGGAATCATTAAAGGATATGTAGCCCTTTTAGATAAAGAAAAGGTTGGAAAACCGATGTTAACCTATTGCAGTGTTCAATTAAAAGAACATGCTAAGCCTTTTCTTGAACAATTCGAAAGAGAAGTAGTTACATTCACAGAGGTGGTAGAGTGTTATTACATTGCCGGAAATTTCGACTATTTATTGCGGGTTTTGGTTAAAGATATTAGCCAATATCAAAACTTTCTCGTAAACAAGTTAGCTGCACTAGAAAACATTCAAAATGTGCAGTCAATGTTTGTAATGACTGAAGTGAAATGGTCGACGGAAACGCCTCTTTAACTATAATTAGTAAAAGAAGTTTTTGATGAAAATATTAAAAAAGAAAATTTCGAGAAAAGCAGATTTTTATTTCAATAATGAGGGTCTTATGGTCTTCACGCGTGAATACCATCTTAAAAGAGGCTATTGTTGCAAAAGTAACTGCTTAAATTGTCCATATAAGCAAGAAATTAATAACTAGGATTTTGTTTTTTAAATATAAATTCGGATATTTGCAGCCCAATTAGGTGTTCGTTTCGAGTAAACGAAGTTTCAAAAATTAAAAATAAACAATCATGTCAAAGGTTTGTCAAATAAGCGGTAAGAGAACAAGATCTGGAAATAATGTTTCGCACGCTAACAACAAAGTTAAACGCAAGTTTTTCCCTAATCTTAAAACCAAGAAATTTTTTCTTGAGTCTGAAGGTGTTTGGGTGGAATTGAAAGTAGCTACAAGTGCTATCAGAACTATCAACAAAAAAGGTTTAGAAGCTACTTTATTGAGTGCTGCTCGTAAAGGTACATTAGCTCTATAAAAATATTTTTTTATTTTTTTTTAGATTGAATTTTGGACTATTTTAGTTTAGAATTCAATCTTTTTTTTTATCGAGAATGCAAAGAATTACAGAAACCGCAGAGTTTTTAAAAGCCAAAATCGGAAGCTTCGTACCACAGTTTGGTATTGTTTTAGGCACAGGACTAGGTAAATTGGCGGAGGAAATAGAGATAGAGTTTGAGTTTCCGTACTCCGAAATTCCCAATTTTGTGGAGGCCACAGTTGAATTTCATAAATCCAGACTGATTTTTGGCAAAATATCTGGCAAAAATGTGGTTTGTATGCAGGGTAGATTTCATTACTATGAAGGCTATAGCATGGCTGAAATCACTTTTCCGATACGGGTCATGAAATTGCTCGGCATAGAGTGTCTTCTGATTTCTAATGCAGCAGGAGGTTTAAATCCGGCCTTTCAAGAAAGTGATTTGATGATTATCAACGACCATATTTCTCAGTTTTTGCCAAGCAATCCACTTTTGGGAGACAATATATTGGGAGATAGATTTCCAGACATGAGCGAACCATATAGTTTTAAGCTTATAGAAAAAGCAAAAAAAATAGCTCTTAAGTATGGAATAACAACACTCAAAGAAGGAGTTTATGTAAGTGTGACTGGCCCTCAACTCGAAACCAAAGCAGAATATCGTATGATGCGAATGATCGGGGCTGATGCAGTAGGGATGAGTACCGTGCCCGAGGTTATTGTAGCCAGACAAATGAACATTCCAGTTTTTGGGGTTTCTGTCATTACAGATATGTGTATTCCAGACACGCTTCAGGTAGCCGAAATTTCTAAAATTATTGCTAACGCTGCTAAAGCAGAACCTGTTATGACTCTTATTTTAAAGGAGTTAATTGCCGAAGGAATTTAAACGCGTGAGTTTTTATAATCCTTGATTTTGTCGAAAAGGCCAGTTTCTACAAAGGTGAATTTTTTGTGTGTGAAATAATTGAAGATGAAACTAAATCCCATTCCTGCAAAATGGCTAATAGTACCAACTGGACTGAATTCTTTTGATTTAAATGGAATTTGCATTTTAAAATCTCCAAAAAAAGCAGTCAACACGTTTAAAGAAAGTAAGGCTCCATATACCGTGATTAAGTAAGAAAAAATCAGCACAATGGAGAATTTTAACATTTCACGCTTTGTGTTGCCAGATTTTCGACTATTAAAGGCAAATATTTTGGAAAGGATAAAACCCACTGGAAATGAGACAATAAATCCAACGGAATAACCAGCAGTAGGTGTCATGCCTAAACGGCCAATACAGTAACTTGTACCTACCAGATACTGAACAATTACTCCACTACCAGCAGCAAAAAAATATGCTAAAAGTGATTTTCGTTTTTTTATTAAATTTATTGCTTTTTTCAAAAGGATTAGAATCGTTTTACAAATATCTTGATTTTCAAATGTTTTTACAAGTCGTTTTCTATTCTTATTAAAACTTTGTTGTTTCTGCTCTTTTAGAAACGAAAGTTTATTCATTTTTATTGGAGTTTCTGTCTCCAACTTGTTGCTTACCCATTGTTATGCTATTATCTTTGCTCATCAGTGCTAAAATTTAATTCTAGAAATACTATTAAAACAGCCATGCTTCTAAATATTCTTTTTACAGTTTTTTCGGTTTTTGGCCTGAAATCCGATCACGTAAATCCGTTTGCGTTTTCTGATGATTCTACCGTTTTTACTAGATATAAAAAACTATTGGTAAATGTGCGTGAGAAAAAAATAACCCCATTCGAGGCAGAGTTGGAGTTTAAAAGCATTATGATTGTGCTCAAAGAAGCATATCCAAACACTTTAGACTCAAGTCAAAGTTCTAACCTTGTTTTTCCATTGACAAAAAGCAATTATACCGCAGTTGGAGGTTCGGGTACAGGTTTTTATGTCAAAGAGTTCAATTTGTTTGATCACACGGTTAGTGGAAGTCACCCTGCTCACGATATTTTTATATTTGATCCAGACCAAGACTGCATTGATAATAGAAAACAAGAGTATGTAGACATAGTTTCAGTAGGAAATGGTGTCGTTTTAGCTGTAGAAAAAGACTGGACCGATACTTCAGAGTACCGTGGAGGTAACTACGTTTGGGTATTTGATTTTGAACGTGGTGGACTTTGGTATTACGCTCATCATAGGAAAGTAGTAGTAGAGCCTGGGCAAATTGTGAGGCCTGGAAATAAATTGGGCGAAGTAGGAAGAACAGGCTTTAATGCAAAAAATAAACGATCAGATACACACTTACATTTGATGTATTTGGAAGTAGACAGTTTATATTATCCACAACCCAAGAATTATTACAATTGGTTAAAAGAAGCAAATACGGTAAGTAAATCTACACTTGCAGAAACATTAAGAAATAAATGGGTAAATGTGACTTTTTTGAGTCCTAAACCACCCAAGAAACTTCCAGTAAAAGATTTTAAACTATCTATAAACAGCGTTAAACTTAGGAAATAGGTTTCTTGTTCTTCATGACTGCTATTGATAACAGAATGTAAATCAATATAATAAGTGGAATGGCTGCCAACTTGAAGGCAAGAATAAGGAGGATGCAAGCTATCAGAAATATGAATTTCATCTTGTTATCTTTCCAACTGAAATTTTTAAATTTCAAAGCAAATAGTGGGATTTCAGCATTGAGTAAAAAGCTAAATAACAACACATAAGCTATCAGGACCCAAGGGTTATTTACAATCTCACCAAGCCTTCCATAATCATTAATCAAAAACGGAAATGTAGCCACCACCATGCCGTTTGCTGGCGTGGGCAAGCCAATAAAGCTATCAGATTGTCTGGTGTCAATGTTGAATTTTGCTAATCTTAGTGCCGAGGCGGCGGCCATTATGAAAGCTGAGTATTTCAGGTATTCTGGTTGAATATTAGCGTTTTCTATTAGTTTGTAAATGATCAAAGAGGGCAAAACGCCAAATGTAACCACATCTGCCAAAGAGTCTAATTGTTTGCCAATCTCGGAGCTGATTTTAAGCAATCGAGCTACAAAGCCATCCAAGAAATCCAGTATCAAAGCCACCAACATTAAAATGGAAGCATTTGCATACTCAGAATTTAAGACCATAATGATACCTAAACATCCACAAATGAGGTTGCCTAAGGTGATGAAATTCGGTAAAGTAAATAGTTTCATTTAAGAAAGGGGTTATGTTTTTTCTCGTCACCTATGGTAGTGGGCTGCATGTGACCCGCGTAAACAGTATATTCATCTGGTAAAGTAAAGAATTTTGTTCGAATCGAATGAATCAATTGTTCTTGACTGCAAAAAGGAAAGTCTGTTCTTCCAACACTTCTATGAAATAGGCAATCTCCACCAATGATAAAGCTACCGCTTCTGCAAATAAATGCCACATGACCAGGAGCATGTCCAGGTACATGGATTACTTCAAGTTCTGTTTTTCCAAATCTGAATATTTCTCCTCCATTTAACGATTTGTCGGCTTCAACGGGTTCATATCCAGGTATACCCCACGTTTTACAACGATTTTCAACATCGGCCAAAATCGGCAGGTCTAAATCATGAAGGTAAATGTTGACATTGAAAGTTCTTTTGACAAAAGCTGCTCCAAAGACATGATCCAGATGTGCATGGGTCAATAAAAGTGCTTTGACTTGTAGTTTATTTTCAACAATAAAATCTTTGAGTTCTAGTTTTTCAGCTTGTGAAAGGCAACCGGGGTCAATTATTACGGCATCAAGCGTGTCATCATATAAAACGTAGGTGTTTTCAGAAAAGGGAGAAAATACAAAAGACTTTATCTTTGTCATCAATGCAATAAAATTTTAGCAAATATAACAATAAAGCATTGTTGCATATTTATCATCTTATATTTAAAGTCAGTTTGTAGGCAAGTCAATAAAGAATGTAGTGCCTTCGTCTTCCACAGTTTCAAACCAAATATTTCCACCTGCGTGTTCTATTCCTCTTTTTGCCATGGCCAACCCAAGACCTGAGCCACCGACTTTCGTACTAAAATTAGGAATAAATACTTTTTTTCGAATATTTTCTGCAATTCCGCTTCCGTTGTCTTTCACTTCTATCATTCCGAAATTCTCTTCTGCATTTTTATAAACCTTTACTTTTATTTCAGGCTGACGAATGGGGGGGACACTTTGTATACCGTTGAGTATGAGGTTGGTAATTACTCTGTTCAGTAACATTCTATCTCCAATAACATATATTTGCGGATCCTTAGATTCAAAGTCAATCTTGATGTTATTGTTTTGTGAGTATAAGTCCACTGTTTTTTGAACAGCGGGCACCAAGTCAAAACGTTCATTTCTAGGAACTGGCATTTTTGCAAATTCTGAAAATGAATTGGCAATTTCACTAATGTTATCAATTTGTTCAGTAAGTGAGTTTAAAGCCCTTTGTATTCTATCTCTGGATTTTGGGTCATCCATAGGTAAAGTTCTTTGAAGTTGCTGAATAGAGAGCTTCATGGGCGTCAATGGATTTTTTATTTCATGGGCTACTTGCTTGGCCATTTCACGCCATGCAGTTTGTTTTTCACTTTGTGATAGGGCCACCTTGCTTTCATCCAATTTCTTTATCATTTTGTTGTAAGACTTGGTCAAAAGGCCTATTTCATCATTTGATTTCCATTCTATTGTTTCGTCTAACCTATCAAGATTGGTCTTTTTTAGTCTTTGAGCAATCAGTTTGAGAGGAGAAGTAAGCTGTGAACTGGCGAAATATGAAGAAATCAAAAGTATCAAAAACATCAATAAGAAGATAATCAAGATGGTGGCTACTACCTCTTTAACTTGTATATCCAGCAATGTTTTTGCATCAAAAAAAGGAATTCCAACCACACCATAGTTCTTGTTTTCTTTGCCTTTAACGGCTATGTAAACGGTTTTATAGCTAAGTTCTCCAAGAGATTCATTGGTGAGTAGTTCGTTGGCTTTTTGCTCTAAAATCTTGTTATAGGCCTCAGGATTTAGGTAATTTGATAATAGATGATATTGATACACCAAAGGCCTGGTAGTGAAGTTTAGTCTTCCTTTGTTGTCAAATAGATTAATATCAAGTTTTGTGTTTCTCGCCAATTCGTTAATTTCACTCTCAAAATACGCTCTGCTGGTTTTATTAGTTTGAAAATTCTCAAGATGATATTGGAGCGTATTTGAAATATTTTTTGTGTTATCGACAAACGATTTCTCTTGAATAGAGATCAAAGTAGTTCTCACCACACTCAAAGTTAAAATAATAAGTACAATCAGCGGTAGCAGGAATGCTGCATTGAGATAAAACTGGATTTTGGTGGAGAAATTCATTGAAAAACTCTTGAATCCATTGAGTATACTGAACACTAAAAGCAATACAGAAATCCCCAATATGGAGATCAAGAATAAGAACGAAAAATTGGAAAGGAGATTCTTCCAATAAGCATTGGGTTGAGAAATTATGATTTTTTTACCTTTTTGCCCCTTTAACGCAAAGTGAGAATAGCCCTGAATGATTTTTTCTTTTTGGTAAATTTCAACACCATCAAGCTCAATCATAGGAAAGTACATCAAATAGTTGAAGCTTCCTGAGTTATAAACCACAGAGTTGTTTTTGTCAAAAATGGCATAGCTGTAATTTTTCGATTCTGGGTTTTGTACAAATTTCTTATCTAAAAGAAGTTCAGGATAAACACTTGCCACGTTTTCGTCCTTGAGTTTTAAGTCTAAAACTACCGTTCCTATTTTTTCTACACCATCATAAATATCATTAAACGAAACATATTGTTTGATAAAGCTATTTCCAGTTTCATTTATAAAAAATACATTCGGTAAATCTGTTTTATATTTAGCATTATTAAATCTCGTATTTAAATCCACCAAGTTTTCAGAAGCATCTGCATCGTCCAATGTCAAACCTGAGGCATCATAAACTTTAACTTCTACATCATATTTATCAAAATACATGTCTAATAAGTCGTCCTTTATTTGTTGTTTTATAGATTCAGAAACTAAGTCTTGTCTCTTAAATGATGCCACAATAGACTCGTTGCTTCTAATGATTTGTCTAAATCTGTCCAACAAACCTTCGCCAAGTAGGTCATTTTCAGCCAAATATCTTTGTCCAAAATTGTTTTTGTCTAGAATGCTTTTCTTGGCTTCTTGGTTTTCAACTGTTTTGACAGAAATCAGGGCAAAGCAAAATGCGGCAAGAATAAAATAAAGTAAAGTCTGAAACCTAAGGGTGTAAAAGTATCTTGAAAGCTTGAAATAATAAACAATCCAGAAATAAATGCCAGCAAGAATGAATGCCAATTCAAGACCTGAAATAAAATAAAAAACAATAATGCCAGCTAAAAAGCCATATAACCAATGAAAAAAACCAAATTTGATATTGACTTGCAGTTTTAAAAATAAATTTATGGCAATGTGCGAACCAATGAAAAAATTCCCCAAAACAAAAAAGTAATACACGAAACTGATAATCCTGAACTTGCTCATTCCCAAGTTCATCGAGTATCCAATATTATATAACGAATCCTCGTAAATGTCAACAATTTGTGTACCACAGAAATGAGCTATGACCATCACTATGATTACAAGTAATACTGAGATTACACTTTTGATGAACGGTTTAGTTTTGTTGAGTTGGAGAAAAAATCTAGTACGATAGTAATATAGAGCAAGAATGGCCAAAAAAATCAAAATGAAAAGGCCATTCAATACTGTATCACCAAGCGTAGGTGCTAAAAACGAACCATTAAAAAAGCTTGGGTTGAATACTTCTTGGTTTAGGAATTTCCAAGGTAGCCCAGTCATAAGCAGGGTTAACCTCAAAAATAATAACGAAAAAAGCAAAAGTAGAATCGCGTAACTAAATTTATGCTTATATAAAAGCTCTTTGATTTTGAATATGACATACAAAATCAAAAAAACTAATGCTGCTATAAATATGCAAAGCGTTACTTTTGGAATGCTAGAGTTTATTATCTTTTCGTTCTCAGGAACTTGATAATAAAAGAGTGCTTTTTTTGAAAAATCTATTATTGATTTACTTTTCTCAAATTCTTGACCTGATATTTTTAAAGGGGCAGGATGAAAAATATCCGTGTTATAGCTAGATTGGAGGTAATCATTTTGGTTTTGGTAAAATCTGTATAAATTTATTAAGGAAAAAACCTCAATGGTGTCTTTATTGACAAAGGTTGATTTTTTTTGGAAAATTACTTGGTTTTGAAAGTAATTATCATAAAATATATCACCACGATTAGCTATTTTTTCATAATTCGGTACGATTCTATAGTCTGACCAATAGGCTATTTTTTTGTTTTTGAATATGAAATAGGGGTATTTTGTGGCAACTTTAAGTTGTTCAAACGAAGCAAACTTTTTTTGATTTACTTGCTTAATTACTTGATTTATTTCAAAATCTGAAATGAGTAATTCTCTCGTAATATTTTTTTGTAGCGTGGTTTGGTATTGGCCAGCCAGATTGTTTCGAGAGTTTTTTTCTACTAAAAAAAAATAGCACACTCCTATCAATAGGGTTATTAGCCCTAAAACAAGGAATATATTTTTTCTTAAATTTGAAACTTTCATTTTTTTCCTGGAAACATTTTGCCGAGCTAAAAAACTTGATTTTGGATACTAAAATTACTAAAATCATGCCAAAAACTGTAAGAGGTTGCTTTTAGTATTTCATTGATAGGATGTATATTTAATAATTTTTTTTAAAAAACATAAAATGCTACCTATCTGATTTTTTTAGTCTCGAATATTACTGTAATTTTGAGCAAATATATTTTTAGAATGACCAATGAGTTTTTGGGTTTTGTTGGGGTTTCGGTTTTAATTGTTGGGGTATTTTTCTTGCTTTACAATTATTTTTTAAATAGGCATTTTAGCTTTGCAAAAATCAAAAGTCAGCAAGAAATAGCCTTTCCTTTGAGGCTTCAAGCCTATGAGCGTATGGCTCTTTTTTTAGAAAGAATCAAGCCCGAAAACATGTTTACAAGACTAAACTTTGTGGACCTAAGTATTTCGGATTTACAAAGTGCGGTCATTTCAGATATAAAAAACGAACTAAACCACAATATTGCCCAGCAAATTTACATAGAACCAGCTACTTGGGATAAAATTGTATTGGCTGCAAATTCAACTGCTTCAGATTTAAATCAAAGTATTATCAGTCATCAGGGGCTTGGAGGGTCTAAAGAAATTGTGTTACATATACTTAAGAATCAGGATTTAAACTGTACAAATAATATTAACTTAGCCTTGGAAACATTAAAATTTGAGATTCAAAAATATTTCTAAAATGTATTTTAATTTACATTTTCGATTCTCAATTTTAAACTTTAATTTTATTCTATTAATCAATAAAAATTACAACAATGAGCGTAACATCTAAACATCTAGCAACTTTTATTCTTGGTGCTGCTGCGGGTATCGCCTTGAATAAATATTTGAACACTGAAGAGGGAGAAAAAGTGATGGAGGACTTAAAAACTAAGGGTAACGAACTTAAAGATGAGGCCGAAGCAGCTATTGAAAAAGCTCCTGAATATTTTGAGGACTTAAAAAATGGTGCAAGTACAAAATTTAATGAGGTCGTGCAAAATCTTAAAAATCAATATCCAGAGGCAGAAAAAATGATTACGGATATGTTTGCCAATCTCATAAAACCAAAAACAGACATCAAGCCAGAAGCTTAATATTATTTTAATAAGGCTTTCCTCTTTTGGATGAAAGCCATTTTTTTTCAACAAACATTTATTTATGAAACCACTTTGGACTGGGGTGTACCCTGCTGTGACGACTAATTTTTTTGAGGATCAAAGCCTAGATTTTCAAACTTTCGAAAACAATATCAATGAGCAAATAAAAGCTGGCGTGCATGGCATAATTGTCTGTGGCTCATTGGGTGAAAACGGTACACTTTCTACTGATGAAAAACTTGCTTTGCTAGAATCTGCTAAGAAGGCAATAGCTGGCAGAGTGCCATTAATCATGACCGTAGCCGAATGCGTAACCGCTGAGGCTGTAAGTTTTGTGAAAACTGTAGAACAAGCTGGTGGAGATGGTTTTATGATGTTGCCACCAATGAGATATGCTTCAGATGATAGAGAAACCTTACATTACCTACACAAAGTTGCCGATGCCACAGATTTGCCAGTGATGGCCTATAACAATCCTGTGGCCTATAAGACATTTTTGTCGATTCCTATGTTTAGGGATTTGGCTCAAAATCAACACTTTGAGTCTATGAAAGAGTCAACGGGAGATATCAGATACATGACGGACATTATTAATGAGTTTGGAGGTAGATTTAAGATATTGAGTGGTGTGGACGACCTAGCCTTTGAGAGTCTTGTAATGGGTGCTGATGGCTGGGTTGCTGGTTTGGTTTGTGGATTTCCGAGAGAGACTGTGGTCATTTACGAACTTGTTAAGCAAGGCAGAATTCAAGAAGCTCGTGAAATTTACCGTTGGTTTTTCCCTCTTTTACATTTAGATATTGGTAATAAATTTGTTCAAAACATCAAACTGGCCGAAACGGCGGTTGGAATAGGAACTGAAATGGTTCGTGAGCCGAGGTTACCTTTAGTAGGTCAAGAACGTCAAGCAGTACTTGATGTCATTGAAAAAGCACTAAAAGTAAGACCAGTTTTACCTCAAATTTAAGCTTTGATGGAAAACGTATTTCATTGTTTCGATGCCCATACTTGTGGCAATCCCGTGCGGCTGGTCTCAAGTGGTGGACCAGATTTGGTAGGTGAAAATATGTCTGAAAAAAGGCAACATTTCCTAAAAGAATTTGACTGGATAAGAAAAGGACTCATGTTTGAGCCAAGAGGGCACGATATGATGTCTGGGAGTATTTTGTATGCACCGAGTGACCCTCATAATGATGTGGGCGTGTTGTTCATAGAGACCAGCGGTTGCTTACCCATGTGCGGTCATGGCACTATTGGCACTATTACGATTGGTATAGAAAAGGGTCTAATAAAGCCTAAAGTTGAGGGGAAAGTAAAGATGGAAGCTCCAGCAGGGTTGGTGGACATTTCATATAAATCAGAAAATGGTAAAGTGAAGTCTGTAAGGCTGACCAACGTAGCTTCTTTTTTATATAAAGAAAACTTAAGCGTTGAATGTCCTGATTTGGGAACGCTCAGAGTAGATGTTTCTTATGGTGGAAATTTTTACGCCATTGTGGATGTCCAACAGAACTTCCCCGGCCTAGAATATTTCAAAGCCGATCAGTTAATTTCTTGGTCGAGAGTGCTAAGAGAGAGACTCAATGAGCAGCACACATTTGTTCATCCTGAAAATGATTCAATAAATGGTCTAAGTCATATTCTTTGGACAGGTGCTGTCATAGATGAAAAATCTACTGCTCGCAATGCCGTATTTTATGGCGACAAAGCCATAGATAGATCACCATGTGGCACAGGTACTTCAGCCAGAATGGCTCAGTGGGCTGCCAAAGGCAAACTAATAGAAGGAGAGGAATTTGTACACGAAAGCATTATAGGAAGCAAATTTGTGGGTAGGATAGAAGGCAGAACCAAAGTTGGTGATTTTGATGCGATTTATCCAAGCATAGAAGGTTGGGCCAGAATTTATGGCGAAAATGTAATTACTATAGATGCCGAAGACGATCCCTATGCCTTTGGTTTTCAGGTGATTTGATTTCAATTTTACGCTTTTTTCTGGAAATGTTTTTCTTTTGAAAATGGAATGTTTATTTCATAAATAATACAAGTTTTTATGGTTCAGAAACCAATAGCGATAATAGGTGGAGGAATAATAGGTTTGTTTTCCGCTTATTACTTGCTCGAATCGGGTGAGAAAGTGGTTGTCATTGATAAATCTTCAGGGAACGAAGGCTGTTCATTTGGCAATGCAGGTATGGTGGTTCCGAGTCACTTTATTCCCTTGGCTTCTCCTGGGATGATTGAAAAAGGACTTAAATGGATGCTTGATAGTGAGAGTCCGTTTTATGTTAAACCCCGAATTTCACTCGAATTATTGAAATGGGGACTACAGTTTTACAAAAAATCAAATCAAAAGCATGTTGATAGCTCTGTACCACTTTTGAGGGATTTAGGCCTGATTTCAAAATTACTTTACCATGATTTAGCCCAAAAACTCAAGTATTCTTATGAGGAGAAAGGCTTAGTTATGTATTGTAAAAAGCAAAATACCTTAGATGAGGAAGCTCATGTGGCCGAGTTGGCAAACAAAATAGGAATTGAGGCTAAAGTGTTAGATATAAAATCAATACATAAATTAGAACCAGAAATACGCCCTGAAGTAGCGGGTGCGGTTTATTTTCCAGGAGATGCACATTTGAACCCAACTGAACTGATTGAAAGTTTAAAAAAATATTTGGTAGATAAGGGAGTTGTGATAAAGCATAATTCTGAAATGATCAATATTCAGACTGTTGGTGATGAAATTACTTCATTGGAGATAATGAATGATGAACAAAAAGAGATGCTGGAAGTAGGAAATGTCGTATTGGCTGCAGGTTCTTGGTCTGGTATATTAGGAAAAATGTTAAGGCTGAATTTGCCTATGCAAGCAGGAAAAGGCTATAGTGTAAGTAAATCACAAGTGCCTAATAAAGAGATATTTATTCCAAATATTTTGGTTGAAGCCAGAGTAGCTATAACGCCGATGTCTGGTAGGTTTGTACGATTTGGGGGCACTATGGAAATCGGCGGCTTAGACAGTACAATAAATATGAATAGAGTGAGAGGAATCATAAAATCGGTACCTGAGTTTTTTCCAGATTATGCACTCGATGTGCCAAAAAAAGAAGAAGTTTGGTATGGTTTTAGGCCTTGTTCGCCAGACGGATTGCCTTACATTGGATATTCGGGAGCCTATAAAAATCTTTTCATAAATACTGGTCATGCCATGATGGGAATTAGCTTAGCTCCGGCCTCAGGTAAGCTCATAGCACAGCAAATTTTGGGCAAAAAAACAGAAATGGATTTAAATGGATTTTCGGCTCAAAGGTTTGGTAATTAGAATCCCATGTTTACCTTTGGCATCTAAAAAAGTAAAAAACTAAAATTTGGGCTTAAAAGAAAAGTGGGTTGACTACGAAGATAGATTTTTTAGGGTCAAAGAGGCCATAGTAAGGAGGACAAATAGATTAATTTTCTTAACCTTAGCTTTTGGCTTTTCGTTGGTAATTTATCAAATCGGTTTTCCTAAAGAGCAGTACGCTGTGGATTGGGTAAATAGTGTTTTGAGACAAATTCCTAAACTACTTATGTTATTTTTCCTGTTCAAATGGACATTAAAGATTATTTTAAGTACCAAGAAAATAATTTTTGAAAGGAAACATATTTCTGATTTTGTTATTTTCTTCGTGTTTTTTGTTTTTAATATTTTCAAAAATCAAAATGCGATTTTCGCTAGTGAGTATTTTCTTTATTTATTAATTGCCTCTTTCTTTTTTCTTCGTTTTTTGTCGGTTTCTACCGAAGTCAAAAATTCATTGTTGAGCCCTTCCATTCTTTTTACTATATCCTTTAGTTTCTTAATTTTTTGGGGAACTGCTATGTTGTTGATACCGAAGGCGACCAACGGAAATCTGAGTTTGATAGATTCGCTTTTTACGGCTACCAGTGCAGTTTGTGTTACTGGATTAGCCACAGTTGACGTTCCCACAAAATTTACAGGTCTTGGGCAAGATATTCTTTTGGTTTTGATTCAAATCGGCGGTCTCGGTTTAATGACTTTTACCAATTTCTTTGCCATTTTATTTAGAGGTGGAATGTCTTTACGTAATCATCTGATATTGAGTAATATAATTGAGACAGATGAGCCAAGCTCTTTGTTTTCGATATTGAAAAAAATATTGTTTTTTACACTTTTAGTCGAGTTCCTGGGTGCTATTCTGATATTTATTTTTACAGCAGGTACTTATCCAGGTACAAACTACGATTATTGGTATTTCTCATTTTTTCATGCCATCTCGGCATTTTGCAACGCGGGTTTTTCCAATATGGCAGATGGATTGTATAATGTGAATTTGAGGAAAAATTATAATCTTCAAAATGTCATTTCATGGCTCATTATTTTAGGCGGAATCGGTTTTCCGGTGGTTATTGAAATTTATAATGCCATGAAATACTACACCAAAAGTACTTTGAAACTATTTTTTTTTGGGGAAAGGTTCAGTTTTCAGGCCAAAAGTCTTTCGGTTCATAGTCGCCTAGTCTTAAGTAGTACTTTCGTGCTATTGGCCGTAGGTACTATTGCATTTTATTTTCTTGAAAAAAACAATACCCTTGCAGAACATACTTCTTTGTATGGGAAACTTTCTGGTTCCTTTTTTGGCTCTGTTACACCTCGAACGGCTGGATTTAATACAGTAAATATGGGAAATCTGATGCAAAGTACCATTCTTTTGTATCTTCTGCTGATGTGGATAGGTGCAGCACCTAGTTCCACAGGTGGAGGTATTAAGGTAACTACTTTTACCTTGGCGGTTTCTAATGTTGTGGCTTTGGCCAAAGGAAAAACTAGAATTGAATTGTTTCGCAGAGAAATATCACAAAGTTCAGTCCAACGAGCATTTGTGGTCATATTTACATCCTTTATGATTTTAGGTGTCGCTATTTTTCTAATGTCCATATTTGATCCGCAAATTCCGCTACACATGGTGGCTTTTGAATGTTTTTCGGCTTATGGTACTGTGGGTTTGTCTTTAAATCTTACACCGTCAATATCGGATGGAAGCAAATTGGTATTAATAGTTTGTATGTTTTTGGGTAGAGTAGGTCTATTTACAATGCTTTTCGGAATATTTAAAAAGGTAGATTGTGATTCTTACAGATATCCAAAAGACAGTGTTCAGGTAATGTAAAATATTTTTTTATGAAATATATCGTAGTTGGTTTAGGTAATTTTGGTTCAACATTAGCCATCAGATTAACCACAATGGGGCACGAGGTTTTTGGTGTCGACAGCCGATTTGAGGTCGTTGATCAGCTCAAAAACAAAGTTACACATGTGATTAGTTTAGACACCTCTAAGACCAGTGCTTATGGTAGTTTGCCCATCAAAGAGGTTGATATTGTGGTAATTGCCATTGGGGAAGACGTTGGAGCTTCGATAATAACCACGGCTCTCATGAAACAATTCAATGCCAAACAAATCATAGGTAGAGCTATTAATCCTGTCCATCGAACGGTACTGGAGTCAATTGGTATCGAAACCATCTTTAATCCAGAAGAATTGGCCGCAGAGATGTTTGCTAAACAGCTCGAAATGAAAGGTATCGTAGAATCTTTCGACTTGTCGGACAATTGTAGTATCATAGAGCTTCAAGTACCCGAACGCTACATTGGGCGAGAACTTTCTACAGTTGATTTTGAGCAAAAGTATGATTTGCAATTAATTGCCATTAAGCATTTTGAAGAAAAGAAAAACTTTTTAGGAATGAAAACCCAAAAAGCCTCGGTAGAGACCAAACTAAAGGCTGATCATGTATTTACAAATGCTGATATATTGGTGATGATGGGTGAACTTAGAAATTTTGAAAGTATGATAGGAAAAGATATTAGAGATTGAGTTTTTAAATAATAATTTCTATTGAAAGTGTGTCATTTTTCCTTAAAAATGACACACTTTTGCGTTTTTATGATTAACACTTTTTAACAAACACCTATCAAACTAATATTTATTATTTTGCGTTTTCAAAATAAATCTCATTAAACTAAAATGAAACAAATTATCACTTTTTTACTTTTGTTTTTGAGCTTAGGGGTTGATGCACAAGTGACTTCCAACCCAAAAATCAAAAAGAAATCTACCAAAGATGTTTTCATTAACAAAATAGAAATCACCGATCAATGGACAGTTTTCTCCATGCAGTTTGTGGCAAAAACTTCCAAAGAAATTTTAGAGGAATATTTAAAGGATAATCCAAAGGAAAAGGAACAATTGCAAAACATGAATCCAATGATGCGAAATATGATTTTGCAACAGTTTATGCAGCAGCAAAATACCAGTACGATTAGTTTCCAGCCAAGTTCATACATTAAAACTTCTGATGGAAAGAAATACAAATTCATTAAAGCAGTCGACATTCCGACAGCTCCCAATCGTCAAGATGTGGAGTCAGGCAAGAAGTATTTTTTCAAGGTTTATTTTGATAAATTGCCAAAAGGATTTGAAACCATAGACCTCATTGAACACAACAGCGACAGAGCAGATAATTTTACTTATTGGAATTTCTTCGGAATCAGTATAAATAATCCAGATGAAAATGCCAAGCCGAAAGCATTGGCTGCTGCTCCAAAAGATGAAATTGCTGACCAGGAATTAGAAGAATTTAAGTTGTTTGGCAAAGTGATAGATGCTGCAAGTAATAAGCCGATTTCTGCCAAAATCCTTTGTTATGATTCCAAGACTCAGCAGATTATTGACTCTGTACAAACTTCAAAGTCAGGCTCTTACGAGTTTTTAATTGCTTCTAGTGAGGTTTTGTATAAAATAAGTTCTAATGGCTACAACAGCTTGGAAGAGTCTTTTGATGTAGGTGCTTTTTTGAAAAAAGGTAGTTTCCAAAAAGACTTGTTTTTGGAGCCGTTTGCTCAGCTTAAAGTTGAACAAGAAGTTAAGCCTACAGAAGAAATTAAGGAAGAAAAAATTGGTGTTCCAGTGAATCCTGAAAGATCAACTTTTAAATTGGATAAGGTATATTTTGATCTCGGGGAGTCCAATGTTTTGCCTGAATCTTTTGAGCAATTGGATAATTTGGCTACATATTTAAAAGAGAATCCAAGTCTAAAAATCCAGATTGAAGGCCATACAGATAATCAAGGCGACTCAAAAGCCAATAAAAAATTGTCTTTAGAAAGAGCGTATAATGTTCGTGAATATTTGGTGAGTAAGGGAATAGCAGGCAATCGAATAAAGTTTGTTGGTTTGGGGGATACACAACCCGTTGCGACAAATGATAATGAAGAAAATAGAAAACTCAACCGTCGTGTAGAGTATAAAATAATTGACTAATTATTAAGGGTTTATAGGGTTAAATAGACAAAAAGAGGAGTTGTGCTCCTCTTTTTTCTTTTTTAATAATTCCTTTTATAGAAGTCTCTATTAACTTTTAAATTGATGTTCGGTTTCTTTAAAAAGTATGTTGAAGGTAGTCATAGAGCCATAGCATCGTGAAATGTATTGTTGAATATCTACTTTAGCTTCATCATCAAGTTCAGAGGCGTTTATTTTTTGCTCCATAACACGCAGTCTGTCCCGCATCATCACTATTTTGTGAAAGAATGTATCAACAGGGATTTCTTTAGACGATAAACCCACCTTTCCGGGTTCTAGGATCATCTTTCCACCTTTCCATTTGTCGCCAAGTGGAACGATTTCTGATGCATCCAGCCAGTTTTGTAGAATCTTGGTCATTGATCTTTCAACCTCAAATAAACTTACCAAATCTGTAGAAAATGGATTTTTATGAATGATTTCAATTTCAGCGTCTAATTTGATTTTCCGCGTTCCATCTTCAATAAAAGTTATTTCGTAACCGTCAGATTTTACATTTATTACTACACCGGCTCCAAATGTTGCGTGTTTGATTCTTGATCCTATTCCTAATAATTCCATAAAAATTGTATTGTTTTGAATCGAAGATTTCAAAAGCTATGCCAAGGAATTAAATAGAAGTATTTTATTGAAAAAAAACTCAAGGATAACTAAATTTTACTGCTTAATTTTTTAAACAAACTATAAGAAAAACTAGATGCAATAACCACAATTAGTAGGAGTGCTGTTTGTGCTATTTCAGGATTTTCTGAAGTTTGTCTTTTCGAAAAAATACCATAGAAAGCCCAAATAATGACTAATGCATAGGCAAAATTGGCTCTTTGAAACAACATAAGTACAGCTAAGCCCGCCCCAATACTCAGCATTATAATGGTCCATGTACTTTCTGTTAGCGGGCTTCCAGTCCATCCAATTGTGACGAATAATGCCGTAATATTTGCGATTGTTGCCACAGAAATCCAGCCAAGATATACGTTTATTGGCGTCTCGATGGATATTTTCTCAACTAGCGTCTTATGTTGTATTTTTTCATTGTTTAGAAAAAGCACAATCAATGTCAAAAGAAAAGCAATCATAATCAGTACAGACAAAGTCACCATTTCATAGTGCCAAGCCAGAATCCAGCTTATATTCAGCAGATTGGTTAATCCGAACAAAATTTGACTTTGTACAGTAAGTTTTTGAACAGTTTTTTTGTTAAATGATACCCAAATCTGATAAACTACAAAAACTAAAAGAAGCAAATAAATCACACCCCAAATGGAAAAGGTAAAACCTGCGGGTACAAATAGATTGGGATATTGGTCAGATAGTTCTCCAGTACTTTTACCGTTTATGGGAAGCGTTACTGCCAGCATATTGACATAAACAACCGCCATAAATAGAATTAAATTAAGAATAGAAAGGATGGGTTTTTTGTTGAAAGATGACATCGTTTTTTTAGTTTAGAACTATAAATATGTTAAATATATACAAAAAAAAGCCTGATATTGTTTTAAAATCAGGCTTTTAGTAAAATATTGCCTTTACTTTCCTTTGATCGACTTTATTATTTGATTACCCACTTCCGTCCGAATATTTAAAGATGAGATTTTTGTATTGTCTCTTGTCGGATACACTCTATTAGAAAGAAATACATAAACAAGCTCCAATTCGGGATCTACCCAAGTATATGTGCCTGTATAGCCTGAATGTCCATAACTTTTCGAAGAGGCCAATTGCGGGCCATTGCTGATGTTTTTATTGAAATCCAGTTTTTCGAATGCAATTCCCCTTCTGTTGCCCTCGTAGGGGAACTGATAGTCGGTACAAAAATCTATAATTTCGGGTTTTATGTATTGTTTACCCCCAAAACTACCTTTTTGGAGATACATCTGCATGAGTTTCGTCAGGTCATTGGCCGATCCAAAAAGTCCAGCATGGCCTGAGATTCCGTTGAGCATGCCAGCACCTTCATCATGAACACGACCATGAATAAGCGTTTTTCTAAAAAGCGTGTCCTTTTCGGTTGGTACAATTCTATCCAGACCATAAAACCTTCTTGGATTATAAGTTAGTGTACTTGCTCCAAGGGATTTATAGGTTGTTTTTAGGTAATCTTCCCAGGTTTGGCCAGTTATACTTTGTACAAAAGCGGGGTAGGTATAATAATGCAAATCGCTGTAAACATAACCCTGCTGTGGTTTTACAGGTGAATCTTTAATTTGGTTCATGATAAAGGCCACTCTATCTTTATTCATAAATAGCGTATCTGCCACTTCGACGCTGTATTGTTCACTTTTGGTATTGCTAAATATTCCCGGCAACCAAGTGATGGTTTTGGTATTGAGGCTTTTAGCCCAAATAGTCTTGTCTTTTTTCAGTGTAGCGGCATAGTCAAGGGTATATTTTGGTTTGAGTTTTAATATTCTTGCCAAAACGCCTTGTTTTTTGTAATTTTTAATCACCAAGTTTTCTAAAGTAGGATTCATTTTCACAGCTTTTTCGATAGTGGCTAATGAGTCTATACAATCCATCCAAAAGGGTATCCAAGCCTTTAATCCCGACTTGTGTGTTAGCATGTTTTTGAAAGTCAAATTCTCTTTGTTTGAGTTTTTGAAGGGTTCATAATAATCTCCGAAGGTTTTGTTTAGGTCAAATTTATTTTCGGACATCAATTGCATTACTGCCAAGGCTGAAGTACTTATTTTGGTAACGCTGGCAAAATCATACAAGTCGTTTAATTCCACCATCCCAAGAATTTTTGGATCAATACCGTTTGTTGTAGCTAGATTTTTTAGGTTTTGTAATTCTTTAGGGTTGTCCATCACATCTGATTTGTTTCCTGTTTCAAAATTACTTTTCGCCCGCAATTTGTTTTTTAAATCGTCGGCTTGTTCGTAGGTATGAAAACCAAAAGCTTTCTGATAAATCACTCGGCCATTTTTAGCTACTTGCATTACTGCTCCGGGGTACGCTTTTTCTTTGAGTCCGAGGTTAATTACGGAGTCAATTCTTGCATTAAAAACTTTGCTGTCCAAGCCAACCATTTCGGGAGTTCCATACGAAAGTCTGCCATTTTTTTGAACCAACAAACCATTGTTTAATTTGAATTTATCGTTCACTGATACGGCCAATCTTCCATTGCTTTCTATCCCCCCAAAAACAGCCATTGCCGCGGCTTCCTCCATATATTTTGTGAGTTGATTGGCCAGAATAAGTCCATCAAAGTTCTCCACACCGTCAATTTTTCCTAAAGCATATGGATTTCCAAAAATCACTAGGACTGCGTTTTTTTTCTCTGACAAAGCCTTAATTATTTGGTTATTATAAGCGTTTACGCCATAGTTTGCTCCAGGTCTTATGTTGGCCAAATGTAATCCAATGATGAGATTTTCGGCTTGCAAAGCTTCTTCGATAATTGCCTTACTTTGTTCGAAAGTAGCATTTGGTGCAATAGAAATTGATTTGGTATCGGTATAATTGGCCGCCATTTTCTGAAAAGGAGTTAGCCCAATGGCATCTATTGATAATACAACAGTGTTTTTAGAAATATCCTTGATAGGTAAGATTTCTTGATGGTTTTTTAAAGTTACAACCGATTTTTCTGCAAATACTCTGTTCAAATGGTCAGACTTTAATGTGTTCAAGTCTTCTATTAAGTTGTTGATTTCTATTGGTTTATAGTTATCTAAGCCTACCCAAGATTTCGCTTTTAATATCTTCCTTACTCTTTCATCCAAAATTTCAATGCTCAATTGTTTTGTTTCAATGGCTGTTTTTATGGCTATTACGGCGGTTGGAACATCTTCAAAAGTCTCAAGAATGTCATTTCCTGCTAAAATTGCCTTCACCAATGCCTCTCCGTTGGGAAAATATTTTACGGCACCTTGCATGTCCATGGCATCTGTAAAGGTCAAACCTTCAAATTTTAAGTCCTTTCTTAATAAATCAGTCACTATTTTGCTTGAAAAAGTGGCGGCTAAGTTTTTGGTAGTATCCAGATTTAATACACTTAAATGGGAGGTCATTACTCCACTCAATCCATTTTCAATCAGGAATTTATATGGATAAAGTTCATTTTCTGATAAATGTGCTTTGTCATGCGAAATGATTGGCAAATCATAATGTGAGTCTACTCCTGTGTCTCCATGTCCTGGAAAATGTTTTGCTGTTGAAAGAATTCGTTGGTTTTGTAGGCCTGTCATGTATGCAAATGCCTTTGAAGTAACAGAAATTTTATCCTCGCCAAAAGAACGGAAATTGATTACTGGATTTTGAGGGTTATTGTTGATATCTACCACCGGAGCGTAATTGATGTGCACCCCCATTCTTTTGCATTGAAGACCCACTTCATTTCCCATTTCTTGAATCAGACTTTCTCCGCCTTGCATACTTCCAAGAGCCATTTGGTAAGGAAAACGAACTGTACTGTCGAGCCTCATAGCCATTCCCCATTCTAAATCCATTCCTATTAACATTGGCGTTTTGCTTATAGCTTGCAACTCATTTACAATTCTTGCCTGAACGGAAGGCTGACCTGCAAAAAAAACGATTCCACCGATTTTATAATCTCTTACCCATGCCTTCAATTTTTCTGGGTCATATCCTTTGCCAGAGGTATTACCTCTTGGCATGAGCAATTGCCCAATTTTTTCTTCAGTAGTCAGATTTTTTAATGTATTTTCTACCCAAGATTCATTGTATTTAGTCAAGAATTCGGGTTTCTTTTGGGCAAAAATTGAGCTATTAGAAATTAGAATTATGGTTAGCGTTATTTTTAAGAGTTTGTTCATTCTAGAAAAAGGTTATTTTATTCAAAAATAGTGAATGCGTGTTTTAAATCGAGGTCGATCTGCTTTTTATTTTGAATTATTGAATATGTCATCAAGCCTTTTTTAAGGATTCTTTTTTGATGAAATTTTAAAATTGCTTCAAATAGCTGATTTTAGCAATTGCATGATCTTCGCGAGCTCTGGTTTCAGGTCGTAAGGTTGAATCAAACTGACGATTATTAAATACCAAGTATAAAAATGAAAGCGGTTGGTACTCCCAAGCTAGCCTAATGTTATAGTTATTGGCATTTTGTGACAAATCCTTTTGGTAAAATCCGATCAGTTGAAATCTTGGATTTAAAGCTAAACGACCTTCAATGGCCAGCAAATCTACAGTTTTGTAGGTATTTTCAGTGCCGACACCTTTGAAATTATTTCTATTGGCAGAGGCATTTAGGGCTATATGCGGGATTGGTGAAAAATTAATTTTGAAGGTCGTTGTATTGAGTTTACCATCGAAATATTTTCCATATTCCCCGTTCCAGTTGAAACTCAGTTTTTTAGAACCATCGCTCGACCAATAGATGGTGTGTCTGGCGTAGTTATATTTACCAAGGCCAATTTTTACCCTTAATGGATTAAAAGGCTCGAGTAGATTTTGACTAAAAATGGTATAAACATGGCCTATAAAACCTCCAGACTGCAACATATACCAAAATGGGCTCAGGCCAACCGATGACTCGGTCAATATTTTGGTGCTGGCCTGGTGGTAAGTCTCGACTAATAAACTTGGTTCATAAGATCTGAAAATCTTTTTCAGGGGAACAAGCTTTTCACGGTTATAATAAAAAATGCCTGGTGTTGTTGTAATAACGTCCTTTCGTGAAACAAACCCTACCTCTGGATTATAATTCTTTGTAATGACTGATTGCGTCCACCACAGTTTCCATTGGTTATTTGCATAATAATATTGGGCTGAACCTGCAAAACCCGATTTCTTGATTTGGGTGTCATAAGTGCTACTTACCATCCAGTTGAGCGAATTTGCTGCATCAAACCTAAAAAAACCATCTAAAGTACCTGATAAATTGGTGTTGATAGTGTTTTGTTTAGTAGTAAAAAGACCGCCTATACGCTTTTGTCCACCAAAATTCCTTGAATATCTTCCAATACCAAAATTTGTACTTAAATCATTGACCTCATCACGCTGTCGAATATACATGGCTCCGTAATTCGACTTGGCTGAGCGATGAACGAAACGAGAACCAACATTCAATGAAATTGGGTTTCCAGCAGCATCTAGCCCAATCTGACGACTGAAAAACGGCTGAATACGCATGGAACCACCAGATAAATCAGCTCCAGGGCCAATGCTTGTTCCAAAAAGAGATGCATTTTCTAGAAAAAATTGCCGTCTTTCTGGGAAGAAAACACTGAATCGGGTGACATTATTAACTTGTCTGTCGGCATCGGCTTGTGCAAAGTCAGTGTTTACAGTTAGGTCTAATACTGAATTAGGCGTTATGGCCCATTTTATTTCTCCTCCAAGTTTTACTTTCGTTTGCTCTGGTTTTTTAACAGCGATGTTTTGATATTTATCAAATGATGTCAGTAAAAAAGGTTGCACACGAATATTTGGAGAAGGTGGAGGGGGCTTTAAACCAGTAATTTTACCTGCATAATCCATTCTTAAAACATTAAATGACCTTGGAAAAAGTGAAAGAGCGTAGTTTTCGTTGGTCATTCTGCGGCTTCGGTTGAGGTTATATCCCCATTCTGATGTTTCAGTTGTTGGCTTGTTATATCTGAGTGTTTTCCATGGGATGGCGAACTCGGAGTACCAGCCAGAATCTGTCCTAGAGGTTCTGACTTTCCAAAGTCCATCCCAGTCTAGGTCTATTAAAGTGGCATCAAAAGAGAGGAAATCTCTTTGAACGCCGTGTGGGTTTGTGGTAATCACCATGGCATTCCGTCCGTCGTTGAATCCGTCAATGGCCATGCCCAAATAGTCTGAAGTTCGGGTATTGAAATCTCTTTTGAAGTCTATTACGCGGATAGATTTTTTCCCCAAAGTATCTCGATTGAAGACGCCAATATATAAAAATTGCTTGTTAAAAAGTGCCCTTGCAATGGTTTGCTGTTTCGGAATGGCTCCTTGAAATGGATCTACTTCTAGGAACTGATCAAAAGCCTTGGCTTTTTTCCATTCTTCGTCTTTTAATTGCCCATCAATTTTCAGGTTGGTCTGAATTTCTGTAGCTTCAAATTTTACTTTATCAACATTTGGTTTGAAAATTTCGGCATCTTGAGCTTTAGCAATAGTTGCAAAGGTCAAAAACAGAAATAGTGATTTTTTAAGCATTAGGGTAGTTTATAGTGTAATAGTTACAACAAATATACTTCTAATGCTCGAAAATTAAAATCAGATTAGAAAGGTCTTTTAACTAAAGCTAATTCAGACGGTTATTTCTATTCGATTCATTTCTGGGTCTAGAATCACACTTTCATAATATCCATCACCAGTAGTTCGAGGGTTTCCAACCACTTCGAAACCGTCGTTGTGAAGATTTTTTGTTAAATTGTCAACATTTTCCTTACTTCCAACACTAATGGCAAGATGGGTAAAACCTAAATATTCGGCGGGTTTAATAGATTCGTTTATTGCCGTTTTTGACATTATTTCTAGTCGAGAACCATCTCCAAAACTTAGGAAATAAGATTCGAATCCTTTAGAGGAATTCTTGTATTTTTCTCCACATTTACAGCCAAAATATTGTTCATAAAATTCTTTAATAGTCTCTAAATTATGGCAATACATGGCCACATGCTCTATTTTCGGCATTGAAATGTTTTTTGTATGTATAAAACTAATAAATTGAATCAAATAAGGCATTTAATTTAGAATTTTATTGACCATATTTGTTATAACCTAATCAATTAAACATGAACAAACTATTTATTTTACTCATTGTTATTTCATTTCAGGCTATTGGTCAGTCTTTTAATACTTTCCCTGTTCAAACTCAAAAACCTCCTTTGCATGGTAAAAACTGGATGGCTATCACTGGCAAACCACTTGCAGCAACGGCTGGTGCAATGATTTTTACTAAGGGCGGAAATGCCATTGATGCCTCATGTGCCATGTTGGCGTCCACTTGTACTATGTGGGATGTGCTGAGCTGGGGAGGGGAGACTCAGGCGTTGATTTACAATCCCAAAACCAAAAAAGTTATAGCCATAAATGCCCTTGGCGTGGCTCCTACTGGTGCTACCGCGGATTTTTACAAAAGCAAGGGTTATAATTATCCGCCAGAATTTGGGCCATTGGCAGCCACAACACCTGGTACTCCAGGCGGTTTGTTGACGATGCTTGCCGAATACGGAACCATGAGCTTGAAGGAAGTTTTAGCACCTGCTATGCAGTTGGCCGAAGGTTATCCCATTGAGGCACAAACTGCTAATGCAATAGAAAAAGGAAAGGCTCAAATCAAACAATGGCCGTATTCTAAAAAAGTATTTTTGCCACATTTAGGCAAAGAAAGAGAAGCTCCGGAAGCGGGTGAAATTTTTGTTCAAAACGAACTTTTGCAGACTTTACAGAAGTTAGTTTACACTGAACAGGAGGCTTTGAAAAAAGGAAAATCTCGTAAAGAAGCCATTTATGCCGCTTATGACAGATTTTACAAAGGTGATATTGCCAAAGAAATTGCTCGTGGAACACAAGAGCAAGGCGGGTTGATAACTGAACAGGATTTGGCCAATTGGAAAGTGAAGATTGAAGAACCTACAATGACCAATTACAAAGGTTATGATGTATTTAAATTACAAGAATGGACGCAGGGGCCCGTGATGCTTCAAACGTTGAATATTCTTGAAAATTTCGACCTGAAGAGTATGGGCTACAATACCTCGAGATACATACATACACTTTACCAGAGCATGAATTTGGCCTTTGCAGACCGTGATTTTTATTACGGCGATCCAGCATTTGAACCGAAATCTCCAATGAAAGGTTTGCTTTCAAAAGATTATGCAAAGCAACGTTTGCAACTTATCAATTGGGAGAAAAACGATCCAAATGTAAAACCGGGCGATCCGTATCCGTTTGAAAACAGACTCAACCCTTATTTGGACATTATCAATAATGCAAATAAAGTGGGAAGAGTGAATCCAGGGCCTATGAACGATGCGTTTTTGCAAGAATTTACATCTGGAACCACTTCTGTAATTGCCTCAGATAAAGAAGGTTGGGTGGTTTCTATAACGCCAAGTGGTGGTTGGGTACCAGCATGTATTGCTGGGAATACGGGTGTAGGTTTGAGCCAAAGAATGCAATCTTTTGTGTTGGATCCTAAAGAAAATCCTTTTAATGTAGTGGAGCCAGGTAAAAGACCAAGAGTGACGCTTACTCCAAGTATGGCCCTGAAAGACGGTAAACCTGTTTTGGCATTCGCAAAACAAGCTGGCGATGAGCAAGATCAGTTATTGTTGCAGTTTTTCTTAAATGTAGTAGAATTCGGTATGACGGTACAAGAGGCTTGCGAAGCACCAAGCTTCAAAACCTACCAAATGTATTCTTCTTTCGGAAAACACGAGAAAAAGCCAGGGGCCTTGACTCTCAACGATGCTATGCCTGATTGGACAAGAGCCGAGCTGAAAAGCAAAGGATATACGCTTGATTTTCAGCCACGTACAAGTGGCCCAATAAACGCCATATATTTAGATTGGAAACACGGTACTTTTTGGGGAGGCAGCAGCAACCATGGGGAAGATTATGGGATTGGGTGGTAAATCAAAGTTTCCCCAAAAACTCTTCCGCATTTCTAAGATGTGCGGCTTGTTTTAGGTCGTCCATCTTGTCAAAAATATTCACCATCATGTTAAGCCGAGGATTTTTACTAAAAAATCCTCGGTGTTGATGGATGAATCGCCAATAGAGGCCGTCCCAAGTTTCTTGCCATGGGCCTTTTTGATAATCGCTCATTTTCAAGATATAATTGCTGCCACTGATGTAAGGCTTGGTGGACATCAAGCCACCATCAGCAAACTGACTCATGCCATAAACATTGGGCACCATTACCCAGTCGTAGGCATCTAGAAATAACTCCATAAACCACCTGTACACTTCGTCAGGATCAAACTCACAGAGCAACATGAAGTTTCCAAGTACCATCAATCGTTCAATATGATGGCAATACCCCGTTTGCAGGATTTTTTTGATGGTAGTGTCAATGGGTAAAATGCCTGTTGTTCCATCGTAAAATGAGGCTGGTATTTTACGTTTAAATTTCCAAAAATTTTTCGTTCTCTCTTCTACTCCTTTAAGTTCATAAACTGCCCTTATGTATTCTCTCCAACCGATAATTTGCCTTAAAAATCCTTCTAAAGAATTGATAGGAATTTCGTTCTTTTTAGCAAAATCTAAAGTTTTATCTAAAACATAATCTACTGTAAGTAAGCCTGCGTTTATCAGCGGAGATAACAGACTATGATTTAATATTACTTGATTTCTGACAATGGCATCCTCATAATCACCAAAAGCTTGAAGTCTGGTTTCAAGAAATTCATCTAACCATGTTTTGGCCGATTTGAAATCTATAGGAATATTAAATGAAGGGTTTATGTAGCCTGAATTATTTGTAAATGAGCTATTTATGTAATCTGATGCCTCTTTTTGAATATCTTCAAATACGGGAAATTGTACATAAGGCGGCGTTTTGGAGCTTGGATATTTTTTTCGGTTTTCCTCGTCAAAGCTCCACTTTTCTCCAATCGGTTTTTGATGTGTATCTACCAATATTCCGGATTTTTTTCTTTGATATATATAAAAATCAGCTTGGAACATTCGTTTCTTAGCATCGAAAAACTCCTTGTTTTCTTTTGTAGAATTAAGGAACAACGGCGACTCTAATTTTTTAAGTACAATTGTTTTTGAAGCTTTCTTGATTCGCTTTTCTAGCCAATCATCTGTAGGATCGATATATATTATCTGCTCATAACCTTCATCAATTAAGTCAAGGATAAGAAGTCTTATGTCGCTTTTTTCTGAGGTCGAATCAATATAATAAACGTTTTTGTTTAATGACCTCAAATAGTCACCATAAGATTTCATACTGGCCCTATGAAACCATAATTTTTGTTTATGAAAATTGAATTGTTTGAAAAACAAATACTCTTCAATGATGTAAAAATCAGCCTTTTCTGTTAGTATTTCAGAATTCTCAAATAGCTGATGTGGGAATATAAGTGCTGCAGTTTTCATTTGACAATTTCCACGATTTTTGATTTATTTTTTCTGCATTTTTCGCTACAATATTTCACTTCTTCCCACACTTTCTCCCATTTTTTCCTCCAGTCAAATGGTCTGCCACAGGTAAGACAAGTTTTCGAGGGCAAATGTTGTTTTTTCAAATCTCTTCTGGGAATTTATTGGGTTTAGCATAAGAAAGTCTCGCAATTCTAGAGGTAGAATGATAGCTATCTAAGCCACTCACGGTCAAGCTTCCAGCTTTTTCGATATCCACAAATCCGTCTTCCAAAATACAATTTTCGGGTACGGAAATTTGAACTATTTTGCCAATAATTAGGCTCGTTCCATTGAGTTCGATGTTTATCCTTTGTACGAACTCACATCCAAATTTTACCTTACTTTCGGCCACAAAAGGGGAGAAGAATCCACTGATGTATTCAGTTTTCAAACCAGTTGCCTCATACTCTGAGCTTTCTCTCGGATACCGTGCAGAAGTTTGATGGGCAGACTTATAGATATCAAAGTTGAGGTGGTTGATGGTGTAAAAACCAGTTTCAATGATATTTTCTAACGTGTGTCTAGGGGAAACATCAGGCCTCACGATAAATGCACAAAGTGCTGGATTGGCTCCGATGTGTATCAAAGAGTTAAAAATGGCAAGATTTTCTTGACCCGCTTTGTTTTTGGTACCAATAAGCACCACACTTTTAAATCCTCCCAGCGAATTCACAAATGAAGCACGATACCTCGTTTCCATTTGCTCCAAATCTTCAGTTCTAATTGTTTTGTGGTCTGACATGCAATTCTAGTATTTTAGGATTAAAAATTTTGGTTTCTTTACTTTTTTTATGACCCCAAATCAGCGGTCTGTTTTTCTTTATTTCGGCATCAAAGTCCACAATTGGAGCGGGGTAATCTTTGCCAATTTCACATTGGGCAAGCTGCATTTCCAGTGCCGTCATTTTCCATGGCACATGAATATATTTTGTTGGAACATTAATAAGTTCAGGCACCCATTTTTTTATAAATATTCCTTCAGGATCGTGCTCTTCTGATTGTTTTATCGGATTATAAATTCTGACGGTATTGATGCCAGTTGTACCTGCTTGCATCTGAAATTGCGGATAATGAATACCTGGTTCATAGTCCAGAAATAGTCTTGCCAAATGATAAGTGCCTAATCGCCAGTCGATAAACAAATGATGACAAAGTACCGATACCACCATGGCCCTCATCCTGAAGTTTATCCAGCCAGTTTCGTGCAAACATCTCATACAAGCATCTACAAGCGGAAGTCCAGTTTTGCCTTCCTCCCAAGCTTTTATGTAATCGGTGTTTTTTGACCAGCCTATTTTTTCATAATTTGGATTCAGACATTCGGTTTCATACTGACATTGAACCTCAAATTTTTGCGAAAAATGATCTCGCCAGCGAAGTCTGACCATGGCATTTTGTATGGCTCTTTTGTAAGGTTTTTGAGCCTGAGCAACATACAAATATTGATAAGCCATTTTTACAGACAAATTTCCCCAAGCCAAATAGGGAGAAATCCTGATACAAGAAGTACGGCTTTCTGTGGGTTTTGAAATATGCCTAGAATAATTTCTTCCACGTTCATTGGCAAACGAATCCAAGTAACGAAGTCCATTTCTCTCTCCAGCTGGTTGAAAACGTTTTGGGTATATTTTTAGACTTTCCTTTAGGTCTTCCGAAAGCGGAAAAGGATTATCAAATTCTATTTTTTCTTGCAAATGATAAGTATTCTTTATCATTTTGCTGTGCATCGCAGCATACCAATTTTTATCCCAATCAATTCTGTTTTTTGCACCTCTTATTATGCCATCTCTTTGAAATTCTGTCCAAGGAATTTCCTTTTCTTTCAAATACTCCTTGACTGCCAAATCTCTTTTGTAAGTGAGCATAATGCCACTTTCTTGATGGCTAAAAACGTTTTTAATATTAAATATATCTGTTAAAAATTCAAATACAGGAATGGCTTCAGATTGAAAAATCTCAACTTTGATGTTGGCTGGACTCAGAAACTCATTTATTCCTAAAATAGAATGATATTGAAACAAAAGATGTCTCCCAGAGCAATCAGGATAGGCCAATTGACTGGGTTCGAGTATGAATATCGGTAAAATAGGCAATTCGGATTTGTCTGCGGCTTCAAATGCAGCATGGTCTTGCACGCGAAGATCTCGTTTTAGCCAAACAATATTTATTTCCTTTTTCTCAATCACTTAAACTCTTAAGTTTGAAATTCCACCATCGATGTGCACAATTTGTCCAGTCATCCATGAAGATTCTTGCGAAAGGAGAAAGGCAACGGCACTGGCAATATCCTTGGCCTCTCCAACTTTTTTCAAGGGGTGTCTTTGAGCATTAGCTTCTTTTTTCTCTGGTGTATTGAGTAAATTACCAGCCAAAGGTGTGTCAGTAATAGACGGTGCAATGCAATTTACACGAATTGAAGGAGACAATTCTGCAGCCAAGGCCCTTGTCAAACCTTCAATGGCACCTTTTGAACTCGAAACTATGCTGTGAAACGAAAAACCAGTTTGAACTGCAACCGTAGAAAACAAAACAATAGAAGCAGAATTTGATTTTTTTAGTTTAGGAAGAACCAATTGTATGGCTTTTATGGCTCCAAGAACTTGGATTTTATAGTCTTCGAGAAAATCTTCTGCTTTCAATCTTGCAAAAGGCTTCAAGTTTATTTTTCCAGGGCAATATACCAAGCCATCTATTACTTCAGGTAAATAGGACAAATCCCATTCTTCTTGGTTTACATCGAGATGTAAGTAATTAGCACCTTTGATTTTGTTTTCTGATCGATTGTAGGTGGCATAAACTTGCTCGTTTTTATTTACCAACAACTCAGTGGTTGATAAACCTATTCCCGAAGAACCGCCTATTATTAATATGTTACTCATTTATTACTTTTTTTAAAAAAACTATATAGGAGGCCAATTGTTTTAAGGTCTCTTTTATAATTCATAAAAGGATTCACTTTTTTGTATAGTTCTATCGCAAAGTCGTTATTTTTCATTTTTGACTGATATTTATAATAAATATAACTTCTTCAATAATCCATTTGACCTAACTATTGGAATGCTGAAAAAGCCAATAAATGCTTGATTTTCCCTATCTCTTTATGTGACTTTTGTCACATAAGGGTGTGATTCTAATCTCCTCAGACGGGTGTTTTGGTCATAGGCTGTCATTTGGTTTTGGTGAATCTTTGTACCATCAAAAATCAAAGAAAATGAAAATTAAACTAATTCTGATGCTATTTGTTCCGGCTCTTTTGGTTGGGAATATGGCCTACAGTCAATCAAAAATGAGTGCCAAGTCTGTGAAAATTACGGTTTCTGGCAACTCCACCATGCACAAATGGTCTTCTAATGTTACTAAATCAACCTTTGCTGGTGATTTTTCAATTGTAGATGGTGATTTTAAAAAAATTAACAGTGCATTGGTAAAAATGGAAGTGACTTCTATGAAATCGCATCAAGACTCTGATTTGATGGACGAGCGAACCCACAAAACCCTTAAATCTGAAAAGTACCCACAAATTACTTATGAATATTTTAGTACTTTATCTGCAGACAGTAAAGGTGATTTGTCAACGATAAAAGTCAACGGTAACTTAAATATTGCAGGTGTAAGTAAACCTACTGAATTGATATTGAAAATTACAAATCTAAGTAACGGAGATGTTCAAATCAGAGGAAGTAGGAAAATTTTAATGTCAAACCACGGAATAAAACCGCCATCATTTATGGCAGGAGCTATAAAAGTTGATGATGAAATTGAAATAACTTTTGACATAATTCTTAAAAAAATAAACAACGTAAACATATGAGAACTTTAATTACACAAATGAGAAATGTCGCTGTAATAGGCTTACTATCAATGCCAATAGCTACAATAGCACAGCAAGCCCAAATAGATAACCTTCGTGCTTATGATAAAACTGGGGTCAACGTTTTTGAAACACCAAAGGTGCTCGATACTAAATTCGATGGTTTGAAAGTAAGAATTGGTGCTGGTTTTACTCAGCCATTTCAAAGTCTATCACATGAAAACTCTGGAGCTGTAAAATTGTATCCACGTTTGGCATCAGGTTTTGCGATTGCACAAGCCAATTTATACACCGATGTGCAGCTGGCCGATGGTATCAGACTGAATCTAACTACTTATCTTTCATCTCGCCACCACAATGAATCTTGGGTAAAAGGTGGTTATATTCAAATGGACAAAGTGCCATTTAAAGGCGAATTTTGGGATAAAATCATGAAGGTTGCAACTGTAAAAGTAGGTCACATGGAAATAAACTATGGTGATATGCACTTTAGAAGAAGTGATGGTGGTCATGCTCTTTACAATCCATTCATAGAAAATTACATCATGGACGCTTTTGCAACTGAGGTGGCTGCTGAAGTTTATTTACAAAAAAATGGATTATTGGGAATGGTGGCTTTGTCTAATGGACTAATCAATGGTGGTTTCCAAAAGCCACTTATGCCAGGAAGCACTACAGAAACATACAAAAGAAGTCCATCTGTTTATGGTAAATTGGCCTATGACAAAAAGGTGCAAGAAAAAATTAGAGTAAGAGCTTCAGGATCATTCTACTATAACCAAAGCGACGGACGAAGCACACTTTATGGTGGAGACAGGACAGGTAGTAATTACTTCTATGTGACTGAAGCCGAGGCTGCCACCACAACAGGAAATGCCTTTTCAGGTAGAGTAAACCCAGGATTTACAAACCAAGTAGCTTCAGTTCAGTTTAACTTATTTGCAAAAGTGCATGGTTTGGAGGTATTCGGTACTTTAGAAAACTCAAAAGGTGGATCTTACGCAGAGGAAGTAGCAAATTTTGATAAAAGAAAAGCCAACCAGTTAGCAGTAGAGGCTGTTTATAGACTTGGTAAAAACGAGAATCTTTTTGTAGGTGCAAAATACAATAAAGTGTCTGGTCAAATGATTTCTAAAGTTTTGGATGAACAAAGTATCGACCGCACCGCCCTAGCCGCTGGATGGTTTGTTACCAACAATATCCTAATGAAAGCAGAGTATGTAAATCAGAAATATAACGATTATCCAACTGCAAATATATTGGCAGGGGCTGGCTTCAAAGGAGTTGTTGTTCAGGCAATTGTAGGATTTTAATTTCAAAAACAGCAAAAGAGGTCTCAAATATTATTGAGGCCTCTTTTCTTTAATAATTAAGCAAATGTTACTTCGATTGTTGATTGTTTTCTTTTTATTTTCCTTCGCAAATCCTTCATTGATACACTATCAAATCAAAAAAGGTAGTATGATGGTATTGAAAGGAAAAACCTCAGTAAAAGATTTTAACTGTGCTTGTGATGATACCTTTGAAAATGCACAATTGATTGCCCATTTCAATAATTCTACAAGACAAATAGATTTCGACAAAGCCAATTTTAACGTAAAAATCAAAAGCTTAGATTGTAATAACAAATTCATAAACAACGATATAGCGACTTCCTTAAAAGCTGAAAGACATCCTTTTATTAATGTCGAAATGCTCTCTGCTATTCCAAATCACCTAGAACAAGAATTACAGGTAAACAAAGCTTACAAGTATTGTATTAAAACGCTCATTAGTATTTCAGGCAAAACCAAACCACAAACTTTGCATGTGACTTTGAAAAAAATAAACGCAAAAAACTTCACAATTCATGCCACAAAAGGCATTTCAATGAATGACTACGAAATTCAACCTAAAAGCCCTATTAAGTTTATAAAAATCAAAGACGAGGTAAATATCGAGTTTAATTTGAATGTTGAAATTCAGTGATTTATCAAGAAATTTCGATCGAAAAACTCCTTTCAAAAACGCCTTGTGATTCCAAAGGAATTATTCCTTCTTTAGTCTCCAAATTCTGAAAAGTATCTGCTGAATCCGCAATTCCGCACCAAGGTTCGATACACACAAAATCCGCATCTTTAGCCGCCCAAATTCCTAAATAAGGGAAATTTTTAAATTCAAACTTTAGCTGTTTTGAGCTATTTTGAGATTTCAATGTAACCCAATCTGATTTTAAATGCTTGAAAACCAGTGCGTCTTGGTGAAATAATTCTTTGGTAAGCAATAATATGTTGGTGTTTTTGGAAATTTCCAAAGGTTCATTTAAAACCAAGCCAGCAGAATTCAATGGCCAACGCTCTAAATCTTCAGTCTCATTAAATTCCAAGAAATAATCTTCGTAATTCAATGCATTTTCTATGGGACATTTGAAAGCTGGATGCCCACCAACGGAAAATAAAAGTGCCTTAGAATCCGGATTTGTTATCTGATATTTTAAGTCTAATTTGTTGTCAGTAAGTGTATAAGCCAATCGAAGTTCAAATTCAAAAGGATATACTTTTTCGGTTTCTGGGTTATTTTTAAGAAGAAAAACGACTGAATTTTGCGTCTGAGATTCCACTTCAAATTGCATTGTTCTAGCAAAACCATGTCTCGGTAGTTTATATTCCTTTCCTTTGTAGAAATACGTGTCATTTTTTAATCCTCCTACAATTGGAAACAATACTGGAGAGGTCTTTCCCCAAAATGCAGGGTTGGCATCCCACATGTATTCGGTGTTGTCGTTTAATTTTAAAAGGCTTACCAATTCGGCTCCTAAGGGATTTATGGTTGCTTTAATGTTTTCGTTTTCAATAACTAATTTGCTCATTTTCTAAAAACTATATTTCAATTGTACTTTCAAATCCGTCTTTTTGTTGCCTTCGATTTCACTCGTACCGCTTCCCATTGTGGTTCTATCGCTTACTTTTGTTTGAGCTATCCGAATCCAAACATCTAAATTACGACCAATTGGCATTTTTCCAATCAAATAATATCGCCAACCTTTACCATAATATGCAGGAAACGAAACCGCATAAAGTACGTCATTCTCATAAGCATAAATTCTGCTATCATAAGAATCGGTACTAAAATAAGCTATTCGTGCTTTTATTTGAGACTTTTTAAATTTCGTTTCTATGTCCTGAATTACTGCATAACCATCAGATTTAGAAGTGTTTTCTATCTGATAGCCATTGTATTGTAGTTTAGTTTGTAGTCTAAGCCATGTATGATGCATGTAGTCTGTTCCTAGCACCCAATTCTTTCTATTGGTTTGTAAAAGTTCATGAGTAACTGCCTTACTGTCAGACGCATTTCTCTCTTTCGTTTCTTGTTGAAAATCTAAGTATTGGCTGAAAATCTTATTGGGCTTGTAAATAATTCGCAACTGATAATCCTGACCAGAAGAAGGGGCATCCACCCGATATTTGAGCCAAGGGAAATTATAAGAATCATAAAATGCGGAAACTTCTAAACCTTTTTTTATAATATATTTCAACCCATTGTATATACCTTTTTCGTTAATTGTTCGGCTTCCTTCTGCAAACGAAAAACCATAAAAAGTATGAAAGTTGGGTTGATAATTTCTCAAATTCAATGCCCACTCAACTTTTGGACCAAGACTTCCCACTAAACCACTTATGTAGCCGAAACCGCCTGAAGTACTTCTTGCCGCCTCGCCAAAGAAATTAAAGTTTTGCCACGAAAGTGAAATATTTGGACCCATTACTGTATTTTGGCTCCCAGTAAATTCGAATCTATTATAAAGCAACGCTCTTTTTTGGAAAGTCTTATCGAAAGAGGTGTGCAGCACAGAAAAACCAAATTGTAGATGATCCAATTTATATAAGATATTTCCCCCTAAATTGGTCTCACTTATTGCGTTTTTATTTGCAATTTCGGTTTCAGTTCGATGAAAACCTGCAGACAGAATTGAGCTGAAAAAATCGTCCTGAGTTTCTTCTTTTAGATCTACCGAAGCATCCCTTTTATTGAAGGCAGCCATGGTCGTTATCTCAAAGTTTCTATTTTTTATCGTGTTGGCAATTCCCCTGAAACTTCCATTTTCTACTACAGAATTGTAGGGTCTTACACCCACATTACTTCTTCGGGTGGTATAAACAGGTTCGCTACCCTTTCCTGCGGCAAACCCAGCCGAAAATATCATTCCTTGGCCAAATTGCATTAAATAGTCACCTATGACCAAGTTTTTTACAATTCCCTTGTTCTGTACCTGCACATGAAAATTGTAATAGTCCATAAAATCCTTTTCACCAGCATCTTTCTCAGATACAAAACCAATGCTAAAATCCTTGTTGTGACTCATCCTATACCTTGTATAATATCTTTGTGCCGAGCCTACAAATTTGTCTTCTTTGAGCCCAGCAATGGGTTCGAGGGTTTGGTCGGCTCTAATAACCAAATAATGTTCAACTGCTTTCTTTGTGAAGTTGGAGAATCGAGTTGTTCCGATACCGTTTTTTACTTGAACAAAAGGCAAAATAGCTCTTATATTTTCCATTGATAAGCCCTCGACTGCCTGTAACTCATATATGCTCAGGAAATTACCGAATTTATTTTTGTGATGAATAATCGCATTTATTTGATTTTCGGTAAGGAAAAACAAAGCTCTCAAGTCTGCAATATCGGCTTTATTGAGGTCTAAAGGATTTTGGTAAATTGTAAAGAGATTCTCATAAACATCTTCATAATTAGCATCTTCTGTTTGTATAGGAGCTATTTTTAAGATAAAATCATCGATATTTATCTCCGGTCGATTGGCGGGTTGTCCCCATACTTTTAATGTGTTAATAATCAACAAAATAAGTAGGCAATTTATTCTATTTTTTCTCATTCCACAAAAAGGCTAAAGTTATGTGATTGGATAAACCCACATTGGGGTGCGTACTAACAGCATAGGCAAAACGGTAATTTTTTACATCAAATGATACCCCAAAATGTATAGCGTTAAGGTTTTGATTTACTCCTGTGGAAAGTTTTAAGTGGTCCTTTATTTGATAAGCCATTCCTAATTTTAAAAATGGTTTTTCACCAATTGGGTAATCTATTTGTCCACTTATATTGATTTTTTTAGAAGGGTTTAATCCTATCCCAAAATTGACAAAAGTAGGCAAACTTTGTGATACATAGAGTTTTGCTCTGGTAAAATTCATTACATGCAGACCGACACTAAAAAACTTTGAAGGTGTGGCTAAAATTCCAAATTCGCCCAATAATGTTTGTTTGCTGCTCATTTCCTTTATGGCATTATTAAGGAATGAGAACTTAATCCCCATTGAAACTTTGTCCATTTTTTTGGCGGCACCTAGACCAATTCGGGTTTCATGATAATATTCGTCTCCGAAATTGTCGGCTGAAAAACCAATATCTACTATCTTAGATTTAATATTTCCCCATGCACCGACCGTTAAAAGTCCTTCGACAGGAAGCGTTTTATGAATAGCTACAGCAGCAAAGTGGTAGTCTAAGTATCCAATACCAGCAGGATTTTGATAAATTGAAGATAAATCAGGCACTGCAACCAAGGAATTTGCTCTGCTATAAGCACCCGCTCCCAAAAAAGTATATTGTGCTTTTGCGGATATAAAAGAAACAAGAATCAGAATAAAAGTAAAAGTTGTTTTCAGAATTATAGGATTTAGTAATTAAAAATAATGACTAAAATTTTTCTTTCAAAATTCTTTCAAAACTTTTTTACCAAAACAAAAAAAGTCAAACCCCTAAGTTTGACTTTTACATCTATTTTACTCTAATTCTAAGATTTGAATAGGTTTACCTCATGTAAGTTGATTTAAGACTTTTGAAGTCTAACTTACCAGTTACCTAATAACCAATAACCAAATTTACACATTAAATCTAAAGTGCATTACATCGCCGTCTTGAACAATGTATTCTTTTCCTTCTATTCTAAGTCTTCCTGCTTCACGACAGGCTGCTTCTGTTCCGTATTTAATTCTATCGTCAAAGGCAATAACCTCGGCTTTGATAAATCCTTTTTCGAAATCTGTATGAATAACGCTTGCGGCTTGTGGTGCTTTCCATCCTTTACCGATGGTCCAAGCTCTCACTTCTTGAACACCTGCTGTGAAATATGTAGCTAAGTTGAGTAATTTATATGCCGATCTGATCAGTCTATTCAAACCTGGTTCTTCCATTTTGTATTCCTCAAAAAACAGAGCCTTATCATCTGGATCTTCCATTTCTGCTATTTGAGCTTCTATAGAGTTGTTCAAAACCACCAATTCAGCCCCTTCTTCGTCTGCTACCTTTTTGAGAGCATCAGAATATTTGTTTCCTGTGTGCATAGAGGCCTCGTCTACATTGGCAACATACATGGTAGGCTTAACGGTTAACAAAAACAAATCGTCAATGGCCACCATTTCTTCTTTGGTAAGGCCCATCATTCTTACGTTTTTTCCTTGTTCCAGCCAAGCTTTTACTCTTTCCAAAACATCTAACTCAATTTTAGCTTGCGTATCACCTCCAACTCGGGCTTGTTTTTGAGTTTTTTGTATTTTCTTATCTACACTGTCTAAGTCCTTGAATTGCAGTTCTATATCGATAATTTCTTTGTCGCTCACTGGGTTTATTTCTCCTTCTTCTCTCAGCACGTTTTCATCTTCAAAACAACGCACCACATGAATGATGGCATCTACTTCTCTGATATTGCCTAAGAATTTATTTCCAAGGCCTTCGCCTCGGCTAGCACCCTTCACAAGACCTGCTATATCCACAATTTCTATTTGGGTCGGAACCACTTTGTTGGGTTTAACTATCTCAGAAAGTTGGTCTAACCTTGTGTCAGGAACATCTACCAAACCTACATTGGGGTCAATCGTACAAAATCTGTAGTTACTCGCCTGTGCTTTAGCACTGCTCGAAACCGCGTTAAACAAGGTTGATTTTCCTACATTTGGTAATCCTACTATTCCTGCCCTAAGTGCCATATAATTTTAAATTTTCCGCAAAATTACGCCAAATCTGCCTATAAGCCAAACTTATATTTTTTATCGCTGAATGCTTTAGAATGTTTTTTATAATTTTAAGAAATCAATTTTATCGTTTTCATCAATGAAAAAAACAATTATCCTATTTTTTGTGCTGTTCGCATCGTTTTCGGTAAAATCTCAAAAGCTTAGGAATGACCCAAAACTTCAAAAAATTATAGAAGATGCCACTTATGGTTTCAATGGCGTGATTGGTGTTTATGTTGAAAACTTAAAAACTGGAAAGTTTGCCGAGGTAAATGCCGACACGATTTTTCCCACTGCGAGCATGATAAAAATTCCTATCATGATCGGAACATTTTCCCATATTTTGAATGGAAAACTAAGGTATGATCAGATTTTGACTTATAAAGATTCTCTGAAATATGACGATGGGCTCGTGGGCTCTTTTCGAGACAGCACCAAAATACCTGTTTCTGAGCTTATATACTTAATGGAGTCGGTATCTGACAATACCGCAAGTCTGTGGCTACAAGGTTTGGTGAAAGGCCAAAGGATTAATCAGTTAATGGATTCCCTCGGTATGCAAAACACACGTGTGAACTCTCGAACGCCAGGCAGAAGTGCTTTTCAAAAAACCTATGGCTGGGGACAAACTACCCCGAAAGAAATGGCAAGCCTTATGAAAATGTTAAGAAAAGGAGAGATTTTTACCCAAGATGCTTCTTACCGTATGTATAAAACTTTAGGGAATCAATATTGGGACGGAGAAGGACTTTCACAAATACCAGAAAATACAAAAACTGCCTATAAATCAGGAGCGGTGGACAGGTCTAAGTCTGAGGTGATGCTTGTACATGCTCCGCATGGCGATTATGTTTTTTGTATGATTACCAAAAATCAGACGGATACGCAATGGGACAAGAACAATGAAGGATACCGAGCAGCAAGACGGATTTCCTCTTCGCTATGGAAATATTTTGAGCCAAAATCAAAGTGGAAACTACCGGATGGGTATGATAAATGGCTTTAGGGGTAATTTTAAAACATAAAAAAAGCCTTCTATAGGAAGGCTTTTTCACAATGCATTACAGCAATTAATATCTTTCTCTTCTTTGTGGTCTTTCGCCTTTTGGTTCAGCTACTTTAACTACAATAGTACGTCCGTCTAATTCTGTTTCGTTCAAAGAGCTGATTGCGTTTTTAGCCTCGCTGTCGTTCGGCATTTCAACGAAACCAAATCCTTTAGAGCGTCCTGTAAATTTGTCAAAAATAATTTTTGCTGAATCTACAGTTCCAAATTCTTCAAATGCTGCTAATAAAGTGTCATCTGATGTGTCGTAATTCAATTTTGCTACGAAAATGTTCATTTAAATAAAAATTAAAAAATTAAGAAAAAAGAGCTAAAACAACGTAGCAAAACGATAAATCATAAAAGAAAACCATTCAGACAAACGAAGAAAAAACTCGAAATCGTGTCAAATGTATAATAAAATAATTTATTTCCAAATTATTTTTCGAATATTAAATTGAAATGACCCTTTATTTAATGTAAACTTTATTTTCTGGCCTTAGAAGGGGTATGAGTCTAAAAGAATTACCTATTTTATTCTTAGTATAATCGCGTAGAAATATTCTTATTCGAAGAAGAAATTTGATATTTACAATTTCTCTGATTAAAAGGGGAGTGGTTTTAGAAAAAAGTCAAAAAAAAAGCTTCCCGTTTGGAAAGCTTTTTTTATATCGAAAGTGAATATTAATATCTCTCTCTTCTTTGTGGTCTGTCGCCTTTAGGCTCAGCTACCTTAACAACGATTGTACGACCGTCTAATTCTGAATCGTTCAATGCATTGATAGCGTTTCTTGCTTCTGCGTCGTTAGACATTTCAACAAATCCAAAACCTTTAGAACGGCCTGTAAATTTGTCCATGATAACCTTTGCTGAATCAACTTCTCCGAATTCTTCGAAAGCGGCTTGTAAAGTTTCGTCAGTAGTGTCGTAATTCAATTTTGCTGCGAAAATGTTCATAATAAAAAAAATTAAATAATTAAAAAAAGAGCTAAAACAACGCAGCAAAATCAAAGTAACAAAACTGAACCCAAAATGTGCAAACGAAATAAAAACTCGAACTGTGAACAAAAGTACAACCTAAACTTTTGTGAACCTAATGAATTCTATAAATACTACATTGTTAACAATAAATTAACTTATTGAATATGAGCAAGAAATGTGTTTTTTAGTGGTCCAAGTGATACCTAGATAACATAATTTGCTCTTTTATTGAATTTTCAAATTCAAAAGTTTTTTTTATTTTTAAACAATTCTCTTATTATTTTCTTCATTTTGGGTAAAATCTACGTACTTACAACAATAAAAAGCCAAAGGCGTTTTATATTTGTTTTAAATCTGAAAATAACCTTAACAAATATGTTTTCGATGCATTTTTCACAATCAAAAACTTTTATTTTGAGATCTATTTTATTGTCAGTGCTAATATTATCCACTTTTTTGGTTCAAGCTCAATTAAAGAACTATAAAAAAGCTCTAACAAGTTTCGAAAGTGGCTATTATGATATGGCCATTAAAGAGTTTTCTAAAGTGAAGGAAATTGATGAAACCAAAAAGGCTGATTTGAATTTTAAAATAGCAGAATCTTATAGGCTATCCAACAGATGGATAGAAGCTATTCCTTTTTATGAAAAAGCTTTTGAAGCGGGGCTGGTTAATAATGATGCAAATTTCTATTATGCTTATGCACTCAAAGCCAACGAGGAATACGAAAAAGCAAAAATTTCCTTACAGAAATATATTGAAAGTAAGTCGACAAATAAAGTCCTAAACGAGAGGGCTTTACGTGAATTGAACACGCTTTTACTCATTACCGATATAAAATCTAAAAAATCTGAATTAGAATTTAAAAACCTTTCTGCCATCAACACAGAGAATATCGAGTTTTCTGGAATTGTAAAAGACGGTTATTTTATCTATTCCGCCTCAAAAAAAGACAAAGTGTATTCTAATGGACTTCCTTTTTTGGGAATTTATCAATCCAAAATTTCAGCAGATTTTAGCACTTTTGGTCCAGCAGAACCACTGAGCAAAAATATTTTAGACCCTGATAGAAATGAAGGTACGCCGACTTTTTCGCCAGATGGCAAAACAATGATTTTTGCCAGAGGAAATACGGGTAAACGAAAAGATAATTCACCTGATGTGGATTTGTATATGAGTAGGTATGTACCTAGCGAAGGCTGGACAGAGCCAAAATTGGTCTCTGCCTCTGATTCTTCAGCTTGGGACGGATCACCAGCTTTTTCGCGAGATGGTAAAACCATATATTTTAGTTCAAATAGAGCGGGTGGGAGTGGTGGCTTGGATATCTACAGGGTTAATATGGATGCTTCAGGGCGATTTGGAAATCCTGCAAACATGGGTAAAGCCATCAATACAGCTGGGGATGAAATGTTTCCATTCGTCTCGCCCGACGGTAAATTGTTTTTTGCTTCAGATGGCCATCCAGGACTCGGTAAATTGGATATTTTTATGGCCGTAAGAACAGGTGGGAAAACTACTGTTGAAAATTTGGGTTTACCCTACAACAGTTCGATGGATGACTTTGGTTATTCTTTGGATGATGTTGGAAATATATTTTTCACTTCTAATAGAGCAGGAGGCAAAGGAAACGATGATATTTATTATTATTTGGCACCACCAAAACCGGTGGATGAAGTAGCAAAAATCGATGATCCGAACGATCCAAACAATCCGAATAATGCAAATAACAATGACCCCAATCGTCCAAACTCTAAGTCTCAGAAAATAGCCAACTATTTTCTCGAAGGTGTAGTAAAAGGTGAAAAAGTGGCTTTGGATTCTGCTTTGGTAAGAATTTATAAATTGGATGGTGGTGTAGAATCAGATTTTGCGGAGGTTTTTACCCAAAATGGGAAGTTCGGTCCTATAAAAATGGAAGAAGAGGAGGATTATGTCATTTTGGTTGAAAAGCTTGCCTATTTAACGAAAAGAGAGGGTTTCTCGATGTTTGGAAGGAGCATTCCTTATCCATTACTAAAAAAAGCCGTTACAGATACTACTTTTCAGACAGAAATTAACTTAGAAAAACTCTTTGTTGGAAAAACATTTAGATTAGAAAATATCTATTATGACCTTGATAAATTTGATATCAGAGCTGATGCCGCACTTGAATTGGATAAATTAGTTCAGATACTTAAAGACAATCCTTTGATAAAAATCGAATTAGGCTCACATACAGACACACGAGGCTCTGATTTGTACAATAATCGTCTGTCGCAAAGACGTGCTGAATCGGTAATTAATTATTTAGCTATAAAAGGAATCTCGAAGGAAAGATTAACAGCAAAGGGCTATGGTGAAACAGAGTTGATCGTTCAAGAGGCCAAAAACGAAGAGGAACACCAAATAAACCGTAGAACTGAGTTCAAGGTATTGGAAATAGCCCAAGAATAAATTTCGAAATTTTAATATTCAACCCTATAATGAAGAAAACTCTATTTCTAATGATGTTGATCAGTCAATCTCTTTTGGCACAGTATCCTGTTGTTCAACTATATGAAGGTGCATCACCAGGTTTAAAACCTGAGGCAGTCTCAAAAAAGGAAAATGTAGTCAAGGAAAAGGATGGTATCACAAGAATAAATGATATTACTGTCCCTTCGATTACAGTAATAAAACCTAAAAAGAAAACTTCTGATGCTTCAGTAATTATTTGTCCTGGTGGAGGTTACGGCATCTTAGCCTGGGACCATGAAGGCACAAGTATTGGTGAATGGTTTGCTAGTAAAGGCGTTACAGCTTTTGTTTTGAAATATAGATTGCCTCAAGATGAGCTTTTTGACAATGCCGAAATCAGGCCCTTGCAGGATGCTCAGCAGGCCATCAGATATATTAGGCAAAACACTGAAAAATACGGAATCAGTGCCAATAAGGTCGGTATAATGGGTTTTTCGGCTGGAGGTCATTTGGCTGCCACCACTTCGACTCATTTTTATAGCCAAGTTGGTGAGATTACAAATGCTCAAATTAGTGTAAGACCTGATTTTTCAATATTACTTTATCCAGTTGTATCTTTTTCTGATAAAATAACCCATCAAGGTTCAAGAGATAATCTAGTTGGGAAGAATCCCAGCGTCGAAAAGATTGAATTATACTCTAACGAACTTCAAGTAAAAAAGGACACTCCACCCGCATTTTTGGTTCATGCATTTGACGATTGGGTGCATGTAGACAACAGTCTAAATTATTACAAATCGTTGCGAAAAAATGGGGTAGCTTCAGAAATGCACCTATATGATAGAGGTGGACATGGATTTTCTATGAAAAAGACAAATAAAGGTCCCGTGGCAAGTTGGCCAGCAAGACTTGAAGAGTGGTTGCGATTAAACGGCTTTATGTGAATGATAATTATTGATTCCTGCTTAAAATGCTGTTTCACCATTTAATAAAAAAACACTTCAAAGCTTTTATTTATCTACCATAGAAGTTAATTTTATATCAGGATTTAGAAATAAATAAAAATATACATGAAAAAAGTAATACTTTCTATCGGCCTTGGATTAGTGGTTGCCTCAGTTTCGGCTCAGGTTGTTAATTCTACTAAAATTCATATCAGCGAGGGTGCTTTGGTAAGTTTCGGAACTGATGTAACTAATTCAGGGGAAATTACGAATAATGGCAAAGTACATCTCAAAGGCGATTTGAAGAACAATTCAAAGATAGTTTCGAAAGGGGAAGTCGTAATTGATGGGAATACACCTCAAACGATTTCGGGCACTCGAGTAGTAGAAATGTCAAGAATATCTGTAGAAAATGATGTCAATCTCCATACACCGGTTTCTATCTCTGAGGAAGTTTCATTCAGAAAAGGAATAGTTTCTAGTAACAATGGTTCTGCATTAGAATTGGGCGAAAATGCTTCTCAAAACGGAGCAAGTGACTTATCTCACGTTTCTGGTTCTGTTAAAAAGACGGGAAATAGCTCTTTTGAATTCCCCGTTGGAGATGGTTCAAGCCTCAAAAGCTTTCAAGTAAACAAAATGTCAGGTAATACGCTTGAGGCACAATATATTGCCAAAAATCCATTAGATGTTTCTTCTGAATTAGATTATAATGTGGAAGAAATTAATCAAACAGAATATTGGGTGTTAAAATCAAACGACAACAATTCGGTCGATATAAAATTGAATGATAATTCGGAATTAGCTTACCTCAAAGGCGGTGTTTGGGTGAAAGATAACAGAAGAATGGAAGTATCTAATTCAAACAAAGAAGGATCAATTTTTACTACTGGCAAAGGCAGAGTTATTACGAAAGAAATTGGCGTTTGGCCTAACCCTACACAAGGGGAATTTAATTTGAAACTTACTGGAATGAGAGATACCGACAAAATTTCTGTTGATATCACGAATCAAGATGGTAGAGTGGTCATGAAAATGGATGGGACTGTTAAGCAGCTTAGAAAAGCTTACACTTTACCACAAGGCATGGTAACCACTAACCTTACCGTTAGAGTTATCAATGGTACAGAAGCTATGACTCAAAGTTTGATCTTGAATAGATAATAATTTAGGTATTAATTTTATGAAAAAGGGGCTTTTTGCCCCTTTTTTAATGCCTTTAGATTTTTAATGGTTTTTGTTAAAGCATTTTATTTTCCAAAACTGACTTGTAAGCTTTATGCATTAAGGCTTTTACGCCAAGGATAAGATTCGCAAATCTCGGATCTTGTGTTAGACCATTTTTGAATCTTGCATATATTTGCTGAATGATGATGGCATTTTTAAACAAACCAAAAACATAAAAATAAAGGATATTAGACAAATCAACGTCTGGATTTATAATTTCATATTGGGCTACATATTCTTCTCTGGTGTAATTACCTGGAAGCCAACTCAAGTTAAAGTTTTTCTCAAAATCTCCGTCAGAAGCTTCACACCAATAAGAAAGTGATGTGCCAATATCCATTCTAGGGTCACCAATGGTTGCCATTTCCCAGTCTAAAATCGCTAATATTTTTTGATTTTCTGAGTCAAATATTACGTTGTCGTACTTAAAGTCGTTGTGCAGGAGCGTTGGTTTTATTTCTGCTGGCATATTATCATTCAGCCAATTAAAAACCAATAATTCGGTTTTTATTTCATCTGTTTTTGCATTCAAATATCGTTCGTGCCAACCTTTGACCTGTCGAGCTATATATCCCACTGGTTTTCCAATATTCTCAAGTGGGGTATTTTCTATCCTAATTTTGTGTAATTCAGCCTGCGTTTCACATAATTGGAGCGATAGTTTGGCCATCAATTTAGGACTAAGAAACTCTTTCTGTTTATTAAATTCGGAATTTCGGAGGATTATACCTTCTAGTTGTTCCATCAGATAAAATTCACTTCCCAAAATAGATTCATCCTCTGAGTAAAATATAGGTTTGGGTACTTTATCAAAACCTGCCTTTGTTAAACTTTCTAATATTTCGAACTCTCGACGCATGTTGTGACCTCCTTTAATGGCTTTTGCACCTTTGGGTGGTTTTCGTAGAACGTATTTTTTATTTTCGGTTACAATCAGGTAAGTTAAGTTTGAGTATCCTCCCGGGAATTGCTTAATACCAGTTATTTTGCCAAAATTATGTACATTTTTGTTTAAATAAACTTCAAAAGAAAGCAAATTCAATTCCTCTCCATTTCTTATTTCTTTGGCTTCATCATTTATCATAAAGAAACTGGATTGAAGTTTTTTAAGATATTTTTAGCCAAGGCAGATTTATGTACTTCATCGGCTCCGTCGTATATCCGCGATGCTCGCTCGTGGGCATACCAATAGGATAGAACAACATCGTTGGTCATACCCAGGCCACCATGAACTTGAATGGCCCTATCAACCACTCTCAACATCATGTTTGCTGTATGAAATTTAATGGCAGAAATTTCATCTCGGCACGCAGAAGCTCCAAATTCGTCAATGTTTTTGGCTGTGTTTAGCACCAAAAGCCGTGTAGAATCAATTTCAGCCTTCGATTCAGCTATAAAACCGTGAACAAACTGTTGATGCCCAAGGGTCTTGTCATCCGTAATTTTTCTTTTAAGGGCATACAGACACATCAAATCAAAACTCCGTTGGGCAATACCAATAAATCGCATACAATGATGTATTCTGCCTGGACCAAGGCGTTCTTGAGCGAGTTTGAAGCCACTTCCTTCTTCGCCCACCAAATTGGATTGTGGAACTCTTACATTATTGTATTTTACCTCGGCATGGCTCGCCCAACCGTCTCCTGCGTGGCCCATTATGGGTATATTACGGATAAATTCATATCCCGGCGTTTCCAAAGGCACAATGATTTGGCTGGCTCTTTGGTGAGGTGCTGCGTCGGGGTTGGTTACAGCCATAACTACTGCAAAAGCCGCACCGTCGGCTGAAGAAGTAAACCATTTATGTCCATTAATAATGTAATCTGCTCCGTCTTTTGTGGCTGTAGTACCCATCATAACAGGGTTTGAGCCTGCAAATTCGGGTTCAGTCATACTAAAACAACTTCTGATTTTGCCTTCTTGAAGTGGTTTTAAGTATTTGTCTTTGAGTTCTTTAGAGGCGTATTTGTGTAAAAGTTCGGTGTTGCCAATATCAGGAGCTTGGGTATTGAACACAAAATGACCAAATGGTGAATAAGCCAAAACTTCGGATATTTGCCCAAATTCGCAAAGTGAAAGTCCCAATCCACCCTCTTCTTCTGAAAGATGTAAGCCGAAAAGGTCTTCTTTCTTTACTAATTCTCTTTTTTCTAATAGCAGGGGTTCTATTTTTGAGAAAAGCCCATTTAAGTTTTCGGGCGTTTCCAATTGATAGAGGTGCTCTTTTACAAACCGCTTAATTTTTGGTAATAGTTCTTTTATTTTGGGTGTTTCGTATATATTACTCATGGTTTTGTTTTGATGATGATTTTTAAAAAGAATGATTTCTAAAGTCGATAAAACCTCTCTGCGTTTCCTCCAAATATTTTATCCTGCTCTGTATGGCTTAGCTTTTCAAAATAACTTTTAACGATATTTAATTGTTCTACATATTCTGCTGCTACTAGACAAACGGGCCAATCAGAACCATAAATCAGTCTATCCATTCCAAAGCTATTTAGGGCAACATCTAGGTAAATATAGAAGTCTTCTTTCTTCCAATTTTTCCAATCGGCCTCTGTAACCATTCCTGAAATTTTGCAATAAACATTAGGCATTTCTCCCAACTTTTGCATGTAATTGCCCCACTGACTGATTTTTTGCTCTTTTATGTAGGGTTTAGCCAGATGATCAATGATAAACTTATTATCAGGGCAGCTTTTTATCAAAAACTTTGCATCTTTTAATTGAGTGGGATAAATTAGAATATCATAGGTGAAATTGTACTTTGCTAATTGGTGAATTCCAGAAATAAATTCAGGATTTTGCATAAATCCAATTGGTTCTCCTTGCACAATATGCCTAAAGCCCTTTATTTTTGGAAATTTTGAATATTTTTCAAGATTCTCATCCAAATCTTTTGAAAACAAATTGGTCCATCCAACTACTCCTTTGATAAAGTCATTCTGTTCTGCTAAGGAATTGAAATAAACTGTTTCTTCTTCGGTTTGGTTTACTTGAACCAGAACACAGCCGTCAATTTGATTCTTTTCTAAAATTGGTTTGAGGTCTTCAGGTAAAAAATCTTTTTGGATTTTAGACATACTGTCATTAATCCAGGCGTAATTTTCGGAATCATACTTCCAAAAGTGCTGGTGAGCGTCGATTTTCATATTTAAGGTGTTTAACCTTGTAAATATATCAAAAATCTGAGTATGGCAAAGAATAATAATTGAAAGATAAAAAGTGGAATTCCTAAGGCATTGTTTTTTTTGAATTTGAGTTTAAAAAAAACGAAAAGTAAAACAAATGCTACGATAAACCATGCAATATAGTTTTGCAAAGGCGGAGTGCCGTATGACCAGCTCCACATATTTTGATCTATGGCCACTGGTTCGGCTATGTAATCAAACACCGTTAATAGTAAAGCCCCACAAGTGGTTTTAAGTACGATATTATTATTTTGATTAAATAGTTTTTCTGTTAAAATACCTACACAAAAAACCATCAAAAACCAATTTATGCCTATCATAGGTGGCACATCTAAGACTTTAAAGCCCAAAGTGGTTTGATAATCATAAGCACCGAATATCATTTGAGTTTTAACTCCCAAAACCTCGATGAAATAACCAACAGCTATAGAAAAAAACACAAATTGCCAAAACGAAAGATTTCTTTTGTCTTGTCCAAGAATCAAGAAAAGAAATGAAGATAGAAGATGAAAAGGAGTTAGAAACTGAAAAATAGCTCGTGTTGAAGAAAAACTTAGCCCAATTATACCTGCCAAATACATGGAAGCCTGCAAATATACGAAAGCCCGGGTATTTTTAATTTGCATAAAATTGGTTTACTAAAGCCTTACAAAATTTATTCGTGTCAAATGTCTTGTCGAATTCGAGATACAAATTATCAAATTCTTGATTGGTGTTCAAAAAAGCGTCTAAATCTGGCATTTCATGATTAAGTACTTTTCTAAAACTCTCTGGATTTATATTTGTTAGAATTTTTTCAAACAAAATCTCTTCGTTTTTCAACTGTAGCAATTGTAGCGATTGAAAAAAAGGAACAACTAAATATTGATCATACCAAAAGAGTCGAAATATTCCTCGTTTTGCATAATGTTTTTGGAGTTTTTCTGCCAAAAAGCAAATAAAATATAACTGACTATTTTCTGGTTTTTCTCTTACTACATCCCTATAAAATCGCTTTACAGCTTCCTTTGGTTCAAATTCCTTACTAGGTTTTGAAAGTTGGACAGCTGGTAATTCCAAAAGATTGATGTATCCTTTTTTCGATTTCTTTATAGTTTTTTTGTTAGAAATAATCAAACGCCAAGCCAGTACCAACAACAGAATAAGTTTGAAAACCAACGGCGTTTTCATGGATTTACATCAGTTTTTCCTTTAGAAAATCCGCTGTGTAATTGCCTTCAATTTTCACCATTTCTTCTGGCGTACCTTCAAAGCACACATAACCACCTGCATCGCCTCCTTCTGGGCCAAGATCAATGATCCAGTCAGAGCTTTTTATTACCTCCATATTGTGTTCTATGATAATAACACTGTCACCTTGGTCAACGAGTGCATTCATGGCTTTCAGTAATTTTTTTATATCATGAAAATGCAATCCCGTGGTGGGCTCATCAAATATGAAGAGTGTTTTGCCTTTGTCAGCATTGCCTTTTCCTAGAAAAAAAGCCAGCTTAACTCTTTGGGCTTCTCCACCCGATAATGTGTTGGAAGCTTGACCGAGTTTAATATAGCCTAGGCCCACATCTTGCAATGGTTGTATTTTATCTGCAATTTTTGCTTGACTATTTCTGAAAAATTCCACTGCTTCGTCAACGGTCATGTCTAATATTTCAGCAATATCTTTTTCATGATATTTAACTTCCAATACTTCTTTTTTAAATCTTCGACCTTGACAACTTTCACAGGTGAGTTTCACATCGGCCATAAACTGCATTTCTATAGTTTGGTGCCCTTCGCCTTGGCAGGCTTCGCATCTACCACCTTCAACATTAAATGAAAAATGTGCCGGTTTATAATCACGGGTTTTGGAAAGTGGCTGTTCAGCCATCAAGGCTCTCAATGTATCATATGCTTTGATATAAGTTACTGGATTTGAGCGACTTGATTTCCCGATAGGGTTCTGATCTACCATTTCTATCTGCGTAATTCTGCTCAGACTTCCAGTAATTTCACTGTATTTGCCCACATCATCACCAAACTCTCCTTTGAGTTTGGCCAAAGCTGGATAGAGAATTTTTCTGATCAAAGTCGATTTTCCAGAGCCACTAACGCCTGTAACCACAGCCAAAACGCCTAAAGGAATTTTGACATCTACATGCTTTAAGTTGTTTTCAGATGCACCATTGAGTGATATGAAATCCAAGAATTTTCTTCTGTGTTTCGGAATTTCTATTTTATCTATTCCGCTTAGAAAATTTAAGGTGTGGCTGTTAGATTTTTCGACTTTTTGGCCATTCCAAGCACCTTGAAATACCAAATGACCTCCCAAATTTCCAGCATCAGGGCCTATATCGATGATTTCGTCAGAAGCTTTCATTACCTCTTCTTCATGCTCCACCACGATAACCGTGTTACCCAGAGCTTTCAAAGATTCCAAAACACTCACCAACCTTTGCGTATCTCTTGGGTGAAGTCCAATGCTGGGCTCATCCAAAATATACATAGAGCCCACCAACGAACTACCCAATGAAGTGGCAAGTCTAATCCGTTGTGTTTCGCCACCAGAGAGTGAGTTTGCCAATCTATTGAGTGTCAAATATCCCAGTCCAACCCTCTGCATAAAGTCAAGTCGATTGTTAATTTCAATCAGAATCCTTTTGGCAACTTTCTGCTCATAATCTGTAATTTCTAGGTTTTTGAAAAACTCAGAGACCGATGAGATAGGCAAAAGAACCAAATCAATGATAGATTTGCCACCAATTTTTACGTAAGAAGCATCTTTTCTTAGTCTGGATCCGCGGCAGTCTAGGCAAGTAGTGCGACCTCTATACCTCGAAAGCATCACACGATATTGAATTTTGTAGGTTTGTTCTTCGAGGAACTTAAAGAAGTCGTCCAAGCCTATAAAATGTTGGTTTCCAGTCCATAGTAAACGGTATTGTTCTTCAGTGAGATCTTTTATCGCTCTATGAATAGGGAAATCGAATTGAATACCTTTTCTCACCAAAGGCATCAAATATTCGTTCATTTTTTCACTTCTCCAAGGTGCTATGGCACCTTCAAATACAGAAAGATTTTTGTCGGGAAAAACCAAATCAGGGTCTAAGCCCAATACATTTCCGAAACCTTCGCATCGTTTACAAGCTCCATAAGGGTTGTTGAATGTAAAAAGGTTTACAGATGGTTCTTCAAACTGCATTCCGTCTAGTTCAAATCTATCAGTAAATGATTTGAAAACCTTTCCATCTTCTGCAATAACCTGAACCTCACAGTCACCTTCTCCTTCAAAAAATGCGGTTTGAATGGAATCAGAAATCCTATATTGTGTGTCTTCTTCAGGATTATTATTTTCGTCAAAATGAATTACTGCTCTATCAATCAGTATTTTAACGTCAGTTGATTTTACTTTCTTTTTATCGGCTAATTCCAAGAAATCTTCAATGAGCACCACCTCGTCTTTTACCATTATTCTTGTAAAGCCTTTTTTTAGATGAAGTGAAAGTTCCTCTAAAACATCACGATTCTCTTTGGTTTTAAGCGGGCTGAGAATAATTACTTTTGTATTTTCAGGGTAAGAAAACAAAAAATTTACCACATCTGAAACACTGTCTTTTTTTACTGGAAGACCACTTTTGGGCGAATAAGTAACACCGATTCTGGCAAATAAAAGTTTGAAATAATCATAAATCTCTGTGGTGGTTCCAACCGTAGAGCGAGGGTTTTTTGAACCTACTTTCTGCTCAATGGCGATTGCTGGTGAAATTCCTTTGATGTAATCCACCTCAGGTTTTTCCATTCTGCCCAAAAATTGTCTGGCATATGAGCTCAAACTTTCTACATACATTCTTTGTCCTTCAGCATAAAGGGTGTCAAATGCCAACGATGATTTTCCGCTGCCCGAAAGTCCTGTAATAACAGTCAGAGTGTTCCTTTTTATGGCTACGCTTACATTTTTGAGGTTGTTTACCCGAGCACCTTTTATGATGATGTACTGTTTTGGGTCGAGAGAATCAATATCTTTAATATCTACTGCAGAATCGCTTTTTTTCATTTAGCAAAAATAATGGGTTTTCGAGGAAAAAACTTGATTGGGTTTGATAATATTCTTAGCAAAAACACATTTTTGATCTTCTGCTGTTTAATGGAAATCAAACCGATAGTTAGATGATTAAGATTTTAACTGAGCACAGTGGCAAAAGTTTAAATATATATTTCATCCAAATTGCAATCCACTTTAGCTCGCGAACATTTGGTAATAATTCATATAATTGTAGGAAACTAATATTTGTTTGCCCTTTTCAGCTGCAAAAGTTAATATTTTGTCGAACAAAAATCTGGTTTTGAAGTATTTCCATTAATTTTGAATTATGAACCAAACCGCTGTAATATTCGATATGGATGGTGTGATTTGCCATACCAATCCCTACCATAGTTTAGCTTTCAAAACTTTTTTTGGCAAAAGAAATCTATTTCCGACTGAAGAGGAATTTGTCCAGCACATGTACGGCAAAAGCAATAGCTATATCTTGAAGCATTTTCTTGGAAGAGAGATTGTTGGGCAGGAATTTTTGGATTTGGAATTTGAAAAAGAATCACTTTTTCGTGAGATTTATGCAAATCACATACAAACTATACCTAATTTTTTAGCTTTTTTGACTTCCTTAAAACTGGCTGGCTTTAAAACGGGTGTGGCTACCTCTGCTCCAAGGGCTAATCTAGACTTGATTATGGGACATTTGGGATTTGAAAAAGATATGGAATCCATTATGGCTTCAGAAAATGTAAAGCAACACAAACCAAATCCAGAAGTTTATTTAACCTCGGCTCAAAATCTTGGAATCTCACCTGAAAACTGTTTGGTCTTTGAAGACTCTTTTTCTGGTGTTTCGGCGGGTTTAAATGCCGGTATGCGTGTAGTAGGAGTTCTCAGTTCGCATGCAAAAGAAGAACTTCCCCCATGTAGTGCTTACATAAATGATTATTCAGAAATTGACATCGAAACTGTTTTCAATATTCTCAAATGAATAGATTTTTATTTTTCTTGCTTTTAATAAGCTTTTCTTCTTTCGGTCAGGGAGGTTATGAGGTCAAATACATTAACCAAACCATCAATGTGGACGGAAAGTTGGATGAAGATGCTTGGAAAAAGGCGGAAGTTTTAAAAAACTTTAGACAGTATTTTCCGAGTGATTCAGGTCTTGCACGGAATGATACTGAAATTAGGATGTATTATGATGACAAGAATTTGTACATTTCTGCCAAAATGTATTCCAAATCCCAAAACTACATTATTCCTTCTTTAAGAAGGGATTTTAGAGCGGGGGGAAATGACAACATAACTTTTTGCTTTGATACTTTTGCAGACCATACCAATGGATTTATGTTCGGTACTAATCCATATGGGGTCATGCGAGAAGGCTTAATGTTTAACGCGGCCACTGACAATAGCTTTATGAATATTTTTTGGGATAATAAATGGAAATCAACTTCGTATATCGCTGATGATGCCTGGATTTCTGAGTCCATTATTCCTTTTTCTACTTTGCGTTTTAAGGAAGGTTCACAATTGTGGTTTTTTAAGGCATACAGGTTTGATACGCAAACCAATGAGCAATCTTCGTTGGTGCAAATGCCGCAAAATCAGATTATCATGAGTTTAGGTTATACAATTCCGATAAAATTTGAAAGGCCACTCAGTAAAAATGGTGCAAATGTTGCTTTAATTCCATACGTTTCGAGTAGAGTTTCCAAAGATTTTGAGGCTCAAAATCCAGCTTCAGTTTATAAATCTGGAATTGGATTAGATGCTAAGATAGGAGTGACTTCTGGTTTGAATTTAGATTTAACGATAAATCCTGACTTTTCGAATGTAGAAGCAGATAGGCAAGTGGTTAACCTTACAAGATTTGACGTGAATTTGCCGGAACAGCGGCAGTTTTTTATCGAAAACTCTGATTTATTCACGGGTTTTGGGAGTTTAATTACCAATCCTTTTTTACCCCCAACTGGGACTTTAATTGTTGGAAACCAGCTGTATAGTCCGTTTTTTTCTAGAAAAATAGGCATTGGTTTAGATACTTCCACCGGTGTAAATGTTCAGAGTCGAATTAATTATGGTGCTCGACTGAGTGGCAAAATTGGCGATACATGGAGAATAGGTATTTTAAACAGCCAAACTGCTGAAGACCAAGAAAAAGGAATTGAAGCTGAAAATTTTACGGTTTTTGCAGTTCAGAAAAGAGTTTTTCAAAGATCTAATATTGCAGCTATTTTTGTGAATAAATTTGACCCAAATAGCGAGTCTTTGGGTGGATTTAATAGGGTAGGAGGTTTAGAATATAACCTTCAATCAACCAATAATAAATGGATTGGAAAGCTATTTTATCACCATTCTTTTGATAGAATCCAACAAGAAAATCCTTTTGCTACGGGACTTTTGCTTAATTATAATACCAGAAAATTCATTGCCAAATGGTCGCATGATTACCTAGGAAAGGGATTTAATGCTGAGGCTGGTTTTGTGCCGAGGGGTAATTTCTTTCATTTTAATCCAACTTTTGGTTTCAATTTTTTTCCAAAATCCAAAGTCTTGAATCGGTATAGTTTTGGTTTGAATTACGACCAATACGATAGCAAAGGCATTGGAGTGACTGATCGAAAAGCTGGGCCATTTGTACTTTTGGCTTTCCAGAATACCACAAGATTGCTCACTACGTTTAGCCAAAATTTCACCTATCTTTTTAATGATTTTGACGCTCTAAGAAGTAATAACTCCTTGCCCAAATTGAAGGCGGGCAATTCTTACACTTATTACACTATAGATGCTAATTTTGTTACTGACCAGCGTAAAACGGTAACACTGAATTTTAATCCATTATTTGGTCAATATTACGACGGAACAATATTTTCTATGTCAGGAAATCTTAATTATAGATTCCAGCCTTACGGTTTGATAGCCATGAATTACAGTTACAACGACATCAAACTTTCTACCGGCAAAAACAAAGTCTATGTAATAGGGCCCAATATTGACTTTACGATGAGCAAAAAGCTTTTTTGGACCAACTATATACAATATAACTCACAGTTTAAAAATCTCAATGTCAATTCAAGACTTCAGTGGCGATTTGCTCCAGTTTCTGACTTTTTCTTGGTCTATTCTGACAATTATAATTCTGAAATCTGGCTACCAAAGAACAGAGCACTTTTTGCAAAACTCACTTACTGGTTAAGCTTATGAAACGACCTGATATCTTCCTTTTACCAATGCTTTTGGCTGAAAACACCCATCAGATTGTGCTGACACCTTATGCATTAGAGTCTTTAAAAACCCTGAAAGTTTTTTTTGTAGAAAATATCAAAACCACCCGAAGGTTTATTTCTTCTTTAAAAGCTGGAATTGTAATAGATGATTTGCAATTTATTGAAATCAATCAAAATTCTGATTTTGAGGAGCTTTTTGTAATATTAAATGAACTCGATCAAGACGCGGGTATTATTTCAGAAGCAGGTTGTGCAGGAGTGGCTGATCCCGGTGCATTGGTGGTAGAGGTGGCTCATCAGTTAGGTCTCCAAGTCAAGCCTTTGGTTGGGCCAAATTCTATTTTATTGGCTTTAATGGCTTCGGGTTTTAATGGCCAATCTTTTGCTTTTAATGGATATTTGCCTATCAAAGACGACGAACGAGCTAAGAAGTTGCGTGCACTTGAACGAGAAGCACTTCAGAAAAAGCAAACGCAAATATTTATGGAAACGCCTTACCGTAATAATCAAATGTTGACCGCCATTGTAAATAATCTGAATCCAAATACGAGACTGTGTATAGCAGCTGATATCACATCTGAAACGGAATTTATCAAAACTCAAAGTATAGAATCTTGGAAAAGAAAAGGCCTCCCGGATTTAAACAAGAGGCCTGCAATATTTTTGATTTATTGAAATTTTATTATTGTTTGATAGAATCTGGCTTTATTCTCCTACTATTAATTCTTTCTAGATTAATATTTGAATCAGCATTAAATCTGTTTCTGAATCTTTCCACCGAGTCGATACTGGCACTATTAGAAAGACTATCTACAGCTGTCGTATCTTGTTTTGCAATAGAATAGCAACTCAGGTAATCTTTCTCTATTTTTATACTTGGTTTAGGAAATGGACCGGGACTGTAACCAAGTGACTTGTCGGCATATACTTTGTTCATAAATATACCGAAAATAGGCAAGGCAGATTTGCTACCTTCACCCAGTCCTCCTCTAAAGTGTATACTTCGGTCGTCTCCGCCTACCCAAACACCACCTACAAGGTCTTTGGTAAAGCCTACATACCAAGCATCGGAGTTGTTAGAGGTCGTTCCTGTTTTTCCAGCTACTTGACCACCATTTTTAAATAATTCACTATAGTTGAACATTCTGGCTCCAGTACCTCCTGGTTCTTCAATATTTCCTCTTAGCATATACTGCATCAAAAACGCAGACTCTGGTCTGATGGCTTCATGGGTTTTTGGCTCAAATTCAAACAAAACCTTTCCTGAGGCGTCTTCGATTTTAAAAACAAATATGGGTTCTCTGTACATGCCTTCATTTAAAAAGATACCATAAGCGGCAATCATTTCATAAAGGGAAACATCAGAACTACCCAATCCCAGAGAGACCACTGGATCAAGCTTGGACGTAATACCCATTTTCTTTGCGTATTCAACTACTTTGCTAGGTTTTATTTCATTGGTAAGCTGCACTGCAACAGAATTTATAGATCGAGAGATAGCAGTTCTGAGCGTCATGTTACTGTTTGAAAACGTACCATTTGCATTTTTAGGTTTGTAGATTTTCTCCTCACCGTTTTCCATCCATTTTAGCTCAATTTCCTTATCTTCTCTTCTGTCGCATGGCGAAAGATTTAGAGGACCGTCTATGGCTGCCGTATAAACTATAGGTTTAAATGCTGAACCAGGCTGTCTTCTTCCTTGTTTCACATGGTCATATTTGAAATGGTCAAAGTCTATGCCGCCCACCCAAGCTTTTATAAAGCCAGAATAAGGGTCAAATGCCATCATGCCAGCTTGAAGATACTTTTTGTAGTAACGAATTGAGTCCATTTGACTCATCATCATTTCTTTGTTTCCATCCCAACTGAACACATTCATCGGAACGGGTTTGTTCATATAATAATCTATAGAATCTTGATTGTTATTATATTTTATTGCCAACTGTTTGTAAACTTTTTCGCGTTTGGCTACTGATTCTATAAAATTCGGTATTTCTTCTCCATTTTCATATGTCCAAGGGTTTTTATCCTTCCAATGGACATTAAATTCTCTTTGAAGCATTTTCATGTGCTGTTTTACGGCATTTTCAGCGTAGGTCTGCATTTTGGAATCTACGGTGGTATAAATCTTCAAACCATCTCTATACAAATCAATTCCCAAATCGTTCTTTTCTGCCCAGTTTTCTATGAATTTTGCCAAGGTTCCTTTGAAATAATTCCCTTGACCATCATAGGCATCTTCGATGTTTATATCCAGTTTTATATCTTTTTCAGATAGTTTTTCTGCTTTTGCGGCTTCTAAATCTCCATTTTGAACCAATCTCTGAAATACAGTATTGCGTCTTTTCTTTGAGTTTTTCGGGTTACGAATCGGATTATAATAGGTGGTAGCTTTTTGTAAGCCCACCAAAACGGCCGATTCTGAAACATCTAATTGGTCAGGGGTTTTGTTGAAATAGGTCCTAGCGGCAGTTTTTATTCCGAAAGCGTTATTTCCATAATCTACTGTATTTAGATACATTGTGGCTATTTCTCCTTTCGTAAATCGCTTTTCTAACTGGATTGCTGTGAGCCATTCTTTAGTTTTATAAACAATGGTTTTTACTACAGGAATATAATATAACAAACCACGCATCTCTTTTTTACGTGTGTTATAAAGGTTTTTTGCCAATTGCTGTGAAATGGTACTTCCTCCGCCTGAATCAGAATTTCCGGTTACGATTCCTTTTGCCACACCTGCCATCCTTTTGAGGTCAATACCAGAATGCTCAAAAAAGCGTTTGTCTTCGGTGGCAATGAGAGCTTTAAAAACCCAGGGTGAAATGGCGGCACTATCTACTGGAGAACGGTTTTCTGTAAAGAATTTACCCATTATTTCACCGTCTGCATAATAAATCGTAGATGCTTGGGATAGTTTTGGGTTTTGTAGCTGCTCCACACTGGGCATACCTCCTGTAAGCCACAAGAAATTGGTTTTTATCAGAAAAATATAGAAAATGACCGCAAATGTCGTGTTGTAAAACCATTTGTAAATAACCTTCAAGGCGGAATAATATCGGCCTTCAGGGTTAAGATGGGCGTACATAAAGACCCGAGCTGAATTTCTTTTCGAAATCAAAAATTGCTTTGAATTTATGACTCTTTCCTTTCCGAATATTTTTTGCAAAAACAGTTCGAAAAGCTCAAACGCAGCATATAGCTTTTCATTTATAAACGACCAGCCAAGTGATATTTTTTCTTTTATAGTTTTGATAAACTCCATTTTTAGATTTTATACGGAACGCAAATTTAGAATACTAATTATTCATTTTAATCAAAAATAGAGGTTTTATGTTAAAACAAAAATAAAAAATCTCAATCGCAGTGAATTTTGTCCATTCGTTAACGAAAAATGCCTTTCAAACAAAATACTAAACTTTTGTTTTTTTTGCGGTAATTTTGAAGAAAAAAACATACGCTATGTCAGAAAATATTCTGGAAATTCATAATGTAGTAAAAAACTATGCCAATCATCGAGCCCTTGATGATGTAAGTCTAACCATTCCAAGCGGTGTAATTTATGGTCTTCTTGGGCCAAACGGAGCCGGTAAAACCTCTCTAATTCGAATAGTTAACCAGATAACTGCTCCCGACTCGGGAAGTGTTTTGTTTGATGGAAAGCCGCTTAATGAGAAAAATATCTATGAGATTGGATATTTGCCCGAAGAAAGGGGTTTGTATAAAAAAATGAAAGTGGGTGAGCAGCTTTTATATTTGGCTAGGTTAAAAGGCCTAAGTAAGGATGCTGCAATGGAAAAACTCAAAGAATGGTTTATTAAGTTTGATATAAAAACCTGGTGGGACAAGCCCATAGAGGATTTGTCGAAAGGTATGCAACAGAAGATTCAATTCGTAGCTACGGTATTGCACCAGCCCAAATTGATCATTTTAGATGAGCCATTTTCTGGTTTTGACCCTATCAACGCCACTTTAATCAAAGACGAGATTTTAGAGTTGAAAGAAAAAGGCTCTACGATTATTTTTTCAACCCATAGAATGGAATCTGTGGAGGAGCTTTGCGATTACATAGCCTTGATTAATAAATCCAAGAAAGTTTTGGAAGGTAAAAAACTTGATATCAAGGATCAATATAAGTCAAACACTTACACGCTCAATTATGAAGGTGAAAAGGTTGATAGTGCTACGAATTTTAATGTTTTGAGTAATCAAAAAAATCTAGACGGAAGCCAAACTGCAGTGCTAAAAGCAGCTGATGGTAAATTTGGAAATGATCTTTTAAGGGAAATTCTCGAAAAAGTGACTGTGAAATCTTTCAAAGAAGACGTGGCCTCTATGAATGATGTATTTATTAAAGCCGTAAACGAATCAAACTAAGAAATTTATGAACAATATATTACTAATAATTCAAAGGGAATATGTGACAAGGGTAAAGAAAAAGTCATTTATCGTAATGACTATTTTAGGTCCTTTGTTGATGGGGTTAATGTATGCAGGTGTCATATGGGCTGCAGTGAGTTCTGTTAACCAAAAGAAAATTGAAGTTTTGGACGAAAGTAAATTGTTTGAAGGAAAATTTAAACCTTCTGAAGAATTTCTGTTCGTCTTTAAGAAAGAAAAAATTGAGGATTTAAAGAAGTCACTAAAAGGAAGTGACTTTGATGCCTTGGTTCATATTCCAAGTGATGTTTTGGAGAATCCAAAAAGCATTAAAATTTACTCTGAAAAGGGCGTAACGCTGGAGTTGCAAAGTAGGGTAGAAAGTGCACTTGAAAGAGAAATTGAAAATATAAAACTAACAGAAGCTGGTATAACCAAAAGTGTTTTAGAAAGTGCCAAAATGGATGTTTCATCTGAAACTATCAGTTTGAAAGAGGGTGGCGAAAAGAAAAGTAGTGCAGCTGCAGCATCTATAATTGGAGGTATTTGTGCCTTTTTAATTTACCTTTCTGTATTCATTTATGGAGCTCAAGTAATGCGGAGTATCACTGAAGAAAAAACCAGTAGAATAGTGGAAATTCTGATCAGCTCTGTTAAACCTTTTCAATTGATGATTGGTAAGATTATCGGCGTTGCTTTGGTTGGATTAACTCAGTTTGGTCTATGGATCGTGCTTTCGGCAGGTATTTTGACTTTTGGAAGCAAGTTGGTGGGTGAAAAACTTATTCAATCAAAAAATGCCATGACTGAAGCCCAAATGGCAAGTTTGCCACCTGAAGCACAAGAGATGGCGAAAGAGAAAATGCAAGCTGGAGGGGGAATACCATCAGAGATGATGCCTGACTTTTTTGGAGCATTGGACACTTTGCCTTTAACCACCATCATCATATCTTTCTTGTTTTATTTTGTGGGAGGTTATTTATTGTATAGTGCTTTGTTTGGAGCAGTTGGTTCTGCTGTAGATAGTGATACTGATACGCAACAGTTTATGTTGCCTATCACTATCCCGATAATCGCCGCTTTCATGATTGCTCAGTTTGTAATCCGTGATCCCAATAGTAACTTGGCTATCTGGACTTCTATGATTCCATTCACGTCACCAATAATTATGATGGTGCGAATCCCATTTGGAGTGCCTATTTGGCAAATCGTACTTTCGGTTGTTTTGCTCATTGGTGGTTTTATTTTCACAACCTGGCTGGCATCAAGAATTTATCGCGTGGGTATTCTAATGTACGGCAAAAAAGTAACCTGGAAGGAACTCGGCAAATGGATTTTTTATAAGAGCTAATATTTTAAATTAGAAAAAATGGAGATTGGAGTAGTCCAATCTCCATTTTTTGTTTAGGCCAATTTTTGGTGAATTTCGATTTCGTTTGTATGTTTGTTGTGTGTCAATTTGGGAATTATGCTCTTGAAAAAATATACATCCGATTGGATTGAAAATTTTATTGAAATAAAGAATAAAATTGACAAAAGTTTAACTGGACTCAAATATCGGATTGAACATGTTGGAAGCACGTCTGTTCCAGGCTTAGATTCTAAAAACATCATAGACCTTGATATTATTTATGAAAATGATGCTGAATTTGAGAAAATAAAGGCTGGATTGATAGAAATCGGATATTATCACAACGGAAACCAAGGAATAGAACAAAGGGAAGTATTTAAACGAACTGGAAAAATATTTGACCCGATATTAGATAAGTTTACACATCATCTCTATGTCTGTCCTTTGGAATGTAAAGCTCTGGAACGCCATCTTTTATCAAGAGATTTTTTGAGAAAGAATGATTGGGCGAGGTTAGCATATCAAGAAATGAAATATGAATTGGCGGAAAAGGCAGGACAAAACAAAAAACGGTATGCTGAACTGAAGGAATTAAATGTGAATAAATTTATCGATTCAATTATAGAAAAAGAGAGACTTACCCTTTAATAAAAACTTAGAAAAACCTATTTTACATACTTAAATAAAATTACTTTATTCAAACTAAAAACCCTGTTAATCTTTAACCTATTATGAACGAAAAAACATTATTTGGGCATCCAAGAGGCTTATTTGTATTATTTTTTACTGAAATGTGGGAACGCTTCAGTTATTACGGCATGCGGGCGATTCTTTTCTTGTATCTTACCAAAAGTGCCTCTGAGGGAGCTTTGGGCCTTGATGAGAAGTCAGGCGGTGCAATAATGGGCCTTTACATGGCTTCGGTTTACCTGCTGACTTTGCCAGGCGGTTGGATTGCCGACAATATTTTAGGTCAGAAAAAAGCCATTTGGTGGGGTGGGATTGTGATCATGATCGGTCATGTTATTTTAGCCATTCCTGGTAACACTTATGTATTTTTTCTAGGATTAGCTTTCGTAGCCGTTGGTACTGGATTGTTAAAAGCCAATATTAGTTCGATAGTAGGGGAGTTGTACCCTGAAGGTGGTGCAAAACGCGATGCTGCATTTTCTATTTTCTATTTGGGTATAAACTTAGGAGCATTTCTAGGTATGTTCATTGTGGGGTATTTAGGAGAAAAAGTTGGTTGGCATTATGGATTTGGAGCTGCCGCGTTTGCCATGTTTTTTGGTTTGATCAATTTCAAACTGAATGGAAAATATCTGGATGGATTGGGAGATAAACCCAAAACTCAGTCGAGCTACACGTATCTTTATGTAGTTATTGGAGCCATCGTTTTTATGGCCTTGTTGGTCGTGACAGGAGTCTTGGATAGCGTTTCATTGGCTCAATCTATGAAGTATATTATTAGCATTGTTACACTTTTATACTTTGCCTACATAGGATTCATGGATAAAAGCTTGACCATTGTGGAGAGAAAGAGAGTGGGGGTATTATTTGTGTTTTTTATTGGAGCTGCATTGTTTTGGTCGGGCTTTGAGCAAGCAAGCACCACACTTACAATTTTTGCCGATAGACATACCAATAGAATGTTGGCTGGTTGGGAATTGCCCGCTTCATGGTTTCAGAATGCCAACTCATTCTTTATTCTCATTTTTTCGGCTCCTGTAGGTGCTTTGTGGATTTACCTCAATAAGAAAAATCTCAACCCATCGACACCAATAAAATTTGGCTTGGGTTTATTACAGATGGGTCTTGGCTTCTTAATCATGTATTTTGCGGCAAAAAATATCTTGGATGGCTCGCTTGCAGGAATGGGTTGGTTGACTTTTACTTATATGTTTCATACCCTTGGAGAGCTTTGTTTGAGTCCTGTGGGTTTAAGTAGCAACACCAAGCTTGCTCCAAAGAAATATTACAGTCAAATGATGGGACTTTGGTTTGTGGCAGCATCATTGGGTAACTTGATTGCTGGTCTTTTTGCTGGAAACTTTAATGAAGAAAATGTGCAACAAATGCCGGATTTGTTTTTGCAAGTTTGTTTATATGGATTTGTTTTGGGTCTTATTTTTATACTTCTTTATAAGCCTATTAAGAAATGGATGGGTGGGATTGAGTAAATTTCAAGAAAAAATAAACAAATAGAAAAGCGGAAGGTTAGCCTCCCGCTTTTTTTGCTTTATAGCCTTCTTTAAGCAGAAAAGCCAATATTTTGTCGCGGTGGTCTCCTTGAATCAATACTTCTGCGTCTTTGGCTGTTCCGCCGCTTCCGCATGCATTTTGAAGTTTTTTCTTTAATATTTGCAGATCATCTTCTGTGCCAATAAAACCCTCTATTCTGCTGACTACTTTCCCACCACCTTTTCTATCTAACCAAATTTTAAAATTTTGTTTGTCGTTAGACAGCGTTTCATTTTCGTTGTCGAAATTGTCATATTCAAAGTCCGGGTTGGTTGAGTATACCACACCACCATGATTTTTAGTTTTTTTCATTTTTATTTAAATATATAAAATCCTTAAATAATCAATTTCAATGCGTGAGGCATTGTTTTGGCAGTAATTCTATCTGAAAAGGGGGCTACATACTCTCCATCAATGTGCAACAGAATATTATCTTTGTGTTCAAGTGTAAATTCTGTTCCTCGGTAATAATCTACATAACTTGAACTTTTGATTTTTCCTGACATCAACAAATAACCCATATAAATTCCATACCATTTTGGGTGTTTTCCAATAATTGTACAATCCAATTGATTATCGTCTAATATCGCATCTGGTGCTATATAGGCATTGTTTCCAAACTGGTTTGCATTGGCAAATGTAATTGAGAAATATTGTTTTGGCTGATTACAAAAGCTACTTTGGTTGATTTCATAGTTAAAATAACTCTCGAGAATTACTTTTACATAATTGAACAAGCCTCGTCTATGGCTTCCAAGTGCAAATTTCTTGGCACAATGGGCATCAAATCCAACCCCTGCAGTACAAAAAAACGGAAATTCATTGATTAGGCCAATATCCATAACGCTTTTTTTGCCATGAAAGACTTTGTCAAGGGCTTTTTCTGGCTCAAGTGGGATATTTAGTGTTCTTGCTAATCCATTTCCAGATCCAAGCGGGATAATTGAAAAGAACGCCTCGGTATTAATCAATTCTGAGGCCACTTCATTGACAGTTCCATCGCCTCCAACCGCAACAAAATGCCGGTACCCTTCATCCAAGTATTTTCTTGTGAGTGTTTTTCCATGATCCTTCTCGTGGGTAGTTTCCACGATACCTTCTAATTTATGGGCTTCAAGAAATGACTCAATCAGCTTTTTAGCATTAACTTTTTTAGAACCGGCTATTGGGTTTATAATAAATATGGGGGTTTGACTGCTCAATTTATTTAGATATATTTGAGAAAAATTCGACTACAAAAATGAAAAAACTATTTCTATTATTTGCACTTTTTACGGTTTGTTTTAATGTTTTTTCTCAAAAAAAGGAAGACATCCTCCAGGTTATGGCCCGACAGCAGAATAATTGGAATGCTGGGGATATCGAAAAATTCATGGAAGATTATTTAAAATCAGATGAATTGCAGTTTATTGGAAGTAAAGGAATTGTAAAAGGCTGGCAAGCAACGAAGGAAAGATACTTAAAAAGCTATCCCGATAGAGCCACCATGGGGCAATTGAAGTTTGATATTTTGGAAGTAGACTTTCATTCAAAGAAAACAGCATGGGTATTGGGCAAATGGTATCTTACACGTCCTGAGAAAGGAGATGTTGGAGGTTATTTTACCCTTATTTTTAAAAAAGTGAAAGGAAAATGGCTAATTGTTAGTGACCATACAAGTTAATTTTTTATATATTTGCAACAAACCATTATACAATTAACTATGAGCGAAAAAATACCAGTTGGAGAAAGATTTGAACACGATTTTAGTTTTAGTCAAGCCGATGTTATCGCCTTTGCCAACCTCACAGGCGATCACAATCCTATACATTTAGATGCTGAATATGCAGCCACTACCAAATTTAAAGTGCCTATAATTCACGGCCATTTGAGTAGCAGTGTTTTTACCAGATTTTTGGGAATGGGAAAACCAGGTGGGCCGGGTTCTATATATATGAAACAGGAAACTGAGTACCTAAGACCTATGCATGTAGATACACCCTATCAAGTAGTTTTTGAAGTAGTGAGTGTAGATCCAGTCAGGCATATTGCCCATATTGCAACGCAAGTAATTAACAAAGAAACCAAGAAAATGACGATTCGTGGTACTGGAACTTTGATGAATGAGGAACACTATTGATAAGTGTTTTTGATTTTATAGATAGTTTGCATTTCATTTAAATAAAAAAGCCGCTTATTTTAGATAAACGGCTTTTTTATATGGGCTTGGATAATACCTAAATATTATAAACCTGCATTTTTCATTGCTTGTACTTCCGCTCTTACAGCTTTAGCCCAAGCTCCTAAATCTTGCATGCCTTTTCTTACTCTAGTGCCTGCAGCTTTGTTTTTTTTGTCGTAGAATTTGTCAAAATCATCTTTCAATGAAGTAACTAAGTCGTAAAGTTCTGAATACTTATCCATGAATTTAAAGGGGGTTTTAAGTGTATAATAAAAAATTCACGATGCAAGTTAGCAAAAAACTTTATATCACCATTTTTTTGATAAAAATTAATTTATATTTTTTGTCGAAAATATAGTAATAATCTAATTTGGTCGACTGTTTAAACGGGTTTGTAGCTACCTTCGGTCAATTTCTGCTTAACGGTTTCAAAGCAATTCATGGTATATTCTACGTCTTCTAAAGTATGAGCAGCAGTAGGAATAACCCTTAATAAAATCACACCTTTAGGTACAACAGGATACACAATGATAGAACAAAAAATGGCCATATTTTCTCTTAAATCCTTAATTAGATTGGTAACCGTCGGAAGGTCATAATCACCTTGCAACAAAACGGGTGTTACTGGAGAGGTTGTATTTCCTATATCGAAACCTCTGCTGCGGAACCCTTCTTGTAGAGCTTTGACGATTGTCCACAATTGGTCTTTCAATTGCGGGTTTTTCTTTATGAGCTCAAGTCTTTTCATTCCACCTAAAACAAATGGCATTGGAAGAGCTTTGGCATATGTTTGAGACCTCATGTTGTATTTTAGGTACATCACAATTTCTTTTTTTGCCGCTATGAAAGCACCAATTGCGGCCATAGATTTGGCAAATGTACAGAAATGAAGATCAACAGCATCTTGAACACCAAAATGCTCGGGTACTCCAGCTCCAGTTTTCCCCATAGTTCCGAAACCATGAGCGTCATCTACCAACAATCTGAATTTATATTTCTTTTTGAGTTCTGCTATCTTGTCTAAGCTTCCTACAGCTCCAGACATTCCGAAAACTCCTTCAGTAATGACCATGATTCCGCCACCTTGCTCTTCGGCTATTTTTGTAGCTCTTACAAGGTTTTTCTCCAAGCTATCCATGTCATTGTGCTTGAAAGTATAGGTTTTGCCACCTTTGGCACGATGAAGTCTAACCCCATCTATCAAACATGCATGGGACTCGGCGTCATAAACGATAACATCTTTGAAATCCACCATGGATTCCACTGCAGACATGACGCCTTGATAGCCGTAGTTCAATAAAAAAGCATCTTCTTTACCAACAAAATCAGCCAATTGCCTTTCGAATTCTTCGTGTAATTCTGAGTTGCCTGTCATCATTCGAGCACCCATCGGATAAGCTAGACCATATTCTGCAGAGGCTTTAGCATCTGCTTCGCGTACCTCTGGATGATTGGCCAGTCCTAGATAATTGTTGAGCGACCAATTGAGCATTCTTTTTCCATTGAATGACATATAAGGTCCCAATTCACCAGAAAGCTTTGGAAATGAATAATAATGATGAGAATAATGAGCATGAGATCCAATGGGTCCCATGTTATTTACAACCTTGTCAAAAATATCTTCGACCATTTCGATGTTTAAAATATATGGTAATTAAAAATTCTGCAAATTTACAAAATTCTAGGCAAAAAATACAGAAACACAAGCGAGGTTACTTATTTTTTGTTATTTCTTTCTTTAATGTGCTGATTTATAGGTTTTTGAGGTTAATTATAGTTTGTAGAGGGTCAGCATTGCTGAAGACAAAACTACCTGCAACAAGTGCATCTGCTCCTGCGTCTACAAGGGCCTTTCCTGTTTCTAGGTTCACTCCGCCGTCAATTTCTATGAGGGCAGAAGATTTGGAGGCTACGATTAATTTTTTGAGTTTTTTTACTTTTTCAATCGTGGAATGGATGAATTTTTGCCCTCCAAAACCCGGATTGACAGACATTAACAAAACCATGTCACAATCGGTGATGATCTCTTCCAAAACTGAAACAGGCGTTCCTGGATTTAAGACTACTCCTGCTTTACAACCAGCCTCCTTTATTTGACCAATGGTTCGGTGAATATGCGGACAAGCCTCCCAGTGTACCGAGATGATTTCCGCTCCGATTTTAGCAAATTGATCGATGTAGTTTTCTGGCTTTACAATCATCAAGTGTACATCCAGTGGTTTTTTAGCGTGTTTTTGAATGGCTTCGGTAACCGGCAGTCCGAAACTGATATTAGGAACAAAGACACCATCCATGATATCAATATGAAACCAGTCTGCAGATGAGTCGTTAATAAGTTCTGTGTCTTTTTGAATGTTCGCAAAGTCTGAAGCGAGCATTGATGGAGCTATTATTGGCATGTACTTATCTGAATTTTCGTGCAATTTATGTATTTGTCATTTATTTACCAATTTATACCATTCACTCAGTATTCTACACTGTCGGTTTATTACCATTTGATTTATGAGGCTGACGCACATATCTTAGATTGAGTAAAAAACCAAAATCAGGGGAATTTACGCTAAAAACAACCGAGGCCTTTTCGCAATTTTACAGCATTAAATGAAAACTACAATAAGCATGAACACATTTACAAAAAGTATTATCCCAGAAAAACTGATTTATAATTACGGTAAAAAAGCAGTAGAATTTAACAACATTAAATACATCGAAAGCTTTGCCGGTAATTATTCTATGATACGACTAAACGGCAAAGGATATATTTGTTCTTCGTTTACATTAAAACATTATACTTCAAAGCTAGAAGGACGCTGCAATTTCTTTTTGGCAAGAAAAGGATTGTTGCTCAACTTAGAGTTTATCCAAGAAATAGTGGATGAAAAAGGAGTAAAGTCCGTAAGATTATCTACTGGAGAGGTTTTTAAACTTTCAAGGAGATTGGGGTCTAGATTGATAGATTATTTGAATGAAAATTAATCGATATTTACTATTTTTCTAAATTGCTAAGGTTCATAACCATATTTCGAAGAACGATTATTAATTGTTGGTAATTTAGAATTACAAATTTTATATAAACGAGCCTATTTTGGTTGCAATAGCATCAAAATAGGCTATTTTTTTGAAAAAAATCAATAAATACATATTTAGCTAAATATATAAATGATACATTTTAAAAAGTTTCTTTTTTTGTAATTAATTGTGATTAAATAGGTTGTGATTTAGTATTCCTTGGAATTCAATAATTGGCACAGTTATTGACGCCGTTAAATAAGTTTAGATAAGGTTTTGGATTTAACCCTTCCAAAACAGAGTATTTACCTGAAAATAACGGCATTTGTGCAATTTTTACAAAAAAGAAATTTGATTACCCTGTTTAAAAACAGATTAACCCTTGCTATATCTTTGGCATGGGCTTTCTTTGTTTTTGGAGACGTGGTGGCCAAAGATCTTCCAAAGTCAAAAAGAGCAAATGAAATGCTGGTTCCTCCTCCCATAAACTTCGGCGGAGAGATCTCAGGTGATGAGGTCAACAATGGAGGATTTGACCCAGCTACAATTACCAACGTATCTGCTCCAACTGGAACTGGCGGTACTGTTATTGAATACCGCTGGCAATCAAGCACAGATGGTATTACCTGGACCAATATTGCCAGCAGCAATTCCATTACCTACAACCCAGGGGCGATCACCGTAACGACCTATTACAGAAGATTATCAAAGTTTGATACCGAAACTTTCCCAAACAATTCAGGAAATATTGAAATGTGGAATGGTGTTTCCAATGTAATTTCAAAAATTGTTACGAATTACAGCATTACCTCTCCTTCGGCTTACACCATTGGACAAACCATCAACCTAACTCAAACAGGAAGTTTTGCAAATAATTTAGATAACTTAATACCTGAAGGTCATATTCCGCTTCAACCGTCTCAATTTTTGTCAGACTACACCTACAACACCACTGGAACAGCCTCAGGTGTCTGGGATATTGATTTCAGTTTTGATAGAATGAATAGTGCGTACAATTCAAATTTTTCCAATATTACTTATACCAATGAAGGTTTTATGCTCTTGTTTAATGGAGCAAACACCAGTAATAGAAGGGCTTGGTACAAAACTATTAATGTGGTGGCAGGGCATGTTTATTATTTTTCTGCGAGTACACAAGCAGATAATAACACCAACCAACCACAACTACAATGGAATATAAATGGTACAAATGTAGGAACACAGTTGACCGTTTCTAACGGTTCTTGGCAGACTCTTTCATACACTTATACTGCTTCAAGTACTGGAACAATTGTGATTGCAATAGTAAATAATAGAATTTTAGACAGTGGAAATAATTTTGCAGTTGATGATATAAAAGTAATTGAAGATGAGCCTATTACGTATTTGTGGACAGGTCCGAATGGCTTTACCAGTACTTTGGCTAATCCTAGTATTCCAAACGCACAATTGGTAAATAGTGGTGATTATACGCTAGTAATCACTAAAGGTGGATTGTCGGTAACTATAACAAAAAATATTTGGGTCTCAGAGTCGAGTGCCACCTGTATTTCGCCAACATTTAGTTCCACAACGACAAATCCCGCATGTTTTGGTTCGAATACGGGGGTAATCAATATCACCAATCCTATTGGCTATGGAGGCTTAGGTAACATCACTTACCAAACATGGACCGGAATTCCGGGAACAACTGTTTCAAGTTTAACCACCAATGTTAATTATCCCAACAACCCTTCAAGTGCTATATTGAAAAACACGATGGAAGGGGATATAAATGGATATGACAATATCGGAGGTAGATTGATTGGTTACTTAATTCCAAGAACTACTGGTAGTTATACCTTTTGGCTGGCCAGTGATGATGACGGTGAATTGTGGTTGTCGACAGATTCTAATCCCGCCAACAGAGTAAAAATTGCGGAAGTATTGGGATATACAGATTCGAAGCAATGGAATAAATTTGCCTCACAGAAATCAGTTGCGATATCCTTGGTAGCTGGACAAAAATATTATATTGAAGCCATATACAAAGAAGGAACTGGAGGTGATCACATAGCTGTGGGTTGGGCAAAGCCTGGCCAAGGTACCACCGCTCCCTCAGAGGTGATTCCAGGAACAGTTATTAGGCCATTTACTGCTCCTGCATTAGCAGAGCCAGTATTTGAATATTCAATAGATGGCACCAATTTTCAAACTTCTACCACATTTAATGGACTTACATCAGGAAATTATACGATTACTATTAGGGATACTTACGGTTGTTCTGCCACTTCAAATGTGACATTAACTGCCCCAGCCCAAATTACCACCACACCAAGCAATACTTCCCCAGTTTGTCAGGGAAGTTCATTTGATTTGTCGGCTACTGCTGTTTCGGGTGCGACGGCCTATAGTTGGACATATCCAAGTGGTTCTACAAACAGCAACAGAAATCACACCATCAGTAGTGCCACGGCTTCACACAATGGAATTTTTACCTTAACTGTCACGGTAGGATCATGTTCGGCTACTTTTACTACCAATGTAACCGTAAAAGAATTGCCATCTGTACCAACCATTACCTCAACAAACCCAAATTGTGGTCAAAATGATGGAACTATTACTTTTAATTTTCCTGATAACGGAAACTACTCTTCCATCAAGTTTAGTGTAAATGGAAATTCAAACCCATCTTACTTACCTGCAAATATTGTAAATGATAATATTGGTAGTCATACCATTACGGGTCTCTCGGCGGGAACCAAAGATTTATATGTGAGATGGGGTACGGACGAGTGTCCATTAGATTTACCTAATACAACACTGGTTTCAGGAACAACATTAGCTCCGCTAAATATGTCTCCTGCTATAACTACTTGTAAAGGAAATACAGTTTCAATATCTGGAACGCCAACCAATGGATTAGCTCCATATATTTATTCTTGGTCAAATGGATTGGGTTCTACTTCATCAGTGAGTGTAAGTACCAATGTTTCTAATGTTTATACCCTAACCGTAAGAGATTCAAACTCTCCAAGTTGTACGGCAACTGCATCAGTAGCAGTAAATGTAGTGGACAGTCCAGGTGTTACTATCACTACCCCAGATAGTTTGATTTGTGTTAATGGCGTTTCAACTATTTCTTCAACGATTGATATTGCAGGAACATATACTTACCAGTGGCAAACTTCACCAAATGGAACGACAGGCTGGGCTAACATCTCTGGGCAAACTAGCAGCACTTTTACTAACTCGTTTTTAGTAGCGGGTAATTATTTTTACAGAGTAATTGTTTCTGGTTCCGCCCAATGTAATGCAGGAACTTCAAATGCTTTTCAGATTAGAGTCGTTTCTTCTCCTACTGCGGCAGTGGTTTCACCGAGTAACAATACTTGTATTGGTACCGCGGCTATTTTATCAGCAAGTGTTTCAAATGGTGCGGGGTCTATAACCTATCAATGGCAGCAGTCTGCCAATGGTACCAGTGGGTGGACCGACATAGGAGGTCAGACGGGTAGTACCTTTTCGCCTCCATTTACCGTGGCAGGTACTTTTTATTACCGTGTAATAGCCACGATGTCTGCAGCAGGTTGTTCTTATGCTGTTTCGCCAAGCTATACATTTAATGTTATTAATCCAGCTACAGTTACGGTAACTCCAGCAAACACCAGTCTATGTATTGGTGCAACGCAAATTTTAACTACAAATGTTAGTGGGGCTTCAGGTACATACAGTATTTTGTGGCAAGAGTCTAATAATAATTCAGTTTGGTGGAACGTAACCAGTACGAGTAGTGCGACATTAAATACGAATAATGATTCTTTGGAATTGGCCTATTTTAGACCGGTGATTGACTTTAGCGTCTGTGGGATATATTATGGTAATTCTGTTCAAATACAAACCAACGCAATTCATACCGTAGATGCCACGATTACAAACGGAACCGTTTGTGTAGGGGGATCAACCCAACTTAACGGTATTGTAGCAAATACAACTGGAACTGTAACCTATCAATGGCAATCTCGAACTTCGCTTTTCGGGACTTGGACCAACGTAGCCTCAGGGGGTAATTCAATAAATTACACACCGCCAACTTCTACTGCTGGTTTAATCTACTATAGATTAAATGTAACTACCACTGGCGTTAATTGTGGAACGATTAGTTCACAAAGTTTAACTTTAAATATTGTAGCTCAAGCAACTGTAACAATTGCGGCCAGTAGTGCTACAATTTGTTTAAATGGCGTTTATTCCATTACCTCAAATGTCAATAATGGAGTTGGACCATTTACTTATCAATGGCAAAGATTTAATACTACCAACAGTACTTGGGAGAATATTGCAGGCCAGACTAACAGTAGTTTGCCTGTTCCTACTTCTGCCACAGGTACAACCAATTACAGAGTAATCGTTAATTCTTCTGGAAATGGTTGTAATCCAGCTACTTCAGCTCAACAAACTATAGTTGTTTTACCACTTCCAACAGTAACGGCTACCAATACTTCAAACACAAATGGTTCGGTTAATTCATGTGTAGGTACCTTGGTTTTATTAAAGTCGGGTTATACAGGAGGATTGGCTGTTACCAGTTATTCATGGTCGCATTCTAGCGGTTTTTCTAGTGGTCAACAGAATCCTACCAATTTGATTTCCAGTGCATCATCGGGTGGGGTTTATACTGTAACGGGTTTGGCTACAAATGGTTGTACCAACACCATGACCACAAGTGTGACTGTAAATACCAACTGTGCAGGATCTTGTGGAACTATTATAGATATCAGACCTTTAAATCCAACTGCATGTGCAAATACAAACGGCAATATTACTGTAGATGAGTTCGGTGGCAGTAATTATGAAACCAGTATGGATGGCATTACATGGTATAGAGGCTACAGAGTTTACCCAAATTTGGGGGTTGGTAGTTATTTGGTATTTTTAAGAGATTGGACATCAAAAATTATATGTAGAACTGTAAACATCACTTTAGAATCAAAAACTACTTCTTTTTATACAGGAGAAACAGTGACGTCTGCCAATGGTTGTTTTGCAACAAATGGTTCGATTCAACTAGCTGGCGTTTTGGCAACTGATCAGGTTTCATGGATTTCATTATCGAATAGAACTTATACATCGGTTGGTAGTTTGAGTCCAGCTAATACTATCACTGGATTGAGACCTGGAACATATTATGTTAGGGTTATTCGTGGAGGTATTTATTGTTTTAGTGAGCGTATTGTGACAGTTGGAAATAGTGGAACGGCTTGTCCAGCCAGTCAGATTTGTGCGGTAAGTGCTGATGTTCCCAATATGTTTCCAAATGGTGATTTTGGAAGTGGTGCTCCATTGAGTGGACCAGTTTTGCCAACAGGAGTAACGCAATACGGTTATACTTTACCTTCTTGTAATGCACCTAATGACGGTTTTTATTCGATTATGAATTCTACTGACTGTAATGGAGCATCAGGAGGTGGGAATATTTTTGGAACATGGATAATTTCTGATGACCATACACCTGGCGATACAGGTGGCTATATGATGGTCGTGAATGCCTCTCACAACCCCGATGTTGTGGTTGAGCAAACCATTCTTAATCTTTGTCCAAACACTCAGTATAATTTTACTGCATATGTTAGAAACTTAATAGATCCAGCATATTATTCGACCCATATTTATCCAAACTTCTCGTTTTTAATAGATGGTGTAATTCAACACATAACAGGAAACATTACGAATGCAAACTGGAATTTAGTTGGATTTTCATTTAAAACAGGTGCCTCAACTACTCAAGCAGTTTTCAGCATTAGAAACAATGCACCAGGGGGTACAGGAAATGACTGGCTGATTGATGACATTGTGGTAAATAAATGTCCGCTTGATATTGCATTGGATGGTGAGTCTGTGGCCTGTTTAGGTGGAACAAATGAAACTATAAACGCGGTCGTTCATGATCCAAATAAAGAGCATGACTATTATAAATGGCAAGAAAGTGATGATAATGGAACCACATGGACTGACGTAACGGGTGTTTTGCAAGGAACTTATGTGGGTGATTCAATGAATGTAACAATCAATCTTCCTACTCCAATTGTTTCAGCTTTGAGTGGTAAACTATATAGGATTAGATTGGCAACTACAGCAGCAACCGTAGGTGATCCATTGTGTTCGGTAATTAGTCAAATTTCGAAAGTCATTGTACCTCCAGTTGCCGTTACAGTTACACCACCGCTTACGATATGCTTTGGCACCAGTGCAAGTTTAACTGCAGTAGGTTCAGGAGGAACTGCACCCTATTCTTATACCTGGACAAATACGGCTGCGACGGGTGGAACAGTTTCTGTTTCTCCAACAACTTCGACATCATACATAGTTACTGCCAGAGATGTAGACAATTGTTCAGCCACTGCTACTACTTCTGTGACAGTAACACCAATTCCTACGGCAAGTGCCGCAGCTCAAGTTGCTTGTTCTGGCAGTGCTTTTTCCGTTGCACCTACTACAAACATTGTAGGGACTACATATACTTGGACTGCTGCGTTGACCAGCGGAACAGCTTCAGGCTTTTCTAATCAAGTCACTGCCGTTTCAGGGCCAATTTCTCAAACACTAGTTAATAATACTACCGCAAGTGCAGTAGTAAGTTATACCGTTACTCCATATAATGGTGTTTGCCCAGGAGCAAGTTTTATTTTTACTGTTACAGTGCGTCCCAATATCGTAATTACAAATCCAGGGCCTCAGACCATTTGTTCAGCTACAAGTTTCAGTAGAACCCCGACCTCGAATATTTCAGGCACACAATATACATGGACCGCCGCCATTTTTTCAGCTCCAACTGGAGGAACTATCACTGGTTTTTCTAATAATGCGGTGGCCAGTAACGCACCAATTTCTCAAACTTTGACGAATGCTGGAACCACAAGTGGTGTTGTCAGATACACCGTTACGCCTGTAGCCAATGGATGTAATGGAACTCCATTTACTTTTGATATTACCGTTCAACCTACTATAGTTATTACAAATCCTGGTCCTCAAACCATATGCTCAGGAGCGAGTTTTAGTAGAACTCCTACATCAAATGTTGCATCCACTACTTATACTTGGACTGCTGCTATAACTACAGCTCCAACTGGAGGAACTATCACTGGTTTTTCAAATAATGCAACAGCATCAGCTGCTCCAATAACACAAACTTTAACAAATTCAGGCACCACAAATGGCGTGGTTACTTACACAGTTACACCAGTGGCGAATGGATGTAATGGTACACCGTTTACCTTTGCGATTACTGTTCAACCTACTATAGTCATTACTAACCCAGGTCCTCAGACAATTTGTTCTGGAACAAGTTTTAGTAGAACTCCTACGTCAAATATCGTAGGAACTACCTATACATGGACAGCTGCCATACAAACAGCTCCTACATCAGGTACAATCACAGGTTTTTCGGATAATGCAGTTGCATCAGTGGCCCCAATATCTCAGACTTTGACGAACTCTGGAACTACCTTTGGAATAGTAAGATATACCGTTACACCAGTAACAGCGGGTTGTTTGGGAACGCCGTTTACATTTGATATAACTGTTCAGCCAACTATTGTGATAACTAATCCTGGTCCTCAAACAATTTGTTCTGGAACAAGTTTTAGTAGAACACCTACTTCAAATATTTCACCTACTACCTATACTTGGACAGCAGCCATAACGACTGCTCCTACTGGAGGAACTATCACAGGTTTTTCAAACAATGCTAGTGCTTCGGCAGCACCTATATCAGAGACCTTAACAAATTCAGGAACAACAACTGGAATAGTTACTTATACAGTGACACCCGTGGCGAATGGTTGTAATGGGACACCATTTACAATAGCAATTACTGTCCAACCTACAATAGTAATTACAAATCCTGGCCCGCAAACTATATGCTCGGGAACAAGCTTTAGTAGAACTCCAACTTCTAATGTTACTCCGACAACTTATACTTGGACTGCTGCGATAACTACTGCTCCTACTTCTGGAACTATTACAGGTTTCTCTGATAATGCTATTGCATCTGCTGCACCAATATCACAGTCTTTAACAAATTCAGGAACAACCTCAGGAATTGTAACTTACACCGTGACACCAGTTGCGAATGGTTGTAATGGTACCCCTTTTACATTTGCAATAACTGTTCAACCAACCATTGTAATTACCAACCCTGGTCCTCAAACTATTTGTTCTGGGGCAAGTTTTAGCAGAACTCCAGCATCCAATATAACACCAACAACTTATACTTGGACTGCCGCAATAACTACAACTCCAACTTCAGGAACTATAACTGGATTTTCCAATAATGCGGTTGCATCAGCTGCTCCAATATCCCAAACGCTAACAAATTCAGGTACCACAAATGGTGTGGTTACTTACACAGTTACACCAATTGCAAATGGTTGCAATGGTACACCATTTACAATAGCAATTACTATACAACCAACATTAACTGCAAGTTTAGCCAACCCAGCAACGATTTGTTCAGGAGCAGCAGTAGCCGCAGTAAGCCCAACAAGTAACATTGCAGGCACGACTTATACTTGGACTTTAGGAGCCATCACAGGCGGAGTAACAGGAGCAGCAGCAC
>NZ_RJUD01000011.1 GCF_024343675.1 Lacihabitans sp. CS3-21
CTTTGTGGAATAATTGAATCACAATTTGCTAATTAGCATACTGCCTCATTATCACATTGCATTTTTTAACCTCAGAGGGCACGGAGTTTTGCACAGAGGTACACAAAGTTTTATTTTATTTGGGAGTTCATTAGGTGATTTTCATGTTTTGTTTGGTTTTATGCACAATTGTAATTAATTCCAGCAAGACCCACTATTTTTGTTTTTGTATCAAGAACCACTAATCATAAATGAATATAAAGATGAAGTCGGGGGAGTTTATTACCCTCTCTGCCTGCACCATGATGTTGACTGCCTTGGGTATCGATATTATGCTACCTGCTTTTGCCAGTTTGAGAGAGCATTTTGGTTTCAAGCCTGAATCAACGGCCACAGCCCAAATCATCGTTTTCTTTTTTATGGGTCAAATCGCCCAATTGTTTTTTGGAATATTGTCGGATCGCTTTGGCAGATTGGCCATTTATCGCATTGGTTTTCCTTTATATATTTTAGGTGGCTTGGTAGCGGCTTTTGCACCCACATTTGAGATCATGCTGGGGGCGAGATTTTTTGCCGGAGTGGGAGCTTCGGCGGTATTTATGACTACTATTGCAGGGGTTAGAGACCGTTTTGTTGGCGATCAAATGGCCCGCACGATGTCGCTCATTTTTACTATTTTCTTGTTTACACCCGTCATAGCACCCTTTTTGGGACTGGCCATACTGTCGGTTTCGTCTTGGCAAATGGTATTTCTTACACCCGTTATCTTCGGCATCGTGATATTCATTTGGTCGTTCAGAATGGAAGAAACACATCCCGTTGAAAAGCGAACGGACCTCAATTGGCCCAGCGTGAGCTTATCCTTAAAAACAGTCATCAGCAATCGTCCATTTCTAAGATATACCACCATTACTACTTTATTATTTTCTGCTTTGAGCACATGGGTGGCCACTTCAGAACATATCGTCGGGGGAATTTACGGCAAACCTGAACTATTTGCTTGGGTTTTTGCGGGCATAGGACTCTTGATGTCGCTTTGTACATTTTTCAATTCTTACTTTTCCACCCGAATAGGAGCGAGGAAAAGTATAAAATGGCTTTTGATGGCCTATGCCACGGTGGCCATGGTTTTGTTTGTCATTACGATAGTTTTTGGGGAGCCGCCTCATTTGATGGTGTTTTTTGTGGGCATCGCACTTTTGATGGCTATCAACATCGCCATAGAACCCAACAGCAGTGCATTGGCTCTCGAACCTATGGGCAATATGGCCGGCGTAGCTTCTTCGGTTTATGGTACTTTTTTCTTTTTCATCGGTTCTGCCTTGGGCTCCTTGGTAAGTTTCTTTATGACAGAAAGTGTGTTTCCATTGATATTGAGTTTTTTTGTGATTGGTATTGTCAATTTGGTTTTGGTTTTTGGAGGAAATAAAGAGAAAGTATTATAATGTTAAAATCTATTTTCTATTTGTCTGGTATTTTACAAAAATGATCAGGTAGTTTGATCATGATTATTTACTATTGTGCAACCAAAAAAATAAATATCCATGTTTAAAAGTATTCTGGTGTTGTCGTTGAGCATTGCTTTTGGTTCCTGTGGACAATTCAAAAGCTTTTCAGTTATAACTGAGCCCACACGTCCTGGATTGGTTTATTTTTCAAAAAACGATGGATTGGATTGGGAAAATGTCGGTGAAGGTTTGCCTGATAGTTTGAGTATTGGGCTCGGTGGTATTGCGGTTTCGGAGAATTTGCTGGGCATAGCCACCAAAGAGGAAGGTGTTTATCTATTCGATGAAAAGGCTAGCAAATGGGATAATTTACCCACCAATGAACAAATACTAAATGATCAGGTGGGGCCGCTATTTTTTTATAGCAACCACATTTTCTTAGGAACTCAATATGGGGGCGTTTATTTTTCTAATGACTTGGGCAAAAGGTGGAGTTTAAGTAATGATGGGCTCAGCGATAAAACCATCAGAAGGTTTGTGGAAATAAACGGCGTGCTTTATGCTGCCACCAATGATGGATTGTATAGTTTTGACAATCCCCAACAAAAGTGGGATAAAGTCTATGGTCAAGCTGGTTTACAGGTAAATGGCGTCACTGAGTTTAAGGGCGATTTATATTTGGCAACCAACCGAGGCGTATATAAATCCAATAAAAACGCAAAAGATGGGTCCTTGATTTTGCCCAATCATTCTGTTCATAATATTGCTGCTGATGAGCGTACGCTTTATGCCATGACTTACACTTCCTTACTGATTTCGACAGTGGATGGCATAACTTGGAAAAGCTGCCAAGCAGGACTTCCTGATAATTTGTACACTTTCAATATAATAAAAAAAGGAGATAATTTGTATGCGGGACAATGGGATGGCGTTTATAGCAAAGTAGATACAATGGCTTCTTGGAAATCCACCAGTACTGGTTTACCCACCAAATTTGCCGCTACCAATTTGAAAGTATTTAAGGATATTTTGGTGGTTTCAACGGCAAAGAGCGAGCGAAAATAAAATAAGTATAAAGAAAGAAAAAGATATAAAAATATGAAAACCCTAAGATTAGAAGAACCAGAAGTTTTTAAATTCATAGAACAAGATCAGCCCTCAGGTTTGGAGCCACATGAGGCCTTAATAAAAATAAAGAACATCGGTATTTGCGGTACGGATTATCATGCTTTTAGGGGTAAACAGCCTTTTTTTAGCTATCCCCGAGTGCTTGGGCATGAGTTGGGTGCGGAGGTAGTGGCCGTAGGAGAGGAGAATGACCGAATAAAAGTAGGCGACAAAGTTACGGTAGAACCTTACATGAACTGCGGTGCTTGTCAGTCTTGCAAAAATGGTAAAGGTAATTGTTGTGAAAATCTACAAGTACTGGGTGTACATACCCATGGTGGTATGTGTGAGTATTTAAAAGTGCCTATGCACAAACTACATGCCTCCAAAAGTTTGAGTTTTGAACAACTGGCTGTGGTGGAGCCGTTGAGCATTGGAGCCCACGCGGTGCAACGTGCTGGGGTCTCTTCAGAAGATTTGGTGTTGGTAATAGGTGCTGGACCTATCGGTTTGTCGGTGATACAATTTGCCAAACTTACCGGTGCTACGGTGGCAGTCTTAGACATCAATGCCGAGCGACTAGCATTTGCCCAAGAGCAATTAAAAGCCGATATACTTCTTGACGGCTCGCAAGGTTTCTGCACGGAGATTTTACGAGAACAGCTAGAAAAGTCCCTCAATGGTGAATTTATGGGGCTTCTTCCCACAGTAGTCTTCGACGCCACAGGAAATCCGAAATCTATGAAAAATGCCTTCAATTATGTAGCCTTTGGCGGAAAGCTGGTATTTGTGGGCTTGTTTATTGGGGATGTCATTTTTGATGATCCACTTTTTCATCGTCGTGAAATTACGCTATTTGCAAGTAGAAATAGTTTGCCGCAAGATTTTACCAACATCATTGAACTGATGGAAAACGGAAAGATTGATATCAAACCCTGGATAAGCCATCGAGCCAAATTTGATGATTTGCCTGAAATTTTTAATCACTGGCTGGACCCCGAAAGCAAAGTGATTAAAGCGATGGTTTCGCTTTGAATGACTTGAAATTTTGTATAAGTGGGTTTGAATAGATACAGTTTGATTTATAATTTAGGACAATGAAATCCTGCAAAATTATAAAATGTTTTTGACTGCTTGGAAAAAATAAAGGGAATGGGCTGTGGAGCGTTTTCGATGTCTTCGACGAAGCAGGGTTTTGCCCAAATTTATTTAGTTATTTTATCTAGATAGTTTATTTGCTACCGTTTAAATAGGTAAATTATCTGTTTTGCTTTCGATTCGGAAAAAAACAGACCTATTTTGATTAAAATGCGTCTCTTATTTTTTGAGCTATATTATTAAGTGAACTGATTTGCTACCTATTAAATAGATAAAATATCTGTTTTGCAATCGATTTGAAACAATAGTACTGTTTTGACTAAAAAGGTTTAATATGCATTAAGATATTTTATCTAGTCATTTCATTAGCTTCCTTTTAAATAGTTAAATTTTCTGTTTTGTAATAAATATGGAAAAAACTCTTTATTTTTTGATTAACTAGAATTAATAAATAATAGTCAATTTTTATCTTTTAGGTCAATTAGTATTGCTTAGGTTGAGGTTAATTTTCAAGAATATACTTTTTATCAGCATTTATGCATTTTCACAACTATAACGTGTAAAATAAGTCACCGATCATATATCGCCCACTTTTTCAGCTTCTTTCTTCACTTTCAATGCTCGTTTCGTTACTTTTAAATCTTTGAAATAACCTATTGTAGCAATATCTACATATAGTCCAACATAGCCTTTTTTGCTATTGCCGAGCATTTTATTGACGATAAATGAAGAATATTTCAAATCGTTGATAAACATTTCAGCAGTTTCACCATTGATTTCTAAACGAAACGTAATCCACTCATTGAGCATCACTGGTGCAGATCCTTCATAAGAACCCGCTGGGAATTTATCTCTTAGGGTTTGAAACTTAAAATTGGGATAGGCAAAATACTGTACTGCGTGATTTCTCGCCATTTGGTTATTGATTCTTCCGACTTTTGGACGTAAATAAATAGATTCCCAAGCAGAATCATCTTCTGCAATTCTATAATACAAGCCTATAAAACCAGCAGCTGGCGGATAGGGTGATGGGTTTTGAATTTGGCTGTACATTTTTACTTCAATCGTGCCATTTTCAAAATCGGCAATGTCCAAAAGCCTTGCATAATGTCGGTCGTCAACGGTAGATTCTAAGTTCTTTTCATCGAACGGAAGTGCCTTTAAATCACGTTCAATTTTCAATACTTTTTTGCCTTCAAACTTAATAACTGAGCCCGTAACATTGTGTAATTCAAAGGTTTGTTTGCCGAATATTATATTTTGTCCTTTAGAAGTGGATAAAGTTATAAAGAAGGCAATAATCGAGATATACTTTTTCATCCTTTCACATTTAATTTTGATCATGCAAAGGTAAAGCAATGGAAATCTCAGCACTCTTAACCTAGATTAAGAAAACCATTATTGAATTACAAATTTATCAGAAAGCCTTTTTTGTCAACCCTTTCCGGATTTTACTCAAAAACTCGGGTGTAATGCCTAAATATGATGCGATTTGTGTATTGGGTAGTCTATTACTCAAATGTGGATATTGCTCTAAAAAACTTAAATACCGTTGTTCAGCAGTGGAACTGAAATTCTGTAGAACTCGGTTTTGAATCTCTACAAAATTATTTTCAGATATGACTTTAAACATCCTGTTCACTTTATGGACTTCTATAAACAACCCATACAAATCAGGTTGGTTTATTTGGTAAATTTCAGAGCCTTCAATAGCTTCAATATATAGCTTGCTTGCCGTTTGGGTATAAAAACTACCAATATCTGCAATCCAATCACCCTCTGCAGCAAATTGAATGTTGTGACTAAAGCCTTTGTCATCAATGCCATACATCTTAAAACAGCCTTTGATTACGAAAGTATAATGCTTGCAGACTTGCCCTTCCTTCAAAATTAATTCTTTACGTTTGATATTTGATTTAGTTATCAAACTTTCAATTAAAGCCGCCTCTTCAGCCGATAAAGGTAGTATTTCTTCAAAATCTTTGAAAAGAGATTGCATTATAAAATAAAATTGGGTTTTAAAATTGAGAGCCGAAATTACGGTTAATTTGTAAAATAGTATATCAAATACTTTATTTGATATTTAGAAATAAAACCTAATACCACAAATGTCTAATATTGAAATAACTAGGGTTTGGACTGATGATATAAAACAACTGCAAATCATTGGCAAGCAGACTTTTTTGGAGACCTTCTCAGAAGGAAATTCGGAAGAGAATATGAAAATGTACCTGGAAGAAGGTTTTGCAGAGGAAAAACTTTTGTCAGAACTTCAGGACCCCAATGCCGAGTTTTATTTTGCTACCTCAGAAGGTGATGTAATTGGTTATTTAAAATTAAACTTTGGAGACTCCCAAACCGAGTTGAAAGATAACAGTGCCTTAGAAATAGAAAGAATATATGTTTTAAAGGATTTTCATGGAAAAGGTGTAGGTCAATTGCTTTATAAAATAGCTTTAGAAATTGCCCAGATGAAAAAGGTCAGTTATGTCTGGCTGGGTGTTTGGGAAGAAAACCCGAGAGCCATAAGTTTCTATAAGAAAAATGGTTTTGAGGAGTTTGATAAGCACATCTTTAAGCTGGGAGATGATGAGCAAACTGATATTATGATGAAATTGATTCTTTAAATTCAAAAACACCCTAATAATCTTTATTTTTATAAAATAAATATTGGGTAAAAATGGTAGATGCGGCCGTAAAAATGGTATTTGGATATTACGCAAATAATAAGAACTTTGCATTCGAATAACCCAACCGCTATAAATGAAGTTAATTTTCCTCTCTATTTACTTGATACTTTCTTTCTTCGCTACATTTTCTCAGCAAACTGACAGCACTCAAACTCCAAGTTTCTTAAGAGGACAAATTACAGCAACCAATAACGGCGTTTCGCTAATTCCCACGTTTTCATTAGGCAGACCAGCCGTTTTGTTTGATATGAACGTTGGAAAGGGGCGATTGAGTTTTGATCCCATGTTTCGCTTTGGTATGAATGGCAAACCATGGGCTTTTGTATTTTGGTGGCGGTATAAACTTATTCAGCAGAAGAAATTTAACCTCGGCTTGGGAGCTCATCCTTCGGTGGTATTTCGGGATATATCGGTGACAGATAATGGAATCACCAGGAATTTATTGGCAGCTCAAAGATACTTTGCATGGGAGGTTTCGCCCACCTATCTGGTCTCCAAAAATGCCAACCTAGGTGTATACTATTTAGGCTCAAAAGGTCTAACCAAAGATGTTTTGCAGCATACTACATTCATTGCATTGCGAAGTGTGTTAAACTTGAAGCTTTCTGATAAGTTAAGAATGTCCTTAATTCCACAGGCTTATTACCTAAAAATGGATGACTACGATGGCACGTATGTAAACGCCACGCTGAATTTATTCAAAAGAAATTTCCCTGTCTCGTTGAACGCCATTGCGAGCAAAGCCATAAAAACGGAGATTGCTGGTAAAGATTTTTTATGGAGTGTAGGGCTGGTGTATAACATTAATAACCAATACACTAAGTTAAAGTGATGGTTTAATTCAAGCCCCGAAACTCATTTGGACTTACCCCAACTTTTTGTTTAAATAGACGTGTGAAATGTTGAGGGTATTTGAAGCCGAGCTCATAGGCTATTTCGCTTATAGATTTGCTGTTGTCCATAACTTTATCTTTGGCCAGGTCTAAGATTTTCAAATGGATAAGTTCGAGCGTGGTTTTGCCAGTTTCTTTTTTTAGTAAATCTCCCAAATAGTTGGGCGAAAGGTGTAGTTCTTTAGCAAAATAGGTAACGGAAGGCAAACCTGTATTTTGGAGATTTTCACTTAATATATAATCTGTCAAAAGATTTTGAAATTTCTCGATCACTTGGTGGTTAGCGGTTTCTCTGGTAATAAACTGCCTGTCATAAAAGCGAGAACAATATTTCAAAAGCAACTCAATGTTGGCCACCAAGATTTTTTTACTGTGTTGGTCAATGTTTTGCTTTATTTCTGTTTCAATATTTCCAAAACATATATCTATGAGGCCCCTTTCTTTCTCTGAAACATGCAAAGCTTCGTAAGAATCATAGCTAAAAAAAGAATATTCATGAATAGTTTTGGCCAAAGAAGTGCCTTTGATGAGGTCAGGATGAAAAACCAAAGCCAGTCCATAAGGCTGGTGCCATTCGCCTTCTGGCTCTGAGCCGCCCACTTGCCCAGGGCCAAAGAACACGATGGTTCCTTCTTCATAGTCATAGTGCTTTAAGCCATATCTCAGATCACCACATTTACTGTCTTTGATGATGATGGCATAAAAATCCAAACGAAATTTACTTCTCTTCAGTGGATTCCCTTTACTCAAATCCAACAAACTGACGAGTGGATGCAAAGTGGGGTGATTGAAGGTTTCGTTATAGGTTTTAATGCTATCGTAAATGACCATATTTTCTAATTTTTAGGTAAATCTAAAAGAATAGAATCATATATTTTTCTATAAAAGGGAAATTGGTAAGTCAAACCGTAAAATGTATAAGAGATTGGGATAAAGAGCTTGGTAATTTTGTAAATTAAAATTATTCATATCTGAAAATGAGGTTATTAGTACTATTTGTTCTCTTATTTTTTTGTTCCTATTTAAGCTTTGCTCAGTCTGAGGACAGCACACAAACTCCCATGGTTTTTTCAGGCAATGTCGGCTTTACCAACAATGGTTTTTCTATTATTCCAACGTTTTCTCTAGATTATCCCGCATTTGTGGCCAATTTATCTTTTAGGAAAAAGAAATTGAGTTTTGAGCCAGATATTCGTTTAGTACCCAATGCCGAAAAAGGAGGCCTAATATGGTGGCTGCGATATCGTTTGGTCGATAATAAAAAATTTGGTTTTAGGATTGGTGCACACCCCGCATTTACGCTCATTCGTAGAACCGATGTAGAAGACGGGAAAACCAAGGAAATTACCGAAATGCTTCGTTTTTTAGCTTTTGAGGCTGTGCCGAGTTATCAATTCAACGATAAAATTGGTGTAAGTGCCATGTATTTACAAGGCAATGGCCTGCAAAACCACGGTCCTCAATTGACTCGAGTTTTGTTTCTAAACGCAAACGTCACGCATATGGGTATGGGCAAAAATTTATATTTTAATTTATTCCCTTCCATATATTTCTTATATACCGATGGCTACAGAGGGGATTATTTTACCTTGACAGGTTCGGTGGCACATAAAAAATTTCCATTTAGCTTACAATCTACCATTAATCAGACTTTTACTTCCAATGTTCCTGGTAATAAAGATTTTATGTGGAATGTGACTTTGAATTATAATTTCAAGAAGATTTATAAGAAACTCAACTAAATATTTATCAAAGTGAAACGATTGTTCTTGCTCTCTTTTATTCAGATATTCATTGGTTTGAGCATTTCATACAAAGCCGAAAATCAAATATTATCAGAAACAATGATTGAAAAAAACAAATTTGTAAGCGGAAATAAAATACAACTCAAAATTGGAGAAAAAAAATTCACGGCTACGCTTTTAGATAGCCCAACCTCCAAAGCTTTCAAAGCTCTTTTGCCTTTGACGCTCAATATGGATGAATTAAATAACAACGAAAAATATGCCCAATTGCCCCAAAGCTTACCAACAAATGCCTCTGTACCTGCAAGCATTCAGTCGGGCGATTTAATGCTTTACGGTTCGAGAACTTTGGTGCTGTTCTACAAAAGTTTTTCTACTTCCTACAGTTATACCGCAATCGGAAAAATTGATGATGTATTGGGGCTTTTGGTGGCATTGGGTGATGATGATATCAAGGTAGTATTTCAATTGGCTGATTAAAGCGTACATAGTTCAACTCCTAGAAACTAAGGGTGCTCATCTAAGCTTCGCCTTAAAATAGCTGGTAAAGTCATAAAATATTTGAACTCAAGACCGCAGCTGCTTTTAAAAATGGTCATAATAAGGCAAGTAAGGTATTTTAATGAATTGTGGTTATTCTCGATTGAAAATACTTTCTAATCCTTTTAATATTTGATTTTCGTAAGTTTTCCTTTGAAATTTGTTTAATAGAGAGTGTTTAATACTTCTAAGTTTGTAGAATAATTTAAACATTCATTTTAAATAATATGTCTTATTCTATACCAAACGCTTTTTATAGAAACATACTTTCATTATTTCTTTTATGTAATATTTCTTTTAGTTCATTAGCTCAAGAAGATACTACCTCAAAAATCATCAATTTCAGAGGGGCTGTTAGTGTTACTCAAAATGGGTTTTCATTTATTCCTGCCTTTTCGCTGGGAAAACCAGCCGCTATTTTTAATTTTAATATCAATGGAGGAAAAAGATTTAGTTTTGACCCTGAGTTTCGATTTGCTTTGAAGGATGGCCGTCCTTGGTCATTTATTTTTATTTGGCGTTACAAACTTGTCAATCAAAAACGTTTCCAAGCATCTATTGGTACGCATTTCCCAGCTGTACCATTTAGAGTTTTGGCTTATGAAACTTCACCCAAAGTCAAAAACACTTTAGCAGTTTCTCGTGTCATTCCTTTTGAATTTACGCCCAATATCATCCTCAACAAAAATAATAGCCTCAGCCTTTTTTGTCTTTATGCCAAAGGCGTGAGCGACGACGCCAATAATCACACTGCTTTGGTTTCGCTGAGATCTGTTTCAACAATTCAGCTAATTAAAAGCTTATCTTTAAGGGTTAATCCCCAACTGTTTTATCTGAAACTAGATGCAAAAGAGGGTTATTATTTTGCCTCAAATTTTACACTTTTATCGAAAAAAACGCCATTTTATTTGGGTTCGACTATAAATAAACCATTAAAAACTGACATTGCAGGGAAATCATTCGATTGGAATATTAGTTTGGGATATGCGATGGATAGAAAGCTGATTGTAAAAAAGTAGATTATGGAAAAAATAGAATCTTTACAAGATTTTTATAGCAGGAAATTTGAGTGGATACCCGAAAATCTGGGTCGAGATATCGGACATGTCAATGTTTTTAGATTGCCACATCCAGCAACTAAACCTGTGCCATATCGCCGTCGAGATTTTTTCAAAATTACGCTTTGTAGAGGAAGTAGTCGTATACATTATGCAGATAAAGTTTTCTCCTTCGAAAAACAAGCACTTGTGTTTTCAAATCCGTTTATTCCTTATAAATGGGAGCATGTCGATGACGACCTTTCAGGGTTTTATGTAGTTTTTGATGCCAGTTTTTTTAATCTATTCGGCAACTTGATTCAATATGAGGTTTTTCAACCAACGGGTACACATGTATTTGAATTAGATGATACCCAATTTGAGTATTTATCGAAAGTCTTTGAAAAAATTGAAACCGAACTCAACTCTGAGTACATCCATAAATATGATGCCATCAGAAATCAGATTTATGAGTTGATTCATTATGCCATGAAAACCCGTCCTTCATCGCGAATTGAGAAGTTACCCATTAATGCTTCACAGCGAATTTATTGGCTATTTTTAGAACTGCTTGAACGCCAGTTTCCGATTGACGAAAATCATACCGAAATTATTCTGCGGACAGCCTCTGACTTTGCCTTTCAACTCAATGTTCATGTAAATCATCTTAACCGAGCTGTGAAAGAAGCTGGCGGAAAGACAACTTCACAACTCATTGCCGAACGCTTATTACAAGAATCTAAAATTATGCTTAAACAAAGCAAATGGAATATCTCCGAAATAGCCTATTCGCTTGGCTTTCAAGAAGTGACACATTTTAATAATTTTTTTAAAAAACATACATTATTGAGCCCTACTAAATTTAGAAATAACTGAAAATTTTTGGCCATATTCAGAGTTTAAACCGTTTAAAACAGAACTATCTACATGAAAAAGAGAACTTTAGGAAAAGATTTGGAAGTTTCCGCCATCGGTTTGGGATGCATGGGTTTGAGTTTTTCTTATGCTCCATTTCCAAGTGATGGCGAAGCTATTACCTTGCTTCAAAAAGCGGTTGAAGAAGGTGTAAGCTTTTTTGACACAGCAGAAGTATATGGGCCTTTTACCAATGAAGCATTGCTAGGAAAAGCTCTTAAGCCCTTTAGGCATAAAGTCCAAATTGCTACAAAATTTGGATTTGATATAGTCGATGGCAAAATGATTGGTGTAAATAGCAGACCAGAAACAATTAGAAAAGCCGTTGAAGGGTCTCTAAAAAGACTAAGCATTGACTGTATTGATTTGCTATATCAACACCGGGTTGATCCTAATGTGCCTATCGAAGATGTGGCAGGCACGGTAAGTGACCTTATAAAAGAGGGTAAAGCCAAATATTTTGGGCTTTCAGAAGCAGGAGCAAATACGATTAGAAAAGCACATGCTGTGCAGCCCGTTACGGCTCTACAAAGCGAATATTCTTTATGGACTCGTCAACACGAACTTGAAATCATACCTACCATAGAAGAGCTGGGAATAGGTTTCGTTCCATTTAGTCCACTAGGAAAAGGTTTTTTAACAGGTACAATTGATGAAAAAAGAGAATTTGCTGCTTCGGATATTCGATCAATAATTCCTAGATTTACGGAAGAGGCTAGAATGGCCAACAAAGCATTGGTTGATGTAATTGCAGAATATGCTCAAAAATATAATGCTACAAATGCTCAAATAGCCTTGGCTTGGGTTATGGCTCAAAAACCTTGGATAGTTCCAATTCCCGGAACCACTAAAATTCATCGATTAATAGAAAACAATGGTGCTGAAAATCTTCAACTTAGTTCTGAAGACTTGAGACAACTGACCTTAGCATCCGAGGGTGTTAAAATTACTGGAGAAAGATATACGGAGGCCATGGAAAAAACGACAGGATTGTAATTTCCCTTTCAACAAATTAGCTTTCAAAATCTATTGGGCTAAAATAATTAGGCTGAAAAATTTTGTGCTTTTTTATTTATTTGTTTTCGATTATTTTAAATTGAATTAATACCTAATTTGGATCACCTAAAAGTAGATATTCACTCATTTTTAACCATAGAACATTTGAATTTCGTAAGAAATCGTTTGAATGACGTAGTTTTTATAGAATAAATAGCAATATTTTTGTAAAGAGATAAAAGTCTTTAAATATCAATTATCATGGCAAAATACAATCTTAAAATAAACGGAAAAACCCGTAATGTGGATGTTGATCCTTCCACACCAGTGCTTTGGGTTCTTCGTGATACGCTAAATATGCCTGGTACCAAATTCGGCTGTGGAATGGCTCAATGCGGTGCTTGTACCATTCATTTGGATGGAAATGCCACTCGCTCATGTGTGCTGCCTGTTTCAGCTATTGGAAAATCAGTCATTACGACAATCGAAGGGCTGTCTGAAAATGGCACTCACCCAGTACAAAAAGCTTGGCTCGAGCATGATGTGGCCCAATGTGGCTATTGTCAAGGTGGACAAATGATGTCTGCTGTTGCTTTGCTGAAAACCAACCCAAATCCTTCGGATGAAGATATTGATGCTGCCATGAGTGGTAATATTTGTCGTTGTGGTACTTATCTAAGAATAAAAGAAGCGATCAAAACAGCGTCTAAAACATCAAACTCTAAATAAGAACATAATGGAAAATATAAAAGCACAAAGTAGAAGAGAGTTCTTAAAGTCTTCAGCCCTTGCTGGAGGAGGATGGTTGTTAAGTTTTAGCTGGTTTTCTGAAGCAAAAGCAGCGGGAAAGCTTGCTGAATTGAACCTAGCCGAAACTTGGAGTGAGCTGACTGGATATATTAAAATTACTCCTGAGAATGTTATTAAAATCTTTTGCCCTAATCCTGAATTTGGTCAAAATGTAATGACCTCACTGCCTATGATAGTTGCGGAAGAATTAGACTGTGATTGGAAAAATGTGATAGTAGAAATGAGTACTCATGATAATATTAAGTTCGGTTCACAGTTTACAGGAGGAAGTAATTCGATAAGAGCATACTGGAAACCATTACGAAATGCAGGAGCAGCAGCTCGTAAAATGCTTATCGAAGCCGCAGCTCAAACTTGGGGAGTTCCAGCAACCGAAATCACAACTAATGCAGGCGTTTTGTCTCATTCAAATGGAAAAACAGCGAAATATGGCGAATTAGCTGCAAAAGCTGCTACCCTTACAGTTCCGAAAGATATAAAATTGAAAGCCCCAAAAGATTTTTCTATTGTAAGAAATTCAAAGAAAAATACTGAAGGAGTAAAAGTTGTAACTGGAAAGCCACTTTTCGGAATAGATTATAAGGTTGACGGAATGTTGATTGCTATGATTGAGCATCCGCCAGCATTTGGTATGAAATTAAAATCTTTTGATGCTACCGCTGCAAAAAAAATGTCGGGCATCAAAGATATTTTTAGTTTCAAACTCTATGATGATGGTTTCGAGCAAGGTGGTTTTGATACGCGTGCTTTCAACGAAATGATTGCTGTAGTTGGAAATTCTACTTGGGAGGTAATGAACGCCCGCAAAAAGATAAATGCTCAATGGGAAGCGGCGGGCGATGTAAAAGAAACCATCATGGGCAGAGGTGGGAAAACTGAAAAAGTAGTGCCTGCCAGATTAGAAACTACAAGTAGCCAATTTGAAATGATGGCTGAGTTTGCCAAAAAGCCAGCTAAAGAATTAAGAAAAGATGGCGACCCTGAGACAGCTTTCAAAAATGCAGCTCAGATTATTGAACGCACGTACAATGCTCCGTTTTTGGCACATAATTGTATGGAACCAATGAATTTCTTTGCCCATGTGCAAGATGACAGAGCCTTAGTAGCTGGGCCATTGCAAGCACCTGGGTTGATGGAGCCAACGCTTGCAAAAATCTTGAATCTTCCTGCTGACAAAATAGAGATTCAAATGACCCGCATGGGCGGTGGTTTTGGTCGTAGAGCTTATGGGTCGTATGTATATGAAGCGGCTCGTATCTCTCAGAAAGTCAAAGCTCCCATAAAATTGATATATTCTCGTGAAGATGACATGACTCACGGAATCTATCGTCCGATGTATACCGCTACTTATCGTGCAGCTTTGGATGCCAATAAAAATCTGATTGGTTTTCATGTAACTGGTGGTGGTATTCCCGAAAACCCAATTCATGCCAATCGTTTTCCAGCTGGTGCTGTGGATAATTATTTGGCAGATGGATGGGAGATTCCTTCGAACATTACGATTGGAGCGTTCAGAGCTCCTCGTTCAAATTTTAATGCCGCTGCAGAGCAGTCGTTTTTGGATGAGGTAGCCGAGGCCATGGGAAAAGACCCAATCGCTTTCCGACTTGATTTGTTGAAACGTGCCAAAGAAAATCCAGTAGGCAAAAATAACGATTATGATGCCAGTAGATATATAGGTGTTTTAGAATTGCTCAAAGAAAAATCAGGTTGGGGCAAACCCGAAAATGTGGGTAAAAAACGTGGTGTAGCTGCCTATTTCTGTCACGCATCGTATGCTGGGCACGTGGTGGATATGGTAATGCGTGATGGACAACCATATGTTGAATCAGTAACTTCTGCCGTTGATTGTGGGGTTGTGATAAACCCCGACGCAGCCCGTAACATGGTACAAGGTGCAGTGGTTGATGGAATCGGACAGTCGTTTTATGGAGCATTGACCCATAAAGATGGTGTTCCTGAGCAGAACAATTTCCATAATTATCGCATGATTCGTCATAATGAGGCTCCAAAGAAAATTGATGTTCATTTCGTTGAAAATGAAATAGATCCTACAGGTCTTGGCGAACCACCTTTCCCGCCTGTATTTGGAGCTGTGGCAAACGCTTTGTTTAAAACCACGGGCAAAAGGTATTATAATCAACCTTTTATGAGTGAAGGTTCAATGCAAAATATAAATTAACTCAACTCGGCTAGTTTCAAATCATACCCTTAAGAATTATTATTTGATTCTTTTTGGGTATGGTTTTGTTTAATCAACCTATGGTATATTTTTTTTGAAATTAATATTGCCTTTTGTATTGCTTAGCACTCATAATTATTTAAAGTTTTGATTATGCCGAAAAATCATGATTAATCTTTCTCGAAATTTATACATTCTAAACAAAAACGAGTACATTAGGTATCTAAAATCAAACTATTTAGTTCTTAATCATGGGAGACTAAGGAATTGTTAAAATTTTGTAAAGCAGACGGATGTATTTGCAAAAAAAGTCCTCGTTTTTTTTATTTAACTTAAATTTTAATCTTGTAAAGGTATGGGGCTTTATTCTTAGCCCCAGTAAATTTTTTTTCTAAGCGTTCCAGCACATTCATTTCTAATATTTTTTTTTGGAAATTTGTTCTTACATACTCTCTTTCAAATATAGTTTCATAAATGTCCTGTACCTCCTTGATTGTAAATGTCTCTGGTAATAAATTAAATGCATTAAACTTCTTATCAATGTCTTCTTTCAAGTGATGGAGAGCATGCTTAAAAATTTCATCATGATCCATTATTAAATCAGGGATGCTATGAACATTATGCCATTCAATTGACGCATCTATTTCAGATTTTTTGGGATGAATTTTTTGAATGTCTACTAAAGCATAGTAGCCGATTGAAATAAATCGATTGGTAAACCAAAGATACTTATCACTATTTTTTATATTTTTATCATAGGCTGCAGAATTAGCTTCAATGAGTTTGTCTATAAATTCTTTACGTTTTCTATTTGCCTTTCCAAATACTTCAAATTGGTTTAAATAGATGTCGTTTAGCCCTGTTCTTTCCAGCAAAATCCTTTTAGCAGCTACGTCAATATCCTCATCTTGGGTAATAAATCCACCTTGCAATGCATAAAAATCACCGCTGAAATTTAGCTTTGAAATGAGGACCTTCAAAGTTTGCTCTTCATATCCAAAAATTACACATTCAATAGAAATTTGATTAATATAATTGCTATCTTTTAAAAAATCCATTACACAATTTTAGTTTCTATAGTTTAAACTTCACAAAATCTTACCCCATAGTTTAAGAAAAACAAATATAACTTATATTCTATTTTTTATTGTATATTTTTTTATACAATAGCTTTTTTTTGTATAAATTTGTCTTGAAATTTTATAATGATGATTTTTTAATAAATCATAAGAAATTTTATTTGAAATAGGTTTCATTAAAACAAAATCGACCATGTTGAAAAATCAAAAAAAATGGCTAATTATTGTTGTAAACATTTTAGTTATTAACTTTTGTTTTGCACAAACTAAACTTGTGCAAAATAATGATGAATTGTTTAAGTCATTTTCAACAAAAGACTCCATATTCAAAGCTCCCTTCATTGATAATGAGGAATGGCGAGACTTACCGGTGAGACATCTATACATACACGGAGGTTTTACGGGAACAGAAACTCGTTTTTCTTTTTACTTTCCAGAAAAACAAAATTATCAAGGTCGTTTTTTTCAGTATATCACACCGTTTCCTGATAATGAAAATCTTTCGCAAGGAGCAAAGGGAGAAGACGATAAAATTGGTTTTTCGATTAGTAGTGGAGCATACTTTATCGAAACGAATGGAGGTGGAAAAGTAGATTTTGCTAAACCATCGTTCAATTCAGACCCTACGATTGGAGCATTTAGGGCAAATGCCGCTTCGGCTTCTTTCTCTAAAATTGTTGCAGGCAAACTTTATGGTACTCATCGTACATACGGCTATGCTTTTGGAGGAAGTGGTGGAGCTTACCGTACAATTGGAAGTATCGAAAATACTGATGGCGTGTGGGATGGTGTAGTGCCTTATGTATTAGGCTCGCCAATGGCTATTCCTAACGTATTTGCTGCAAGAATGAATGCCATGAGAATACTACATGATAAGTTTCCTCAAATTATTGATGCCTTAGATGCAGGTGGCAGTGGAGATATGTATGCAGGATTGAACGCAGAAGAAAAGGAAGCCTTGAGCGAAGTTACCAAAATGGGCTTTCCGCCACCATCTTGGTTTGGCTATAAAACCATGGGGATTCATGGATTCATTGCTCTGTATCAAGGTATGAGAATGGCTGATAGAACGTTTTTTGATGACTTTTGGAAAGTAAAGGGGTATTTAGGAGCAAATCCGACAGCATCACTTTTGAAGGCAAGACTTCAGAAAACATCCAAAATTAAAGCAGCTATTAACATTGATGAGGCTGTAAAATTGGGTATTAAAGAAGCTGAAACGGCTGGAGAAAGAGGTTCGGCTGATTTGGCTTGGAAAAGCATGGGAGGCGTAGAAGGGAAAATGCCTGTCGCCTTTCAAATTGAAGATATACTACCCGATGTCAATTTTATGGGTGGCGATTTGGTTATAAAAACAGGGGAAGCCGCTGGTAAAACGATTCAGTTGGCCAGTATCAAAGATGATAAAGTGATTTTTGGCCCTGTTGATTTGTCGGTTTTAGCCAAAATAAAAGTGGGAGATGAAGTATATATCGACAATTCTAATTTCTTAGCTGTTCAGACTTATCACCGTCACCAAGTTCCTGGTAAAGAATATAAAGTTTGGGACCAATTTCGTGATGCAGAAGGTAAACCGATTTACCCGCAACGTCCATTTCTGTTAGGCCCATTATTTACCAGAGGTGCAGCAGGAGTTTTACCAACTGGAAAATTCAAAGGTAAAATGATTTTACTTTGTTCACTTTGGGACAGAGAGGCTTTTGCTTGGCAAGGCGACTTTTACAGAGATATGGTTAAAGCGAATTTAGGAGAAAAAACAGATGATAATTTCAGATTATGGTACACCGACCGTGCTTTGCATGGCGATTTGTCTAAACAAGAAGACCCAACCAGAACGGTAAGTTATTTAGGCGTTTTGCAACAAGCCTTACGTGACCTGAGTGCTTGGTGTGAAAAGGGAATTACTCCGTCAGCTTCTACCAATTACCAAATCGAAGATGGTCAAGTAATCGTGCCTTCCACCACTGCTGAACGTAAGGGCATTCAGCCAATTGTAAAACTTACGGTAAAAGGTGAGAAGAAAAAAGTAATCAAACAAGGACAAACCCTAACCTTTACCGCAGCAGTAGATGTACCTAAAAACACAGGTAAATTGGTTTCGGCTGAATGGGATTTTGATGGAAAAGGAGATTTTCCGATTAGTTCTAAAAAGATAACATTTGATGCCAAAAATAGCCAAGCAAGCGTTTCCATTACTTATAAATTTACTACAAAAGGTACTTTTTTCCCTACTGTAAGAGTAGCATCACAAAGAGAAGGAGATAGTAAAACGCCTTTTGCACGCATCCAGAATTTGGATAGGGTTAGGGTCATTGTTCAATAGTTTTTTTGTTAAAAGATGGCTTGCCAATTGCAGAGCACATGAACCCGATTGATGGTTAGTACAAGAATTACAAGATTTAACAGGGTTATCATAACAGTTTGACCAAAATGAAACATTTACACTTAATGAAAATAATTTCTCGATATAGCATTGCATTTCTTTTGATTTGTATCATTTGTGTTAATCAGCTTTTTTCACAAAATACAAATCCTGATTTATTGTATAAACCTTGGAAAGCGTCTTGGATTACTCCTCTAAATATCAATCCGAATGCCTATGGAGTGTATTACTTCCGCAAATCTTTTGAACTTAGACAAAAGCCCAATTCTTTCACGATTCATGTTTCTGCTGACAATCGTTATAAGCTTTTCGTGAATGAAAAGTTGGTTTCTCTTGGCCCTGCCCGTGGCGACCTCGACCATTGGAATTATGAAACCGTTGATATTGCCACTTATTTAAAAGAGGGAAATAATATCGTTGCTGCCCAGGTTTGGAACGAAGGAGAAGTCAGACCCGAAGCTCAAATTACTTTCCGTACCGCTTTTATTTTACAGGGTGCAAGTGACAAAGAGGCTTTTCTTAACACAAACGAAACTTGGAAATGCCTACAAGACGATAGCTATGCACCTTTGGTATTCAATATTAATACTTATTATGTTGCAGGCTCTGGAGAAATTCGCCATCTTGAAAAACATCCCAAAAATTGGCAATCTCAAGCTTTTAATGACACACATTGGCAAAATGCCCAGAAGCTATTTAATGGAATGCCTAAAAACTTCTACCGTTATAATGGCTTTTCAACGGGTTGGCGACTTGTTCCTTCATCCATCCCGCAAATGGAGTTGCGAGATGAAAGATTTCAAAAAATAGCAAAAAAGGAAGGTAATGTTTTACTTCCTGCTGATTTTCCGTTGACTAAAAGAGAGCTAACCATACCTGCAAATACAAGCGTTAGAATCATGCTGGACCAAAGTTATCTGACCAATGCGTATCCAAACGTAATTTTTAGCGGTGGAAAAAAGGCAAGTATTACGATGAAATATGCAGAAGCTTTGTTCAAAGAGTTTCCCATAAAAGCAAACCGAAACGATATTGAGGGGATGAAATTTATTGGTAGAACCGATAGCCTCATTTCTGATGGAAGCAATAATCAAAAATTTACTACGCTTACTTATCGTACTTATCGTTATGTTGAACTTTCCATTAAAACGCAAGAAAGTCCACTTACTTTAAACGACATCTATGGCACATTTACAGGCTATCCTTTTGAATTAAAATCGAAAATTGAAGGCAGTATTCCAGAGTTAGACAACTTCCTGACTATTGGCTGGCGAACCGCTCGTTTATGTGCTACCGAAACCTATATGGATTGTCCGTATTATGAACAATTGCAATATATTGGCGATGGGCGTATCCAAGCGTTGGTTTCACTTTACAATACAGGCGATGACCGTTTAGTGAAAAATGCACTCAATTTGATGGATTTCTCAAGAATCCCAGAAGGGCTAACCTCCAGTCGTCATCCTTCTTATACGCCCCAGTATATACCCACTTTTTCATTATGGTATATTGGAATCCTACATGATTATAGTCGTTATGGGACAGATTTAGACTTTGTAAGGGCTAAAATGGGAAGTGTTCGTCAGGTTTTTGAATATTTCAAAAAATACCAACAAGCAGATGGCTCACTGAAAGATGTACCTTATTGGATGTTTACCGATTGGGTAGATTTTAAAGAATGGAACGATGGTATCGGCCCAAGTTCACACGGTAATTCTGCTATGCTCGACTTGCAGCTATTATGGGCGTATCAGGTTGCGGTCGATTTAGAAACAAAATTTGGAATGCCTGAATTGGCTCTACGCTATCAAAAATCAATTGATTTATTAGCCAAAACTATTCGAGATAAGTATTGGGACAGCGATAAAAAACTATTTGCCGACCGTATCGAAAAAGATATTTTTTCGCAACATACCAATGCCTTAGCCATCTTAACGGGAATCGTTGCCACCAAAGATTTACCCCATTTGACAAAGCAACTTTTGACAGACAAGACATTAGCACCAGCTTCTATTTATTTTAAATATTATCTGCATCAAGCCTTGATAAAAGCGGGTTTAGGTAATGACTATTTAAAATGGTTGGATAAATGGCGAGAAAACCTCAGTATGGGATTGACTACTTGGGCAGAAACCTCTGATTTGACCAATACTCGTTCAGACTGTCATGCTTGGGGTTCGAGTCCAAATATTGAATTTTACAGAACAATTCTTGGCATTGATAGCGATGCTCCTGCATTTAAGGCTGTTAAAATTGAACCTCATTTAGGAGATATTCAGACAATAAAAGGAGAAATGCCACATCCAGATGGCATAATAAAGGTGGATTATAAATTAGTCAATAACAAACTAAAGGCAATAATTGAATTGCCCAAGGTTACAAAAGGACGGTTTATTTGGCAAGGTAAAACCTATCCTTTGAAAGGTGGAATCAATAATTTTTCTTTTTAAGAAACAAGTGGATATATGAAAAATCTAATAATATACATAGGATTGACACTGAATTGTAGTGTTGCTCATGCACAGAATGCAGTAAATTCCATCGCATTATCAAAAATGCCATTCATCGGAAAAGTAGATACACGTTTTCAATCATACAATATTGAAATGTGCGAAGTAATTGGTGGTGACTTCTGGATACCTTATGAGTTAATAGATTCTGTTAGAAAACACTCAAATAAAAAAGGAATCGAGGCCTTGAAATGGAAGATTGAACCTATCAATCTTTATGAAAGAAAACTACGTAACCTTGCAGCTGCATTGGGACCAACTTATGTAAGAGTAAGTGGTACATGGGCAAATGCACTTTATTTTCAAAACAATGATGAACCAAAAATGACAAGCCCCCCTATTGGCTTCAAGAATATTCTCACCCGCCAGCAATGGAAAGGTGTAATCGATTTCTGCAAAGCGGTTGATGGGAAATTGGTAAGTTCTTTCCCAATGAGTGAAGGAATGCACGATGAAATGGGTAATTGGAAACCTGAGCAAGTAAAAGCTATATTGGACTATACACATTCTTTGAAAGGAGAAATTGTCGCAGCTGAATTATTCAATGAGCCGTCTCATGCTTATCATGGTGATGTTAGTAAAGATTATAAAGGAATCAATTATGCAAACGACTTATTGGCATTTAAAAAATTAGTAGCCGATGTTGCTCCTAAAATGAAAATTATTGGGCCAGGTTCTACGGGCGAAGGTGGAATACTTCCTCCCAAAAGTATAGATTTATCTTTGGATGAGCTGTTAAATCAAACCCCAAAACCAAGCTTTGATGTATTTACATATCATTATTACGGCACAGTATCCAAACGCTGTGGCGGTGGACAAAAAGTTGAGAATGCCTTAAGTCCTGAGTGGCTGAGTAAAACAGAAAAAGGACTTGAATTTTATCAAAATGCAAGAGACAAATACAATCCCAATGCTCCGATATGGCTTACAGAAACAGCCGAAGCGGCGTGTGGCGGAAACCCATTAGCGGCCACCTACATTGATAGCTTTAGATATTTAGAACAACTCGGACGGTTGGCAAAAAAAGGTGTTCAGGTGGTTATGCACAACACCCTTGCTAGAAGTGAATATGCCTTGCTAGACCATGACACCCACCTACCACGACCGAATTATTGGGCAGCACTGCTTTGGGGCAAATTGATGGGAACAGATGTCTATAAAGCAGATAGTTTGGCTAATGGAGTGGATGTTTTTGTACACAATCTTAAAGGAAAACCCAAAGGACGTACCGTTCTAATTTTAAATACGACCGAAAAAGAAACAAGTTTTTCCATACCTGTCAACGCTACTCAGTATCTACTTACTGCAGATGAATTATTGACCAAAAAAGTGAAGTTGAATGGCAAAGTACTTCAATTGAACTCGAATGATGAAGTGCCAAAACTCATTGGTGAAAAAGTAAAATCAGGTACACTTTTGATTCCAGCCCACAGTATTTTATTTCTCACTTTTGATAAAATCAATTAATGAATTTAGCCAATAAAACCATGGTAGTTACAGGAGCAGGAAGCGGAATGGGAAGAGAATTAGCCCTTCAACTGCTCAAAAAAGGGGTAAAAGTCATTGGTGTTGATATTAATCCCAGTTCACTGGAACAAACAAAACAAATAGCCCAAGCAACCGACCAGCAATTTAAAGGTTTTGTATTGGATATTTCTGATAAAACTAAGGTTGAGTCTTTCGCCAAAGAGTTGATAGACCAATCTGGTGCAATAGACGGAATTATCAACAATGCGGGCATTATCCAACCTTTTATTCGGGTCAACGAACTGGATTATGACCAAATTAATCGAGTAATGAATATCAATTTTTTTGGAACTGTTTATTTGACGAAAGCTTTTCTACCCCATTTTTTAAATCGACCAGAAGCCCATATTGTCAATATTTCAAGTATGGGTGGCTTTATCCCATTTCCTGGACAAACCATGTATGGTGCAGCCAAAGCCGCTGTGAAAATTTTTACTGAAGGACTTTATGCCGAACTCAAAAATACCAATGTAAGAGTAACAGTTGTACATCCAGGAGCGATAGCCACCAACATTACCGAAAATTCAGGACTGGGAAAGCCCAAAATAGACCCAGATAAACCGCAGTCAAAACTGGCTATGCCTGCATCAAAAGCAGCAGAAATAATTTTAGAGGCAGTAGAGCAGAACAAATATCGTGTAATGGTGGGAAAAGATGCACGTTTCTTAGACCTTTTTTATCGCTTTAGTCCACAGCGTGCTACCGATTTTATTTTGAAGAAAATGGCAAATATTATGCGTTGATTTCCTTTTTGCGAAGAACTAACAATATGAATAGATAGTCTGTTTTTTACATTTACTCAGAGATAAAAATCATTAATGAAAAAACTAATTTTGGTTGTATGTTGTAGCCTTGAATTATTTTATTCTCAGCCAATGATATGGTTCAAATTAATGGGCCTTTACAAGAAATTGAAATTATTGGAGACCGTTATCCTGCGGCTTTGCAGGCAAGAGTGGGAAAATAAATATGAGATACTTGCTTTTAATTTTAGCTTGCTTGAGTAGCCTTACTGCTTGCTCGCAAGATTATTCACATGCTAAGCAAAATAATATGGATAATAATTCAAACGAAGCATTTGCAGTGGTGCAACAATTGGCTAAACTCATGATTACACGAGACACCACCGAATTAAATAAAATCCTCGATAAATATTTTACCTTGACTCACATGACGGGCTATGTACAATCCAAAGAGGAGTGGCTACATGAAATAGCAAAGGAGAGCATGAAATACTACTCAACAAGAGAAGTAAATCATACCATTAAAGTAAATGGCAATTTTGCCGAGGTTATGATTCAACGTATGGTAGATGCAAGAATTTGGGGCAATAGGAATACTTGGAGGCTTCAACAAAAAATGAAATTAGAAAAACGCAATGGGTCTTGGGTTATTCTAAGCTCTGTCGCTTCTACTTTCTGATACAGTCATGATTTTTTAATTTAAATAAACAATAAAAATAGTTATGCAATCAAATGTAATAGTTGTAATCGGTGTAGGTGGTATTGGTATGGCCATCGCCAGACGTGAAGGTGCTGGTAAAGTGGTTTTATTAGCTGATATTAATGAAAAGAATTTAGCAAAAGCCTCTCAGGATTTAATTGATACTGGCTATGTGGTAGAAACCCAGCAAACTGACGTTTCCTTACTCAGTTCAGTAAAAGCATTAGTTGCAAAAGCAGTATCATTAGGTAATGTATTGCAGGTGGTGAATACAGCAGGGCTTTCACCCAATATGGCTTCCGTCGAAAAGTTATTGGAGGTAGATTTAGTGGGTGCGGTTTATGTATTGGAAGAATTTGGAAAGGTGATTGCAGAAGGTGGTGCAGGTATCCATATTTCAAGTATGGCTGGTCACATGATTCCAGACTTAGGAGCGGAAACAAACACGGCTCTTGCAGTTACCCAAGCCAGCGAATTACTTAGCTTGCCTGTATTGCAGCCTGCTAATGTACCCAATACTACTTATGCATATTGCCTCTCTAAAAGAGCCAATCACCTCCGTATTCAAGCCGAGAGTATCAAATGGGGTGAAAGAGGTGCGAGAGTAAATTCTATTAGCCCGGGTATCATTTTAACTGCCTTAGCAAAACACGAGTTAGAATCTCCTATTGGAGACGGGTATCGTGCCATGATTACCGCTTCTGCGGCTAAAAGAGTAGGTACTGTAGATGAAGTAGCCACATTAGCCCACTATCTTTTAGGCCCTGATTCAAGCTTTGTCACAGGAAGCGACATTCTGATGGATGGTGGTGTAATAGCAGCAATGAAAATGGGGAAAATAGCATTTTAGTCCAAAAGGAACTAAAGTTTTTTTAGAACCCTTATTTGGAAAATTTCATAAAATTAATGAATAAAGTATTAATAATAGGTGCAACAGGAAGCCTTGCAACAGTTGTAACAGAAGAATTAAAGAAGCAAGCAGATGTACAGTTAACGTTGTTTGCAAGAAATACAAGTCTCCTATCAACCGCAGATAATATAACACTCAAGCAAGGAGATGCAATGATTTACGACCATGTAAAAGATGTTGTGTCAGGACATGATATTGTATATGTGAACCTAACAGGAAATTTAGAAATAATGGCAAAAAACATCGTAAAGGCAATGCAAGAGACAGGGGTGAAAAGAATTATTGCTATAAGCTCCATAGGTATTTACGAAGTGCCATTGAAATCAATTCTACTTCCCTATCGTGTATTAGCAGACGTAATTGAAAGTTCGGGCTTAGAATATACTATTCTTCGCCCAGATTGGTTTACGAATGCCAACGAAGTGGATTATGCACTTACCAGAAAAGGGCAAGCCGAATCTGGGTCTGCCATTTCACGAAAAAGTATTGCTGCTTTTATAGGCACGCTCATACAAAATCCTTTGCTTTACATCAACGAAAATTTAGGAATTAGTAAACCTTAAAATAGCTGGATTAATATGCAATTCGAAAAAAACAAACGACTATATTCAAATAAAATATTGATAACGAGTACCTTAATTAAAAATAAACTATGAAAAAGTATCTATTTTTGTTTCTATCCCTTGTAATTTCAAAAATTACGTTTGCTCAAAACAACTTACCATTGCTTTTCGGTGTGGCTTATTATGATGAATATATGCCATACGAACGTCTTGATAAAGATATTGCCATGATGAAAGATGCAGGCATTAACGTAGTTAGAATTGCAGAATCTACTTGGAGCACAGTTGAGCCCCAAGATAACGTTTGGGACTTTAAGAGTATTGACCGTGTGCTTAATGCCATGCATAAGGCAGGTATCAAAGTCATTATTGGTACCCCAACTTATGCAATTCCTACCTGGTTAGCCAAAAAATACCCTTCAGTTTTGGTAACAAATCCACAAGGACAGAGAAAATACGGAGCAAGACAAAACATGGACATTACTGATGTTCACTATCGTTTTCATTCCGAGCGTGTCATTCGCAAAATCATGGAACATGTAAAAAATCATCCTGCAATTATTGGATATCAGGTCGATAACGAAACCAAACATTACGGCACATCCAGCGAAAATGTTCAGAAGGCATTTGTGGCTTACATAAAAGATAAATTCAAAACTTTAGATGCCGTGAATAAAGCTTTTGGTCTTGATTATTGGAGCAACAGAATCAATAACTGGAATGATTTTCCTGCGGTAAATGGTACTTTCAGTGCTTCTATTAATGCCAGTTTAAACTCCGAATTCTCGAAATTTCAACGTAAAATTGTAACAGATTTTTTAAATTGGCAAACTAAGATTGTTAAGGAATACGCCAAACCTAATCAGTTTGTAACTCAAAATTTTGACCTTGAATGGCGTGGTTATTCTTATGGAATTCAGCCCGATGTTGACCATTTTGCAGCCGCAAAAGCACTTGATGTTGCTGGAATCGACGTTTATCATCCTACACAAGATAACCTTACCGGAATAGAGATTTCATTGGGTGGTGATTTGACTCGCTCAATGAAAGATGGTAAAAACTACTTCGTTATAGAAACCGAAGCTCAGGGCTTTGCCCAATGGGTTCCTTACCCGAATCAATTGCGTTTACAGGCGTTTAGCCATGTGGCTTCGGGGGCAAATATGCTTGAATACTGGCATTGGCATTCGATACATAATTCCTTCGAAACTTACTGGAAAGGACTTTTAAGCCATGATTTTGAGCCAAACCCGACTTATAATGAGGCCAAAACCATCGGTAAAGATTTTGCTCGATTGAGTGATAAACTCATCAGTCTAAAGAAAAATAATGACGTTGCCATTCTTTTCAGCAATGAAGCACTTACGGCTTTCAACGCTTTTGGATTTGGCTTTGGAACAAAAGAAAACTACAATGATATTCTCCGCCCTTACTATGATGCACTTTATAAAATGAATGTTGGCACTGATTTTATTGATGCCACAAAGAATCCAGATTTGAGTAAATACAAACTTATCATCGTCCCAGCACTTTATGCTGCCTCTGATGATATTCTAAAAAAACTCAATCAATTTGTAAAAGAGGGTGGTCATGTTCTTTATACCTTCAAAAGTGGCTTTTCAGATGAAAACGTAAAAGTAAGAAGTATTATTCAACCGGGTATCATCAACGAAGCTTGTGGGATTTCGTACAGCCAATTTACAATTCCTCAAAATGTTTCGCTAAAAAATGACCCATTTGGTGCTGGAAAAGACAATAAGGTATCTAATTGGATGGAATTCATTACGCCGAGTACTGCCAATGTTTTAGCATATTACGAGCATCCTTCTTGGGGAAATTATGCAGCAGTTACGCAGAATCAATTTGGCAAAGGTACTGCTACCTATGTGGGTTGCATGACCAGTTCTGTTATCACCGAAAAAATTGTAAAAAATGTAGTAGAAAAAGCGAATCTTTGGAAAACTGAACAGCAATTTGCATTTCCAATTATTGTGAAATCTGGTATCAATCAACAAGGCAAAACAATTCGCTACATTTTCAATTATTCGGCTGTTCCTCAGCAGGTTAAATATAATTTCAGTAGTGGCAAGGAATTACTATCCAACGAACTTGTCTCAAAAGACGCAAACTTGAATTTAGAGGCATGGGGAGTGAAGATTGTGGAAGAGAACTAAGTTTTGTGGTGTTAGCTAATGTTTTATACCAAACTAAAGGTAAACGTTATTATGATCAACCGTTATCTGTGGAGCCACGGCAGTCCTGAAGATAATTAAAGTATTTGTGCCTCGAATCTGATAACATATATGCTTATCATTCGGGGCATTTTTTTTACCTTTTTTTTCAAAAGACTAAAAACGCTTCTTCAAAAGCTCATCACTTCATTATGGTAATTTGCAATAATACCCTATATTTGAAATCCATTTAAATTCAACCTCACCCTGATGAAAAGCCGTTTTTTGCCTATTTTCTTAACTTTATTTTGTGTCATAAATTTCCAATTATTTGCTCAAAAAAGTTTGCCTAAACTCGTAAAAAAAGGAACTACCACGCAGTTAATCGTTGATGATAAGCCATTTATTGTTTTAGGAGGTGAGCTCGGCAATTCTACTGCTACAACAATAGAAAACATGAAATCGGTTTGGCCAAAACTAAAAACCATGAACTTGAATACCGTCTTGGTGCCTGTTTATTGGGAATTGATAGAGCCAATAGAAGGCAAGTTTGATTTTAAACTTTACCAAGATTTGATAATCGAAGCTCGTCAAAACGATATCAAATTGGTATTTCTGTGGTTTGGATCATGGAAAAACAGCATGAGCAGCCATGCTCCAGCTTGGGTAAAACTCAACCAAGACCAATATCCGCGAGTAAAAGACCAAACTGGCCGAAGCCAAGAGATTCTGAGTTCTTTTAGCGAAAATGTATTGGAGGCCGACAAAAATGCTTTCGAAAAACTCATGCAGTTTATCAAAGATTTTGATAACAAAGCCCGAACCGTTATCATGGTGCAGGTAGAGAACGAGATCGGTATGTTGCCTTCTGCCCGAGACCACCAAAATTTGGCCAATGAGGCATTTAAGAAGCCTGTGCCGACTGAATTGATGCGTTATTTGCAACAGAACAGAGATAGTTTGGTACCAGAATTTCGAGAGATTTGGAAAAAGAATGGATACAAAACCTCAGGAAACTGGGAAGAAGTATTCGGTAAAGGTTTGCATACCGATGAGATTTTTATGGCTTATTACTATGCCGACTTTACCGACAAAATCACCGAAGCAGGTAAAAAAATATATCCCTTACCTATGTTTGTCAATGCCGCTCTAAATAAAGCCGGACGTGAGCCTGGCAATTACCCAAGTGCAGGGCCATTGCCACATTTGATGGACGTTTGGAAATCGGCAGGAAAGGGAGTGGATTTCTTATCGCCAGATTTTTATAATCCCGATTTCAAACATTGGTGCGACTTGTACACCCGCCAAGGCGATGTGCTATTTGTGCCAGAACATGTTTTTGACCAATCTGTAGCAGCGAAAGCTCTTTACACCATTGGGCACTACGAGGGTATGGGTTTTTCACCTTTTTCTATTGAATCTACCCAAAAGCCAGAAGATGAGCCGCTTGGTAAAATGTATGGCTTGATCAAAGAACTCAGTCCGCTTATTACCAGTAATCAGGGCACAGGAAAAATAAAAGGCATCATGCTGAGCAAAAGCGACGCGGAAACCATTGTTCGTTTGGGCAAATACGAGTTTACTTGCAAACACGATTACACCCTCAGCTGGACACCAGGAGCAAGAACAGAAACTTGGCCACTGGGGAGTGCCATTATCATCCAAACGGCTGAAAATGAATTCTATATAGCTGGTTCGGGTGTAGTGATTACCACAAAATTCATCGAAAACAAAGACCTCAACATCGGCCTCCTAAAAGTGGATGAAGGTAATTTCACAAACAACCAATGGGCCGTAAAACGCCACCTCAACGGCGACCAAACCCACCAAGGCCGTCACATCAACATCGGCACCAATCAGTTTGGTATTCAGCGGGTGGAGTTTTATGGGTATAGGTGAGGGGACTAGATTTTGGTTTTATCGCTGTTTTTTGAAATAATTAAAAGTCGACTAGCTTTTTAGTTTATTCGACTGTTTTTTTGTTCCTTTTTGCCAAATTCTCAAATAATCAAATTTACATCAATGAAAATAGTTCTATTGACTTTCTTTACATTATTCGTTATTCAACTTAGCCAAGCTCAAAATCTTATCACCACAGATTTAGATAATTTCGGAGAAATGTATGGTCAGTTGCCAAAGGCTAAAACTACTGAAGATACTTTGAACTTAATTAGAGCCAACTTATTGGCTAAAGGTTCGGCCACATTTCAGGAATATATCCGGCTGAAGGAATCATTGAATAATTATAAAATTGAAGAGGTGTTTTTAAACAGGCTTCGCCTTTATCCCAAATATTATGCTTCAGTTTTGAGGCAATCTGAGGTTTTTAAATCGAAAGAGATGATTCAGAGGATAAATGCCGCTTACGGTAAACTGCTCAAAATTTATCCAGAAGCCAAAATTAAACCCAATGTGATTTGCATAGGTATCATGGATGACGGCGGTAAGTCCTTTGAAAGTGGGCAATATGTTGGTTTAGAGTTGTTTACATGTAATAGTTTTGCCGATACGACAGAACTTATCAATTCAAATGGTTTTATAGATTATCTGAAAGCTGGGTCGTTCGATATCAGGAGAATGGACGAACTCATTGTGCATGAACTGGTACATTTGAGCCAATTCAAGGGAAATGATGAATTCCTTAAGACCTTTAAGGGGACAATTCAATACATTCCATTGCTGGGTGAAGGCGGAGCTGCATTCATTGCTGATTTGGTTTTTGATTTCAAGGCAACGATTGGTCCGGGTACATTTAATGCCATCCAATATAAATACTGCGAGGAAAACAAAGTGAGGCTATGGCAAGACTATAAAAATCTGACCGATATGTCTAAAATTAGTGATTATTTCTACAAAAATACCCATCTGTATCCTGTTAGAAGCGTGGGTTATTACTTGGGTTATCAAATTTGTAAACAATACTACGAGAAGGCAAAAAATAAAAGAAAAGCCATTAAAGAGATAATAGAAGTTACTGATTATGACAAGTTAGTGACTGAAAGTGCGTTCTAAGCTTTCGGCGAAAAATAAGCTTTTGTGTAAATGCGTTATATTTTAAATCATTGTTATTTTGACAAACCGTAACCTCACTTTTTGTAGTTTCGCTCCATGAACATCTACCGCCGAAATTTCCTCAAAAAAACCTTGCATGGTCTGGTTACCACCTCAAGTTTGTTTGCTTTGGCTTGTGAAGAAAAACTTATTCCCGGTGCATTGGATAAGACAGTGGTGGTAGTGGGAGCTGGTATTTCGGGCTTAGCAGCGGCTAAATGCTTACAAGAGAAAGGTTTTAAAGTGATCGTTTTAGAAGCTCAGGATAGGGTAGGTGGTAGGCTTAGAACAGACCGTAGCCTTGGCGTAGCATTTGATGAAGGGGCAAGCTGGATTCATGGAATACGTCGAAATCCAATTACGGATCTGGCTAAAGATGCTGGCATGGCCACATTCGAAACCTTGGACGAAAGTCAAAAATCATATGATATCGGAGGTGTTCTTAGAAATTCAGAACTTTATCAAAATACGGAAGATGAGTTTTATAGGGTTATAAAAAATATGATGAAAAATGGTAAAGCAAACGAAAGTTTCGAAACCGTTTTCAATCAATTATATCCTGAAAAATCAAAGGACAGACTTTGGAAATTTCTTATTTCTGCCTTTTTAACATTTGATACGGGTGATTTGGATAAACTTTCGTCTTTATTATATTATGAAGGTGAAGAATATGGTGGGGTGGAGGTAATAGCCACTAACGGGTATGACCATATTCCAAATTACTTGGCTAAAGACTTGGATGTCAGACTCAACCAAAAGGTTTCTAAAATAGATTATACTTCCGAAAAAGTCAAAGTTCATCACAGTAATGGAGTTTTGTCTGCCGATTTTGTACTTGTAACCGTACCATTGGGTGTTTTAAAAGCCCAAGCGATTGACTTTGAACCAGCTTTGCCTAATTTTAAACAAACAGCCATACGAAAAGTAGGAATGAGCTGTGTAAACAAGTTTTTGCTTACTTGGGAAACTGCTTTTTGGGACGATGTTCAGTACATCACTTATACCCCCGAAATACCCGATAAATTCAACTATTTCGTGAATATTAAGAAATATAATCCTAACCACAACGCCCTCATGACTTTTGCCTATGCTGAATATGCCCGACAAACAGAAACAATGTCTGATTCTCAGGTTATTGCCGAAATAATGAATCACCTGCGTGACATTTATGGGAAAAATATACCGAATCCAACCAAAATGTTAAGGACCAAATGGCAGAGTAATGAAAACGCTTTTGGAGCATATTCTTATACAGCTGTTGGAACTGAAATGCAGCATTTTGATGAATTGGCAGCTGAAGTAAACAATAGGTTGTTCTTTGCTGGTGAACATACCGAAAAAGATTATTTTTCAACCGCTCATGGTGGCTATTTGAGTGGTAGGAGAGAGGCGGATAAAATTATTCAATTGATTAATTAAGGTCTTATTTGTTCAAATTCTTTATTTAACTTTTTTAGTTTAGATAACTTCTGAACGGCATTTTTTGTCAAAAATAATTTAGCTAAATTAGAATGTCCTTAGAATCAAACTATTTAGAGTTAAATATGAAACAATCCATTGGTTAGGCGGTTGGAACTGAATAACAAACATAATTTCATTACAAACATGAAAAGGAAAAGTTTCAAACTCCACTTATTCGCTCTACTATTAACTGGTTTTACATTTACGTCTTGTGAGGAGGATGAACCCAAAACAAGTAACATTGTTGATGTAGCCACTTCTAATTCACAGTTTTCAACACTTACGGCGGCTTTAACGAAAGCCGAATTGGTTTCAGCTCTACAAGGAACAGGGCCGTTTACGGTTTTTGCACCAAACAATGATGCATTCACAAAGGCAGGAATTACCAGTTTAAGTGGGTTAACAAAAGAAGCACTTACGCCTATTTTGACTTCTCATGTGCTGGCTGGAAAAGTTAAAGCGGCCGACGTGAAAAGCGGCAGTGCTACAACTTTGAATGAGACCAATAATATTTATTTGTCTGTAAACTCAACAGGCGTATATATCAATGGAAACATAAAAGTAATTTCAACAGATTTGGATGCATCAAATGGTGTGGTGCACGTGATTGATAACGTGATAGTGCCACCAAGCAAAAATTTAGTAGAAATTGCCATAGGAAATCCGAATTTTTCAGAATTGGTTTCCTTGGTAACAGCAGCTGATCCTTCTGTTGCAGCAGCACTTACGGCGGCATCACAAAACGGCCTGACAGTATTCGCACCTACCAATGCTGCGTTTACCGAGTTGTACAAAACTACTCCAAAAGCCTCACTTTTGAGTCCAGCAAATAAAACACTCCTAACCAATGTTCTTTTGTACCATGTTGTTCCAGGTAGAGTTTTCTCAACAGACTTACCAAATGTCAGTGGGGAGGTAGCAACTGCCTCTACAGTAAAAGTTAAGTTTGACCTTAGTTCTGGTGCAAAAGTAGTGGGTAAAAGCAGTGGAGCTTCAAATATTACTTTGGCCAATCTTTTGGCAACCAACGGGGTGATTCACGTAATTGACAAAGTGCTTCTTCCGTAATAGGGGTTATTTAACGGAACTCGAGTAAAAATTGCCAGTGGGTTCCACTGGCTTTTTTTATAACAAGAGTTTTTGGCTGAAATTGAGTAAAAATGATAATAGTCAGTTTGTCGTCAAAACTGTTTTTAAGCCTTCAAACATTTTTTTTAGTCTTTTGTAGGCAGTTTGACTATTTCTTTTGCGTTCCATCTCAATTTTTAAGCGTCCTTCGGCCAGTTTCATATAGAAAAACGTACCATCTTCAAGCGATATATTTTCTTCTATTTTGTTGTTCTTGGTAGATATATTTTTGCTTAGTTTCAGTTCTTTTTTTAAGTAGTTTTTAACAACGGGTGTTTTTTCATCAGGAAATTCAGCTGATATATTTAGTTCAGATTCATTTTCTGAAACTTCGAGATTGATGTCATTTCGGTTAGCAAAATGAAACGCTAGGTAAGATAACAAGGCAAGTGCCGCTAATGTCAATAATAGATTTTTCATAAGTTTTTTATTGAATTATTAAATGTTGAGCAAATATAGTGCATAAACCAATACATTGCAATACATAGTACCTTGTTTGTGTAAATTTTTTATTTATTGGATACTTTTTTATTAGAAATCCTCTAAAAAATCAGTTTATTCGATAGTTTTTTGTAAAAAAAGTGAAGAAAAGGATTAGTAAAGCCCTATTAATCAATAAGTCTATAACCCACCGACTTGAGGGTGATGATTTCAATTTTCGGATCAGATTTGAAATAGCTGCGGAGTTTGGTGATGTAAACATCCAAATTTCGAGAATTGAAGAAGTGGTCATCTCCCCAAACCGTATCGAGAATGACCTTTCGGGTTACGATTTCTCTCATGGAATTGGTGAGTAGATCCAGCAATTGACATTCTCTGAAGGATATTTTGCGGACTTCTTTCTCAAATCTAAGCTCTTGTTTGGTAGTAGAAAAAACATACTTTCCAATTTTTACACCGGTTGAACTGTCGGCTATTCCCGACTTATTCTTACTTAAGAAATAGAGGTTATTTATTCTAACGATCAGTTCTTCAAGGCTAAATGGCTTTTTGATGTAGTCGTTTCCTCCCGCGTCAAAACCCATCAATAGGTCTGTGGTTTGGTTTTTTGCGGTCAAGAAAATTATCGGTGTTATGGTATTATGGGCTCGGATTTCCTTGGCCACTTCAAATCCATCTTTTTCAGGAAGCATCACATCAAATACGCAAACATCGGGCTTAAATTCGTTAAAAATTTTTACTGCATTTTTGCCGCTTTCGAGATGCATCACCTCAAAAGACCTACTCGCTAGTGATTCTTTAACTATTTTGGCCAATGATGCCTCATCTTCTAAATACAATATTTTAAGCATTTGTTTGGATGTTTTTTATGATAAAACTGTTGCCATTGGGCAAGGCAGAGTATTCGATAAGGCATCCCATCCCTTTTGCCAAGCTTTCAACAATATATAGTCCCAGACCATGGCCCTTAACATTATGTATTTGGCCGTCTTGTGGTACCCTATAAAACTTCTCAAATATTTTGTCTCTAAAATCAGCTGGGATAGTTTGGCCGTTGTCGGAAACTTCCAATTCTGCAAAGTTTCCGTTTCTTTTTGATGATATTGCTATTCGAGGATTTGCGGTTTGGTTATACTTTATGGCATTGTCTAACAAATTATAAACGATTGTGCTAAAGCTTTTTAAGTCAGAAACCACTTCGAGTTGGTTTGTTGAATTTTCAAATAGAATCTCCAGTTTCTTATCTTTAATCCTTGGCTGCAATTCGTATAATACTTCTCTAACTAAGGCATTTAAATCGAATACTTCTTGCTCAGATTTTATCTCTAAGTCCGTCATTTTAGAGACCTGCATCACTTTATCTACCAAATCTGACAATTTATCAGTCTCCAAGCGGGCAATTCCAAGATATTCCATTTTTTTCTCAATACTTTGCAAATCAAACCTTTCTATGGCTTCCAATGCTATACTGATGGTAGCTATTGGCGTTTTGAGTTCGTGTGTCATGTTGCTGATAAAATCGGTCTTTATCTGAAACATCTCTTGTCTTTTTTTGTCCGCTCGGATGATCAAAAAAAACGAAAGAGCAACAAAACCAAATAATAAAAAGGTCGTTAAAACCTGCGGAAAGATATTTTTGATGATTATTCCGAATTTATGTTGGGCAGTTACCCAAAGTTTCTGATTGGAAGGTATATCGTTGTATTTGGCAATATAATTATCTGAGGGTTTTACCGAATCCACCACTATTGTGTATGGGGTACTAATCTTCCCTTTTATAAGATTTAGGGCGAATTGTTTTTTTACTTCTGGTAAAATCGTTTTCAAATTCGAGCCTTGTTGAAGTTTCAAAATGCCATCTGGGCTATCTTTGCGGTTTACTTTTAGCATTATAGAAAGCATTCCGCTCACTTCTTTGTCATCGTCTAGGTCTTTTGTACGTCTCTCAATACGGTTGTTTAAACGTATTTCCTTTTTACCTGATTTTTTTATTTCCGTTTTAGAAGTAAAGACCGCCACGTTGTTTTTCGGCATATGGTCTATATTTATTGATATTTGATTATTGCCTTTGTTGGTGACTTTAATCAAATTGCCCATCAATTTGCTTTCAATTTCCTTGATAGAGTTGGTGAAAATATAACCCATTTCACGCTCTATTCTTTCTTTTTCAGTAGAATAAGTACTGAAAAGGTAAAATCCCAAGAAAGTACCCAGCAATAACAAGCTCATTGCCATCATCCAATTGCCCAACTTTGTTTTAATATGTTTCAACATAGCTTCGATATTGTATCACAAATGTAGTAGCTTGAAGTTCAACTCTTAAGCACTTTAACCTTAATTAACCTTATATAAACTTTCATTAACCTTGCTTTTATCCAAAAGATTATAGTTTTGTGCAATTAATTTACAAAAGTCTATAACCCAATGAAAAGTACCCTTGTATTGTTGTTTATCTCATTCTCTGCTTTTTCGCAATTTCAAAAATCAGGGAAAATCTATTTTAAAGAATCTATAAAACTGAATATTCAAATTTCGGAAGAAAATAAAGAAATGGCCAAAATGATGCCTACTTCTCAAGATTCTTACAAGGTTCTTTATTATGATTCAAATGAAAGCCTATTTAAAGTGGAGGAGAAAAAAAATGAAGACCTTGATATCAAACACGAAGAGGGCGGTAATCAAATAAGAATGGTTTTTAAAGTGCCACAAACCACCATTTACCAGAACTTGTCGGAAAACAGTTTTATTCAAAGTCAAGAGTTTTTAGACAAAGAGTTCTTAATAGTTGATCAAATAAATGACAAAAAGTGGAAAGTAACTGGCGAACAAAAAAAGGTGCTGGATTTTGTATGTATAAAAGCAACTTTGGCCGATACCTCTCAAAAAGTGGTGGCGTGGTTTACTCCGCAAATACCTGTGGGTATGGGCCCAAATGGCTATAGTGGCCTTCCTGGGATGATATTGGCCTTGGATACTGATAATGGACAAAGACTAATTGCAGCCACCAATATCGAACCTCTGCCCCAAGGATTTACATTTACAAAGCCTGAGAAAGGTAAAAAGGTGAATAAAGCAGAATTTAAGAAAATTCGGGATGAAAAATTGAAAGAAATGGGCAGCGATGGTAAAAGCGGTGCGAGGGTGATAATCAGAAACGAAAACTAAAAACAATATGCTTCGTTTTGTACTTCTATTTTCGTTTGTTTTTTTTACAACGATCAGTGTTTTTAGTCAAAAAATACAAGGAAAAGTGGTAGACAAAAACCAAAATCCAATGGAAATGGCCTCGGTTATGCTACTGGATGCCAAAGACTCCTCTTTGGTGAGTTTTGTTTCTACTACTTCCAATGGTGTTTTTGAAATAAAAGAAGTTACTAAAGGTAACCTTTTGGTTCAAATTACCTATCTCGGCTATGAAAACTTTTGGAATAAACTAACTTTTGAGGGCAACACGATTGAACTTGGTACAATAGTATTAAAAGAAAATACCAAAGAACTCCAGAGCCTAGTGGTGTCAGACTATGGAAGTCCTATGGAATTTGGCAAAGATACCGTGACTTACAATGCCGCTGCTTTTAAAATTAAAGCTGGCGATGTCGTAGAGGATTTGCTCAAGAAACTTCCGGGTGTAGAAGTGGAACGCGACGGTTCTGTGAAGGCTTTCGGCGAAAATGTCCAGAATGTATTGGTGGATGGAAAGGAGTTTTTTGGAAAAGACACCAAAATAGCTACCAAAAACCTGGATGCTGATGCCATAGAGAAAGTGCAAGTTTTTGACAAAAAGTCAGATATGGCCGAGTTTACAGGTATAGAAGACGGTCAGGACGAACGCACCATTAACCTAAAACTGAAACCAGGTAAGAAAGCTGGCTATTTTGGTACAGCAGAACTTGCAGGCGGAACCAGCGAAAGATTTAAGGGAAGAGCGAGTATCAACAGATTTTCTCCCAAAAGTAGAATTTCGTTTATTGGCTTGGCCAACAACATCAATGAACAAAATTTTTCTATGGAAGACTATATTTCATTTATGGGTGGCATAGGTTCAATGATGTCGGGAGGAGGAATGAACATCAATTTAGGTGAAAATGGTGGTCTGCCGATGGGCTTAATCAACAACCAAGGTGTACAAAAATCATTTGCTGGAGGTTTAAATTATGCTAAAGATTTTAATAAAAAAACTTCCTTAGTTGGCAGTATTTTCATCAATGATTTTTTTAATGATCTGAACAAAAACGTTTCAAGAGAAAATTTCCTGAAAGATGCCAGTTATTGGTCTCAAATACTTGGAAGTCAAAACTCTAACAACTTGTCCACTTCCTTCAATTTGAAACTTACCTCTAAAATATCAGCCTTTCAGAATGTGATTTTTAGATTGGACGGTGGGTTGGGAAGTAATCGCTTGAATTCGGTGTCTTCGGATATTTCTTTGAGAACTGACAACAGCAAAATCAATGAAAATGATGCTATTTATAACATTTCAGGAAATAACTATAGGCTGAATCCCGATCTTACCTACCAACAGAAGTTTTCAAAACTGGGTAGATCAATGGTTTTGAAAGCCAAAACAAAGGTCAATCATACAGATAACAATGCAGATTTAGATGCTAAGTATGCCTTTTATTCAGATCAAATAACTACCAGAAAAATCTTGCAAAATCAGCAATCTGCCAATGAGGGTGTAAGTTATGAGCTGAATGCTGCCTATATCGAGCCTTTTGGCAAGAAAAGATACTTGGAGTTTAGTGCCGGCATGGATGACCAAAACAATAAGCTAAATACTGACTTTTTTGATGTCATAAACGAAGCCTTGATTTACAATCTTAACCTTTCTACCTGGTATAATCGAGATTATATCAATCGTAAAACAGGCCTGAAATATAGCAGCACACAAACCAAATACAATTGGGCAGCTGGCTTTAGATATGAAAATTCCTTTTTGAAAGGTCGCATAAATAATGAAAATACTAACATTACGAATACCTTCAATGCTATTTTGCCCGAGTTATACTACAATTATGAGTTTGGAAATGGACATAATTTCAATTTGGATTATAACACAGATATGGTGGAGCCTTCACTCATTCAGCTACAGCCGATTGTCAACAACGCTGATCCATTGAATATTTACAAGGGGAATCCATCACTTTCCAATGAATATAAGCACAATTTGTCGATGCGATACTTGAAATACAATGCATTTGAATTCAGGATGTTTTATGCGAGTTTTAGAGCTGGATTTACCCAAAATAAAATCAATAATAGCATAAACATCGACGAGTTTTTTGTTCGGACAGTGAGTCCCGTAAATAGTAAAAATGAGCAATCAGGCAGTGGAAGGATTGAATACAGCACGCCTATAAAACCTTTGAAGCTGAAAACTAAAATAACTTTGAGGAGCAATGTCTCCAACGGGTTTAGCCTGATAAACGATGTTTGGAATCAAACGACCATTTTTGGAAAGGGTTTAAATTTTTCGATAGAAAACAGAAAGAAGGATAAGGTTGATGTCCTGGCAGGTATCCGATATTATAGAAGCGATAGCCGTTATTCCGAAAACACTAATTTGGGACAGTTTTATACAGAAACTACGTTGTTTGTTGAAGGAAGTCTGAATATTGGAGAAAATGTGATACTCAAAACCAATTTTGACAATGTAAGTTATCAGCAATCCTTTTCAAAAGACCATGTAAATGTGCCGCTCTGGAAGACAAGTATAACTGCATTTGTCGATAAAAGCAAAAAGTTAAGACTTACGGCAGAGGTGTTTGATATTTTGAACCAAAACAAAGGAATAAGTAGAAACAGTAATTTGAGCTACAACGAAATAAGTAGAACCAATGTCTTAGGAAGGTATTTTCTTTTTGGTCTTTCTTATAACATCAAAGGTTTCAAGAAAATGAATGGAATCGAAATTAAAATGGGGGATAGGGATTAGGAAAAGTGCTTATGTAGATTAGGGCTTATTTTGAAATATTAGGAAATTTTGTATGTCTCGTCCGAAAAATCAGTTCTCAATTTAGTCTCTTGTAACCCAGTTGTCGAGCAGAATAGCCTTTTCATCTAAATGTAAATATGTTCCTAAAAATTTATATTAATTTGAGTTTCGTATTCAACCTTAATATAAAAACATGAAAGAAATTTTACGCAAGTCTAGAAAAAGATTCTCCATTAAAAACGCTTTTTTGGTTTCTATTGTTGGCATTGCACTCAGTTCCTTTGTTATTTCAAACACCCCAAATAATTTTACCGAAACTGGTATCAAGGGAGATACTTTACCCAAAGTCAAAATTCCTGAAGGCGTAGATCCCAACAGCGACGACTGGAAAGGCATAGATTTAGAACCTAAACAACCTATATTGCCTCTAAGTGTGGCTGAAGAACAAAAACAGTTTTTACTGCCTCCAGGCTATAAAATCGAACCAATTTTGACCGAACCCGCCATTCAACAGCCAGCGGCTATTGCTTTTGACGGCAACGGCAGAATGTATGTTTTGGAGTTGAGATCTTATATGCTCGATGCCGATTCTAAAAACGAATTAGAGCCTACCAGCAGAATTTCTCGTTGGGAGGATAAAAACAACGATGGTGTTTATGAGAGTGGTACTACTTTTATAGATAATCTGATATTTCCTCGTTTTGTGTTGCCTTATGGCAAAGATTGCGTGCTAACAATGGAATCAGACGCGGATAATGTTTACAAATACACCGACACCAATGGCGACGGTAAAGCAGACAAAAAAGAACTTTTTACAACCAAATACGGTCGATCGGGAAATGTTGAACACCAACAAGCATTTATGTATTATGGCATGGATAACTGGTTGTATAGTACCGTAAATGCATTCAGGGTAAGAGAAACGCCCAATGGTGTTATCAGAGAAAAAACAGGATTTAACAGAGCCCAATGGGGCGTAACCCATGACGACTACGGTAAACTTTGGTTTCAAGGAGGTGCAAGTGGATTGCCTTCCCATTTCCAGTTTCCGATTCACTATGGAAACTTCGACGTGCCAGGTGAATTTGCCAAAGGCTTTGATGTGCCTTGGGGTGCAGCAGTGAAAATTGCTGATATGCAAGGTGGAATGGACGAAATTCGTCAGCCAGACGGTTCTTTGAACAGAGTGACTGGATCAGCTGGAAATGACGTGTATAGGGGTGACCGACTTCCAAGTAATCTCAGAGGGCAATATTTCTATGGTGAACCTGTAGCGAGAATTGTTCGACAGATCAATCCGATAGTAACGGAGGGAGTGACTACCCTTCACAATGTTTTTCAGGACCAAAAATCAGAGTTTTTGTGTTCGACAGACCCACTTTTCCGTCCCGTTGATATGGCCACCGCTCCCGATGGTACCATGTATATTGTGGATATGTACCGTGGTATCATTCAAGAAGGACAGTGGACCCAGAAAGGAACCTATCTGCGTACAAAAATTGAACAGTATCAACTAGATAAAGTGGTGGGTTTGGGTAGAATCTGGCGTATCACATATGATGGAAAAGAGCGAGACAAATCTCAGCCAAAAATGCTAAATGAGTCGGCTTCAGCCTTGGTGAAACATTTGGAGCATCCAAATGGCTGGAGACGGGATGCCGCACAGCAACTCTTGGTTTTGAAAAAAGACCTTTCTGTAATCCCCTCGTTGAGAACGATGGCGACTTCGAGTAAAAACGAATTGGCCAGAATACACGCCATCTGGACATTGGAAGGCTTGGGTGCTTTAAAAATCGACATGGCCAAAAAACTGTTGAAGGATGTAAATCCAAAAATTAGGATTCAAGCTTTGCGTGCCAGTGAAACGCTTTATAAAGCCGGTGCAAAAGAACTAGAGTCAGATTATAAGGCTGCCATGAATGATGCCAACACAGATGTAGTGGTGCAGGCCATGCTTTCAGCCAAAGTTTTGAAAATAAATGATTTAGAAACGGGAATAAAAACAGCCATTGCGAATAACAAAGCTACAGGTGTAAAACTCATTGGTGAGCAGATTATAACACCTCCAAAACCAAGGAATAATGGGCCTTTTGGAGCAGCGGAATTGAGCAAAGACCAAAAGGAATCGGTTGATAGAGGTATGGTGATTTACAGTGAATTATGTTCACAATGTCATGGAAATAATGGCATGGGAGCACCAGGTGGAAATGGAAAATTGATGGCACCAGCTTTGGCTGGTTCGCAACGCATTCAGGCACATCCTGAATATGCTATAAAAGTTGTATTGCATGGCATGGAAGGAAATATTGAAGGTAAAAACTATGCAGGAGGTCTTATGGCTCCAATGAAAGACCACGATGACATGTGGGTAGCCGATGTGATATCTTACATCAGAAATGGCCTTTCGAATGATGCTTCTTTGGTCACACCAAAACAAGTTGAAAAAATTCGTGCAAATACAGCCAATCAGAGCGTTTTATTCAAATATGATCAACTCATAAAAACTACACCCAAGGAAATACAAGTGGCAGATGGATTAAAAATAACGGCGAGTCATACGGCCTCTACTCGAATCGGTGGAAATGTTTCTCCACAAAGTGCATTTACCTACGAAGGTTGGTCAACGGGCAAAAAGCAAGAAAAAGGCATGTGGTATCAAGTGGAATTTCCAAAGGCCATGAGCGTTTCAGAGTTTCAATTTAATTCTGCTGCAATAAGAAGATTTGGACCAAGAACTGCCAATAATCAGCAAGCACCACCTCAGGTAACGCAAACTTTTCCAAGAAAATACATAATTGAGGTTTCAGTGGATGGAAATAATTGGGAGCAAGCTGCCAAAGGTCTTGTGGGTAATGAGGGAGATAACATAGTTTCACTATCAACTCAAAAAATTAAGTTCTTAAGGTTAAAACTTGAAGAAGGTCTGGATCAAGAAACTGAAGCTATCCCTTGGACAATGAAGCAAGTAAAAATATTTGGATTGCAGTAATTTACAGCTCATAATTTCTTAACAGATTAATGCGGAAAAAAAAACCGTGTTAATCTGCTTTGGAACATCCGCTTCATTCGTGTACAATTAGGAATTATAGTTTCCATATTCAGGTCAAAATATCCACAAAGGCAGGTAAGTACATAATACGTAAATAATTATTCGGCAGTACTTTGCAGAGAATAAATTTAACCTTTATAATAAAAATATGTTAGATCGAAAAGGAAAATGGATAACAATTGTGTTTTTGTTGTCTATTGTTAGTCAGGTATTTGCAGGATTTACGCTTGATAATCTCAAAGTGGATTATGAAAATACCCCTCTAGGAATTGATATTACTAATCCGCATTTTTCTTGGCAAATGAAGGCTACGGATAACAAACGAGGTTACGCTCAAACAGCCTACCAAATAGTAGTAACAGATGCCAATAATCAAATAGTTTGGGATACCCAAAAAGTAAATTCTGATCTTTCTCATGGAATAGAGTACTCTGGACCAGCTCTAAAAGCCACTACTCGATATACTTGGAAAGTAAACGTATGGGACAATTCCAAAACGATGAGCACAAAAAGCTCTTGGTTCGAAACCGGTCTCATGAATCCTGATATTTCCGCATGGTCAGGTGCTAAATGGATTGGTGGAGGTAGCGAAGACTTGGTGTTTTATTCCCACTATTTATCGGTTTATAAATTTCAATATGCAGTTCAGCTTGATAAAGCCACAAATTCTACCAAAGCAGCATTTGTATTTGGAGGAAATGATGCCCGATTGATGGACAAAGACCTCAATATTCAAGGTGTTGAAAACAAAAAAGACGAAAGTTTTATTGCTTTAGAGTTGGATATTAGCAATGTTTCTGAAGCAATAGATGGATTGGCAAAACTCAATATTTATAGAGTTGGCTATACTAAAAATGATAGCAAAGAAACCCCATTCAAAAGTCTTTCGATTCCGAAAAACTTGATAAATGAAGCCAATAAGTATGAAAAGCATAAGATTTTTGTGACTTGTAATTTTGGTTTGTATGAGTTTTTTATTGGTGAAAATAAGCCTGAGAATAAAGTGGTAGAAAAAGTGGAAGGAACGCCTTCGCCTTTTGGCCCTCGTGGCTTAAATCTTAATCCAGTGGGAAGTGGAAATAATTTTATAAGTTTTCCGATGATGGCAGATGTGGGTTTTCAAACCAATGAGAATCAAACAGCCATTTTTTCGGAGGTAGAATTAAAAAACTTCCGTTTCCCTTCAAATACTTTGTTTAGTGAAAAGCTAAATGTGAATGACTATAATGGTATTTTCAAATCCAATAAATTGTCGGTTAAAAATGGTAGTTATGTTGTAAAAGGCGGAGCATTGATATTGGCAAATCCAAGCAAGAATGCCGCCCCTATGCTTAGAACTACTTTTGAGGTGCAACCCAAAACTATCAAAACAGCCAGATTATATGTGACTGCCAGAGGGATTTATGAGGTTTTTATGAACGGAAAACGTGTGAGCAACGATTATTTTAATCCGGGCTTGACGCAATACAATAAAAACCACATGTATCAAACCTATGACGTGAAAGAGGCTCTGAAACAAGGTGGCCAAAATGCCATAGGAGCATGGTTGAGTGAAGGTTGGTGGAGTGGAAACATTACATTTAGTGGCGAAAACTGGAATTATTTTGGCGATAGACAATCACTCTTGAGTAAATTGGTCATAAAATATACAGATGGCACAGAACAGATAATCACCTCAAATCCAAACGAATGGAAGTATTTCAATGATGGACCCGTTCGTTATGGGAGTTATTTTCAAGGTGAAGTGTATGATGCCAACAAAGAAGCTGTTATAAAAGACTGGTCAACGTCCTCTTACAATGCAAGTGCTTGGAAGTCAGCGGTGGAGGTGCCATTGGAGGGAACGGCCTACCAAGGAACTTTTACAGACGGCCGTGGACAAAAATCTACTTTTTCTTACAGAGATCTGAAACTAATCGGTCAAATGGGAAACAATGCAACTATTGTAAAAACGATGCCTGCGGTTTCAGTAGAAGAAGTTCGTCCGAAAGTGTATGTCTACGATATGGCTCAAAATATGGTGGGTGTTCCTCAAGTTTTTATAAAAAATGGAAAAAAAGGCCAAGTAATTACCATGCGATTTGCTGAGGTAAAGTATCCAAACTTGAAAGAATACAGTGAAAATGTAGGCATGGTGATGATGGAAAACATTAGGGCGGCACTCACCCAAGATGTTTATATTTTAAAAGGAGGTGATGAAATTATCCAGCCTCGATTTACTTTTCATGGATATAGATATTTAGAAATAACAGGTTTATCGAATGCCTTGCCAATTGCTGCCGTAAAAGGATTAGTAATAAGTTCAGTGTTAGGTTTGTCGTCGAGTTATGAAACTTCCAACCCTTTAGTGAATAAACTATGGCAAAATATCACTTGGTCGCTTCGTAGTAATTTTCTTTCAATTCCAACAGATACACCTGCACGAAATGAACGTATGGGTTGGAGTGGGGATATTTCTGTTTTCTCAAAATCAGCCACTTATCTCACAGATGCAGATATGTTTTTAAGAAGACACCTGCTCGCCATGCGTGATGTACAGGCTGAAAGCGGTCGATTTACTGATGTGGCTCCCATGGGTGGTGGCTTTGGAGGAACTCTTTGGGGAAGTGCTGGTTTGACGGTAGCTTGGGAGACTTATCAACAATATGGCGATGTGCAACTTCTCAAAGAGCATTACGATGCCATGAAAAAGTATATGACATTCTTGGATACCAAAGTAGATAAAGCCACTGGAATATTAAACGAAGGACCCTTGGGCGACTGGTTAAGTCCCGAAAATGGTAAAAACGATAATACGGCGTTCTGGATGACCTATTTTGCTTATGATTTAGAAATCATGACTAAAGTGGCTACAATTCTTAACAAAACTGAAGATGCCGCAACTTTTAAAGCTCGCTACGAGGAAGTTAAGAGGGTTTTTAATGAAGTTTATGTAGACAAAAATACGCATAGAACCATAAAGTCAGGTGTTAAAACTGCAAGAATGGGACCGCCAAATGCTAGGAATTTGGAAGAAAAATCAGACAAAGGGCAATTGGTAGATACACAAGCTTCTTATGCTATTCCGCTAGATTTGAGTTTATTTAATGATGAAAATAAGCCTTTTGCTATTAAATATTTAAATGAGGCCTTGACTCGTAAAAACAAAGACGACGAAGGCGTTGAGCGTCCAGAATATTCGTTGATGACAGGCTTTATCGGAACGGCTTCCATCGCCGATGCCCTTTCTGAAAATGGAAATCATGCCAATGCTTACAGATTGTTACAGCAAAAAAGCTATCCATCTTGGCTGTATTCTGTTGTGAATGGGGCCACTTCTATTTGGGAGCGATTAAATTCTTATACGGTTGAAAATGGTTTCGGAGGTAATAATTCCATGAATTCCTTTAATCATTATTCTTTCGGAGCTGTTTCTTCATGGATGTACAATTACTCGCTGGGTATTCAAAGAAGTCCTGAAAAAGCTGCTTTCAAACATTTTATCTTGAAACCAACACCTGACCCTGATAAAGTGATGACTTTTGCAAAGGGACATTATGAGTCGGTTTATGGTTTAATTAAAAGCGAATGGAAAACAGATAATGGCAAGTTAAGCTATAAATGCACAGTGCCAGCCAACAGCACTGCTACACTTTATTTACCAACTAAAAGTGTTAGCCAAATCATCGAATCTGGCAAAGTTATCAGCAATTGGATAGGTTTGAAAGTAGATGGTGAAAATCTGATGATTCCTTTGACTTCTGGCGATTATGATTTTGAAGTGAGGTAATTTATGCTTGAATTTGATGATAACCAGAGTTTTCAAACGAGGAAGCTCTGGTTATTAGTTTTATAAAAATGGATATAGGCACTAAATTGTTGAATAACTTAAATATTGTTCTGGGTAAATGGAATCCATCATAATCCATTTTAGGATATTACTCGAATAAGTTATTGGATTATCCAAGATACACAATTCAGCAAATTCAACTTTAAGGGTATAGTTTTAATTCATTTACAGTTATTAGTATTTAGATTTCTTTAAAAAATATAAATAAGGGGAATCATATTGATTGATTTTGAATCTAATTGGAGTTTTTTTGATTCACAAATTCAATGAGAATATCTGAAGTTTGTATTATATTTTAGAAAAATAGTTTTATTTTCTTAAGAGGCTGGAAATTGATATTTCCTATAAGGTCATTGTGAAATTTCAATAACTAAAACTTTAATAAAAATTCAGTCAATATTAAGTTTTTAAAATATCATTTGATTAGGTTAAAAAAAATTATCGTTCTTGTTATCAGCTACTTATATTTTTTACTGTATGGTTTAAACTAAATAGGGCGTTCAGAAGAATCAAATTCATTGCAGCAGTAATAGTGGTGGGCATATAAATAGCAGAAGACATGTAAAAACAGGAAGGTCCGCCTCCAAACCCTTTTGTTGGTCTGCCTAAAGATTATGGGGCAGACATTTTATCCAAAATTCTGCAGATGCGTTTTATATCTTAGGACATGGAATAAAAGCAGATTTTGTATTGAAAAATGGCGTTACTATTAAACACCTTGGCTATCGTTTTATCGAAAAAGGACATTTCAAAAACAATGAATTCATCACCGCTAAGCTTTGGAATGGGGATAAGTAAAAATTAAGTTGGCTATGAGATAAAATCAGAATTTTGAATTTAAATTATACAGAAATTGATTTTTCAAAACTTAAAAAACAAAACCATTTTGTTTAATATTTCGGTTTTTTAGAAGTATTTTTAGGTATGTCAGTTTTAGTGGCTTTTCAGGAGATAGGATTTCAAAATTATATTTAAATACTATCAATTGTAATCAAAAGAATGACTGTTTTAATGTTTGTTTTTTTTAATTATTTCAACCTATTAATGTAAATGAAAAAATACTCCATCTTGTTTTGGGTATCAACTTGTCTATTATTTTCTGAAGCTTTATTTGCTCAGATAAAGGAAGGTAAGATAGTCATTGTAAAAATTGATTCTAAGGCACTACAAAATACTGGCGGTGAGCATACTACCAGATCGGTTTCAGTTTATTTACCTCCAAATTATGAAGCTTCAAATTTAAAATACCCAGTAATCTATTATTTACATGGGTTTATGGGCAAAGACCTAATCAATAACCAAATGAAAGGCATTTTGGACGAAGCCATTGCTCGCCAAAAAATTAGGCCCTTTATTTTTGTTCAAGCTGATCATTATACGCTTTTTGAAGGAAGTTTTTATAGCAATTCTACTTTTACTGGCAATTGGGAAGATTTCCAAGCAGAGGAAGTAGTGAAATATATAGACCAGAATTTTAGAACCATTGCCCAGCGTGAAAGTAGAGGAATTGCTGGTCATTCAATGGGTGGTTATGGGGCGTTTAAGATAGGCATGCTTCATCCAGAAGTTTACAATAGTATATATGCACTTAGCCCGGGATTGGTGGCTATGGTAAAGGAATTTGGGCCAAATAGCAACTCATTTAAAGAGGTGCAAAAAGTAAAAACTGTAGAAGAACTCAAAAAAACATATTATCCAAAGGTACTTGTTGCCACGGGCCGAGCATGGTCGCCAAATCCCAACAAACCACCATTCTTTTGCGATTTTCCTTTCGAATATGAAGGCGATAAAATGACGATAAATCAATCTGTTCTCGAAAAATGGGAGTCTAATATGCCTTTTTATATGGTTGAAAAATATGCTGACAACCTAAGGAAAATGTCAGCCATAAAGCTTGACTGGGGAAGAAATGATTCGCCCAGATTTCCGGTACAAATAGGTATGCTGAGCCAAAGACTTGAAAACCTCGGAATAAACCATTTTGCAGAGGAATATATCGGAGACCATGGCAATAAAATTTGGACCAATGATGGGCGAGTTTTGAATGAACTCTTACCTTTTTTCAATGATTACCTAAAATTCCAATAATATGTTGGCTTGGTTTGGATTCGGGACTATTTTAGTCTTTTTGGTACTGATTATCAGCAAAAAAATGTCAGTTATGACTGCTCTGGTGCTTACGCCCATACTGTTTGGACTGCTTGCTGGCTTTGATGTTCAAGCGTTAGGGAAATTTGCTCTAGACGGAATAAAGCAAGTAGCACCAACGGGTATTTTATTGATGTTTGCGGTTTTATATTTTGCCACAATGTTAGACGCGGGCCTTTTTGACCCAGTCATAGCTTTTATAGTTAGAACAGTAAAAGGTGATCCACTAAAAGTAGTTATGGGTACGGCAATTCTTACTATGATCGTGCATTTAGACGGCGATGGTACTGCTACGTTTATGATAGTGCTCTCGGCATTTTTGCCAATATATAAACAGTTAAAAATCAACAGATTAATTTTGGCTTCTGTAGTAGCTTTAGGGGTTGGTCCTTTGCATTTGGTGCCTTGGTCTGGTACATCTGCAAGAGCAATTTCCACTTTGAAGACTGAATCGGTTCACATTTTCAATCCCAATATTCCCGCCATCGCGGCAGGTATTGTTTGGGTGTTATTTGTAGCTTATTATTTTGGAAAAAAAGAAAGAAAACGACTAGGAGTAATTGAGTTTGAATATAATCATAAAGAAAACTTAAGTGCTGAACAAAAGCATTTAAGAAGGCCTAAATTGATAATTTTTAATGCTATACTTACGATTGGATTGATTATCAGCCTAACAAAAGGATGGATTCCAGCACCTGCACTTTTCGTATTAGCAAGTATGATAGCATTGATGCTAAATTATCCTAAACTTGCTGATCAAACAAAAGTGTTGAAAAGCCATGGGACTAATATCTTTTTGGTTTCAAGTATGATTTTCGCTGCTGGAATTTTCTCTGGTATTTTGACGGGCTCCAAAATGATTGAAGAAATGGCTTCTGGTTTGGTTACCCTTATTCCTGCGAATCATGCTAATCTTTTGCCACTCATTACAGCCATCTCGAGTTTGCCCGCTAGTGTTTTGTTTACACCTGATGCTTACTATTTTGGTGTGGTACCTATTTTGAGTGAAACTGCCATCCAATTTGGTATAAATCCGTTGGAGGTTGGGCGTGCGGCATTGTTGGGACAAATGACAGTAGGTTTTCCAATTAGTCCGCTCACAGCATCCACCTTTTTATTGGTAGGTTTAGCTGAGGTTGATTTGGGAGAACACCAGAGGCATACGTTTTTTTGGGCATGGGGAACTACCATTGTTATGACCATTGTGGCACTTTTAACAGGATCATTGAGTATATGAAAAACAAGATAAGGATAGGTTGTGGAGCGGGGTTTTCGGGAGATAGGTTAGAGCCTGCTGAGATTTTGACTGACAAAGGAAATCTCGACTATTTGGTTTTAGAATGTCTAGCAGAAAGAACCATAGCCTTGGCTCAAAAACGCAAGCAATTAAATCCTGAGTTGGGCTATGATACGTTTTTAGAAAGAAGAATGAGAAAGTTATTGCCTACACTTTCGAAGAATAAAATTTGCCTAATTACCAACATGGGAGCCGCTAACCCTTTGGCTGCTGCACAAAAAGTTAAGGATATTTCTCTAGAATTGGGGTTAGATATAAAAGTTGGGGCTGTTTTTGGGGATGATGTTTTATCAATGTTAGATTTTGAAGCACTTGCTATGGAAACCAATTTGCCTGTCAAACAATCAGGCGAAATTATCTCTGCCAATGCTTATTTAGGCGTCGATGGTATTTTAAAGGCATTAGAGAATGGTTCACAAATAATTATTACGGGTAGAGTGGCTGATCCATCGTTGTTCCTAGCCCCGATGATTCATGAATTTGGTTGGAAACTAGACGATTATGATATTCTTGGGCAGGGAACAGTAATTGGCCATTTGTTAGAATGTGCTGGTCAAATTACGGGTGGATATTTCGCTGATAAAGACAAAAAATCGGTTCCCGGTTTAGACATTTTGGGTCATCCCATAGCTGAGATTTCAAATGATGGCTCGGCCATCATATCGAAAGTAGAAGGAACTGGTGGTCTCATAAATCTGGCTACAGTAAAAGAGCAATTGTTGTATGAGGTAATAAATCCCAACCATTATATAACGCCAGATGTAGAAGCCAATTTTACTACAGTCAAACTGGAGGATTTAGGACAAAATCAAGTTTTGGTAAAAGGCGGGACTGGCAAAAGTAAACCTGTCAATTTAAAAGTTAGCGTAGGATTTAAAGCATTTTACTTAGGCGAGGGTGAAATTTCGTATGCAGGGTTTGGAGCAGAAGATCGGGCAAGGTTGGGAGGTGAGATAATAGAGAAGCGTCTGAGCTCAAGTTTTAAAGAAATAAGAATAGATTATATCGGGATTTCCGCAGTACATCGTACCAGTTTTGGGCATAATAATAGTCCTTATGAAATAAGGCTTAGGGTAGCGGCTAAAGCTGACACAGTTGAAGAAGCTGCAATAATTGGCGAGGAGGTGGAAGCTTTATATACCAACGGTCCAGCAGGTGGCGGAGGAGTTAGGAAAATCCAAACTGAGGTAATTGGGGTAGTTTCAGTACTCATGGAAAGAAATAAAATAAAAGATCAAATCGCGTATTTTTAATCAATGAACATCCAATTATAATATGCATCAGACAAAATGAAATTATATGAAATAGCCCATAGCCGAGCCGGCGATAAAGGAAATATCTCCACGCTTTCACTGATACCTTTTGATGAATCAGACTATCCCAGACTTTGTGATTTTGTGACTTCAGAAAGAGTTAAACTACATTTAAAAGAAATAGTTTCAGGAGAAATTGAGCGGTTTTGTTTGCCCAATATTTCATCCTTATTATTTGTATGTCAAAATGCTTTGTTAAGTGGCGTGACAACCTCTTTGGCCATAGACACACATGGTAAAGCACTAAGTTATGCACTTTTAGAAATGGAAATTTAATCGCTTTTTAGAAATCGCAATTAATTTTAAACCCTAAATAAAAATGAAAAAAGGACTTTTTACCTATGAAAATGGCATTGTGATGCTCATGGCACTCACTTTTGGCTGTTTGTTTTTCGACCGACTGGCACTTAATTTTTTGATGCCTTATGTGGCCAAAGATTTGAATCTGAACAATACACAAATTGGGCTGTTGGCAGGAGCTTTGTCATTGGCTTGGGCATTTTCTAGTTTCTTTTCAACAGCTTGGGCGGAGACTAACAATAAGAAGAAAATTGTATTCATCGTTGCAGTTTTTATTTTCTCCATTTGCTCATTTGGGTCCGGATTAGCTACATCTTTTATTACTTTGCTTTTGGCTAGATTGGTGATGGGTTTCGCAGAAGGACCAGTCATACCATTGGCACAAAATTTTGTTGAAAGAGAATCTTCACCCAACCGGTTAGGACTGAATGCGGGAATTCTACAGGCATTTGGTTCAGCATTGTTTGGCTCTATTTTGGCTCCAGTGTTATTGGTTCAAATCGCCGAAAATCTGGGTTGGCGAAATGCTTTTTTTGTCGCTGGTCTACCTGGCTTACTTTTAGGTCTCTTGGCTTGGAAATTTGTTAAGGCTTCTACAGCAGAGAGTAGCAAAGCGTTCTCAGATCAAATATCCGCATCCCAAAACAAAGAAAAATCATCCTTAAATATCAAGGAACTTCTACAATACAACAACATCAAATGGGGTATTGGAGCCGCTTGTTGCGTGTTTGGTTGGTGGTTTGCAACATTGCCATTTATCTCTAATTATTTTGTAAACACACAAAGTATGTCCGCTGATGATATGGGTAAAACCATGGGGCTTTTGGGCGTTTCTGGATTGGTCTCTTCCATCATTGTTCCTGGTCTTTCTGATAAAATTGGACGTAAGAAAGTGCTATATGCTTTTATTTCACTGGGAGTTATTTATCCTTTTGCGGTTTATTACTTGTCGGGTTCAGCACTGCATTTGCCAGCTATGTTTCTAACTTATTTTACCATGGGTACTATTCCATTGGTGGCTGCGGTTATACCCTCTGAAGCTGTTCCAAATCACCTCAAGGCTAAGGCAATTGGGCTAATTACGGGCGTTGCGGAGATAATTGGAGGTGTTATTGTTCCTGGAATCGCCGGCTTACTTTCTGATACCATTGATCCATCGGCCTTTTTGTGGTTGTCAGGATTGTTAGCATTATTGGCCATATTTTTTATAAGTAAACTTCAGGAGAAGCCTAAGATCCACCATCAAAATATTGATTGATTTTGAATATAATTGGATTTCTTTAGACTAATATTTCGTTGGTTTCGATGCTTATATTTGTAGGTTATTGTCTCGAAAGATAAAAGACTGATTATGATTTCAAAAGTTGTAAATAATAGTGATGAAGCCATTGCTGACATTGGTGATGGCTCTGTTCTGATGTTGGGAGGATTTGGACTTTGCGGCATTCCTGAAAACTGTATTCAGTCTTTGGTAGAAAAAGGCGTAAAAAACTTAACCTGTATTTCTAACAATGCGGGCGTGGATGACTTTGGAATAGGTTTGATGCTCCAAAAACGGCAAGTCAAAAAAATGATTTCATCCTATGTAGGTGAAAATAAGGAGTTTGAAAGGCAATTGCTCTCTGGTGAACTAGAAGTGGAGCTTATTCCTCAAGGCACTCTGGCAGAAAGGATTAGGGCTGGTGGAGCTGGAATTCCTGCATTTTTTACTCCAGCAGGAGTTGGTACAGAAGTAGCCGAAGGAAAACAAATGGAAGAATTTGATGGAAAAAAATACTTGAAAGAAGCCTGGCTCCGAGCAGATTTTTCAATCATAAAAGCGTGGAAAGGCGATAAATCTGGCAATTTGATTTTTAAGGGTACAGCCAGGAACTTCAGTCCTATGATGGCCGCCGCAGGTAAAATATGTATTGCAGAAGTTGAAGAAGTGGTAGAGACCGGTGAATTAAATCCCAATGAAATTCATGTACCTGGTATATATGTTCAGCGTATTTTTAAGGGAGAAAATTATCAAAAAAGGATTGAGCAGCGGACAACGGCCCCCCCCGCCCCCCATGGAGGGCTAGGGTCTGGTGAACAAAAGGTTTTGTTTGAATATGGAAAAGGATTAACTAAGTATGGTATTGCCAAACGTATTTCACAAGAAATTAAAAACAACTCCTACGTTAACCTAGGCATAGGAATTCCCACATTGGTCGCTAATTATATTCCCAAAGAAATCAATGTGATGCTGCAATCTGAAAACGGTTTACTTGGGATTGGCCCATTTCCAACTGGAGAAAACGTAGACGCCGACTTGATAAATGCCGGGAAACAAACCGTTACCATGCAAGCAGGGTCGGCTTTGTTTGATTCAGCCGAAAGCTTCGCCATGATTAGAGGGGAGCATGTAGACTTGACAATACTTGGAGCCATGGAGGTATCAGAAAACGGGGATATTGCCAATTGGAAAATACCAGGGAAAATGGTTAAAGGTATGGGTGGAGCGATGGACTTAGTGGCTTCCGCCAAAAATATTATTGTTGCGATGCAACATGTGTCAAAAGATGGAAAATCCAAACTTTTAAAAGAATGTGGTTTACCCATAACGGGTCTTCAATGTGTTAAAAAAATAGTCACAGAGCTTGCTGTTATAGAAGTATTACCTGATGGAGGTTTTAATCTTTTGGAAATAGCTCCAGGAATATCAAAAGAACAAGTAAAAGCCGCAACTGAGGCAACCCTAAATATTGATACAAATCTCAAAGAAATGAGCTTTAAAAATTAAAAATATGAAAAATAAAATAGCTGGTTTATTGGCCTTACAATTACTATTTGTTACCGCCACTGCTCAGACAAAATGGTCAGAAACAAAAAAGGGAGAGTTTAATATTGTAAAAAATCCAAGTGGCCAAACACTAGGGTACTCACCAAATTCTGGCGTGAAGATTCTCACAGTTAATGGTTTAGCATTCAAAGATTTGAACAAAAACAACAAGTTAGATAAATTCGAAGATTGGAGATTGTCTTCTGAAATACGTGCTAAAGATTTAGCCTCTAGGCTAAGTATCAAAGAGATAACCGGTTTAATGCTTTATTCTTCGCACCAATCTATTCCGGCCAGACCAGGAGGATACTTTGCGGGTACTTATGGTGGAAAACCTTTCAAAGCTGGTGAAACAGACCCAAGCGATTTGACAGACCAGCAAAAGAAGTTTTTAGCAGAAGATAATCTTCGACATGTTTTGGTCACGACCGTCCAAACACCTGAAATAGCAGCCAAATGGAACAATAAATTGCAGGCCTTTTGTGAAAGTGTCGGTTTTGGTATTCCAGCCAATAACAGTACAGATCCAAGACATGGCACAAGAGCCAAGGCCGAATATGATGCCGCCTCTGGAGGGGAAATTTCTATGTGGCCCAACTCACTTGGAATGGCCGCAACATTTGATCCGGCTTTGACGCAAAAGTTTGGCGAAATTGCAGCCAAAGAGTACAGAGCATTAGGAATTACGACGGCACTTTCTCCTCAGGTTGATATAGCAACAGAGCCAAGATGGGCAAGATTTAATGGTACATTTGGCGAAAGTCCACTTTTATCGGCGGCCATGGGTCAGGCCTATTGCGATGGATTTCAAACTACTTCAAAGTCAACCACAGGTTGGGGTGATGGCAGTGTGAATGCAATGGTAAAACACTGGCCAGGAGGAGGTTCTGGTGAGGCTGGGCGTGATGCTCATTACGGCTCTGGCAAATTTGCTGTCTATCCAGGTAATAATTTCTCAGCACATCTAATCCCTTTTATTGAAGGGGCTTTTAAGCTAAAAGGTAAAACTCAAATGGCTTCAGCTGTTATGCCTTATTATACCATCTCTTGGAACCAAGACCCAAAAAATGGAGAAAATGTAGGAAATAGTTATAATAAATATTTGATAAACGACTTATTAAGAACTAAATACAAATACGATGGCGTTGTGTGTACCGACTGGGGAATCACTGGAGAACATAAAGCATTAGACCAATTTTTAGATGGCCGTTCTTGGGGAGTAGAAAACCTTTCTGAAGTAGATAGACATTTCAAAATTTTGATGGCAGGCGTAGATCAATTTGGTGGCAATAATGATGCAAAACCCATACTTGCTGCATATGAAAAGGGAGTCGGAGAATTTGGAGAGGTTAAAATGAGGACCAGGATGGAACAATCAGCGGTGAGATTATTGAAGAATATTTTCAGAGTTGGTGTTTTTGAAAATCCATACCTAGTTCCAGAAGAAACCAAAGACATTGTGGGTAAGCCAGAATTTATGAAAGAAGGTTATGATGCTCAATTAAAGTCTATTGTAATGCTCAAAAACCACGGTAAAACGTTACCCTTAGACGCTAAAAAGACGGTTTTTGTTCCTAAAAGATTTACACCAGCCAGCCGAAATTTTTTAGGAATGGAAACTCCCGCCTCAACAGATTACCCTGTAAGTATTGATTTGGTCAAGAAATATTTTAATGTCACTGAGGATCCTGACGCTGCGGATTTAGCCTTGGTATTTATTCAAAACCCAGCCGCTACTATTGGCTATGATAAAGAAGATCTTAAAAATGGAGGAAATGGATATCTGCCAATAAGTTTGCAATACGGAGATTATACAGCCACTGAAGCTCGAGAAAAAAGTATTGCAGGCGGAGACCCCTTAGAAAAATCTAACGATAGGGGGTATAAAAATAAATCGACCAAGACAGCTAATATTTCAGATGCGACTTTGGTAAAAGAAACCAAAGCAGCGATGAAAGGGAAACCCGTAGTAGTTTCTGTTTTTACCTCTAATCCAATGATTTTTAGTGAAATAGAAAAAGATGCCAGTGCTATTTTGTTGAATTTTGGTGTGCAAGATCAGGCAGTTTTTGAAATACTCTCAGGTAAAGCTGAGCCATCTGCCTTGTTGCCCATGCAAATGCCAGCAGATATGAAAACCGTAGAAAAGCAAGCCGAAGACGTACCATTTGACATGATGCCATACAAAGATTCAGAGGGCAATGCCTATGATTTTGGATTTGGATTGAACTGGAAAGGTGTAATCAAAGACTCAAGAGTCATGAAATATAAAAAGTAAAGGATGTCACAACCAATCAGAAGAATAGTAACTGGACATACCAAAGAAGGAAAAGCGATTTTTACAATTGATGAAGAAATCGAAACTGTGGTCATTCCGACAGGCGACGCTGCCATGGCTACTTTATGGACTTCGGCATCTGTACCTGCAGATTGTAACGACCAAATTAACGGAAGAATACGTGATGCAGGAACTACCTTAAAAGGTGGTTCGGTGATACGCGTGGTTGACATGTTGCCAGGAGCCTCATCACCCATGCACCGCAGTGCAAGTATTGATTATGGAATAGTAATGAGTGGCGAAATTGAGTTAGAACTTGATGACAAAATTTTTAAAACTGTTGGTATAGGTGGAGTCATTATTCAAAATGGTACCATACATAAATGGAGAAATCCAAGTCCGAGCAAAATTTGTAGAATCATATTTGTATTAACTGAGGCAAAACCATTTGAAGTAAATGGTGTGCCGCTTACCGACGAAATGATTCATGATTAATTTATTTGATTTGTCTGGCAAAACCGCCTTGATAACGGGTTCAAGCTCCGCTATGGGAAAAGCAATTGCACAAGCAATGGGATTACATGGAGCTAAAGTGGTGGTTTCAAGCTTTGAATCCTTTGAAGTTGAAAAAACGGTTGAGGAATTTATAAAACTTGAAATTGAGGTTATTGGCATTCCATGTGATATGACCCGTAAAGAGGAAATCGAAAATTTGATATCAGAATGTAAAACAAAATTTGGTACAATTGATATTTTAGTTAATTGTGTTGGAGCAGCACCAATTGGGGGATTTCTGGACATCACAAAAGAAGATTTCGAAAAAACAATGGGTTTAAATCTGCAAGCCGCCATCTATTTGACCAAATGGGTTATACCAGAAATGCAATCCCAAAAAGATGGCGTTATCATATATTTAGCAAGTATAGCTGGAGTTCGAGGCAATAAAAATCTAGGGCTATATGGGGTTTCGAAAGCTGGCTTAATAGAAATGGCACGAAATCTAGCAGTTGAATTTGGTCCTGATAACATAAGAGTAAACGCTATTTCCCCTGGAATGATAAATACGCCTTTTTCTGAATCTTTGATACAAAACGAAGAATTTATGAAAAAGAGATTGCTGCAAACACCCCTTCGAAGGGTTGGAGAAGTAAATGAAATTGCAGGAGTTGCGGTAATGCTCGCTTCAAAAGCAGGAGGATTTATCACAGGTCAAAATATCATAGTGGATGGTGGAACGACGATAAGCGATGGGAATTAGATATTCTTTATTGGTTGTCCCGATAGCTATCGCGAGGTTACTGGTTTATTTGTAAAAGTTTAGGTCTATTCTCCATGAAGAAGTTCTCTAATAACCAGTTCACAAATAACAAATAATCAAATTATGAAAAGATTCGAAAATAAAGTTTGCTACGTAACTGGAGCGGGTTCTGGAATTGGAAAAGCTACTGCAATATCATTTGCAAAAGAAGGTGGAAAAGTGGTTTGTTGTGACATAAACAAACAAAATGCCGAAGCAACAGTCTCAGAAATAGTAGGTTTGAATGGTATCGCTATGGCCATAGAGGTAAATATTGCTAATCGAGAACAAGTAGAAAATTCAATTACTAAAACTGTGGAGGTTTTCGGACGATTAGACTGTGCGGCAAATTGTGCTGGAATTGCAGGCCCTGTTTCCTTAAAAATACATGAATACCCAGAAGAGTATTGGATGCAACAAATTGCCGTGAACTTAACAGGAAATTGGTATTTACTTAAATATCAAATAGCTCAAATGCTTAAAAATGGGGGTGGAAACATAGCTATCCTTTCTTCTGCCGCTGGATTGATAGGTCAACCCGCAAACTCACCCTATGCTGCATCAAAGCACGGAATTGAAGGTTTGATGAAGACAGCTGCCATAGAATATGCAACCCAAAACATTAGAATTAATTCTATCTGCCCGACTGCCATCGAAACGCCAATGATTATGCAAGGCAGACGTAAGTTGGCTGAAAATGAAGAAGCCAAACAACAAGCCATTAATTTTCAAAGAATGAAGCGTATGGGGACTCCTCAAGAAGTTGCAGATGTTGCTCTTTGGTTATGTTCTGACCAATCAAGCTTTATTACTGGAAGTTCTATTAAGGCAGATGGTGGAGCTTTAGCTTAAAGTAGATTTAGTGTAATTCAGAATATTTTTTTCTGGTTATTGACTTCATAATTAAAAATATTGATTGATAATGAATACTAATGGATTATTTTCGATTAATATCATTGCTTTCTGACTATTAGTTTTGTACTATTAAATAAAAGTATTTTTACAAAAAAACTTGTAACATGGCAAAGAATCCTCATTTTCTTTCTCAGATGGCTCACGTAGAGGTTCTGACTACAGATTTGGATAAATCTGTTGAATTTTTCCGTGACGTAGTTGGTATGGACGAAACAGGAAGAGAAGAAAATTCAGTTTACCTTAGAGCATGGGGTGACTATTTTCATCATACATTGAAACTAACTAAAAACGAAAAATCAGGACTAGGACACATAGGTTGGCGTTCAGATAGCCCAGAGGCTTTGGAAGATTGTGTAGCATATTTGGAGCATATCGGTGCAGGTCGTGGCTGGGTGGAAGGAGATTTAGGTCATGGAAAGGCATATCGTTTTCAGTCGCCAGACGGACATACGCACGAAGTATTTTGGGATGTTGTTTGGTTGCGTGAACAAGGAGAACGAGGCAGCGTGTATGCTGATCGTTACGCAAGTAACCGTAAGTTGGGAGCTAATCCACGCCGTTTCGACCACGTTACCTATATGGTTGCGAAAGGAAAGTATGCCGCCGAAAAGGAATTTTGGAAAAATATGGGACTTAAAAATCCCGATGAGATCAGAATTTCTGACGACATGCCGCCTATAGGTGGATTGCACACTATTGCCAATCTTTCTCATGATATCGCAGTATTTACTGACCCAAACATCGGTGAAAATGAAGGTGTGTTGAATCATATCTGTTGGAATGTAGATAGTAGAGAAGAAGTATTGATAGCTCTCGATTATTTCATTGAGAAAGGCTACAAGAGCGTGATGGGTGCTCCAACGCGTCACAAAGCAGATGAAGGTTTCTTTATTTATATCATCGACCCAGGTAGCGGAGTTTTGTTTGAATATTATGCTTGTGCAAGGTTGGTTTTTGCTCCTGATCATTTGGACGTTCATTATCTAAAAGATAATCCAAACGATGCTTGGGGTAGTGCAAATCCATTTGCAGAGATGGGGAAAGGTAAAAAAATGGGCCTTTCGGAAGACGGAACGGTGAAGCCGGCGGACGTTTAGTTGATTAGTTATTTGTGGATTAGTATATTGGTCGATTAGTAAAGTAATATTAGTTTTTTAGTTTTATTTATTTGTTAGTTTGTGTTTCGAAACTTTCAAAATATTCTTTAATTTTCGTCAGGCGGATTTGCGGATTTTTTGAGGTAATTGATATACCCGTTAAGCAATTTCCCGCAATTTTCAATATGTAGTTTAAATGAGTCTAATTGAGTTTCAGAGATATAACCTTCGTCAAATGCAGTGATTAAGTGTTCTAATGTTTCGGATAATGAACCTCGGGAAATACGACAAAACTGAATGTTCTCTTTGAAATAATATCGACCATACCCTTCGGAAATATTGGCAGTTATACTTCTAGTACTTCGAATAATTTGGTCTGAAAGCCTATATTTTTCAATGTCCGGGAAATGTTTTTTGACTAGTTGCGATATATGTTTTCTAAGCAACCGACATTCTTTATAAACGTTCAATTCTGTAAAAGATAAATTGGCCATTTGAAGAAAAAAAGTTTAAGTTATGGCAATAAATCTATTAACAAAAAACCATTTTACAAATACACAAATTATTAAAATATAAATTGAATAATAAAAAGGACAAATAAACCAATGACAAAAATACTAATAACAAATAATCAGTAACAAATACACTAATAACCAAATAAATGTGGCATTTTTATCCTGGGCAGTACATGCCCTCATATCAAGTAAATAGAGCATTGAGCCAAGCCCATTATGGGGGTGGTGAATTTGCCGAAATTATAGAAGTTGCTCAAAAAATTGATCCTGAAAATAGGGAGAGTTTTAATGTTGCTTGGCTCGAAAAAGGCAACCAAGTTTTTGGTTGGGCGGAAGATTTTGAGAAAAACAATGCTCCTGTTTCAGCAAGAAGAACCTATTTGAGGGCATTTAACTATTTGCGGACTGCCGAGTTTTTTATGAATCTGCAAGACAGCCGAAAACTCGATACTTACACCAAAGCTCGTGAAGCTTTCATTAGAGCTATACAATATTTCGACGAAAAACCGTTGCGAATCGAAGTTCCGTTTGAAAATTCATTCTTGCCTGCTTATTTATTCAAACCAGCAGGAGTGAAAAATCCACCCGTTATGGTGATGTTTGGCGGATTGGATAGTCTGGCTGAAGAACTTTATTTTGGAATCGGAAATCACTTAAACGAAAGAGGAATCGCACTTTTGGCGGTCGATGGGCCTGGGCAAGGAGCTGCATTACGCTTGAATCACATTCATTCTCGTCACGATTATAATGTAGCTGGAACGGCTGTATATGAGTATGTTGTAGAAAACCTTCAAAGTGAAGTTGATATAACTAGAATAGGAATAGCAGGCGTTTCTATGGGTGGCTACATGGCTGCTCGCTGTGCGGCTTTTGAGCCTCGTTTCAAGGTTTGTATGGTTTATGGTGCTGTTTGGTCATATTATGCAGTTTGGGCTGGTCGCACGGCTAAACATCCTTTGGCAGAGATAGTAATGCACATCATGGATGCCAATAGCTATGAGGAAGTGCTTGAAAAATTAAAAGGTTTTACCCTAGAAAATGGCGTAGCCGAACAAATTTCGATGCCTACTTTTATTATGCACGGTGGAGATGACAAACAAAATTTTGTAGAACACGCTATCACACTTGAAAAGCATTTGACTTGTGAACATAAAATGAAAATTGTTCCGTCAGGCGAAAGTGGTGCTCAGCATTGCCAAGTAGATGATTTTATGCCGACTTTGGAAATGTACGATTGGATAGCAGAAAAAATAAAAGCATAACCCATTTAATTTTCAACCCTAAATAAAAATGAGTAGTATAAAAAAAATCTTAGTAGTCGGAGCCGGCATAGGCGGCCAATCTGCAGCCATAGGTTTAAAAAAAGCTGGTTTTGAGGTAGATGTAGTAGAAATACATTCTGAATTTAATGTTTATGGTGTTGGTATCATCCAGCAAGCCAATGCACTTAGGGCATTAGATGCCATTGGGGTGGCCGACGAGGCTATGCGGAGAGGGTCGCCCTACGGAAAAGTGAAATTATGCTTGCCACATGGGGTACAAATAGGGGAGGCAGGAACACCGCCCATTGGTAGGTTTCCAAGTCACAATGGTATTTCCAGAAAAATATTACACGATGTTTTGTTTGAAGAAGCTCAAAAAGTGGGATTAAAATACCGTATGGGTGTTTCAGTAGAAACTATTGATAATCAGCCTGATATTGTAAATGTTACGTTTACGGATGGTACGACAGGTAGCTACGATATAGTTATAGCAGCTGATGGGGTAAACTCAAAAGTTCGGAAACTGATTTTTGGAGAATTCAAAACTACTTATGTAGGACTTTCAGTTTGGCGGTATGCATTCAAACGCCCAGCTGATTTGGATACGGGCTATATTTTCTTTAATAAAAAACACAAAATGGGGGTTATTCCAATGACTGCAGACTTGTGTTATATTTTTTTAAACTCTGCTGAAGGCGATCATCCTATTATTCCAGAAGACCAACTGGTGGAAAAACTTAAAACCTACATGTCGGCTTACCCAATACCGTTGGTTCAAGAGTTAATACCTCAAGTGACTGATGCCAAATTGGTAAATTATAGAATACTAGAGACGCTCAAAATGCCGGCACCTTGGTATAAAAACCGCGTGGTAGTTTTGGGTGATGCCGCTCATACTACCATTCCGCAGTTGGGTTCTGGAGCGGCCTTAGCCATCGAAGATGCCGTGGTCCTTATAGAGGAATTGCAGAAAGCAGGTGAGGTGAATGAGATATTCGATAGATATATGACTCGACGATACGATCGCTGTAAGATGGTAGTAGATGTATCAGAAACTTTAGGCTCTTGGGAATTACTAGAATACAACGATCAACCGCTTCCAGAAGGTGCAAATATGGGTATGTTGATGGGTAAGACTGGGATGGCTTTAACGGAGGAAATATAGTTGATTAGTTACTGGTAAACTGGTTATTAGGAAAGCGAATTAAAGAATTATCTCTCAAACCAGTAACCAATTCTCCAATCAACCATTAACCGATTTCCCAATAACAAATAACCAAATATGAAATTAGTAACATTCTTAAATAAAGACCAAGAAAGCCGAATTGGCTGGTTGCAGGGTGATAGTGTGATAGATATGCATTTGGCAAGTGAAAAACTGCCGACTGATATGCTCACTTTTATAGATCATCATGAAGATTACTTTCAGATTATCAAATCATTGGGTGCTGTAGAGCCACATTATACTTTAGGAGAAGTAAAACTTTTGGCACCTTTGCCCAATCCTCGAAGTATTAGAGATTATATAGGTTTCGAAATGCACATGCTCAATGCTTCTAAGTCATTTGGACATACGGTAGGGGAGGCTTGGTACGAATTGCCCATCTTTTATTTTACGAACCACCACAATGTGTTTGGACCAAATGATCAAATCAAAAGACCAGCAAATGAATCTAAGCTGGATATCGAGTTGGAAATAGCTTGCATAATCGGCAAAACAGGCTCTGATATAAAGAAGGAAGAAGCCAAGAATTACATTTTTGGTTATACCATTTTCAACGACTGGACAGCAAGAGCAACCCAAAAAGTGGAAATGACAATCCCACTCGGACCGCATAAAGGAAAAGATTTTGCAAATGCTTTTGGTCCTTGTATCGTTACTGCTGACGAATTTGAACAACATGAAGTACCTTTTTCTGAAAGCTATTTTGAAGCACCTTTAAAAGTTCCAAATGTGCAAGATGCAAGGTTTGATGTGAAAATGACTTCAAGAATCAATGGTGTAACCATCTGCCAAGGAAATTATAAAACTGTTCACCATACTTTTGGGCAAATGCTCGAAAGAGCTTCTGAAAATGGGGTAAACATAATGCCGGGAGATATTTTAGGCTCAGGAACTGTAGGTTGGGGGAGTTTGATTGAGAATAATTTCTCGGTTCATAGACCACTAGAGCCTGGCGATGTAGTGGAACTAGAAATTGAAGGGATTGGAATATTGAGAAATACGGTCGTTTAGAGATTTGAAGAAAATAAAAAACCACCCTAATCTAAGGTGGAATTTTTTAATTAACCCTATTAACCACTATAAAATATACGCTTTTTAATAAAAATAGATACGTGTAATTAGTACTTTTGAATCGCATTATTTCTTAATTCCCTTTCAAAAACCTTTAAACTATTTATAGATTTCTTCCAAAATAAAGACAAATCTTTCTCTGATTTGGGCTGAAAACTTAATGTAATTATTTCGTAAATTCCAATCATTAACAATAAGGCCAGTAATATCAATTGAATGTTCATGTCTTTATTTTTTTGATTATTATAAAATTCTAAATCCTATGGTTGCTTGGGTCCACGCATTTTTGTATCGTGGATTGGTTGATGTACCATCGCCATTGTTGTTTTGTATGTCCCAGCCAGCTCTAGCTCCAATTACCAATTTATTGATATTGATATCTAAGCCTCCTGTAAATCCGAAAATATTCTTGCGGATATTGTCGTTCTTAAATTCATTTTCCTGCTCTATTGTCGCAAGTGGATTTGTAAATACGTCTTTTTGTTTCACCAAATAAGAAAACTGTGGCCCAGCTTGAATGGTAAGGAATTTTACTGGCTTTATAGAAACCAGTAGCGGAACATCAATGTAATCCGTAGTTCTGGTCAAGTCGTAGGTGCTACCAAGAAACTGTCCGGTTTCTTTATATCCTTTTTGAGAATAGAGCAATTCAGGTTGTATCCCTAAAAACTTGCCAATTGGTATTCCTAAGAATATTCCTCCTGCAAAACCGACTTTACTTTCTGAAACAAATTCCTCTCCTTCAGAATCGTAATTGTTGGAGTAATTTATGCCTCCTTTTAGTCCGAATTTTACCTTACCTCTATCGTCTTCTAGTGTTTCTTGAGAAAAAGCTGTGTAACTTAATAGCGTTATTATCGCTAAAAATATGTGTGATTTATGCATTGTGAATTTATTTTTATTAGTTAAATGGACACTTAGAAGTATTATTTGACATTTTTAACAGTCAAGTCTTTGAACGCAGCTCCTAACTCGTCCATGTCACGAGAAAACTCAACTTTGAATTTTTCCCAGTTTTCTTTACTGTCGGCTTTGTAATTGTCCATTTTCATTTTGAGGTCTGAGTTTTTTGCTTCTAGCTCAGCAATTTTCTTTTTATATTCCTCTCTTGCTTCTTTCTTTTCGCTGGCAACTCTAAGATTAAACTCTTTAATTGACTTTTCATTCTCAGCGATTTTTTCAGCAGTTTCTATTCTGTACTTGTCCACTTCTACTTGATAATCAGTATTGGCTTCTTCCAAATCTTTACCGGCTTCTACCACATCAGCTGTTGCTTCTTCTACTTTTTCTGTTTCGCTTTTACAATTTGTTGCTGTAAAAAGGATGGCGATAGCCGCCAATGTTAAATATGTTTGTTTCATTTTGTATTTGTTTTGTAATTTTTTATAAACTTGAAATAAGCGTATGAATTTCTTCTTTTGTTTTTCCTAGCTTGACTTGTAATCTTCCCAAAAGCTCATCTTGTTTTCCTTCTGCAAGCATCAGGTCATCATCCGTCAACATCGCAAATTGTTGCTTTAACTTTCCTTTTGTTTCGTTCCAATTCCCTTTAAATTCCGTAAGATTTGCCATAATTAGTGTTTGTAATATTGTTCTTAATTGATAATCAAAGGTCACCTTTTTTATGCTAAGGAGTATTACAAAATTTATACTAAAGTTTATGAAATTCCCACATTCTAGAAATATAATTTGGAGATTAATGAGTTGATTTAAAATCCGTTATCTAATTTATTTTATTGTGATATTTTGAATGTAGCATGATTGAACGGACTATTCATCAATTACTGCTGTTCTATCTTTTGAAAATCTAGATCCAATTTTCCTAATTAAAACATCTCCAATGGCTTCTATTCTTCCAGATTGATTCGATACGAATTTTGCAACAATAAACTGGAACATTGAACCCATAACTTTTTTGACAGGATTGCTAGAAGATCCAAACATCAATCTTTTTGTGATATATCCCGAAGAAATTCCTATGGCATCATTTAGAATATTTTGACCTATGTTTTCTGGTGATATTTCGCTGCCGCCAATTACCTTTTTAATGAGATTCATTGGTGTCAAATTTTCAACAATTTCTTGTAAATCTTCTTTAAGTAAAAGTAGATTTTCTTTTTGTTGGACTTCGAGTTCCGAAATTCTAAACTCTAACTGTTCTCTCAGATTTTTCATATTTTTTCTCCCTTTAGAATTTTGATAAGAAAGAAATTATTGATTTTGTATTCGATGTTACGGTAAAGAAATGTTTTGATGATTAAGGCAGCGATTGCATAGAATCCAGCCAATGCAAAGAATCCATAGTAGGTTTCGCCCAAGATTTCGCCCAGCCATATGGACAGGCCAATGTTTAAAAATAAAACAAACAAACCTACCACAACAAACATGATTATTTTCATAACCAGAAAAGTAGCCATATCTGCAGATTTACTGTAAACTTTCAGTTTTATTATTTCTTGTTGATTGCTAACCAGGTCCTCAATTTTTGCGTAAACCATCTCAATTTTCCCTTCTTTAAAATCCATCGTTTAAGTATTTACAAAGAAATAGCCGATCCAATGAATCGGCCATTTCCTTAATGATTATCAAGAATTTTGATTTTTTGTATCATCCAATTTGTTCTTTCCGTTTGCCATAGCTTGGTCTACTTCCAGCATTGCTTGGTTGTACTTATTTTTTCCTTTTGCTACTAGTGCATCCACTTCCTGCATCGCATTGTTGTATTTTTTGGATAGTACTGCTGTCATTTCATCATATTTTTCTTTTAGACCATCGGCATAATCTTCACCTTTGTCCACGATTTGCTTTCTTGTTCTAGAACCCTTATCTGGGGCGAACAATATTCCGGCTATAGCTCCAACGGCCGCTCCAGCCAACACCCCTAATAATACTTTTCCTGATTTCATTATCTTGATTTTAAATTGTTTATTGATCTTTATTTAATTATGCTTTTGCCTTGAATGATTCTCAAGATGATGGCTATTACTGCTATAACCAGTAGAACATGGATGATGGCACCAAAACTATATGCGAAAAACCCAATGGCCCAAATAATGATTAATATCACGGCTACTAAATATAGTAAATTGCTCATTTTATTAGTTTTTAAAGGTTATCAAAACTGAATTTTCTCTTTGCAAAGGTCGCGTCCTTAGGTAAGAATTGTCTTACACAATTTGCCCTAAAACTTACAAGATTCACACTAAAGTGTTTCTGCAACTTCGTATTTGATAGCGATTTTCTTTGGTTCTTTTGGCTGTATAATGTTTTCTAAAATCCCTTTTTCCATGGTCAATCGAGCCATCAGATAGCTCACAGTAGACTCCGCTCCTTGGTTGATGTTGATGTAAGTATCTTCTAAACCATCATAACAACCACCAGTACTTGGGTTGTAAATGATTTGATGCAAATGATTGTTACCCAAAAACCAGCTAAAAGCAATTTCCATTTTAAGTTGATATTGTTCGTCTTCAAATACATTCGTGAATTTTTCCAAAGCCATTATAGTGTAAGCAATATCAATAGCCTGCTCGCCACCTACAGTTACACGTTTGGTTTCTTCACCTCTATGGAGCCATCCATTGTTTGAGATGACATTGATGGTGTTTTTTGTAAAAATTTTCGAAAGTAGAAAATCGAAGCTTGTTTTCGCAATTTCTCTATAAATCGGTTCATCAGTGATCAAATAAGCACACAATAAAGCCTCTGGCAAAATGCTGTTTCCATAGGTGAGATATCCCTCAAACCAGTTCCATTGTGGTTCTGACTCATGCAAAAACATCTGAACAAGTCTGTTGGATAGTTGAGAAATCAATATTATGTCTGAAAGGTTTTTGTTTTTTTTGTTTCTGTAGTAAAGCCCTTTTATAGTAAAAGCCATCGCCCTTGATGAGTAAATTTCCAGAACATTAGAGATGGCAAACTCCAGTGCGTTTTCTGCCTCTAAAACCAATTCTTGAGGCAGTATATCTGAATGAGAAGTCAAATAGCCCAATGCCCAAATGGCTCTGCCATTGGAATCTTCTAAATTAGTTTCTTGATTTTGCTCTGTAAACTGCTTACTTTCATCTACATAGTTTAAAAACCTTGAGTTGGATTGTAAGCAAAAGGTAATAAAATTGAGATAAGTTTTTATGTAAGCTAAATCAGCATGATTATTTGTTTTTTCATAATGCATACACATGGCTACCATAGCTCTGGCGTTGTCGTCGAGCGTATAGCCTGAGTTTATGTCAGGTTCATTGATGATCGAAAACTGAATCATGCCAAATTCAGTCGTCAATTTTTTTAAATAATTGAGATTTATTTCTGGCATTTTATATTCTAAATCAATACTTTTTGCCGCTACTTTTTGAAACAATCTGGCGTGTCCTATGGCTGCATTTTCCCAAGCTGTGGGTGCCATGCTGTGGAGTCCAACTGAACTTATGTTTTTTCTCAAAGTTTTGCTTTTTAGTAATTTATTGATTGCTTTAGATAACTGCGGAGGGTTTCCAAAATCAACAATTACGCCCGCTCCATCTTTTAATACTTCCATGGCGTGCGGAATAGGTGTGGACACAATAGGGCAGCCACAACTAATGGCATATGAAAACGTACCGCTTACGGCCTGATTGGGGTCTTTCGATGTAAAAAGGTAAATATCAGTCAATTGTAAATACTCCAACAGGTCTGGCAAAGGCAAAAAATAATTGACAAACCTCACATTTTCTTTCAAACCTAAGGCAGTTACTTTTTCTTGTAGCATATTTCTATACTTTTCTCCTTCCTGATTAAAAACCGACGGATGTGTTTTGCCAATAATCAAAAACATGACGTTTTTGTTTACCTTGATAATTGCAGGAAGTGCATTTATGGTGGTTTCGATGCTTTTTCCCGAACTCAACAGTCCGAAAGTAGAAAGGACTTTCTTTCCTTTTAAATCATATTTTAATTTGAGAAGGTCTTTGTCTAAGTGTTCAACCAAATGCGTCCCATGAGGTATTATTACTATTTTTTCTTCCGAAATGCCATAGTCTTGCACCAAAATCTTCATGGAGGATTTGGTCATTACCACGATAGATTTACTTTCAGCCGCTATTTTGTTTACATTGAATCTCAACGAAATGTTTGGATTTGGCAAAACGGTGTGGAAGCCTAAAACGATGGGTTTTTCCAAAGCCACCAAAAACTGTTGGAATTCGAATTCTCTTTTCGCAAAGAAACCGAATTCGTGCTGAATCATCACGGTTGCGATGTTTTTGTCCAAGTTTATCTCTTTAGCCAAATTTGCAAAAGCACCCGATAAGTCGGTATTGAGTTTAAATTTTATTTCTTCCTGATATTTATGTTTTTCATTATCAGACTCCAAAGCACAAATACTTATATTAAAAGAGTTTAAGAATTTGTTCTTCAGCGATTTAATTAAATCTTGCGAGTAAGTAGCGATGCCGCACTCACGCGGTGGAAATGAGGTAACAAATAAAATTTCAGGTAGATCATGTTTTAGTTCTATTTCGTTTTTTCCAAAATCAAATGTATGTCCCCCTTGTAAGTTTTGGTATTTAAAATTATGCAATTTGTTTTTTCTCATTTTGAATTGTGTTTTGTTTGAGTTCTTGTAATAGTGAAAATATGCTGACTGATGCATAGGCAATTCTTTCGTCTGCCGCACCATAATAAATATAAAGGTTGTCGCCGAAAAGGGCAGTGCCTGTAGGGAAACACACATTGTTTACCTCGCCGTTTACTTCCCAATCTCTTGTCGGTTCAAACAAAGGATAGGGTAGACGAGCGATTTCAATATGCGGATTTTCTAGGTCCAAAAGTGCTGCACATGCCGAGTAAACATAACCGTTTATCGAATCTCGTACACCATGGTAAATTACAAGCCATCCATCAGAAGTTTCTATGGGAGGGCAACCACTTCCCACATAACTTACTTCGTGGTCATATTTGGGAGATAAAACAATATTGTCTTCAAAGCTCAAAAAATACCTTTTCCAAAAGTCATCTGTGATTTCTGCTAATTTCTCCACGCCAACCAAAATCTGGATATGTGGTTTTATTCTATGCAGAAACAAAAACTTACCGTTTATTTTTCTGGGGAAAAAGATCAAATTCTTGTCCCACAACAGCACTTTTTTGTTTGAATCTGTCTGAAGGTGATGTTGGTCGTTGAATCTTTGGTATTTTTCGTTTAGAATATTTTTTTGCTCTGTAAGCGTATTGAATTCTTCGTAAGTCAACTGTGGGACAATTATTCCTTTCTTTTCCCAATGTATCAAATCAGAAGAAATAGCCAATGCTCCAAGTGCATTTATGCCGTCAAAAGCGGTGTAGCTTAAATAGTATAACTCGTCTATTTTTACAATTCGTGGGTCTTCCACACCGTGTGATTCATATTCGTATTCTGGTACTATTATGGGGGCTTTGTTTCGTTTTATAATCTTTGAAGGCCCCTCCAATTGGCAGTACCCGATGGTGGAATAATTGTTAAAACTGACTGCTCTATAAAAAACATGTAGCACGTTTCCTTCTTGAATAACACCAGGGTTTAGAACACCGCTACTTTCAAATTCGATGGGTGTTTTTTCAAAAAGAATCCCTTGTTTAATTACCTGTACCATAATATTTTATTTAGAATATCATGTGGAGGTTTGATTACTTTTTTCTGCACGCTTGGCAACTTTTGCAAATCGCTTTTCTTTTAAGTTTTTGGCAGGAGACTTCTTGCCGGATTTATCTTTCGTATCTTTTTCGTTTGACATATGGAATATTTTTAATACTCCAAAGGTCAAATATTTATAACCAAAATGTGTTACAAGACTCTAATGGATTTTTATATGATTCACACATTGTGTTTGGCAAATATTAGCTATATATCTTTGTTTGAAATTGTGCGGGTTTCAGCTTTTGCGATTTCGGTCGGTGGCACTTTTCCCGAATATTTTTTTGCATAGGCGGCAGTGAATTCAGCTCCAAAAAATAGAATCATAGAAGAATAAGAAACCCATAAAAGTATCAGAATGATGGTGCCTGCAGCACCGTAAACCGAAGCTGGGTCTGCTTGGCTGAAGTAAAAGGCGAGTGTAGTTTTGCCCATCGTGAATAACAGGCCAGTCAAGATAGAACCCATCCATACATGTTTCCAAAGAATTTTGGCATCAGGTAAAATTTTAAAAATCAAGGCAAAAAGCATGGAAATAACTGCCAATGAAAAGACGAAGTTGATGATATTAAAAAATAGGATGGTGAAACTTGAAGTGTATTCCTTGAATAATTCTCCCACAGCCACTATGGCAGTGGAGGTAACAAGTGAAACGATTAGCAGAAACGCTGTGGCCAAAATTAAGCCAAATGAAAAAAGTCTTGCTCTAAGAATGGGCAAAATGCCTTTTTTTGTGATTACTTTAACTTGCCAGATGGCGTTTAGGGTAATTTGTAATTCAACAAATACTCCAGTAGCTCCTACGAGGATGGTTACCATACCCACCACCGAACCCCAGGTGGTAGATTTTGTTTTACTAGCGTTTATCAACATTTCTTGTATTTGTAAAGCAGTTTCTGGTCCCATAGTACTTGAGACTTGAGCTAGGATATTTTGATTTACGGTATCTTTACCAAAAAAATAACCCGCTATGGCAATCACTAAAACCAGTAATCCTGGAATACTAAAAATAGCATAATAGGCAATAACTGCACTTTGCCGGAATGGATCTTTGGCTACCCACTCTATAAAAGTAGTCTTAAATATTTCACTTAAATGTTGAGTTTTGAATGGCATAATTTGTCGATATATTTTTACCCACAATATTGGAAATGGACTTTCCTCAAGGTTGTTAGTTTTTAGATGGATAGTAAAATCTCCAAATACATGGCTAGTGCCAATACGCGACAAAAAAACACTGTCTATAATCAATTCCTAAGCTCTCACTTTGGAGAATTTCACAAAACCAATAACAATATTTGCTTAGGTAGGTTTTATGGTGTTTTGTCTCTCAGTTGATTTTTTACCATATTTTTCAATCAACTATTTGCAATCGGAGAAAAAACAAGTGTAATTATCATCACTACTAAGGATGCGATAGCAAAAAATAAAACGTTTTTTTGAATTTCTGCATCAATCATTTTATGATTTAAAATATTTTGCTTCCAAATTTTCTATTGAATGCTGTCTTTAGGAGTCAATAAACGCTTAGTAGAATCACTTTTTATGATTGTGGTATTTTTCTTCTTTAAAGCATTCGCTTTTTTGATTTCGATCTGCTTAGCTGCTTTCTCTTTTTTCTTAAAATAACCTTTCAGCAAAATACTATTTTGGGCTGCGTCAATCGTCTCGTTTAATCCTTTAGTACCTGTTTTTAGATTCATCATAGTTGAATCAAGTGTCTTTCCAAATTTTTCGTCGGTCACAAGTTTTGATAATGCACCTTTTCCGCTGTTCATACTTTCGGTAAATTTTGCAAATTCATTGGAGCTATTTTGAAGGTTAACTAAAGTGGATTGTAAGGTGCTCGAAAATTGCTCATCTGAAATCATCTTGGAAAGAGCACCATCGCCATTGTTTACCTTATAGCTAAATTGAGCTAGATTATCAGATATGAGGGCAACGTTGTCTATGCTTTTTTTCATACTCAACATCAAATCTTCCATTTCAATAGCGTTTTTTGAGGTCAAAATGTCGTTGTCTTTTACTGATTTGAAAGTAAAGGTGCCTGGAGAAATGACCAAGACTTTTTCGCCCATTAATCCATCCGAACTGATACCTACTTTGGCGTCAGTTTTAATAAATGGCTGTGCACTTTTTTCTATTATTAAGTCAACCATTACCGAAGTGTCAGAAATCATTTCAATGGCATCTACCGTACCAATATTTATACCTGAAAATCTAACGTTATTGCCTATTTTTAAACCGCTTACGGTTTTAAAGTGTGATTTTAAATGGAATGTAGAACCAAAAAGGTTTTTCTGTTTGCCTACAAAATAAATGGTGACTGCGAAAAAGAGAATTCCTGCAGTTACAAACATGCCCAGTTTCCATCTAAACCCTACGTCTTTTTTCATTTGTTTTAATATTTATTATGATATTTCAGCATATCCTATAGTTGATTTCATATAAAGAATGATCTAACCCATTCATCTTCGCTTTTCTCCAATGTTTCGTAGGTGCCTTCTGTATACACCAATCCATCTCTCAAAATCACGATTCTGTTACTTGTAAATTTGGCACATGCCATGTCGTGGGTGATAATAATTGAGGTTGTTTTGTATTTCTTTTGAATAGAAATAATCAGCTCGCTAATTTCTCTCGAGGTGATCGTATCTAAGCCAGTTGTGGGTTCGTCGTAGAGGAGGATTTCAGGTTTCAAAATTAATGTTCTTGCCAAACCCACACGTTTTCTCATTCCTCCCGAAAGTTCTGAGGGCATTTTGTCGATAGCTTCTGACAAGCCAACACTTTCTAATGTTTCTTCAATTGCCAAATTCACTTGAGATTCTGTAAATTCTGCTCGATGCCTTTGTAAAGGAAATCCCAAGTTTTCTCTGACCGTCATGGAGTCATATAAAGCACCATTTTGAAACAGAAAACCGATTCGAAGTCTGATTACATTCAGTTCATCATTGTCTAATTTTGACAAGTCAGTTCCAAAAACCTTAATTTCTCCTCTATCTGCTTCTACCAATCTCACCAAACATTTAATAGTAATTGACTTTCCCGATCCTGATTTCCCCAATATAACCAAATTCTCTCCTTTTTTAACGTGGATATTAACGCCCTTTAAGACGTCTTTATCTTTGCCAAAAGATTTATAAAGGCCTTTGATTTCTATAATTGGAGATTTATTTTCCACTTTATTGTTTAATTTTTATTTAATCTGAAAACCTCATAGTTTTTAAGAAATTCTTTTTGAAAGTATTAAGGTTGTTTATGAAATTATTTTTTAGAATCTGTCAATCAAAAAATTAAATCCGTCAATTGAACGGCTAACATGTCTATGATAAAAATGGCCAATGAGGCATAAACAACGGCTGAATTGGCAGCTTTACCAACACTTTCGGTGCCATTGGAAGCAGTAAATCCCATGAAACATCCAATGGTGCCTATAAAGAATCCAAAAAAGAAGGTTTTGATGGTTGCTGGAAAAATATCCACAAAACCCAAGGTTTCAAATACCAATGAGTTGTACCTGACGATATTCAGCTCACTATGAATATTGTACCCAACGAAACCACCTAATATGCCAATTCCATCTGCAAAAACAACCAATAAGGGTATCATCAATGTAGAGGCCAGAATTCGGGTGACCACCAAATATTTGAAAGGATTGATGGCCGAAACCTCCATGGCGTCGATCTGTTCGGTAACTTTCATAGAACCTAACTCAGCACCTATTCCCGACGACACTTTGCCAGCACATATAAGGGCAGTTATTACAGGAGCGATTTCTCTTATTAGAGAAAGTGCTACCATACCAGGTAACCAAGACTCTGCTCCAAATTCTGCCAATGTAGGCCGCGACTGCAAAGTAAGCACCAATCCCATGATGAAACCTGTGATGGCTACCAAGGGAAGTGATTTGTAACCAATTACATAGCATTGTTTTACGAACTCTCTTAGTTCCAATGGCGGTTTGAATAGCTCTTTAAAAAACCTGAAAATGAACAATACAAATTCTCCTATTCCATCGAAAGTATTTTTTATTTCTATCACCATATTTTTCTTTTTTTGAAGGTTTTGCTGAAGAATTTTAAAATAAAAAGTCTGCTATAAAACCAATTATAACAGACTTTTTCGATTGATCTCTCAAGCTTATTTTATTGGAAAACTAACTCCAACGTTTAAGCCGAAAGCTTGATTTTTAAATTTGGCTATTGGTGATTCGTTTACGTCAGCAAAGCCTTGGCTAAAACCAGCGTCTACATTTAACCATGTACGATCCTGAATACGGTAATTAAATCCAGCTCCAATCACTGCACCGAAGTCTAATTTCTTATAAACCGGTCCACCATTTGCTTCTGTGATTTTGGTTCCATCCTTTAACGTTGCACTTAAAAGTGTACCCACATATGGTCCACCATAAATTTTTGGTCTGAATTTGTCACCACCTTCGCCAAAATAATAGATGGCAGTGATAGGCATTTGTAGATAGTGCAATCTGTTGATGTAGTCTACATTTTTATAATCAGTTCCCAACTGCGAGTACATAAACTTAGCACCGATACCTACGTTTTCATTAACACTGTAGTTTGCGAAAGCTCCTAAAGTAATACCAGGCAATGCTTTGGTATTGGTTGGGCCAGAAAGGGAAGAGATATTAAATCCCACCATAGGACCAACAGAAAGCGTTTGAGCTTTTACCATTCCTATATGAATGAAAAATATTGCAAAAAGAATAATTGTAAATTTTGACATTTTCTTAGTATTTAAATTCGAAATAATTATAATACAAAGGTGCGACGATTTATGGTGTTACATGTTATAGAATACTATCAAACACTTACATAATTCACACATGGCACAATATTTTTTGTTTACTTTTCTTCTGTATTTTCTATTTTTTCTGCCAATTCGGCATATTCTTTCTGTAGCTCGTATATTTCTATTTCAGTTTTTGATTCTACGTTTATCACCGAATTACTTGCTGTTTCTGTAGATGCCACCAGTTCATTTACTTTTAGATGAAGTGAACCTGAAAACCTGCTGAATTCTTTTTGAATGACAAATAAGCTCAAAAATGTTACACCGTGAATTAAATCTCTGATGACTTCATTGATGTCATGGTTGCTATATTGGCGGTTGAAAAACCAAAAAACCACCATTACGAAAGCCAAAAAAAAAGTGATGGAGCTACCCAATATAGTGGTAATGAGATAAGTGATTTTTTCAAAAAACTTTTCGATTTTAATATAAATAGTTTTCATTATTAGATTCTTTTCAAATGCTTAATAGTTTCTGATTTTCAATATAATCTTTCAATAAGATTTTTAAAGATTCATAATAATCTGAAAGTGAGGAGATATTGATTTTTGGAGAAGAAACATTCGGTATGGTCACTGGCATTTCAGTTAAATACACCGATATTTCTGGATATTCAGTTTGAATCTTCAGTGTTATTTTTAGAATATCATCATTCAATTTATCTATTGCTTTCATGATTTTTCTTTTTTAAAAATCAACATAGGGATTTTAGATTCTTCCACAAAATGTTTGGTTATGCTGCTATTGAACAAGTTACTAAAAATAGTTTTTTCGTAAACTGCCAAGGCTAATACATCTGGTTTTTGGTTTTTAGAATAGGTTTCTATTCCCTTCACAACTTCTTTTCTATTCAAATCCTTAAAAGTTATGTTATTTCCTTCAAATTCTTTGCTCAAATCTGCCATAGTTTCTCCTGATTTCAGCATAACTTCATTGTCAAAATACGCTTGAATATGAATGACTTTGCAACTAGCTCCTAACGGAACAGAAAATTCTAAAAGAGTTTTTGTCGCAGATACTTCGTCTTCCTGAAGATCTGCTGCATAAATAAATACTTGAGGAACAGTTAATGGAGAGTTTATCGGCACAATCCAAACTGGACATTCCGCAGATTTAACCACGTTTTCGGCGTTTGAACCCATCCACTTGTCGAAGACATTGGAGACACCTTTGGTACCCATCACAATCATATCCACTTTGAATCTTTTTGATACCTCAACAATACACTCCGTTACAAATCCATATTCCAATAGATGTTCTATTTGAACCTCAGGAAGTTCTGTGCTTAGAAATACTTTTTCACTGAAAATTTCTAAATTTTGCAATGCGTTCTTTTGAAGCTGCATCTCCAATATACTGGTATCATTCATAGTTTGAGGCTCCAAACTCAAAGAAATGATGTTGGTAAAAACATGTAGAATAATGAGTTTAGCATCAAATCTTCTTGCAAGCATACCCGCATATAGAGCAGCATGCATCGAGTTGTCACTAAAATCTGTTGGAAAAAGAATCGTTTTCATAGTGTTAATATTTGATTGATTTGTGCTGAAAAAGAGGTAATTAGATTGAAAATCAGAGAGATTGTCTATCATTAACAGAATTTTCCAATTCCATTATTAGGTCTTTAAAGCCTACATTGGTCAGTTCAATTTCACAAGAAATGTGAACATCATCACCCACCATAATACCACCAGCTTCTAGATTCGAATTCCAGATTAAACCCCAGTCTGCTCTTTTTATTTTTCCTGAAACAGAAAAACCCGCCCTTTCATTTCCCCAAGGATCTTTCACAATTCCGCCGAATTCTACTTCTAATTTTATATTTTGCTTTATACCAACCATCGTTAGTTCGCCCCACAATTCATGTTTTTGTTCATCATCTATTTTGCCTATGGTGCTGGATACAAATGAGATTTGCTTATGGTTTTGAACATCTAAAAAATCCATGGCTTTAAGGTGTTCATCCCGTTTTTCGTCACCAGTGGTTATGGAAGAGGCATCTATCCAAACGTCAATTTCAGCTGTACTGAAATCTTGTCCATAGGTGTAAATGTTGGCATCAAATGTTTTAAATGAGCCCTTTACGTGGGCAATCATCAAATGTCTGATTTTAAAAGTAATATCGCTGTGAGCTTGGTCAATTGACCATTTGATTTGATTTGTCATCGCATATTTTTTCATAAATGTGAATGTATTTTCACACTATAAAGGTCATGCAAAGCTGAAATAGAATGTTATATAAAAAGTGAGAAATGTTTCAAAATTCACACTTTTTTTGGGCTTTTGGGTGCTTATAGTTTGTTTTTTGCTTTTTTCTTAAAAAATCTTCTCAGCAAAAAGTTGTGTTGCAAAGCTTCTAAATCCTCATCGAGTTTTTTGCTTCCTGCTTCTAGATTTTTTAAGGTGGTTTTCATGGCGGCCGCAGTTTCTGAGTCATTAAGCAATACACCTACGGCATTGTCTTTTTGACCGAATTTTTCACTTGCGGTTTTTAGGTTCTCAGTAAACTTGGTAACAGATTTCGAAGCGTCATTTAGCTCTGCCAATGTGGCCTTGAGGCTTTTATAAATGATGGTATCGCTGGCTATATCATTCACAGAATTGCCTGGCAGGACTAACTTTTTAGAAAATCCTTCTAAATTTGCAAGAACCTTTTTGCTACCTTCCGATACAGTCTTCAGGTTGGTCAAAGTAGATTGTAGATTACTAGTTGATGCTCGAAGTTGATTGGCTATGGCTGGATCATTTAACAAAGTTGCTAAGGCTCCTTCTCCATTGTCTATTTTTTTGCTGATACTTTTGAAATCATGGGTTATTTGAAGAATATTCTTGTTGTTTTCTTGTAAAGTAGCCATCATATCGTCTGTACTTATTCCATTTTCTACTTTCAAAACATCTCCCTTTACTACCTGAGGCACGGACTTGTCGCCTCCATAAATGATGACAATCTTGTTGCCAATCAGGCCGTCAGACCCTATTTTTGCTTTGGCGTTTTTATGAATGTATGCCTCTGCTTCTTGCTCAATACTCATTGTAACTATTACTTTAGAATCTCCATAAAAGCTGATTCTCTTTATGGTGCCAATTTTTACACCCGATAACCAAACATTGCCACCTTTGAGCAACCCTCCAACATTATCAAATACGGCGTACAACGTAAAAGTTTTTACAAAGGTTTTCTTTTGATTGCCTAAGGTAAAAACTGTCATTACTAAAATCAATAAACCTAATAATATAAACATACCGACTATCACTGGTCGATTATTTTTTAATGCTTTCATTTGTCATTTATAAAATTGTATTCATAAAAAGTTCTGGCAATTTCGTTCTCAGACTTAAAAACTTCATCAAAACTTCCAGATTTCAAAAATTTTCCTTGAACCAAAATGGCCACATTGTCAGCAGTGTTTTTGGCACAAGTAAGGTCGTGGGTGATAATTATAGAACTGGTTTTATATTGTGCCTGAACTTTCTTAATCAAACTGTTGATTTCGCTACTGGTGATGGGATCTAACCCAGCCGTGGGTTCGTCGTAAAGCATTATTTCAGGCTTCAATATAAGTGTTCGGGCTATTCCTATTCTTTTGCGTTGTCCACCAGACAATTCTGAAGGCATTTGATCAATAGTTTGTGGTAATCCTACTTCGTTTAATACCTCCTCAATGGCATGTTGTATTTCTGTTTTAGACAAATTAGTTTTATTCCTTATGAGTGGAAAAGCCAAGTTTTCTCTAACGGTCATACTATCATATAGAGCACTGTTTTGAAAAGAAAAGCCGATTTTTGACCGTAAAGCTCTGAGTTCAACAGGACTGATTTTATCTACTTCTAAGCCGAGGACGGTTACCGTACCTTCATCGGGTTTTAACAATCCAGATATTATTTTTATCAGTACAGATTTACCACTTCCTGATTTGCCCAACACTGCCAAATTTTCTCCTAATTTGATATTTAGGTTCACCCCATCTAAGACTTTCAAACTGCCGAAAGACTTTTTTAGGTTATTTATGCTTATCACCGATTTTTTTTCAGTTACATCATTATTTTTCATAAATTTTATCTAATAGAATTTACAAATTGAACAATGATCATTTCTTCAATAAAAATCAGAAACATAGCTACAACTACTGCTGTATTAGCTGCTTTACCGACTCCCTGTGTGCCGTTTTCAGCATAATAGCCTTGGTAGCAGCCCGCTACGCCAATGGTAAAACCATAGCAAACTGCCTTGAAAATGGAGGAATTGATATCTAAAAAAGATATGGTACTAAATGCATTTTTTATAAAGGCCGCAAAACTCGTTTGTTCGTTTTGATGGATATTCATAAAGGAGCCCAGCATGCCAACCAATCCGGAATATAGAACCAGGACAGGCATCATAAATGTGGTTGCCATCACACGGGTAACTACTAAATATTTGAAAGGATTGGTGGCTGATACCTCCATGGCGTCAATTTGTTCGGTAACTTTCATTGAACCGAGTTCGGCACCGATGTTAGAACCTACTTTACCTGCAGCTATAAGAGCTGTTACCAATGGAGCCAAGGCTCGAATAATAGCTATAGAAATCAGAGAAGGCAACCAAGAACTGGCACCAAAAGTAGAGAGTGATGGTCGAGATTGTTTGGTAAATACGATGCCAATAATAAATCCAGTCAAAGAAACCAAAGGGAGCGATTTGAAACCTACATTAAAACATTGATTGATAATTTCTTTCCACTCAAAAGGTGCTGTAAAAGCCTCTTTGAAAATCAAACCGATAAATTTGAAAACATTGTTTACGGCCAGAAAAACGGTATCTAAACTTTTTGAAAATAGATATTTTTTCCCGTTATTATCTGTTTCTGCTTTCATATTTCTATTAGGCTAGTTTAAATATCGTCTTAAAATCCAAGCGGTGGTTTCGTGATATTCTAGAATTCCAGTTAGAAAATCTGTAGTTCCTGCATCGCCGTTGGTTTCTGAACTTGCGATATCTTTTCGCAGTTCTACAATGACCATTTGATGATCATTTACCAAATCCATCAACATGCCTTTTTGTGCAGCATAAACACCTGGGTTTTCTTTCAGTCTGGTGTTTTCCAGAAATTCTTTCATTGTGCCAATGGCTTTTCCACCTAGTTTCCCTATCCTTTCAGCAACGGTGTCTATGGTTTCTTCCAATGCTGAATATTGATTTTGAAAAAGTTTGTGGAGTTCCATAAAACTTTCACCAGCCACATTCCAATGGAAATTTCGGGTTTTGGTATAAAGTATAACTTCATCAGATAATAGTACCGTGAGCATTTGAATACTCTTGCTCAAGCTTTTTTCAGTAAGACCAATTGCTGGTTGCATAATTTTTGTTTTTGTATAGTTTTTATTTCCATCTTCCAGGTACCCAGTGGCTTCCATTTTTGTTGGTTTTCCAGTAGCCTTGTTGATAGTTTTTTTTGGATTTAGGTATTGCCCAATAACCTTGGCGTCGCGTGTAGGTTTGATTTTTTCTATTAAATACCCAATTGTCGTTTAGCCAAACATAATTTTGACCTGGCCTAACAGGCCTTTTCATTTCTACAACTAAAGGTTTGTCTTTAACATATTTTGTTTTGCAACTTCCAATTATGAATGTTAAAGCCAAAAGAATAAATACAATTTTGAGATTTTTCATCATTTGTTTTATAGGTAAAACCAAAAGTTGAATCTCAATTTGGTTTTTCTATGCCTCTAAGAAATTTTCAAGATTCGTCTTTGGTTGTTTTGATGAGTCCAATGCCCGATACAAAGAATATTACTCCGATGATGCCGTAGGTAACAAGGGTCTTTATGTTTCTAGTGCCTGTTGAACTATTGACAAATAAAAATGCGGCATAAATAAGTCCGACGATACCTAAAAGAGTCAGTATGGCTCCAAAAATTCGTTTTAAATTCATGATATATATTTAAAAGGGTTATTTGTAAATTTTTAATTTTTTAAAAAAAGCTGCATGGATGTTATATAGCGTAGTGCTGATGAAAATGGATTAAATGCTGATAATCGAGAATACTTTAAGCAACCAAATGATGACACCAATGACTACTACGAAATTTAGTATTTTCTTTATTTTGCCGTCCATTGGTAAATAATTATTGACCAACCAAAGCACGAAACCGATTACAATTATTACGATAAGAATATTTAGAATAGGCATGATAAAAATGGGGTTTATGATAGGTCAAAGGTAGTGTTCTGGACTTGCTTGCCTGTTATATAATTCCAAACATCCTTTATAAGATTCACACATTTACACTAAGTTTTTATCTGCTTTTATACACCAAAATAGCTCCTTTATGAAGGCTTCTGTAAGTGGTTCGCTGATTTTTTTATGCAGGCTATTGCCTTCCTCGTCGTAGTTTTTCTCTACATCTGGCACTGCGAATTGCTCGGTGATGGTCCAGGCTTTCATTTTCCAAAGAGAAAACTGGAACGAGACCAATACCTGGGAGCCTGCAAAAGGTCCACTCGAAACCGTAACTATTCCTACGGGTTTATGTCGCCATTCTTCATAGAGAAGATCAACGGCATTTTTGAGACTGGCTGGATAGCCACCATTGTACTCCGGAGTCACTATGATAACGCCATCTGATGCCGCTATTTTTTCTGCAAAATCCATAACCTTTTTGATTGGATTTTTTTGTTTTTTAAAGGTTTGGCTAAATATTGGGAAATCATATTCTTTCAAATCTAGAATATGGGCATTGGCAAGAAAATTTTCATTCAGATATTTCATAAAATATAATGCCAAACGATGACTTTTCCTGTCGGGTCTTATACTGGACGAGATGATGGCTATATTGTGCATTTTGTTTGAAGATTTGTGAGGTTTTTTATAGAATTTACCCTTGGAGAATGTTTTAAAGAAAAGCAAACACATATTTTCAAGAATCTTTTCAAGAAAGCTTGTACTATGTGTCTACATTTTCAAATTAGTGTGTGTGGCTAGTAGCCTTAAAAAATCTTAAGACACGTAATCATTATCAAATATTACTGCTAATTGATTGTCAACGGCCCAAACTCCGGGAGCACTCCATGCCATGCGTGAAGCTTCGTCTTTTTGGTGCCACGACGACACATTTCCCGTTAGTGTTACTCTGTGGTCCATTACTGCCACATCTATATTTTCACTTTTTACGGACCAATTTCGTTTGATGGCCGCCTCAATATCATTTTTTTCTATCTTATTTTCTACTTCCAACTTAATGGTTATGTTATTGGTCACACCCTTTATTCCTGTCATGTTTTTGATCGAATTTTTTGCTTCTTCGCGTTGGTAGTTCCAGTTGGTTTCGCCATCCAAGGTTATCCAGCCATTTTCCACTTTTACATGAATTTTGTCATTGGGTAGTTGCCAATTCCATTTGTAGGCGTTTACTATTTCTTTCGCTATGTCGTTGTCATCGTGTTTTGCCCAATCGGTGTTGAATTTCACCTCGATTTTCTCTACCACCGCCTTTACACCCATGATGTGCTTGGTTGCATCTTCGGCTTGTATTTTTTTCGCGTAATTGTCCACTGTACCTGATAGGGTCACAATTCCATCATGTACTACTACGCCAATTTCGGCCGCATGAAGTTTTGGTTCCCATTTGAAAGCATCTTGTACTTCTTTTTGAAGTTCCTCGTTAGATTTCATTTTTGTGTTTTTTATTGTGATACTATTTCCTTCACAAAGGTGGAATTAATGGCTAAGAGGTCGTTGTAAAATATTGATTTCTATTTGTAAAATTCACACATTAGGAAAAGTTTAAATTGTAAATGGCTCTCTTAGCTCTCATCTGGGCGATTTTCTCTTTGGACGCTAGCCATTTAGACCCCATGGCTTTGCCCATCATTTTATCAAATGGCATTCTTAGTGCAATATTCATTAATCCTTTTAGATTGGTTTGTAATGAAGGAGAGAGTTTTCTGTAACTGACTGACATACTGCCTTCTAGATAAGTCATATAGTGCCAATATCCGCTCGGCATAAAAATAGAATCACCGTGCTCCAGCGTGCATTCATAGGCTTTTATAAATATTAATCCTGGGTATTTTACAAAATCCAGGTCGTCGAGGTTGATGAGCGAATAGGTGCAGTAGGGTAGGCGATAGAGCAAATCAGTGTATTCAGGTGCTATCAGAACCACTTTTTTCTTACCTCCAAAGTGAGTCAGCAGCACATTAGACATGTCTATGTCATAATGAATCCTTACCGTGGTGTTTTTTCCGCCAAAAAACATCAGACCTAGGTTGCCGAGCATGCCTTGGAAGATTTTCGGACAAGGAAAATCTTTCTTGAGCTTGGGTAATTGTTTGGACATATTCATTCCAAAAATTCTCAAATCGGTTTTTTCATCTTTTTGAATAATAGAGAGGTAATCTCCAAAATTCATTTTAAAATCAGGCCTCGTATAGGTTGATTTTGAACGCTTTAGATTTGAATTATCGAAAACACTGATTTCTAAATCGCCGGCTTTGTCCATAAAGTATTTTATATTCCAACTTTGTCCAGCCACTTTTTCATTTGCCAGGCCTTTCAAAACCACAGGTTTTTGGGTCATGAAATAGTTCTCTTTGAATTTATCTAGTTCTGAGATTTCCAATACATCGATTTTTTGTTTTAATTCCATGTTGTTGTTATTAATAGTTTATATGAACGATTACTTCGTTTCTTCTCCTAAAGAACTGAAATCGAGAGTTATAGCCTACATATTGGAAGTTGCCAAAATGACGAATATTTGACTTTTTCAAGGCCAAAACCATGGTTTTTGCGTAGGACTTTATATCACTTTCCAATGCGAATCCATCGAAGGTGATTACGGCTAAATAGAGATTATTATTTTTTGTCACAGAACTATGAGCTTTTGAATTGCTATTTAAGTTTTGGGTAATGAGCGACCCAGAGAGCTTGGCGGAGTTAGTGGCATTTAATTGCGGACTATAGGAGATTCCGAATCTGTCCAAGTTTTTGATTCCATTTCTGCTGTATTCTTTAAATCGAAAGGCCTTAGAATTTATTTCTTCCACTGCTATCGGATTGTACATACGTATTTCAAAGTTTTTGTGGGTATGTATCACTATATAAGAGCTTCTGTCTTCTATTCGGTTGCTAGAAACGGCCAAATAAAACTGATAAATCAATAAAAAAGCGAACAAATTAACGAGGATAACTATACGAATTTTCATAAAATCTAATGGTAGGATTGTAGGCTCATTTAATAATACAAATATTGTTTTTACTCCTTTTAATAACTTATACAATTCAGAATTTAACTTTCATCATTCACACATAATTTATTGATTTTGAATAAATTATGTTTTTCCGTGACTAAAATTGTATATTAAGTTGAAAATAAGAGCCCCAAATCATGATTCTTGATAGTTTGTTTAAAACTATATGAACAATTTACTTGGAAACCCGCCAAATAGACTACCTTCGTTGTCAAACAGCACTTAGCCATGAAAACACTTTTGCCACCCATAAGAAAGCTCACATCTCCTTTAGAATTGTCATCTAAAAGCTCCACTGCTACCCGAAAGAACATTAAAATAGATACCATAGAAGTTTCAAATAAAGAACTGGATAATCATGGCTTTACAGTTGTTTCCATTGGTGCGTCTGCTGGCGGATTGGAGGCTTTCATTCAATTTCTTCAAAATCTGAAGTCTGACACAGGTATGGCGTTTATTGTGGTGCAGCATCTGAGTCCAGATCACAAAAGCATGCTCCCAGCGATTTTATCTAAGTCGACCAGCATGTTGGTGCAAGAGATAGACGAAATGGAAGAAATGAAACCTAATAATGTGTATGTTATACCATCTAACAAAGGTATTGAGGTAATTGATGGACATATAAAGTTGATTCCTAGAACAAAAAGCGGAATCGCTATTTCCATAGATGTTTTGTTTTCTTCCTTAGCCGAAACGCACAAAGAAAACACGATAGGTATAGTGCTATCCGGATGTGCAAATGATGGTACAAAGGGTTTAAAAGATATCAAGTTGGCTGGCGGGATAACTTTTGCACAAGACGAATCTGCCAAATATCAAAGTATGCCCCAATCTGCAATTACCGAGGGAATCGTAGATTTTGTAATGTCGCCCAAGGAAATAGCAGAGGAAATAAACTGGATAAGTAAACACCCATTGGTAATCAGAAATTCAAAGAAAATAAATCCAGAAGACGAAATTGACAACGAAAATCCTGATTTGGTCAAAATTCTGAATCTAATTTTGATAAAAAAAAATGTAGACTTTTTTCATTATAAAATGAATACCATCAAACGGCGTTTGTTACGACGGATGATGAATCTCAAATTGGCCTCTATTAAAATATATGCAGACTATCTGTTGGAGAATCCTAACGAAATAGATTTGCTTTATCAAGATTTACTGATAAACGTAACCGAGTTTTTTAGAGATCCTGAGACGTTTTTGTTACTTAAGAAAACGATTTTGCCAAGAATTATAAAGTCAAAGAAAGAAGGTGAAACGATTAGGATTTGGGTGGCTGCTTGTGCTACAGGTGAAGAAGTATATTCTATTGCCATTACATTACTTGAAATTCAACAAAGTAGCTCTGTAAATATCCCTTTCCAGATTTTTGCATCTGACTTGAGTGCTGAGGCCATAGCTTTAGCGAGAAATGGTGAGTACACAGAGAGTCAAATGAAAAATGTGTCAACAAAACGACTCAGACAGTTTTTTACAAAATCAAAAGATAAGTACCGAATCGTTAAGTCGCTTCGAGATGTTTGCGTATTTGCACAACACAACATTCTCAACGATCCGCCTTTTTCAAGGATGGACTTGATCAGTTGCAGAAACTTCTTAATTTATTTGGATGCATTTAACCAAAAAAAGTGTGTTAGCACATTCAATTATGCTCTTAATGACAACGGATATTTGATGTTGGGCAAATCTGAAACCATCGGTTCGTCTGTAAAGTTGTTTTCAATAGTAAACAAAAAAAGCAAATTTTATTCTCCTAAAAAGAACTCAGGATTGGCAAAAAAAACAGATATAACCATCCGTTTGCCACACACCATTAGTTCTGAACTGAACAAATTTACTCCACCAAATATAAAAAAAATCATCAACAGCCTTCCTAGTTCAAACCTTGGAAGTGCCTTAGATGCGGTGCTTTTGGCACAGTATGTGCCTGCAAGCGTTGTCATAAACTATGAGTTAGAGATTTTACACTTTAAAGGGCCAACAGCTACTTTTCTTCAAAATTCGTCAGGAAAAGCTTCCTTTAATATTTTGAAAATGGCTCATGAAGGAATCACCTTTGAGTTGAGGAATGCTATTCATCATGCCATCAAAACTAAGCAGACCATAAAGAAAACTGGAATTGAAATGGATCGTGGTCTTCTGCAAAATATAGTGAGAATAGTCAATATTGAAGTAGCTCCGCTTAAATTAGAAAATGAAGAGCCGCTTTTAATAGTGATTTTTACTGAACAGCTCTTGGAAATACCAGAAAGTTCGGCAAATGGCACCAAAAACAATTCGTTGGCCAAAGACCGCAGGATTAGAAAACTGGAGGAAGAGTTGACAGCCGCAAGATCAGACATGGGCTCGATAACCCATGACCAAGAAGCTGCAAACGAAGAACTTCAAAGTGCAAACGAGGAGATCATATCGAGCAACGAAGAACTACAAAGCCTCAACGAAGAGTTAGAAACCTCGAAAGAAGAAATAGAATCGACCAACGAAGAACTTACAACCAGCAATCAGGAACTGAATGCCCGAATTTTACAAATAGAAGAATTGTATTCCTATTATGAAGGCATTATTTCTACTGTACATGAACCTGTTTTGATTTTGGATAAAAATATCCGAATAAAATCTGCCAATGGGTCATTTTGTAAAATGTTTAAAGTTTCAGAAGACGATCTCTTGGGCGTTTCTATTTATAAAATCAATAATGGAGAATGGAGCATTCCGGCCTTGAGGGAGCTTTTGGAAGATATTATACCTAAAAATCTTAGATTTCAAGACTTTGAGATTGAACAGACTTTTGAGCAGATAGGCATTAAAAACTTGTTGCTCAATGCCCATAGGATTCAACAAAAAAGTCAGAATGAAGACCTCATTGTGCTAACCATTGCCGATATAACGGAAGTTAAAAGACTAGCCGTTGAGCAGCAAATCAGGCAAAAGCTGGAGTTGGAGGTTCAATTAAACCTTGAAAAAGAAGCCCATAAAGCTATTGAAAATAGTAATAGCCGATACAACAGGTTGCTCATGCAGTCTCCTTTTGCTTTCGCTATTTTGATTGGAGAAGAATTGAAAATTTCACTTGCCAATGATACCATAAAGGAAATTTGGGGAAAGGGAAACGTAATTGAAGGAAAACTTCTGGTGGAAGTATTACCAGAACTGTTGAATAGTGATTTACCCGATATAATATTAGAAGTATTAAAAACAGGCAAACCATTTGAAGGGTATGAATATCTCGTTTCAATTCAAAGAAACGGAAAACTGGAGAAAGTATATTTTAATTTCGTGTATCAGCCTTATTATGAAGCAGATGATACAATTTCTGGTGTGGTAGTTATTGCTTATGAAGTGACATCGCAGATTCATACGAAAGCGGAGCTCATAGAAGCTAAAAACCATGCTGACCATAAAACAAGAATAGCCGAGTCTGCCGTGAAAGCCAAACAGCAGTTTTTGGCCAACATGAGCCATGAGATACGTACACCCATGAACGCCATTTTGGGTTTTACCAATGTTGTTCTCAAAACTACGCTTGATACCGCCCAAAGAGAATATCTCAATGCCATAAAAATTTCAGCCGATGCCTTGGTGGTTTTGATTAATGATATTCTAGACTTAGCCAAAATAGATGCTGGCAAAATGTCTTTTGAAGAAATTAAGTTTGATTTGGATTTAACGTTAGACACCATGGTGCAGTTATTTGATCTTAAAATCAAAGAGAAAAATCTAGAATTTGTAAAAGATTATGATCAAAATATTCCGAAATTTCTAATAGGAGACCCACTACGATTGAGACAAATAATTTTAAATTTGATAGGCAATGCAGTTAAATTTACCAGTCAAGGCAAAATAATTTTCGCTGTAAAAAAGCTAAAAGAATCAGAGCTAAAAGTGACTTTAGAATTCAGTGTAACAGATACAGGTATAGGAATAGAGCAAAATAAGTTGAAACAGGTATTTAATAATTTTGAGCAGGCTAATAAAGAAACCACCAGTTCATATGGTGGCACTGGGCTTGGTTTGGCCATAGTAAAACAATTGGTAGAACTCCAAAACGGAGAGGTATTTATCAAGAGTGAATTAGGTGTGGGCTCAACTTTTGGCTTTATATTGGATTTTGAAATACCGAGTCAGGACGTCATGGAGGAGCCTTCAAAGATAGAAGAACTTCAAAATGAAAACTCAAATGGGATTAATTTGAGAAAAAAAATATTGGTGGTGGAAGACATGCCTCTGAATCAATTTCTGATAAAAATCATCTTGATGGATTTTGATTTTGATGTTGAAATGGCCAATAATGGCAAAATAGCCTTAGAAATACTTGAAAATGACACATTTGACGTTATTTTGATGGATTTGCAAATGCCCATCATGAACGGTTTTGATACCACTGAATACATCAGACAAGTGATGAAATCGGATATTCCGATCATTGCACTAACGGCGGATGTAACTTCGGTGGATGTAGAAAAATGTAAAACACTGGGCATGAATGATTATATCTCAAAACCAATAGATGAAAAATTGCTTTTGACCAAAATAAATGCCTTTTTGGCAAAGTAAAACCTTTCATGGTGTCAAACGTCCACGAGTTTCCAAATCCATTGAGCGGTATTTCGGTCAAGGGATGTCATTTGAGTAACCATAAGATTAACAGCTTTTTTGCTCATTTTCCAGTCAATGGCGAGGGTGTGACCAACTGCATCGTATACAAATACTTTTTTAAAATGGCACGCACTGTTTACTCCAGCCAACTGACACACTTGGATGGACTTGAGCAGAGCTTCTTGGATTAATTCTTCCGTAATTTTTTCTGAAAAAGGCAAATGACGGAATGAATATTTGCATAAAGAATCATAAAAGGCATTTTCGAAATTTTCCACTGATTTTTGGTTGATTTGAGGAGAATACCTAATAATTACATTTTTTTCCATGGTTGTATTTGTTTATAAAATAGCTTTTAATTCTTCAAATTTTGCTTTTTGCTCTAAACTCAAGTTTTCTGGAATCTTTACTTGTAATGTTGCATACAAATCACCAAACTGGTTGGTTTTGTCATAAATAGGCATTCCTTTTCCTTTTAATCGAATGACCTTCGCATTTTGCGTGCCCGCTTGCAAGTTTATTTTTACCTGACCAGTAAACGTATGAATGAGGATATCACCTCCAAGAATTACCGTAAACAAATCTACTGACTGAGAAATATACAAATCATTCTGCTTTCTCTCGAATTCGGAATCCGATTTTACCTTAATTTTTACATACAAATCGCCCCTTTCTCCACTTGCTCTGGGAGCGGCTCCTTTGTTCTTAACTCTGAGGATTTGACCTGAGAAGGTTCCAGGCTTTGTAGTAATTCTTAGTTTCTCTTTATCAACTTGTAATATGCGACTTGTTCCATGATAGGCTTCTTGAAGCGTAATCTCCATTTCTGTTTCATAATCTCCCCCTTTGGCGTTTTTTGCAGTCTTGGTATTTCCATTTTTTGAAGAGAAAAACTGCTCAAATAAATCGGAAAAATCTGCTTGATCTCCAAAGTCTTGATACCTGCCTTGTGAAGTATTTTGTCCTTTATAATTTTGTGGATCTTGTCCTGGATTTTCCCAATATTGCCCAAACTCATCGTACTTGGCTCTTTTTTCAGGATTACTCAGAACGCCATTGGCTTCGTTGATAGATTTGAAATTCTCTTCAGCTTCTTTATTACCAGCGTTTTTATCTGGGTGATACTTTACGGCCAAACTTCTAAAAGCTTTTTTGATTTCGTCCTGTGTAGCTTTTTTTTCGACGCCTAGTATTTTGTAGTAATCTTTGAAATCCATAATGCTTTACGTTACTTCATTTTCTGAGCTTACACCATTTTCAAAATCTGTAAAGTTTTTTAAGGTTATTTTTACGATTTGCTCCAAAGCTTCTTCTGTAAAAAATCCCAAGTGGGGCGTTATCAAAACATTGTGAAACGACATGAGTCGCTCTATCAAATCGTCCTGGATAAGAGACTCGGACAAGTCTTTAAAAAATATTTTTTCTTCTTGTTCATAAACATCAATGCCTAAATAGCCTAATTTCCCTTTCTTTAATGCCACAATAGCATGTGAAGTATTGATGATGGCTCCTCGACTGGTGTTGATCAGCATGGCTCCACTTTTCATTTTTTCAAAGGCCAAACTGTCAAATAAATGTTTAGTTTCGTGGGTAAGCGGACAATGGATAGATACAATGTCAGAGTTGGCTAAAACCTCATCAAAAGTCAAGTATTTTACGCCTTTGGCCTTAAGGTCATCAGATTCAACGGTATCGTTTACCCTTATTTTACAACCGAAACCCAACATGATTTTAGCAAATGCAGTACCTATTTTTCCAGTTCCTATGATGCCGACGGTTTTCTCATAAAGGTTAAAACCCATGAGTTTTTCAACAGAGAAATTGCCTTCTCGCACTCTGTTGTAGGCTTTGTGGGTTTTGCGATTTAACGTAAGTATAAGTGCCACTGCATGTTCGGCCACGGCTTGAGGGGAATAGGCGGGCACTCGCAGTACTTTTATATGATGTTTTTTAGTGGCTGTAAGATCTACATTGTTGAAGCCAGCACTTCGCAAATCTATAAGTTTGACACCCTGATTGGCTAGTTTCTCAATGGTATTCTCGTCTAAAATATCACTAACAAAAACGCAAACTGCCTCGAATCCCTTTGCCAAGTCAGTAGTAGCAGCATTTAAAGAAGCTTCAAAAAACACCAGCTCATGCTTGGCATCAGCATTGTATTTTTCAAGGTAAATTTTTTCATAGGGCTTGGTACTGAATACGGCTACTTTCATGGTATTTAATTAAATCTTATAAACAGAATTAATAAGAAGCTAATGGACTCAGAACTTTATTTAATCAGATATTTAAGTTAATATAGAATTTGCTAGAATACCCAAAGAAATCAAAGTGCCGATGCTTAAAAGAATTAGCAGTGTAGAATCGTTGTAGGTATTTTCATGCGAAATATAATAATCGTTATCATCATCTTCTGGATTTAAGTTTTTCAGGTTAAAATCCGAATCTTTAAAAAGAAAGGGAAACTCATCTTTATTTTTTTTTGAGTTTTCCGATTTGGAAGATTTTACTTCTTGATATTCTTCATTTTTGGACTTTACAATAATGTCCTCAACTTCTGGAAAGTCGATGTAATCTGGCATTGCAATGAAAATTAAGTTGTGTTATTTTAATTATTGATTTAAAGGTACTAATATTCATTGTCTGAATTATGCCATTTTACCTGAAAATTTTTCGAGGAATTTAACTAGAATTTGTGTAACATTTTGATTCAAAATATCAACTTACCTAGCTGTTATTTGATCTTAGTCTTTAAAATCCAGTTGATTTTTAAGATTTGGAACGGTTAGTTTTGAATAAAAAGAATTTGGACTCTCAATCATCATGGTTGTCTCCACCCAAGCTGTAGTAGTTATTTTCCTCATCTTCAGAACCAATATTTTCTTGGTTGTTGTCCAATTCAGAGCCAGGTACATCCAGTGCATCACCCATGCGGTCTGGGCTTAGAGCTGTTAGCGGACTGTCTTTTTTATCCCTTTTATTTTCTACTTTTTTGGATTTTACAAAGATGTCTTCACCCGGTGGGTAAGGGATATAGCCAGGCAATTCAATTTTCTTTTCGTTGGATTTATTGTCTTTGCTTTTCATTTTATTGGGATTTAAAATTCAATAAATGTATTGTTTTGAGAAATATTCTTTTACGTAAGCATGTTGCTGGTTTTCCGTCATTTTAAAGGCTTGCTGAACCTCGATTTTTATCTTATTGAAATGGTGGTCCTCTTTCAGAATATTTGACAATTCCAATTTCGCGGTGGTGGGTCCAAACAAAAGTACACCTTCATAATTTTGGATCACTTTGCTTATTTCCTTGTAATATTCAGCTTTTAGCTGCTTTTCTTTGGTGTGCATGCCACTTTCTCCATGAGATAGACTCTCTTCTTTTACTTCTTGCGTAAATTTGGATTTGATAGTAGTGGTCACCATATCTTCGTTGGAATATACCATGAAGTTTGCTTCTGTATGATCCATCCAAATGCCGATTAGGGTTGCTTTGGTCATTTTTGTTAGTAGTTTAAGGTTATTTACATTGTCCGAGTACTACCCAGATAATTATGAAAACTATGATCGTTCCGAAGCATCCGCCTCCCAGTTTTTTAGCTCCGTATCCAGCTATTAAACCTTTAAAAATATTGTTCATAATAATTGTTTTTTGTTAGGTGTAATATACAAAAAAGAATCAAGAAGGGCATTAAGCTCTTCGGGATTCTTTTTAAAATTGCATTAGAACTTATAGCCCAAAGATAATTGACCTACGGCGTTTTTTCCGCTTCCTAGAAATACCCTGGCGTTGTCTTCGGTAACATCTATAAACCCTTGGTTATATCGAACCCCAATCATCATTTTATTGAAATTATATCCCAATCCTGCCGATAAGCCTGCATCAAATTTTTTGAATGCATCCACCAAAACGGAGTTATTGTTGTAGTAGGTATAATCTGGCGTAGAAATCAGATAAGAGGCAAATGGGCCTACGTTTATGTTGAAATCGCTCATTTTAAACGAGACTGGCAAAATCAAATCTACATAATTCATATTGATGGATTGCTTCTCGCTCAAAACCTTAAACGAAGTTCCCTTGGTAGAGTAGCTAACTTCTGGCTGTATCGACATAAAGTCTTCTACAAGAGGCACATCTGCAAATACACCAGCGTGAAAGCCTATCTTTTCAGATTTGTTGGGTAGATTTGGAAATGATACCGTGGAGGCATTCAGTCCAGCCCTTACTCCAAATTTCACTTGAGCCTTAATTCCAAAAGAAATCAAGAACAAAGCAAAAGCTATAATTATTTTTTTATGGTTATTTTTCATTTTAAATGGCTTCTTTATTAGCTTCTGTTTTCATTTTATTATTGGCGTAAATCGCAATTTCTACCCTTCTGTTTTGAGTCCTTCCTGCGTCAGAATCATTGGTTTCTGTAGGTTGATTTTCACCTTTGCCTTTTATTTTTAATCTATTTCTACTTATACCCGAAGAAGTTAATTCATTGGAGACTGCATTGGCTCTTTTTTTAGATAAAGTTTGATTAAATGATTCAGAACCTACATTGTCGGTATGGCCCACAATGAGTAAATCGGTATCAGGATATTGCTTAAGCGTGTTGGCCAGTTTCCACAAATCGTCTTTGTTAGATTCTTTTAAAGTTGCCTTCCCAAAATCAAACAGCAATTGACTATCAAAAGTGAGTTTTATGCCTTCGCCCACTCGCTCTACTTTCGCAGCATTGCCCAATTCATCTTGAATTTTCTTGGCTTGTTTGTCCATTTTGTTTCCAATCACTACACCCACAGCACCGCCTACAGTAGCTCCCAATATAGCTCCAAGAGCCGTATTGTTTTTCTTATTGCCAATTATTCCCCCTATTACAGCCCCAGACGAAGTACCAATTATGGCTCCCTTTTCGGTTTTGTTTAAATTTGATTTTTTCTGACTTTGTGAGGTTTTGCAACCTGCAATCACCGTCATAAGTACCAGAATTGGTATTATTATTTTCTTCATTTCAGTATTTTTTAAAACAATCTTTTTTACAAAAATTAGTGTGGACTTAGCGTGTTTACTTATAACAACAGAATCAATATCAAAAGTATGATGATGATACCACCAGCAGATAGATAAACGCCTGAACCTAAATCAGCCAAATTTGACTTGATAGTTCTCACCTCTTTTCTCAATTCTTTCTTTTGATCTCTGGTCATATCTGATTTGTCCAAAGCCTTAATAGCATCTAATCTTGCCAATAATACTTTTGCCTCTTCAGATTCTACTTTTTTAGTTTTTTCTTTTAAAATGGCAGTAGGTTCAGCTTTTGAGTTAAGCGGTGCCAAACTCAATAACATAAAAAATGTCAGGAAAAACATGGTATATTTTTTCATTATCGTAATTTATTTCCCACTATTGGCGGGGCAATTGTGAAATGATTTTCACCATACAAAGGTCGAAATCCTAGCGTAGGGATGTGTTATATAAATTCTTATATAACTTACAATATTCACACATTTTTAGAAAAAGCAAAGGTAATTTGCGGAGGATAAGTTGTGTATGTACTTAACAATGAATAAGTTACGAAGATTTCAAAGTCTGTATGGTTAATCCCGCATTAATCAATAACCGCTTCAATATCGCTCAGTATCCGAAAATTCCAATAACCAATTACTAATCAACCAATAACCAATAACCAGTAAACCAATAACCAGCAACCCACTTCGAGATCTATCGATCGCAATTTCCATCAGATTAACATCTAAATATCATTGTGCTCAGTGGGCGATTAACCAGTAACCCACTTCGAGATCTATCGATCGCAATTTCATTCAGATTATCATCTGAATATCATTGTGCTCAGTGGCCGATTAACCAGCAACCCACTTCGAGATCTATCGATCGCAATTTCCATCAGATTAACATCTATATATCATTGTCCTCAGTGGACGAGTCTTTAGTAACCAATAACCAGTAACTAATACACTAATAACCAATAACTAATCAACCAATAACCAGTAAACCAATCAACCAATACCTACTCACATCCTATCCATATACCAACTGAGTTCTTTTTGGATTTTTTGTAGTTGAAATACTGAATCAATGGCTTTTCTTAGTCTCACGAAGGCTGTTTCGCTTTTTACAACGTAATCGAAAGCATTGTTGTGCATACAGTTGATGGCCACCTCTATTTTATCTTGAGAAGAAAGTATAATGACAGGAATGTCCTTCTTGATTTTCTTAATTTGTTGCAGTGTTTCTAATCCATTCATGGCAGCGGGGTTGATACCGTCCAGATGATAATCCAAAATTATAATGTCAGGATTCTTGAACAAATTTTCTATACAAAGTTCCCCAGAAATAAATGTTTCTATTTCAAAATCGCCGTTGCTCATGAATTCTATTTCTAAAGATTTCAAAAATAAGGCATCGTCGTCGACTAAAAACAGTTTAATTTTATTCATTGTCTGTGTTAATTAATTTTTTTAGCTCTTCTTCTAATTCTTTACAGGCTTGCAGACAAACATTTTCGAGTTCGGTTACCATACCCAATACATGTTCTGAATTTTCTTGTAGAGCTGCATACTCTTGAATTTTTTTGGCAATATTTTCAAAGTTATTGTCCATGCCCATGATCGAAAATGATGGAATCATCTTGTGCACGGCCGATTTTAATAAATTCCAGTCATTGGTTTGAAATCCAAGTTTCATGGCCTCTATCAAAGGGGGAGTTTGCTCCAAATACAACTTTATCATTTCGGACATCAACTTGGGATTAGATTTTGTTCTCTCCAATAGATAGCTTAAATCTATACATCTCGCCTTCACGATTAATTCTTCCGTTTTTAATATTTCATCTTTCATGGTGGGTCTCTTTACCAGTTCAATGATTTTTGTATATAATAGTTTTTCGTCTACAGGCTTAGCAATATAACCATTCATGCCGACAGCCCTGCATTTTTCTAAATCCACAGTGGTCACATCTGCAGTAAGAGCCATTATGGGTACTTCCAATTTGAGAATATTCCTAATATACTTGGTGGCATCAAATCCATTCATCTCTGGCATTTGGAGATCCATCAAAATAATGTCATATTTTTTTTCACCCAATCGCTCTACAGCCAATCGTCCGTTGGACACTATATCGCATTCAAACTTAAAATCCTCCAGTAAGGTTTTCATCAATAATTGATTCAGTTCGATATCCTCAACAACCAATATTTTTATTCCAATTACCTCATTTTCAGTCTCTAGTATATCTTTGGAGCTTAATGCCTGTTTAATCGTTTTTTTGAATGGTAACTGAAAACTAAAAGTAGATCCTACTTCTAATTCACTCTCTGCCTCTATCGTTCCCCCTTGTTTTTCTACTAATTGTTTGACTATCGCTAAGCCCAGGCCAGTACCTCCATAAAGCCTGGATGTTCCGCTGGTTGCCTGCTGAAAATTATCAAAAATATTTTGTATTTTATCTTTTGAAATTCCAATTCCGGTGTCGGAGATATTGAATTTTATATTTACATTTTCTGCGTCTTCTGAGAACAATTTTACTTTTACTTTTATATGTCCAGTTGAAGTAAACTTTACCGCATTGCTTACCAAATTGAGTATAATTTGATGCAACCTGACCGAATCTCCTACCAAAACCTCTGGAATATTTTTGTCATATTCAACCAAAAGTTTCAGGTTCTTTTCTTGAATTTTGGTTTCAAATAAATGCAACATGGCATGAATAGAAGAGGCCATTTTAAATGGAATTTCTTCGAAAGTCATTTTGCCTGCATCTACTTTAGCCAAATCTAAAATGTCATTTATAAGTACGATAAGGGCATCTCCGCTAATTTTTATGGCTGATAGGTACTCTCTTTGTTTTGGTGTCAATTCAGTTTTTAAAACCACTTTGGTGAAACCAATGATGGCATTCATCGGGGTTCTGATTTCATGACTCATGTTGGACAGAAACTGCTGCTTTGATTTCACAGCATTTTCAGCTGTGTGCATCGCAAATTCCGCACGTTTCTGTGTTTCTTCTGCTATTTCGGTGGCCAATTCAGCAAATATTCTAGCCTCTATCAGTTCATTTTCAATCCGTTTTTGCTCTGTGATGTCTCTGGCCACTACCACCACGCCCAGCACATTTCCAGACTCATCTTTGAAAACCGACCCATTAAACAGGACATCTGTTAATTTGTGATCTCGGATAGTCAATGGATAATCTGTAACAAAACCCTTAGAAAATACCTCTTTATAAACCTCTCTTGCTTTATGAGGTTCGGTAAAGTAGTCGAAAAAATCGGTACCAATTAATTTATCTCTGCTCAGCCCAGTAATGATAGCTGAAGCGTTATTTAAATCCGTTATTTTCCCTTTGGTATTAATCGTAAAAAGTGGATCGTGGCTGGCCTCAATAAGAATTCTCGCTAAATTGGCTATGGTCAATTCTGCGGCACGTTTTTCTTTTTCAAGGTTTTGGAAAACCAATTCTTTGTTGGCGATGAGCAATTCCTCGGCACGCTTTCCTTTTTCATGGTTTTGAAATACCAATTCTTTATTGGCCAAAACCAATTCTTCAGCACGCTTACCTTTCTCATTCGTTTGAAAGGCCAATTCTAAGTTTGCCAAAGCCAGTTCTTTTTCTCTTTTGCCTTTCTCCCTGTTTTGAAAAGCCAATTCTTTGTTGGCAATAATCAATTCTTGGGCACGTTTTTCCTTTTCTATGTTCTGAAATGCAAGCTCTTTTTTAGCTATGGTCAGTTCACTAATTTGTTCTTTTTCCAATTCTTTTTCCAATGATTATATCACTGTTTTTAAATTTTTAGTAATTTAAGTTGTTGCGTTTTTTATCTTTAATTTTATTCAAGCCTACCTATGTCCTCAATAGGGTTTCTTTTTTTATCCTTGAGTTGCTTAAAATGGGTAGGCGTTAGGCCGGTGACTTTTTTAAACTGACTTGACAAATGAGCCACACTGCTGTAGTTCATTTTATAAGCAATTTCAGTAATGTTCATTTCGTCGTAAATGATTAATTCTTTGATACGTTCAACCTTGTGGGCAATAATAAATTGCTCAATAGTAGTACCTTGAACTTCAGAAAATAAATTAGCGAGATAAGTATAGTCATGGTCTAGCTTATCGCTTATAAAATCTGAGAAGTTTGACTTGGGTAATTCATCAGAGTGATGCACCATTTCTATGATCACAGTCTTGATTCTTTCAATCAGCATGGCTCTTTTATCGTCCATGAGCTCCAGTCCGCTTTCGTTGAGAACAGCTTTGAGGGATTCTAATTGAGTTTTGGTAAGGGTTTCCATGATTTCAACTACGCCGAGTTCAACCACAATAAAATGCAAGCCAAGATCTTTTAAAGATTCCTTAACTAGGATTTTGCAACGATTGCTCACCATATATTTAATGTAGAGCTTCATCGAGTTGCAATTTTATATTTAATCAAAGCTAGGTATAATAAACCGCATTAGCGAGGTTTAATTATTGATTGGCAGGAATTTGTACTTATTTTAGCATTTATCAAGGTTATAGTGGTTGATATATTTTAAATGGCTTGTTTAAAACTAAATATATATCGCAAATTGATTTTATGTTCATAAAGAGAATCCTGACCTTATTCAAAACAAATTGCTTTTTATTCCACAATTTAACCCTGAAATAATATTTGTGGAATTAACCTAATTTATTATTGGAAAAATACACTAATTTTAAGTTTTAGAAATATTTAACCCTACCATAATTTTAAGAATGGAATTCTCTTCAAAAGCTCTGATTGACTCAAATCCGCTTTCAAAACTACAGTTTGCTACCATCATAATTTGTTTTTTAATGAATATGCTTGACGGCATGGATGTTTTGGTGATATCCTATACCGCACCGGCCATTGCTAAAGCATGGTCTATAGGTCCAGAGGTGCTGGGTACGGTGTTTAGTTCTGGACTCATCGGTATGACCTTAGGTACTTTATTTATTGCTCCATATGCCGACAAAATTGGCAGGAAAAACCTTATTCTGATCAGTGCTGTTGTGATGGGCACTTGCATCTATTTGACTTCTTACGCCACCAGTGTCAACATGCTTTTGGCTTATAGATTTTTGAGTGGACTGGGGATAGGTTGTATGCTGGCTAGTACTGCCGCACTTACAGCTGAGTTTACGCCCAACAAAACCCGGGATTTCTGGGTAAGTTTTGTGATTTCAGGATATCCCATCGGGGCAGTGATATCAGGTCTTGTGGCCGCTAAAGTAATTCCTGCTGAAGGCTGGGAACAGATGTTTAAGTATGCGGGCATAGCTTCATTGCTGGCTATTCCATTGATTATCTTGTTCTTGTCTGAATCGATTGATTTTTATGTTAAAGCCCAACCCAAGAATGCTTTGGAAAAAATCAATGCCCTATTAAAAAAAATGGGATTTGAGGCTATCACTGTTCTTCCTTCAAAGGCCGAGCGACAATCAGCCATTCCGGTGGGTAAATTATTGTCTGGCAAATACAAAAAGCCTTCCATAGAACTTTGGGTAGCACTTTTTATGGCTTTTGCAGCTCTGTATTTTATGACAAGCTGGATACCGAAATTGGCCTCAGATGCTGGATTATCCTTAAGTTTGGCCATCTACGCAGGTACCGTGTTTAATATTGGAGCATTTTTTGGGATTGTAACGCAAGGATATTTTTCGAGTAAATATGGTTTGAAAAAAACAATTGGGGTCATTCTAATTCTTACAGCTATACTGATGGCTTGCTTTAAGTTTTTCATAGGTTCAGATGTTATTTTATTGGTGTTCGCATTTTTAGGATTCGGTATTCAAGGCGGTTTTGTGGGATTATACGCCTTCGCTGCCCGCATGTATCCCAGCGAATTTAAAACCACTGGTATAGGCTGGGCAATGGGAGCGGGGCGAATAGGAGGAATAGTAGGTCCAAAACTTGGCGGTTTGTTGATAGGCATGGGCTTATCCATTGGAGCCAACTTCATGATTTTTGCCATTCCTGCCTTAATCGCCGGCATTATGACCTGGAGAAATAGCTCGGAAGATGTGAGTTAAGGGTCATTAGCTTTCATCCTTTTGCTTAAAAGTTGCTTTGGTATTCGCTAGAGCGATTGGTTTGTGCATTTTTAACGCTCTATGAAATCGTAGTATTAAGCGTTTGTTTGCCAATTTATGCCTTACAGGAAACTATAGGCAAACGGTTCAATTTAAAAGGAATATCCATCCTAAAAGTGCAGTATATCATTTTGGAAAAGGCCTGATTGATTTATTATTTCTCCATAAAGAATTCATCCATTTACACAGGTATTCTATCTATCAGAAAAATAATATCTATGAAAGTTAGGTCCATTTTCTTGAACCATATCGGACTTCGTTAAGGACCATTAGGTGAGTTTAAATTCTAAAAAAAAGGTCTTTAAGTACAGTTTTCATTCTTTTAAAAATTATATTTTTTTAAGGTGTTCAAAACCTTTAAAATCCGCTTATGGGTCATACATGTAATTACCTTCCCATTAGAAAAAACAAAAAAATGTCGTTTTGTCTTTAAACATCCCCGCATATTTTTGTATCCGTTAAATAAAAAAAAATCAATTTTTTGAAAAATTATTATCTGGTATTAAAAAATGCCTATTAACTTGAATAAGAAATACTTAAATGTTTATAAATCAATTGATATATATCAATTTTAACCATGTTCACGTTTTAAAATTCAATTTTTGTGCTTTAGCTTTGCAATTGATTTAAATCAATTCTATTCTTTTTCGATTAACAAAATGAGTGAGTCAAGTAAAAACATGAAAGCAAATCAAACATCCAACAATAATTCAATTTTCCTTTCTGTATTTAAATCAGAGGGGCATCTTTCGTTAAAAAATCTTTTTACTTCAAGAAATCAAAAAGCTATAATTTTGATTTTATTTTGTCTAATTCCCCTAGCAGGTTTTTCGAACAATCCAATAAAAAAAGCCAAAAGAACCAAAACCGTTAAAACTGTTAAAAGAAACATTTTAGAGGTAGAGTTTGGTACTTTTAATTACAATAGTCCTGTTCTTACAAAGAAGATTAATTTTTTGGGCTGATTTTAGTTTTTGATTTTTCTGGCAAAAAACAACACTTGCCTGTTCAATAAGTTAAGCATTAACCTCTTCCCACAATACAAGCAAGTCCCCAAAACTATCGGGTGAAGATTTACGACCCTACAAAAAGTAATGGTATTCAAGGCAATGGATTTTTACAAGTACCTTTGAGGAAATAGAGAATTACAAATCCTGAACCTGCTCGCTTCGACAATGCTTTCGTTCTATAGGTTCCTACTCTTTTGACTATCCAAATGCTTCCAAGATCGTAATTTTTAGACAGCAAGGTGAGCAACGAATTTTTCTGGCTCGTCGGGTGTCAAAATAATTTTCTTGTTGTCCAGGGTCACAATCAATACCGTTTTGTTTCGTCTTGTGGCGTACCAAGTCATACTTCCGAGTTTTGTATTGGCGAATTTTCCATAATAGCCAAATAGTCCTCCCACGCCAAAAGTCCTGATTACCCACGCCAGTTTTTCTTTGTCTAACAGTTCTACACTTTTGATTTGGTTTCGGTCAATATTTACGTCTATTAATAGCCTATGAATGCTTAGATGTTGAGTGGAGACTTCATAATTAATTGGGCTAAAGGCAAATGTGATAAAATATATTAAAAACAAGGTGACGGTTGTAATGATTGGAACGGCCCATCCTGTGTCTTTGATGATTGAAAACTGCCCTATAAGGATGGCTACAAATAAAATAGTCACACCAATGGTTATTCCTTTTGCTAAATTGTCTAAGGAGGTTGTATAGGTCATAATCGTTATATTTAAAATGTATAATTTACTATTGGCCAAAGGTTTTAAAGCTTGGTGAACTTTTAAAAATCACCACAAATGTGGATAGGGATTGAATAGTGTATTTATCCTAAAATGTTTTTTGAGCTTCACCTAACTGGCGTTTTTTCTATATCCAGAATGGCGTTGATTTTACTATTTAAAACAGGCAATCTTGATAATACACTGCAATATTACTAAAAATTAGACTGCTCTGTTCTTAATCTATTTGCTACGCCTAACTCTATATTTATCAATAATAGGATAATAAGAATTTCAACAATAAAATATGTCAATCCTAAAAGGGTTAAGCTGAGAAAATAAGCATTTAGCATTGTAATGGTCAAAATACAATACAACAAATTACCTATTCCTATTATTCTTAAAAAGGGTGACCAATTGTCTTTAAGTAAAAAGAAACAAGACATAGAATAAGAATATAAAACCAAACCAATTACTGATAAGTATTTCAAAATGTTTGTGGGCATACCAAAATAATCAAAGTTAGGTCTTAAAACAAAATATAAAGAAAATGTGGTCAATGCTGCACCCAAACCATCAACTAAGAAAAGTGCCCTTGGTTTTCTTGAAAAATAATCTATTGTGAATTTGCTGATGAAACACTCCATTTCCTTTTTCAAAATATTTATCTCTGTGAAAGAAAGATTTTAGCTGTTTAGCGAATCCTCCATAATAAAAATTGCATTCTTGTTGAGGTCAAAAAAACCAAACTCATTGGTTTTCCAAGGTGTATTGATTTTCAAACTGTCTTGTGCAACCGTTCCTCTATTAACGAGTTCGGTAAAAAGTGGCTGTATGTTTTTTACATAAATTCTTATTACCGAACCACCCAGTAATGGGTCCTCAGATGTGTCAGCGTGCCATTGCAGGTGCAAACAAATGTTTTCTCTATAAAGTACGGCATACATGCTATCAGAAAAATAAATTTCAAAACCTACTTTTTCCTTGTACCATACAATGTCCCTTTCAATGTTTGCAGATGGCAGTACTGGAATGATGCTTAACAATTCGGTGGTCATTATTTATAGGTCTATTATCTAAATGCTTTAAAGTTAGACGTTAGCTTTACGCACAATGCTTCTCAGTTTAGTTATGACGGTTTATTTCAAAACTCAACTTCACTTAGTGCACAACATTCGAATTTAGCGGTTCATTTTCTTAAAAGCAAGAAATCCCCGCTTTTGCAAAGATGATATAAAAACGATTTTTACCTTATGGAGACTTACAAATCCTAAACTATCTCGATTAGATATTCTTAATTAAAACATGTGGTAGATTGGATTATATTGTCTGCCCGTTACATGATTGCGGTTATTCCGAAAAATTAGTGAAAGTTTTTCCATCAAAGCGGTGCAATATTGTTTCTCTCGTACCCACCCAAAGAACTCCTGATCTATCTTCCAAAATTGACCAAACATCATTATTTATTAGTCCATCTTTTGTTGAAAAACAAGTAATGGTTTTACCATCATAACTGCAAATTCCACGACCACCTCCTCCAAACCAAATATTCCCTTTTTTATCTTCTATAATTCGTGTAATAGGACCATCAGATAAGCCTTCAATTTTTTCAAATAATCTTCCGTCATATCGGTAAGCTCCTTTCCAACTACTGAACCATATATTTCCTTTTTTGTCCTGCAAAACAGGCCAAGCCCAATCATCGCCATTTGGTTTAAGATTGGTTATGGTTTTACCATCGTAGCGAAACACTCCTATATTGCACCGTCCACCAAACCAAATATTTCCTGCATTATCTTCTAAAATATATTCCATTTTAAAAATACAATCTGATGTGTCATCAGTTACTTTGAAAAAGTTAAATGATTTGTCATCTGCCCTGAGCTCAGTCGAATCGGACCGCCGAGCGGGGTCATAAATATAAACACCATCAATAGTGGCGAACCATAGCTTACCGCTTTTGTCTTGCATGATACTCCATACTTCGTACCTATTATCTGGTCTATTTTTTCGAAAAGGGATTTGAATTTTAACAAAAGTTTTACCATCGTAAAGTACAAGTCCAGCGGAGGTACCTATCCAAATTTTGCCATCTTTATCTTCCAAAATATGATTGACCGAATTATGATTAAGTCCGTTTGACGTTGTGTATTGCGTGAAGAGTTTACCGTCATATTTAAAAAGACCATCTCCTGTGGTGCCAAACCATAGGTTACCCGCTTTGTCTTGAAGACTGCAATGCACGTTGTTGCCTTTATCATTTAGTGAACCCAAATTTTTTATAAGTTTGGGTTGTCCCTGAGATATTGTATTTGATTCACTTATCTTTTCATTTGGTAAGTCTTTTTTTACTTGTCCGTTACAAGAAATACAAAGAATCAAAAGAAAGATATAAATCATTTTTCCTAAAAATGGAAATATTAGCTTTTGCATGAAGGTTGTTGAGTTTTTCATAAAATTAAATGGTGTTTTACCCCATTTTCATACTATTTTCTATTATCGTCCGACTAAATATTAAAAATCAAATTTAAAAATCATAAGCGACTGATAGCCCGAAGGGGTAATATGATAATAATAAAAATGACCGTCTCTGAATTAGAAACCCTGTAAGGGTTTAATTTACAAATAGATATATTGAATTACAATTATTTAGTCGGACACAGTAATTATTTCCTCATCAGTTTCAATGTGTAATTCTTTATAGCATCCACTTTGTTTAAATACTCATCTATACTTTGTGACACATAAAAATCAGGAAGAATCCCTATTTCATCTGGAAACTTTGCGGCTGTTGATATATGCGTATTATTTGCTATTGAAATTACTAATTTTGTATTCTTTAAGCGACATAAGGTTTGTCCTGCCGTACAGAATTGATTTGAGCCCAACTCCTCCCCAATGATAGTTCCTAAATGGTGTGCTTTTACTAAACTCATGAAATGCCCAGTGGTAGAATTTCCATTTCCATCCATCAGAAAATAAACTTTTCCTTTAAATCGATTTTCAAGTGGATAAATAATTTCTTCACCATAAATCTTATCTGTTTTCCCTTCAAATTCTGCCTTGGCGTAATAGGTAAATGGTTTATCCATGAGATGTTGAAGTAAGTAAATACTGGGATATTGAGAACCGCCTCGGTTGTGTCTCACATCAATAATTAGGTTTTTTATTTTTTTATTATTGAGAATAGCCATACTACTGTCGAGGAAAGATTTAAAAACAGGATAATTGTTCCATTCATAATAATTGAATGACGAGATAGTTAAAGTAGCTATTTTTTCATCTAAAATTTCTAAACACAAATCGGTTAAACAACTGGTAATGGAAGGGTCATATAATTCCCTTGCCATTTTTTGGGCTTTATGCAATTTGATTGATCCACTATTTTCTTTAACAACAATTTCAAAAGTTTCGGGCAATCCCAATGCGTAGGGAATTAAGGAAGCAAAACTGGTATTGAAATGTTGTGCTTTATAGGTTTGAATATTGGCTTGTGCAGGCATGTGTTCGTAAATATCAGCAATGAGATTGGCAGTTTCAACGCCGTTGATGCTCAAGATTTCGTCTTTTACTTTTACCTTATCTGCATTATTCATCGGATTTACCACAAATAATTGCTTGTTTACCCACCTCACTTGCAATGGAAAACTATTCTCCAAAGGCAACATGGAAAACTCATGGTAATCATTTTGCATGTTAGAAGAAGCTGTATGCGAACAACCAATGCTTGCAATGATAGCATTACAATGCCAAGCGAATTCAGCATAGGTAGTTTTTTCAGTAATCAATGATTTTTTACTTTCAATATTTTTCCAAAACTGTTCTTTTGTAATAAATTTAAGTGCATGCGGATGAACCGCCAATAGTTTTTGACCCAATTGGTCTAAATCTGATATATAATCTTTTTTGGAATAGACCGTTGAAAATTTTTCTTTAGCTGTTAAGGCTTTAAGGCTGGTGAATTTAATTCGTTGAATAACATCTTCAGCAAGAAAGTTATCGGGGTTCATCAGCAATGCTTTCTCATAATTTTGAAGTGCTTTAGTACTGTCTTTTGCTTGAAGATATGCCTCACCCATACTGTCATAAGCATTGGCCGAATTAGGAAATTCAGAAATAATGAGTTCAAAAATGGCAATGGCTTCGATTAAGTTGTTTTCCCATAAAAACGAATAACCGTATAGCGTTAATTCTGTCTCATTGCCAAAATCATACAAATCAAAATTATCTGCTTTGAGCCGATGATAAAGTGCTATCCTTTCCTGAATAGGTAGTTGAGCGTTTTCTTTAAGCTTTCCAACAATAGATATTTTTTTAGCATTTTGCTCTTTGGGAAATTGATTAACAGAAGTCGTTGAAAAAGACTTGTTTCTACAAGAAGCCATCAAACAACAACTTAAAATTGCTAAGCAAAATGTATAAAAATTGGACATATAGGTACGTATATCTTAAAATATTTACTTAGCAACCGCCCTTGCGAGGTGTACGTTTGTAAATTATTTTACCACCGCGTTCTACATAGTCGCCTGATACGATTGGATAGGCATACTTAGGGGCTTTGGATAGGTTATGGCTTTTTATTATTATTTTGTCGTTCACTTTTAGACTACGTAATTGCTCAAATTCACTTTTAAAATTCATGATATTCTTGCCAGGTTGTTCTACACCAAACGCCAGTATATAATCTTCTTTTGCCATCTCTACCATCACGCCGAATCCCAATCTTGCACCCTCAGGTAAAGATAGAGAAGTAACCACAGCCTCCATTTCGGCGAAATCCTTAACCGACTTGCTTATTTTAGCAGTAGCGGCATTTACTTTTACTCCAGCAGGTGAGGCCTCCCATTTTTTGAAAAATATACCATCAGGGCTAGCCTCCCATTTGGTCCTTGCGGCTTTTATTTCTGCTGCAGAGAGCGGAGCACCACCCGCAGGCTTTGGGGTGTTTTTTTTAGAATTTTCTTTTTCTCGATTGGCAAATACCAGCCCACTTACCACCACCAGCGTTAAGATCAGGGCATAAATGATTTTTTTCATTTCTTTAATTCTTAAAATAGTTTAATCTTCTTCTGAATTTATGAAGCAAATGTACTTGGATAGACTTCAGCCTGAAGCATCATAAATGTAAAAAAAAGTGTAAATTATTGTAAATAGCGTTTAATGGTTTCTTTTTCAAGGTCGCTTCGAAGTCTTATCTACACATATTTTTGTATATTTAATAAGGTAAAAATTGTACTAATTTTTAGATGGTTTGGCCTTATTTGCTTAAATTTTAACCATATAACCTATTTCACATCTTGTTAAATATTGAATAAACTTTTGATTATTCGCCATTATAAATATTTGGAATCAGGCTTTTGTGGGAGAAACACACCCATGTTGCAACCTTAAAAAACAACCCCAGATTACGATTGCCAAATTATCTGAAACCTTATTTAGCCAAGCTCCTCAACGCAAGCTCAGGCAAAGCTCGATTAAAAACGGCCAGGCCACCAATTTGGCCTTTGAAAAAATTGCCCATGCCGGCTTTCAGTAATACCGCACCGACCGTAAAGTCTGAACCATTGTTGCCCATTCCGTCAGGAAAATAATAGGGGTTTTTGATTTGGGTTAATCCCTCGGGATAGCCCTCAAAACCTGTGGTATGCTGTATGAGTTCGGGTTCGCGTTTTTCGAAACTGCCATTCATATACGATTTAATGTATTTGCCGTCGTAGGTAAAGGCCACGCAAACCCAGTCTTTGGTGGGTACTTCATGTCTGCTGGCCGAATAATCTATGGAATAAGGAAAAGGTGGGGTAGGTTTGCCTGTCTGTGAGATATGCCCACAAACTTGGTTTTTGCCATTATAATAAGGTAGCGAAACAAAAAGACCATATTGCCTTTTGCCACCTGCTTGGTATTCGTTCCACATACCACCCACAAAGCCCGTTTGTTCGCCCGTCCATTTTACCCATGCCACCACCGTAACGCCTTGCTTTTTACCATGAATATTTAAAGCCCCGGTTTCGGCATGCGGCAAAGAAAGATAGCTACCTGAACCCAATTCCGCCGAAAATCCAGATAAAGGACCTTCCATTTTGCGGGGAACGGTACCCTTCATTTCATTTAGGGCAAATTCGCCTTTTCCCATCGCCTTACGAGTGTGACCCGCTTCCTCCTTGAAATCCCACAAAGCTACGAGGCCTTTGGTAGAAAGGATCCGTTGGACTTTATCTGATGTTTGTCCAAAACTAAATGAGTTGATAAGCGATAAAGCAACACCTATAAAATATTTCATCATTCGATTGATTTTATGAAAATGTCCCCCTCCTAAATACGCATTAATTTAACCTTAGTTTTTTGAGGGTTTTATATGATATTCTTGTCTGTTTATTAATTTTTATGCTAATCAAAAATAGTAAAAATTCCTTTTGCGTATTTATTCTTTAGTTATTTTGAGCATAGGCTTCTTCAAAACTGTCTAATGCAGCAATCACTTTCATAAAGGAAGCAACGGTCTTTTGATTTTCTCCCCCTTCTAGGGATGCATTGAGGGTCATGATGCGTCCTATTTTTGTAACAGGATGGAAAGAGATAAAAGCGAAAACTCCGGGATCACTGCCGGTATGTCTAAGCTCTCCTTTTCTGGCATATGCCCAAAAAATTGCCCTGTTGGGCTCTTTATTATCCATATGGGTAGGCATATTTTTTTCATTAAACTGTTTTGCAAACAAAGTCTGATAAGCACTTTTGCCAATTATCAGGGTATCATTGGAAAAATAGCCTTTTATCATGGCTTTAAGAAATACAGTGAGGTCGCTTGCTGAGGTTTTTAAACTTCCATCTGGGTAGGTTATGCAAGTATAAGGTTTCAAACTTTTATCGGCGTTCAACATTTTTTCCTCTAATGAACTTTCGGGTTGATTTACTTGGTAAAGCGTAGCGTATTTAGCCTCATTTTCTGGATTGTAAAACCAATCTGTACTTTCCATTTTCAAAGGTTGGAAAATATACTTTTGGCAGAATTCAGCAAAAGTTATTTTTGACTTACTCTCAATAATGTAGGCCATTAAAGCGGAAGCGATATTGCTATAAGCATAGTTAGTACCTATTGGATTAAGGTCAAAATTTTTGGGTGAATAGAATTTCCCCTCTTTTGTATAATAGTTTTGGAGGAAAGCCCCCAATGCTACGTTTTGCTCATTGCCCAATTGGTAGGCTTCGTTCAAATATACTTCCTCATTGTCTAAGAGGGATGAGGTGTGCGTAGCCAGATGCCTTACCGTGATGATCCCATAGGGGAAATTGGGATGGATGATCTTAAAAGGCAGAAGATCATTGATATTGCTTTCCAAAGTGAAATATCCGAGTTCGACAGATTTCATTAAAGCCAAGGCAATAAATGTTTTGCTTACCGAACCCACCGGCTGAATAGTTTCTAGGGTATAAGGTGTTTTTTTACTTTTATCTGCAAAGCCATAGCTTTTTGCGAATAAGGTAGTGTCTGCTTTCAGGATGCTGATGGCAAATCCTGGGAAGTTTGATTCTTTATAAATTTTGCTTAGGCTCTTATCCAGATTTTTGTCGGGTGATTGGGCTAAACCGCCTAAGCTTTGAACCACCAAAAAAGCCAAGGCTAAAGAAATATTTCTGCTCATATTAAATTTAATGTCTAAGTGTGATGCCATAGGATAAAAATACAAAAAAAAACACTTTTGAAGAATTATTAGGATTACAAATCCTCTCCCGATAGCTATCGGGCTTGCTTCGACAGAGCTTTCGCTCGCAAAGTTCGTACTCCCGTACTCCTTTGACTATCGGAACATGTCGAAGAGCAAAGAACTAGTTTCAGCTTTTCAATTCATGCTCAAACGATTTGAACCGCCACGCATTTTTCGCTTCTTTTTCCCCAAGGGTGGCGTGGACTCGGGTGGGAGCCTGTGGTGCGTTGCTTGTTCATAGGCGTAGCACAATTTGATGAGTGTTGGCTCACTGAAAGGGCGACCAAAGAACTGCAAACCAGCAGGTAAATTGTGGTAAGTAAAGCCCATGGGCACCGTGAACGCAGGGAAGCCCGTGGGCGGCGATAAGGCGTTGTTATTGGTACCCGACGGTGTATTCAGGTCGCCGATGAGCCTGGGCGGATAACTAAACGAAGGGTAAACCAGCACATCGACCTGGGTCGAATCCATGGCTCTTAGCAAAAGTTGACGTAATTGCTCACGGAGGTCAAGGTTCTTTTGCCATCCCTTGTGCAATTCGGGGGCCAAGGTATCGGCATTGACATCCTGCAGATATTTTTCAAGAAAGGGATGATACTGCTTCGATTTAATGATAGACTCGAGCGTTTTATGCGGGGCATTGGGGCCCAAATTGGCCAGGTATTGATTAAAATCACGTCGCAACTGGGGAATCGTATCCATGGTTTTTTGGATCATATCGAGTTCCATAACACTCACCGAGTCAATGATGGTGGCTCCAGCCAAACGCAACTCGTTGAGGGCATTGTTAAACAAAGCCACCACTTGGGAGTCTGCTTTGGCAGGATCGCAAAGCTGCCTAAAAACGCCAATTCTGGCTCCTTTTAAGCCATTTTTATCTAAATAAGCCCTATAGCTTTCTGGAATTTTACCATTACTTAGCCGTGTTACGGAATCGGCTTTGTCGTAGCCCGCTATGACGTCGAGTACCCGCACGGCATCTTCCACCGTTCGGCAAATGGGGCCACCCATGTCATTGGTCAGAGCGAGGGGGGCAATACCGTTGCGGCTGATTAAGCCGAGTGTACAACGAAACCCTACCAAGCTCTGGTGAGCAGCCGGGCCGCGGATCGAGCTACCTGTGTCGGTCCCCAAGCCAATGGTGCCAAAGTCTGCCGCCACGGCAGCGGCTGTTCCACCGCTTGACCCTGCTGTGGTACGCCGTGTATCATAAGGGTTGCGAGAGTAACCCGGCAGAATGGAACTTACCGAAAAGTTGCCCGATTGGGCAAACTCGGCCAGGTTGGACTTGGCAATGATGATGGCTCCGGCCTCCCTTATTTTTTGAATCACAAAGGCATCGGCGGGCGGGATAGAATTTTTCATGGCCAGCGTACCGTTGGTCGTGGGCATGTCGAAGGTATTGTAATTATCTTTTACGATGATCGGAATGCCGTGAAGCGGACCTATGAATTTACCTGTAACTTTATAAAGCGAATCGAGCCTACGGGCTTCGGTTAAAGCTTTGGGATTCACCATAATAAGGGCGTTGATAAACGGCCCGTCTTTGTCGTATTCTTTAATTCGGTCGAGGTAAAGTTGCACCAGCTCCACGGCGGTAAGTTTACCATTTTGCATAGCCGTATGCAAGCTGGAAATGGTGGCTTCTTGTAATTGTTTGGGCGAAAAATGCTGTGCAACAGCCGATGGTTTAAGCCCCAAAAAAGCCATTGCGATGGCAAGTATAAAAAGAAGTTTGTTTGATTTCATTTTTATTGAAATTTTTAGAATGATGGCTTACAATGGCTGGTTTTAGGCTTACTCGTTTTTAGTTTCCATGGTCTGTGGCATGCTATAGCTGTCAAGCCAAGCTTTTATTTAGTGAATATAAATATTGCTTACTGATAAACACAGATTTGATACAGATTTTTTAGATTTTAAATTTGGAGATGTGTTTGTAATTGGGTACTTCGCCATCTTCCCGATGTCGAAGCAAGTCCTGATAGCTTTCGGGAGAGGATTTACAATCCGACAAAAAGGTTTGTAAATTAAGGTGGTGGAATTTTGAAAATTTAGAAAATGCTTTTGAGGAAATAGAGGATTACAAATGCTAAACTATCTCGCTTCGACATGCCC
>NZ_RJUD01000012.1 GCF_024343675.1 Lacihabitans sp. CS3-21
CCGATGTAAAGAAATCGACCCAGAAGGGGTCATATGCTTATAAAAAACCAACAGAATAGTCAGTATTCGACCCCGAAGGAGTCATATGTTTATATAAATCCAACAAATTAGTCAGTATTCGACCCCGAAGGGGTCACATGTTTATAGAAATCCATCACAATAGTCAGTATTCGACCCCGAAGGGGTCGTACATTTACATCAAAATTCTCTTTTTATAAAATAAAATTCCTTCGGAATGGGAATCGACAAAGTGATATAAAAAAGACCTTGAAAAAAGTGTCAAATGTTTATGATAAAACAATCCAATGTAAAGAATTCGACCCCGAACGCGTCATATAAAAAAAAATTCCTTCGGAATGGGAATCGACAAAGTGATATAAAAAAGACCTTGAAAAAAGTGTCAAATGTTTATGATAAAACAATCCAATGTAAAGAATTCGACCCCGAAGGGGTCATATGTTTATAAAAATCCACCAGAATAGTCAGTAATCGACCCTGTAGGGGTCGTACATTCACATCAAAATTCTCTTTTTATAAAAATCAAATTCCTTCGGAATTAAAAAGAACAAAACAAAAACCTTGAAAGGGTCACATCAGTCTGCATATACTCACTCGCATAAAAATTGCAATCCTTACAATTATAATGGATTTACAAATTCATCATTTCTATTATGGAAACATCAAATTGTTTATTTTAACCACCAAAATCTTACACCGAACAAAAATAAATAAATGAAATCACGCAATTCTACAAATAGATTTCGGAAATTGACAATAGCTTACTATTTTTGTCAAGCAATTGGGGTCTTTGCCCAAAATTAAATTATTTATAAGCCAAAAATGAGAGAAATTCAATTTAGAGATGCTGTAAAGGAAGCGATGTCAGAAGAAATGCGTCGTGATGAAACAATATTCTTAATGGGTGAAGAAGTAGCTGAATACAATGGAGCCTACAAAGCCAGTCAAGGAATGTTGGATGAATTTGGACCCAAAAGAGTTATCGACACGCCAATTGCTGAACTAGGTTTTGCTGGTATAGGTGTTGGTGCTGCTATCAATGGTTGTCGTCCGATTATTGAATTCATGACTTTCAACTTTTCACTTGTTGCTATAGATCAGATTATCAACAGTGCAGCCAAAATAATGGCCATGTCTGCTGGTCAATATTCTTGCCCAATCGTGTTTAGGGGTCCAACTGGTAATGCTGGACAATTAGGAGCTCAACACTCTCAAAACTTCGAAAATTGGTTTGCCAATACGCCAGGTCTTAAAGTTGTGGTACCATCTAGCCCATATGAATGTAAAGGACTTTTGAAAGCATCTATTCGTGACAATGACCCCGTTATTTTCATGGAGTCTGAACAAATGTATGGTGACAAAGGAATGATTCCAGATGGCGAATATATATTGCCAATTGGGAAAGCCAACATAATTCAGGAAGGAAAAGATGTTACGATTGTATCGTTTGGAAAAATGATTCCTAGAGTGGTTTTACCAGCAATCGAGCAACTTGCCAAAGATGGAATCAGTGTTGAATTGATAGACCTTAGAACAGTAAGACCTATTGATTATCAAACAGTTGTAGATTCTGTAAAGAAAACCAACAGATGTGTAGTTGTAGAAGAAGCTTGGCCATTGGCTGCTATTTCATCAGAAATAACTTATCATTTGCAGCGATATGCTTTTGACCATTTGGATGCTCCGGTTATCAGAGTTAACAACATGGATATTCCTTTACACTACGCTCCTACGCTAATTGAGGCTACTTTGCCAAACGTGGCTAGGACGATTGACGCTGTAAAAAAGGTTTTATACAAAAAATAATATTTACGATAAATACTATAAAAAAAGGAGCATTCGCTCCTTTTTTTTATTTTAGTGGATTAAAAATCAAATCCCTGTAATCTTCCATTGATTTTTTAATGACTTCTCCAGCTCCTTGTTTACCATATTCATATGCTATTTCGCAATGTTGAGGTTCTCCTGGCAGATTTTTGTAGGTTAGAAAATAATGCTTTAGCTTTTCAATAACACCACCAGGCAATTCAGAAATATCGTTAAAGTTGCCGTAAATCTGGTCGCCTGTTAATACTGCTATTATCTTATCGTCGGCCTCACCTTTGTCAATAAAACAAAATCCGCCAATTGGCTTAGCTTGTAATAATATATCGCCATGAGGTATATGATGCGACGATAACACACAAATATCTAAAGGATCCCCATCACCCACTTTAATGCTTGTTGCACCCTTTTCTCTTGCAAACTCTGCCACTTTATCACCACAATAGGTCTGCGGAATAAATCCATACAAAGCTGGAACGATATTAGAATATTTTTGTGGTCTATCTATTTTTAAGAATCCTGATTCTTTATCAATTTCGTATTTAATGGTATCTGAAGGTACTATTTCTATAAACGTCGTTACGACTTCAGGGGCGTCTGGTCCAACCGAAATACCATGCCAAGGATGTGCTTTATATACTGGTTTCATTCTGTATTTTTTTTTGCAAATATAATCTTCAATCAGGCTAAAATCAGGAATTAAAAATATAAATATTAAAACCAAAACAACTTTTTTACGGTTTTGAACGTAAACTCAATTAAAAATTGAAAAATATTTGGACTTAAATTAAATTTTGCACGATTTTAGTGTTTGAATTGAACTGTAAGATTTATTTGAATGTAATATTTCTTGAGACTTTAATCCAATCTAACGTTTTTCTAAAACTAAAAATATGAACAAACCTAAGGCCATCAAAGATTATTCGAAGCTTTCAGATGATATGCAAGAAAGAATAAAATTGTTCTATCCAAATGGATTTTCAGAGCATTTGATAAGATTCACAGACAAAGATGGCAAGTATGTGAGTGCTTTGCCATTCGAAACGGATGATAAATATTATCTAATTAGAATGACCAATGTACAAGCTCAGAAAATCATTAAGGATGACACCGATTATGACGAAGAGGGCAATCTGAAAGAAGACATTAAAGATGACTATGAGGATAAATACACCGACTTAGACACCATGAGAGTAGGTGGTTCAAAAAGATCTGATGAAGATGAAGACTATGATTAAAGTTAATAAAGTGTTAACAAATCAAATATTGGTTTAATTTTTGCCTGATTAGCGTTTTAGAAATAGAAATTTAAAAATTAACGATGAAAAACATTTTTGTATTGGTATTCTTGGGATTGTCAGTTTCTGCATTTTCTCAAGAGTCTGGAATAAAGTTTGAAAAAACCTCTTGGAATCAAGCACTTCAGAAAGCAAAAGCTGAAAACAAAATAATATTTATGGATGCTTACACCAGCTGGTGTGGACCTTGTAAATCTATGCAAGCAAGGGTTTTTCCAGATAAAAAGGTAGGAGAGTTTTTTAATGAAAACTTTATTAATGTAAAAATTGATATGGAGCAAGGTGAAGGGCCTGCCTTGGGTATGAAATACCCTGTAAGAGGTTATCCGACGCTTTTCTTTATTGACCCTAAAACTGGAAAAATTGTAAATCAGGCCTTGGGTTATAAAAGCACTGAACAATTAATTCAAATTGGTGAGCAAACGCAACAAAAGAAGAAATCATCTATTTGATCTATATTGTTAAGAATATTGAAGGAGTAAGCTAAAGTTTGCTCCTTTTTTTGTGTTCAATTTGGTGATTTTACTATTCAACTAGAGAGATTTTCTTTAAATATTAACATCTGCATTCAAAAAACTAAGTACGTAGCTTATATTTGGGTCAAATTAAAAGAAATATGAAGGAGGTATATATCGTAGCCGCCAAACGCACACCCATCGGTAGTTTCGGAGGAGTTTTTTCAAATGTTTCAGCTGTAAAACTCGGAGCTGATATTGTTAAAAATACTTTAAATGATTCTAAAATAGCTGCAGCAGAAATTGATGAGCTATACTTTGGATCTGTTGTCCAAGCAAATCTAGGCCAAGCTCCCGCCACTCAAGTAGCATTAGGAGCTGGTTTGCCCAATTCAGTCCCAACAACACTCATTAATAAAGTTTGTGCCTCTGGAATGAAAGCTACCATGTTGGGAGCTCAGAGTATAGCTTTGGGGCAAAATAATGTAGTCATTTCTGGTGGCATGGAAAATATGTCACAAATTCCGTTTTATCTAGAAAAAGCAAGATATGGTTATGGATATGGAAATGGCGTTTTGATTGACGGTCTTGCAAAAGACGGTTTAACAGATGTCTATCAACAAAAAGCAATGGGTTGTTTTGCAGATGCAACGGCTTTGGCCTACAACATTTCGAGAGAAGAGCAAGACGAGTTTGCTATAAATTCCTATAAAAAGGCTGCTTTAAATACCTCAAATGGAAATTTTGCCATTGAAATCTCTCCTATTGAAATTACTGATAAGAAAGGAAATGTATCTTTAATAACTGAGGATGAGGAATTTAAAAAAGTGAATTTTGAGAAAATTCCAAGTCTAAAACCTGTTTTTAGTAAGGATGGAACTGTTACTGCAGCCAATGCATCAACGATTAATGATGGAGCCGCCGCATTGATTCTTGTATCGGAGGATTATTTAAAAGAACATAACCTTGAGCCATTGGCTAAAATTGTATCCTATGCAGATGGGGCAAGAGAGCCTGAATGGTTCACTACAGCACCAATAATTGCAGCCGAAAAAGCCCTTAATTCAGCAAATCTAAGCATAACTGACATAGACTTCTTTGAAGTAAATGAAGCGTTTTCAGTCGTTCCAATGGCATTTGCCAAGCATTTTAACATAGACAGTGACAAATTGAATATTTTTGGAGGAGCAGTAGCCATTGGCCATCCACTTGGCTGCTCCGGAGCGAGAATCTTGGTTACGCTACTCAACGTTTTACAAAATCAGAAAGCCAAATATGGTATGGCGGCTATATGTAATGGAGGTGGCGGTGCGAGTGCAATTATTGTTGAGAATCTACGATTCTAATCGAACAGTCACTGCATTTTTATGAGCAAACAATTGTTCTGCTTCAGCCATTATTTCTACGATAGGACCTAGGTTTTTAATACCCTCTTTACTTATTTGTTGGAGGGTAATTTTTTTGACAAAACTATCCAAAGAGACTCCGCTATAAGCTTTTGCATAGCCGTTGGTTGGCAAAGTATGGTTTGTCCCAGAGGCATAATCTCCGCAAGATTCTGGTGTATAATCACCCAAAAATATAGAGCCAGCATTGATAATTTTCTCAGCAATATCTTCTGGATTTTCCACTTGAAGTATCAAATGCTCTGCTGCATATTCGTTGAGTATATCTACCGCTATTTCCATATTTTCAACCAAAATAGCCTTTGAGTTTTCAAGAGCAAGTTTTGCTATTTCCTTTCTTGGAAGATTTTCTAATTGCTTTTTTACCTCTATCAAAGTTGATTTAATGATAGCTAAATCATCTGCAACAAGGATTACCTGGCTATCAGGGCCATGCTCAGCCTGTGACAACAAATCAGAAGCAATGAAAGCAGGATTTGCTCTATAGTCAGCTAATACAGCTACCTCTGACGGTCCAGCCGGCATATCAATGGCTGTTCCGAACTGATTAACCAATTGTTTGGCTGAGGTTACATATTGGTTTCCTGGTCCGAAAATTTTGTACACCTTTGGCACGGTATCAGTTCCAAATGCCATGGCTGCTATGGCTTGTGAACCACCAACTCTGAAAACATCGATAATTCCGCATTTATGGGCAGCGTAATAAATAGCGGGGTGATTGCTAGGCGAACACAACACCACTTGTTTACAACCAGCTATAAAGGCGGGAATACCCAACATCAAAACTGTAGAAAACAAAGGAGCTGAGCCACCAGGAATATATATGCCCACTTTTTCAATACCCACGCTTTTCCTCCAGCATTTTACGCCTGGCATGGTTTCTAATACACTTTCTGTAATTTGTTGGGCTTTGTGAAAAGTATAAATGTTTTCAAATGCTTGATCTATGGCATTTTTAAGCTCCGCATCTAGCAATTCACCCGCATTTTGAATTTCAGGTAAGTCAACTCTAAAATTATCGATAAGAATATTGTCAAATTCTAGAGCATATTTCCTCAACGCTTCATCACCTTTATTTTTAACTTCGAGAATGATGGGTCTAACTTTTTGCTCTATTTCATCGAACGCTAAAGTTGGTCGTTTGAGAATATCGGCATACTGATCTTTACTTGGAAACTCAAAAATATTCATTTATTAAAGTATCATTTTTTCAATTGGAATCACCAAAATTCCTTGTGCACCAGCATTTCTCAAAGCCTCAATTTTTTCCCAAAACGCCTTCTCTTCCAATACCGAATGTACTGAACTCCAGCCTTCTACCGCTAATGGCATAACAGTTGGACTTTTCATACCAGCTATGATGTTAATAATTTCAGGTAGTTTTTCGTTGGGAGCATTCAACAATATATATTTGTTGTCTTGTGCTTTTTGTACTGCATTAATTCTGAAAAGAATCTTTTCTAAGATGCTTTTATTTTCTACAGAAAGATTTTTATTCCCAATCAATACAGCCTCAGACTTGAATATCTCTTGAACTTCTTTTAAGCCATTGCTCAATAAAGTACTTCCAGAACTCACAATGTCGCAAACGGCATCAGCTAAACCTATGGATGGAGCTATTTCAACCGAACCGCTGATTTCATGAATATTGGCTTTAATGCCATTTTCTTTTAGGTATTTACCCAAAAGTTTTGGATAAGACGTTGCAATACTTTTATCCTGCAAAGACATAGGACCATCAAAACTATCCTCTCTTGGAATAGCGATTGAAAGTCTGCATTTCGAAAAACCTAGTCTTTTCACAAGGTTAACTTTTTTGGCAGATTCCACCAAAACATTTTCTCCAACAATTCCTAAATCAGCTACCCCGTCTTCTACATAACCTGGAATATCATCGTCTCTTAAGAACAAAAATTCTGCATTAAAGTTGGAAGAAATGGATTTGAGCCTACCCTTGCCCATGTCCAGTTTTATGCCACATTCTTTAAATAAATCTATTGAATCTTCACTCAATCTACCAGATTTCTGTATGGCTATTCTTATATTCTGCATTAAAATCCCCTGTAATGTTATATTCTGGCACAAAATTAGTTCTGAATTGTCAAAGTAATTTATAAAAAAGAAAATATTTTCTTTCAATTATTTTTGAAAATTCAAATAGTATAAATATCTTTAACGCAAGTTGTGCATCCTAATAAAATATAATGAAATGAAAGACCTTAAATTAAACTATCACAAGGCAAAAACGCCTAGTTCAATTATCAATCACTGGTGGTTCAAAATCCTTAATCTAATGCTCATTCTTAGCCTAGTTTTTTTTGGCATAATGAATTTCTAAAAAGCCCAAGTTCAAGCTATCTGGATATTGGATTGAGTTTATGTTAATTTTTGTTCATTTACATCGATTAATTATTATTTTTGGATAATTAATTTAGATTTGAATGAAGAATATTATTTTCTTTTGTTTTCTCAATCTCCTTTCCACTTCTTTTGTAAATAGCCAAAATCGCTATTTTGTTTATCTGAAAGATAAATCGAATTCTACTTTTAGTATATCCGCTCCAGAGAAATTCCTCTCCAAACGCTCCATAGATAGACGTAAAAACCAAAATATAGCTATCAATTCTTTAGATATTCCTGTCAACCTAAATTATATCAATCAATTAAAAACGGCTGGTGCAAAAATAATTGGCACATCCAAGTGGCTCAATGCAGTTTTGATTGAAACAAATCCTGAAATTTTAGCTAAGATTAGCAAACTAGATTTTGTAAAAAATATAGATGGCAACCAAGACATCAGAGGTGCCAAAGTGGCTACAATTTCCAAGATGACGGGTACAATCGATAAATTTGGCAGCTATGAAGAATTTAACTATGGAAACTCACTGAACCAAATACAACAATTGGGTGTGGAGGAAATGCATAAAAAAGGTTTTACAGGAAAAGGCGTTTTGGTTGCAGTTTTTGATGCTGGATTCGACAAAGCCCAAACGATGGATGCTTTTAAACATCTATTTTCGGCAAAAAAAATCGTAAAAACTTATGATTTTGTTTCAAACGATACAACTGTATTTGAATCCCACTGGCATGGAACAGCTGCTATGAGTTGTATTGGAGCTAAGTTAAATGCTCAGTTAGTAGGAACTGCACCAGATGCTGATTTTGCTCTTTACAAAACTGAAGATGTAGGTTCTGAAACAAGGATAGAAGAAGTTTACTGGTTATTTGCAGCTGAAAATGCCGACAGCTTAGGTGTAGATGTAATAAACTCTTCCCTAGGGTATTATTCTTTTGACAACCCGTCAACAGATTATAAGTTCGAAGACCTCAACGGTGACAAAACAATTTCAGCCCGTGCTGCTGACTATGCTGTAGCAAGAGGCATTATTGTGGTCAATTCTGCTGGAAATGAAGGTAATAATAGTTGGAATCACATTGTTACGCCCGCTGATGCGGACTCCGTAATTTCGGTTGGAGCTGTGGATGCGATAGGAAATACGGTAGGTTTCAGTTCTCCCGGACCCAACGCAAAGAATACCTTAAAACCAGAAGTCTCAGCTCGTGGGTCTCAAACTACTGTTGCAATTTCCAACCCGAATGCAAGTTCTTCTTCAGGAACTTCATTCTCCTCACCACTAATTGCTGGCATGGTTGCAAGTTTAAAGCAACAGTTTCCTCAATATAGTGCGATGAAAATTAGAGAGTTATTGATAAAATCGGCTAGTAAATACGAAACACCAGATAATAAAATCGGGTACGGAATTCCAAGTTATAAACGTTTTGTGGAACTTGCTCAAAACCTATTGGCTATTGAAAATTATTCTGAAGAAACAGTCATTTTTCCAAACCCGATAAATAATGAGCAAGCCATTAAAATTAAAATTAATGGGATTGAAATTTCTGATAATCAGCATATAGAAGTATTTGACCTGAATGGAAGACGTATTTTTGAAAATACAATTACAATGGACGAGTTTAGGACAAACCTGTCCAAATTTGGCTCGGGAACATACAGTATAAAAGTCCAGGTTGCAGATAAAATGCATACTAAGAGGTTTATTAAACTCTAGGCAGCCAATAAAATCAAAAAAGCTCCAATGATGAAGCTTTTTTGATATCCAGAACATTACTTAATTCTTTCCTTGATCTTGTTTTTCCTGTTCCTTCAGATGGTTGGTCATTTGCTTACATGCATCTTCCAAAATAGATATCATCTTTGGGTCTTGGGTGGAATCTTTTAGCATTTGTGAAAGATTACCTACAATATCAACTGCAAAATGTCCCATTTCGTCCACCGGCATATCTTTTGTCCAAAGATTTATACCTAAAAGACCTTTGTGATAATGATCCCAAATGCTGATAAATATCGCTTTTGTTTCGTTTATTCCTTCGTTTGGATTTTCAGTAGCGTCCCAAAAAATTTTCTCGGGAATCCTACTTTGGTCCAAGTCTATCGTAAAATTAATTTCTGATTTTAACATTTTATTTCTATTCTGATTAATAAATACTGATTATTGGTTACTTCCAAAAACTCTTTTAAGTAGCTCTGAGGTTCTTGCTAGTGGATTTTCTCTAATTTTGGCTTCTTCTTCTGCCACCAGCAAAAACAAACCGTCTACAGCTCGCTGAGTGGCATACCCTTTGAGGTCTGGATTGATTTTTGAAACAAATGGCACTTTATTATACACATTTGCTAGATCACTATAATATTTAGTGGCATTGGTATTTTCCAACGATTTGAGCATGTGAGGTTCGAAAGCTTGTATTAGTTGAGCTGAAGTAGTTCTTTTCAAAAACTGTGTTGCAGCATCTTTCTCCCCTCTAAGAATATTTATGGCATCTCTAATGGTTAGCTGCTTAATGGCGGAAATAAAAATAGGCTTGGCCTGTTGGGCGGCATTTTCAGCACCTCTGTTTAGAGCCAAAATAAACTTATCTACCTCTCCTCCAAGGCCAATTCCTCTCAAGGTAGTCTCTACTTTTTGAACTTCCGGAGGAAACGGAATTCTAATTTTTGGATTTTTAAAGTAGCCATCGATGGCAGAGGCTTTGTCGGCTCCCAAATTTATCCCTACAGAAAGAGCCTCCTTTAGTCCCTCTCCTACCTCTGCTTCGGTAAGGGGGGCACCTGCTAATACAGAATTTACGATTTTCCCAAAATTTAATTTCTGACCACAAGAAATCAAACCGAATAAAAAGAAAATCGAAAGCAATGCAAATTTTTTCATTTATGTAAATTTTATATAATTGGATTTGTCCTTTTATTTGGAGAAATTCGGACGTCTTTGTATTTGAACGCAAAATTAATGAATTTTGTAACAGCAAATAATAAACTTTTTTAGATGAAAATAATTTATGCCGAAGTAATAACCATTGGTGATGAAATACTTTATGGGCAAATAACTGACACCAACTCAAAATGGATATCGGAAGAATTAGATAAAATCGGTATAAAAACAATCAGAAAATCTTCGGTTGGCGACCAAAAACAACAAATCCTGAACATTCTCGACGAAAGTCTTCAGAGAGCTGACATTGTGCTGATTACTGGTGGTTTAGGGCCAACTAAGGACGATATTACAAAAAAAACATTGGCAGAATATTTCAATGATGAGTTGGTAATCAACCCCCATGCTGAAGAGTTTATTAGAGGCTTTTTCGAGAAAAGAGGAAGGCCATTTACCGAACTTAATAGACAACAAGCAGCAATACCTTCTCAATGCACTTATTTGCACAATGCCACAGGTACAGCCCCTGGAATGTTGTTTGAACACAATGGAAAAGTGATTGTCTCCATGCCAGGAGTTCCGCTGGAAATGAAATATTTGATAAGTAATGAAGTTATACCAAGAATAAAATCAAAATTTGAATTACCCGAAATTGTTCATAAAATAATCAGGACGATAGGTCTGGGAGAATCATTTTTAGCAGAAAGAATAGAGAATTGGGAAGATAGCTTACCAGAACATATCAAACTGGCCTATTTACCGAGCTTTGGGGAGGTAAAATTGAGATTGACTGGAATGGGTGAGAACAGATCAAAAGTAGAAGAACAAATACAGCTCGAAGTTAATAAGCTAATTCCATTAATAGAAGAACACATTTTTAGTTTTGAAAATGAAGAGATTGAGAAATCTGTTGGAAAAATATTAAATGAAAGTGGAACGTCGCTTAGTGTTGCGGAGAGTTGCACTGGAGGCTATTTGTCCCATTTGTTAACCTCTATTCCTGGAAGTTCGGCTTATTTTATGGGGGGAGTAGTGAGCTATTCAAACGAAGCAAAAATGGATGTTTTAAAGGTAAAACAAGAAACATTAACTAAATTTGGGGCAGTAAGCGAACAAACTGTTATTGAAATGGCCGAAGGCGTTAGAAATGTTATGAAAACGACCTATGGAATTGCAACAAGTGGAATAGCTGGACCTGATGGGGGAACAGATGAAAAACCAGTCGGAACAGTTTGGTTAGCAGTCACTGACGGAAAACAAACATTAACAAAAAAACTAAGCCTAGGCAAAATCAGAATTGTAAATATAGAATACAGTGCCAAAGCTGCTCTTAATTTTTTAAGAATATTAACCAAAGGTAAGTAAAGATATTTATGGCAAAAGTAGAGATATTAATGCCCAGCATGGGTGAAAGTATTTTTGAATGTACGGTTCTGAAATGGTTGGTCAACGAAGGCGACCATGTGGAAATTGACGATATGATTTTGGAAGTTGCCACCGATAAGATTGACACTGAAATTGGTTCTTCGCACAGTGGTTACATTACCAAATTCTTGGTTAACGATGGTGACGTGGCACTAATAGGTAGGCCAATTTGTGAAATAGAGACCGAAAGCGATGCTGTTGTTTCGAAACCTACAGAAAAAGCTCCTGCTATTATTGAGGATGAATATGTGGAGCAAATAGAAAAAGCCTTTGAGGAAGTCATTACTTCTCCAAGCCTAGTGGCCAGCACTAATACCAAATTTTATTCTCCTTTGGTACTAAATATTGCAAAAAAAGAAAATATTTCCCAAGCTGAACTAGATAATATCAAAGGTACTGGATTCGAAAAGAGAGTTACCAAAGATGATATTCTTAATTTTCTGAATTCCAAAAAGCAACCAAAAACATTTGTATCTGAGGCTCCTGTAATTAGTAGAACGGGCGAAGATCAGATTGTAGAAATGGACAGAATGCGAAAAATGATTTCGCAAAGAATGCTGGAGTCGAAAGCCATTTCTCCGCATGTGACCTCATTTATGGAGACTGACATGACGTCAGTGGTAAATTGGAGATTGAGAATCAAAGACAGTTTCATAAAAGAATTTAAAGAAAACCTCACTTTCACCCCTATTTTAATTGAGGCTGTGGTCAATGCCATCAAAAAATATCCAGGCATAAATATTCAGGTTAGCGGCGAAAATATCATTTACAAAAAAGACATTAATATAGGTATGGCAGTGGCTTTACCGAATGGAAATTTGATTGTACCTGTCATCCATCAAGCAGATAAATATTCTCTCAGCCAATTGGCAGTAAAAGTCAATGATTTGGCTAAACGAGCAAGAAACAACCAACTCAAGCCAGAAGAATTATCTGGCGGAACTTATACCATTACCAATATTGGAACATTCGGAAATTTATCTGGCACACCCATAATTATGCAACCACAAGTGGCCATAATGGCATTTGGTGTTATCAGAAAGTTGCCATCGGTAATTGAAACACCAGAAGGCGACTTAATCGGCATTAGACAAAAAATGGTGATTTCTCATTCGTTTGATCACAGGGTGGTTGATGGCTCTTTGGGTGGTTTATTTCTGAAAGAAGTGTCTGACTTTTTTGAAAACTTTGATACCAAAAGAGTCTTAAATTAAGAGATATGCTTTTCAACTCGTTCGAATTCATACTTTTCTTCCCAATAGTAACTTTCCTTTTTTTTGTATTTCCATACAAATACAGATGGATGTTATTGTTGACTTCAAGTTGTGTTTTCTACGCTTTTTTTAAGTGGGAATACATATTTATTCTTTTATTTACTATCATAATCGACTATTATGCAGGTATTTGGATACACAAAACACAGGGAGTAAAACGAAAATGGGCTTTGGCAACGAGTTTAGTTGCCAACATAGGTGTACTGGCTCTTTTTAAATATTACTATTTCATAATTGACAATTTTAATGCGGTTAGTTACAAAATAAACCAAACGCATTATGATCCACTTTGGCATTTTATTTTGCCGATAGGACTTTCTTTTCACACTTTCCAGGCTATGTCATATACCATTGAAGTGTATAGAGGCAATCAAAAAGTAGAACGAAATTTTGGTATATATGCCTTATATGTAATGTTTTATCCACAGTTGGTAGCTGGGCCAATTGAACGCCCTCAGAATGTGTTGCACCAGTTTTATGAAAAGTTTGACTTTGACTATGATCGTGTAAAATCTGGTCTGAGACTTATGCTTTGGGGAATGTTTAAAAAAGTTGTCATTGCAGATAATTTAAGTGTATTTGTAGATCAGGTCTATGGCGATTTGGGCAAATACCAAGGTACACCGCTTTTGATAGCCACCTTATTTTATTCTATTCAAATATTCTGCGATTTTTCGGGCTATTCGGACATTGCTTTGGGTTCTGCTAGAGTGATGGGATTTAAACTCATGAAAAACTTTGATAGGCCTTATGCAGCAAAGAGCATTTCTGAATTTTGGAAAAGGTGGCACATTTCTCTATCTACTTGGTTTAGAGACTATTTATACATTCCGCTCGGAGGAAACCGAGTGAATACCTTTAGAAAATATTTTAATCTTTTTCTGGTATTCATGGTCAGCGGACTTTGGCATGGGGCCAGCTGGAATTTCGTCATTTGGGGAGCATTACATGGATTTTACCAGATAATGGGACAATTGACAAAGAATTTTCAAACCAAATTTTTTGGACTATTTGGAAATAAACTCAGTGCCATATTACAAAATATCATAACAATCGCCCTGGTTGTATTTGCGTGGATATTTTTCAGAGCCACCAAGTTTTCCGATGCTAAATATGTTATCAAAAACATTTTTGCTAGCAGCAGTCACAGTTTTAAAGAAATCATCGCACTTATCGGTACTCAAAATCTAATCGTGGTTCTAATAGGAATATTGATTCTAGAGTTCGTTCACAGAATGCAAAACAAACAAGGTATGGGTCGTTGGGTTGAAAATAGACCTAAATGGCAGCGTTGGAGCATCTATTATTTCTTTTTGTTCTTTATAATTACTTACGGTTATTTCGGGGAGGTTCAATTCATCTATTTCCAGTTTTAAGGCATGCAATTCACTTTTAAACAATTCATTATAAGACTTTTAATTTTCGGGAGCCCAATTTGGTTTTTGATAATAACTTATATTGTTTTTGATCCATTTCATGTAATCTACAGCTATGATGCCTACGGAAGTAACTATCTGAAAACCTACAATAGGAATAAAATCAGTACGGAAACCTTCTTAAAAAACAACCAAAAATATAATTTCAGCTCATTTATTTTCGGCAGTTCTAGATCAAGTGCATTTCTCACTCAAGATTGGTCTAGTTTTATAAATGACCCAAAACCTTATCATTTTGATGCTTTCAATGACAACATTTCTGGAATAGCCGGGAAAGTTAAATATATTGAGAAGCAAGGAAACAAAATATCAAATGCCATTTTAGTAGTTGATAATGACACTTTTAACGAAAGTTTCGAAAAGTCTGAATCCATCGTTCACCTAAAAGATTATCGGTGGGAAGATTCTTCGAATGTCTTTCAATATCACTTGATTTTTTTTAAAGCGTTTTTTAAAAAGCAGTATTTCGTTTCATTTTTCGATTTGAAAATATTCAAAACATTTCGTCCTTACATGGATGAATTTTTTAAGTTTAAGTACTTTTATACCACACCAAATAATGATTTTCTTTTTCCAGAAAACATCGAGTTGCTGAAGAAAGACTCTTTGTCCTATTATAAAAATGATTGGTTTCCACATAAACCAGAAAATCCTAAAATGTATGAGAAAAGTATCAAGGAGCATCATTTAAAGGATTTGGAGCTTGTAGCAGACGCCTTTAAAAGAAATAAAACCAACTACAAAGTTATTATTGCACCACTTTATGATCAAAGGGTTTATAACTTAAAGGATAAAGCTTTATTAGAGAAATATTTCGGCAAAAACAATGTCTATGACTATTCAGGCAAAAACGAATTGACCAACTATTTGGGTAATTATTATGAAGGATCTCACTTCAAACCTGTAGTTGGCAAGAAAATAATGCAGGAAATTTATCAGTAATTTGAGAAAGCAAATTGAACCAAATTAGCTCCCATTTTTAATGCTTCTTGTCTTACACTCTCAGAATCATTGTAAACCGATGCATCTTCCCAGCCATTTCCTAGGTCACATTCATAGCTGAAGAAGCAAACCAATTTACCTTCGTGAAATATACCAAAGCCCTGTGGTGGTTTATTATCGTGTTCATGAACTTTAGGTAAACCCTTGCTAAACTGGTATTTCTGGTGATAGATAGGGTGAGAAAATGGAATTTCGACAAAATCATGTTCTGGAAAGACCTTTTTCATTTCCCTTCTGATAAACTGATTCAGTCCATAATTGTCATCAATATGTAGAAAACCACCCGATAATAAATAATTTCTAAGATTTTTTGCTTCGCCTTCATTAAATATCACATTACCATGGCCTGTCATGTGAACGAACGGATATTGGAAAATTTTTTTATCTCCAGGTTCAATGATATCTTCCTCTGGAAACAGATTAGTCTTCAGATTTTTATTACAAAAATTTATCAGATTAGGCATGGAGGTTTTGTTAGCATACCAGTCGCCACCACCGCCATATTTCAATTTAGCCACTTTGACAGTATACACTTGCGAAAATGAGCTAAATGATATCAAAATCACTATTACTAAAAAAACATTCTTTCTTATCATAATAAATTCAAAATACTTACTGCTACGACTCCTGCAGTCTCAGTTCTTAATCTGTTTTCACCTAACGTAACGGTCTTAAAGTTATTTTCTTTGGCCAATTTAAGTTCTTCCTTGGAAAAATCACCTTCAGGGCCAATTAATATCAATAATTCAGCATTCAAGTCTGTTTTGGTGATTTCCGTTGCTTGATTATCCAAATGTGCAATCATCTTTTGAGAAAAACGACTACTTTCTTTCAAAAAACTATTAAAACTGACCATTTCACTTATTTCAGGCATATATGCTTTCAGAGATTGTTTCATTCCTGAAATGGCTATTTTCTTAAAACGCTCTAAGTTGATTTTTTTAGGGTAGGTATGTTGTGTTTTTATGAAAAATATACCACTAATGCCGATTTCAACACTTTTTTCGATAAAATATTCTATTCTATCTGCGTTTTTTGTCGGACATATCCCAACAAATATTCTTCTTTTAGGAGCTTTATAATCTTTCTCGAAGTCAATAATATCGAATTTACAAGCTTTAGGATTGGGGTCTGATATCGAACATCGATACCAACCCCCAATTCCGTTGGTTACTTGAATAATATCACCTTGTTTTTTCCTGAGAACCTTTACTGCATGCAAGGAATCTACGGAATCAAGACATTTACTTTTTTCAATTTCTGGACTGTAAAACAAAAAATCAATCTTCGTCGAATCCATGCTTAAAGCTGTAGGCTGTCTTATCTAATTTTAAAGTACCATTGTTAAAATCATTGATAAATTTCTCAATAACCTCAACCGTAATTTCCTCAACATTTAATGCAACATCTAAACCAATACCATACTCAAAGTCCATATCAATCTCACAGAATTCGGCCACTTTCACAGTTTCCTCGTCTTCCATTTCTTCAATAAGTTCTTCAATCATCTGCTCGGCTTCCTCATTTACTTTCGAGCCTTCTACCCGATCTTCAAAAGGCACATAGTCTTTGTAAAGTTTAGCCACTTTTGTCTCAGCCTCTTCATACAACAAACTACTGTGATGCAACGACAATGTGCTCAAAAGTGCATCATAAATCACTTCCTTGCCTTCGTGCTTACCAACAAACTGAAAATGAGCAAACTCATTTTCATCGGACATATCTTCTTCGTCTTCTACCAAGACAAAAATTTGTTCCTCTTCTTCACATTCAGCTTTTAGCTGTTCGATTTCCTCTTCTTTGTATCCGTCGTTCATTATCTTATGTATAAAAGTTCCCTATATTTGGTTAATGGCCAATCCTCATCGTCAATGATGAGTTCTAATTTATCTACACTCTTTCTAATCACGTCAAAAAACGATCTCACTTCATTGGAATAAATATTCGCTTTTTCTTTTATTTCCTCTTCATTATTCGCTTTTTTACGAGCCTCAGTCATATCTTTTACATTCTTCGAAATTACATTTACATGCTTAGATATTTCCCTGATTATATTCAAAATAGGTTCCGCTTCTTCTTTCATCTCCATGTCTATCAATGACTTAGCCGTTTGCACAAGTCTAGTCTGATACTTTATGGCTGTAGATACCACATGATTTTGAGCCAAATCTCCGATAACTCTTGATTCTATTTGAATTTTCTTGATGTAATTCTCTAGTCTAATCTCATACCTTGCATGCAACTCTCTTTTATTCAGCACTTTCATGTTTTCAAAAAGCTCCACGGTTTGGTCAGAAATATAGGCTTCAAGAGCTTTAGGAACATCTTTAATGTTTGATAAGCCTCTTTTTGCGGCCTCGTCTTCCCACTCTTTTGAATAGCCATTTCCTTCGAAAAGAATATTTTTCGATTCTTTGATATATCTTTTAAGAATCTTCAAGATGATTCCTTCTTTTTTAGATGGATCCTTTTCTCTTTCTAAATCATATTCTTTTCTGAAAGATTCCAATTGTTTAGCCACAATGGTATTTAAAACCATCATGGGAGTTGCAGAGTTCGCAGAAGAACCCACTGCTCTAAACTCAAACTTATTTCCTGTAAAAGCAAAAGGAGAAGTTCGGTTTCTATCCGTATTGTCTAACAAAACAGATGGAATTCGATTCAAACCGAGTTTGATGTAGGCATTTTCACCTTTTTCAATTTCTATAATCTCCTTGTTTTCAATATCTTCCAAAACTTTCGTCATGGCGGTGCCTAAAAACACAGAAATAATGGCTGGAGGAGCCTCATTCGCTCCAAGTCTGTGCTCATTTCCTGCTGTGGCAACAGTTGCACGCAACATGTCTGCATGATCATGAACGGCCTTAACGATATTTACCAAAAATGTCACAAACCTCAGACTTTCTTTTGGCTTTGTACTAGGCCCTAATAGGTTGACTCCGGTGTCCGTTTTTATCGACCAGTTGTTGTGTTTTCCACTTCCGTTTATACCTGCAAATGGTTTCTCATGAAACATCACCTCAAAATTGTGTTTCTGAGCTGTCTTTTTCATTACATCCATCAAAAGAATATTGTGATCGCAAGCGAGATTTATTTCTTCGAAAGTCGGAGCCACTTCAAACTGCCCAGGAGCCACTTCATTGTGGCGAGTTCTAACAGGAATGCCTATTTTTAGAGCTTCAATTTCAAAATCAACCATAAAAGCGTTGATTCTTGGAGGGATAGAACCAAAATAGTGATCTTCAAGCTGCTGACCTTTAGCTGGTGAATGGCCAAAAACTGACCTTCCACACATGATTAGGTCTGGGCGAGAGTGATAAAGAGCTTTGTCAACTAAAAAGTATTCCTGCTCAATGCCACAAGTTGCCGTTACTTTCTCCACATTTCTATCAAAAATATTGGCTACGGAAGTGGCCGCCTTATCTAATACAATAGAGGAGTTCAATAATGGTGTTTTGGCATCTAAAAGCTCTCCTGTGTAAGAGAAATAAATAGAAGGAATACAAAGTGTACCTGTTCCGGAGCTGTTGTAGCTAATAAAAGCAGGTGAGTTTGGATCCCAAACTGTGTAACCACGTGCCTCAAAAGTTTCTCTTATTCCACCATTTGGAAGAGAAGAGGCGTCTGATTCTTGCTGAACCAAAGCACTTCCTTTAAATTTTTCTATGGCGTGACCATCAAACGAAATATCAAAGAAGGCATCGTGTTTTTCGGCAGTTCCACCCGTGAGCGGTTGAAACCAGTGGGTATAATGTGTTGCACCTTTTGAGATTGCCCAAGACTTCATAGCCGAAGCAACTTCGTCTGCTACATTGCCTTCTATATTGTCGCCTGTTTTAATTGCATTAGATACCTTTTTATAAGCATCAGGCGAAAGAAGTGTTTTCATGGCTTCATCTGTAAAAGTATGAATACCGTAGAAATCAGTTACTTTGCCTTCGGGAATTTGGATAACTGGAATGACGCGGTTTTGTGCCACATCAATCGCTTTCCATCTTAGTTCTGACATATTTGTTAATTTATGAGCTGTACCTTTTATATTTGAAGCAAAATAAGCATTTGTTTTTTTCTTTTTAAATAAAAACCCAAAATAAATGAGAGAGCGGTTAAGATTTATGTTAATATATTTCGCGTTTTGGTCTATATATTTTCTTGCAGCAAGAGTTATTTTTCTTTCTTACCATATTGAGGATTCCAAAACCCTAACATTAGAAACTGTTTTTGGTATATTTTGGCATGGCTTCCGCATGGATTTGTCAATGGCCGCCTATTTGTGCATTTTTCCGTTTTTGTGGGTTACCCTTTCTAATTTCCTTAACAAAAGCCTGTTTCAAAGTACCATATTTTCTTACACTTTCTTTCTGATCTTTATTATAACACTCATAATTGTAGTTGATTTAGAAGTTTATAACATTTGGTCATTTAGATTAGATGCTACCCCCCTAGCCTATCTAAAATCACCAAAAGAGGCCTGGGCCTCTGTTAAGAATTCCCCAGTTATTCCGCTTATAATCAGCACTATATTATTGGTAATTGTGGCCAGTTCGATAGTTTACAGAATTATAGCCAACAAAATTTATGACTGGAAACACATCAAAAACTTTCCATTCATTATTTATGGGATATTAATGGTCGTCGTTTTGATCATACCTATTCGTGGTGGTTTTGGGATTGCACCAATGAACCACAGCACTGTATATTTCTCCAAAGTAAATTTTGCGAATATCTCAGCCATAAATGCTCCTTGGAACTTTTTTAGCTCTATAATTCACAATTCGTCAAATAAAGTTAATCCTTACACTTATTTGCCAAAAGAAAGCTTGGATACGACCATTGCAAATCTTTATAAAAACGCGTTACCAAGAAAACAAATACTGAATTTTAGCGGTAAAAAACCAAACGTTTTAATCATCATCTGGGAGAGTTTTACCAAAAAGGTGGTTGATCAAAAACACAAGGAGATTGAAATAACACCTAATTTCAATAAACTGAAGACTGAAGGCATTTATTTTTCTGATTTTTATGCCATGGGAGATCGTACCGACAAAGCCATCACGAGTATTTTGAGTGGATTTCCAACGCAACCAACGGAGTCTATCATAAAATATCCAACTAAAACTGCAAGCCTTCCCGTTTTGAGTAAGGAATTCGGTAAAAATGGCTTTTCTACTCAGTTTTATTACGGCGGCGATACAGAATTTGCAAATATCAAATCGTATTTGTTTAATGCCAATTTTGAAAAAATCGTAGACATGAATGACTTTCCAGCCGAACTTTCTACTTCGAAATGGGGTGTGCATGACGAATATATATTTGAAAAATTTCTAGAAGACCACAAAGTACCCGCTGCTAAACCTTTCTTTTCAAGTTTATTGACTTTGAGCAGCCATGAACCATTCGAAACTACCGAAGAACCAAAAATTAAAGGAGATGCTACAGTAGATTTGTTTATGAATTCGCTAAACTATTCAGACCAATGTTTAGGTAATTTTATAGAAAAAGCAAAAAAAACAGATTGGTGGCAAAATACACTAGTCATAATTGTGGGAGACCATGGCCACAAACTTCCTGAAACCGGAAATCGTGTGGACGATTTCAAGATTCCGATGTTGTGGATTGGAGGTGCTGTAAAAACGAATTGGGAATATAAAAATATAGCTTCACAAATTGACATTTCAGCCACTTTACTTGGTCAAATGAACTTTGATGCTTCTGCATTTTATTGGAGTAAAGACTTATTTAAGACCAATACCCAACCTTGGGCATTTTTTGTATTTAATGATGGGTTTGGCTTTATAAAACCAAAAAAACAAATCCTATTTGATAACAAAGGTAGAGTTTTGATCCAAAATCAGGAATTGCTGAAATCAAAAGAACTTATGGAAGGCAAAGCTTTGCAACAAAAAAGTTATCAAGATTTCTTGGCAAGATAATTACCAACCTTATTGATTATTTAATTGAATATTTACGAAAAGGGTTTCACGTAATTCAAGAATCAACTTGAATGTGGCTGTTTTCGAAACTAGTAATTTGCATTATCTCAAATGAGAATAATGCAATTTCTTAAAAAATAGCAAAATCCAAATATTATGTTTGAATTTAACCCAAATATGCCTCAAAAAATATAAATCAATAGATTTTGGATTCGATTTTATAGAAATTATTAACACAAAATCATTTTTTAGCCAATTTTTAGTGAATTGTGCACCTCAAAAGGAACTCAAATCTCATTTTTTTTACAAATAGTTGTATTTTTCAAATAAAATAGAATAAAATCGATACTTTTTTTTGATTAAAGAAATAATATTTTGATTTCGCCAATATATTTGTAACATAATTCTTTAAGAAAAACAGAATCAATATAAAATTATTACAACAATGGCAAAAGCGAAATTAGAGTACATTTGGCTAGACGGTTACAAACCAACTCAAAGCCTAAGAAGCAAAACCAAAATAGAAAACGATTTCTCTGGAAAGTTAGAAGACTGTGATATGTGGTCTTTTGATGGTTCATCAACTGAGCAAGCACCAGGCGGTTCATCTGACTGTCAACTTAAGCCAGTATATATTTGTAAAGATCCTGAGCGTTCGTTATTAGGAACTCCTTCATACCTAGTTATGTGTGAGGTTTTAGACGCAAACGGAGATCCTCATGAGTCTAACGGTCGTGCTACAATCGAAGACGATGACAACGATTTCTGGTTTGGCTTTGAACAAGAATATTTCCTTTATGACTGCGATACCAACCTTCCTTTAGGATTCCCTACAAACGGATATCCACGTCCTCAAGGACCTTACTACTGTTCAGTTGGTGCTAAAAATGCATACGGTCGTCATATCATCGAAGAGCATTTAGAGTACTGTTTACAAGCTGGATTAAATGTAGAAGGTATCAACGCCGAGGTTGCCGCTGGACAATGGGAATTCCAATGTTTTGCAAAAGGAGCTAAACAAGCTGGTGACGAAATTTGGGTAGCTAGATATTTATTAGAAAGAACTTGTGAGAAATATAATGTTTGGATCAACTACCACTGTAAGCCATTGGGCGACACTGACTGGAATGGTTCAGGTATGCATGCTAACTTCTCAAATACTGCATTAAGAACAGCTGGAGACAAAAATGTTTATGATATCATTTGTCAGTCATTTGCTCCATTTGTAAAAGAGCACATTGCAGTATACGGTGCTGATAACCATTTAAGATTAACTGGAAAACACGAAACTCAATCTATCGATCAATTCTCTTACGGAGTTTCTGACCGTGGTGCTTCTATCCGTATTCCAATAGCTGCAGTACAAAAAGGATGGAAAGGATGGTTAGAAGACAGACGTCCTAACTCTGCTGCTGATCCTTACAAAGTAGCGGCTAGAATTATCAAAACTGTAAAAACAGCAAAATTGTAATTCTATTTTTAATAGATAAATAGCTTATTTATTGATATTGAACCCTCAGAACTTTTGTTCTGGGGGTTTTTTGTTCGTAATTTTATGGCTTAATTGATTCTTAATGAAGAAAGTTGCATTTTATACTTTGGGTTGTAAGCTCAATTTCTCGGAAACTTCTACAATTTCCCGAACTTTTGAGGACAAAGGCTTCAAAAAAGTAGGTTTTCAAGAAAAGCCTGATATTTTCATAATAAACACCTGCTCAGTTACTGAAAATGCTGATAAGAAATGCAAGAAAATTGTCAAAGAAGCTCAAAAAATTAATCCAGATGGATATGTGGCCATCATTGGATGCTACGCACAGCTGAAACCACAAGAAATAGCTGAAATAGAAGGCGTTGACGCTGTACTAGGTGCAGCAGAGAAATTTAGATTACATGAATTACTGGGTACTTTTGAGAAGTCTCCTTCGACGTTAAAACCTGTGGATAAAGTTTTTGCAACTAATATTAACGAAACTGTAGATTATCATACTTCATTTTCTTTAAATGACAGAACTCGGACATTTCTAAAAGTTCAAGACGGCTGCGATTATCCTTGCTCCTACTGTACTATACCTCTGGCTCGTGGTGCTAGCCGCTCGGACACCATCGAAAATATCGTAAAATCGGCTCAAGAAATAGCTAGAAACGAAGTAAAAGAGATTGTTCTCACCGGAGTTAATATTGGTGATTTTGGTATAATTAAAGGCGAAAGAAAAGAAAGTTTCTTAGATTTAATAAAAGCCTTAGACGAAGTTGAAGGAATAGAACGGTTCAGAATATCGAGTATTGAACCTAATCTACTAACCAATGAAATTATTGAATTTGTTGCCCAATCTAAGCGTTTTGTGCCTCATTTTCATATTCCATTACAATCGGGCTCTAGCAAGGTTTTGGCACTTATGAAACGCCGATATAAGCGAGAATTGTATCAAGAAAGAGTGCAGAAGATAAAAGAGATTATGCCGAATTGCTGTATAGGTGTGGATGTAATTGTGGGGCATCCGGGCGAAACTGACGAAGAATTCAAAGAAAGCTATAACTTCATAAATGACTTAGATATTAGCTATTTGCACGTATTTACTTATTCTGAAAGAGAAAACACTTCAGCTTTGACGATTAAGCCGATTGTGCCTCAAAACAAACGTGCGGAAAGATCTAGAATGCTTCATATATTGTCTGACAAAAAAAGAAGATATTTTTACGAAAAACACCTTGGCACAATACAGGATGTTCTGTTTGAATCTGAAGAAAACGAAGGTTTTATGACTGGCTTTACTTCCAATTATATTAAAGTTTCTTCCAAATACGACCCATTGTTAATCAATGACATAAAGAGAATCAAACTTAGCTCTATCAATGCTGAAATGCTCGTGGAGATTGAAGAACAGGAAGAAGAATTGGCACATTAAAATAAACCTAATTTGTTTCTCATAAAAAAAGCAACGACCTCAAATCGTTGCTTTTTTTGGTTTTTGCTCAAAAGAAAATACCCATCAAAAGACGGGTATTTTACCAATTGGAGTACAACAAAACCACAATAAATTGTGATTTTTTTGTAAATATAATAAGTTTTAGGCTTCTAATAGTTGTTCATCGTGTTGACTAATATCCAATCCCATCGCTTCGTCTTCTTCCGAAACTCTCATTGGAACCAAAATATCAGTCAATTTCAAGATGATAAATGACATAATAAACGCAAAAGCTGAAACCAATACCAATGCAACTAGATGCTTGATAAATAGTGTAGTTTCACCAAAAAATAAACCTTGGTTGGTAACTGCTCCATTGATAGCTGATGAAGCAAAAATACCTGTGAACAACATACCTACCATACCACCAACACCGTGACAAGGAAATACATCTAATGTATCATCCAAGGCAGTTTTAGTTTTGTAGTGAGCCAAGTAGTTAGAGATAATTGAAGCTACAACACCAATTACCAATGCATGAGGTATAGAAACAAATCCTGCTGCAGGGGTGATAGCCACCAAACCAACTACAACACCGATACAAAATCCTAATGCTGAAACTTTCTTGCCACGAGCTGCATCAAACAATACCCAAGCAATACCAGCAGCACCAGCGGCCGTATTTGTGGTAGCAAAAGCTACAGCTGCTAGAGAATTTGCTCCAAGAGCCGATCCAGCGTTAAAACCAAACCATCCAAACCAAAGTAAACCAGTTCCTAACAATACATAAGGAATGTTTGCTGGAGGTAGGAAACTTCCCTCTACGTGAGATCTACGTCTTTTAAGATAAATAGCACCTGCCAAAGCAGCCCAACCAGCAGACATGTGTACAACAGTACCACCAGCAAAGTCAAGAACGCCCATCTCAAATAAGAAACCACCTGAAGCCCAAGTCATGTGAGCCAAAGGAGCGTAGATAAACAAGCTAAATAGTATCATAAATACAACATAAGACTTGAAATTGATACGCTCAGCCATTGAACCTGTAACTAAAGCAGGTGTGATAACCGCGAATTTTAATTGGAAAAATGCAAACATGATAGCTGGGATAGTTCCCCATGGTTTAGCATCCAAAACTCCTTTCATCATAAAGTGAGTAAGTGGATTTCCAACAAACCCTCCTACACTTTCTCCGAAAGCAAGGCTGTAACCTACTACTACCCAAACTATTGAGATAACTCCCATAGCTATGAAACTTTGTAGCATTGTCGAGATCACATTTTTGGCGTTTACCATACCGCCATAGAAATAAGCAAGGCCTGGTGTCATGATCAATACCAATGCAGATGCAACTAACATCCACGCGGTATCTCCTGTGTCAACGCCTTCTGTAATGATAGCACCAGGTATAGAAGGAAATACCAAGGCCAAGATAACTACCGCAGCCAAAATGGCTATCGGAACATAAGACGGTTTAATTTTCACTGTTTCGCTCATAATTGAAAATAATTAAGTGTTGTACAAAAAGGGTTAAATTAGAAATAAAAGATTAGGGCTGCTCCCAATGTTGATTGAGATTTCTTTGTCAAACCGCCGTCTTTATCATATAATTGAAAAGTACCAGCTGCGTTTTTATATGAATCAAATCTGTATTCTGGCTTGAATTTAAGATTTGGAGAAACATCATAATTTCCTGTCAAAGTAATTCCAGTTGTAGAAACACCAGCACCGTCTGCATCCACTAAATAAATTCCACCCTTGCTGTTGTCAAAGTACTCAATACGAGTTCCTAAGCTAAATTTTTCAGACACTTTACCATTTAAGTAAAGAGCCGCTCCACCCCACGAACCTGTGGTATTTTTTCCTGTTACTGCGTTCAAGCCAACAAGCATTTTTTCTGTTACTTGATAAGAAGTAGTTAAATCGAACCACGAAGTCATATTTTTCTCATCCACACCTTCGTCAGAACCGAAATAGTTCAAATATACGCTCCATCCGTCTACTGGTTTTATCGTAATTTGTCCTTGAAAACCTTTGGCTTTGTTGTTATCGTCTTTGCTATCCAAACCATTGGTAATACCCAACATAAAGGCAAATTTGTCAGATGCGGCCACGTCCAATTTTACGCCAGTGTGATAGAAAGGACCGTTTCCAAACATGTTTGAAAGCGAATAGTTAAAGTTTACAGGAGCGTCAATTACTTCGTAACCGACGTTAGTACCATACTGACCACCAGTTAATGAAACTTTGTCTGACATTTTCCAAGTTAAATATGCTTGTTTAATGGCAAGACCGGTACTTCCAAACTCTGCTCCAAGTGGACTGATTGGGTTTCCGTAGTTTCCAAGATCGCCGTGGTTACCAAATGTAAGGTCAATTACACCTGTTACTTTATCTGTAGAATAAGTAGTTTTTAGCTGAGCCAAACCTACTTGAAAATTATTTGCTTTTTGGTCGAAAATTCTTTCGAAACCTGAAGCACCTAGGTTAGATTGTACACCGTTGAAATTTGCAAAATAGTAAGTATCTACATACCCACTAAAAGTTAAAGGATTTTTTTCCTCTTCTACTACAGCCTTTGGAGCTTCTGTAGAAACCTCAACTTTTTTTGATTGATTTTTTTCACTCTTACCTGGTTTTGTTGGATTTTCGGTTGCCGATACTACTAGAGCCGAAACAAGGCCGAAAATTGTAAAATACACTTTCTTCATAATTTTCTTTGGTTTAATTAACAAATAAGTATGTTATATTTTTCAACAAACTTCTTTCAAAAAAATACATAAATCAAATTTTTAAGTGTGAATTTTATCACATTTCTTTAAAAAAAATATATTTTCTTGAAAAAGTGATATAAATATCCACGCAAATTTAGTTTTTTTTATATTTTTCTATAAAATTAAGTTTATTCTGCGTTTTGCATTATTAACAAAATAATATTTCGATATGAAGTAAATCTTTGAAACTTAATGGAGGAATTTTAAGGTTTACAGTAAACTCAAAATCGTAACAAACTGATTATTTGACCTTAATAGACTGTGGAATTATTAAAATAAGCCAATTTCTGAATTTTGGAGTTCAAGCTGACACCTAAGGTCTGAATTTTACTACCGAAAGGTTTAATTCTATAAAATATATGGTAAGGAAAAGATAAGGGTAAACTAAAGGAAGGTTTTGAAAAAAAAAGAGATTGAATACGAACAAAAATTTACTTTTTCCAAGAATTAAAAATCTGTATGGACATAAAAAAAGCCGCAAACTCTTTTGCGGCTTTCAAATTTTTACTCCCCGTGGAGCCAAGCTTTTTTGGCTTGAAGAGTTTCGAGATCCTCCACATTGTCAGGATCCGGAACGCAGCAGTCCACAGGACAAACTGCAGCACACTGAGGTTCTTCATGAAAACCTGTACATTCAGTACATTTATCGCTAACTATATAATAAAACTCATCAGAAACTGGCTTCATGTTGGCCGTTCCTTTAATAATAGTACCATCTCCAAAGTCAACTTCCGAAAGCTTAGTTCCGCCGCCATACGTCCACTCTATACCGCCTTCGTAAATAGCAGTGTTCGGGCATTCTGGTTCACAAGCTCCACAGTTTATACATTCGTCCGTTATAATAATTGCCATCGCGATTGAATTTCTTTTGTTTTCAAACTAAATAACAAATATAATTCTTCAAAGTTTACCAACCTTTGTATTTTTGTATTGAATTTGGGATAAGGGTATTTTTTTATAAAAAAAATGAAATTAGAAGAAAGAATAGTACTATTTAGTGAGTTAGGAAAGTCATTAAGCCAAAAAATAGAAACCGATGCCTTTGAAGAGGTTTTGACTTTTGCAAAATCAAAAAACGGCTGGTTTACCTTAGACAATTTAAAGAAATCCATACAAACGATTATTGATAAATATTTAAATGAAAGCGAGTTAAGAAACTTTATTGCTAAATATCCAAAACAATTCTTTGATCCAAAAGAATCTAAGAAAGTAGGCATTATTGCAGCGGGAAACATACCTTTAGTCGGCTTTCAAGACTTGATTCATGTTATTTTAGCAGGACATAAATCGGTTTATAAAGCAAGCACGCAAGACGAAATACTCATACAATATATTATTCGAGAACTAAAGTTCATCAATCCAGCGATTGAAGAATATTTGATACTTGCTGATCGACTAAACAATCTGGATGCCTACATTGCCACAGGAAGTGGTAATACCTCGCGATATTTCGACTATTATTTTGCAGCTAAACCTCACATTATTCGTAAAAACCGCACTTCAGTGGCTGTATTGACAGGTAATGAAACCAAAATAGAGTTGGCAGACCTCGGAAATGACATTTTCTCCTATTTTGGGTTGGGTTGCAGAAACATCGCTAAATTATTTGTTCCCGTAGGCTATGATTTCACTCCATTTTTTGAAGCCATAGAATATTGGAACACGATTTCAATGCACTCCAAATACAACAATAACTATGATTACATGAAATCTATCTATTTGGTAAATGGCGTTCAACACTTAGACAATGGCTTTTTATTATTAAAAAACGATGAAACCCTAGCCTCGCCCATTTCTACGCTATTCTATGAGAATTATGCCGACTTAGAATCACTGAAGCGGAGATTAGAATCTCAAAAGGATGAAATCCAAGTAGTGGTGAGTAAGCTACCTATTTCACAGAACAGTTACGATTTCGGAGAAAGCCAATCACCCAAACTAGCCGATTATGCTGATAATGTGGACACTATGGAGTTTTTATCCACTATTTAGTACTAAAAACCCATTCTAGAAACTCAGGAAACACATTTTTCCAGGTATTGAAATTATGCTCTCCTCCTTCAATTTCTACATACTTAATATCTGTGTCTTGGTAACCAATAGTTTTCAATTCTGTGATAATATCCAAAGTATCTTCAATAGAATCTATGATGCCGTTGTTGTTTCTGTCTGCAGTTTCGTCTGCAGTACCACATTCGAGCCAAAACTTTAATCCAGTTTTGTACTTCGAATTTCGGATTTTCTTGTGCATGATTCTGTCTAAATCGTCACTGTAGCCTTCCTCATAACCTTTATCTCTCCACCAGAATGAACCACTAAAAACTCCGATTTTGGAGAAAAGATGGGGATTTTCCCAGGCTATGTCCATAGCAGAAAGTCCACCTAGTGAAAAACCAAAAAAAGTATTGTCAATGGCCAAAAATGAGCTAGAAGTTTCTTTTCTTATTAGAGGCTGTAATTCCGAAACTATAAAGTTCATATAATCCGTTGCCTTATTTCCTCTATTTTTATAATCCGACTGAAAAGAGGTCCCATATTCAGAAAGGCGTCTTTCGTTGGTATGAATTCCTACAAAAATAAATGCTTGACCACCTTTGGTATAGTGATTCTGTATAGTTTTCAATGCATCTAATTGGTCAAAATCCTGCCCATCATTCATATATATGGTAGGATACAAGAGGTTTTTGTCCATATTCTTTGGCAAAACCAAATCGTAAACCACATTTCTATTCAAAATGACTGAATGAATATTTTTATTTCTAAATACCTCGAATGGTTGTTGTTTCAAGTTTTTTCTTTTTGGTTAATTTCTAAAAAAAATGGATGTTTATTTTGATTAGTAGAAATTTATTAGGATTTTAATTTTTCAAACTAAAATACAAATTTAAGAAACAATGCAAGAACGACACATACATTTTTACTCACACATAATTGGAAAGTCGCTCGATTTGTTTGTAACGGGGCATTGGGGCCACCCAATTTTGATGTTTCCGACTTCCATGGGCAATGCCCACCAAAACCGCGACATGGGTCTTCTAGGGAGTATCAGCAACTTTATTAATGAGGGAAAAGTAAAAACTTATAATATTGGCAGTATTGATTTTGAGACTTTCTATGGAAAAAATATTTCTCCACATGACAGGGCATACAACTATGAACTTTACACCCGATTTCTTGCCTACGAACTGATTCCAGAGATACAAAAAGAGAACAGCGTGCACCGAATAGGTGTTGCAGGTTGTAGTTTCGGGGCTTATCATGCAATGAATTTGGCCTTCAAAAAGCCTGATTTAGTGGATTTTGCAATAGGAATGAGCGGCTCCTACGACATCAGAACATTTATGGAAGGGTATTTTGACGACAATGTATATTTTAATAATCCGGTAGATTTTGTTCCAAATGCCGAATCATGGACATTTGAGCACATGAAGGTAGTTCTGGGTACTTCCGACTGGGATATATGTCGTAACGAAACTTTTAGATTTTCACAAATTTTAAACCATAAAAATATCAATCACTGGTATGACGAGAAAAAATGGGCCAGTCATGACTGGCCTCTTTGGAATCATGCTTTTCCAGAATATTTATCAGCAATAATTAATTATTAATATCATGAAAAAAATAGGAATTCTTTTTGGGATGGAAAACACTTTTCCTTGGGCATTTATTGACAGGGTAAATCAAAAAACTGGAGGCAGAGATATTATTGCCGAGCCTGTATTAATTGATAAAGCCGAACAAGGCGTTCCATCTGAATATGCAGTCATCATAGATAGAATTAGTCAAGATGTGCCTTTTTATAGGGCATTTTTAAAAAACGCAGCCCTTTGCGGAACTGCAGTGATCAATAATCCATTTTGGTGGAGTGCTGATGAGAAGTATTTTAACAATTGCTTGGCCATAAAATTGGGGGTACCAGTTCCAAATACCGTGCTCTTGCCATCCAAAGAAAGACCAGATGATACGGGTGATCAGTCGTTTAGAAACTTAAAAATGCCGCTTGATTGGCAATACATGTTTGATAAAATAAAATTTCCTGCCTATATGAAACCTCACTCAGGAGGCGGGTGGAAAAGTGTTTATAGAGTGGATAACCCAGACGACCTTTGGCAGAAACATAACGAAACTGGCCAGTTAGTTATGATGCTACAAGAAGAAATCATCTTTACTGATTATTACCGCTGTTATTGCATTGGAGGCAAATACGTGCAAATTATGCCTTACGAACCACGCAATCCGCATCATTTGCGTTATGCTACTCAGCCAAAAACACAAGGAGAAGCCCACAAAAAATTGATGTCATTAATTACCGATTATGTTTTAAAATTAAACCATGCACTTGGATATGATTTTAACACCGTAGAGTTTGCTATTAGAGATGGAATACCTTATGCCATAGATTTCTGCAATCCAGCACCCGATGCCGACGTGAATTCTGTGGGGCAGGAAAACTTCGAATGGGTAGTTGAAAATGCAGCAAACTTTGCTATAGAAAAGGCTAAAAGTCAGGTATTTGGACAAAACAATTGCACTTGGGGCACATTTATAAGCAACTCTTCTATGCAAACTGCAGAAACACCGAAAGTAAAAAAAACTGAAACCATAAAAAAACCAAAAAAATAATGGGATTATTTACGCTGGGAATCGAGGAAGAGTTCCAAACTATTGACCCTGAAACTAGAGAGCTGAAATCACACATGTCAAAAATAGTGGAAGGTGGAAAAACTATTTTGCAAGAGCGAATAAAGCAAGAAATGCATCAGGCGGTAGTGGAGGTTGGAACAAATATTTGTGAGAACATTCAAGAAGCACGAGAAGAAGTCACTTATCTGCGAAAAATGCTCTTGGATTTGGCACAAAAACAGAATTTACATATTGCGGCGGCCGGCACTCACCCATTCTCTGATTGGCAACATCAACTGATTACAGAGGATGATAGATATGACAAATTGATTGATGAGATGCGAGATGTGGCACGTGGCAATTTGATTTTTGGTTTGCATGTACATGTAGGAATTGAAGACCGCGACGATGCTATCAATATTATGAACCAGGCGAGGTATTTTTTACCTCATATATTTGCGTTATCTGTAAATTCACCTTTTTGGTGTGGCAGAAACACAGGGTTTCATTCTTACCGGGCCAAAGTTTTTGACAAATTCCCTCGCACTGGCATTCCTGAGCATTTTAAAACCGCAGCAGAATATGATTCCTATCTGAATTTACTCATAAAAACCGGCTGTATAGATAATGGTAAGAAAATTTGGTGGGATTTAAGACTCCATCCATTTTTTCCAACGATAGAATTCAGGATTTGCGATGTGCCGATGCGGGTAGACGAAACCATTTGTTTGGCAGCAATAATGCAAGCTTTAATAGCTAAATTATATAAGTTGAGGCAACAAAATCTAAGCTTTAGGCCATATCCAAGACATCTTATTAATGAAAATAAGTGGCGAGCAGGACGTTATGGCATCAATTCAAAATTGATAGACTTTGGAAAAGAAGCCGAAGTACCTTATAATGAACTGGTTGACGAACTTTTGGATTTCATAAAAGACACAGCAGATGAGTTGGGTTCAACAAACGAAGTGAATTATGTGCATCAAATACTTAAAAATGGCACTGGAGCAGATAGGCAACTCAAAGTATTTGAAGAAACTAACGACTTTAATGCCGTAGTAGATTACATAGTAAATGAAACAAAATTCGGACTTTAAGAGTAATTTGACGAAATTTGCAGTCATCTTCAAACAAACGAATGTCAGATTTTAAAATAGCTATTTTAGATATGTATGACAACGCTCCCAATGAAGGAATGCGTTGTATAAAAACTTTAGTGGAGAGTTTTCTCCAATCTAAAGGAATAGCCGGATCCAATTATTCCATTTTTAATGTAAGAAAAACCGTCACTTTGCCTTCATTTGCAGATTTTGACGTGTTTATATCTACGGGTGGCCCTGGAAGTCCTATACTTGAAAACACTGAATGGGAAAGAAATTATTTTCAACTCATAGAAGCTTTGTTGGAACACAATAAAAAGTCTGAAATCAAAAAGCAATTATTTGCAATTTGTCACTCTTTTCAGTTGCTCTATCAATACTTTGAGTTGGGCGTAGTCAACAAAAGAAAATCAACTTCTTTTGGGGTTATGCCCATCCACAAACTTGAGCCTGCACTTCACGAAGGGATATTCTACGGTCTTGAGGAACCTTTTTGGGCAGTAGATTCTCGTGACTATCAGGCCATTATGCCAAATAAAAAGAAATTCAAGGAAATTGGGGCGAGAATTCTTTGCATAGAAAAAAACAGGCCGCATATACCTTTAGAGAGGGCAATAATGGCCATAAGGTTTACCCCCGAAATAGTGGGCACGCAATTTCACCCCGAAGCCGATGCAGAGGGTATGCACAGATACTTTAAAACCGAAGAAAAAAAGCAAGCTGTCATCACGAATTTTGGTGAAAAGAAATACCACAGCATGATAGAACATTTAGAAGATCCTGATAAAATCATGTTCACAGAGTCTGTTATATTGCCCAATTTCTTGGAGCACGCTTTCCAACAAAAATTTGAGATAATTCTAAACTAAAACAATGGTAAACGAGCCAAGAAAATACTTTAACGATTCTTTTTCAGCCGAAAAATATCAATCCATGTTGGCTGAGATAGAAAATGAATTTCCAGAAACGTTGGAATTTCGCGTAGCAGAGTCTCCAGTTTTTGTCAATAAAGAGCTAAAAATAAAGATTTTAAGTGCTTGTGGCTCCATAATTGATGAAATAAAAAAGGAAGGTTTTATAGAAAAAACTAATCGTGCTATTCCTTCAGAGCATTTTGTGCCGAATGAAAATCAAAGACCAGATTGCCTGGCCATTGATTTTGCGATAACTAAAAATGCAGAGGGAGAGTTTGAACCGCAATTGATTGAGTTACAAGGCTTTCCTTCATTATTTGCCTACCAGAGCTATCTTTCTAGCAAATTCAAAAAGCATTTTAATGTACAAAAAGGTTACAGCGAGTTTTTTAATCGCCTAAATACCATGAGTTATATGCAAGAAATGCAACAATTTTTCTTGAATGGGAGTCATCCAAAAAATACGATTTTACTAGAAATATTCCCTGAAAAGCAAAAAACTAGAATAGATTTTGCACTGACAAAGAAGTTTTGGGGCATAGAACCCCTTTGCGTTACCAAACTACGCAAATCTGGTGATGAATTATACTATGAGCAAGATGGAAAGAAAATTACCATAGAGCGTATTTACAACCGATTGATTTCTGACGATTTAGATAGGAATTTTTCAAATATAAAACTGGATGTTGATTTAAAAGAACCGCATTCAGCAAAATGGATTTCGCACCCCAATTGGTTCTACAGAGTTTCAAAATTCAGTCTCCCTTTTTTCAAATCCAAATATATTCCTGAATCAAATTACCTTTCGGAGTTCGCCAAAGTTCCAGAAGATTTGGAAAATTATGTACTAAAACCCTTGTTCTCTTTTGCGGGAGCAGGTGTAAAAATTGATGTAACCAAACAAGATTTAGATAGCATCAAAGACCCAGAGAATTATTTATTACAAAGGAAAATCGCCTATGAGCCTTGTATCAAAGACATTAATGGTGAAGGAATAAAATGCGAAATAAGGATGCTATATATTTGGCCTGAAAACGCTAGTAATCCAAAATTAGTAACCAATTTGGCCAGATTGAGCAGAGGCAAAATGATTGGTGTAGATTACAACAAAAATTTTGACTGGGTGGGCGGTAGTAGTGCTTTTTTCGAAACCAATTGATAATCAGTGGATAATAGACAATTATTTCTAAATAATCTTGCCCAAACCTCAGACTTTCCTTTGGCTCTAGAATTCGTTTATGCTGAAGGGAGTTTTCTTTTTGATAAAAATCACAAAGCATATTTGGATCTTATTTCAGGCATTTCGGTGAGTAATGTTGGGCACCGGCATCCGAAAGTTGTAAAAGCCATCAAAAATCAAGTGGATTCATATCTGCATCAAATGGTTTATGGCGAATATATTCAAAGCCCACAGGTACAACTTGCTCAAGAATTGGTCAAATCTTTAGTAGGTTTTGAAACTTTGTCTGGAGAAAAAATCAATAACGTCTATTTTACAAATTCTGGAACAGAAGCGGTAGAAGGTGCCATGAAATTGGCCAAAAGATACACCAAGAAATCTGAGGTTATTGCCATCAAAAACTCTTACCACGGTTCTACGCACGGTGCATTGTCACTAGGCGAAGAACATTTCAAAAGAGGTTTCAGACCGCTCCTACCTGGTATAAAAAAAATTGAAAGAAATAAAATTGATGATTTAAACCTGATAACAAAAAATACTGCTTGTGTAATAATTGAGCCAATTGGTGCTGAAAGTGGAATTATTGAAACTGAAATAGTTTTCATGAAAAAATTGGCTGAAAGGTGTCGAGAAAAAGGTTCTTTGTTAATTTTTGATGAAATCCAAACCGGTTTCGGACGCACGGGAACATTTTGGGCTTTAGAACAATATGGTTTTGCACCTGATATTTTGCTATCAGCAAAAGGAATGGGCGGCGGTATGCCAATCGGAGCATTTATGGCTCCTATGGGCATAATGTCAGTTTTGAAAGATAATCCAATTTTAGGTCATATCACCACATTTGGTGGTCACCCAGTAAGTTGTGCTGCATCTTTGGCTACGTTGAAGGTGATTCAGGATGAAATAAATCATGAAGCATTGTTTCGAAAATCCGAAAGAATCAAATCAATTTTCTTAAAACATCCATTGGTAAAATCTGTGCGAGGAAAAGGATTTATGTTGGCAGCCGAATTTGAGAATTTTGAGGTCCTAAAAAGAACAATTGATAGATTTATAGAAAATGGACTCATCACCGATTGGTTTTTGTATTGTGACAACGCCATGAGAATTTCTCCACCACTAAATATCTCGGATGCTGAGTTAGATTTAGTAGAACAAATTGTTCTTAACTAAAAAAGACTTTAAAGTTCCTACCTTAAAGTCTTTTCTATAAATATATTACGATTTAATTAAAGTGCTGCCTCTAGCTTCTGAGCTAAAATATGTTTTGGCACTGCACCAACAATTTTATCGACCATTTCGCCATTTTTGAAAATCATCAAAGTAGGTATAGAACGAATGCCTAAGCTTGAAGGGGTAACGCTGTTCGCGTCAACGTCCATTTTGCCAACTATTGCTTTGTCTAAATATTCACCAGCCAATTCTTCTACAGTTGGTCCAATCATTTTACATGGCCCACACCATTCTGCCCAAAAATCAACCAAAACTGGCTTATCCGATTTGATCAATTCTTGAAAATTGGCATCATTTACTTCTATTGCGTTCGCTCCCATTTACTTATTTTTTAGATTATAGGTTACAAACATTTCTTTGGTTTTAAATAGTTCCTAGTTGAGGTTCATTTTTTTTAAAAACTTAATTTTTAAACTATAAATAACACCTCCAAACACAAAAAAAGCCGCCTTGAGGGTATCAAGAACGGCTTTTTGTAGAAAAGAATATTATTTCGATTATTTTACATTATCCGGATTCAATAGATCATAAAATTGATCCAATTTGGGCATCAAAATAATTCTAGTTCTTCTATTGATTGATCGTCCTTCTTGCGTATCGTTTGATGTCAAAGCGTTGTTTTCGCCTCTACCAGCTGCAATAAGTTTGTTAGGATCCACACCAAACTTAGTTTGAAGGGTTCTAACAACCGAAGTGGCTCTTTTAACGCTCAAATCCCAGTTGTCATCGATACAATCCGTGCTGATTTTTACATTGTCCGTATATCCTTCCACCATCATTTCAAGGTCTGGTCTGGCTAACAACATTTTCGCAACTTTCTCTAAAACTGTATAGGCTTTTGGAGAGATTTTATAACTTCCAGAAGTAAACAACATTTTGTCAGATAGGTTTACCATCACCACGGTTTTATCTACCTTTACTTCAATGTCAGTGTCATCCAGTCCTTCGTTTAGCGTCGATTTTAGATTTACCGCTAAAGCAAGGTTCATAGAATCTGCTTTCGATTTAGCTGCTTGTAAAAGACCGATATACTTATCTTTTTTCTCCAATTGAGCCAATGTACGGTTGATGTTTTCACTTGCAGTTTGGTTTAAAACTGTCAAACCACCTACTTGCTGCATTTGAGTATCTCTAACTTTTTGCAAATCAGTGATTTGAGCACGCAAATCTTTCATTTGCTCTTCTTTGGCAGCTTGAGCTGCTTTTGCGGCGTCTTCCGCTCTTTGTTTGTCTTGTTCGCAGGTAACGAGCTTGTTTTTAAAGTCGTTAACCATTTCACCACGACGATCAAGATCAGCTTTGGTACTCGCTAACTCGGTTTGTAATCCAGCAAATTTTTTCTTCGAAACACATGAAGAAAATGCTACCGCAACCGCAATAGAAAAAATTATTCCTTTGGTACTTATCATAATAATTAGAATTTGATGTTTAAGGTTCTAAATGAATTGGTAAAAGTACGATTTTTAAAAAAAAATTAAAAGAATAATTAATTTATCTTAAAATAAATCGACCATTAGTTAAAAATTTTAAATTGTCGACATTCTTATTGTAAATATAAGTGTGACAATTAAATGATTTATTATTTTCAAGCAGAAAACATTCTTTCAATTCCCTAATGTACAGAGAGTTAGAAATATCGTTGAAATTAAAGTCCTCATATTCGTCTAAGTAGGCAAGGATATCTAAACTTCCATTAAAGCTAACGATTTCACCAAAAACTTTATGATTTTCATGGGGATTGTTAGGTATTAAACCAGGGTAATAATCGACCAAAAATAGTTTTCCGTAGGTAAAAGCCTCACCTACAAACTGCGTATTTTTTTCCAAAAGTAATCTAAAGGGGTTTTCTGGGAATGTACTTAATAATGTTCCATACACAAAAAGATATTCCATTGGCAATGATTTTCAAATTTACAATTGAGAGAGTTCCAATTGTAGTTTTTTGGTTAATCCTTTAACCACCAAATCATAAGACTCAGTTATCAATAACCTTATCAAATCTTTCTTGGTGCTAAAATCTATAATTAAGTTATTCCAATGGGATTTATTCATGTGAAAAGCTCCAACGATGTTGGGATATTCTCCTCTGAGTTCAAGGTTCTTTTCAGGGGTATTTTTGATGCAAATTCTCAAATCTTCCACATCTAGTGGCAACAGCATAAACATTTTACCCATAACTTTAAAGACCACAGTTTCTGGTCCAAATGGCATTTCTTCTGTTACGCCTTTGAAGCTTAGACAAAAATCTCTGATTTCTTCAATGTTCATTCTCTGGTGAATGCTCTGATAATCATTACAATGACTGCAAATAAAAACAATAAAATCGAAACTTTATTGATCCCGTGCATCATTTTGAGGTTTGTACTAGATGGATATTTTCCATCTTTGTCTTTTTTAAAAACCCTCGTGAAATAATTAAAAACTGGCCCAACTTTGAGCATTTCTTGTAATCTTCCCATTTTATTCTTCTATTGTTTCTGGTTCGTTCCAGTTACCGTCTTCTTTAATTAAGTTAATTAACTCATCTACAGCATTTTGCGATGCAACAGAACGCTTTACTACCTCCTGACCTCTATAAAGCGAAATTTTATCTTTACCAATGCCCACATAACCGTAGTCCGCATCGGCCATTTCTCCAGGACCGTTTACTATGCAGCCCATTATACCAATCTTCACTCCTTTCAGGTGATCTGTTCTTTTTCTAATCAAGGCTGTGGTTTCTTGAAGATCAAAAAGTGTACGACCGCAAGATGGACATGAGATATATTCTGTCTTTGAAATCCTTGTTCTTGCCGCTTGTAAAATCCCAAAAGCAAGGCTATTTATTTCCTTTGGATTTTCTTTTACAGTTAGCATGATTCCATCACCAAATCCATCTAAAAATGCTCCACCTATATCTGTTGCGGCATGTAGCTGAATTTGTTCAAGGCTCAATACGCCATATCGTCTCCTAAAAATAACTGGATTTTTAATCCCTTGGTTATCAAATTCTAATAATACTTTTCTAAAATCCACGTAAGCGTTTGGTCTTTCTGAACTTAGAATTATCGATACATTTTTGTTTGACTTTAACTTTTCCAGGAGACTTTCATCAATATTTTCTGTGGAAATATCTAAAAAGTTTAGACTTTCGGAAAAATCAATATTTGTTAGAAATTCTGCTTTGCTAATTAAAGGAAAAGTATGTGTTTTGTCTTCCAGCGTTTGCCAAACTTCATAATCTAAAATTTCTTTCAGACCGTTTGGAAGCATAAATGAGATTGGCTTTTTACCAGAATATACAAAATCCACACCCAAGTCATTCATTTTCCATTTGTCAGGTAGTGGCAAATAGAAATGTCCAATACTTTTCATATCTTCAATCTCCACCTTATCTCTATCTGAAAAGTCTGCGATTACACGAGGGACATTTTGAGAACCAATATTTGCCACCTCGAATGATTTTCTTTTTTTATAAGAAAAAGGCTCAAAACTGGTAAATTCGATTGGTTTCAACTCAAAATTATTCGGATTGGGCAAATATCTGTCAATAAGTTTGCGTGCTACAGGAGATTCAAATTCAGGATCTTCTGTAAGACTAACTCTCACGGTATCTCCTAAACCATCTTCCAACAATGTCCCGATACCCATCGAAGACTTGATTCGTCCATCTTCGCCTTCTCCAGCCTCTGTCACACCTAAATGTAGCGGATAAGGCTTCATTCGTTCGTCTTCCAGCCTTTTAGCCAAAAGTCTATATGCATGGACCATCACTTGGGGGTTTGACGACTTCATAGAAATGACCACATTGAAGTAGTTTTCATCTTCGCAAATCTTCAAAAACTCTAAAGCGGATTCAACCATTCCGGCTGGAGTGTCGCCATATCGACTCAAAATTCTATCAGAAAGTGAGCCATGATTGGTTCCAATTCGCATTGCAGTCCCATACTCTTTGCATATTTTTACCAAGGGCAAAAATCTTTCCCTGATTCTTTCTAATTCTAAAGCATAAGATGCATCAGAATAATCTATTACTTCAAAACGTTTTTTGTCGGCATAGTTACCTGGATTTACCCTCACTTTTTCTACAATTCTGGCGGCCAGTTCGGCTGCATTGGGCGTAAAGTGAATATCGGCCACCAAAGGCGTAGTATATCCAGCCAACCTCAAACCTTTTTTAATGTTTTCGAGATTTTGAGCCTCTTTGACACTCGGAGCAGTTATTCTTACGATTTCACAACCACTTTCTATCATCCTGATACACTGATCGATTGAGCCTTTTGTATCCATCGTGTCCACAGTGGTCATAGACTGAACCCTTATGGGGAAATCCGAACCCAAGCCCAAATCACCGATTTTGATTTGGTTAGTAATGCGTCGAGAATACGAAGTCAAAGAAGGACAATAAAGAGGAATATAGGCCATGAAAATGCTTTTTTTATGTAAAAGTAATTCGAAAAATTCTTTTGTTAGCGTTAAAAACAAAATTGCTTACACTAGATAACACTAAACACTAATTTTCTGTTTAATTTTGCGATGAAATGCAAGAAATTAAAACAGATTTAACAGAAAAGCTGCCCATCATGGAGGCTTTTTATACCTTACAAGGCGAAGGTTTTCACAGTGGAAAGGCCGCTTACTTTATCAGGTTGGGCGGCTGTGATGTGGGCTGTGTTTGGTGCGATGTGAAAGACTCATGGGATGCAAATGTTCACCCAAAAGTGGCTGTCGAAAAACTTTTGAATAATGCCAAAAATAATCCTGGTGAGTTAATAGTCATTACTGGAGGTGAACCTTTAATGTATAATCTGGACAATCTTACAGCTGTTTTACAAAACGAAAATTTCAAAACCAATATTGAAACCTCTGGAGCACATCCTTTGTCGGGAAGTTGGGATTGGATATGTTTTTCGCCAAAAAAATTCAAAGAGCCATTGCCCGAATTTTACGAGGCAGCTCATGAACTGAAAATCATTGTTTTCAATAAATCAGACTTTGAATTTGCAGAAAAACACGCAGAAAAAGTCAATGAAGATTGTATTTTGTACTTACAACCCGAGTGGGACAAACGTGAGCAAATGATGCCATTGATTGTGGATTATATCAAAGAAAATCCGAAATGGCGAATGAGTATTCAGACGCACAAATATTTAGATATTCCGTAATTTAATAAAGTCAAAATTGAAAAAAATTTTATTTTTACTTGTTCTATTTTCGAAATTTACCATTGCTCAAGTAAATGTATCTGTTTTTGCAAAATCCAAAATTGCTAAAGTTTCTCCGTATATTTTCGGCAGAAATAACTCTTTTTCGTCAACCAATCCAAATTCTACTTTATCCTCAGAAGATTTCATTAGAATTAAAGATGCTGGTGTTCAGTTTTTTAGAGAAAGTGGCGGAAATAACTCAACCAAATACAATTGGAGAAAAAAACTTTCCTCACATCCCGACTGGTACAATAACGTTTATGTCAACGATTGGGACAAAACGGCTAAAAGCCTTCAAGAAAATTTTCCAAATGCACAAGGGATGTGGTCTTTTCAGCTGATTGGAAAAGCGGCTAAAACTTCAACTGCAAACTTCAATGATTATGTCTACAACAAATCGCAATGGTGGGAGGGCGTTAACCAAAATCTGGCAGGAAATGGAGAATTAAATCTTACAGGCAATAAAGCTAAAAAAGAAGGAGATGCCAATTTGTATCTTGAAGATTGGCCTGCAGACTCTACAGTGGGTATTCTTAAACATTGGTTTGGCCAGAATGGAATTGGACTTGACAAAGAAAAGGTTCAGTATTGGAGTATGGACAATGAACCAGAAATTTGGAATGGAACCCATGACGATGTCGTGAACAACCAGTTTACTGCAGAAGAACTTATACAATCTTACATTAAAGTGGCTAAAAAGGCCAAAGCGGCTTATCCAGCTATAAAACTTTGTGGCCCTGTAACAGCAAACGAATGGCAATGGTATAATTGGAGCAATGGGCCGATAGAATACAACGGAAAAAAATATCCTTGGATAGAATATTTTCTTTTGAGAATAGCCGAAGAAGAATCAAAATCTGGAGTTAGACTTTTGGATGTTATTGATATCCACTTTTATCCAAACAATAAAAATCCGCAAGAAATTGTTCAATTGCACAGAGTATTTTTTGACCAAAACTATGCTTATTCGGGAGCCAATGGGGTAAAAAACGTGAATGGCAGTTGGGACAATAGCCAAAACAAAGAATTTATTTTTGGCCGAATAAATGGCTGGCTTAATAAGTATTTCGGTGAAAATCATGGCAGAACACTTGGACTCACAGAACTGGGATTTGATAAAACAAATCCGAATGTCACAGCTGTGACCTATGCCTCTATCATGGGAGAGTTTATGAGAAATAATGTTGAAATTTTCACACCTTGGTCATGGGAGATAGGAATGTGGGAAACCTTGCACCTTTTTTCGAAAAATACTTTTAAGGATTTGGTGAAAACGGAGTCTGCTGATGAGTCTATTGTATCTGTTTATTCAACTATAAACGAGAAAAATGATCAAATAAATTTAATTTTGGTAAACCGATCATTAACAAGCATTCAAAAGACAAATGTTAAAATAAATGATTTCATAATTGATCAATCAGTTGCCAATAGGATTATTCTAAAAAACATTCCAAATAGTGAAACCTTCTTTTCGGAATCAAAAAACGCCAAAACTGTTTCCAAAGTAAATGTGATTAATAACGAATTATACATTGATTTAGAACCTTTGAGTGTTTCTAGTATTACGTTATCGGGTATTCTCGGCACTTATATGCAAAAAGTATTGGCAGCGGAACCTACATCAAGCTCCAAAATATCTGTTTATCCCAACCCAAGCTCAAATAGCTTTATTTTAAAGAATATTGAAACAGAAATCAGTCATTTGTATTTATCAAACCTGGGTGGATTATTGATTAACGACCAGATAAGTCTGAGTCCTGATTTTAGGTTTTCAATTCCTCCAAGTGTTAGTTCGGGTGTGTATTTGTTAAATATTGAATATACAAACAAAGATAAAACCACATTAAAGTTGATAATTAATTAAAAGCTTTTGAATTCTTGTACAAAAAAAAATCAAAGACTAGCTTTAGTGAAAGATTTTATTGTTCTAAAATTTTAAAAAAATGGAAATAAGAAAAGCCAACAAAAATGATATTCAGAGTATTCAAAACATAGCTTTCGAAACCTGGCCTTCAGCGTACGGAGATATTTTAAAAGTCGAACAAATAGATTATATGTTAAACTTAATGTATAATAAAGAAGTCCTACAAAAACAAATGGAAGAATCTCAGACGTTTATAATAATTAAGGAAGAAAATGAAGATTTAGCCTTTGTGTCTTTCGAAACAAACTATGACAAGCAAGCACAAACCAAGATTCATAAAATATATATCACCCCAGCTGCCCAAGGCAAAGGCCTAGGCAAAATACTGATAGAAGAAGCTGAAAGTCAAGCCATTAAAAAGAGAAACAACAAGCTCTTACTCAACGTAAACCGCCAAAATAAGGCGAGATATTTCTACGAAAAACTTGGCTTCAAAATCGCCTACTCAGAAGACATAGAAATAGGAAATGGATATTTGATGAATGATTATGTGATGGTTAAGGAGATTGAGCGATGAGGATATTTTATGGCTTGGTTTTTGTTTTAAAATATTCAGTTATTTAAAACATTGAATGCATACAAAATTTGCTTTTCTCTTTGCCTTTTTATTTAGTTTTCACTTTTTGTCAGCCCAGAACAAATACCTCACAGGAAATGTAATTACCAAAAAAAATGATACGCTCCAGGGTAGTATACTTTTCAAAGATTGGACATCTTCTCCAAAATACATATCCTTTAAAAACCAGCAAGGTGCAGAGTCCACTTTAGATGCCAAAGATGTTAAGTCATTTACCATAAATGAATTAAACCTACACTATGAATCACATTTTGCAAAAATCAATTATGTATCATTGGTACCTATAAGTGATATATCTTTCCTTTATTCTAAAATCGACTCTTCTTATTTTTTCTTCAAGGTTTTGATTTCAAGTAGCAAAATAAATCTGTATTCATATAGTGATTCAAGTAAAAATGACAGGTATTTCATAAAAAAAGAAAATGATTTTAATGAATTGGTAAACTACACATTTTATAGAAAATCGACAGAAAATAAAGTTTACGAGTTTAAGAATCAACAATATAGAAAGCAACTAGAGGATCTTTGCAAAGATGCATCACAATTGAAGGCAGCAATACCTGCGTATGAAGAGGGGCATTTGAAAAGGTATTTAACAAAATACAATGCTTGTTTTTTGGAAAATAACAATATTGATTTTAACAGTAAAAAAGAATATTTACATTTCCGTTTGGGATTAAATTATGGTATTGATCAATCCTATTCACCTTTGAACTTGCATAATTTTGGCGTTTCGGCTATGCTCAATTTGAAGAAAAGTCACCATAACAATTTTGTTAAACTTCAATTTGAAAACCTATACTTGACAAAAGGCACATCCAACTTCCAAGAAGTCATTGTTGCATTTGGGAGATATTTTGGTGGAAAGAAAATACAACCATATGTGAGTGCATCAACAAACTTATTCTTATATCAAAATTACGATTTGTTTGCACAGCAATATTATAGAGAATTGGTAACCTTCTATTCTCTTAATGCTGGAGTCGCTTATAAAAAGAACATTCACATAGAATTTTCGAGAATTCTTACCCTTCATGGTAAAAGTGGTGCTCCAGGCCCACAATTAACATTGATTATTATGCCAATTTTCTTTGGGAAATGATTAAAAAAGATGGCTGCCGTAAACAATTGCTTTTATTTCAAGCCTAAAAACCTAGCAATTTTATCTTTTAAAACCGTATTAATTCTGTTGTAAGATTCGAAAGTCCAGCCAGCAATATGCGGAGTGATAATGACATTTGGGTGATTTTTTAGATAGTCAAAACTCTTTTGTTGAGATTCTGAAAGTTTATTGATTTTCTCATTTTCCAAAACATCCAGGCAAGCCCCTTTTACTTTTCCAAATTGGAGTGCTTCAACCAAATCGTCTTGAACCACCAATTCTCCGCGGGCTACATTGCAGAAATAAATGTTTTTCAAGAACTTATTAAAAAAAGCTTTATCTACCATTTTGTTGGTTTCTGTAGTGAGTGGAATGTGCAAACTTAATATGTCGGCTTCTCGATATATTTCATCCAAGGTTGACTCTGTAACATATTGATTACCAAATCCATATCTATACTTATCGTAAGCCAAAATTTTACAACCAAAGGCTACCAGTCTGGAGGCTGTCGCCTCACCGTTATTTCCAAAACCTATGATGCCAACGGTCTTTCCAAACAATTCCTCTCCCCTATTTTCTTCTCTTTTCCATTGGCCTTGCTTAATTTCTAAATGAGATTTTTCTATTTTATTGAAAAGGCTCAAAAGCATTCCAATTAAATGCTCTGCCACGGCAATTCGGTTCCCTTCATTGGCCGCAAAAATCTCTATATTTCGTTTTTTACAGGCATCAATGTCTATCAAATCCAAACCTGCTCCTGCCCTACCTATAAATCTCAGTTTTGGTGCGTTCTGAAGAAAATTTTCGTCTATAAAAAACTTACTTCTTATGATAAGCCCCTCATAATCAGATACCTTTTCCAAAACTTCAGACAATGCAATATTCGGAAAATAATCCACTTCCAGACCCAATTCCTCAGGCATGTGAACTATTGACTCGTGCATTTCGTCAACTATTAGTATTTTCATGAATATGACTCTAATACAATTAATAAAACGATTTAAAAATATTTTATTGAAAGAAACTCTGACTTCAGATACGTTCAGTCATCGTTTGGCGTTTCGCTTATCTCTGACTTCGGCTCCGCACAATTTTTAAATTCGGTTACCTATGGCTTCGGCTCCGCTCAGTCATCGGTTTGGCATTTGAAAACAAATAACCTCCAGATAGCAATCGGGACACCAATAACTAGAATACCAGTAACCAATCAACTAAGCCTTCCCAATCAATGCCATATAAAAGCCATCAAAACCAGTTTGGGCTGGAGAAACTTTTTTTTCTTTTATTAGAAAATAGTCAGGGTTGTTGGCCAAGAACTTCTCTACTTGTTTTTCGTTTTCAGATGGAAGAATGGAACAGGTGGCGTACACCATTTTACCTCCAGATTTCAAAATTTTAGAATAATCTTGCAATATTGTTGCCTGCACTTGCTTGATTTCATCCAAAAACTCTGGTTTTAATTTCCATTTGGCATCTGGATTTCGCTTTAGAACGCCCAAACCAGAACATGGAACATCCAGAAGAAGCCTATCTGCTGTATCTCTCAAACGTTTGATTGTTTTTGACTCAATCAACTTGGGTTCAATATTGCTCAACCCATTTCTCTTGGCTCGACTCTTTAATTCAACCAGTTTGTGCTCTTCCACATCCAGAGCGATTATTCTACCTTTGTTTTTCATGATATTGGCCATGTGCAATGTTTTACCACCGGCTCCTGCACAAGCATCTATCACTCGCTGCTCTGGTTGAATATCCAATAACTCCGAAATCATCTGACTTCCAGCGTCTTGTACCTCAAAAAAACCTTTTTTGAACTCTTCTAAAGAGAAAACATTCATACGTTTTTTTAACAAAAGTGCCGACTCCACACCTTCAACTTCAGACACTTCCACATCTTTCTCTTGGAGAAGTTTTATCAAATCTTCCTTTGATATTTTTGTAGTATTGACTCTTAAAAATACTTCTGCTTGGTTGCTCAATGCCTCCAATTCTGCTGGCCAAGCTTCTCCTATTTCTTCCGAAATTTTTTCGTCCATCCAGTCGGCTACCGAAAACTTAATTCTTCTGTCTTTATCTGCTTCTAGCCTTCTTTCGTTGATTTTTTCTATGTCAATTTTACCAAACAAGGTACTACTTGACAAGTCATAACCTTTGAAAATCAACCAAATTCCTATTAATTCTCGGTAAGTTCCAGTCAATTTATTACTGACATCATCTTCACCATAACAATAATTTATCAACCTCCAATTTCTGACCATATCGTAGGTATTTTCGGCAATAAAACCTCTATCCCTAGAACCCCATTTCGGATTTGATTTTAATATTCCTGAAATAGCTTTATCAGCTTTTCTATTCTCAACAAAAATCTCCACCAAAGCCTTTTCGATGGCCTCTATTAAAGGTGGAAATAATTTTATAACTTTACTCATTATCTAAATTTTGTGCAAATTTACCAATAATAAGCTGTTTTATTCCTCTCAAATCTCAAAATGATTTTGATTGGTATAGAATCAAAAGTAAATTTGCTAAAACATCAACCCCTATGATTTCTAAAAAAGCCAAATACGCACTAAAAGCTCTCACGAGACTAGCTGATGGATATGAAGCTCATAAACCACTATTAATATAAGAAGTTTCTAGAAGCCATTCTTCTCGAACTCAGAAACAATGGAATACTCCAAAGTCAGAAAGGTAAAGGTGGTGGGTATTTATTAAGAATTCCGCCTGAGGAGGTTACGCTCTCCAAAGTCATTAGGATCATTGACGGGCCTATTGCACCTGTTCTGTGTGTCTCTTTGAATTTTTATGGAAAATGTGATGATTGTAGCAATGAGGAGAAATGTAAAATAAGACCTGTTATGGCTAGAATCAGGGATGCCAATTTATCGGTTTACGACAATGTGACTTTAAAAGATATGCTAAATGACGTTTAAAAGTATAAATCCTGCAAATGGTGAGGTTATAGCGAGTTTTGAGGAAGATGCAGATTACGCTTTAAAGATAAGATTGGGAGAAAAGAGTTTCGACAGGTGGAAAAAAACGGGAATTGAGGAAAGAATAAAGCTAATACTGAATTTGGCCGTAATATTAGAAGCTCGAAAGGCAGAATTAGCCAAAGAAATAAGCCTTGAAATGGGCAAAACTTTGAAATCGGCCACTGCCGAAATAGAAAAATGTGCTATCACGGCGAAGTATTATTGCCAAATAGCTGAGGAACAACTGGGAAGTATCGAAGTGAGTAACTACGCTCACAAGGCGTATTATAAGTATGAACCCCAAGGCGGTATATTGGCCGTAATGCCTTGGAATTTCCCCTATTGGCAGGCCCTAAGGTTCGCAATTCCTACAATTTTGGCCGGAAATGTAGTTTTACTAAAGCATGCTCCAAATGTATTTATGTCGGCCACAACACTGGAAAAACTCTTCATCGAGGCCGGGTTTGAGAATGGAATTTTTCAAAATCTTTTAGTTGGTATTGACAAAATAGAATCAATTGTAGCCGACCCTTTCATCAAAGGCGTAACCCTGACAGGAAGCAATTTGGCGGGTTCGTCATTGGCTAGTTTGGCAGGTAAATATTTAAAAAAGTCAGTTTTGGAACTTGGAGGTTCTGATCCTTTTGTAGTTTTGGCAGATGCAAATATCGAAAATGCAGCTACTTTTGCCGTAAAGTCTCGTTTTCAAAATGCAGGACAAACTTGCATTGCGGCCAAAAGATGGATTGTTGTAGATGAGGTTTATGAGGAATTCCTGAATAAGGTCTCAGAAAAAATAAACAAACTTAAAGCTGGTGACCCATTTAATACAGAATCCGACTTTGGACCTGTGGCAAGATTAGATTTAGCCGAAAAAATTGAAGGCCAAATTAATTTCCTGGTAAAAAAAGGAGCAAAAAAACTGATTAATGGAGTAAGAAAGGGTTGTTTAATCACGCCAACTCTTCTAAATATGAATAGGGATTTGAGTCATTCATTTACAGAAGAATTGTTTGGGCCAGTAGCCTGTATAATTAAAGCCAAAAACACGGATGAGGCCATAGAAATCGCCAATGAAACCAATTTTGGTCTTGGGGCAAGTCTTTGGAGCCAGAATTTGGAGGAAGGAGAACATCTGCTACAAAAACTTAATGCGGGTTCTGTATATCTCAACTCCATGGTAAAATCTGATGCATCTATGCCTTTTGGGGGTATAAATCAGTCGGGATATGGACGCGAATTGGGTGTTTATGGATTCTACGAATTCTGCAATGTAAAATCCTACATAATCGAAAAATAAAATCGTTTGGTGATTATTAAACTTATATCTAAATTTAACTTTTAAAAATTTAACCCTTATCCGAAATATGGAAAATATTAGACCTACATTTCTTACAGTTTTGTGTGTGCTAACCTTCTTGGGTAGTGCATTTGGTATTTATAATGCCATGACAACTTATTCTTCGGCAGGTATTGCCACTGGCCTCACGCAAGAAGCTATGGAAAATGCTAAAGACCAAATAGACGAGCAAGCTCAAGATGAAAAATCTGCTGAGATGGTGAATAAAATCATGGATTCTGTAAGCAATGACTTATCAGAAGAAAAAATAAAAAATGGAGCCCTTGCTAGTGGATTAGCAAACATTCTAACCCTAATCGGAGCTGTGCTTATGTGGGGTTTAAATAAAAAAGGCTTCTTTGTTTACATAGCAGGAACTTTAGTAGCCATAGTTGCACCATTGGTTATTTATGATGGATTTCTAGGCTTTGTAGGTAGCGGAATGATTGCCTTTGTAGGCATTATATTCTGCGTTCTTTACTTCCTGAATGTCAAGCACATGGCCTAAAAATAACATTAATTCTCATTCCTAAAAGCCTACTCGTTAGGCTTTTTTTATTCTTTAAAAATGTCCAAATCACTATCTTTTGCTGAACTTTTAGTCAATAATTTCAAACATGCACCTACCGCAGGGCAATCAAAATTATTTGACTTATTAGATCAGTTCATCAACGATGAGGAAGAAAGAACCGTATTTGTGTTAAAAGGATATGCAGGAACCGGAAAAACGACCATTCTGAGTTCATTTATCAAAACGCTTCCGACCTTTGGATGGAAATATTCTTTACTAGCTCCAACAGGTAGAGCCGCCAAAGTAATGTCTAATTATACCAGAGGAAAAGCTCAAACCATTCACCGCAAAATATACAAGCAAAAAGAGGATAGCTACTCTGGAAACCTGGTTTTTGAACTTCAAGAAAACAAGGAAGAAGGTACCATATTTATTGTAGATGAGGCCTCTATGATAGCCGATACGAGAGAATTTGGGAGTAACGGTCTATTGCATGATTTGATAAACTTCGTTTTTAAAGGTACTGAAAATAAACTGATGCTCATCGGTGATGAGGCCCAGCTTCCTCCCGTCTCTATGCCTTTAAGCCCAGCTTTGGATATCGCACATGTGCAAGATTTTTATTATTCTAAAGTTTACACTACCACCCTAAAGGACGTCATGAGACAAGAGGCCAACTCAGGAATACTGACCAACGCCACATTATTGAGAGACCAACTCCAAGTAGAAAAACCTGAAATACAACTCATTACCAAGGGATTTAAGGATATCTTCAAAATGACCGGTGAAAAACTGGAAGACGGCATCCGTTATGCTTATGACAAATATGGCCCTGAAAATACCATTGTACTTACCCGTTCCAATCGCAATGCAGTTCAATACAATAGGTTGATAAGAAACCAAATAAATTATTCCGATTCAGAATTGGATAATGGAGATATTTTGATGGTGGTGAAAAACAATTACACGGTTTTAGATGAAGAATCTCAGGCTGGATTTGTGGCCAATGGAGAATTCGCCATCGTAAAACGAATTGGCCGTGAAGAAGAAATGCATGGGTTTAGGTTTCAAAATGTTACACTACAGCTGATAGACTATCCCGAAGATCCTCCATTCGAAACTTTGATCTTTTTGGATACATTATATTCCAACTCACCGAGCTTAAGCCAAGAGGAAAACAAGAAACTTTATGAAAGTGTCTCTCAAGATTATTTTTGGGTTAAAGCCAAAAGAGAGCGTAACAAAATGATTAAAGAAGATAAATACATGAGTGCATTACAAGTAAAGTTTGCCTACGCACTTACTTGTCACAAAGCACAAGGTGGTCAATGGAACGCCGTATTTATTGACCAAATTTATTTACCCAATCAGGAAATTGACTTAGAAATTGTCAGGTGGCTTTATACTGCTATCACGAGAGGAATAAACGAAGTATTTTTTGTAAATTTCCAGCCCACTTTTTTTTTGGAAAGCAAATAAGTTAAATTTTATGGGAAAAGTAAAACAAAAAAATAGACCCAAAACACCCAAGCACGAAGTTTTTTCCTCAGCAGGAACAGCCAAATATATTGGAAAAAGCATAGAGGGAGAATCAACCATAACTATAGTAGACTATAGTGTTGAAGGAGTTTTGATTACCCAAAATCCAGCAATTGAGGAAATAAAAGACCTTTTGGCTTCACAAATGAACCACTGGATAGACATCGAGGGAATTCACAATAAAGAAAATATTGAGAAAATCAGCAAAGTATTTGAACTTCATCCTTTGATGATGGAGGACATTTTAAATACCACCCAAAAAGCGAAACTAGATTACTACGAGAAGAATAATCAAATGTTTTTGGTTTTGAAAATTCCATTTCGAAACAAAGAAACTGCGGAAATTGAAACAGAACATGTTTCCATAGTTTTGGACGAAAAATATGCCCTCAGTTTTCAGGAATTAGATAACCACAATATTTTCAAGCCCATTTTGCTCAGAATGGACAGAGAAAATAGCAAAACCAAAAGAAGCAAATTAGATTATTTGTTTTACTCTTTTATAGACATTGCTGTTGACAATTATTTCGTTGTTCTTAACGAAACAGAGGAAAAACTAGAAGCACTCAGTGACCAAATATTGGCCAATGCCAAGTCGATACATCAGAACCAATTGTTCTATATAAAACGGGAAATAAATGCCCTCAGAAAAGCCCTTTTCCCTTTAAAAGATATTATAAATCAGCTAGTTAGAGATGAATATAACCTAATTCATTCTGAAACAAAAGTATATCTAAAAGACGTCCTTGATCATGTGTTGGAAAATCTCGAAGCGATAGAAACTTTCAAAGACGAAATTGAGAACCTCTTGGTTAATTATCATTCACAACTGAGCAACCGAATGAACTCCGTCATGAAAACCTTGACCGTTTTCACGGCCATATTTATGCCGCTGACCTTTATCGTAGGTATATATGGCATGAACTTCGAACATATGCCAGAGCTAAAAGAACCCAACGGTTACTTTTATACACTCGCATCAATGTTTGTACTATCTATAGGACTTTGGATTTACTTTAAATGGAAAAAATATATTTAAACAATTTCCTCCGCAATAAACCCAATCCGTTTTAACTTATTTACTATTTCTGAAGGAGTAATATCATTATTGGAAACCTCCAATATTTTGGCTGGATTATCAGTATCAACTTTCCATGCGTTTTCTCCAACCAAGCCATCCAGTGTATTTTTCACTTTAGCCACACAGTTCTGACAATTAATATTTGATTTGAATTTCATTTTTTGTTTGTTTTATTGAACACGGATTTAAAGGATTTGATACAGAAATAAATCATTAAAATCCATTAAATCTTTGATCCGAAATGTACTTATATTTTCTTAAACTTTAACCTCAAACTGTTACTAACCACACTTATCGAACTCAAAGCCATGGCTGCACTTGCCAGCATGGGCTGCATCATAAACCCTGTGCTGATGTATAACACACCTGCTGCCACAGGTATGGCCAAAATATTATAAATAAAAGCCCAGAACAAATTTTGATTAACAACAGCCGTGGTATTTTTAGATAATTGAATGGATGAAATCACTCTCGATAAATCATGTCCAAGAATGGTAATATCGGCCACCTCTTTGGCGGCGTCGGCTCCATTGCTCATGGCTATTGATACATCAGCTTGGGTAAAGGCTATGGTATCATTTATTCCATCGCCCACCATTGCCACCACCGCATTCTTTGATTTTAAAGAATTGATGTAATCTGCCTTTTCTTCAGGCAAGACCTCGCCTTTAAAGTTCAAAACCCCAAGATTATTTGCCATCTTACTGACAGCCAAAATATTATCTCCTGATAAAAGATGTACTTTTATATGGTTGGCAGCCAAAGTTTTTAGGTGTTTTTCTAATTCAGGTTTTAGCTCATCTCCAATTTCAATAATTGCCAAAAGTTCTTTTTCGTTTGAAAAATAAACCAAAGAGTTCTCTGAATCTTGGGCGTAGTCAGTCTTAACTGCAATTCCTTGATTTAGGATAAATTGTTTTTTACCCGCAAAAAAGGCTTGACCACCATAATACCCTGAAATACCCATTCCAGAGAAATTTTCAAAATTCTCAATTTTTACCAGTTCAAGTTCTGAATAATATTGACATATGGCACGAGCCAGAGGATGTGTAGAATTGCTCTCCAAAGAAGCTAAAATATTTAGTCTGGCCGCATCAAAATAATGGGTTTTTATTACTCTTGGCTCACCCGTGGTAATGGTTCCAGTTTTATCTAATACCAAGTCGGTGATTTTTCCAGCATTCTCGAGCGATTGTGCATTTTTTATAAGTATTCCATTTACTGCTCCTTTTCCTATGCCTACCATAAGAGCCGTGGGTGTCGCCAAGCCCATTGCACATGGACACGCTACTACCAAAACAGTAACGAAAGACAGAAATGCCATGTTGGAATTATACAAAATGAAATACCATATCAAAAAACTTAGGACTGCAGTTACAATGACAATAGGTACAAAAACGCTTGAAACTTTATCCACTTTTTTCTGTATGGGTGCTTTTGAAGACAAGGCCTCCTCAACTTTGCTGATAATTCCTGCCAAATAGGTCTCCGAATGCACTTTTTTGACTTCAAAATCTAAAACACCCTCAACATTTAGTGTTCCTGCAAAAAGGTAATCACCAAAGCTTTTGGTCTTTGGCAAGGGTTCGCCAGAAATCATGCTTTCATTTACGCTTGAGCTTCCGCTCGCCACCACACCATCCAGAGGAATTTTTTGTCCAGGCAGAACCCTCAACATCTCGCCCGTATTAATTTCTTGAATTTCCTTTTCCACAACATTATTTCCCCTGACAACCTTTACAGTTGTTTCTTCAAGATCCATCAATTTTTTTATAGAATCTGATGCTCTATTTTTTGCGGAATCCTCTAAATATTTACCTAAAAGAACAAAAAAGATAACTATCCCAGCCGATTCAAAGTAAATTTGTGCATGTTGATGCTGATGAAACAAATGTGGAAATAGTAAATTAATTAGGCTAAATACATACGCTACTCCAGTGCTCAAAGCCACCAAAGTATCCATATTAGATTCTAACCTCCTGGCTTTTTTCCAAGCATTTATAAAAAAATGCCTTCCAAAATAAAACACTAAAGGTGAACTCAAAAACCACATTAGATAATGGCCCATTGGCCAATCCATGAAAAACATCCCAATCAAAAAAAGAGGTAGAGCAAATAATGCAGAAAGCATTAGCTCTTTTTTTTGCATTTGGATTCGCTTTGAATTGGCTTTTTCAAAGTTCTCATCCATTACCAAATCAAAACCAATTTCCTTAAGGCTATTTTTAAATATTTCAGGATTGGTCAATTGAGGTAAATATTCAACCGTTACAGAATGATTGGCATAGTTTGCAGAAGAATAAATTACGCCATCCACATATTTTAATATGCTTTCAGCACTGTTTGCACAAGATGCACAACTGTACCCAAAAACCTTAAAAGTCTTCTTTGTGAATTCCAATTCCACCTTATTTTTTCTGAGAATTCCAACTAATTCGGGTAAATAGTCACAGAGATCATCTACTTCAAGGTTTACAGAAGAATTACCAACTTGGTAAGGATGTTTAAGGAGATTATTTAAATTTTCAAGAAGGCTGTCGGAGATTTTTTTTAAAAATCTAATTTCGTACTTTGCCATATTTTAAAGCCAGTAGCTTTATTCACAGTTTATTAAACCCTTCGTGATTAGAAAAGGTAATAATACATATAAGGTGAGTCCTTTTATTAAAAAAAAGAAAAAACCAGCCCAACCGAGCTTTTTTAAATATGCTAATATCTTATCTTTCTTCGTCATCGCTTGTGTTTAGAACAAACAAACCGCTTAATAAGTTGGCTTTTGTACTTTTCTTTTTCTGTATTGATTTAATAATATCTTGTTGAGTTGCCTCGACACAAAGGCCGAGCCAGTTCCTAATAACGCTCCAGCCAAAACATCTGATGGATAATGAACTCCCAAATGAAGTCTCGAATATCCAACACCTCCAGCGTAAAGTGCAGCGGGTGCAATAATATACCATTTTGGATAGCTCAATGAAAGAGATGTTGCCGCCGAAAAAGCCACTGCAGTACTTCCTGACGGAAATGAACTATCGTTTTCAATTTTATAATTCTGCAAAATAGGATATGGAACATACGGTCTATTTCGGTTTATGGATTTTTTAAGCATGTAACCCACACCATAAGTGCCTATTACCGCCATGGCCGCATTCATTCCTTCTTTCTTAAAAGCAGCGTCATTTTTTATAAAGCCAACCGCCAATAATGCTGCAGGTGTACCAATAGCCACAACATCTGAAGTATTGGTTAAAAACTGCATATGAGGGTCAAATTTGCTGTTTCTATTTAGATTGACTTCTTTTAAGAAATCAATATCAAAATTTTGACTAAAAACTTGACTGGAAATAAAAAAAAGAAATATGAATTGTATTCTCATCAATTTAAGAAGCCTTCTTTTTTCATAGATTCTATCAACTGGGATCTAAGACCATCCGTTGCTTTTACTAAGGGCAATCTCACTCTGCCATCACAAATTCCTCTTATTTCGCAAACCATTTTTATACCTACTGGATTAGACTCCACATACAACAAAGTATCAAAATCAAGGAAACGTTCTTGGATTTTTGAAGCTTTTTTGAAATCACCATCCAAGGCAGCGTGTGTCATTTCAGCGAATTCTTTGGGAAATCCATTGGCAATAACAGAAATAACGCCTCTATAACCCAAACTTATTTGAGGTGTAACCAGATTATCATCGCCTGAAACCAACAAAAACTCTGATGGAAGTTTCTTTGAGAGCTCAAGGGCGATTTCCATGCTGCATGAAGCATCTTTCAATCCTATGATGTTGGGATATTTACTTAGCTCCATTATGGTACTCACTTGCATAGAAGTAACCGTTCTTCCTGGTACATTGTACAAAATAACAGGAAGTGGTGATGCATCTGCAATGGCTTTAAAATGGGCAATAATGCCTGCCTGAGAGGGTTTTACGTAATATGGACAAACCGACAAAATAGCATCAACGCCACTCAAATCTGTATTTTTAAGTTTATAAATAACCTCAGCGGTATTGTTAGAACCAATGCCGTAAACTATCGGAAGTTTTTTTGAATTATTCTTCTTTACGAAGTCTAAAATGGCCAATTTTTCTTCATTTGTAGTGGTGGCTGACTCTCCAGTTGTACCATTCACCACGAAATAATCTGTACCATTTTCAGAATTATAGTCAATTAGCTTTTTTAATCCTGCAAAATCTACTGTATTGTCTTCATTAAATGGGGTTATCAAAGCCACCCCTACTCCCTTAAGGCGATGTTCCATCTATTATATTTTTTTACAAAAATAAGGATTTTTTTAAAACGATGGGGAAGAATACTGTTTATGCTTCTCAAATATTCGATATTATTGAAACATTTAAATATATTTGTTGAGTCGCGAATATATTGTGCGAAAACCCAAAATCACAAAATGCCTGAGCCACTAAAAATCCTGATTGTTGAAGACCATAAAATTTTGTGCGAAAGTTTAGCCCTTTTGGTTGGAACCATTGATGGTGTAGAAGTAATAGGCAAAACTGCCAATGGAAGAGATGCATTGTTGTTTTTAGAAAAACAGATTCCTGACCTCATCATGACCGATATTGGAATGCCGATCATGAACGGCATAGAACTAACCCTAAAAGTAAGAGCCTTATATCCGGCTATTAAAATGTTGGTATTATCGGTATCTGAAGAAGGTGAAACCATAAAAGATGCCTTGCGAGCTGGAGCCATGGGTTATATTTTTAAAAGTGCCGAAAAAGAAGAATTAGAAGCTGCGATTTTTAATTTGGCAAAAGGGAAACGCTACTACAATGACCTTGCGATGGACAAATTGGCCGAAATCCAGAATGAAGAAATGGCCAACGAACTACCCAAAGTTGAACTTTCTCAAAGAGAAATTGAGGTTTTGAAACTCATTGTTGCTGAAATGTCGGGCACAGAGATAGCAGAAAAACTTTTTATTAGCCCAAGTACAGTAGAAACACACAGGAAGCATTTGTTTCAAAAAATTGGTGTAAATTCTTCAGTAGGACTTGTGAAATTTGCCATAAAGTTTGGAATTATTTGAAAATCCTCAAATTTGGGGATTGATGAAAGCATAAATACGTATGAATTTTACATAAAAAAAATAACACCATGATCAATGACACTGTCTATTTAAGGTTCAAAGGAGAGGTTTACCATAGCCCAAATGAAGATTTCATATCCATTTTTTTGGAAAACACCAAACCATTTTTAAAACCAAAGGAGTACAAAATTCCAAAAAGTGCTGTTTTGTTTTATGTTCCGGGCAAAAAATCAACTGATGATGAAATACTTATTTCCCTTTCAGATGAGGATTATAAAGCATTAAAAATGCCTAAATTTAAAAAATTTAGAGTGGGGTCGAAAGGTACTGAAAATATACCCCCAAGATCTCCATCGGTTCCTCCAAAAATTGAATTCCTTTTAGAAGGATTCGTAACCACCAGATAATTGATATTTCAAACAGGAAAAGTAATGACAATTTCTGTTCCTGTTTGATTTTCCGATTTAATCTCCAGATTGCCATCTAGAGCTTTTACCCGAGTATTCATATTTTTCAATCCAAAACCACCAGAGTTTTCACTACTGATACCTATGCCATTGTCTTTTACAGTTAGTTGAATCGAATTATTTAGAAGTTGAATCGAAATATCCGCAATAGAGGCTTTTGAATGTTTCAAAATGTTATTTATGATCTCTAAAATAAGGCTATAAATGTTAATTTCAAATTTTGTATCAAGCCTTTTTTTGACCAAATCGTAAAAATTAAATTGAATTTGATTGGTCGTATTTAGCTTTTTGACAAGGTTTTGAATAGTCGCTTGTAGACCAATTCTCTCTAGTTCTTCGGGCATTATATTATGCGATATATTCCTAACTTCTGTGTAAGCATTATTCATCATGTCTTTTAGGCCTAAATAGATTTCTTTCTCCTTTTCTGAATAATTTTTAGTATTTATAGCCCCAAAACTCATTTTTATGGCTGAAAGTAAACTGCTCAGATTGTCATGTAACTCAACTGCAACTCTTTTACGTTCAATGGTTTGACCTTTAAACAATGCCTGACTTATTTCTTCATTTTTTCGAATTAAAACCTCATTTGCATTTTCTAATTCCGCCGTTCTTTCCCTTACTTTGGTATCTAAAACTGCATTTAGCTTTCTTAATTTAGATCTATTGTAAAACAAAAATCCGCCAATTAAAAGCATTACTCCAACCAGAAGAGTTAACAAAGTCCTATTTTTTTGGAGTGAAAGGTTTTGGTTTTCTTTTTTTACCAAATCAAAATTTTTACTCAATATTTCAGTCTCCTTTTGAGAAAGGTCGTATTCATATTGCAGGGATTTTATTCGCTTATCTACTTCTTCTTGCGAAGAGAGTTCTTTTTGATAAGTATAATCCTCAAAAGCTATCAATGCCTCTTTGTGCTTGTTAAGTGCCTGTAAGTTTTTGTATTTCCAAAATAAACTATTGATAAGGAATTCATTAGATCCGCCTTCTTGGCTCAATGCAAAAGCTTTATTTCCATATGCTAAGGACTTTTCGTATTGTTTTTGTCTGAAATAATGCGAGGCCAAATCAACATACACGCTACTTAAAGAGTTGGTGGCTTTTTCCTTTGTATGCATTTTTATGCTTTCTTCAAACAAAGGCAAGGCTTCTTTGAATCTCTTTTGCAAACTCAAAGCCTGAGCTAGATTATGCAATGCAATGGCATTTGAATGAAAATCTTGTAGTTCTTTAGCAACAACAATTGTTTTTTCATAAAACAGCTCAGCCATTTTATAATCACCTCTTTCAATGGATAAATTACCCAAGGCATTCAGGGTGGCCAATTGTTCATATTGGTCTTGATATTTAAGAGCTAATTCGTAAGCAGAATTGAGTAGTGCTTTTGCCCTATCATATTTTTTCAAGTCATAATAGGAGGTTCCCAAAACTCTATAAATGTAAATGGTGAGTTGAGGTTTTTTGAGCTTGTTGGCAAGAATTAATGCCTTGTAATTGAGGTCTATAGCCTTATATACCAACCCTTTCTGTTGATAGGCGAATGCCAATTGATTCATTAATTGAACCTCGCTTTCTGCCCAATTTCTCCTTTTAGCAATTTCAATTGATTTTTGAATAAAATAAATAGCAGAATCAATATTTACTTTAAAATAATAGTCAACAAAATAGGTAGAATTTACGGTAAAAAAGGTTGTATCGTTTTTTGCTATTTCCTTCAAATTGCTTCTTAAGCTATCAATGCTTTTTTTTGATTGAGAAAAAAGCTGGCTATTTAATATCAAGCCAATCAAGAAAAGGAATACCTTTTTTTTCACTTTTCAAATTGTTAATTATTAACTCCCTTGCATCGATATCCCTAAATTCAAGGATACTAAATCCCTATTAAGCAGGATTTTCTACGATTTAAAGCTTCTGCAATTTTGTAATATTATTTCGATAACAAAACAAAATCTTTTTAAATCATGAAAACAATAAGAATCTTTGGCTTATTAATTCTTATTTCTGCTTACTCTTTTGGGCAAAACCCTACAGTTCTTCAAACCAATAAAAACATTTTGAAAGCAGGCAGTATTGCAGCTGGCTCTACTGAAAAAATCAAACTAGAAGACATCGACGAATGGCTTTGCCCCAATCGACTCGAACGTGGCGACAGAGAATTTGGTGGCAATGGGCCAAAAGTAAAATCTGAAGTAAAACTTCGATTGGCCAACAATGGAACCGAAATATGGGCAGATATCACTTTTTCGGCTGTGGAAACGGTCCAAGACTTCAGCACAACTTCGGGAAAATGGTCAAAAAAAGTGTTTGATGTACCCTACGGCAAGAAAATCACAGCTATAAATTCTGATATGGCCTCAAGAACTCAATTTATTAGCCCAGCTGCAGGATTTCAGTTTTTATTGCCAGGTGAAGACGTTGCCAATGCATTCCATACTTTTCTAGACGGCGTAGATATCGAAAAAAAGATATTTGAGATGCATGGCATCAAACGAGAAGACAGAGCTGCTCTAAAAAACCTGATCAATACTGCCATAAATCATGGAAATACTGTAATAAAGGTTCCTGCTACCGAAGGTACCCTGGTAAAATCCTTCCATATCGTCGGCGATACTGGCGGCGATGACATCAGCCATGACGATAATTGCAATGACGACACCCGAATCGTGAAAATTGAGTTTTTCCCAGTGACAGTAACATATCAAAACAAATAATCTTAAATATTATTATCATGAAAAAAATTATTTATTCTTTCATTTTTCTTTCATTTTCTGCATCTGTTTTTGCCCAACAAAGTAATGATGCAACATCTACCGTTTCACCAAATACAAATGTAGAATCGATATCCGAAACTAAAATTTCTACACAAAGGGAAATAGGAGCAAAAAGTGTGGCCGTAACAAATTTTTCAGCATTTCACGAAATAGCAGGAGCTGAAAATAGTAATTCAAAAGTGCATTTGTTAATCAAGGAAACCTCTAATGCTTATCCAAGAATTAGAATGATTGGTTCAGCCTCTACCCCCGAAAATGATAGATTTTGGGACATCAGAGGTGATGTATACGAACCTACCATTACTGATGATTTTATGTTTTTCAAATACGGAAATGTTACTTATCCATCCATGTCTTTAAACCCCAATGGAAAAGTAGGAATAGGTATTTTAACTGAAACAAAAAATCTTCATGTGCATGAAAATAATACAGCTACTGTAGCCAGTGTAAAATTAACAACAGCGTCTACTGGTGCTGCGGATACAGACGGTTTGGAATTACAAATATTGGGAAATAATGATGTCTTACATGCCAATGCTGCTAGGGTGATGAACAGAGAAAATACCCAGCTCTTTCTAGGTGCAAATAATACTCCTGTGGTAAACATTACACCAACTGGCAATGTGGGCATTAATAGCTTATTTGGAGGTGCTCCCACAGCGAGGTTTCAGATATTCCATGATACAGAGGGCGGTTTTGTAAAACCTCATATTAATCTAATAACTGCGGTAGATGCCAACAACGGAATGATAAAAATGACCAACATAACCGCAAGCCGATATTTTGGACAATATTTCAACCTCAACAGCGGTACTGCGGCCAACAATTTTCTATCTTTTGACTACAATGGAACAACTCCAATTCTAGATTTAAAAGGAAATGGAAACGTCAATCATGCAGGATTTACAAAACTCGGTAGCGATGCCCCGAGTATAAAAGTGAAAAAATATACTGGCAATACAGCTTCTGTAGATGGAGGAACAATTGAAATATTGCATGGCCTTGGAAATGATAAAATTGTTTCAATGGATTTAATGGTAAATTATTCAGGAGTTGCCTACATAGAGGAAGATTATGTCGCAGCTGCTGGGTATGAATGTAACTTATTTGTCGGATTAGGAACCATAAATTTTTTACAACCAGTTATTAAAATTACAAATAAGGCAGGAAATAGTGCCAATGTTCTTAATAAACCATACAAATTGATTGTCACCTACGAAGAATAAATCAATACCCATGGAAACCATAAAATACATAGAAAACTGCCCACTAGTTCATGTGGGCAGCCGCAAATACCTTGCACCTTCTGAGATTTTACATTTGGAATCAGACATTAATTATACCCAAATACTTTTAGCAAATGGCAAGAAAATATTGAGTTCGACTACGCTCAAAATCATTGAAAACAGGTTAAGCCCTTTCAAGAATTTTGTAAGAATAAACCGGCAGAGTGTTGTCAATCTCGATTTGGTAGAAAAAATAGAAAATCAAACGCTGTTTTTACCAGGTAAAAAAAAGATAATATTCTCTAGAAGAAGGGAGAAAGCTTGGCGAAATCGCTGAATTACGAGATAAGCTTAAGTAAAAAATAAAATTCTTTAACATTTTGGCTCATTCAAATTTGATGTTCTTCTCAAATCAGATTATTTCGCCATACAAAATCAATGAGTTCTGCGGTGGTTTTGGTTCCTGTTTTTTTTCTGAGGTTCCGTTTGTGGTTTTCTACTGTGTGATAAGATATACATAGGTTTTCAGCTATTTGTGGCGAATTCAGCCCCCTTACCATGAGTTGAAGGATTTCTAATTCTCTTTTTGAGATAATAGGTAAGTTGAGTGAAATCAAATTTTTATTATCCACCTGACTTGCAAAAATTATATTTTCATTGTTGGAAGAATCCATCATAGTAAGCATCTTAGAAAAAGACTTCTGCAGATGCGAAAAGTCAGTAATTAAAATAAATGTACTCAAAACTTTGCCTTCCTCATCATACATTTTTCGGGGAAATTGAATCAAAACCCAGCGGTAGCAATTATTACAATCTAACATTCGAATATAGATGTTGATTTGAATCATTTCAACTTTTTCCTTAGGTGTATTTTGAGTCACTTCCATGCTAAGAGCAAAAGAAGCAACGGCAAATTCCCGATCTTCTGGATGCATATTTCGAAGCCAGAAGGTAAAATCTTGATTTAACCATTCCGAATGAGCAAAGGGCGTCATTTGGAAAATATTTGGACTACAAGCACCAACTTTCATTTCAGATTGATCTGGAATCAGCCAAAAATGAGGTCCAATGGCATATTTTTTTGCAATATCAATATCATTTTCAAAAAAGTCAAGACATTGACTTTCAGTAAGTTTAAGATTTCTAGTTGCTAAATTTTTAAACTCTGAAACACTGACAGGTTTTAAGTCCATAAATTAAAATGGAATATTCTTTGGGTATTTAATGGATATAAAAATACTAAAAAAATGACAGATATCTGTCATTTCATGCCAAAATTCAAAATCCGAACTTTGGGAGTTTATTGGATGAAAATCTAAAAAAACAAAATATCCTCAAAATTAAGGATGCGGAATACCCAAATTTTAGGATTTTAAACCATTCAATAAAATAAAATCTTTGTGTTTTATTTTTTTTACCCAAAAAACTCATGAAAAACTTCGTCAAAATTCTAATTTTCAGCCTTTTCGCTATCTCTTCCAATGCACAACTTGCCATCGAGATTGACTCCAAAAGTGTGAAGCTACCGAGGTATGCAGATTTGGCGGCTATTCAAGCCGCTATTCCTACTGCTCAACAGGGCATGATGGTTTATAATGTTGGCACTGCATCTAATTGGTATTATAATGGTACGGCTTGGACGAATATTTTGGGGAATGTTATTGCACCTTTAAATTTGATTTACTCAACCACTCCAGCAGTTAGCATAGGTCTTGATCAGACCATTTCAGGAGAAAGAATAGTGGGTGGCGACCCTTTTAATCCAACCCTTAGTGCAGCTTATGGTGTAAAAGGATCAGTAAGTGGAGTTGGATATCAAGGAGCAGGAGTATATGGAATAGGGTCGAGTCAAAACTATGGAGTAAGTGGTTATTCTCAATACAGGTCTGGAGTTTATGGTTCTTCTGAAAATAACATCGGTGTCGAAGGTATATCATCATCGGGGGTAGGTGGCTATTTCGTGGCAGGTAATGGACTTACTGTACCCCCAAACGACGCAGCTTTAGTTGCTTTCTCTTCCCTTAATAGTTACAAAGCAGTTTATGGTCTAATGAAAGGTTTGGGCCGAGGTGGGGTTTTTGAAATCGATAATGTTGGAAGTTCTAATCCCGCATTGGAAGGTATAACAAATGGAGCAGGAAATGGAGTTAGGGGAATATCTTATAATGGAGTTGCGGGCTTATTTAGTAGTTCTAATTATTACGTTTTGGGAGGAAATTCCTCGTTAATTGGGCATAGTAGTAAAGATGGTTTTAAGTCAATCTATGGAATTTCAGAGGGAAGCAACGGACAAGCTGGTGTTTTTGAAATTCAAAATAGTTCAAATTCTAATGCTGCCTTGGAAAGCTCTACTAATGGCACTGGAAAAGCTGCCTATTTTCACGGTATCAATGCCCTTGAAACTAATGGAAGTATAAAATTTGGAGGAGCTGGCGTAGGTACAATTGCAGCTGGGAAAGTTTTAACTTCTGATGCTGTTGGTAATGCAACTTGGCAAGGAATTCCTGCTGTTACTGGACCTCTAACATTAACCTCTACCACCACCACTATGTCTTCAACAGCGACAGGTACTGTGGGAAACGCAAGTAATTTTAGTATTTCAAATGTCTCAAATCCTTCAAATGGTATCTCTGTATCTACGTCAGGCACAGGTAAAGCAATATTTGCAACTAATAATTCTAGTATAAACCCCACAATTAATGTAGTAAATAATACTAATTTGGGCAATGCCCTTGATATTTCAGGCGGAATTAAGGTTTCGGGTACAAACAAAGCAGCTTTTAAGATTGTATCTACGGGAGGTCCTTTAACAAATATTTTTTTAAATCAACTAATAATACCTAATACATCACTTGCAAACCATATCGATGACATAGTAATGATAACCCATAATTACGGAGGAAGTTCAACCAATAATTTCGTAAAACCATGTGGTGTTTATTGGGAACCTGGTACTTCAACTTGGAGAATTTATGTTGAAGACGGAACAGCAATGCCACTAGGAATTACTTTTAATGTATTAGTGATCAAACAATAAACAATTGAAAATTTTATAGCTTACATGAAAAAACTAATATCTATCACCATATTAATGTCTTTCTCAGTATTCGGCATCAGATGCAAAAAATCAGGAAAAGACATAATTCCAGAAGAAAAAAGCATCACCATTGGGCAAAATCGTCTCTATGAACCCGACCAAGGCACGGTTTCTAATGTCGTAAAACAAGCCAATACAGCCGAAGTGCCTTTGGAAACCATGACGAAAAGTTTTGAAAGTTTCGACAAAGCCACTGGGCAAATGACCTTTAAAAGTGACGCCAGTGAGCTAAAATCCTTAAAAACTGGCTCAGTGGTTTTGTTTACTGGACATTCGCTCAAAAAAATCAGCAATGTGACAGAGTCGGGTGGTAAAGTTGTAGTAAAAACCTCCGCCGCCAAGTTTGTAGATTATTACAAATCGGCTAAAATTGCCTATAAAACCAATTTTCAATGGAATGCTTCTACCTTGGCAAGTTCTAGAATACAAGTAAATGGTGATCCGAATGCCCGAGTAAGACATATTGAAGGAACAAATGAATGGTCTTATAAAGGAAAAATAGGCAATTGGGAAATGGAATTGAAATTGGCACCTGAAACGTCAGGAGAAAATCGAAAACTCGCTATACAGCTCAACGGTAAAAGGGGCAATCTTGGAGGAGTTGAGTTTAAGGGTTTCATTTCCAATTTTGAGATAGAAAATAATATTTCAGTAGAAAATAGCCGGGTTACCAACTATTCCGAAACACATACGGGTGCAAATGGTGAAATAGAAGCCAAATACGCGTTTTTGTCACTCGCAAACGAAGATGCAGTATTCGAACTACCTATTGATTTTTTTCGAACTATGATTGTGCATGGCGTTATTCCGGTCACCTATCGATTAAGATGCGTATTTAAAGTTTATCCACAAGTTTCAGCCAATAGCTCTTCTCAAGCCAATTTAAAATTAACTTATTCAGGTACAAATGGCTTCAATTATCAAAATAATGGTCTTACCCCACGAGCTACCATGACTAATTTTAACCCATCAATAATAGGAGATACTGGCTCAGCCTCTACGGGTATTGTGGGTGTAGGTGTAGGTCTAGAATTCCCGAGATTCGAAATCGGTATATTTGATACCGTGGTGGTGCCATATATGTTAATGAATACCAGCATTGTAAATTATTTTGAAAGTGGCCTTCCTTTTATGCCTGGGCCATGCAATCGTACTAGACTTACATTTAAAGGCGTGGCAGGATTGGAAATGAGTTTCTTAGGTGCAAACTTTAAACAAGAAATGACACTTTTTGAAAAAATGCAGGAGTACAAAACAGAGGGTTCTAGATGTCCCACTTCTACTATTCCATTTGTTGAAAATGCTTTTTTGTTACCAAAGAGTTTGTAATAAGCTTTGTTAATTGTTGTATGAAATCAAAAACGCTTTTAAAAATTCTATTGAAGACCGCTTATTAAAATGTTTAAAAAAAGCATTGAAATAATAGAAATAATAATTTGATTTGAAGAAAAAACTATGAAAATAATTCGTAAATTAATCATTGTAAATTGTTTATATTTAAGTGTTTCGGCACAAATTACCCTTGTAAAAGACATTAACCCAAATGCCTTTTCTTCCAATCTCAATGGACAATACAATCGTCTTGTAAAAATGGGCAACCATGTTTATTTTGGTGCCTTAGAAAATAACAAAAGCGGGCTATTTAAAACTGACGGCACTACAGTGGGAACTGTGAGAGTAACGGATTCAAATGAGAATATTTTTGTAAAAGAACCAACAAGTTCTGGCACTTTTATAGGCTGGAGTGGTCCAAATCCTTTTGGAGCAGGTGAATATCCTTGGTCAAGTAATGGTATCACTTCTGGAACCGCAGGCTACAATACCTTTGTGCAAACACTTTATCCCTTTAACGGTGAGATATTTTATGCGGGATCTACATTTGATGAAGGATTTGAACTTTGGAAAATAAATACTTCAGGAATAGCGGAAATGGTAAAAAATATACCAGGAGTAGGAGTTAACAACACCATTTCACCTTCAAAATTTGTTGCTCATTCTGATGGATTCTTGTATTTTTTAGGTTGGGCAAATAATGCCCCTTGTGCTCTTTGGAAAACCGATGGAACCACCGCGGGCACTTCAAAAGTAAAAGACATGCCTTATTGTACGCAATTATTTTCAGCAGGTTCTAATCTTTTTATTTTTGGACCAAATTCAGGCTCATATACTGGTAATTATAAACTTTGGGTTTCAGACGGCACGAATGCTGGGACAGTGGTTATCAAAGATTTTAATCCAGCTGGTTTTCCGGTTTCAAGCAATTATTACACTTTTAATAATCACTTGTTTTTTAGTTTGGACGATGAAATAAACGGAACTGAACTTTGGGTTTCTGATGGTACAACACTTGGTACACAAATGGTCCAAAACTTAAATCCCGGGGTAGCCTCAAGCTTTGCAACGCCACTTGGTCATGCGGGCAATTTTATGTATTTGGCTGCAAATAATGGGCTTAATGGACCAGCCTTGTATAAAGTGGCTGCCGATCCAATAAATATCATTGGAGGTATTGGTCAATATGAAATAACATTTGTAAAAGACATCAACTCCATAAGTGACGCCACCAGTTATTTTGACAAAGGCATAGAATTTCAGGGCAAATTTTATTTTCCAGCAGGCGATGGGGTTACAGGTATGGAACTTTGGAGAACTGACGGAACAGCAACAGGAACGGAACTTTTAGGCGACATAAACCCAACTGATGGCTCATACCCTAGTCGTTTTTGTGTTTTAAATAATAAATTGCTTTTTGTAGCCTATACTTTTGATTTGGATCATGAACTGTACAAATACGAAGACCCTACATTTGTTCCTTGTGCAAATACCGGCTCATTTCAAGGTAATGCATCTGATAATCTATACGAAGCCAACAGTTCAATTCAATCCATTCATATCATACCAGCTTTGGCAGGATTTACAATTTATAAAGCACAGGCTATAACACTAAATCCGGGATTCAGAACGGAACCAGGAGCCAAGTTTATGACAATTACCGCTGGATGTAACTAAAAAAGCAGCATTTCTTTACTGAGATGCCGCTTTTAATGGAAATATCAAATCATTAATCTTTATAAACCAAACAAACCGCATGAGCTTCTAAACCTTCTTTTTTACCTACGAATCCCATGGTTTCAGAAGTAGTAGCTTTTATGGAAACATCGTCGGGTTCGATATTTAAACATTCGGCAATGGCGATTTTCATTTCAGGAATAAATTTCCCAATTTTTGGTTCCTCTAAAATCAATGTACTGTCTATATTGCCTACTTTATATCCTTTATCCGCTATCATTTCATTGACTTTTCTTAGGAATACCTTGCTGTCCATTCCTCGCCATTGCGGATCAGTGTTCTTAAAGTGCTTGCCAATATCACCCAAAGACAAAGCTCCTAACAGTGCATCACAAATGGCATGAAGCAATACATCGGCATCAGAATGTCCCATAGAACCCACAGAATGAGGTATTTTGATTCCTCCTAAACTCAACTCATATCCTTCTGCCAACTGATGCACATCGTAGCCATGCCCTATTCTGAATTTCATATTTTCTTAATTTAACCGTCATGACCCCATTTGACAAAGTGCAATTTTAACTTCGACCAAATGTCCTTCCGTCGTTTCTTTTTATTTTTTTATCGTAAAATTAGGCATAAATTTACACCAAATTAATGTATTTGATGATTCAATTCCAACATTTCGAACTCAATAACGGCCTAAAAGTTTACGTTCACGAAGATCCAACTAGCCCAATTGCCGCATTTAATATTTGTTATAATGTAGGCTCTAGAGACGAAAATCCAGACAAAACTGGTTTCGCACACTTATTTGAGCATTTGATGTTTGGTGGCTCAAAAAATATTCCTTCTTATGACGAACCACTTCAAAGAGTTGGAGGGGAAAACAATGCTTTTACCTCACCCGACATCACCAATTATTATATAACCTTGCCTGTCGATAATCTTGAAACCGCCTTTTGGTTGGAATCGGATCGTATGTTGGGACTTTCATTTGACCCAAAAGTATTGGAAGTACAAAGAAGCGTAGTAATTGAAGAATTTAAACAACGTTATCTGAATCAACCCTATGGAGATATTTGGCTAAAGCTCAGACCTTTGGCTTACCAAGTACACCCCTATCAATGGGCAACGATTGGAAAAGACATTAGCCATATTGAAAACGCAACAATGCAGGACGTCAAGGATTTTTTCTATTCACATTATTTACCCAACAATGCCACCTTGGTGGTGGCTGGAAAAGTAACCGTCGCTCAAATTGAAAAATTAACACAAAAGTGGTTTGGAGATATTTCTAACAGGGAAATAGCTAAAAGAAGTTTACCCATGGAACCCAAACAAACACAAGCTAGACGTCTAGAAACTTCTGCAAAAGTCCCTTTAAATGCGATTTATAAGACTTTTCATACATCTGGAAGATACCATGAAGATTTTTATGCCATCGATTTGCTTGGGGATGTTTTGGGAAGAGGAAAATCGGCACGTCTACATCAAAAATTAGTAAAAGAGGCTAAATTATTCAACAATATTTCGGCTTATTGTACAGGTTCCCTCGACCCAGGCCTTTTTGTAGTTAGTGGCAACCTAAATCAAGGAGTGGATATAAAAACTGCGGAAGACGCCCTCACTGAGGAATTAGAAAACATTAAAAAGGCTAACATTACAGAAATCGAACTTGAAAAAGTCAAAAATCAAGCCTTGGCAACTACTGCTTTTGGTGAGGTGGAATTGTTAAACAGAGCTATGAACATCGCATTTGCGGCAAACGCTGGTAATGTAGATTGGTGTAATCAAGACAAAACAAAAATTGAAGAAGTTACGGCAGAAATGATGCACAAGCAGGCCATTGAAGTATTGAGCGAGGACAATTGCAGTACATTAATATACGCAGCAGAATGAGCGTTTTAGTGTTGGAGATTATTGAATCATAAATAAGAAAGCAATTTTCCAAACGAATTTATTCTTATACCTCCGAAATAGGAAGTACTAATCGAGAAAAGCATATTTAAATGCCATGCTCAATTTCATCTCTGAGTTTTACAAGTTGGATACTTACCCTATTTAAAATGAGAATTATATAAAACAAAGATTTAATTCTAGAACATTGTTTTTTCATAAAGCCACAACTTTGTGTTGCTATTAAATTTTAATTTTAATAAAACACAGTATATGTTTAAATATCAATCCATCAGTATTTATGGTTTAATGATCATTTTGGCGGGCATTTCTTTGCTAATAAAATCAGGGACGAATATTGAAGTACACGCCACTTTAGTTTCCGTTTTTATATTATTGAGTGTGATAGTTGCAGGTTGGGTGGCTTTAAAAACGACAGCAAATAAAGTACAGAGTCGTTATCATACCCTACACGCCATTGGCTTACTTTTTTATGCAATCCTACTTTTTTTTTACAAAAATTCAATCTCAAAATTCTCAGACATTACTGCCTTGTTTTTTATATTTTATGGTTTTTCTGAAATTTTGTTTTGCTTCTGGCTATTCAACTTACAAGCTAAAATCAAGGTTTCTCAATTAATCATCCGACTTTCAATGGGTTTGGTGTTTTTTCTAAGCTCCTTGCTCATGATTGGGTTGAGACATCCATATCAATTAATGGAGTTAATTAGTGCAGGAATAATTTTCATCATTATTGGTATTCAAGTTATCCTTACAGCTCCAATTGTAACCAGATTAAATGCCATATAAAGATGGAATTTTTAATTTTAAATAGTATTAATATACCAAAAGCATAGATATTTCTTTGAAATCAATGGTTTTGGCACATAAAAATTGCCACTTAATAAAAAGTCTAAAGCGTTTATTGCTAAAAATGACTAACTTAGGTTCATAAAACAAACCCTAAAATTTATGAATACAAAAAATTTCTTTACGCTGGAGGCTATTAATTGTGTGTTATTCGGCATTATTCTCTTTTTTTTCCCAGATTTCATTGGACAAGAATACCTAACGAATCCAGATTTGATAAACGAGGCCTCAAAGATTGTCGCTAAAGGTTATGGTTCACTTCTTTTGGCTATGGCTATTGCATTTTGGCTTTCTAGAAAATCGGGGCCATCTATTGCTAGGCACGCGATGGTAGTTTTAGCCACTTTCTCCAACATTTTCTTGATAATTATTCATTCCATGGCCATTTTGGGAGGCGTAGAAACTGCAATTGCCTGGGGAACAGTAGTTATGTCGTTAATTTTAGCCATTTGGGGATTGACATTAATTCCTAAAGAAAAAGATATCACTGTATAAAAAAAATATAGACTTAAATTCCTCATTTTCAGCAACCTGAAAATGAGGATTTTTTTTTAAGAGAAATGGCTCTTTGCTTTTATCACTCTACCATTGCCCGGAGCGGTAGTTACAGAAAATACAAAACCTGGATTCACAGCATAAGCACCATACTCTCCATTTTTGTTTAAGGCTATTAAACCTACTTGGAAATCTCTGGCTTTTTTAGGGTTAATTTTCACCAATCTTTCAACTGCCATTTTACAAGCTGCTTCGGGCGACTTGCCTTGCCTCATAAATTCTACCACCATGGCCGCACCAGCTATTCTAATTACTTCCTCACCTTGGCCAGAACCTGTGCACGCACCTACTTCGTTGTCGACATACAGACCCGCTCCGATTATGGGCGAATCTCCAACTCTACCCCGCATTTTAAAACCCATACCCGAGGTTGTACACGCTCCTGATAGGTTTCCTGAATGGTCTAAGGCCAACAAAGCCATGGTGTCGTGGTTAAATTCCCCGTTTTCCAACATTTGTGGAGCAAATGGACCTTTGCCTTTTTGCATGGCTTTGTTTTGCTCCAATTCTATATTCTTAACAGGTTTATATTCAGATTTTTGAAGCCAATTTTTGTAGGCATTCTCAGCATCTTTTGAGAGTTTGTCTTCTTCCACTTTAAAGCCTTTTTCTATAGCAAACTGCCGAGCACCCTCACCAACCAAAAGTACATGAGGCGTATCTTCCATCACTTTTCTAGCCACAGAAATTGGATGCTTTATGTTTTCCATAAATGCCACACCTCCACAATTCATTTTTTCGTCCATTATGCACGCATCAAGTGTCACTTTCCCTTCTCGGTCAGGATTACCACCCAAACCTACACAACAGTTTATGGCATCTTCAATATTGTTTGCACCTTTCTCAACGGCATCCAAGGCTCTGCCTGTTGGATTTTTTAGGATTTCCATCGCTGCTTCGTTGACCGGAATTCCACTGTCCCAAGTTGAAATTACGATGGGCTTTTTTATAGCTTTTGTTTGCCCAAAAGCATTGGTTAATGATAAAAAAGGCAAAGAAAATAAGCCTTTTGTTAAAAATCCTCTTCTGTTTGTCATGAAATTATACTTTTATTTTTCCGATAGTTCTTCTATTCTTTCCTTCTGATTTGGTCAATTCATCACCTATATCTTGCCTAGCTTCCTCAGCTAAATGTGTCAATCTTTTTACAACCTCTGGATTTTCGGCTATAACATTATATCTTTCGCCTGGGTCTCGCCTTAAGTCGTACAATCCACCCTCAAAAGCGAAGTTTTCATTTGCACCACCCGGCATTCCGTCTTTCCCAGCAGAAAAACCTACATAAATACGGCCAGGATGTGGAAATACTAACTTCCAGTTTTCATCTCTTACGGCCTCTAAATTATTTCTTCTGTAATAATATAAAAACGTAGTTCGTGGATTGACCGTTGTATTTCCAGCTAAAACACTTAGTAGACTAACGCCATCAATACGCCTTTTGGGCATTTTTGCACCTGTAGCTTCTACAATAGTAGGTAAAATATCCAATCCAGCCGAGAGATTATTTGCAATCATACCTGCCGGAATTTTACCTTTCCATGTCATTAGGCAAGGTACACGTTGTCCGCCCTCAAAACTTGTCCCCTTTCCTTCTCTTAGACCACCAGCACTACCTGCGTGATTGCCGTAGTTGAGCCAAGGTCCATTATCGCTGGTGACAATGAGTAGTGTATTCTCCTCCAATTTGAGTTTTTTTATTGTTTCTCTTATCTGCCCGATGCTCCAGTCCAATTCCATCATCACATCGCCATAAAGCCCTTGTTTGGATTTACCCTTAAATTTATCAGAGACCGCCAAGGGGACATGCGGCATAGGATGAGCCAAGTAAACAAAGAAGGGTTTATCTTTTTTTCTCTTAATAAAATCAATGGTTTTTTCAGTAAAACTGGTCGTGAATTGGCTTTGGTCTGGGTTTGTTTGGATGGTCTTTTCACCCTCAATTAAAGGCAACTCTGGGTAATAATTCTTTGTAACGGGATGATTGGGCCACATATCATGCGAATATGGAATACCATAAAACTCATCAAATCCATGCTTAGTGGGCAAAAATTCAGGCAAATGCCCCAAATGCCATTTACCAAAGGCGGCCGTTGAATATCCTTCGGCCTTTAGCAATTCGGCAATCGTCTCTTCCTCTGAATTCAAGCCAATTTTTGCGGTATGATCAAAGGCTCCACTGAATCCAAGCCTGTTGGGGTAACAACCTGTTAATAATCCAGCTCTAGAAGCGGTACAAACAGCCTGTGGAGAGTAAAATTGAGAAAAATAGATACCATCATGAGCCATTTTATCAAAATTTGGAGTCAGATAGCCTTGAGCCCCATTTCTGCTTATGTCACCAAAACCCATATCATCCAAGTAAACCAATACTACGTTTGGCCTTGAGACTGGTTTGTCTTTTAGAACAAAGGAAAAGAAAAAAATAGGTAAAGAAACTGCAATTATTTTTTTCAGCATTAAAGAGAAATAGTTGATTTAATTAATGTCTGCATTTGATTTTTCTTCACGAAAATAATAAAATATTTTATTAAATATGATTTTCCATAACCTAAATACTTTGTGATCTTTTTAAAATACAAAATCAAAAAATATAATAAGGCTAAAACTACCTCCTTTCACCTAAAAAATTCTTAATTTTGCAGGTGATTTTAACCAAAAACATTAATATTTTGAACAAGAAAGTAATTTTAGCGATACTAGATGGTTGGGGATTGCCAAAACCAGGAGAAGAGTGGCGTTCGGCTATAGATGCAGCAAATGTGCCCTTTTTCAGGCATTTAATGGCTACCTATCCCAACAGTACCCTTGAGGCATGCGGAAGAGCTGTGGGCTTACCTATTGGACAAATGGGCAACTCTGAGGTCGGTCATACCAATTTAGGAGCAGGTAGAGTGGTGTATCAAGAGCTTGAAAAAATTAACGTGGCTGTTGAGGAAGGAAAAATTGCCAAAGAAAAAGTAATGGTGGATGCCCTTGCCTATGCCATAGCAAATAATAAGAAAGTACATTTCATTGGATTATGCTCAGATGGTGGTGTGCATTCGCACATTGAACATGTGAAAGGATTGTGCAAAATAGCAGCTGAAGCAGGTGTAAAAGATGTTTTTGTCCATGCATTTATGGATGGCCGCGACTGCGACCCAAAGTCAGGTAAAGCGTTTATAGCAGATTTGCAGAATACCTTGGACCAAACAGGCGGCCAAATTGCTTCTTTGACTGGAAGGTACTTTGCAATGGACCGCGACAAACGATGGGATAGGGTAAAACTAGCTTACGATGCCATGGTGAATGGAATTGGAGAATTAGAGGTTTCTAAAGAGGAAATATTAGCGAGCATCCAAAAATCCTATGATGCCGATATAACGGATGAGTTTTTAAAACCAATTGTAGTTGTTGAAAATGGTAAACCTGTTGGAAACATTGAGACTGGGGATGTGGTCATGTGTTTCAATTTTAGGACAGACAGAGGACGCGAAATTACAGAAGCTTTGACGCAGAAGGATTTTCACGAGCAAAATATGCATGCATTGGATTTGTATTACATCACCATGACCAATTATGATGAGACTTACAAAAACGTAAAAGTGATTTATGACAAAGACAATTTGACCAATACTCTGGGAGAAGTTTTAGAAAAAGCAGGAAAGAAACAAATACGCTCTGCAGAAACTGAAAAATATCCGCATGTAACTTTCTTTTTCTCAGGTGGAAGAGAGGAGCCTTTTGCGGGTGAAACTAGGTTGTTGTCTCCTTCGCCCAAAGATGTTGCCACCTATGATTTGAAGCCTGAAATGTCAGCAAAAGATTTAGCCAATAATTTGGTCCCAGAACTTCAAAAAGGAGAGGTTGATTTTGTTTGTTTAAATTTTGCTAATCCTGACATGGTGGGTCACACTGGGGTATTTTCGGCTGTGGTGAAGGCTGTTGAAACTGTGGATGCTTGCTTAAAACAAGTAGTGGAAGCTGGGGCAGCCAATGGATATACTACACTGGTAATAGCGGACCATGGAAATGCCGACTATATGCTGAACGATGATAAATCAGTAAATACAGCCCATTCGTTGAACCTTGTACCTTTTATAGTAGTAGATGATGCCTACAAAGGCCAACCTAAAAGTGGAAAACTTGGAGATGTGGCACCTACCATTTTGAGTATCATGGGCATTGATATTCCAAAAGAAATGGATGGAAATGTCTTGATTTAATATAACTTAAGCAATATGAGCAAAAAAACTCCTGAGGAATCAGGAGTTTTTTTTTGTTTAAATTATTGAATCCAAATTACAAGTTAGAATCCAAACCATTGAGATGCTTGACAATTTTAATTAAGTCAGAAGGATTTTGTATATTCAGATTATTTTTTTCTGCAAATTCTTTGGCCTTACCTTCATTTTCATCAAATATTTTAAATTTCTTACCTACTCGTTGCATTTTGTTGTGATAATTGATGTAATACGTAGTTTCTTTCTCAAAATATCCCTCATATCCATCGCCTGTTTGTTCGTAGCCTGTTTTTTCTCCTACCACCGCTGGGGTATATTTACATTTAAAATTTCTGAAAAGTTCGATTTCACCTTCTACTAATTTTTGATAATACAATTCACCCGCAGCTACATATTGATTTCTGAATTTCTTAAATGTGTTTCCATTCAAAGTAAATTCCTTGGGTCTTATTTCTACTGCATCTTTATTTTCTCCTATTGAAAAGAACAAGGAATTTGTTAAAACATTGTAAGCCATAAAGCCCTTTGAAACTCCACCAGTTTCGGTGGTTATACTTCCTTTAAACCAACCATTGTTAAAAAAGGGGGTTCCTTTATAAAACTTCTTGAAATCATTTTGGCTTTGGAAACGGACATTGGGGTTTTTGTATTCTGATACAAGCACCGTGTCTTTTCCTCTAATTTCAATTCTACTATCCGACGCTAAGACTGAAAGTTTGTCTACAAAATAAGAGGTTGTAGAATTCTGGGCATAAGAAATGATATTTACGAAAACAGCCAAAAGAACGGAGTTAAAATATTTCTTCATTTGAATTCAATTTTACCGGGTGATATTGATCAAAAACTAGGATTAAAATTCATAAAACATACTAATATACAGTACGTTATTGGTTTTTCAAAATTTCATTTATGTTTTAAAGTTGGCTTGATTATTTTCCAAATAAGCAAACTTTAATTTTACAGAATGATTATTTAAATGATATTATTCTTAAATTTCTACTGTGTAGAGTAGGAAAAGCAAAATAAAAAATTGACAAAATAGTTTATGAGATATCGAATTTATTTTTCGTTAATCATATGCTTCTGGTTTAATTATATCAAGCTTTTTACTAAAAAACTTTAAGTGATTTTAGCAAGTTATGAATTATACCAAGGTGTCCTACCTGAAATTTAATTTCAAACTATTGAGGCTAGATTAAATATCTATTAAAAAAAACAAGCTCTAATTGAAAAAAAAATAGTTTTCAATTATGAAAAAACTTAAGATTAATATTTCCAATAAACCATTAGCAGTTCACACTAAGAAAACTTTTCACTGAACATCCTAAATATTAAATCAACAACTGGTAAAAGGTAAAGCAGGGCAAAAACACAAATAAAGCTGTAATATACTTTCTTTAACATTTCACTTTTCAAAATGCCAAAAAAATAGCGATGACCAATACAAAATGGAATAATTACAGATAACAATCCAGGAAATAGATAAATATCTTTCATAAATACATGGATCCTTCCGAATAATGAAAAAATAATCGAAAAGCTTAAATAACCTATAAAAAATATGGAAGTCACCCATAAATCACTTTCTATAAAAAAAATTAAATTGCGATTTAAAACGCTAACAATTACACTATAAAGCATAAAGAAAACCCCAAAAAGGAGGATAATGGTGGGCAATATGGCTAAAGCCAATGTAATGCTCCCAACACGAATCATAAAAGGATTAAATGACTGCCATTGGGGTGGCCAGTGCTGAAAATATAAAAAGTGTGTTCTTCCATAAAGCTGCGAAAAATGCGACGTAAGATGTTTTATATTTGGTTCTTTTGGGCCTACTATTACCTGTGGATTTCGTATAAGATCAAAATAATAAAACTTAAAGTATCCTGAGTAAATGGTATTTATTCCCGGTAGGTAAGGGCCATTGGTTTTATAAATGGGCGGAAGTCCATGCAGTGGAGTATTGTAGGTAAAAGGCTTTTTTTCTTCAGTAATTGCCTTATAGTAACCGTTAAAGGTTAAAACTGCAACAATCGAAAAAATAATAATCAATAGGACTGTCCCCAAATATCCTTTTGAAAGAGATAAATAATAATTCTTCTGAGTTAAAGCAAACGCAACTAAAGAGATGACAGAACCCAAAAAGAAAATTATAGAATTATGTTTGGTCATTGTACCCAAAACCACCGATAGAATCAATATAATTGCATATTTGATTGAAGCCTCTTTATGCAATTTCAAGGTAGAATAGAGTGCTAAATTTCCCAAGAAAATAACCATTGCATCATTTGTGGCAAAAGAAAAAATTGAAATCAAACTTGGATTGAGAGCAATTAAAGCAAATACTATCAACTTGATGTTAAGACTAAAATTTAAACCAAATATAAATTTTCTCACCAGCACCAAAGTTCCCACACCAAAACAAGCATTTAAAAACTGGGCAGTTATTTGCTTCCAAAGGTGCGACTCCAAACCAAATAGATTCCAAATTTTAGCTACTATCCAATGGTATAACTTTGGATGGTAGCATTGCCAACACTGTGTCGAAACGGGCTGTTTTTTAAACTGAGCGATAATCTCTATGACTGTAAAATGGTCGTCAGGTGCATATCCATTATTTGCCACTGCCAATAGCACCATTAGCCCTGCTGATAAAAAAAAGATAACTCTAGACAGGGTTTGCATAGTTTTTAAAAAAAAGTGGATAAATTGAAACGCTTACTTGAATATTTCAAACTTGACCAATCCTTTTATGTCAAGCCAATATTGAACGGAAGTTAGTAAACAGCCTAAACCATAAATAGAGCTCCTTTTAAAGTTAATTGACGAAGCCTCCTCAAAATATTTTGTGGGACAGGTTACCTCTCCGATTTCATATCCTTTTCTAAAAATTTGACATATCATCTGATTATCAAATATAAAATCATCGGAGTTGGCCTCAAGATTTAAGCTTTTAATAACTTCAGCAGAAAAAGCTCTATATCCTGAATGATACTCAGAAAGTTTTTGATTGATCATTAAGTTTTGAGCAAAAGTTAAAAATCTATTGGCAACATATTTATATAAAGGCATTCCACCTTTTAACGCACCCTTTCCTAATATTCTAGAGGCTAGCACAACAGGATATAGACCTTCTACAATTATACTGACCATAGATTTTATTAAAAGTGGCGTATACTGATAATCTGGGTGTACCATGATCACAACGTCACCTCCTAATTCTAATGCCTTTTTATAGCAACTCTTTTGATTTCCACCATATCCTTTGTTACTAATGTGTTTAATAATGTGCTTGATTCCAATTTCCTTCGCCAAATTCACGGTATCATCAGTGGAGCAATCATCAACCAAAACCACCTCATCAACTATATCAAAAGGTATTTCTCTGTAAGTCTTTTCTAATGTGGATGCTGCGTTATAAGCAGGAAATACGACTACTACTTTTTTATTTTTATACATGAAGAAATATTATAATTAGTTTTTGATTCCGCTTAATCACTCTTCTAAACTAACGAACCAGTCGGAAGTTAAAAAATATTTCGCATTCAATAACAAAAAATATTTTTATTTTTAAAACTTGCAGCACCTTTTCGTTTATTCAAATCATTTAAAATACTTAAAGCTTCTTTAAAAGCTTAATTCTCGTTTCTGAGTGACCTTTCAAAAAAAAATCTCCAAGGAGTACTTTCTTGGAGATTTTCAGAACGATTACGAAAAATAATGGTTTTAATTTGCGTTTAACAATACCTGAGAGCCTTTGCTATTTCCCATGATGACTATTTTAGTATTCGGCGATGCTGCAAGATCTTTTTGAGCTTTGATTTGCTCATATTGAAGCTGCTTATCAGTCAATGTTGAGGTAATGATTCTCTGATAATCTGCAATACCTTGTGCTTCAACTCTTTTTCTTTCGGCTTCTTGCTTTTCTTTTTGAAGCACAAACTGCATTTTTTGAGCATCTTGCTCTGCGTTAATTTTAGACTCAATGGTTTTCTTAACCGATTCTGGCAAAGCTATATTTCTCACCAAAAGTTGTTCCAAAACCAAACCTCTGTCCTTAAAATCCTTTTCTATTGAATTAAAAATACGGGTCTGAAATTCGTCTCTTTTTGTAGAATATAAAGCGATGGCGTCATAATTGGCTGAGATATCTCTGATTCTCGTCCTAGATAATGGTCGAACAATCACATCCACATAGTTTAAACCTATTTGCTTATAAATGTCTGGTGCTTTTGCTGAAACTATCCTAAACAGAACGGTCAGGTCAATTGTAACTTCAAGGCCATCCGCAGACAAAACCTTTATAGCATCATCTCCAGACTTTTGCCCTTCATCATGAACCCCAGACATGGTATAGTTTTGGGTTTTCAAATCCAATTCTTTTATATCGGCCAATGGATTCACAATATTCAAACCACTGTTGAGTGTTTCTTTTTTTACATTTCCAAAAATAGATTGGACACCTACTTTACCTGCATCCACCTGAACCACACACTTAGAAAGAATTCCAAAAATCACCACAACGATTCCGATTACTCGAATCATTCCAGAATTGGCCGAAAGTGGGCTGTTTACTTTTTTAAGGTTATAGGCCACCAACAACAGTACAAGTCCAACAATAATAATTATCATCTGTTTATAAGTTTATTTGGGCAAATGTATGCCTACTTTCTACATTTTGTATCAAATATTTATGAATGGATTTTTTGCTTAGAAATAATGCTAAAAATTTATTTGGATCCTAATAATCTCTTAAACTAAAAAGCCTGAACAAATTGTTCAGGCTTTTTATGTATGCTATAAAATATTAGTAACCAGTATTTTGAACCAAAGTTGGTTTTCCATCTTTTTGGCTGTTCAATATTTCGTCTTGAGGGAGTGGAAAGTAATTGTTTTTACTTGTAAAAGTTTTACCTGCCATATATCCTCTTTTGTTGAATACTCTGCCAGAAGGCTCTTTACCAGGAGCTGCCTCTTCAGCGGCGTATTTGTTCAACACCTTCTCTGCAATACCCCAACGCACCAAGTCGAAGAATCTGTGACCTTCCATCGCAAACTCCAATCTTTGTTCCATACGTGTTGCATTTCTTGCAAAATCAGCTCCCTTTGTAGCGAAAGTTCCTGCAGGATAAGGTTTAACTACATAGTTAACTGTTGGATCTTGCACAGAGCCTTTTTGTGCTCTTTCCCTGATCATATTTACATAACCTTCCGCAGCAGCCAAATTCCCTAATTCTATTTCACATTCAGCCAACCAAAGTATTACATGTGACATTTTCAACAGTCTATAGTTATTATTTACATTTCTCTTACTTGTAGAGTGTGTAGTACTGTTTTCTTCAGCCAAATAGTACATCCATTTTTTGCCAGTAAAAGGACCAGCATATACTTGGTCTCTAATCCAAGTTGATCCTGGCATAGGACCCCAGTCAAGGAAATTCACTCCTCTTCTACCCACTGTCCAGTCTAATCTAGGGTCAACAGGGATACTTTTGTCTAAAGTAAAGGCTGTACCAGCACTTATACCTTGATCGTTTGGTAAATCTACTTTGTTGTAAGTATCTTCTGTACCATCAGCAGCGTTTCCAATTAGAGGAAGTCCATCTGAAGATGTCTTGAAAGCATTCACCAGGTTATGAGAAGCCTGATAAAAACCACAACATCCACGACCTGGAGCTGTTGAAGAATAAGGCCAGTTAAGGTTATCTCCAGCATTTCCGTTGTTACCAGTAGTTCCATCATTTACAGAAAATTGAACTTCAAAAATAGACTCTGAGTTATTGTTCGTAACGGTTCTATAATTGTCATGATAGTTGGCAACTAGTTTCTTTCCAGAGTTTTTGTAAACATCTTCTAAAAGAGCTTTTGCATCACCCCATTTTTTCTGGAAGATTTTGGCTTTGGCCAAATATGCCTTAGCTGCCCATTTGGTAGCTCTTCCTTTTTGAGCCTGTACCGCAGGAAGTGTATTTGCAGCAAACTCAAAATCTGCCTCTATTTTAGGCCAAATATCCTCTGTATTAGGAATTTTTGTAGAATTTGGGTCTGATGCTTTGTAAATTTTATCATCAATATAAGGCACTTTACCCCACATTTTTTTAGCCTCGAAATGATAATGTGCTCTTAAGAAACGTGCTTCGGCAATTACCTGAGCTTTCTCTGCATCGGTCATGTCTTTCACATCAGGACTTCCAACGATTTGGATAACTTCGTTTGCACGAGCTACACCATCGTATGAATGCCACCATTTTCCGAGGAAATAAGTGTTATCTGCAAGCCAGTTATATTGCTCAATAAAAGACTGCTCAGGTTGGTCACCCGCATCGGTACCTTTTACAGCATCATCTGAACTTATTCCACCAAATACGTAGTTTGAAATGGTAGACTGGCGACCCGTATTACCTGCTCCTACACCATCCAAAAGTGAGTAGGCACCTATCAACAAGGCATTTACGCCATTTTTTGTAGAAAGCTGAGCGAGTGATGCTCTACCCTGAGGCTTTAAGTCGAAAAAGCTATCAGAGCAAGAAAAGCTGATAAAAACAGCGACTAATAGTATGATTATTTTCTTCATTTTATTTAATATTTTTATCATTATAATTAAAAACCAAGTCTAACACCCACCAAATAAGACTTAGCTACTGGATAAGCACCCTCGTCAATTCCCATGTGAATATCTTGGTTGTCGTTGCCTGATCTTCTCAAGTTAATGTCTGGATCAAGACCTGTATATTTGGTCAAAGTCAGCATATTTTGTCCTTGAACATAGATTTGAGCAGAACCCATTTTTGCTTTATTCATGATAGCAGCTGGAATAGTGTAAGTCAACTGCACATTTTTCAATCTCAAATAAGAGCCGTCCTCTAAGAAATAAGAAGAAATCTGCTGACTTGTTGCATCGCCAGAGTTCAACCTCGGAAGCTTAGCTACATCACCTTGTTTTTTCCAAGAATCATACAACATTTCTTTTGATCTGTTTCCTTGGAAAGTGTTGAAGTCTGTCCAATATCTCACGTAGTTGAAAATCTCGTTTCCTTGAACACCCTGACCAAACATGGTCAAATCAAAGTTTTTATAGCCCAAATTAATGTTAATACCGTAAGTAAAATCAGGATGCGGATTACCAATAATTGTTCTATCTGCGGCTGTGATGACTCCGTCTCCATTTACATCTCTGAATTTAAATGTTCCAGCTCTCGTATAAGAACCAAACTTAGGTGCTGCTGCCGCTTCTGCGTCGTCTTTGATAACTCCATCTACAAAATAGCCATAATAACTCGCAATTGGTAAACCTGCTTTTGTTGCAGAAATTGCAGGTAAACGAGTCGTAAATCCGAATATCGTTGCATTAGGGTCATCATTCAGTTTAATCACTTTGTTTTTATAATGACCAATGCTGAAACCTATTTGATATCTAAAATCACCGACTTTGTCTCTGTAGTTGATACCCAAGTCAATACCCTTGTTTTGTACTTCACCAATGTTTGTATATGGAATTGAACCTGTACCTGCCGTTCTTGGAATGGCAATTTGGGTCAACATGTCAGAAGTTACCCTGTTGTAAACATCTAATACCAACTCCATTTTATTGTTTAACAAAACTGCATCTAAACCAATGTTTGTTGAAGTAGTAGTCTCCCATTTACCATTTGTGTTACCAAACTGTACCAAGTCAAAACCTCCAACAATTGACGAACCAGTTCCGTTGATGTCATAGGCATTGTTTGATGGGTCAGCGGCATACAAAGTATAAGCATTGTACACGTTCGGAATTAACTGATTACCAGTTTTACCCCAACCAAACCTTAATTTTAAGTCATTTACAAACTTCAAGTCTTTCATAAACTCAAACTCTGACATACGTACACCCACTGAAAAAGCTGGAAAAACACCATATCTATAAGCTTCTGAGAAACGAGATGAACCATCCCTTCTTAAGGTGAAGTCAGCTAAATAAATATCTTTGTAGCCATAATTTACTTTACCAAATTGAGAAAACAATGCACTTCTAATGGCACCGTCACCCGCATTGGCCAAACCAGCAGCCGAACCTGAGTTCAAATAACGATAGTCTAAGTCATCAAATGAGAAGTTACTTCTACTTGCTGAAAATCCAACTGAGTAAGTAGTTACTGACTCTGTTCCTACCAATACATTCAGCTCATGTAAGCCCATTGTTTTGGCATAGTTGATTGTATTAAACCAGGTAGCTGATTTATCAAAATTGTTAAGTACGTTCAAGCTATTGGCGTTTCTTGCTTCTGCAGCTTCAATATCTCTATGAAAATACTCAGAACGGTTAAATTGATTGTACTCTAATCCATAACTCGTTCTGGCTTTAAGACCTTTCATGATATCAAATTCTGCAAAAACATTTCCAAAAATGTGAGTTCCTTTGGTAAGGTTATCTTGTTCACGGTATAACCTCGCTAAAGGATTGGGAGCATTTCCAAGGTTTACCCCTTTACTTCCTGCAAAACCATTGTATGGTGAAGTATTTGTACCACCCAAAGCCACAGGGCCACCGGTGATGTCAAATACAGGAATGATAGGATGCACACGAATGGCAAACATAATCGGGTTTGATTCGTCGTTGTTGGTGATTCCTTGTCTTTCGTCATAAGAGAAAGTAAAGTTCTCACCAATGGTCAAGAAGTTTTTCTTAAATTCAGTATTTGCTCTAACCGAATATCTGTTGTATTTGGTGTATTTCAAAATACCATCTTGAGAAAAATAATTAGCCGAAATGGCATATTTACCAGAATTTGAACCGCCAGTAGCACCAATTTGATAATTAGAAATGGGAGCTGGATCAAAAATAGCATCTTGCCAATCTGTACCTTCTTTGTTGGCTTTGGTAATATTATAAGCCGTTTTACCCAAATTTGGGTCTGCAATATCGTTGGTATAGGTGTAATTGGCTGGCAAAGAACCATAAACGTTCGGATAGATATAATCCGCAATCGTTTGCTCACCGTTTGGACCAAATTTATACTGTACAGATGGAGAAGTCACCGAAGGATTTTTTCCTGCACCTAAATCTGCTTCATATAGATACTGACCAAGTTCCGAAGTGTTCAATAAATCCAACATTCTACCTGGTCTTTGTGTACCTGTGTAATAATCAAATGAAATATTCGGCTCACCAGCTTTACCCTTTTTGGTGGTAATGATTACTACACCATTGGCAGCTCTTGCACCATAAATAGAGGCAGCAGAAGCATCTTTCAATACCTGCATAGACTCAATATCATTTGGATTGAGCTGATTTAGTGTTCCTTGAGTAGGCACACCGTCAATTACATACAGTGGACTGTTGTTGTTTACTGAGCCAAATCCCCTGATACGAACCATCGTACCACCACCAGGAGAGTTGTCGTTGCCCACTACCACACCAGCAGCTCTACCTTGGAGCATCTGAGTGACACTGGCCGCTGGCGTTGCGGTCAATTCTTTGGCGTTTACTACCGTTACCGCACCTGTAATGTCTTTCTTACGTTGCGATGCGTAACCTGTAACCACCACTTCGCTCAGAGATTTTGTGTCAAGCGATAGAACTACGTTAATTTCTGACCGAGCACCGACAACTTCTTCGCTTGGGTTATAACCAATAGAAGAAAAGGTTAGCACACTGGTATTGCTTGGTACGTCAATGGTATAGCTTCCATTGGCATCAGTAGTTGTACCAGTAGAAGTACCTTTAACCAAGACTGTTACACCAGGAATCCCTGAAGTACTACCGGTTTCTGATACCTTACCAGCTACTTTTCTTTGGGCAAAAGCAAAGCTCACCGTCATGAGAAGACCCACGACCATCAATGCCCGACCCAAATTTCGAAAAAGGAGTTTTTTTTGCATACGAGTAGGAGTTTTTGTTAATTTTAAATAGTTTTAAGAATTAGAACTGTTTCTCAAATATAATTAATAATTCAAATATTATTATTTATAAAATTAAATTTTTTTAAAAAATAATACCATTTTCAAAATGATAAAGTTTTCTTAACACAATGGCTAAAGAAAAGATAAGTTATGACGCTATAGTAATTGGCTCTGGAATTTCTGGTGGCTATGCAGCTATGGAACTCTCCAAGAAAGGCCTCCAGGTGTTAATGATTGAAAGAGGACGAAGTGTGGAGCATATAGTAGACTATACAACCGCACTAACCCCTCCGTGGGAAATGCCTCACAGGGGTAAAGCTCCTTTGGAACTTTTGAAGGATTATCCTAAAACCGCTAGGATTTATAATAAAATAAATGAATATTCTGCTCATTTTTATACAAAAGACGCACTCCACCCCTATTTGGAAGACAAAAGATTTGACTGGATTAGGGGATATCAATTAGGCGGAAAATCGATAACCTGGGGAAGAATAGCTCTGAGGATGTCTGACCTAGACTTTGAAGCAAATGCCAAAGAGGGCCTCGCGATAGATTGGCCTTTGAGATACAAAGATTTGGCTCCATGGTACGAATACGTAGAGAAATTTGTGGGAATTTCAGGAAATGTTGACAAAATACCGCATTTACCTGATGGCGTTTTTCAGCCTCCTATGCCTTTGTCATGTGTCGAAAAAGACTTTCAGCAAAAAAGTAAAAAGTTTGGGGCCAAAGTCATTCACGCCCGACAAGCACATTTGACACAACCCACCGAAGAACAACTAGCCATAGGCCGGGGAAGTTGTCAATACCGAAACATGTGTGGCCGTGGTTGTCCATTTGGGGCTTATTTCAGCACCCAAGCGGCAACTTTGCCTGTAGCAAAAAAGACAGGAAATTTAACGATTCTCACCAACGCCATTGTCAAAGAAATTATTTACGACGACACCAAACAAAAAGCAACAGGGGTTTTAATAATAGATAGCATTACCAAAAAAGAAACAGAGCTTCAGGCCAAAACCATTTTCTTGAATGCCTCGACTTTGGCCTCTACGCAAATTCTTTTGAACTCCAAATCCAAAAGATTTCCGAACGGCATGGGAAATGACAGTGGCGTATTGGGGCATTATTTGATGGACCACCATTTTGGGGCAGGTGCCACAGCCGAAGTGGAGGGATTTGAGGATACCATAGAATATGGCAGAAGACCCAACGGTTTTTATATACCGAGATACAGAAATATTGGCGGAGAAAAACGAGACTATCTGCGTGGTTTTGGTTACGAAGGCGAGTCAAAACGTATTCACGAACATTGTCTAGATGAGTTTGGCGTGGAGTTTAAGAAAAAATTCACACGTTTTGGACCTTGGCAAATTGGGCTTTCTGCTTTTGCCGAAACCTTGCCTTATGAAGACAACAAAGTGTATCTTAGCCAAGACGAAAAAGACGAATGGGGAATACCGTTGCTGGTAATGTCAGCCGATTACAAAGAAAACGAAACCAAAATGCGAGTAGACATGAAAAACGATGCCGCAGAAATGTTTGAAGCAGCTGGATACAAAAACATAAAACCCTACGACGAAATCAGAGGATTTGGCAGATGCATACACGAAATGGGAACTGCCAGAATGGGGCATTCGGCCAAGGATTCTATTCTCAACAAAAATAACCAAGTGTGGGGCGTTCCCAATGTTTTTGTGACCGACGGTGCTTGTATGACGTCTTCATCGGCCGTAAATCCTTCCTTGACTTACATGGCTTTGGCTGCAAGAGCGGCCGATTTTGCGGTTGCTGAAATGAAAAAACAAAACTTATAAATCATGCTGAGTTTTTGGGAGAAAGACATTTTTAAGCAAAATTATGATATCCTGATTATTGGTTCGGGATTTACAGGACTTTGGCTGGCGTCATTTCTGAAGAAAAAGAGTCCCCTTTTATCCATAGCCATACTGGAAAGAGGAACTTTGCCTTCTGGTGCAAGTACCAAAAATGCTGGCTTTGCTTGCTTTGGTAGTCCTTCTGAGTTGCTTCAAAATGTCCAAGAAATAGGATGGGAAAAAACTTTAGAGATGACTTCCAAACGATATGAGGGCATCCAAATTATTAAGCAAAACTTTGGAAAATCAATAGATTATAAGCCTTGTGGAGCCTCTGAGCTATTTTCGGATGACGATTTTTTTGAAAAAACTACCCAAAACCTAAACGAACTCAATAAAGAATTAAGTGGTATAGTAGGCCATCCCAATCATTTTTTTGTGGACCAAAATATCATATCGGAGAGCCAATTTGAAGGTTTTAAATTTGCCATTAGCAATATGGCTGAAGCATCAATTCATTCTGGAAAACTATTTTATGAATTATACAAAAACTTGGTGAGTCAAGATGTAAAATTCTTCTTTGGAACAGCGGTAGAATCCATTGAAGCTGATGCTAAAACAGCTAAAGTTTACACCAAAAATCTAGGCGAATTCAATGCTTCACATGTAAGTATTTGCACCAATGCCTTCTCCAACCTATTCCTTCCCGAACAAAAAATAAAACCTGGTAGAGGACAAGTAATCATTACAAAACCTATCCTAAACCTGACCTTCGACAAAACTTTCCACTTTGACAAAGGCTATTATTATTTCAAAAACATAGGAAATAGAGTCTTACTCGGGGGCGGAAGAAACTTGGATTTTGAAACTGAAACTACGGAGCAATTCGGCACAACTGATATCATATTAAAACAATTAGAAAAATATCTAAGCAATTTCATACTTCCCCACAAAAATTTCGAGATTGATTACGCCTGGAGTGGCATCATGGCTTTTAACGAAGCCAAAACCCCATTTTCAGAAATCCTAAAACCCAATCTTTCGGCTTGCGTTTGTATGAATGGTATGGGGGTGGCCTTGGCTCCTTATTTGGCTAAAGAATTGGCCGAAATGATTGGCAATTCTTAAACGCTTTAAAAGAATCATCGCTGATTTTTTAAAAATCAATTTTAATCCCCTATTCTCAAGCTCTAACATGGTTCCACCATTGGTGCAGCGTCAAAAAAGTATAACTTGCTAAATCTCGTAACACACCATTATTTTAATTCAAAAATCAAACTTAATCCCCTGAGCCAAAGGCAAGGTTTTCCCATAATTGATGGTATTGGTTTGGCGACGCATGTAGGCTTTCCATGCATCTGAGCCACTTTCTCGGCCACCGCCGGTTTCTTTTTCACCACCAAAAGCTCCGCCAATTTCAGCTCCAGAGGTCCCGATATTTACGTTGGCAATTCCGCAGTCTGAGCCTGCATTCGACAAAAACCACTCTGATTCTTGCATATTGTTGGTAAAAATAGCAGATGAAAGTCCTTGAGGTACAGCATTTTGGAGAGTGATGGCTTCTTCTAGTGTTTCATAACCTATAACATACAAAATTGGTGCAAAGGTCTCATTACAAACCACTTCCATTTGTTCTTTTACTTCAATTATCGTGGGTTCCACATAACATTTGCCTAAATTGCTTAAAAGATTTCCACCATATTTTAGTTCGCCACCATTGTTTAAGGCACTGGTGATGGCATTGAGGTACATCTCTACAGCCGCTTCATCTATCAATGGCCCAATGTGGTTCTCTTTGTTCAGTGGATCACCAATTTTCATTTGGCCATAAGCCGAAACCAAACTTTCTACCAACCTGTCTTTCAAAGAGTTATGTACAATTAGTCGCCTCGTAGAAGTACATCTTTGTCCAGCAGTACCCACTGCACCAAAAACAATGGCTGGTATGGCCAGTTTCAAATCGGCATTTTCGGTAACGATAATGGCATTGTTTCCACCCAATTCCAACAAACTTTTGCCTAATCTGGCCGCTACATTTTGTGCAACAGCTTTGCCCATTCTTGTACTACCTGTCGCCGAAACCAAAGCAACTCTGGGGTCTTTCGACATCAGTTCACCAATGCCCCTATCACCCACTATCAAGCAGGAAACTCCCTCAGGTACTTGATTATTTTTCAGAACATCAGCAATAATATTTTGACAAGCAATTCCCGAAAGTGGTGCCTTTTCAGATGGTTTCCAAACACAAACGTCGCCACATACCCAAGCCAACAATGCATTCCACGACCAAACCGCCACAGGGAAGTTGAATGCTGAAATAATGCCCACAATGCCTATCGGATGCCATTGCTCATACATGCGGTGTTGCGGTCGCTCCGAGTGCATGGTGAGTCCATACAATTGACGAGATAAACCTACTGCAAAATCACAAATATCTATAATCTCTTGTACTTCGCCCAAGCCTTCCTGAAGACTTTTGCCCATTTCATAACTCACCAAACGCCCCAAATCATCTTTGTGTTTGCGAAAAGCATCACCCATTTGCCTTACGATTTCTCCTCTTTTGGGAGCTGGAATAGTTTTCCAAACCAAAAAAGCCTCCTCTGCTTTGCTCAAAACGATTTCAAAATCTTCCGCACTTCCCAGATTTGTACTGGCTATCAAGGAATCATTGGTAGGAGAAATCGAATCAATCTGCTCACCTTTCCCTTCCCAAAAATCTAAGCCTGTGGAAATACCTTTGTTTAATTTATCAATGCCTAAGCGGAGCAATACTTCTTTCATTTGTTGACTGATGTTAATTCACAAATTTATTAATTATTCTTTTATTTTGCTCTTTATAATTATTAGGTTTGAAAAACTAAATTCTTTTACAATGCTAATAACCTATATCCTTGCACTTTATTCGATTTTTTACCCTGTCAAAAACATCTCCGACCCACCTTTATGGGGTTTTTATGCCCACAGCCTTATCAACAGACTTGCAGTTTATAGTTTGCCAAATGAAATGCTGGGATTCTTTAAGCAAAACATTGATTATGTGACAGATAATGCCGTAAACCCCGATCAAAGACGCTACGCCGTGGTGGGTGAGGCACCTAGGCATTATATAGATTTAGACGATTATCCAGATTCGTTAAAAGCCGTTTTACCCAAAATGAATTGGAAACAAGCGGTTGAAAAATTCACAGAAGACTCACTTCTTGCCCATGGAATTGTGCCTTGGCAAATCCAAAGAATGAAGTTTCAACTTACACAAGCTTTTATGCAAAGAAATCAAAAGGATATTCTGAGAATTGCCACAGACCTTGGACATTATATTGCAGACTCCAACGTACCTTTGCACACCACAAGAAACTATAACGGACAATTAACCAACCAGTTAGGCATCCATGGATTTTGGGAATCTAGACTTCCCGAACTTTACAGCAAGGATTATGATTTGTTTATTGGTAAAGCCGAATATGAGAGTAATATACAAGAAAGGTCTTGGTCGTCGGTTTTGAATGCCAATGCCGCTTTGGATTCGGTCTTGCGTTTCGAAAAAATATTGAGCATAAAAATAGAAGAAGATAAAAAATTTACCATTGAGGAAAGAAACGGCCAGACGATTAAAACATATTCGCGAAATTTCTCTAAAGAATATCACAAGATGCTTGATAATCAAGTAGAAAGACAAATGAAAGCCTCGGTAAAAATGATATCCGATATTTGGTTTACGGCTTGGGTAGATGCCGGTCAACCAGATTTAAGTACATTTCCCAAACTAGAAATTGACTCAAAAGAAGAACAAGAAATAATGAAATCGTGGTTGCAGCGTTTACTGAATGTACGAAAAGAAGCCGATAATTGATTTTGAAAACTATTTACATTTTTTTTATTCTATTTTTTGTTCAAAATTCACTTTTTGGTCAATATCTTTTTGCTTTAGGCAGAAAAAACTCCACCATAAAAAATACTGATTTTGAGGTTATTGGTGTCAGAAATTCTACAAAAAACAGTTCAAAGTATTTTGGTGAATTATATGTAAACGAAAGACAAAAACAAAAAGTGGGTTTTGAAATCGGTATCGAAAAAAGCATTGAAAACTATTATAAATCGTATAATTTAGGTTCTAAAAAAGTTAAAGTTCTAGTCAATATTACCCACCTCAACATTTCGGAGGATTTGAATAACAACAAACAAATTTCGGGAAATATTAAATATGATATTGAGGGCTTTTTCATTAATGACAACGACACTACAAAATTTTGCAACTCCCGAAATTCTGCAAAATATACCCGCACTTTGCAAGCATCGATGCTGCCGAATGTTGAAAAACAAATCATTGAAGCTATTGATAGTGGTCTCAAATTTATGATTGGATACATAAAAAATTCTAAATCCAATTTGGAGGCATTTGCTACAGAATCTAGGGTAATTATTCGTCCATTTTACTCCCAACCAAATGCAGATACTGTTTACTATCAACAAAGAAAAGTAAATTGGTCAGATTTTGAGGGGCCAATAAGAAATAATAATCACTACGGAGCTGCCATTTTTACGAGTTTTGCTTTTGATAGTAAAGTGACCGTGGAAAATAATATTATCATAGCTGAAATTACCCCAAAAGTATATACCGATAAAAATATGTCTTGGGCCAAACCTGGAATTAAAACGCCATATGCTTTGTCACATGAGCAACTTCATTTTGACATTTGCTATTTGAATACTTTGAAATTTCTAGAAAAAATCAAGACATTTAAAGAAGATACAAGAGACGATTTGATCAGTAGGATTCAATATGAATATCTCGAATTCTATAAAAAAACACACAAGATGCAAACAGAATACGACGAAGAAACCAACCACAGTTTGGTAAAAGACAAACAAAAAGAATGGGAGGACAAAATCAAATCGGCCATCAGAGAATTTGATTTGCTCAAAATCTTCAATTAATCGTTATTTTTGGAAAAAAAAATCTCCTTATGCTCCAAGTAGCAGTTGCTGTTTTATATTTTATTAATAAAGTTTTGCTCAGTCTTGAGAAAAAATCAGGTTGGCAAATCGGCATTTTAGCATCTTGCCTCGCAATTTTCTATTTTTATAGTTTGGATTTATACCTCTTAGTAGGTCTGGAAGTTGGATTTATGGCGATTTTGATATTTGGCTTAATAAACCATAACCAAGAAATAAAATATGAGAATATGCTATATTTGGTGATGATATTGTTGTTGGTATTTCTGTATTTTGTATTAAAAAACAGCACCATATTAGAATTCTTAATCTCTCTAGATTTTATTTTGGCAATTTTTTTCCTCGCAAAAAAGAAGGTCTTGATAGGATGGATTATCATGCTTTTGGGACATTTGATGATGGGGTATTTCACCTACACGAGCCACCAGACTTTTTTTGCCGTCATGCAGTTTTTATCTGTTTTTGTTTCGCTATTTGCGATATACAGAAATTGGCCAGTTAAAGCTCCATAATCTCAAATCTGTAGCCTTTTTTTGAAAAATGTTCTAAGTATTTGGGCAAAACATACTTCAGGTTTTTTTGGGCTTTTAAACTGTCGTGGAACAATACTATAGAGCCATTCCCAGTTTTTTTTATGGCATTTTCAAGACAACGACCTTCGTTAAAATTGGCATCATAGTCTTTGGTTAAAACACTCCACATCCATATTTTATGTGTTTTCAGTATTTCACTTGCTTGTTTTCTTTTCAATTGTCCATAGGGTGGTCTGAATAAATTTGACTTTTCTTTTTTTATGGACACTATGCTGCTTTCACATAAATGGAAATTATCTAAATAAAGCTCAGTTTCAGTTTTCCAGCCTTTCAGATGATTTTGGGTATGATTAGCTACTGAATGGCCAAGATTGACTATTTTTTCGAAAATTTCGGGGTGTTTTAGAATGTTCTCGCCCACACAAAAAAAAGTGGCTTTTGCATTAAATAGGGCCAATTGTTCCAAAACCCATTCGGTAACTTCAGGAATTGGACCATCGTCAAAGGTCAAATAAATCTTCTTTTCGGTGGTTTTAATCCGCCAAATGTACTTAGGAAATAGTATTTCGAATAATCTTGTCATTTTAACTTTCTTCCTTTCCAATCATACGTCTTACCCATAAAAACAGCATTCAATCCAAAAAAAACCACATAAAATGGATAAATAATCTGAACCAAAGGTATAAAAACAATAGAACCTTTTTTCTTTAAAAAACTTAAAACCATTCCTAAAAAAATAATCTCTAAAGCCAACTTCAACGATAGGGCTAACCAAGCTCCAGAAAAAGCCAAATAAATAGAAAATGCATTTAATAGAAACACAAAAACTGCCAAAAGTTTTGGGATAATTGAATCATAATAAGTCCATTTACTCGCCCAACGTTTTCTTTGACTATAAAAAGACCACAAATCAGAACAGGCTTGGGTCTCCACAATGGCTTCTGACGAATTTGCAAAAACAATCGCATCTTTGAATTTTGTGTTTATTTTGTGCATTAAAAACTCATCATCCCCTGAAGCCAATTCTGTGTTTCCTTCATAACCATTAACCTCCAAAAATACACTTTTTCTGTAAGCAATATTGGCCCCACTACACATATTGGGCATTTTTATAAAAATAGAGACCGCGGCACTCCCAACCAAAGAGGCAAATTCTACTATTTGAATTTTCTCCCACAATCTTTCCCAAAAGCCAGTTTTCAACTCAAAAAAAGTTACAGGGCCAGAAATAAATTTCACCTTTTTATCTAAAAAAATACCACCATATTCTCGCAGCAGATTTTGGGACAAAACACAATCCCCGTCTGTGCAAAAAATCAAATCATGTTTAGCAATGGCCACTGCTTTGCTTATGGCGTTTTTTTTGGGAGCAAGTCCTCTTTCTGTGTTAGAAAGACTGAGAATACTCAAATCCAATCGACTCAAAAAAGCTTGGGCTATCTCAACAGTATTATCTTCAGAAGAATCGTCAATTAATAAGACCTCAAAATACTTATATTGTTGTTCAACCAAACTTTGAAGCAACCTGCCTATGTTCTTTGCTTCATTTCTAACAGGAATTAGGACAGAAAAACCTTTTTCTTGAATATTTGAATCTGCTTTGTTATCATATTTGTTCATGACCCAAATGATGATAAAAATAATCATCAGAAGACCGTAAGACAGTATGAATATTTCAGCCAACAGATTCATAATTTAGGTTTTATAAAAAATCCAATCAAAACAGGCAAAAAGATATTGATAAACCAAACCACAAATGTCACCACTAAAATTATTCTTACATCTACGTGATACATCCCAAAGAAATTAATACTCACAAATTCTCGAATGGTTAAATCTCCAAAAACATTGAGTCCGCCGCTTATTGTTTTTATCAATAACGTCAAATTTACACCAATAAAAATTATCAAAAAGGGCAACTGAATACCGAAACTGATATAAAACAACAAAAACTGAATATTAAAAACCATTGTACGAGCCAAAGACAGTAATAAGATGGTCATTCTTAACTTATTATCAAAGCCCAGTGTAGTTTTCGAAGAATTGATATAGGGTTTAAAAAAGCTCCATTTCCATAAAAAACTCCATGAAATTCGAAATTTAAAGACAAAAAACAGACCTAAAACAGTAGAAATTCCGAAAATCAAAACAGGAATAAAAAGGAAATTTTTGAATTTGTCTTCTGAAATTAACCACCAGAATAAGATGGATAAAAATCCAAAAAATAAAGTTGAGTAAGTTTGACAAATACTATTAAATAGATTAGAGCCCATAGCCGCTGTTTTATTTTCCTTTTTAAAACTCAAACTTCTGCCTAAAAAATCGCCAATCATTAAAGGTGTTAAAAGACCTAATTTTAGGCCTTTTAATACATCAATAGTTGATTCTCTGAAGTTTTTTGGTTCAAGGTGATTGGCCAATAAAAACCATTTAAATACCTCGAAAAAATAATTAAGAAATAGCAAAGCCACTGCTGCCAAAAAATAAACTAAATTGCTACTTAAAGTATTTAATAAGGCGGCGAATAGTGCCGTTTCGATTTTCAAATCGGATATTTGCCAAAATAAAAGTAGCAATACGGCCACCAAGAGTAGTAATTTCAACACTTGATTGGGTTTTAATCGAAACACAGCGGACTTTTTACTTTTTATATCAAAAATCAATATTGAGAAAATTTGGAAACAAAATTAACTGAAAAAATCATACTTGGTGTTGATCCAGGAACAAGGATAATGGGCTATGGGATCATTTCGGTGAAGGGATCTCAACTTTCCATTATTCAATATGGCGTCCTGAGATTAGAAAAATTGGGATCTCATGAACTGAAACTTAAGCGGATTTTCGAACGCATCACACAGCTCATTATTGAATATTTACCAGATGAGATGGCCATTGAGGCTCCCTTTTATGGAGAAAACGTACAATCTATGCTCAAACTTGGTCGTGCACAAGGTGTTGCAATGGCTGCTGCGTTGGCCAAAGACATCAATATAGTGGAGTATTTGCCAAAAAAAGTAAAACAGAGTGTAACAGGTAATGGCAACGCTTCCAAAGAACAAGTGGCTTACATGCTAGAAAAACTATTTAATCAGACCTTAGAAAAGAAAACTTTAGATGCCACGGATGCTCTTGCGGTAGCAGTTTGTCATTATATGCATGCCAAAACCAAAGCTTTAACGGGCAACAATTCTAAAAAAAGTGGTTGGTCGGCTTTTTTGTCTGAAAATCCAGAACGGCTGAAGAAATAGCTAGCTATTAAAATAATCGAATCCAAATCTGCCATTTTAAGTTTTTGAGATTTTTAGAAAAGGTTTTGAAAGATTCTATTTTGGTGCTTATTTCCTGGAAATCGCTTTTTTTAGAAAAACACAAAAAAAATGAAAATAAAATACAATTAGTAACCTATTATATTTCAATTATTTAAGAAAAATGCCGAATTTTTATTGTCAAAAACAAGTATTATTTTCAATCTAAGTTTTGCTAGTAAAAAAAAAGGGTCTATATTTGCAAACCTTTTCGGAGAGACGGAGAGATGGGTGAGTGGCTGAAACCACCAGTTTGCTAAACTGACGTACTGGTAACGGTACCGCGGGTTCGAATCCCGCTCTCTCCGCTGATATTTTAAAGGCTTTTCGGGGTGTAGCGTAGCCCGGTCATCGCGTCTGCTTTGGGAGCAGAAGGTCGCAAGTTCGAATCTTGCCACCCCGACAAAAAAGCAGCAATTGCTGCTTTTTTAAATTAAAATGGTTTCGTTTTTATTTACTTCTAAAGAGTTTTTAAAAACTACCGAGATGGTTCCATAGCTCAGCTGGATAGAGCAACAGATTTCTAATCTGTGGGTCGCAGGTTCGAATCCTGCTGGGATCACAAAAGCTCAAACTTTGGTTTGAGCTTTTTTTGTTTTAAGGAAAATCAAAAAACAGCTGGTCATCCTTCCATCTATAATGACCCAGCGTAACGAATTTAATGTATTGATTTTAAAAGCCTTTATATGAAAAAAGCTGTCATCGACCTAGGTACCAATACTTTTCACCTAATGATATTTGAAGGTAAAAATATACTTTTCAAAACTTCTATTGCTTCTAAAATTGGACAAGGCGGTATTAATCAAGGCATAATTACAGAAGAAGGAATCCAAAGAGCATTGAATGTCCTAAATATTTTCAAGCAAAAGTTGATTGAGTTTGAGGTAAATACTGAAAATGTTTTTGCCTTTGGCACAAGTGCAATCAGAAATGCTAAAAATCAAAGTGAGCTTTTAGAAAGGGTAAAAAAAGAAACTGACATAAATATTACAGTAATTGATGGCGACAAGGAAGCTGAGCTCATATATAAAGGTGTTAGCCAGGCCGTAAAAGTTGATAAAAATGCTTTAATAGTAGACATAGGTGGTGGGAGCGTTGAGTTTATACTGTGCAATCCCGACAAAATTCTTTGGAAAAGGAGTTTTGAAATTGGTGGCCAAAGATTGATGGAGCGTTTCATGAAAAAAGACAAAATTTCTCACACAGAAATGAGCCGTTTGGATGAGTATCTTCGACAAGAACTACTATCGCTTACCAATGCCGTTCACCAATATCAGCCTGAAGTTTTAATTGGTTCTTCTGGTTCTTTTGACACATTGAACGACATGCTGTATTGGAAAAACACTGGTAGCTTCGCTCCTACTGACATCGTTGGTTTTGATTATCCAATTTCAGAATTTTGGAAGGCATTTGAGCAGTTGGCCTTTGCGAATCACGAAGAAAGAATGCAGATTGGTGGAATGATCCCACTCAGAGTAGATATGATTGTGGTGGCGGTTTGTTTGATAAAATTCGTTTTGCAAACTTATAATATTCAAGAAATTAAAATTTCTAATTATGCCTTGAAAGAAGGAGCTTTCCTAATGTGTTAATTTGGCAATAATTGATTTAGTTAATTAACTGTTCTTAAAATATTTACCATAATATATATTTAACATTTGTCGAATCAACACATTATCGAATTAATCAATTAACTAATTAATACATGCATAACAATTATCTATTTCTTAAACACTTGGCTTCTGAACTAAAAGTGAAACTTTTAGGCTCCGAATTGCTGTCGTGTTTTAGCCAAGAAAAAGATGAATTGATGTTGGGTTTCAGTACAAACGAGGCCGAAGTATTCTTAAAATGCACATTAAAGCCTGATTTTTCCTGCATAACGGTTCAAAATGAATTTGCTCGAGCTAGAAAAAATACGGTAAATCTTTGGAGTGAAATTTATGGATTAAAGGTAATTGATTTTTCTATTTTCGAAAATGAAAGGGCTTTAAAAATCTGCCTTGAGAATGATTATCTGCTAATTATCAAGTTATTTGGTAACCGACCCAACCTATTGGTATATAAAAACAATGAACAAATAGCTATTTTCAACAACTCCTTGCTTTCTGACAAATCACTTACGATATCAGATTTTAAAAAAAACGCTGATTTTAGCTTTGAAAACTTCCAAAACCTAGATGGAAACTACAGAAAAGTTTTTTTCACTTTTGGTAAAAATCTCTTTAATTATCTAGATGCTATCATAAAAGACTATTCTATTGATCAAAAATGGGATTTCATTCAGGATTTCTTGAAAAAACAAGAAAACCCCAAATTCCAAATTGGTTTATTCAATGACATTCCAAGTCTTTGTTTATTTCCTATTGCGGATTATAAATATGAGTTTACAAGTGCCATTGAAGCGGTAAACGCTTACTATTTATTTTACCAGAAAGAATTCAGCTTCTCTAATCAAAAACATCTGTTGCTAAATGCACTTGAAAAAGAAAAGCTAAAGATCGAAAACTATCTCCAAAACACACAGTCCAAACTAGAAATCCTAAAATCTGAACAATCAAAAGAAATCATAGCCAATATTTTGATGGCCAATTTACACCATTTAGAAGAAGGAATTTCTGAGGTTGAATTGCATAATTTTTATACGGATCAAAACATAACCATAAAGCTAAAAAAAGAACTTTCTCCTCAAAAAAACGCCGAAAATTATTACAGAAAAAGCAAAAACGAGCAGATTGAAGTAGAAACAATACAGAAAAACATTGATACAGCTTTTAATAAAATCATAGAAATAGAAGGTCAAATTGAAATCGTAAGGGCCGCTGAAAATTTTAAAGAACTCAAATCTTTTGTTAAAATTCAAAAGAAAGTTGCTGAAGAGATGGAAAGTCCTAAAAGTCTTTTTCGGGAATATATGTTTGAGGGAAATTTAATCTTAGTGGGAAAAAACTCCAAGAACAACGATACTTTGACATTAAAAAATGCCCAAAAAGAAGATTACTGGTTGCATGCGAGAGATTGTGCTGGTTCGCACGTGGTCATAAAACGTAAGAATAAGGAAACCCTCCCTAATCATGTTATAGAATTTGCTGCTAGCCTTGCTGCTTACTATTCAAAAAGGAAAAATGAGGCTGTTGTCCCCGTGATTTTTACCCAAAAAAAATTCGTTAGAAAAACAAAAGGCCTACCTGACGGCCAAGTAATTGTAGATAAAGAAAGTACAATTATGATAGAGCCCTATAAACCAGAAGTTTAGTTTTAATACCCCAAGTACATTCACAGGGTATATTTTACTTGCTCTTCGTTTTTGAGTTTTATGAATCTTTCGGATCGCCCTTTATTTTAATTCAAAATTATATAACATTTAAACATTGGCATTTTTGAGTTCAGAAGAGTTATTTGCTTTTAAAAGTCATTAACTTTTATAGAATTAAAATATATTTTTTCGAAAAGATTCAACGGGTTTTTCCAAATCCACTGGTAAGTTTTGATTAAAAATCATACGGTATAAAAATCAAGAAATATTCGAATAAAATCTCGAAATTATTCAAAAAACGTAAAAACCTTTCCATTTATCTAAAAAAATTTATGCCAGTTTAATCTTTCTGTATTACCTTTGTTCTTCGATAATCGAATCGAAACTCTCCAAAAAAAAATGCCAAAAAATTCTAGCATTAAATCAGTCCTAATCATCGGTTCAGGACCAATTGTTATAGGCCAAGCATGTGAATTTGACTACTCAGGGTCGCAAGCAGCAAGATCAATCAGACAAGAAGGAATAGAAGTTGCCTTGATTAATTCCAATCCAGCGACTATCATGACCGACCCAATGAACGCTGATTTTGTGTATTTAAAGCCGCTCGAAAAGAAATCTATCAAAGAAATTTTGATAAAACACCAAGAAATGGGTAGACCCATTACCCACGTTTTACCAACCATGGGTGGTCAAACAGCTCTAAATCTCGCCATTGATTGTGAAAATGCAGGTGTTTGGAAAAAATACGGTGTAGAAATCATCGGAGTGGATATCAAAGCCATCGAAACTACTGAGGATCGAGAGCTTTTTCGCCAAAAAATGATAGAAATCGGTGTGGGTGTTTGTAAAGGACGCACCGCTAAATCTTTCTTAGAAGGAAAAGAAATCGCCCAAGAAATCGGGTTTCCTCTCGTAATTCGTCCTTCATACACATTAGGTGGTACAGGTGGCGGTTTTGTAAATACACCAGAAGAATTTGATGCAGCCTTAAACCATGGCCTACATGCTTCTCCAGTCCATGAAGTATTGGTAGAGCAATCCATTTTAGGTTGGAAAGAATATGAATTAGAACTTTTGCGTGATCACAACCAAAACATTGTGATTATCTGTACGATAGAAAACTTCGACCCAATGGGTGTGCACACAGGTGACTCCATAACGGTAGCTCCAGCCATGACCTTGCCTGATACTATCTATCAGAAAATGCGTGACATGGCCATCAAGATGATGAACGCCATTGGTCAGTTTGCGGGAGGTTGTAATGTTCAGTTTTCATTGAATCCTGACACAGACGAAATCATCGCCATCGAAATCAACCCGCGTGTGAGCCGTTCGTCAGCCTTGGCTTCAAAAGCTACGGGTTATCCAATTGCTAAAATCGCTGCCAAAATGGCGATTGGCTACAATTTAGATGAGTTGATTAACCCGATAACAGGCTCAACATCAGCATTTTTCGAACCAGCTATCGACTACGTAATTGTAAAAGTTCCGAGATGGAATTTCGATAAATTCCCAGGCTGTGACCGTCGTTTGGGCTTACAGATGAAATCTGTGGGTGAAACTATGGGAATCGGACGTAATTTCCAAGAGGCTTTGCAAAAAGCTTGTCAGTCGCTTGAAATCAAAAGAAACGGATTGGGAGCTGACGGCAGAGAAGAAAGAGATCAAGAGAAATTGAAATACAGTTTGGCCAATCCATCGTGGGACAGACTTTTCCACGTTTATGATGCCTTTAAGGCAGGTTTGTCGTTCAAAACGATTCAGAATCTAACCAAAATAGATAAGTGGTTCTTGCACCAGATAGAGGAAATGATTCAACTGGAGCACAAAATCGAGACTTTCAGATTGGATTCTTTGCCAAAAGAGATCCTGTTAGACGCCAAACAAAAAGGCTATGCAGACAGACAGCTGGCTCATTTGCTTAGATGTAAAGAAAGCGAGGTGACTTCTAAGCGTAAAGGTATGGGCATCAACAGAGTTTTCAAATGTGTGGATACTTGTTCTGCTGAATTTGAAGCCAAAACACCTTACTTCTATTCTACCTTCTCAGCATCCGAAGAAAATCCTGAAAATGAGTCGATTGTATCTGATAGAAAGAAAATAGTTGTCTTAGGTTCTGGTCCTAACCGTATCGGACAAGGAATCGAATTTGATTACTCTTGTGTGCATGGAGTGTTGGCAGCCAAAGAAATGGGCTACGAAACCATCATGATCAACTGTAACCCAGAGACGGTTTCCACAGACCCAGATATTGCTGATAAACTATATTTTGAGCCAGTTTTCTGGGAGAATGTTTTCGATATCATCGAGCACGAAAAACCTGAAGGAGTAATTGTTCAGCTAGGTGGACAAACAGCCTTAAAAATGGCGGAGAAGTTCACCAAATATGGCATCAAAATCATCGGTACTTCATACGAAGCCCTCGATTTGGCCGAAGACAGAGGTCGTTTCTCTGAAAAATTGAGAGAATTAGACATTCCTTATCCGCCATTTGATACCGTAAGAACTGCAGATAGAGCAGTAGAAGTTTCTAAATCATTAGGCTTCCCACTTTTGGTTCGTCCAAGCTATGTATTGGGTGGCCAAAGTATGAAAATTGTCATCAATGAGACCGAACTGGAGCAACATGTGGTGAAAATCCTGAACGATATTCCTGATAACAATATTCTTTTGGATCATTTCCTCGAGAACGCCATAGAAGCAGAAGCCGACGCCATTTGCGACGGAACTGATGCTTACATCATCGGTATCATGGAGCATATCGAGCCTGCAGGTATTCACTCGGGCGACTCTTATGCGGTATTGCCAGCCTTTGATTTGAGCGAAAACGTCATCAAACAAATAGAAGAATATACCAAGCGTATCGCCATAGCCCTTGACACTAAAGGCCTGATAAACATACAGTTTGCCATCAAAGACGAGAAAGTGTATGTGATAGAAGCCAACCCAAGGGCCTCACGCACGGTGCCGTTTATATGCAAAGCCTACCAAGAGCCGTATGTAAACTACGCCACCAAAGTGATGTTGGGAGCCAAAGTGAAAGACTTTGATTTCAAACCAGTGAAAGAAGGTTACGCCATCAAAATACCGGTA
>NZ_RJUD01000013.1 GCF_024343675.1 Lacihabitans sp. CS3-21
CAAAGTCATACATGGGATAAATACACCATTTGTTGCCAGTACGGTGGTGTTCCGCAAACTTAATTCTATAAATAATAGGGTCACGCATGAGCATATTGCTAGATGTCATGTCTATTTTTGCTCTTAATACTCTACTTCCTTCAGCAAAATCGCCATTGGCCATTCCATCAAACAGGCTCAAATTTTCTTCTACCGTTCTGTTTCTGTATGGACTTTCATCTCCCGGAGCGTTCGGGGATCCTTTTTGAGTGGCCATTTCCTCAGCAGAGCTGTCATCTACATAGGCTAAGCCTTTGGTAATGAGTTTTTTTGCATATTTAAAGAGTTGGTCAAAATAGTCAGAAGCATACATTTCGTTGGTCCAGTTAAAACCTAACCACCTCAAATCATTTTTGATAGAATCTACATATTCTGTGTCTTCGGTTACTGGATTGGTGTCGTCAAAACGAAGATTAGTGCCACCACCATATTTTTGAGCTAGTCCGAAATTTAAACAAATGGATTTAGCATGGCCAATGTGTAAATAGCCATTAGGTTCAGGTGGGAAACGTGTAAGCAACCTGCCATTATGTTTTCCTGATTTTAGATCAGCTTCGACGATTTCTTCAACGAAATTCAAACTACGTTCTTTAATTGTTTCTGACATACTCGATGTTTGTTGTACCAAAAAGCTAATTTATAAAAAGCACTTCTAATATTGTATTTTGAGTTTGGTGTTTTGCAAAGGCAACTTGATTTAATCCTAAAAAATATATTGATTTTATAATTAATCTGAATATCTCTAAAATAAATTAATAATTTTCTAATACATACATTTGTATCATTTCCCCTGAAAACTGGCTTCTCTTTTTTGTAAAAAGGCCATTACACCCTCTGCAAAATCATGGCTATAACCACATTGGGTTTGGCCTTCTGCTTCAAGGTTAAGGACACCTTCAAGGTCATTTTCAAACGATTTATTTAAGATATTTTTCATCAAGCCAATACTTTTTGTGGCTGATTTGGCATAAAAATCTGCCATTTTTTCCACTTCCTCAGTTAAAAACGCTGAATCAACAATTTTGTTTACCAAGCCAAGCTGAAGAGCCTCTTCCATAAATACTTTCCTACCAGTACTACAAAGTTCAAAGGTCTTCAAGGTTCCTATTAATCTAGGTAAAAAATACATAGAACCCGCATCAGGTAGTAAGCCTATTCCAACGAAAAGTTCTGTCAAATAGGTGTCTTTGTCTGCAATTATCACATCACATGCCAAAGCAAGTGACATTCCAGCACCAGCAGCCATTCCGTTTAGTTTACATATTATGGGCTTTTTCAAAGCCTTCATACCCGTAATTAGTGGGTTATAAGTAGCCTTTAGAACATTGCCAAGGTTCGAGTCTGTTATTCCAGATTTTAAATCTGCCCCAGAACAAAAAGCTTTGCCACTTCCACCAGAAAGGATGACTACTCTAATGGATTCATCGTTTTGACAATGGGTTATAGCCTTATTTAGCTCTGTTAATAGCTTGTTATTGAGTGCATTAAAAACTTCGGGGCGATTGAGGGTAATATAGCACTTACCGTCCTTCACTTCATAGAGGAGCGTGTCAAACATTTGATTTTTTATTTAATGATGAAAATCAAATTTCGTTAATTTATTCTGAAATCAAAAATTAAGGCAGGGTATTGATGAAATTGTGTTGGTTTTTGGAATTATAAAGGCAATAGGGTCCTATCTGCTAAATTTAATTTAGCACAAAAGCTTACAACATGTTTGAATTTTTTGCTCTTCAATCATTTGTTTACGTATGGTCTTGAATAGTTTGACGGTTTGTCTTTTTTACCTAAAGTTAAAACCACTACCCCAACAGCTAAAGCCGCTAATCCGAATAATACTCCCTTTTTCATAATATTTTTGTGTTTAATTGAACAAATAACGTAATTTCTCCAAAAATTGTTTTAGCAAGTACTTAAAATTTCCTTAAAATCTTATTTTAAGGTCAATTTTCTTTTGATAAGCTTCAACATGGTTATTTCTTCAAATATTAAACCAAACTATCAAAATAGTATAATTTTTTTATTAAAAGGTTTATATTTTATATTAAGAAAAATTTAAGTTAGTTTTGTTTGTATTTAAACCATATAATTTGGAAAACAAAATAGGTACAGTTTTTAGGTCGACGGGCAGTTGGTATGAGGTGCGAGATGAACAAAATGCCCAGTTTTCATGTCGCTTGAAAGGGAAGTTTAAAATCAAAGATTTGAAAGTTACCAACCCACTTTCGGTAGGTGACAAAGTAGTTTTTGATTTAGAGGACGAAAATATTGGTATCATAAAGGAGATTCTCCCACGCAAAAACTACATTGTCAGGAAGTCTGTACACAAAACAGCACATGGTCATCTTTTGGCTTCGAATATTGATCAGTTGGTTTTAATTGTAACTTTGGCTAGTCCTAAAACTTCTTTGGGTTTTATTGATAGATTTTTGGTTACGGCCGAGACTTTTAGAATTCCAGTTCTAATTGTATTTAATAAATTTGACCTTTTGAACAAAAAAGGCGTCATTTTTCAGGATGCATTGATGGACTTGTACACGCACTTGGGTTATGACTGTGTTTCCACTTCAACGCTGACTAAAAAAGGCATAGACGAATTTCTTGCAAAATTGGCCAACAAAATTTCTTTGATTTCTGGACATTCTGGTGTGGGAAAATCTACCCTCATCAATATTTTAGATCCAGATTTGGATTTGGCTACTAACGAAATTTCTGATTTTTCTAGCAAAGGTGTACATACTACTACTTTTGCAGAGATGTTTGAGTTGCCCAACAAAACTTTCATTATTGACTCTCCAGGTATTAAAGAGCTAGGTTTGGTGGACATTGATAATCAAGAACTCGCTCATTATTTTCCTGAATTCAGAGATTTACTCGGTCAATGTAAATTTCATAACTGCCTACATATCAACGAGCCTAAGTGTGCCGTAAAAGATGCTGTGGAGGCTGGAGAAATATCTGAAAGTCGCTATATGAGCTATTTGAGTATGTTCGAAAATGACGATAATAGGCGTTAATAATGCTCAGTCGCTGAATTGATAGAGAATCTTAACAATTTATTGACAAAAAAATAAGATTAATAATTATTGTAAGATTAGAATTCATTCTATATTTGTATCGACTAAAACAAAGAATGGTAAAGATTAACCTTCCCATATCACCCTTCCGACGAATGCGGTCCGCAAGGACCCAAGCATGAGGCATTTTGCTTATAAGCGAATCGCCCTTATTCTTTATCTTATTTTTCATCTTTAACAATCGCGGATACACCGTCTCCTATTAAGGGTTTAACCCTGTCAAATGACGATGAGTACAATAGAAAAAAGTATTATTGGCAATTATATAGTTCAGGTAGCCGACCAAAATCACCTCAACTACGCAGAACAGATATGTTCTGAAATGGAACTTAGTGCAAAAGCCCGTGGAACAGGTATAGCTAAGCGTTCGCCCGAGTATATCCGTCTAAAAATGATGGAGGACAAAGCCGTAATAGCCACCACTTTAGATGGTGAGTGGGTAGGTTTTTGTTATGTAGAAACTTGGGAACACGGTAAATTTGTGGCCAATTCGGGTCTGATTGTTCATCCAAATCACAGGAAAAGTGGAATTGCAACTTCCATCAAGGCAAAAGCATTTAATCTTTCGAGAACAAAATATCCAGATGCGAAAATCATTGGACTTACAACCAGTTTGGCTGTAATGAAAATCAATTCGGAGTTGGGTTATTTGCCTGTTCCTTTTTCTGAGTTGCCTAAAGACGATGAATTTTGGAAGGGCTGTTCAAGCTGCGTGAATTTTGATATTTTAAATCGTACCAATAGAGCACATTGTTTGTGTACAGGTATGAAATACGATGCAGATGAAGTAAGAACAGTAATAACAGAAGGGAAAAAACCTGAGTTTTGGGATTTTATTACGGAATCAAGCCTTTATGAAAAGTGGATGAGTTTAAAACAAAGAATTTTGCTTAGAAGAGAGGAAAAAAGTAAAAAAAAAGCTCAGCCCAGTCGAGTGAAATCAGCGGAACTCATAGAGCAGTAAAAAATATTAAAGGACGTATAGAATAAAACCCGCCAGTTGGTGGGTTTTTCTTTTTTAGGAATTATGAGGGATTATCTAAAATTACATGTTTTGGTTTTGCTATTGAGTTTTACTGGGATTCTTGGCAAACTCATAGAAGCCAGTACAATTGCGGTGGTTTTTTATAGAACATTAGTGGCCGCAGTAGCCTTGTTTCTGATTTTGTTTTTGAGAAAAGTTAATCTAAAGGTTAGTCTAAGAGAATTCGGACTGTTGCTTTTTGTAGGCTTGCTTTTGGGTTTACATTGGTTATGTTTTTTTGGCTCTGCTAAGGTTTCTACGGTAGCCATCAGTTTGGTTACTTTTTCTACCACCTCATTCTTTACGAGTTTATTAGAGCCAGTTTTGGGTAAAAAGCAGATAGATTTTAAAGAAATACTACTGGGTTTGTTGGCGGTGGTTGGCGTGGCCATCATGTTTAGTTTCGAGACTCATTATCTTTCTGGAATTCTAATTGGACTTCTAGGAGCATTTTTATGTGCGGCTTTCACGATTTTTAATTCAAAGCTCACGCACAGGTTTGATAGTCAACTCATTAGTTTTTATGAGCTGGGTTCGGCATTTTTGGTTTGTTTGGTGGTTTATTTGGCCTTTTTCGAAAAGAAAGATTTGGCAATGACACAGCAAGACTGGGTTTGGTTGTTGGTCTTGGCCTTGGTTTGTACGGTTATCCCACACGCACAAATGATAAAAATTATGAAGAAGATATCAGTTTTTACAGTTAACCTAAGTCTGAATTTAGAACCTGTTTATGGAGTTGTGTTGGCTTTTTTTATTTTTGGAGAAAGTGAGCGGATGTCAACACAGTTTTATTTGGGAGGTATTTTAGTGTTACTTTCTGTTTTTATTCAACCTTTATTTTTGAAAAGAAATTCAAGTGTAACTATTTGATTTTGAGTTCTTCAAATTCTTCTTTTGAGCCATTAAATACATTGAAATCTACCTTTCCTTTTATGCCATTTACGGTCGCTTCTTCACTTAGCTGCCAAAAAGTCCAAGCTTTGTTAATATTTGGTTCACGAAGTTTGGTGTAATGAGCTATCCAAACGGGGTAACTTTCAAAATAACCTTCCAAATGATTTTTGTAAAAATCTACGTTGGTGTAAATAATTGGTTTTACCTTATATCTTCTTTCTATTAACCTCAACCAAGTTTTTAGGTTTTTTCTGATTTTGACACTAGATTGATGATATTCCTTCTCGATATCCACCACCGGTGGCAGATCACCTCTTTTGATTTGAACCACTTTACTAAAAATGTCGGCTTGCTGAACGGGGTCCTTACTGGCTACAAAAAAGTGGTAAGCTCCAACAGGAACATCTGCTTTTCTTGCCCTGATTCTGTTCTGAAAATATTGTAAATCAATGGTTTGAGTACCTTGTGTGGCTTTTAGAAAAGCAAAGTCTATGCTCACACCTTCAATATTCATGTCTTTAACCGACTTCCAGTTGATAATCTGTTGATATCGGGATACATCGATACCATGCACTTCATAATGATCAGGAATATAAATGCCGAATGCTTTGTATTTTATCAAACCTGCCTTGAATTCCTTGTAAGCGTAGTAACAAACATAAAGCAAAATTGGGCTCAATACAATGAGCAGCAATTTTAGCCATTTCTTTGTTTGAGGCTTAAGTTTATATTTGGCTTTATTGTATCTTTTTGCCAATGGAATAGGAGTTTTCTCAATAAAAAAGCCTTTTCGAATTTTCGAAAAGGCTTTTTAGAAGGTTTTTGAACGAATTATTTTTTGCCGTAACGTTTGTTGAATTTATCAACACGTCCTGTAGTATCTAACAATACGTTTTTACCTGTATAGAAAGGGTGAGACTTCGAGCTAACCTCGACTTTACAAACTGGATACTCTTTGCCATCTTCGAAAACGATTGTTTCCTTAGTGTCTACACATGAACGGCTCAAGAATTTTTCGTCTGAAGTCAAGTCCCAGAATACTACTTCTCTATAATTTGGATGAATATCTTTTTTCATTTCTCTATTGATTAAATCTAATTATTCCTCGATTGGGCTGCAAAATTAGGAGTTTTTATTTTGAAAACCAATATTTTCTAAAACTTTTCAACTTCTTTTAATAAATTATCTATTTGTTCGGCACTATTAGCAATGAAATTTGAGATTCTAATTTGAGAATCCTTGCCCGGTCCATAGCCTGAGCCAATTATCATATTCTTTCCTTTCAAATAATTAATGATTTCAGAAGAAGGCTTTTCGGTGTTTATAACCGCCACAGTTCTCGATCTTTGCTCGCTTTCACTCACAGATAAACTGTATCCAGCTTTGTTTTCAAAATATTTATAAAGCTTTTTGGCTTTTTCGTCCGTTTCTTTTCTGATTTTTTCTATACCTATTTTATTCATGTCCTCAGCTATTTTACCAAGAATAAAAATCCCCATTACGTTCGGTGTTGCTGGGTTTTGGTATTCTTTGGCAAATTTCCAAAGGGTGGGTAAGTCATGGTGAGCTCCTATGTTTATTCCTTTGGTCTTGAGTTGTTTAGCTTTTTCAAGGCATCTTTCATTGGCTATCCAAACGCCCAATCCGGCGGGCATTCCGAAACTTTTTTGAACCGAAAAAAACGCAGTATCTACAACCGAAAAATCCAGATTTGGAATCGGTGCAGACGAAACCATGTCCACTGCAATCAATTTGTCGTTATTGCTTCGTTTGAGTTTATGAATGTCTGCCTCACGCATTTGCACGCCTGTGGAAGTCTCGTTTTGGGTAGTACAAATCAACTCTGCAAACTCAGGAACCACAATTTCTCCATAAGAAAAACCTTGACCCAAAGGTTTTTCAAAACACGTGGCGTGTTTTTGAAGCATTTGAGCATATTGGTGGAACTTTGCTGAAAATGAGCCATTTACCAAATGAAAAGACTCGTGTTCTACTGTGCTGAGTACTAATTTTTCCCAAATTTCAGAAGCTGAGCCTGTAAACATGATGGCATTTTCGGTAGGAATATTCATTAATATCCTAAGTTGTTCATCGGTATGTTGATAGATTTTTTTGAATTGACCACTTCTGTGCGAAATCGAACCGATTTGCAAATCCACAAACTCCTGCAAATATGCTTCAAACTTTGGATATAATTCAGCTGGGCCAGCTGTAAAGTAAACTTGAGGTCTAGACATACGTATTTTTATTGAACTGCAAATTTAGACCAAAAATATCATTAGACATTCTGACGAAAATAAATTTTGTAAAATAGGTAGGTCAAGCATCAAAAAAACTATCAGAATAGGTTTGAGGAGGGTTGGAAATAGTTGGAATGGTCATCCGATGGAGCAAAATTTAATTGGAATCGATTTTCTTTGAGTTTTTTGCGTTTAAGTACCATTCTCGTTTTTTGACTTATTGTTATTTCATTATTATGGTTGTATTTTTGCAAAAAAAATAGGTTGGATGTTAGTTAACATATTCAAATCAAAAATTCACAGGGTAAAAGTTACGCAAGCGGAACTCAATTACGTAGGAAGCATAACCATAGACGAGGCACTTTTGGAAGCGGCCGGCATTATGGAGAATGAAAAAGTTCAGATTGTCAACAACAACAATGGCGAACGAATTGAAACCTATGCCATTAAAGGTAAAAGAAATACAGGTATTATTTGTTTGAACGGTGCTGCAGCCAGAAAAGCACAACCTGGTGATATCATCATCATCATTTCCTATGCATGGATGACCCAAGAAGAGGCAGCTGCACATAAACCAACTGTCGTTTTTCCTGACGAAAACAATCGCGTAGTATCTTAATGATAAACGGTTTGAAGAAAGCACTAAAATACGTTTTACCAATTGGCCTAGGCTTAGCACTGCTCAACTGGGTTTTTAAGGATATTGATATTCTGGTAACCCTACAAAGTTTTAAGGACGCCAACTATGTTTTGGTGCTTTTTGCTGCCATTTTGGCTTTGTTGGCTCACATAAGCCGTGCCGCAAGATGGAATATCATGCTTGAGCCAATGGGTTATAAACCATCTTTAAAAAATACTTCCATAGCTGTTTTGATAGGTTACCTGACCAATTTGGTATTTCCAAGAGCCGGAGAGTTGGCTCGGTCAGCAAGTTTGCAAAAAAGTGAAAACGTGCCTTTTGACAAGTCTTTTGGAGCAGTAATAGCCGAAAGAATTATAGATGTTTTGATTTTGGGTGTTTTGGTTTTGATTAATCTATTACTAGAATTTGGTAGAATTAAGTCGCTTTTTGTCGATTTATTTGGCAATCAAAATCCATCCAATTTATTGTTGTTTATAGGAGGTGTGGTACTTTTGGGGGTTTTGGGATTGGTTATTTTTCAACAAAACAAAGATAAGTTTTTAAAGATAGGGCTTATAAAAAAAGTCTTTGACTTTACGGCAGGGCTTCGTAGCGGCTTGCTGAGCGTTCTTAAAATCGAAAAATCCGCTCAGTTTTTTATGCATACTTTTTTTATTTGGTCGATGTACTATGTTTCCACCTACTTGCTATGCAAAGCCGTTTCGCTTGGAGATTCATTGAGTTTTCTTGCAGTCTTGACGATTTTGGTAATGGGGTCAATAGGTATGGCCATACCAACTATTGGTGGAATTGGAAGTTATCACCTTTTGGTGGGTAAAATTGTGGCTCTTTATGGGCTTTCAAATCAAGACGGAATTAGTCTTGCTACATTTTTGCACACCATGACCGGCATACTTTTCATTCTAATTTTCGGTCTTATAGCCTTCATAATGAGCTTTTTGTCTACTAAAAAGGCCAATATTTCTTAATTTAAAACCTTATTTGACTTTTCTGGTTAATATTTTGTAATTTAGACGTACAAAATCAACCATTAAATGTCAGAATATTCACTTAGCATAAACGGAAAAAAACTAAAAGTAGATGTGTCGGAAGATACACCGCTACTTTGGGTGCTTCGAGACACGCTCGATCTTACTGGTACTAAATATGGCTGTGGAATGGCTCAATGTGGGGCTTGCACCGTCCATATAGATGGCATGCCTACTCGCTCTTGCGTTACGCCAGTCACTTTGGCAATCGGAAAAGAAATAACGACCATTGAAGGCTTGTCAGAAAATGGAGACCATCCTGTTCAACAAGCTTGGGACACTTTAGATGTACCACAATGTGGCTTTTGTCAATCGGGTCAGATGATGACCGCTGCTGCTCTTTTGAAGGAGAATCCTAATCCCGATGAGGAAGAAATCTCTATGGCTATGTCTGCTCATATTTGTAGATGTGGCACGTATCACCGTATCAATGAGGCCGTTAAACTTGCTGCTAAACTTCAAAAAAGATGAAAAATAACAGAAGAGACTTTTTGAAAAACATGCTTCTGACTTCAGGAGGTTTGGTGATTGGGTTTAACAGTTTAGGCAATTCTACTGCTGAAATTATCAGTTTGGATAACTTGAAAGACGAATTGTTGAGCAATGCTTTTTTAACAATCGACAGCAGCAATGTTATCACGATTTTTTCTCCTAACCCAGAAATTGGCCAGGGCATAAAAACCGCTTTTGCTATGATCGTAGCTGAAGAATTGGACGTGGATTGGGAGAAAGTCGTAGTAAAACAAGCCGATTTAGATATCAAGCGTTTTGAAAGACAGCTCACCGGTGGTAGCGGGGCCATAAAACATTCTTGGGAAAGGTTAAGAAAAGCGGGAGCTACTGGTAGATATGCACTTATAGCTGCGGCAGCAAAAAAATGGAATGTGTCTGCAACTACACTGAAAACAGATAAAGGCTTTGTAATCAACGCCAAGGGTGATAAACTCAGTTATGGCGATTTGGTAAATGATGCCGTTTCGGTGGAAATACCAAAAGAAATTCCACTTAAGTCCAACAAGGAATTTAAGCTCATAGGACAAACCATAAAAAGTGTTGATAATAAAACTGTACTTACAGGAAAGGCGAAGTATGGTATGGACTACAAACAAGCTGGAATGCTTTATGCTCAAATAGTTAGACCCCAAGGATTTGGTCAAACATTAAAGAGTTTTGATGCTACCGAAGCAAAGAAAATTGATGGAGTGATAGATGTGATTTCGTTTAAAGATAAAGTGGCCATTATTGGAAAGTCGAATTGGCCGATTATGAAAGCACGAAAAGTGCTGACCATCAATTGGACCAACACGAAAGAATTGGAAAGCGATACAAAGCACAACCAAATCTTTACAGACATGATGAAAAACGGGCCTTTTGAGCTGAGAAGAAAAGATGGGGATGTAGAAAAGGCTTTTGCTGAGGCCCATAAAATCATCGAAGCAGAGTATCAATGTCCGTTTTTGTCTCATAGTCCTATGGAACCAATGAACTTTTTTGCCGATGTGAAAAAGGATTCCGTAAAATTGGTAGGGCCAACACAAACGCCACAATCTGCTCAAAATCAAGTGGCTAAACTGTTAAATATTCCTGTTGAAAATATCACAGTGGAGCTTACCAAAATGGGTGGCGGATTTGGTAGAAGACTGAACAACGACTATGCTCTTGAAGCTGCAGAGGTTTCATCTTTGATAAAAGCACCAGTAAAACTCATGTGGACACGTGAAGACGACATGAGCGGTGGAATTTATCGTCCGGCCGTGAGATATAAATTCAAAGCATCGATAGACAAGGCCGGTAATGTGACCGGATTTGCATTGAAAGGCGTTGGATTGAATGCCGGAAATTCCACCAGACAAGACAATTTTCCTGTTGGTGCGATAGACAATGTGTTGGTAGAATCAGCTGATTATAAGTCGGATATCACTACAGGTCCTTGGAGAGCTCCAATAACCAACTTCTTGGCTTATGCCGAGCAAGCTTTTATTGATGAGATAGCTTTTGCTGCAGGAAAAGACCCAGTAAAATTGCGTTTGGAATTGCTAAAAAAAGCGATTGAAAAACCTGTAGGAAAAATAACTTATGAGCCTTTGAGATTTGAAAAAGTAATCACCACCGTAGCAGAAAGAGCGAAGTGGGGGAGTGCCAAGAAAGGATTGCACCAAGGTTTTAGTGTTTATTTCTCTCACAATTCCTATGTGGCACAGATAGCCGAGGTAGAAATGAAAAAAGGTAAACCAACGCTCAAGAAAGTTTTTGCGGTAACTGACTGCGGAATTGTAATCAACCAAAGTGGGGCTAGAAATCAAATATATGGGGCCATTGTAGATGGACTTGGACATGCGATGTACGGAAATCTAAACTTCGAAAATGGTGCACCAAAACAAACGAATTTTGACCAATACAGATTGATAAGATTCAACGAAGTGCCAGAAATTGATGCCTATTTTGTGGATAATGGTATAGACCCAACAGGTCTTGGCGAGCCAGCATTGCCACCTACGGGCGGGGCTTTGGCCAATGCAATCTTCAAAGCAACAGGCAAGCGATTATACAAACAGCCCTTTGCACAGGAAGACGAGAAAGTGGCGGAGATATTATAAAAAAAAGGGCGAAAGCCCTTTTTTTATTATTGATTTAGAATATTTTATCAAAATTTAGATATTCCACTTTTTCCATGTAAGGAAATAATGGAAGGCTTTCAATATTCTTTACTACTTGCTCCAACTCTATATTTTTGAAGATAAGTTTTGCTCCATCTTTTTCTGCTTTAATGTAGAAATTCTCCAAAATATCTTCTTCTTTCCAACTTTTCATATGAGCCATTTCTTTTTGTCTTAATTCTTCAAAATTTCCTTTCGAATTGTCAAAATGCATTGTTATTAAAACGGTAATTCTTTTCATTTTTTTCAATTTAATTTTAATTCTGCAAAAGTATTACCTTTGTCTATTATATCTGTATTGATAATATTATTGTGTATAGGCTAAAATTTTAGACCAATGGAAAATTCTACTATTAGGAAGACCAAAGACTTTACACCAGGAAATTGCCCCGTGGTATATTGCATGAATATTATTGGTGGAAAATGGAAACCAAGTATTATTCACATGATTCGAACAGACCGAAATAGGTACAGTTTGTTATTGAAAAATATCACTGAAATAAGTAAGCAAACATTGACGAATCAACTAAGAGAATTAGAGTCTGATGGAATAATTGAAAGAATAATATATGCCGAAATTCCTCCAAGAGTTGAATACAAAATTACGCCCTATGGCTCTAGTATATTACCAATTATTGATAGCATGTACCAATGGGGAAAGCAACATATGGATTCTGACAAAAAAAGTTATTGTGATGTGGATGGAGGACTGAATAGGATCTTGTAGGTAATGTAACAAGGCTATTTATCCATTTAATAATTTGTTAATTTCTACATAGATAATGTTTTTGGTAAGATTGTGTTAAACAAAAAAAGGGCAAAAGCCCTTTTTTTTACCAATTAAATGAGATTCCTTACTCCTTACTCACCTTACTACCACCCGATAAATCTTCGGTGATTTTTGGTTCACCTTTGTAGAAAACTTTGCTGGCACCACTGGCTTTTACGCTAAGGGTTTTAGAAGCACTAACTTCTGCTTTGCTGGCTCCAGATAATTCGAGAAATACTTCGGTGCTATTGGCATCAAAACCATCCAGCGTAGATGCTCCAGAAATTTCAGCATCTATATTTTCAACTTTTAAAGGCAAGATTATTTTAGATGCTCCGCTGATGTCAGCTGTCAGAGATTTTACAGTATTATTCAGTCGAAGTGTAGAAGCACCCGAAACGCTTGCAATAAAGCTGTTGATAGTGCTAAAGCCAGAAATTTCTGTATCTGAGGCAGATTTTGCATCTATTTCAGTTATGTTGGGTGTATAAACCACCAACTCCATTTTGTATCTTTTGAGTTGTTTTATTCTAATTCTTTTATCATATCTGATGTCCAATTTGCCGTTGGTAACCGTAACTTCCAAGTCGTCAATGTCATCACCTGAACCTTTGGCAGATACTTTTGATTCTGTTGATTTTACGATAGTTACAAAAAAAGCATTGTTGAGTTCGATTCTGTCAAAGGAACTCAAAGCAAAGTCTTTGGTGTCATAGCCACGAGGAGGCACGCCGTTTTCATAAAGAATTTTGTCGCAACTTGTAAATACTAAAAGGGTAAGGGAAAAGAGTAGATATTTCATTTTTATTAGATTTTAAGTCTATTAAACTTTGTTGCTGATAGAATTATTTTGTCTGTTATCAAGTTTATTTATTAACGACATGTTAAAGATGAGTTTTATCTACATGAAGTTGCTTGAAAGATTAAATTTAATTTATGTCAAAAACAGACCCTTACGCTGCCCTTCGATATTCCGATTTTCGCTATTTTGTTTCCGCACAGTTGTTCTTCACATTGGCCATTTTGATGCAAGAAATAGTTCTCTCTTATTATCTTTATGAGTTAACACACGACCCATTTTCGCTCGGATTGGTAGGATTGGCGGAGGCAGTTCCGTTTATTTCCTTGGCCTTATTTGGGGGGTATGTGGCAGATAAATTTGATAGAAAGAAAATCTATTTATGGAGTTTTTTTGTAGTTTGTTTGGTCACCATCCTTTTAATTTTTGGACTTTCTGAAAACTCACTTTTGAGTTTGGACAAAGAGCATCAGCCTTGGGTTATTTATGTTTCGGTTTTCATATTTGGGGTTGCCAGAGGTTTTTATAGCCCTTCATGGTCTTCGCTTAAGCCTTTTTTGGTAAAGGAAGAACATTATTCAAATTCTGCCTCTTGGAGTGCACAGTTTTGGCAAATCGGTCGCATTGCTGGGCCAGTTTTGGGCGGTTTTTTGTATGCCTTCGTAGGATTTATAAGTTCACTTTGGGTAGTTTTGGCATTTTTAATTTTAACGGTTTTACTTGCCGCTCAAATTTCAAAAAAAGAAATAAAAAACCAAACCAAGGCCAATTTGATGGACAGCCTAAGAGAAGGTTACGGATTTGTAAGAAAAAACAAAATTATGTGGTACAGCATAGTTTTAGACATGTTTTCGGTGCTTTTTGGAGGTGTAATAGCCATGTTACCAGTTTTTGCTAAAGATATTTTGCATGTGGGAGCAGAAGGATTAGGTTTTTTGAGGGCAGCACCGGCAGTCGGGGCGGTTTTGGTGATGTTAGGAACTGCTTACTTCCCACCAACCAATAAAGCCTGGAGAAACATGTTATTAGCGGTTGCAGGTTTCGGAATAGCCACCTTGGTTTTTGCGGTTTCCACTAATTTTTATCTCTCTTGTTTTGCTTTGTTTTTTACAGGTGCTTTTGACAGCATAAGTGTGGTAGTGCGATCCACCATTTTACAAATTCTTCCACCTGATCACATGCGTGGACGTGTAAGTGCAGTCAATGGTGTTTTTGTAAGTACGTCTAACGAACTAGGAGCCTTTGAGTCTGGCCTTGCCGCAAAACTTTTAGGAACCGTACCGTCTGTTATTTTCGGCGGAGCTATGACTTTGGTTATTGTGACCTACATTTACACCCAATCCAAAGAATTGTTTGGGGTAAAATTGATAAAGGAAGGGAAGTAATTATTTCCCTATCTGTTCAGCCACAAAAGCAATTCCTTCTTGGAAAGTCTTTGGATTGAACCCTAGAACTTCGATAGGTTTATCCAAAATAAAACCCGTTTTGGCTGGGCGTTTGGCTGGTTGAGTGAATTTAGTTCCGTCAACTTCAGTGATGAGGGACTTGTCTAAATTAAAATAATCGGCCGTCATAATCGCCATTTGGAAAGGGTTCAAGAGGTCTTTTCCTGATATGTTAAATATGCCTTCAGCTTCTTTTTGAGCAATGAGTATACATCCATCAGCTAAGTCTTCTGCCAGCGTGGGTGTTCTCCATTGGTCGTTAACTACATTTATGCTTTTGCCTTGTTCTAGCGAATTTTTTACCCAAAGAATGATATTGGTACGGCTCATATCGTGGGCGATTCCATAAACCAAAACTGTGCGGGCAATGGCCCATTTTACGTCAGAATTTATGACCAATTTTTCAGCTGCGTATTTGCTCCAGCCATAAAAGCTTAGTGGGTTTGCTTCAGCTTGTTCGTCATAAGGGCCTTCTTTGCCATCAAAAATAAAGTCGGTAGAAAGGTGAACAAAAAACGAATTGTGTTTTTTGGAGGACGCTAAAAGATATTCAACTGCCTTTACATTCAAATCCCAGCAAGCATCTTTTTCTGTTTCGCATTGGTCTACGTTGGTCATAGCCGCAGTATGAATAACTACGTCTGGTTTTTCAGTATCAAAAACCGAATCGACCTCTTCTTTTTTTGTAATGTCAAGGCTAATAAATCGATAGTTCTCGCTAAATGGTAAACGGTTTTCACCTCTTGCAGTAGCAATTACCTCAATATTTTCGGTTTTTGATAATTTTTCAATTAATTTTTGACCCAAAAGCCCATTCGAGCCAGTAACAAGAATTTTTTTCATTTATTTAATTAGCTTGACAAAAGAAAGCCCCATTTTTAATGCAAAATAGGGCTTAAAATTTTATTTTTTACCTAAAAAATTACTTCTTTTTTTCGTATTTGTAACCGTAAACTCTGGTGATTTTTTTCTTACGTGTTTTTTTAGCAGTGATGACCATCTTCACGTCTTCTACAGGTCGGTTAAATTCGTCTTTTTGAACCGCTGCTATCTCATCAATCAGCTTGAAGTTATCAACAACTTCACCAAAAACCGTGTATTTATTATCTAAAGAAGGGTAGCCTCCCACACTTAGATAATCAGCACGTTGCTTATTGGTGTATTTTATGTCGTTCGTTTTTTCTACTTTAGATACTTCTTCATCCGATAACTTTCTTCCTTGTACGATATAAAATTGAACGGGGTTTGACATTTTTTCTGGATTTCCGTTGCTAGCGGCCGCCAAAGCTCCTTTTTTATGAACTCTTAGTGGAGTAAATTCAAATGGGATTTTCTCCAAATTACCACCACCAGAACCCAGTCTTGCTCCAGCTTTGGCATTTTTTGAGTTGGGGTCGCCACCTTGAATCATGAACTTTTCTATAACTCTATGGAAAAGAAGACTATCATAATAATGCTCTTTTACTAGCTTTAAAAAATTGGCTTTGTGCAATGGCGTTTCATCATAGAGCACCATGTGGGCTACTCCTTTTGAGGTTGTTAGTGTCAAAAGATAGTCCTTCCTTTGGGCATTGGCTTGTAGGAAAGCCATAAAAACAACGAGAATTAAAAAACATTTCTTCATTATACTTACAATTGGGCTTTAATTGATTCTAAAATTTCTTTTCCACCTTCGGATAGTATTCTAATTGCCAATTTTGTGCCAAGCTCTTCAGGAGTCTCGTTTTTTTGTATTTCTTTAACTTTTATTATTTTTTGACCATCCAAAGAGATAATTCCAGCCGTAAAATGTACTTTATTTTCGACTAAAATACCGTTCCCAAATACTGGAATGGAGCAGCCACCTTTGAGTTCTCTTAAATACGCTCGCTCTGCCAAAAGACATTGCTCAGTTTCAGGATCGTTACAGATTTCTCTTATTCTTGATGCCTTATTCCCATCTAATTTGTTCGAGATTTCTACCGCAACCGTTCCTTGACCTACTGGCGGGACAAATTGTTCATTGTCAAACTCATGGCGTATCATGTCATTGTATTTCATGCGGTTTACCCCTGCAAAGGCCAATAAAATGGCATCACAAGCACCGTCTTCCATTTTTTTGATACGAGTTTGGAGATTTCCTCTCATATCCACAATCTTAAAATGCGGAAAATAGGCTTTCAACATGGCAACTCTTCTGGTGGAGGAAGTGCCTACTACTAACTCTTTGGTAATGTTAATTTCTTTGTGGCTCACCAAAACGTCATTTATTTTTTCTCTTTCCGTAAAAGCAATAATTGAAAGAGATTCATCTAACTCAGACTGTAAGTCTTTGGCACTGTGAACGGCAATGTCTATGGCACCGCTATGAAGTTGCTCCTCCAATTCTTCCGTAAAAACACCTTTACTTCCAATTTTTGACAAAGCCCTGTCTAATATTTTGTCACCTTTGGTTTCTATAATTACAATTTCTGTGTCTATACTTGCTGATTCTAACTTAGATTGAATGTAATCGGCCTGCCAAAGTGCCAAGAGGCTTCCTCTTGTTCCAATTTTGATTTTCATAAATTTATAAAAGATAAATCGTCCCTAAAACACCTGTAAAAAGGCCCCAAACTATACCTAGAGCTATTTGTTTGAGGGTATGTGCTCCCAAAATTAACCTAGATGAAGAAAGAATTCCTAGTAACAGTACTAATCCTAGAATAGGTAGATAAAGGTTTTGTTCGACGAATTTGATATATACGGTAAAATTCACTGCTAAGATGCATGCCAGGGCTGAGGCATGGGCACTGATTTTTTCTTTTATGGAAAAAAGTGCCAAACCCAAAATATTGACTACCATAATAGCAATCAGGAAAGCGGTGGGTTCCAACAAACCGCCTTTAGAGTAAAAAAAATATGAAAGCGAAATGAAGAAACCCGACGTGATGAGGTAAACCTTGGGTCTTTCTTTGGTATTCGACATTTCTATGTCCGAAACAGATTTGGTATTATTTAGCCAAAAAACCAATAAAATGGGAAATACGGCTGTATAAAGAAAAATGATTGAAATAAATACTGCGAAGCTTTTTAAGGTAAAAAAGCTATAAAATAGAGATAGAGGTGCAAACACTTTGAGTATCAAAACCAAGTAAGTAGGCATAAATACTGGGTGCAAAACATAGGAAAGGAATTTTGATACTTTTAACTGCACTTTGTTTTCAGCAATTGGTTTTATATATAGAAAAACATCACAAATATAAGGTTTTAAATGCTAAGCTACGGTAAAATTCTGTTTGCGAATAACAAAAAATCCTACTCGTTCTGAATAGGATTCTTCTTTTTTATATGAAATATTAATAAATTTCTTACATTTCTTTTCTTAATCTAGCCACTGGGATGGCCAATTGCTCTCTGTATTTGGCAACAGTTCTACGAGCAATGTTATAACCACGTTTTTTAAGAAGTTTTTCCAGTTTGTCGTCAGAAAGTGGCGAATGTTTTGGTTCGCTTTCTATCAGTTCTTTCAAAATATTTTTCACTTCTCTGCTCGATGCTTCCTCTCCGTTATCGGTAGCAATACCTTCTGAGAAGAAATATTTCAATGGGTAAATACCAAAGTCGGTTTGCACAGATTTGCTGTTGGCAACCCTAGATACTGTTGAAATATCCATGTCGATTCTTTCAGCTATGTCCTTTAGAATCATTGGTTTAAGTTTATTTTCGTCGCCTTCATTGAAAAACTCTTGTTGATAAACCACAATGGCTTCCATGGTTTTCAAAAGGGTTTGTTGTCTTTGTTTGATGGCATCTATAAACCATTTTGCTGCATCGAGTTTTTGTTTTACAAAGCTCACCGTTTCTTTGATGTGGCGATTTTGTTTGTCGCTTTTGTCGTAGGTATCGAGCATTTCTGAAAACGACCTGCTCACTCTCAACTGAGGAGCATTTTTCGAATTCAAGACAATTTCTAGTTTTCCGTTAACTGAAGAAACTATAAAGTCGGCCATCAAATAAGCCACGTTGTTTTCCGAAGAGCCCATATTGCCTGGTTTCGGGTTCAATCGTGTAATCAGACCTAGCGATTTCTTTAAAGTCTCGTCTTCAATGCTTAATTTTCTCTGAATTTTGTCAAAATGTTTTTTTGTAAATTCTTCAAAATGATCCTCTAGAATAGTAAGGGCAATATTGTTTTCTAGTGAGTTTCTGTTTTTTTCTAATTGAAGAATCAGACATTCTTGTAAATCTCTGGCTCCGATTCCAGCTGGTTCGAATTTTTGTATTTTTTTCAGAATTGTGATTACTTCATCTTCCGAACAATAAATATTCTGACCAAAAGCTAAATCATTGCATATCGATCTAATGGGTCTTCTCAAATATCCATCGTCTTCGATAGATCCTATAAGCTGCTGCCCAATTTGAGTTTCACGCTCATTGAGTCTTAAAAAGCCCAATTGCTGCAAAAGAGATTCTGATAGCGAATCGATGGCCACAACTGGCATTGTATCTTTTTCTTCCTCTCCCCAACCATCACTGGCCATTTTATAACCTGAGTATTCATCTTGATTGATATACTCTTTTACATTGAGTTCGTTTAAATTATAGGTATCTAAACTGTCATATTCATTATAGTCGTTGTTAAATTCATCATCAGAGGAACCTGAATTATCACCATAGATATCGTCATCTTGGTTTCTTTCTTGAATTTCCATTCCTTCCTCGAGAGCAGGATTGATTTCTAACTCTTCTTCAATCCTTTGGTTTAATTCAGCCGTTGGAATCTGAAGCAATTTGATGAATTGTATTTGTTGAGGGGAAAGCCTCTGTTGGAGTGATTGACTTAGAGCTAGTTTCTGCATTTTATTAGAGTTTTCTCAAATGATCTATTAGGAATATTTTTTAGGGTATTACATTAATCATGCCAAAAAAATATTTTCTCTTTTATAAAACTATCGTATTTCTATTATATTATCAAATTTATTTGGATAATATATAATAATATTATTTTAAATGATTGATTTGTAGGTGCTTAGTTTTATTCTTTATTTTTGGAGAAACCATAATTAATTTGAATAAAAATCAATAAAAAAAATCCAAAAGATGAGAAACTTTATTCTTTAAGAGAAGGATCTTAAAATAGTCTGTAGTTTAATTTCTGTTTCATTCCATTCCTTTTCTGGATCAGAATCTTCGGTAATTCCACCTCCAGCGAAGGCATAAACTTGCTGGTTTTCGATTTTCAGGGTGCGGATATTTACAAACAAATGACTGTTGTTATCAATGTTTACTGGACCCAGATAGCCGCTATAAAATTCTCTGTCGTATTCCTCTATTTTCTCAATGATGCTCTCAGCAGCCTCTTTGGGCATTCCACAAACGGCAGGCGTAGGATGGAGAAGATCTAACATCACAGAACTTAAATTGCTGAAATTTATTTCTTTGGTATCTATGCTGTAGCTGGTGTTTAAGTGGAGTAAGTTGCCTGCTTTTACAGTTTTGGGGCCTTCTTCTAAAAATTCTCTAACTCTGATTTTCTTAAGACAATTTATTATATAACGTCCTACGAAGGCTTGTTCTTCTATTTCCTTGTGCGACCAAAGAGCATCTAATGGCCTGATTTCGTTACCATTTTTGTCGATGGCGGATTGCGTACCAGCTAAAGACACCGTTTTAAACATGCCATTTTCGTCTTGAGAAACCAATATTTCAGGAGATGCCCCGAGCCATATTTGATTTTTCCAAGGTACATTTACCAAAGATACAAATCCGCTAGGATTGGATTTTGAAAGGTTTTGGAAACCTTTTAAAAGGTTATTTTCAGCAATTTCTCCCAAATGTTTCTTTCTAGAAAGAACTACTTTTTTGGCTTCTCCATTCTGTATGCAAACTATTACAGCCTCCACTTTCTTTTTGTGCGATTGCCTATCACATGAATCATTTTTGCCTTTCAATGAGAAGTTTTCACTAAGAATATATTTTGATAATTCAAATTTATCCTTCAAATATTCTGGCACTTCAATATCTGAAAAGTCTTTAATATCTACTTCGAAGTCGTTTTTGTAAAAGTAAGGGAGTTCGTTTTCTTTGTCGTATGGAGCCATGACAAACCCCGAGCCACATTCGTCAAAGTCAATCCTTTTTCTGTTTTCAGATTTATCAAAACTAACTATCAGCTTGACTTGCGAAGTATTGGGCATTTTGTATAGGGCAAAAGGAAATTTTTGCTCTATACAGTTCTCTAGAAAAAGATCAATATTTATACTTGATTTGGTGGCAATCATTCACTTTCGACTTTCAATTCGCCGTTGTTGTATTTCGATGGACACTTTAATAGAATTTGTTCAGCCTCAAATTGTTTGGTATTCAAGTCCATGTGACCTACCACTACCACTTTTTCAGACTTATCCATATCCTGCGGCTTTGGTTGTTTAAACACTACCAACTCTTCATTGTTTAAAGAGTCACGCATCATAAATTCAAAATGATTGGGGTCTACCGATGGTTCATATTTCATTCCCAATGGTTTGCCATCAGCTCCTTTTATCAATTCACCCACCACGTGGATAGATCCCTTATCACCATTTTCGGCCATTTCTTTGGCTTCTTTGAAAGAGGCATAGGTACTGGCATCACCTATGGTTGAAATTATCATTGTGATTGCAATAGCTATGACCACCAATGCAATGATATGTGTTTTTTTCATTTTTGTTATATTTAGTTTATGAAGTTTTTCGTCTCCAAAACTATTTCTTAATTTCTTTTTCTAGTTTACTAACTTTCCTGTCGATACTGAATAGGTAGGCTATTAAACCTAGAACTACTATGGATACAACAGCTACTACCACATATATTTTACCGTCTGCTCTGAAGGCATCCGCCATTTCTACATCTTGCAAATTCAATAAACTCATAGGTTGTCTTGTAAATGGTTATTCAATAATTTTATTCTAATTCTAAGCGACGATATCCAAACACCCACCAAAATCCAAGCGAGAATAGCTGGGTAAAATACCATACGCATATTACTGTCCATATCGTATTTTCCAAATGCTGGATTTCCACCATTGCCAGGATGTAAAGAGTCTGTAAGGCGAGGCAATATCCACACCAAAGGCATAAATGATGCAAAGGCAAATATGTTGTAAACTGCCGAAAGTCTAGCTTTCTTTTGTTCGTCTTCAAATGAGCCTCGTAGTACAAAGTAAGCCGAGTAAATAAGTAAGCCAACCTCAACGGCTATGATTTTGGGGTCTTTTGGTAGTGGGTCTCCCCAAGTGTAATTTCCCCAAATAGAGCCAGTTATAAAACCCAAAACTCCAAAAACAATGGCCACGTTGGCAAATTCTACGGCGTACACATCGTCTTGGACTTGTCCGTTTCTCAAATATTTGATAGAATAAACCAAAGAGGAAATCATCAAGGCCATCATACCGAACCACATCGGTACATGAAAATAGACATTTCTTATGGTCTCATTTAATATAGGTTGCCTTGGCACTTCACCAATTAGTCCAAAGATTGCGGTATAAAGTAAGAGGCCCGCTGCCAAAAATTTCCACCAGATTTTTCTCATATTTTTAACTTTTCCAAAGAAACGGAAACAACATATAACTTAACGCAATAACTATTAAATCAATTCCTGAAATGACCAATATTTCATCATAGCTAGCACTTAATGCCAACCCATCCATGGCATTTTTGGAGAGTTTTATAAGCATACTCAGCATAGGTAGTAAAATTGGGAAACTTAGCACAGCCATAAGTCCCGAGGTATTATCTGATTTTGAGGCAATACCCGCAATGAGCGTCAAACTAGCACTAAATCCCAATGCACCCAAAGTCAATGATAATAGATATAAACCTAGATTTTCGGCTTTGTTTCCCATAAAAATGGAGTAAATCAAAAAGCCTAAAAAGCCCAAGAAAACCATTAATAGAAAATTGTAAATGATTTTGGCCATAATTATAGAGCTGGGTTTGGCAATCTGATAATAATATAGTTGTCTTCCAGCTTTTTCTTGAATAAAACTTTTTGTGATAGAGTTGACTGCTGAAAACAGAATAATTATCCAAAAAAGGGTATTCCAAGTGATAGGTTCGATGCTGTTGGTTTTTAGTTTAAAACTAATGTAACACATAAAAACTGTAGAAACCACATACAAAACCATACCGTTGAAAGCGTACTTTTGCCGCCATTCGAGTATGATGTCTTTGATGATGAGGTTTTTGATTTCCTGCATTTTATGGTTTTGAATTATGATTGCATCGAGCAGGGTTTCTCTTCATTGTTTTCTTCGAAACCTAAAGCAGGACAAAATTAATCAAATGATAAGTCGAAGTACATGAGATTGCTCATTTATTTTTAATCAAATCTAAAGTGAAGTTCAATTGGGCGTCTTTTCGTTTAATAAAATCATCAAAAGATTGTTCCACATAATAATCGGGTTCCACAAAAAATGTCTTGTTGGTTTTGTTTGGCTGGGCATGAATTATCTTCATTAAGGGTATGTGCAATTTCAATTTAGAATTTGGGAGTTTTATGTCTTTCCACTGCCCCGCAAAACTACCCCAGTTTGCTCCGCCAGGCTGCATGCCGATGAAAGTTGCCCGATTCATGTCTTTCCATAAACCAATGGTAAAGGTAGTAGCAGAATAGGAGCCTCCATCCATCAAAACATAAATTTTCTTGTCGTAATGGTATTTATTGGCTAGTTTGGTTTTTTTTCTTTTTGATCCAACTCTTATAAAGGTATCATCATTGAATTTGTTGAATACAAATCTCCCAGCTATATAGGGCAAAATGAAGTATGGTGGGAAAATTTTCAGAAAAGAAGCCTTTTTTATATACGTCGTGTCAATGATCTCAAAAGGCTCAGGTGCAATATATTTCGTGATTCTGGAAACGTTATTGATTAGCCCACCACCGTTAAATCTAAAGTCTACTATTAGATGCTCGATTTCGTTATTTTCGATGGCTTTAAAGTGTTTTTTTAACAATTTCTTGAATCGGTGTTGGGGAAAATCAAATTTATTGCCCTTTTCTTTAAAACTCAGCACATCTAAATAAGCAATATGATTTAGACTATCCAGAATTTTGAAGTTGAGATTCTTCCTACTTACGTTTTTGTATCGCTTGTTAAGTATTTTGGTTGCCTCTTTCGGCGTTTCAAAAGCTATTTTTTTTACAAAAACAGAATCATTGTTCGGTTTTTTGTAGGCTACGTCTACACTGTCTTTTATTCCGTAAACATAATTGTAGTTTCTGGCAAAAAGCCGTTCGGCATAATACTTTTTGCTGGTTTCATTGCCATTGTCTGTTCCCCATAGTTTTTGAAAGCTTTCAAAGTTTTTATTTACAGACACGCCGTCTATTGAAATAACTTCAGAGCCTCTAATCAGCGTGCTATCTGAGGACATATTAAAATGTATATAAAACTTTTCTCCAACTTTACGAATGGTAAGTGGAATGGATTTTCTGTCTTTTTTTTCTATGAAGTTTTTTGGCAATAGGGTAGAGGTGTGTAAATCTTTCATGCCACCTGTAAACGCATTGGTGAGCCTGTAGGCTTCCAAAATATTGAGTTTTTCGGGAAGATTTTCAATAATGGTCAGATACCTATTCTCAAATTCTTCTTTGGATTCATAATAATATATGCCCAAATGATATTTTTCAATATTCTTTTTTGCTGAGGCTAAATCCTTTTTGAATTCTTCTTTGGTTATGGTTTTTTGCCCAAATGCAATTAGAGAAGAAAATAATAATAGTACACAAAAGACCAATAATTTTGGAAGTACCCATTTAGAATTTTTATTTTTTTTTGAGGTCATAAAGTCGCAATTCTCTTGTAAATAGTAGTTTATGAAATGGTTTTGAGCTTTATTTTTGAGATTTTAAACTTCAAATCTCATTAAGACTTAAAAATAGCTATCTTTTTTTTATCTTTGTACCCGAAATGAAAAGTTCTTTGAAACAATATGCTTAATCGTCGACTAATTCGAATCAGGGTAATGCAAACTTTGTATGCTTTTGAAAAATCAAAAGGTGCAAATTTCCAACTAGCTCAAGATGTCATTGCAGAATCTTTTGCTCCTGACTTGAATTCAATGGAAAAACAAGACAGGAACAAACTTACAGGTTTGTTGAAACTTACACAGTCACTTTTTTCAGACGAAGTAAACGCTGGTATTTTTCCTTCAGACGATACCCTGCCAGCTGAAGTTAAGAGCGTATTGGGGAAAGCCCGCGAATATCTAAAACTCAAGAACAAGAAAGATTACGATTTTTATGCCCTTCAAAGTGTATTAGACGCTGAAAAAGTGTATGATATCTATCTTTATTTGTTAAATCTTCTCTCCGAAATCGGTCACAAATATGATGGAATTGGTAAACTTTCTACCAATAAAGTCATTCTGGCCCTCAGAAACTCAAAAGATTTAGAACATATTTCCTTAAAAAGATCTATCAACTGGGAAAATGAGCGTATTTTTATCAATAGAGTTTATAACGAGGCTCTTAAAGGCAATGCACACATTCAGGAATACGAGGGGATTATCAATCGAACTTCGGAGGATGACGTGGCCATTGTGAAATATATCATTAAAAATATATTACTGAAACACGAAGTTTGTTCAGAGTTTTTCGAGAAAATGAGCATTTTTTGGGTAGAGGACAAGGAGATTCTCCGCACAATGTTGTTCCACACCATCAATGATTTTGTTGAAACCGAAGGTGTGGTGGTTGAAAAATTGGACGAAGTTTGGGAAGAAAGCAAAGATTTTTTGAAGTCATTTTTCAAGCAAACGGTAACTGAAGAAAAAGAAATTCTAGGTATTTTGGTGCCATTTCTCAAAAACTGGGAAATCGAAAGAATCATTGAAACAGATAGAGTTTTGCTAAAAATGGCTGTTTGTGAGCTTATGCACTATCCAAGTATACCGGTTAAAGTTACCATCAATGAAATCATTGAGATTTCGAAAAACTATAGCTCTGCTAAGAGTGGACAATTTATAAATGGTATTTTGGATTCGGTAAATAAAGACCTAACTTCACGGGGATTAATAAAGAAAACTGGCAGAGGAATGCTTGACAACAAATAAAATTGAAAGTGTTTGTCTAGTTTTTAAATTTAGAATAATTTTAAGAAAATTTTCAATCATGAGCAGTTCATCTAAATCATTCATAGCATTTTTGGCGGGATTGGCCGCTGGTACAGCGATAGGTATATTGTATGCACCAGACAAAGGCGAAGTTACCCGTGACAAACTGGCGTCTAAATTATCACAATACCGTGGTCAGTTAGAGGCATTTATAGCCGATTTGATAGAAAGAGGCGACGAAGTAGCCACCGAAATGTCGGGAGGTAGTAGTGAGGCCAAAGCTGAAGGGCAAAAAGTTGTTAACGAGGCACGTCAAAAAGCTGAGAGACTTCTTGAAGATGTAGAAAATTTAATGAACCAAATAAAATCTAAGGCATAATGAAAAAAGGCTTAGCTACTATTTTAATTCTATTTATTGCATTGAGCTTTTGGCAATGCAATTTTACATTTAATACCGATTCAGCCAGTGGAGAATCTCAAAGTGATTCTGCTAAGATAGAATTCGAAAATCCCAATCATGATTTTGGCGAAATCAAAGAAGGAGAAATAGTAAGTACTGTTTTTAAATTTAAGAACGTGGGTTCTATGCCATTGAATATTGCTAGTGTGGATGTTACATGTGGCTGCACGGTAGCTGAAAAACCAGAAAGACCAATTGGTGCTGGTAAAACTGGCGAGATTAAAGTTGAATTCAACAGTGCCGGAAAAGTAGGAATAAATAAAAAATATGTAACGGTTACTTCTAATGCAGTCAATGGATCCGAAGTAGTTAGTTTTGATGTAATAGTAAATAAAAACGAACAATAATGACGATTTTACAAGCAGGCGGAAATATGGGATTTTTGCTCATGATGGTGGGTATGTTTGTGGTGATGTATTTTTTCATGATCCGACCACAACAAAAAAAGCAAAAAGAACAACAAAAAATGGTAGATGCCCTCAAGGCTGGTGACGATGTTGTTACAGCGGGTGGTTTACATGGCAAAGTAATGTCAACAGACGAAACTACGGTTACGATTTCAGCTGGTGGTGGAGCAAAATTGACTTTTGAAAAATCGGCTATTGCCAAAAAGAAATAATGTCATATTCAGCCCGAAATACGAAATCAATACCCATGAAAGACGCTTTTGAGTCTTTCTTGAAAGTCTATAACCTCAAATCGAAGTTTAATGAGACGTATTTGGTAGCGTATTGGGAGAGAATAATGGGTGCGAGCATTGCAAAACGCACCGAAAAGATATATATCAAAAGCGGAGTTTTGTTTATAAGACTGAACTCCGCTCCTTTAAGCCAAGAGCTCCTTTTGGCTAAAACCAAGCTTATTCAACTACTCAACACAGAAATTGGTGAACAAGTCATCAATGACGTAGTATTTATTTAAATATGCTTACGGCACCTCCATATCTCAAAAAAGGTGATAAAATTGCAATTACTGCTCCCGCCAGCAAACTAGCTCGAGAATCGATAGAAATTGGTATACAAATCCTTCAAAGTTGGGGACTAGAAGTCATTATTGGTCATACCGTTGGAAGTAAATTCCATGATTTTTCGGATACTTTAGAAAATCGAACTTCTGAGTTTCAAAGTTTTCTGGACGATTCAACCATAAAACTTATTTTGTCTGCCCGTGGAGGTTATGGTAGCTCTAAAATCATAGATGATTTGAATTTTGATAAGTTTAAAGTCTCACCTAAATGGATCTGTGGCTTTTCTGATTTGACTGCTATGTTGTTGCATGTCAATAGCTTGGGTTTTCAGTCTTTACATGGTGTAATGGCTAAAACTATGACTTATCACCAAGCATCCAATGAATCGCTAAGGGCAGCCCTATTTGGAGAAATGTATTTGTATGCTTTTGACCCATCGCCTTCAAATAAACTTGGAGAAGGTCAGGGAGAAGCGATTGGAGGCAATTTAGCTCTAATGGTACATTCCATTGGCTCAAAGTCGGATATAAATTATGACGGCAAGATTCTTTTTTTGGAGGATGTTTCGGAATATTATTATAACCTAGACAGAATGCTTGTTCAATTAAAAAGAGCAGGTAAACTTCAATATTTGGCGGGTTTGGTTGTAGGGGATTTCTCTGATTGTAAGGATAATGATGAGCCTTTTGGTAAGAATATAGAGGAAATTATTCTGGAACATACCTCAGATTCCTACTATCCAGTTGCGTTTGGTTTTGGATTTGGCCATGAAAATAAGAATTTGGCAATAAGAATGGGAGAGGAGTTATATTTAGACGTTAAATCTTCTGGAAGTATTATTAAATCGTTTGAATGATGGGGAAGTTTGATTTTAAAAAATATCATGTAAGAGCCATGAACGCCAGTTCGGAGGCTGAAAAGCTAGCGATAAACAAAGAGTTGAAAGATTATTATAATGATTTGGAAGAGTCTGATAAGGTTATTTTCAACGAAGAATTGCAGTCTTTTTTAATTAAAGAAATGTCCAATATCAAATCGGTTTATGACGGAGCTATTGGGCAAACGGAGAATTAGTGGGGATAGGTTTATGTAGATTGGCAACTGGTGGATTGGTAATTTGCAGATTTGTTATTTGTAAATTGGTTTGTTATCTTTTTTTGAAATGATTCGTATCCATATTACTTACCTATCCATAATTTCCTCTTCTCACTTACAATTTTTCATATTCATACTGTTTTGATTGCAGTTTTTATGCAAGCATTAAAGCATAATTTTTTAAATTTGTACTTTATTTATAATTATTAAAAGTTTTTATGAGCCAAGCGTCTGCCCCAGCTACTACTTTACAAGATATTATCAGCCACGCCAAAGAGTACGGATTTGTGTTTCCGTCCTCTGAAATATACGATGGACTTCAGGCCGTTTACGACTACGGTCAGAATGGTGTTGAGTTAAAAAATAATTTAAAGCAAGTTTGGTGGAAAGCCATGACACAGCTGCATGACAATATTGTGGGGATTGATGCGGCCATTTTTATGCATCCGCTTACTTGGAAAGCTTCTGGTCATGTGGATGGTTTTAACGACCCGATGATTGATAACAAAGATTCCAAAAAAAGATACCGTGCCGATCAGTTGTTGGAAGGCAAAGCAGAGGAATACGAAGCCGCTGGTGAGCCTGAAAAAGCTGCTGCACTTTTGGCTAAAATGGGAGCTTTGCTTGGTGCTGAGAAATTGGATGAAGTAAGAGAATTGATTATCGAAGAAAAAATCGTTTGCCCAATTTCTAAAACTTTGAATTGGACGGAAGTTCGTCAGTTTAACTTGATGTTTTCTACGCAAGTGGGTTCGGTGGCCGAAGATTCAAGTAACATTTATTTAAGACCAGAAACTGCTCAAGGTATTTTTGTGAACTTCTTGAATGTGCAAAAATCGGGTAGAATGAAAGTACCATTTGGTATTGCCCAAATCGGTAAAGCTTTTAGAAATGAGATAGTTGCTCGTCAGTTTATTTTCCGTATGCGTGAATTTGAACAAATGGAAATGCAATTTTTTATCAAACCTGGTACCGAAATGGAATGGTACAATACATGGAAAGAAACACGTTTGAAATTCCACAAAGCGATAGGTTTGCCTGCTGAAAAATTGAAATATCATGACCATGATAAATTGGCTCATTATGCCAATGCGGCTGTAGATATCGAATATCAGTTTCCGTTCGGTTTCAGAGAAATAGAGGGAATTCACTCTAGAACTGATTTTGATTTGAAAAACCACCAAGAACTTTCGAAGAAAAAACAGCAATATTTTGACCCAGAATTGGGTGAAGATGGTAAAGCCATTGGAAATTATATTCCTTACGTGGTAGAGACATCGGTTGGGGCCGATAGATTATTTTTGGCTACTTTTTGCAATGCTTTTACGCAAGAAACGGGCGAAAAAGAAAGAACTTATCTGAAGCTTCATCCAGCATTGGCTCCAATTAAGGCTGCTGTGTTGCCATTGGTTAAAAAAGACGGCCTAGCCGAAAAAGCCCAAGAAATAGCTAACTCACTAAAATCAAGTTTCAGAACCATTTATGATGATGGTGGTGCTATTGGTAAGCGTTACACCCGTCAAGATTTGATTGGTACACCCTATTGTATAGCGGTAGATTACCAAACCATGGAAGATAACACCGTAACCATTCGCCACCGTGACAGCATGGAACAAGAAAGAATCGCCATTTCAGACTTGAAAGAAAAAATTGGCTATGAAGTAGCTATGGAGAGGATTTTGGAGGTGATTTGATAGTTGTTTGATATTTAATACAATAAAAAAGCTGACTTCGGTCGGCTTTTTTTGATTTGAATGTACAAAACCTGATTACCAACATAAAACTATCCACTAACTTTTTCTATTTTTACTTCTCTATTTTTTTGAATGGATAAAAGCTTACTTTCAATTTGTCTGGTATTTCTTTTCTCTTTTGGATGTAAAAAATCTAATGAGAAAGAACAAATCGTGGAAGAAAGTAATGATATAATAGCTGCTTTACCTTTGGAAATTCCTTTTCCTAAAGACAATCCCATTACAAAAGAGAAATCAGAATTGGGAAAATTACTGTTTTTTGACCCAATTCTTTCTGGAAATAAGGATGTTGCATGTGCTACGTGTCATCATCCAGAGTTTGGTTTTGCTGAGAATTTAGAGTTAAGTATTGGTGTCAATGGCCATGGTTTTGGGAGTAAAAGAGCTTTCAAAACTCCAAATAGTATTCCGTTTGTTAAAAGAAACTCACAAACCGTAGTGAATGTTGCCTTTAATGGATTGTTGCAAGACGGAAAAATTGAGCCTTCAAAAGCCCCTATGTTTTGGGATCTAAGAGCTGAAAGTTTGGAAAAACAAGCATTGGAACCCATAAAGACGATGGAGGAAATGCGTGGAAAAGAAATTTCAGAGGACATTATTTTGGACAAAATAGTTGAACGATTAAAAGGCAATAAAACTTACAATACTTTATTTGAAAAAGCCTTTGAGTCTCAAAACAGTGTAAGTATTGAAAATCTCGGTAAGGCTCTGGCAACTTATCAAAGAACGATAGTTGCAAACAATTCTAGGTTTGATAAATATTTGAGAGGTGATGAAACTGCTCTTTCTTTCAACGAAATAGAAGGAATGAAAGCCTTCGGGAAATCAGGATGTATCGCTTGCCACAACGGTCCCATGTTTTCTGATTTTCAATTACATGTTTTGGGGGTGCCAGACAACGAAAAGTTAGGTTTTTCTGACATGGGAAAAGACAATAAATATGCTTTCAGAACGCCAAGTTTAAGGAATTTGCGACTAACAGCTCCATACATGCATTCAGGTAAACTCAAAACATTGAAACATGTCCTTGAGTTTTATGAAGATTTAGCAGGAAATCTCATTGCCAATCCTAAAGTAAATGCTTCACAGATTGATCCAAAAATTGCGAAACTCAAAGTCGACTTCAAAGACATATCAGCTATTGTAGAGTTCTTAGGGACACTGAATGACGAATCATATGACAAAACCATTCCCAAGAAAGTCCCAAGTGGATTAAAAGTCGGAGGGAATATTTGAGAGATGGTGGATTGGTAGATTAGTTATTGGTAGATTAGTTATTGGTAAATTAGTTATTGGTAAATTAGGTATTGGTAGATTGGTTTTCAGTTTAATGCAATTAGAATTACTTTGTAACAGTTAAAACTAAAATCGAAGAAATTAGTGGCTTCGACTACGCTCAGCCCAAGAATCGAATCAATTGTCAATCGAACGCCTTTAAAAAAACTTAAGCCCGGTTTCAAAGAAACCGGGCTAAGTATATATTCAACCCTAACCTATTAAACTATGAAAAAAATCTAATATTATAAACTTGTAATCGCTACTACTGAAGAAGGTAGTTCTACCATTTCAGCATCTGTATTGATTGATTTTTTGCTAGACCAGATAAATTCGAACACTGATTTGTTCAATTGTACTTTCTGAGCCCAAGCTTTCGCTTCTTTTCTGCTTAATCCATTAAGTTTTTGACTTATGGTTGCTGAAGCTTCCATAAACTCAGCCTTTTGAGCTTCGTTTAAGTTGTAGAACGCTACGGACGAAGTGTGGTATAGATTAACTACTTCCAAATATTTTTTCAAATCCTCATCGTTCTTTCTAGATACTTTTCTCGCCTTTGATTTAACAAATGTTGAGAACTCCGCTGCACTGTTTACCGCTAATCTGTCTCCTGAAATGTTGTTGGCATATCCAACTTGTGCACTGCCTGAAACTGTTCCAAATACTAGTGCTAAAATAACCGCTTTAAATTGCTTCTTCATGTTTTTGTCTATTTTTCTTTCGTGAATTACTCTGCAAAATTGAAGGGTTTTAATTTAACCGCCAAATTTTGTATGGTATCTTAAACCAAATAATGTATTGAAAAAATGAATAAAACAATTTTAATTAAACTTTCATGTCGTATTCTTGAGTTATGGAAGAAATAATATTTTGTTTAAATTAAATTAACATAGGAAATATTTTTATTTCTAGTAAAATTGAAAGTTCTTGAAAAAGTACAACTATTCGTTCAGAAAGTTCATAGTAGGGGCAATTCCGACAGTACAAAAGCTCAAAATCATCTCGATTGCTTTGTCTAATTTTGGCAATAAATTGATCATATCGTTGTCAGAAAACTTTCCTAAAACGTAATCTACCTGCCTTCCTTTGGGGAAATCAGAGCCAATTCCTATTTTTAATCGGGGGTAATTATCATTTCCCAAAACTAACTCTATGTTTTTCAGTCCATTGTGTCCTGCACTTGAGCCTTTGGGTTTTATTCGTAGTTTTCCTAGTGGCAATGCCAAGTCGTCTACCAACACCATTACGTTTTTGATTGGAACCTTCAGCTGATTCATCCAATATTGCAGAGCCTTGCCGCTTAAGTTCATATAAGTAGTAGGTTTTATGAGTGTGATGGTTCTACTTTTATATTTATATTCTGCAACACTGGCTAAACGGTCAATCTTGAAGTCGAGATTTTCTTTGGCAGCCAATCTATCTAAAACCATAAAGCCGGCGTTGTGTCTTGTAAATGCATATTCTGGTCCGATATTGCCCAATCCCACTATCAAATACTTCATTATATTATTTTTGAAAAATGTGTTTTTTACAAAATAACTAATATTTTTGTTGATAATTAATTTTTGGAATGCAAAAAAAGCGGCTCATACTCAATCAGCCATTGTTGGATATCACCTTAAAACGACTTTGTCAAGAAATCATCGAGAATCATGATCCATTGGAGGATACGGTATTGATTGGACTACAACCGCGTGGGATTTTCCTAGCTGAGAGAATTGCCCGATTTCTAAAAGATGATTTTGGTATCAATATTCCTTTGGGCTATTTGGATGCAACTTTTTATAGAGATGATTTCAAGCGTAAAGGAAATATTCTTAAGCCTAACTCGACCCAAATAAATTTTATTATTGAGAATAAAAAGGTTATTCTGATAGATGATGTTCTTGCCACTGGCCGTATGGTTAGAGCGGCCATAGATGCCATGCAGGCATTTGGAAGACCAGAAAAGGTGGAACTGCTGTGCCTCATCGATAGAAAATATAATAGAGACCTGCCTATTCAAGCCAATTTTGCTGGAAAAAAAGTCAATACTCTAGACTCCCAACGGGTATTGGTGGAGTGGAAAGAACAAGGACATTCAGATGATTGTATTTGGCTTATTGACTAAATAGCATGTATGACGAAAATTTCCACGGACGACTTACTATATGGTTATTGCAATGGTATTTTTCCAATGGCCGACAGCCAAGAAGGTGAAATTTATTGGTATTCTCCAGACCCAAGAGCGGTAATACCTATAGACAGTTACAAGCCTTCTAAGTCTTTGAGGCCCACACTCAACCAAAAGATTTTTGAGGTGGCTTTCAATAAGAATTTTAAAGAAGTTATGAAAAATTGTGCTTTACCAAGATTTGAAGGCGACGAAACTTGGATTTCGCAAGATATCATTGATTCTTACTGTAATTTACATAAATTGGGTTTTGCTCATTCTGTGGAGGTTTATCAGGAGGAGATTTTGGTAGGTGGACTTTATGGTGTATCGGTGGGTTCAGCTTTTTTTGGAGAGTCTATGTTTCATAAAGTGCCCAACGCCTCTAAAGTAGCCTTTCATTATTTATTGGAAAACCTTAAACAAAGAAAATTCAAACTTTTAGACACACAATTTATAAACGACAACGTAAAGCGTTTTGGAGCCATTGAGATTCCGAAACCACAGTTTATGAAGATTTTAACAGACAGTATATCAACAAAGAATAAATTTATTGATTGAGAATTTATGAATTCAGCTCTAAAGACCCTGTGTTTGATTTTTCTTATTCTACATCCTTTTGTGAGTTTTTCTCAGAAAAAAGTAAAAATCAAAGGAACGATTAAACAAAATGAAAGCAAGCAACCCATTTTTGGTGTAAACCTTATCATTACCGAAAATGGTATTGGAACGTCCACCGATTCTAGCGGCTATTACGAAATGACCATTCCAGTGGGAAGTTATCTTTTGGACATTTCTCACCAATCTTATTTCAAGAAATATCAAAAAATAGATATCAGAAGAGACGCTGTGATGGATTTTCTGTTGGACGAAAAAGTAAATGAGCTGGAGGAAGTAAGAATTAGTGCCAATAGTTCAGAGCAAAATGTGAAAAGATTGGGTACTGGAATGACTACTTTGAGTAGCCGGACACTCAAAAAACTGCCCTCATTGCTAGGAGAAATAGACATTATTAAAAGCCTTTACACACTTCCAGGTGTAACGAGTGTAGGTGAGGGAGCCTCAGGTTTTAATGTAAGAGGCGGTAATATTGATCAAAACCTCATACTTTTAGACGAAGCCCCGATTTTCAATTCGAGTCATTTGATGGGCTTCTTTTCGGTGTTTAATCCAGATGCTTTCAGAGATTTTAACTTTTATAGAGGAGGTATTCCAGCACAGTTTGGAGGAAGAATTTCTTCGGTTTTGAATGTAAACCTCAAAGATGCCAATGCCACGAAGTTGTCTATCAATGGTGGGGTAGGAACCATCAGTAGTAGATTATTGATAGAAACGCCCATTATAAAAGACAAAATGAGCATGTATGTGGCGGGTAGGATTTCTTATATTGATCAACTAATGCAGGTGATAAAAATCAAAAGGTTGGCAGGTAGCAAGGCAAATTTCTATGACCTAACAGCGAAATTGGAATATAGACCCACCACCAAAGACAGAATTTCACTTTCGGCATTTCAAGGAAAAGACCAGTTTAAGCTTGCCAAAGATTCCATTTCGGCCATTGACGAAAATGGAGATGCACTTTATGACTGGAGAACCACCAATGCTACAGCTTCTTGGTCACATTATTTTGGCCAAAAATTCTCTACTCGTTTGGTGGGAGTCTATTCTAATTATGATGCTGACATAATCAATTCTGATTCTTTAACGGCATTTAATTTGAATTATAACATCGTTTACAAAAGCGTAAAAGGCATAGCCACCTATAATCTCAATCCCAAAAACGAGATAGATTTTGGTTTTCAGTTTAACAGATACGATATACAGCCAGGTTTGATGGAGCCTACCTTACCAACTTCTAACAAAAACTTAATAAAACTTAATCCAGAAAGTGGTATTGAAACTGCTATTTTTATAAACGATAAGATAGAGATTTCGAAGAAAGTAAATTTAGGCGTTGGTGTCCGATATGTTTCTTATCAAGCTTTGGGTGCTGCAACGGTTTATAATTATGAACCTGGTAAACCAATATCTCAGATAAATCTCGTGGATTCGGTGGCCTATGACAAGGGTAAAGTGGTGCAAAGCTATGGGAGTTTTGAACCAAGGCTTTCGCTAAACTACAATATTTCGGCCTCCTCAAGCCTTAAATTTAGTGCGAATCGCATGAAGCAGTTTATACAATTATTGTCTGGAACCACCGCCGCATTGCCCACAGATAGATGGAAACTCAGTGATACCTACATAAAACCCCAAATGGCTGACCAGTTTTCTATGGGCTATTTCAAAAACTTCAAAGAAAAGTCTTCAGAAGCTTCGGTAGAGGTATTTTATAAAAAACTATATGATGTCGTAGAGTATAAAGACGGAGAAACGCTTCTGTTGAATAAATTCCCCGAAACTGCCATTTTACAAGGCGATGGCTATGCATATGGTGCTGAGTTTTTTTTAAAGAAGAATTTGGGGACTTTCACAGGGTGGCTAAGTTATACTTACTCTCAAACCAGAATAAAAGTAGCTGGCCCAACTGAAGAAGAAACGATTAACAATGGAGAGTATTTTCCTCCGATTTTTAATAGACCGCATAGTTTTAATGCCATTGGGTCTTGCCAAGTGAGCAGAAAGGTTTCGTTTTCTAGCAATTTGAACTTTAGTTCGGGTAGGGCCATCACTTATCCAGCTTCAAAATTTTATACGAGTGGCTCGGTTTTACCTTATTATAACAGTCGTAACCAATCGCAAATACCCAATTATTTAAGACTGGATTTGGCCATGAATATTGAGTCGCATCCTTATCGCACCACGGGCTATCGTGGTTCGTGGAACGTGTCTCTTTATAATGTGATGGCCCGTAAAAATGCCTATTCGGTCTTTTTCAGGTCTAAAAATCCTTATAATCAGTTTTATTCAAAAGTAGATATTTACAAGCTTTCGGTTTTAGGAACCATGATTCCATCAGTGACTTATAACTTCAAATTTTAATGAAAATATTCAATAAAAATATCGGTTTTTTGTGTTTGTCGGTTCTTTTGGTTGCCTGCGTTGACCTTTATGACCCTAAACTCACTAGTGATAAACTCAGGTTAGTAGTGGAGGCACAGTTTACTACAAAGCTCGATTATCAGTATGTTTACTTAACTTATGATGCTCCTTATAACTCTGAGGGCAATAATTTTAAGAATTTGGTAACTAGGGCAAAAGTGAAAATCACGGATGACCAAGGCAAAGTTTTTGAGTTTTATGATGAAATAGAACCCAACAACCAGATTAAAACCAGAGAAGGGTACAATTATAGGTCGGTGAATAAAATTAAGGCGGAGTTGGGTCGAAAATACAAACTGACAGTGGAGGTTTTAGACGGTAGAAAGTATGAGTCCAGTCTTGAGTCTCCTGTACCCGTTACAAAAATCGACAAAGTAAATATAGAATTTAGAGAACTGGGACGTCCATCTAAGGTAGTAGGGGAGTTTTTGGTTTCTATCGATACAAAAGATTCACCTACTTCGAAGGATTTTTACAAGTGGGATACCTATCATGTAAAACAAATCAATTATTGCCGAGAATGGTATATTTATGGTCAAGGTGGTGCAGTTACACAATCTTTTGTGGACAAATGTTGTGAGCCATGCTATGAAAAAGTGAAGAACGATGATGCCTTTCAGTTGGCCAATGATAGACTTATTAACGGCAACAGTATCATTCGTCAGCATGTAGCCACTGTGCCTTTTGACAACAATACGCCCTATTATTTGGTTGTCAATCAATACTCTTTGACCGAGGATGCCTACAAGTTTTGGAATGCCATAAAGGAACAATCGAAAAATAGCGGTGGACTTTTTGACGCCACTCCGAAATCTATCAGAGGAAACATGAAAAATGCAAGTGATCCTTCAGAGGAGGTCTTGGGGATATTTTATGTATCAGATGTTTATGAGCATCAGATAAATGTCGAAAGAAATCGCTCAACTCCTAAGCCAATAATTGTAGAACCCTACAGCTTGGGCTGGAATAAAACTGAACAATGTTTTCCTTGCCAAGAAAGTTTTAATAGGACAAAGGTCAGACCTGCTGGATTCATGTTTTGAGAAATTTCTTTTGGCTAGATTAAAACACATAGTCACATAGAACTCAAAGTGTAAACTTGGTTTATGAAGCGAACAATCTAATGAGCTAAGCGAAAAACTCCGTGAAACTCATGAGCGAAATGTGAGAAAACTCTGTGAATCTCTCTGTTTAAAAAATGCTATCCAAATTCAGACAAAATAGCACATCTTCTGCTCCTTATTTATTGTAAATCAGCCATTCTGGCATTTTAGTTCACTCAAAAATCTAATTTTCAAGTCATTTTTTCCGAAAAAATAATCTCGCACCAAATTTGACGATTGAATGATATTACATTTTATTTTAAAGCTTAAAGCTAATTGCTAAAATCTTAAAAAAATGAATTTCAATCAATACACAATTAAATCGCAAGAGCTAATTCAGCAGGCTGCTCAAATAGCTCAAGGGTTTTCTCAGCAAGCTGTGGAAACTGGTCATCTGCTTAAAGCCATCCTGGAAGAAGAACCCAATACGAGTTCGTTTCTTCTAAAAAAATACGGCATTAGTCCAGAAGGTTTTTTGAAAAAGCTAGACCCCATCGTGGAGGCTTATCCAAGAGTTTCGGGAGGGAATCAGCCATTTTTGGGGAATGATTTAAACAAAGCCATGACCAAGGCCCAGACTTATATAAAGGAATTCGGTGACGAATTTATAAGTGTGGAGTTGTTGTTTTTAGGCATTTTGGGTGGAAATGACCAAACGGCTAATTTGCTCAAATCTGAAGGCATTAAAGAAACAGACATAAAAAAAGCTATCATAGAACTTAGAGGAAAAAACAATCCAGTGAAAGATCAAAACGCAGAAAACAAGTACCAAGCCCTTTCTCGATACAGCAAAAATTTGAATGATTTGGCGGAGCAAGGCAAAATTGACCCAGTGATAGGGCGAGATGAGGAGATTAGGAGGGTTTTACAGATTTTGTCTAGGCGTACCAAAAACAATCCGATGTTGATTGGCGAGCCTGGAGTAGGTAAAACAGCCATTGTGGAAGGTCTCGCACAACGTATTGTACAAGGCGATGTGCCTGAAAACTTGAAATCAAAAATCGTGATTTCGCTCGACATGGGCTTGCTCGTGGCGGGTGCCAAATATAAGGGTGAGTTTGAAGAACGTCTCAAAGCTGTTATCAAAGAAGTGACTGATTCTGAAGGAGAAATTATTCTTTTTATAGACGAGATTCACACTTTGATAGGTGCAGGTAGTGGAGGAGAAGGAGCCATGGATGCTGCCAACTTGCTCAAGCCAGCATTGGCTCGAGGAGAATTGCACGCAATTGGAGCCACTACTCTGAAAGAATACCAAAAATATATTGAAAAAGACAAGGCTCTAGAAAGACGTTTTCAGGCTGTTGTGGTAGATGAGCCTGATATTGCAGATGCTATTTCTATTCTGAGAGGAATCAAAGAAAAATATGAAGTACACCATGGAGTAAGAATTCAAGACGATGCTGTGATAGCAGCTGTGGAGCTTTCGAGTAGGTATATTTCGGATAGATTTTTGCCAGATAAAGCCATCGATTTGATGGACGAATCTGCAGCTAAATTGCGTTTGGAAATGGACTCGATGCCTGAAAATATGGACGAACTTCGCAGACGTATTATGCAGTTGGAGATTGAGCGTGAGGCCATTAGGCGTGAAAATGACAAAGAGAAAGAAAATAACTTGAGCAAAGAAATAGCCGAACTCAACGAAACTTTCAATAGCCTAAAAGCCAAGTGGGATTCTGAAAAAGGTAAAGTAAACGAAGTAAGAACGCTTAAAGAGAAAATAGAACAACTGAAATTCGACGCAGACCAAGCTGAACGCTCAGGCGATTATGGAAAAGTAGCTCAGATTCGTTATGGGCAATTGCCTGAAGCAGAAACTCGGTTGGTAGAACTTTCGGCTAAAAATATAGATAAAGACAACCTTATCAACGAGGAAGTTACGGCAGAAGATATTGCCATGGTGGTGGCCAAATGGACAGGGATACCGGTTTCTAAAATGCTTCAAAGCGACCGCGAAAAGCTCTTGCATCTCGAGGATGAGCTTGAAAAACGTGTCGCCGGACAAAAAGAAGCCATTGAGTTGGTTTCAGATGCGGTTAGACGTTCACGTGCAGGCATGCAAGATCCTAAAAAACCGATTGGCAGTTTCTTATTTTTGGGAAGTACTGGTGTTGGTAAAACCGAGTTAGCGAAAACGCTGGCCAATTATCTCTTCAATGACGACAACGCCATGGTGCGTATCGACATGAGTGAGTACCAAGAAAAACATACAGTAAGCCGTTTGGTAGGAGCTCCTCCAGGGTACGTGGGTTATGACGAAGGCGGACAACTTACAGAGGCCGTTAGACGCAAACCTTACAGCGTGATATTGCTGGATGAGATAGAAAAAGCTCACCCAGATGTATGGAATGTGCTTTTGCAAGTTTTAGACGATGGACGCTTGACCGATAATAAAGGCCGTGTTGCCAATTTTAAGAATACCATCATCATCATGACTTCGAACATTGGTAGTCATTTTATCCAAGAAAAATACATGGAAGCATTAAAAGGTGCTCCAGATGCTTGGGAGAAATACTTCAAAGACGAAGCCAAAGACCAAGTGATGGAATTGCTAAAAGCCAGCGTTAGACCTGAGTTTTTGAACCGTATCGACGAAATAGTATTGTTCGATCCATTGGGAAGAAACGAAATCAGGAAGATTGTGGCCATACAGTTTGATGCCATCAAAGCCCGTTTGCAAGAGCAAGGTATCTTGATAGAAGCCACAGAGGCCGCTTTAGATAAGCTCGGAGAAGAAGGTTATGATCCAGTTTTTGGAGCAAGGCCACTCAAAAGAGTAATTCAGAGAAACATCATGAATGAACTTTCAAAAATGATTCTCGGAGGCACTATCAATAAAGAAGCCATCATTGTGCTCGATGTGGACGATGAAAATCATTACAAATTCGAGAATTTGCCGGAGATTAATATTGCCTAAACGAAATAGTTCCGAGTGGTGCGTGTTGAGATTTGGGTAATTTCGGTAAGATTTTAATAGTTTTTTATAGGGTTTAGTGAATTAGATTGGACACCCTTAGCTCATTGGGCTGGGGGTGTTTTTGTTTTTATCTATAATTAATCTTAGATAAACTATAGTTTTGAATCGAATACTATTATGAAATGTTAACTTTGAATTTTTAATAAAGATTAATGATACCGATTAAAAAAGTATGATATATATAAAATTATTGAGAACAAGTTATGGAAGAAAAATCTAGGTTAATATCAGAGATAGAACGGTTAGAATTTAAGCCTGATTTAGATGGAATAGTGAAACTCTTGACAGATGATATTTTAGAAAAATTTTCTGATGACGAATTATATTCTAAGAAAATTGAAACTCTTATTAAACTAGAAAGATTTGATGAAGCAGAGAAATTAGCTTTAAATGCGAATCTAAAATATCCCGAAAATTCGTTGTTTTTTGGTTATTTAGGTGACATTTATTTGAGGAAAGAGAAATTTGATAAATCGAAATTTTTCTTTGAAGGAGCATTAAACCTAAAACCTACTGATATCCATTCACTTAATGGATTGGGGCTTTTCTATTGGAAACAACATAATTATGTTCAGGCAGAGGATTGCTGGTTAAGAGCGAATGATTTAGATGAAGATAATTTTTTGTCACTTCACGCTTTAGCGAATGTTTATGGAGTACAAGGGAAATATGAAAAAGCGAAGGAGTATTTTTTTAAGGCAAAAAATATTCAACCTAATAATCCAAATGTTTTAAGCGGAATTGGCAATGTTTATTTTAATTTGTTTGACTTTGAAAATGCAAAGGATTATTACATAAATGCTTTGAAATATGACGAAAATAATTTCTATTCTTTTATTGGGTTAGGTAATATCTGCTTGGAAAAGAAGGAATATGAAAATGCAAAAGAGTATTTTAATAATGCCTTGAAGGTAAATAATAAGGTTGCTGCTCCATTTTATAATTTAGGAATTGCTTTAATGGGCATGAAGGAGTATAAAGAGGCATCGTTGAAATTTGAAAATGCACTAGAGATTGTTGAAATTAAAGATTTAACCCTCATAAAACAAATCAATTCCAAAATAGCCGAAGTAAAAAAAATAATTTCAAATGAGGTATATGAGAGAATTAATAGTTTAATAATTCAAATAAGGGATATTTTGGTTTTTAGAGGTAAGAGCGTAAGTCATTACACAAGCCTTAGTGTGTTACAATTTCTAGTTTTGCATAAAAAGCCATTCAGATTATCAGAAGGAAGTTTCTTAAATGATTCTTCCGAAGGGCAGGTTTTGTTTGCTTATTTGAACCGAAAGACTCAAAGTCAAAAAAAGGGAAATAAGCATTCTGATACATTTGGCAAAAAACCATTTATTGGGAGTTTTGTTAATGAAACGAATGATAATGATTTACCACTATGGAGAATGTATGGGAAAGAAGAGGCTCAAGAAGCGAAGGGTTGTTCAATAAGAATAAATGTTGTCGAATTTAAGAGATGTATTGATGAATTAATTAGGCAAAAAAATATAATTAAGTCGAATGATTTTGAATCAAATTCGAAAATAGGTGCTAATGAGGGTATTGAGTTTTATTCAGTCTGTTATGTTGATGAAGATGATTTTGACTTTGCAGAGTCGACTGCTGAATCAAAAAAAGAGTTAAATCAAATTATGTCTGAATTAAGGAATGAAATGGAGGCTCTATCTTTAAGCAAAGAAATTGTGGAAAGTGAAGATTTAGAAATAGAAGAACTATTAAATCAAATTAATTTCTTATTCAAAAGTACGATTTATAAATATGAAAATGAGGTTCGTTTGGTTGTTAACAGTACAATTAACTTTGATATAATGTTGGAAATTAATAGTGAAAATATTCGACCATCAAAGAATCCCATTAAAGTTTTTATTGAATCAGTCCCTTTGGCCCCTTTGATTAAAACTATTACCATTGGTCCAAAAGTGGAAAAGGCAGAGGAGTGGGCGGCCACATTCTACTATTCATTAAATAATCAAGGTAACTCAAATGCAGAAATAAGTATTTCAACTTTACCTTTTAAATAGGAAATTTGATGATAAGGGTCATTAATGTATTTTATCAAAATTACATTGCTTTAAAAACATGATTAATTTCTAATTTTACTTAACCTCAAAGTCTCCTGCTGTAATAAGAATACTTTCCTTTACTCTGCTGAATTTCGGATTTTAATTAAAAAAAAGATTTTCAACTTAATTTCTTGCAAATAGTTTTAATTTACTATTTGTTAATTTAGGCATCAAAGAAATAATTTTTAACTGTAATTTGGACTCTATCATTCCTTTCCTACAATTTTTCTCTTCAAGCAACAACTCGCACATTAATCTATTTTACTTAATTTGGCAGAAATGGCATTTTTTATCTTTTATGTTTTGGGTTTGTAATTATGCTATTACATTTATATGTAACATAGGATAAAGTTTTAGAATACTGAGCAACCGGTTTTAAAAGATGGCTTTCTACAATAATCGTCATCATTCAAACATACAACCTTTTTCTATCCAATCTCGTATTTCTGCAATTACCTAAACTTTAATTTTTTAAAAATGAAAAAAATCTTTATTCTTTCAGCTTTCACGCTTTTTGTGGCTATGTCTTGTCAAAAGGAGGAAGAGGTACCTGCCGACATGATGGTTATGGGTACTTTGGTGGCCAATCCCAACTTACTTTTTACTTCTACAACGCTAAGTGGGGCCAACGAAGCTCCAGCCAATTCCTCAACTGCAAGCGGGACTGCTGCTGGAACTTATAATAAAACGACAAAAATAATTGACCTTTCAGTCACTTACAAAGACATTACACCTTCAAATTGGCACATCCATAAAGCAGCTGTTGGTGTTTCTGGTGGTGTTGTTTTTGCCTTTTCAACTGCTGAATTTAAAACACCTTTTGTTTATAAATCCCCTGCTGCCCTTACAGATGCTCAAGAAACGGATTTGTTGGCGGGCCTCTATTACGTGAATATTCATAGTGCCAAAGTACCTGCTGGAGAAATTAGAGGTCAAATACCTTTTGCAGCCTCTAAGGCAACAGGCTCAATAGAAGGTTCTTACAATCCTAACACAAAGATAATTACGGTAAAGGTCAATTATTCAGATATAACCCCAACTGCTTGGCATATTCATAAAGGTGGAGAAAACGAAAGCGGTCCAGTTGTTTTTGACCTTGGTACATCTTTCAGCTCAGGCTTTTCTTACACATCTCCTGCCCTTACTGTTGAACAAGAGACGGATTTGAAAGCTGGAAAAATGTATGTAAATATTCATACAGCTAGAGCTCCAGGTGGCGAAATTAGAGGCCAACTTATAGCACACTGATTTCATTTGAAGTAAGGCAGAATACTAAAAATCATCCCAGTTTATATTAATGAACTTTTACCATGAAGTTCATTAATAATAAAAATTTCAATTTGTTAAGTAATGACCAAGTGTTATACGGAATTGAAAGGATTTATGCCTATCCTAGGTGAATTCTTAGTGTTCAAAACGTTGAATATTGTTGTTGCTCAATATTTGTTTCTTTTCGGTTCATTTTGTTAATATTCAAATAACCATTCAAAAAAAGGTATTTTGACAAGTAAAAAAAGAACATGATGATCATGTATTCAAAATTATACTTAAATATCACCAAATCAGCCAATAAGGCAACGTTGGATAGGATGATGAACCAAAGGCTTAAAGATATCTGAGGGTGTATTTTTTTGTTTCCAAAAACCAAAGAAATAAAATAGGCGTATTGAAAAACTCTTACAAAAAATAGTATTTGTAATGGGAAAGAAAATAGTGGAAAAAACACAATGATAAAGAAAAGGCCTAATGTGAATATCAGAAAGATTTTGGTAAATGTCTTTGTTTTTTTTGTTTCAATTCGCTTGAGTTTCTTTAGTACTAAGTACAATTGTATTTGAATTTCAAAAAAATAAATGATGGTTATGCCAGGCAAGTAAAATTCTTGTGTGTGAAAAAAAAAACTAAAGTTAAGGCCTAAAGATAATAAAATTAGGGCCATTAATAGAAGGTAATCATTTTTGTTCAGTGAATATTTCCTAAAATAAACCAGTGAATATATCAAAAATAGTGGAATGGCGTTCTTGGCAATAAGAAAATACCATTTTAAATCAAGTGAACAAAACACGAAATCTAATACTATCAGAAGAAAGTAAATAAACGCAAATGCTTTTTTCAATGGGTAGTTAGTATTGTTGATACTTAGAGGAGGTATAAAATTAATTAAAATCCCACATATTTTTATCTTTCAGTGTTTAAAAGAAAGAATAGGAACAAATTATAGGCCTAAAAATTTGATTTTTCCTAAGACAAAAATTGTTATCATAAAAAAAGCAGTGTTCCTAAAAGAACACTGCTTTTCTTTTTACTGATATCAGAATTAATTAAATCCAAATTTTATCAACCCCTCTCTACTCAATCTGATGGCTTCCATAGGATCCATTCCGTCAAAAACTTGGTCTTGTTCTACTATGTAATATTTCATTCCTGAAAGTTTAGCATTTTTAAGTATACGAGCAAAATCTATCTTGCCTTTACCCACTGGTGCAAATCGGCCCTGATCGTCCATGTCTTTAACATGCCATATTTTGAAACGTTTTGGATATTTCTTGAACAATTCAACAGGATCAACTCCAGCTTTGGTAACCCAATATAAGTCCATTTGGAAATTTACATATTTAGGGTCCAAATGCTCTAGCATATATTCCATTGGAATAATTCCTTTGCTGTTTTTCTCAAACTCAAAAGCATGATTATGATATAAAAATTTCAGCCCAGCAGCATGTGCTTTACGAGAAATGGTGTCCAAAACACTGGTAAGTCTCTCCACATCATCTGTCATCGTCAATGACCTACTTTTTGGGTCAAATTTAAACATGCCCATCGGAGGTACAGGAGCTACAAAATACTTAAAACCAGCTGCTTTTACATCGGAAATAAGTTTATCAGCATTACTTGTAGTCATGGCTCCCATATGTATACTTATTGGCTTTAAGCCAAGGCTTTTGGTATATGACTTAAACTCATCAGGCAACATTCCATAGAATTTGCCATCTTTATATTCTACTGCTTCTATGTATTTGTAACCTAAATCAGCTACTGCTTTTAAGGTTGCTTTAGGGTCTTTGCCCATTTCGTTTCTTACGGTGTAAAGGGTCATACCGCCCCATTTTTTTTGAGCAAACAAGCTTGAACTGGCAGAAAGCAACAATACTACCACCAAAATCTTAGAAAGAAAACTGCTTTTCATGATAAATAATTAAAGATTAATCCCTTAGAGATGTACTATATTTTTGATTGCAAATTACAGAATAATATTAATAAAGATAGATTTTTTTGACGTATTAGCAGTTTTACTCGATGACTCTGTAGAATTGTAGGTTTTTTGAAAATCAAAGGCCAATCCTCTGTAAAATTGAATTAAATGAGCTCTAAAACTTATTCAATTTTTTAAATAAATCTACAGAATCAGAGATAGTTATTCTTCAGAAAGAAAAAATTAAAGGTCTTTTCAATTAATCAGTTATTGTCATGAAGACAAGCACTCGTAATGGCAGAAAAAACAGATCCGATTTCTGCCTTAAAGCCTGGCTCTAATAGGATAAAACCAAAGGCGTAGAAATTTACGCGATTGGGTAAAACTACCTTTCCCACCGCATGTAAACTGTTACCAGCTTGGTAATTTCCACCCAAAATTGGATGATCGCTTATCGTTAAGTTAGATTGGGTGGTAGCCCAAGAAGTTTCGCAAATATTGTAAATTTCACCGTTAAGTGTTCCCATATACAATTCTCCAGCTTTATCTTCTCCAAATGTTGTAAAATTTCGATTAGAATTCTGATAAAGAAGTTCACTTATCCAATCATTCCCCGTCTTTTTTAATGACCAAAGCTTTCCCGAACAAAAATCAACATAAAGATATCTACCCGTCAGCGGAGGGTATTTATTTCCTCTGTAAACATAACCGCCTGTTATTGAGCAACCTTGGTCGTGTGCATATTCATAAACAGGTGGTGTGTATATTCCCCCATCACAATTGTTGCTGTTGTAGGTATGCGTTCCCTCATAGCACCGCCAACCGTAGTTTGTGCCACCTAAGGAATTGGTTGGCTCAAAGTCAATTTCTTCGTAAGCATTTTGTCCGACATCAGCTATCCACATGTCGCCAGTTTGTTTGTCAAAACTAAAACGCCATGGATTTCGAAGGCCATAAGACCAAATTTCATCTGAATTGCCTCCTGCTCCGTCAGCAAATGGATTTCCGCTTGGGATGGCATAATTTAGTCCAGGACTCGTATTGTTTACATCTATTCGAAGGATTTTCCCTAAAAGATTGGTCGTGTTTTGAGAATTATTTTGTGGGTCGCCTCCACTGCCTCCATCCCCCGAACTTATATATAAATAACCATCCGGGCCAAAGTTTAAATCTCCGCCGTTGTGATTGGAGAAAGGCTGATTTATAGTTAAAAGTATGGTTTCAGACAGAGGATTTGCGAGAGAAGAATCAGCTGCTGATACTTGGTATCGAGCTACTACCGTATTTTGATCTAGGTTAATATAATTTACATAAAAAAAGCCATTTTGCTTATAGGATGGATGAAATGCCATTCCCAATAGACCCTGTTCACCACTATTTCTAACCTTGTTCGAAATATCTATAAATGGCAAAAGATTTGTCGTCCCATTTTTGTGTAATATCTTTATTTTTCCATTTTGTTCAACCACAAAAAACCTATTATCGCCTGCGTGTTTGATGTCCATCACGCTACCAAAATTTTTTGCAAATAAACTTAGCCTTAGATTTACTTGAGCATAAACTTTTAACCCAAAAAGAATGAAAATAATTAGTAAAATTCTAGTTTTCATGGGCTTATAAATTTTTGATTAAACAAAATTTAAATAAATACGTAAATTATGCTTGTTGGGGCTGAATTTTGTAAAAAAAAAGGGTTCAAAATTTACATTTTGAACCCTTTTGAAAAAAAAGAAATGTTACTTTCCAATTTTATATAAACGCCCTTGGTCAGTTATTGCATACAACGAGCCATCTTTTCCTTGATGAACATCTCTAAAACGTTGATATTCTTCAGTTAATAGCCTTTCTTCGCCTATTACTTTATTCTCTTTAATTACCAATCTATTAATATGCATACCGCTTAGACAGCCTACAAATAGATTATTTTGCCATTCTGGTATTTGTGAACCTGAATAAAATGTCATACCTGAAGGTGAAACCGAAGGGTCCCAATAGTAAACTGGCTGTTCTAATCCTTCTTTTTGCTGAATTCCATCACCAACTTTTCCGCCACCATACTCAATTCCATACGTAATAGTTGGCCAGCCGTAGTTTTTTCCTGGGATTACGTGGTTAATTTCATCTCCTCCTCTTGGCCCAAATTCATTCGACCACAACTCACCATCCACCGGGTTTATGGTAAGTCCTTGTACATTTCTGTGGCCATAAGAATACAATTCAGGTCTTGCTCCTCCTGTAGAGGCTAAAGCATTTCCTGGTGCGGGTTTTCCATCTGTAGTTATTCTGATTATTTTGCCCAGTCCAGAGTTGAGCTGTTGTGCTTGTGGTCGTGTGCTGCGATCAGAACGTTCGCCTGTACTTACAAATAAATACCCATTTTTGTCAAAAAGTACTCTGCCACCATAATGAAGATTTCCTTTGTGGGCTGGTGTAGCTCTGTAAATAACCACCGCATTTTCTATTTTGCGTTCGTCGTCGCTTAATCTACCTTTGGCCACTGAAGTGTGGTTTCCACCACTAACAGGTTCAGAAAATGCCCAATAAACCATACGGTTTTGTGCAAAAGCGGGATCCAGCGTAATACCTAGCAATCCGCCTTGGCCATCTGTATCTACTGTTGGAAGTCCTGTGATTTTATCACTCATTTCGCCAGTGGTCTTCACTATTCTAAGGTTACCACTTTTTTCAGTGATGAGCAATCGACCATCAGGAAGCGAAGTTAAACCCCAAGGTGAATTTAGTTTTTCTGTCAATACTTTAAAAGAGTATTTGGTAGTGGTTTTAACACCGTTTGTTCTGGTTTGCCCAACAAACGCGGACTTGTATTGAGGAGAATTTGCCTCTCTGGTTTCTACTGGAGCAATAGTAGTGTCTGTTTTTGAAACTAAATTTGGCTCTGTTTTAGGCATTCCAGAGCAATTCAATGAAAATAAACCCAAGCTCAGTAAAGGGAAAATAAATAAACGATTCATGGTTGATTATTTTGGTTTTAGAGAAAACGTCAGAATCATTTTAATAGTTTAAATTCTTCATTTGATTGGTACAAAAAGAATTGCATCGGCTATAAATCCAGCATCGGAAAGACTGGACAAGGTCACACTTACTTTTTCGCCGCTTGCTATTTCAATTTCGCCGCAGTTATACCAATCGTTTTCATTGGCGTCAATTTCAAACTGTTTTTCGATGATTTGATTACCGATTTTTACAATAATTTTTACGTTTTTAGAATTCTTTTCACTTTTCGGAAAGTAAACTTGAAGGTTATATTTACCAGCGTTTGATACAATAGTAGAAAACGTCGCTTGTCCATTTGAATTAATTTTCACATAATCTTTTCCATATCTACCGTATTGTTTTTTCATGATTATATGTTCGCCCAAAACCGAAAATTGACCATCATAACTGTTGTCAATCAATATTTCGGGTAACGAGCCATCAGCTAAGGGATTACTTTTTAGTATTTCTTGAAGTTTGGTGACATCCACTTCATGCAGGCCCTTCTTGGAATCAATCGCCAAAACAGCCGCAGTGGCGGCTGACTGAGCCAAAACCATGAACACGGGTTCCATTCGAATAGAGCCAAATGCAATATGTGAGGCCGACAAACAAACCGGAACGAGTAGGTTGGTGCATTCCGATTTTCTAGGAAGGAGGGCTCTGAAAGAAATTGGGTAAGGGTCAAGCCCACCTAAACCCATCTGCACATCACCTTCGTTTTTTACTTGATACTTTCCGCTAGCGTCTTTTACTACTATTCTTTGCGTATTGTGTGAATCCATCGTGTATGCTGCTAAACCAATTCCATCAGTTACTGTTTGGGTTCCCACACAATGCTTCTCGGTCATCACGACTTCACTGATCATTCTGCGGGCCTCTCTCACATACATTTGTGGAGAAAAATGATTGTTGTTCAAATATTCATCTTTTGGATATCCCCATTTTTTCATTTCAGCTCGCAAATGTGCTGGAACTCTAGGGTCATTGCCGAGAAAGTAGAAAAATCCTTTGATATGGTCCTCATGTTTTTTTTGGATTATTTTTCTCTCATCATAGTTTGCGTTTGGATAGTTATAATTGCCACCAATTAAATTAGAGGAAAAAGGTCCTGAATTATTTATGTCTAGCTTGCGATTGGGCATTGGCTGTAGGTGCATGAGTGCCCAGTTGAGTTCAATTGGCTGTTTCTTATCTATATACCTCAATAATAATTCATAATGGCTTGGGTCAAAATCGTCAGGAGCCTCAATCGGCACCATGTTTTCAACGCTGTCTGTAAGGCACATTCTGAAGTTGTATGCCTGTACTTTTTGGTCACCGGTGCCTTTGGGTGCCAGTTTTTCTGAGCTTATGCCCCATAAAAGTCCGCTTGTAGAATCTCCTAAAGTCTTAAAGGGATCAATCCCATCTGGAAACTGATGTTTGTCTAACATTTGCACCCCGTTCCATGTTTCCCCATATTGTTTGTTGTCTTCTCTACCAACAGTAAAGGTTACTCCAGCCATAGCCATAAGATCCCCTTCATAGGTACAGTCTAAAAAATACTTGGCAGTGACCAACATCCTTTGCTTGTTTTCGTCTAAAAGCTCTATTTGTCTGATCTTACTTTTTGATTTAATGACATTGATCAATTGCTTTTTCGTAAAAACCTTTATGTCTGCTTTTTTGAGGTAAGAATTAAATATATCAGAGGCTGCACTCGGCTCAAAAGTCCATTGCTCAAATTTGCCATAATGTTGTCCAATTTTCCGGTAAAAGTCTCTTGATAAGCCAGTTATAGCATATTTGTTGCCTATGTCAGTTTGACCAAGGCCACCAGTTGTAAGCCCTCCAATGTGATTACTGGGCTCTAGTAGAATGACAGATTTACCTTGCATTTTGGCAGTATAGGCTGCAATAATGCCGGCTGATGTGGCTCCATAAACGCATATATCATAGGTTATGGTTTTTTGGCTAAACCCAACTTGGATACCCCAAACTAAAATTAAAGCGACTTTAAAGTTCATATTTTAAGGTGTTGATTAATAGAAAAAACAGCATATGTTAGGGATTTAAAGTTACAACCTATTTTGGGTGGTTATATCTGATGGAATGTTTTTTTCAAATCCAAGCCGAAATCTATTTTAACTATCTCAATTTTGTAGTGGGACGCTCAATTTTTATTTTCATCGCTACTGGTAGAAGTTTAAAAATAGTTTATTGACATTTTCGTAATTTTAGTTTTTTTTTTATTTTTGCCAAAAAAAAAGAGAACCCCAATGCCCACCACTAATTTTGCAATAAACGGTAACACCTATGCCGTTTCCATAGACGGCTGTCCAGAGTTTGGTACAGGTAAAGATGTAATCCTTTCGAATGTAAATACAGATATCGTTTTTAATCAGCCTTGGTATGCTAAAGGTTATGCATCACTTGATTTTTTATCTTCAGAAGAATTCGACAATCTAAAAGCTGGACTCACAGCCAGCGTAAAGAATATTTTAACGGAGGTTTTGGGTATTGATTCTGAGGGTTTTGTGTTAGAAAAATACCATCATTTTGTCAAAACCAATGAGGATCATTTCAAAGTTGTTTCCCGCACTCGTGACCTTTTTTCTGCCGATTTTAACTTTCCAATTGAGGAAATGTTACCGAAATTTGAAAAGCTTTTGGGTTTTGCACTTACGGATGTTGATCCTAAATTCAACGAAAAGCTTCATATTATCGTAAGAATCAATCGACCAAAATCAAACGATTACAATCCGCCTCACAAGGATATTTACGAAGAGGTTGATAAAAATAATTACATACCGCCTTTTGTTAACCTATGGATTCCAATAGCCGGTGTAACGAAGAATTCCTCATTACCGATGGTGCCTGAGAGTCATTTAATCAATGAGTCTGAGATTGTTCGTACATTTGATGGTGGTGTAGTAGAGGGCAATAAGTACAGAGTAAGAATGATCAAAGAGTGGGGCGGAAGTCACACACTTGAGCGAGCAGATGTAAAAGATGGCCAAGTATTGTTTTTCTCTTCACACCTCATTCATGGTTTGGCTATAAACGAAGAAGAAGACTTAACGAGAGTGGCCTTAGAATTTCGATTATTTAAGGCTTAATTTTGTATTTTGAATAATGAAGCCTGCATTTTATCAAAAAAATGCAGGCTTTTTTTTGATGTTTGTCTAAATAAGAGATTAATTCGCAGTAGGTAAGGGCACTGGGAATCAAGAGTACTTAAGTCTTTTAAAAATGTTTAATAAATTTATAGTTTAATCCTTTTCTTATTTATGTCTGATTTGCTCATAGTTGAAAATGCTTTAAAGAATTTCTCGACAATGAGTACAGATGCATTTAGGCTGTCAGCGTCTTTTTGGCAAAGTAGAGATTATAAAAAAGGGGAGTCTTACAATAGCATTAATCAGGTATGCAAACAATTGGGTTTTGTTCTTGAAGGAGTTTTTAGGACTTTTCATTTTGATGATGAATCTGGTGAAGAAAAAAATCTATTCTTTTATTCTGCCAATCAAATTGTCGTTTCTTTTGCAAGCTTTATCAATCAAATGCCTTGTCACTATTATACCCAAGCCATGGTAGATTCAAAGGTCATTTATATCAATTATGAGCAACTAAGCCAACTCTACAGAACTTCACATGAGTGGGAGCATTTTGGCAGAATATTGGCCGAACAAGCATCAAACATCGCTTTTGATCGAACGGAGAGTTTGTTATTTCAGTCAGCTGAACAACGTTACCTTAACTTCCAAACACAACATCCGCAATTGATAAATGAGATTCCTTTGTATCATATTTCCTCTTACTTAGGAATTCAAGGTCCGTCTTTGAGTAGAATTAGGAAAAAAATAGCGGGCAAATAGTTCGATTTTAACATAGGTTAAAGTTTCCTAATGTTTTTAAGTTGACTTTTGTATCAAATAAAAAATAAAACAAATGAAATTTACAAGAAAGGCCTCAGCAAATTGGAAAGGTACAGGTATGGAAGGCGTGGGTACGGTTTCTACCCAAAGTACAACATTAGATAATGCACAATTGTCATTTAAAACTCGTTTTGCAGACGGTGTGGGTACCAATCCTGAGGAATTAATCGGTGCAGCTCATGCAGGTTGTTTTTCTATGCAATTGAGTTTTTTACTAAACGAAGCTGGTTTCACAGCCGATAACATAGATACTGCTGCAAGTGTTAATTTTCTAGACGGAACCATCGTCAGTATTGAATTGAACTTAACAGCTTCTATTCCAAACCTAGGTGAGGAGAAATTCCAAGAAATTGCATTGTCTGCTAAAGCAAAATGCCCTATTTCAAGATTATTAAATGCAGAAATTATTTTGACTGCCGCTTTGGTGTAAATGCCTTTAATTCTAGTTTTCAAGAAAGTGCTGATTTTTCAGCACTTTCTTTGTTTACTTTTAGTTAAAACGTAGATAAGTCGTCACGATATCCTAGATATTTGAGTTTTCAACAATTAAATCCATTTTTTCTGATTGTTTTTTCATATTCCAAAAAAATGTAGCTATTTTTAAAAAATTTTAAAAACTCTAATCATTATGAAAGAAAATAAATCCTATATAGGTCCATTGATTATTATCGGGCTTTTGTTTTTTGTGTTTGGTTTTGTTACCTGGGTAAATGGTACACTCATAGCTTTCTTTAAAAACGCCTTCGGATTAGATAATTCTAGCTCATATCTGGTAACATTTGCGTTTTTTATAAGTTACACGGTCATGGCCATCCCATCATCGTCCGTGCTTAAAATAGTTGGTTTTAAGAAAGGAATGTCACTAGGTTTATTCATAATGGCTATTGGTACAATATTGTTCGTTCCAGCCGCCAAAATGGAATCTTATCCTTTATTTCTTGGAGGATTATTCACGATTGGTATCGGCTTAACACTTTTACAAACAGCCTCTAATCCGTATTTGACCATTTTGGGGCCTAGAGAAAGTGCTGCTCAACGAATCAGTTTGATGGGAATCGCCAACAAAACAGCAGGTATTATTAGTCAAAAGGTTTTCGGTGGCTTGTTGCTTGCTGGCAGTTCTGCAGTTTCAGGTGCTGTATCTACCGCTGAACAATTGGATAAAGTAGTGCTCCCATATATCATACTTACTGGTGTTTTAATAGTTTTGGCTGTGGTTATTTTGTTTTCAAAAGGCCTTCCTGAAGTGTCAGAAGAGCAAGAAGGTGTAAGCCAAGGAGCTTCAGATAAGACCAGTATTTTTGCTTTCCCAAATTTGATTTTGGGTTTGGGGGCTTTGTTTGCCTATGTGGGTTTGGAGGTTATTACGGGCGATACCATCATTACCTATGGCATTTCATTAGGTTTTCCAGAGGCAGAAGCAAAGGATTTTGGTACATATACGCTTTGGTTTATGATGTTGGGTTATGTGGCAGGAATATTTTTGATTCCGAAATTCGTATCACAACAAAATTGGCTTAAATATTCTTCCATTTTCGGACTTATTGTTACACTGGTTGCTTTGTTTACGAGTGGTTTCACTACTGTTTTTTGTATTGCACTCCTGGGTTTGGCCAATGCTATCATGTGGCCGGCCATTTGGCCATTGGCTTTGGATGGTTTAGGTAAATTCACCAAATTAGGTTCTGCTTTGTTGATCATGATGATAGCTGGAGGAGCTTTGTTACCTTTGGTTTATGGCAAAATGTCGGATTTGTACAGTACTCAACTGGCTTATTGGCTTTTGGTGCCTCTTTATTTATTTTTGTTGTATTATGCCACTTTAGGCTACAAAAAGAAAAATTGGTAATACAAGCCACCGCAAATCAATCTTTTTTATCTATTTTTATAAAAAGCTATTGATTTTAAATTGAGTTTTATGTTAAAAAAATACTGGATTGTTCTATTGTTGTTTGGATTTCAGGGATTTGCACAAAAAAGTATCACTTTTGAAGATTCTTTAAGGGGTAGCATTACGCCGGAACGGAAATGGTGGGATTTAAAACATTATGATTTGACATTTGATGTAAACCCCGACCAAAGGTTCATTAAAGGACTTAATATTGTTCGTTATCAAGTTCTTGCTGAAAATCAAAGCCTACAAATTGATTTGCAGTTTCCGATGAAGATTACATATATCGAGCAAAACGGAAATAGACTTAGCTATACCAAAAAAGGCGAGAATGCTTATTTTATAAAACTTATTGATAAGCAGAAGGTTGGAGATATTAATTCAATTAATATCTCTTTCGAAGGTAAACCTTTGGTAGCCAAACGTGCTCCTTGGGACGGTGGTTTTTCATGGGATAAAGACGAACAAGGTAACCACTTCGTAGCAACTTCATGCCAAGGTTTGGGGGCGAGTGTGTTTTGGCCTTGCAAAGACCACATGTATGATGAGCCAGATAGTTTGAGAATGACTGTTACGGTTCCTGATAGTTTGCAGGATGTCTCTAATGGCAGAATGTCAAAAATGTGTATAGATGACAAAGGCAGCAGAACTACAACTTGGGAAGTTAAAAATCCAATTAACAATTATGGAGTAAATCTCAATATTGGTAATTATGTGCATTTTGGGGAAACCTATAAGGGTGAAAAAGGTGATTTGAGTTGTGATTATTTCGTTTTGCCATACAATTTAGAAAAAGCCAAAGTACAATTTAAAGATGCTATAAGAATGCTTCAAGCTTTTGAACATTGGTTTGGGCCATATCCTTTCTATGAAGATGGCTATAAACTCGTGGAGGTTCCATATTTGGGAATGGAACACCAAAGCAGTATAACTTATGGGAATAAATATAAAAACGGCTATTTAGGACGAGATTTGTCAGGAACTGGTTGGGGAAGTAAGTGGGACTTTATCATTATTCATGAAAGTGGTCATGAATGGTTTGCCAATAACATCACTTACAAAGATATAGCTGATATGTGGATTCACGAGAGCTTTACAAATTACTCTGAAACACTATTTACTGAATATCATTATGGCATAAGTGCCGGACAAGATTATGTAATAGGCACAAGAGCCAATATTACCAACGACAGTCCGATTATTGGCAAATATAATATCAATCAGCGTGGGTCAGGCGACATGTACTATAAAGGAGGCAACATGCTCCACACTATCCGCCATGTCATCAACGATGATGAAAAATTTAGACAGATTTTGAGGGGTTTGAACAAAGATTTCTATCATCAAACCGTAAGTACAGAACAAGTGGAAGGTTATATATCTGCTAAGGCTGGAATTAATTTTTCTAAAGTTTTTGATCAGTATCTTCGAAATACGAAAGTGCCAAAGTTTGTTCAAAAATCTTCAAAAGGTCTTATTTCATATAGATGGGAAAATGTGGTACCTGGTTTTGATATGCCCATTAAAGTTAATTTAGACGGAACAGAACAGTTTATTTCACCAACTACAGATTGGAAAAAGATGAAAGGAAAAAGCCTAAAAGTTGATAGGAATTTTTATGTGGAATAGGGCTTCGCTCAGCCAATATATTCCTTTTCATTGTTAAATACTGTTTTCTGAGTAGCGTCTAAGACCATATTAAGAATTTCACTTCGATTTCGCTCAGTGACCAACTTATTTCACTTCTCTTAGTGACAGGTTTCGAGTCTGAGAAGTTTCGTTCAGTTGTCTGAGGAGTGTCGAAGACACAAACTAGAATGATTCCTTCTACTTTTTTACCTTGTATATTTCCTGTATTTTTACAGTAAAATAAAGCAATTCCCTTTGGAGAAGAATTTAATTCAATTTTTATCTATATTTTCAGAAAGTTTTGAAAATAATGTAATTTCAAAAATAACAATTAGTTTTAAAAATAATATTATTTCTGAAAATATTATTGATGGTGAAATAAAAGCTATTTACATAAAGCAATTTGTTTCTAAAAATGAACGAAAATTGTCTTTTGTTTTCAGATATCCAACCAAAGATATTACCAAGAATTATGATTTTTTTGAAGCTAAAGAGTTGATTGGTAGCTTGATTGGTGTACAGTTTTTGCAAGCTGATTTGTTCTTGCAAAATGCCTCACATCATCTGGTTTTTGATAAAAGAGGAAAGTCGAAATTGATTAAAAAAGAACTTGGATCCGAGAGGAAAGTAGAAGAGGTTCACAACAAAATTAAGAAAAGAATTGTTGAGGATGCTCCGTTTTTAAGACTTCTTGGGGTGTTTACAGCCGAAGGAAAACTAAAGACCGATAAGCAAGACAAGTTTGTTCAAATCAATAAATACCTAGAATTTTTTTCTCAAAGCATTTTATCCTCAAATATTTCTGACAATTTTGAGGTGGTGGACATGGGTTCTGGTAAAGGTTATTTGACTTTTGCTATGTACGATTACCTGACGAGGATTCTTGGAAAAAAGGCCAAAGTGAAAGGCATAGAATATCGACAAGACATGGTGGATTTGTGTAATAATTTATCAAAAACTGCTGGTTTTGAGGGTCTTAGTTTCGTTCAGGGGACTATCGAAAATGCTGAAATGAATAGCAGTAATGTTTTGATAGCTCTACACGCGTGTGATACCGCCACAGATGAGGCCATTTTTAAAGGCATAAAGGCGAACGCTCAGATAATAATGGTAGCTCCATGCTGTCATAAACAGATTCGGAAACAAATTAAGCCGCAAGATGAACTGAATCTGCTCACGAAGTTTGGAATTTTAGAAGAACGCCTAGCCGAGAGTTTAACGGATCTTATAAGGGCTTTGATTTTAGAGGCTTATGGTTATCAGACCAAGGTTTTTGAATTTATAAATTCAGAACATACACCAAAAAACCTGATGATTTCAGCGGTTTTCAGAGGACTAGATGAGCATAAGCGAATCGAAAAGTTAAACGAAGTAAAAGCCTTAAAGTCAAGATTTGGAATAAATTTTCACTATTTAGAAAAGCTTTTAGGAGATTAAACTTCTGCTATTTACTTATTTTTATAATCACAAATTCTTAATGATCTCCACCGTTCTGGTTCTTTCGGCTTCTTTTTCTTTTTCGAAATTTATGCCATAAGAAGTTGGTTGCTTGATATTAGAGTATTGATTTTTCTCCAAAACATTTTCACATTGTTTTATTAATGAAAACACCATTTCGTCTTTTAGGCCTTCGTCCAGGGCAAGATTGTAAAGTTTAACGGCTTTTGTCAAAATGTCAGCTATGGCTTGAGGATTACGTTGAGACATAGCCAACCTTTGCATTTCATTGGCTTGTTCAAGTGTAAGTCTTGGATAAAGACCTCTGTTCGGGTCATAAGGATTGATTACCAACAAGTCACCCAAATGCTTTTTGGCGATTTCATATTTTCTAAAAGCTCTGTAATCCTCGGTTTTTTTCCATAAATACATCGCTCTCGAACTATTCTTTATCTGATTTTCGATGCTTAAATCTCCTTGAAATTCCGGTACTTTGGCTAGGTCTTTATACAAAAAAAAGGCATCCCAATAGCGTCCAACTTTGAAATAGTCGTCGGCTTCCTCTTTCAAATATTGTTTGGATTGGGCAACTGAAGAGCCCAAAGTAGCTAAGAAAACGATAGCAATTGAAAGAAATGATTTCATTTTGAGTATTTTAAAATTATGATATTAGAGATTTTAATTCGTAAACTTTTCTCTCAATAGTTTATAAAATCAATTTTGCGGCCAATTTTATAGTTTATAACGATAAAACTGAAAAATAAATTATATTTTTATGGAAAAAAGCAAGTAGAACTAAGGGTTAGAGGATGATTAGAAAAGATTTTATTCCATATTTTTCAGCGTTTCTTGAACAGAATAAAATTGAATTTCAATTAATAAATTCTCGCATTTTTCAGATCGGTACTTCACGGATAAAGTACTTTGAACGCCTTCCTGATGACTTTGAAGCTCTTAGTCAACCTATAAATATTTGGAGAAATCAATGGGAGAAACACCCTGAAATTGTCATTTCTAGATTGAGTTCTGTTTTAGGATTAAATCCGAAATTGCCCGCCAGAGTTTGCACAGTCAGAAGAATAAACAAGTGCCTTGCTGAAGAATTTTTAAATAAAAACCATTTACAGCAGTCCATTGGTGCCAAACTGAAATACGGTTTGTACTTACCCAAGGCTTATTATAGATTACTTCCGAAGGGTTTTGAACCAGAGTCTGAGGAATTATTGTTAGCGGTTATGACTTTTTCTGGACCGAAAAAATATTATTTGGAGGATAGTATCGTACTTTCTTTTGAACTCATCAGGTTTTCGAATCTCAATGGATTTAATATTATTGGCGGTTTTACTAAATTGCTAAGATATTTTATTCAAGAAAAAACTCCAGGGAATATAATGACATATATTGACGCAGATTGGTCTGATGGAAAAAATTTCTCTAAATTGGGATTTGAACTTATAGAGAAAACCTCTCCGATGTATTTTCAGTTGGATGAAAATCATAATCGTGTAAAAGTTAACGACGCTAATGAAGCTGAAGTTATGAATTCGGGAAGTTATAAATACATTTTGAGTGCATTCTGAACATATAAATACGGAGTTAATTATTATTTTAGGCCCAACGGCTTCTGGCAAAACTACCCTGGCGGTGGATTTAGCATATCACCTAAATGGAGAAATAATCAGTGCTGACAGTAGGCAAGTTTATAGAAATATGGACATTGGAACTGGCAAAGATTTTTCAGAATATGTAAGACAAGGTAAGGCTATTCCATATCATTTGATTGACATTTGTGAGGCTGGAGATAAATATAACCTGGCCAGATTTCAGAATGATTTCAATGAGGTTTTTGAGCAAATAAAATCGAGAGATAGCGTTCCGATACTATGCGGAGGAACCGGTCTTTACATTCAGGCGGTTATTTCTGATTTTTGGAAAAGTAAGGTGCCCATTAATGAATCTTTCAGATCAGAACTTGATACGCTTGACACAAATATCATTTTTGATAAATACGGGCGTTATTTGAAGGATTATATTTTTTCAAGTAGGAAACGACTCATCAGAAGGGTAGAAATTTGCGATTATTTGGAAAAAAATCCTGAATTCCAAAAGGCAGATTTTAAAGGCTTTAATTTTACAATATTTGGATTAAATCCTGGATTAGAGCTACGAAGAGAACGTATTTCAAAGCGACTCAAAGATAGATTTGAAAGCCAAAATATGGTTGAAGAGGTTCGGAATTTGTTAGATTCTGGCGTAAAGGCAGATACTTTGGAGTATTATGGATTGGAGTATAAGTATATCAGCTATTTTTTAAAAAATGAAATGACTTTTGAGCAAATGTTTTCAAAATTAGAAACAGAGATTCATCGTTTTGCTAAACGTCAAATGACTTTTTTCAGAAGTATGGAAAGCAAAGGATTTGAAATTAATTGGATTCCTGATAACTTAAAGCAGGAGCAGAAATTAAAGTATATATTGGATAAAATTTAAGTAAATTCATATGGTTTTGCGATTATTAATAGGCATGATTTTATTTTCCAACCTAGTTTTGGGTCAAAGTAACGTATGTCTATTTACGAATAAACCTGGTAGTGAGGAAAGTAAAAAACTATTAATTGAAAAAGCTAAGTTGTTTAATATTAATTTAATAGAAGTTCATAATCTTGAAAAGTTAAACGAATTTGAGGCTGTTTTTTTCCTTGATTTTGATGAAAGCAAACTTTCAATAAAGGATAATTCTGCTTTGGTTTCATTTTTTAAAAACGGTGGTGGAGCTCTAGGGGCATTTGATATTCAGACAAAAACTACAAATCGGATTTGGTTCGAGCAAATGTTTGGGAAACTTGAAAATCCAATGCCAGAAAAAAAGGACTTGGATTTGATTCCTGTTCAGGATTTGAACAATATGGGACTTTCGCCATTGTGGAAAACGCCTTCAGCTGAATTCGTAAATCTAAAAGTGCCAAAATATCTAAAAGCGGTTTTGATGAATTTGGAAGGCAGGGCTGTTTCTTGGTCTGGTGTTTCTGAACTTTCGAATAAGGTTTATTATACCGCTCTAAAATTAAATTTATCCAGCATTCAAAACCAAGATTTTTTTAAATCATTGGTGGGTGGTATTAAGTCTGTGGTTTCCACAAAGAAAGATTCTAATATTGAGCCAGTTGTTTTTCCAGAAATTAAAGATTTTAGAGTTTTGAAATTGGCCGAAGGTTTTCAAAACGCTCGGGCATTAGAATATTTTTCGCCAACTTATTGCATAATTCTCACCGAAAAAGGTGAGTTGTTTAATTATAACAGTTTGTCAAAAGAAACTTCATATTTGGGATTATTTGAATCACTTTCAGGTGCTTTGGATATTACAGCGGACCCCGAATTTGGTATCAATGGATACTTTTATTTTTATTTTGATGGAGACAAATCTACAGTGAAAAGGGTAAAAATGTTGGATGCCAAAAAAGCCGAGTTAGACGACTTTATATTAGAATCATCTATGCCTGTCAAAAATACCTTTATCAGTAATGTAGATTCTTCAAACATTGGAATGGCAAAATATTATCAAGGCAAACAATTCAGTGTTTCTAAGATTGGTAATATAGAAGTGTCGACATTAAATGCCGATCAACAAGTGATTGATGTAGAGCCATTTGTTGTTTCTTTTGAAGCTCAATCATTAAAAGGAATTGCACAAAAGGAAAATGGAGAAATGTTGGTAATGATGAAGGATAGCTTAAATCTTATCCAATATAAATTTGAAAATGGTTTTCCTCCATTTGTGAATTTTACCTTTAAAAATCTTAGTTTAAAACCACCCTATAAGGTAGAATTTGATACAAATATAGATGAAGGCTATAATTTTGAATGGGAAATTTCGGGTAAAAAATTGGTAGGTAAAAAAGTTATTCAAGTTTTTAAAACAGCGGGTGATTATCCAATTAAACTTCGGGCTACCAATGCCAAAGGGCAAACGGACTTTATTCTCAAAACTATAAAAATCGAAAAAGCCATCACTTTAAAGTAATGGCTTTCAGTATTTTATAGGCTCATTTCTTATTCGTGTTCTCCCAAATATCGTTCTGCATCCAAAGCAGCCATACAGCCAGTTCCAGCTGCTGTAACTGCCTGACGATAGATTTTATCTTGGGCATCGCCACAAGCAAAAACGCCTTCTATGTTGGTTTTGGTTGAACCTTTTTCTACAATTATATAACCTGCTTCATCCAATTGTAAGAAATCATTGAAAATACCTGTATTTGGTTGATGACCAATGGCTACAAAGAAACCGTCAAGTGCTATTTCACTTATTTCGCCTGTTTTGTTATTTTTTACGCGGACACCAGTTACACCGTCTGTCCCTAAAACTTCCTCGGTGTCGGTATTGAATAATATTTCAATGTTTGGCGTGTTTTTAACCCTTGTTTGCATAATTTGAGATGCTCTAAATTCGTCTCTACGAACCAACATTGTAACTTTTTTACAAAGTTTAGACAGATAATGTGCCTCTTCACAAGCAGTGTCTCCTGCACCTACAATGGCCACATCTTTTCCTCTATAAAAGAAACCGTCACATACTGCACAAGCTGATACGCCCATGCCGTTTAGTCTTTGTTCAGACTCAATGCCTAACCATTTTGCAGAAGCTCCAGTGGCTATAATTACGGTTTCGGCTGTTATTTCTATGGTTTCGTCAATGATAACTTTATGGGCTAAGGGCGTAGAAAAATCCACACTGGTGGCCATTCCGTAGCGATTATCCAATCCAAACCTCTCCGCTTGAATTCTCAAGTCTTCCATCATTTGTGGACCTTCAATGCCTTGTGGATAGCCAGGGAAGTTTTCAACATCATTGGTGATAGTTAACTGACCACCAGGCTGCATGCCTTGGTACATAACAGGTTTCAAACCCGCTCTTCCTGCATAAATAGCCGCTGTATAACCTGCTGGCCCCGAACCCAATATCAAAACCTGAACTTTTTCTTGTGTCATCAATTATAATCTTTATTTAATAATGCATTTTAGAGCTGCAAAGTTCGAGAATTGGCGTCTTATTTCCATGATAAATGTCACAGAGTCTTTCTTTTTTCTTACCCAATATTAGATTTCTAGGAAGTTCATGGTCTTAATTGTCTGCCAAAACTTTTGAACAATTGATTTTCTATTTTATTTAGACAAAATTTTTAATTAATAATATTCTCAATTAAAAATTTTGAGTAACCACCCATGTTGCGTTTAAATGAAGCATTAGTTTATACATTTTCTGACCCATTCAAAATGTTTTTTTTGTGCATACATTTTCGCTCAATAATACATTTCTTGGGTCAATTTCCAGTTTATCGGGTTCCTCTCCAATTCTAAATGTTTGCGTTTGTTGTTTTTTAGAGAGATTCATTTTCAATATTTTTGGAACGGCATCTCCTTTTTTATAGTAAGCAATTTCTACAGGCAGATTGAATAGAAAATCACCATTTTGTGTTAATTGGATAGTTATTTTTTTACTTTTGGCATCATAATTCCATAAACCATTTATGGCGGGATTAATGGGTTGATAAAGCCATTGTTTAAAGAACAATTTTAAATCTTTTCCTGAAGCCTTTTCCATTTCCATTCTAAAATCATCAGTGCTAGCATTTAAATTGAAATATTTCGAATAATAGGCCCGAATTCCTTTCTTAAAGTCATTTTCGCCTACTAAATCTCGTAACATATGCAATATCCAAGCTCCTTTTTGGTAAGTTAAACTTGAAACAACCTCTTCTTTTTCTGCAGATCGAGGGCTCACAATACTAAAATCTGGTAATTTTTTCGACATTTTAAAAACCGCTTCTTTGGCTTTTACTATTTCCTTCTCATATTCAGCATTACCATATTCATTTTCAATAAAAAGCATAGTAAAATAAGTGGTAATTCCTTCACTCAACCAAGCGTCGTCCCAAGTAGCCTCGGTGACGGCATTACCAAACCATTGATGTGCAATTTCGTGAATGATTACGTTTCTTAAACGTACCTCTCTTTTTCCAGTAATTAGTTTGTCAGAATAAAAAATGGCGGAAGAAGTTTCCATGCCTCCACCTGAGTTTACAGATTGAATATTGGCCAATTTTTCATAAGCAAATGGCCCAACATAAGTACTGTAAAATTCTAATACTTTTTTTGTAGGTTCATCAAAATCATAAAATCCGGCTTCTCTATCTTTTGCATAAACCCATGTTTCAATTGATTTTCCATCAAATTTGTCCACGTATTTTACAGCAAAATCAGCAACTCCCAAAACAAATAACCAGCAGGATACGGGTACGGATTGTTTCCAATGAGTAAGTTTAATATTGTTGCCTAAATCAGACTCTTCAAGTAATAATCCGTTGGAAATAACTTTATAATGAGCAGGTGCTTTCACAATAAATTCGGAAGTTGCTTTGTCGGACGGATGATCTAGCGTAGGCAACCAATGTCTAGCTTTATTAGACCAGTTTTCGCTAAAAAAACTTCTGTCGCCATTTTTTGTTGGGCCAATTTTCAAGCCATCAAAAGGTACTCCATGGTACTTTATGGTAAATATTATATCTGAGTTGGCAACTGAAGGCGTTGGTAAACTGATCATTAACTCATCATTTTGATGGGTAAAATTTATTGGCAAATCCCCAATTTTAATTGAATCAATCAGCATTCCTTTTCCTTTTTTTTCTATAGATTTATTAATCAAATCTAATCTAAAACTTTGAGTTCCCTGATTTTTGAACTGAACAGTGATTTTGGCTTTTCCATATATTTCGTCTGTCAAATCTGAAAGTACAAGTTCAAAGGAATAATGCTTTATGTCAATTTTTTTGTTGATTGGATAGTCATCAGCCAAAGAAATTAACGGGTTTAATATTAGGGATATTCCCCAAATAAATCTCATAAAAGTTCTCATTATTGAATAGTAATTTTTTTGAGATAATGGCCTTTGGGATCAATTTGTGGTGCATAATCGCTGTTTATTACTATTCCTTCAGCTGGAATAGTAATTTTGTCCGTTTTTCCATTCGAAATAATGTCAAATGGTAATGGCATAAAAAAATTATCTATCTTAATTTGATATTTTTTATATCCAATTTCTTTGATATTTATATTTAAGAAATCAGTTGTTCTCAAGTAAAAATCAAAAAATGGTTTTAGGTTTTTACTTGAGGCTGTGCTGAATAATTTTTCTACATCATCCGTGGTTACAACATTATCATAGGTATATTTCGGGTCAGTTGCCAGTTTTTTCAAAGTTGGGAAAAAGATTTCGTCACCAATGAAATATTTTAAACTATGCATAAAGAATGAGCCTTTTCCATAAATATCTCCTCCAGAATAAACTTCTTCTTCTGTAATTTCTTCTCCTAATACCATCGCTTTTTTGTTTTTTATACCTCTTCGATGGCCATCTATTATCATGTTATATGCATTTTCGCCACCAATTTCTAACATTGCCAAGGCCTCTGAATAGGTGGCTATACCTTCCTGTATCCACATATGTGCCCAGTCTTTGTTGGTCACCTTATTGGCCCACCATTCATGAGCATATTCATGAAAAAGATTATCAGAATATTCCTGGCCATTGATAGTTTTATATTTGAATTTATTATCAAAAGTAATCATGGTTTGATGCTCCATACCCGAATTTGGTACCTCCGCAATTCCTATTTTTTCTTTTACCCACGGATACTCTCCAAAGTATTTTTCTAGAATTTTAGAATCCCTTTTTTTCATTTCTATCACTTTTTGGGCTTGTGCAGTATCGGCTTCCAAAACATAGTATTCAATAGGTACTTTATTGCCCTCAATCGTTGTATAGGTATCTTTCACAACCTTGTATTTGCCGATATTAAACAAGATACAATAGTTGCTGATTGTATAATTAGTTTTCCAATGATAGGTACCTTTATCTTTTTTAGTAGTCACTTTTTGCAACAGCCCTGGTCCAGCCACCACCAAATTTGACGGAATTGTTATTTTCATATCCACACCTTCGTTTGGTTCGTCGGACGGATGGTCTTTGCATGGGAAATACATTTTACCTCCCTCGCCTTGAATATTTATAGAGATCCAATCATTGCCAGCTACATCTTTTACCCAAGTAAATCCACCATCCCAAGGTGGTTTGATGGCTACTGGCGGTATTCCACTGTATTCAATTTTTACAGCATGATTTCCAATTTCAAATCCAGCATTAGATATAATATATATTTTGTCATCTTTTAGGATAAAGGAGCTATTTTTTTTATTTACTTGGACATTAGAAACCTTGTAAAGGTGAATCAAGTCAAGTAAAATGGTGTCAGATTTTTGGGATAAATTTAAACTTACCTCTGTAAATCCAGCTATGGATTGATTAGGAATATCTACATCCAAGACAATTGAATAATGCCTAATATCCATAATGGCTTGTAATGGATGAAGTTTTCCTCCAGAGGTAAGGTAAAGAATATCTCGATTATTAATATCATATCGATTTTGACCAAGTACCGCTTGTGAAAAAAAGAAGAGTACGACTGAGCAAAACAGATTTAATGAATGCTTCGTGATGATTTTCATAATTATTTTAGGTTTTTAGGGTTCAGAATATTGATGTTTATTTACTAAAATTTAATTAATCAATTGAATTTGAATTGACTCCTTAAAACTCATGATATGGTTTATCTAGTCTCATTGTCATCAAAAGTGTGTGTCAAATGGCTTAAAATAATGGATTTGTCTTTATTGATTTCTTGTTTTTTAGAAGATAGATTTATAATAACCATTCAGAAATATTTGGATTTAAAATTTAACCTAAACCCAATGTTGTATTGAATCATCCTAAGTGGTTTGTAAATATATGAAAATTGGGTTTAATAATTGGGAAGCTAATTCCAATTAACAAAAAAGACTTTAAAATTTGTTTTTTTTGGTATTTGGCAATGGTTGAAATTCAAAACATTTCAATTGAATTCCATATTTCTTTTTTGCTGGCTTGGAGTTTTAAGAAGATGTCTATTGTGTATTTTCTAGAATTTTTTCTTTAAAATTTCTACCTTACAAAAACTTTATCTCAATTCTTCTATTCAACTGACGACTGGCCTCTGAGTCATTTTTGACCTTTGGTTGGGTTTCACCATAGCCAATTGGTACAATTCTATCGGCCACAATTCCTTGATTTTTTAGGAACTCCACCACAGCCATCGCTCGTTTTTTAGAAAGTTCTTTATTCGTTAAATCGTTTCCGATGTCGTCTGTGTGGCCAGATATTTCTACTTTCAGAGAAGCGTTTTTTTGCAGAAGTTCTTTGAGTTTTTTCAGTTCAATGTCTGATTCTTTTCGTAAAACAGCTGAGCCACTGTCAAAAAAAATGTTTTCAAGTACTTCTTTGGTTTCTTTTTCGATTTTGGTGAGCAGAATATCCAACCTTTTGCCTTCATCGTCTTTTGAGAAATCAAATTTTAAGCTTTTAAAAAAATAATTGGGCGTCTCAACATACAAAACATACTCACCATCTCCAGGTAAAATGGCCATATAATCGCCAGTAATAGGGTCAGAAAGAAACTTAGATATCTTTTCGCCTGTTTTTATGTCAACCAATTCTATGGTCGTGTATAGAGGCTTTTGTGTTTTTTGATCTAATACAAAACCTTTTAGGTAATGTGTTCTATCAATTTTATCGGACAGCTCAGTAGGAATAGAAAACTGATAAAGTGAAACCTTTTCGTTTTTGTCTACCGAATAAAATGCCTTTTTCCCATCTGCAGAAATGAAAAGTGAGAGTTCGTCATCACCTGTATTTATGGGATAACCCATATTTAAGACTTCGCCTCCGAATCCTCTTTTTATACTTGTCAAGTATATGTCAAATTTACCCATTCCTTCTTTCCCATTTGAGGAAAAGAAAAGCGAATATCCATTGGCATGTATAAATGGAGAAACTTCATCATAGCTAGTATTGATGTTTTTGCCCAAATTCGTCGCCTTTTTCCAATTCCCCTTTTCATCCAATTCACTCATCCAAATGTCTTTTTTGCCTAGTCCAAGTGGCCTTTCTGAAGAAAAAAACAATTTTGAGCCGTCTGATGACAAACTTGGCTGTGAATCCCAAAAGTTTGAATTGATATTCGGTCCTAAATTTTGTGGGGTAGACCATTTGTCACCTTCTTTTTTTGTAATAAACAAATCACAACTTCCAAAGGAATCTCTGCCTTCACACGAGGTAAAAACCATGATTTTACCATCTGCAGAAATGCTGCATGTGCCTTCATTGTAGGGTGTGTTTATCTCATTGGATATGCTGATGGGTTTGCTCCAAGTATTATTTTTGTTTTCGGAGAAATAGATATTTTCGTCTTCCAAATCATTCCTTGCCGTAAATATTATCGTGCTGTTATCGGCTGTAAGTACTGGAAAATACTGTTTGTTTTTAAAATTCAAAACATCTATTAAAGGCTCAGGTTTGATATTGAGCGGTTTGGCTATGGCTTGTATACCGAAATCACAGGTTTTTAATTGTTTCAGGATTTGCTGATAAACTATGGAGTTTTTGTTTGTATTGTTGAGAGAAATGGTCAGATATTTCTTTGCATCCTCAAACCTATGATTTTCTAATGCTCTCGAACCTAAATAAGTGTATGCCTGAACAAATGAAACCCCAGCCGTATCTTTTTCGATAAGTTTTAAGTAATATTCAGTGGCTTTTTTCTGATTTCTGAAAGACTCATGAATTTGGCCAATTCTGAAATAGGCCTCAATTTTAGAAGAGTCTTTTTCTAAATATTTTTCAAAGTTTGATAAAGCAGTTTCATATTTCCTTTCCATAAAGTCATTTTTGCCTTTTTCAAAAAGCATTAGCGTCTTTTTGTCTTGAGCAAATACACTGATAGAAATAAATAAAAATATAAAAAAACTTTTATGGGTCATTTTGAGATTAGTATTAAGGATAAAGTGCAAAAATTAGTCCAAATGAGAATATACTACACATTTTAAAAAACGTTGGCAATTTGTTATTATTTTTGAATTTTGAACAGAATCTATGTTAAATTATTATTCTTTCTTTAAGGCTTTTCATATTATAGGGTTCGTAACTTGGTTTGCGGGTTTGTTTTATTTGGTCAGAATGTTTGTTTATCATGCTGAAGTAGACCAAAAACCCAAGGAACTTCAAGCCGATTGGCGGGCACAGTTTACGCTCATGCAGTGGAGAGTTTATAAGATTATTTCCACGCCAGCGATGATTATAACATGGATTTTTGGAATACTGTTGTTGGTAAGCAATCCAGCGATATTGGATCAAACTTGGATAAAAATCAAATTGGTTTTGCTTGTTTTGTTAGTTGTTTACCATTTTTACTGCAAATCAATCATTATAAAACAAGAGAATGGGGAAGATAAGGCAGGGTCATTTAACTACAGATTGCTCAACGAATTACCGACATTATTTTTGGTAGCGATAGTGCTTTTGGCAGTTGTTCGAGATTTCCTAGATTTTTTGAAGCTTTTTGGTGGGGTTGTCGCTTTCGGGATAGTACTATTTATTTTTGCCAAACAATACAAAAAAAGGAGAGAGGCTAAATGAGGATGATGAAGTTGGTTTTTTATGTAATGTTTATTGGCTTGTATTCGGCTAATGCTCAGCTAAGTACCAGTAAGCTACCTATTTTTATTATTAATACCAAAGGGCAATCCATTAAAGATGAACCGAAAATTCTAGCTGAATTAAAAGTCGTTTATAATGGTGAAGGGAAAGACAATAAACTCACAGACACACAATTTCACTACAATAGTTTTGTCGGAATAGAATATCGTGGATCAAGCTCCCAAATGTTTCCCAAGAAAGGACTCGGTATAGAACTTAGAACTGAAAAAGGAGAGAATAATCCCTTAGCACTTTGTGGATTACCAGAGGATTCGGACTGGATTTTATTTGCATCCTACAATGAGAAAAGTCTGATGCACAACGTGTTAAGCATGAGTTTTGCTCGCCAAATGGGTATGAATGCCAGTCGTACAAAATATGTGGAGGTGGTGATTAATAACAGTTATCAGGGGGTATATGTGTTGATGGAAAAAATCAAAGTGGACAAAAACAGAGTGGATATTGCAACATTGAAGCCTGAGGACGTTTCTGGAGACGAACTTACAGGAGGATACATAGTGAAAATTGACAAAAGTACGGGTACAAACTACGGAACATTTCGGTCGAATTACACAAACGCCAATGGTTTTGCGAATCAGTATTTCTATCATTTACCCAAAACTATCAACGATACCCAGAAAAATTATATTAGAGCCTACATTCGTAAGTTTGAAGATGCCATTTATGGTAAAGATTTTAAAGATGAAATAAAGGGTTATCACCAATATGTGGATTTAAGTTCATTTGCTAAAATGTTTATTATCAATGAAGTGTCTCGCAATATTGATGGATACAGAATCAGCTCATATTTTTCTAAAGACAAAGACTCCAAAGGTGGAAAGTTGACCGCCAGCCCACCTTGGGATTATGACATTTCTTATGGTAATGCCGATTATTGCGAGGGAAGCAGATATGATTTGTGGGCATATAAATTTAATGAAATTTGTCCAAGAGATGGTTTTCAAGTTCCAGTTTTTTGGGAAAGGATGATTTCTGATCCGAAATTTATAGGAGAATTGAGGAATATTTATTTCGAACAAAGAAAAAAGGGTGGTGTGCTTGATCATGACAGGATAGTTAAAGAAATAGACGGATTAAAAGAAAATTTAGGAGAAGCAGCAATAAGGAATTTTCAGAAATGGCCTATCATCGGAACTTACGTTTGGCCAAGTCCTCAGCCTATTCCACAAACTTGGGATTTAGAAATCGTAGAACTTAAAAACTGGATTTACAATAGGCTAACTTGGATGGATAGAAATTTTCCTGAGGAGTTTGTGCTGACTTCTAATGAATTGCCATCAGAAAACTTGCAGATAACAGCCTTTCCAAATCCTTTTGTGGACAAACTTCAGGTAAAAATATTAAGTCAAAAAGCACAAAAAGCTGAGGTTACTTTTTCGGATATTACAGGCAGAATGATTCTCAAAAAGAATATTGAACTTGTTGAAGGTGAAAATTTTGTAGATTTTGACCAAATTCAAAATGTCAATGATTTTTTATTTTTAAAAGTTAAAACAGTTTCAGGATTGATGGAATTGAAGAAAGTGGTGAGGGTGAAGTAAACTATTCTTCAATAACTTCAGCCATAACCAATTCTAAACCTACCAATATGTTTTTCCCATCTAACGTTTTGTTAAATGGTATAGTTTCGGTCTTGTTATTGAAATACACCAAAGTTTCTTGAGACTGTGGACTGACCAACCAAGCCAATTTTACTCCGTTTTTAACCCATTTGGTCATTTTTAGCTTCAATTCCTTAATGTTATCAGTTTCAGATTGAAGTTCAATAATGAAATCAGGGACAATATGTGGGATAGATTTTTTCTCGGAATCACTCAAAGAATCCCATCTTTTCCTAGAAATCCAAGCCGCATCTGGACCACGCATAGAATTATCTGGTAGAAAAAAAGCTGAATTTGAATCGAAAACAATTCCCGCTTTATTTTTTTTGTTCCAGCTATAAATCTCAAAATTTAAACCACTGTTGAACGAGCTGGTTAATGCATAAGTTGGTGAGGTAGTTATTAAAATTTGACCTTTTTCGTCTCTTTCAATATTCAATTCTGGATTTGCCAAACAAAGAGCTATTAGTTCATCGTTTGTGAACTTTCCTTCTTTCGGGATATTTAAAGGCAATACCATAATACTTTTTTTTTACCAAAAATATTAAACTTAGGGAAGAACTCCAAATTTCTACGCTCTTACCATAATCTTGTGTGGAATTCCATCCTCAATGTAGTCTTCATTGATGCTTTCGAAGCCAAATGAGGCGTAAAAGCTCTCTAAATAGGCTTGAGCACCTATTTTTATAGGTTTTTGTCCAAATACTTCTTGGACTTTCTCCACAGATTTACCAAATATTTCTCTTCCATAACCTTCTCCTCGACCTTTTGGTGAGGCAACTACTCTTCCGATACTCAAAAAACCTTGATAATAAACACTCTCATCAAAAAGTCTGGTGTAAGCCATCAATTGATTTTTATGGTTAAATCCCATAAGGTGTAAGGCATATTGGTCTTTGTGATCAAGGTCTAAGAAAATACAATTTTGTTCTACCACAAAAACTTCTGACCGCAAGGCCAATATTTCGTAGAGTTCATCCACACTTAATTCAGTAAAAGCTTTACATTCTATCCGAAGATTACCCATTATTGTTATTTTTGTGAAAAAATTAATATGTTTCTAGATATTCATACCCATTCGCTGTCTTCTGATGCCAATATAAAAAAAGTTTTTAATTTGGACATCAAGGCAAGTACTTTGGGAGAAGATTTAGAGCATTTTTTTGGTGGAAATGAATCAGTTTCGGTTGGGATTCATCCCTGGAGTGTAACTGAGGAAATGTTTTTTGAACAAATTGAGATTTTAGAATTTTTGGCTGCAGATTCGAGAGTAAAAGCGATTGGAGAAATTGGCCTTGATAAAATAAAAGGGCCCGACTTGAAACTACAGGAGGAAGTTTTCCTAAAACAAATCAGAATAGCGGAATCAGTTAGAAAGCCCATCATTGTTCATTGCGTAAAGAGTTTTAATGAACTCATTGCCATAAAGAAGCTGGTGCGTCCGAAAGCTCCGATGATTATTCACGGTTTTAATAGAAAAGCAGATTTGGCCATAGAATTGGCCGCTAAGGGTTTTTTTCTCTCTTTTGGTATAGCATTGATAGAATCTGAATTGATTAAGACTGCCTTAAAAAGTATTCCTATAAGCCAAGTTTTTTTTGAAACAGACGATGAAAAGGGATTAACTGTTGAAGAAGTTTATAAAGTAGCCTCAGTGGTTTTGAATATTGAAATGGAAGAATTGAAAGATAAAATTTATCAAAATTATTTAGAATTGTATTTATGAGTGATTTGGCTTGGCTCTCAAGAAGTGAGCTGTTGATTGGAAAAGAAAATATACAAAAACTTCAGAATTCTCATGTTTTGGTAGTTGGTCTAGGTGGCGTTGGCTCATTTGCTGCAGAGTTTATTTGCCGTGCCGGAGTGGGGGAGATGACCATCGTAGACGGAGATGTGGTAGACCCTACCAATAGGAATCGTCAGCTTCCAGCACTTTTTACTACCCATGGAGTTAGTAAAGCCGCTTGGATGCAAGAGCGTCTTTTGGCTATAAATCCTGAATTAAAACTGAACGTAATAAACGAATTTTTGAGTCCTGAACGTTGTGAAGAACTCCTCAAAAATGAGTATGATTACGTAATGGACTGCATTGATAGTATTACTCCTAAACTAACATTAATAGCTGCAGCCTATAAAAGTGGAAAAAAAGTAGTGAGTTCGATGGGTGCAGGAGGTAAAACCGACCCCACACAGATTAGAGTGGCAGATTTGTACGAAACACATACTTGTAAACTTGCTTTTTATGTAAGAAAGAGGCTCAAGAAAATGGAAGTTGCCAAAGGTGTTCGGGCGGTTTATTCTTTGGAAGAAATGGACAAAGACTCCTTGGTTATGACGGATGGCTCAAACTTCAAGCAGTCTGCTTACGGTACAATTTCATATTTGCCAGCGGCCTTTGGCGGTGTAGCGGCTTCTGTGGTTATCAGAGATTTATTGGGTATACCCATAGAAACCCAAAAAAGACCTAAAATGATGAAAGGGAGTAAGATTAATAAGAAAAAATAATATTGTTAGAAATATTAAAATACAAAAAAAGCCTTGAATTTCAAGGCTTTTTTTGTGCAATTATTGCTATGTTTTATTTCGATGTTATGATCTCAAATTTCAATTTTCTTGGATCCGATCGGCTTATAATTTGCTGATTTCTAATGTATTCTAAGTTGTAAACATTAGAAATAACTCTTCCGAATTTAGTGAAAACGTCTTTTAATTCTTTTACTGTTTCAGGAAAATTGGCTGAACCACCACTAGCCAATTTTGTCAAAACAGTTTTGTCAACGCCACCTTTTCCGTTTAATCCGATACAGAAACTCGTAATTTTATAAGAATTTTTATCCGACTTTATTTTGCCCAAAAGATAGTCGGCATTCACGGCCGGAGGAGCCATGTTGTCAGAACCATCGGTAAATGTAAACAATACCCTAGACTGCGACTTGGAAGCTTGCAGCATATCTATTCCCGCATCCATGGCGTTGTAAAGAGCGGTGAATTTTCCCTGTTTTAAGCTTTTTACATAGTTTTTAAGGGCTTCTTTGTCAGTAGATAACGGAAACTGATTTACAGTGTCCGAGAAATCAACTATCCCCATTTTCACCACCTTTCTTTCTGTAAATATTTTCTCGATAAAATCTATGGCATAAGTTTTAACTGTTTCGAAATCAGTCCCTAGTGATTCGCTTCGGTCTAAAACTAGAACGACACTAATGTCTTCTGATTGGCTGAACGACATCGTAAATTCTACATCTTTTTTCCAATCGTTGGTTTCTTTTTTGAATTCGTAGGCGTTTATTGCCTCAATATTGTAGTTGTTTGAGTATTCATCAATAATTCTAAAATTGTCGATAATTACTTTAGTACCTGCAGGTCCATCTACTTGACCTTCAAAGTTTTTAGTAAAGTCAATTTTAATTTCTCGGGAAGTTTTAAGCTCATCAAATCTGATTTCAGGGCTTTTACCGGAGGTGTTCCAGAAGTCAATATATATGTCGAAGGTCGTTCCTTTGGGATTAACATCACCGCCACCGCAGCTAATCAACACAATACTCAGTAGAACAGTCTTAAGGATTAAGAAAGCATTTCTTATTTTCATCGGGATAAAATTTATATTCAGCTTTGGAAACGAAAACATCATGCCAAAACTTTCATTTGCACGTAAAATTATTGCAATTTTGCACAAAAAATTGGATAAATGAACATTGGAGTGGTTATTTTAGCAGCAGGAGAATCCAAACGTATGGGCGTACCCAAACAAATCCTCCCGATTTTTGGGATTCCAATGCTCAAATATCTCGTTGATGAAGTGCTTGATACTGAGGCTCATCCTGTTACTGTAGTTGTTGGAGCTAACAAAACCAAGATTGTACCTTTGCTAGAAAATATCCCTATAGGCATAATTGATAATCCTGACTGGCAAAAGGGTATGGGCAGTTCTATAAAAATGGGTTTAGTGGGGTCCTATTTGATCACAAAAGGATTTGATGGATTGATATTCATGACTTCTGATATGCCATTTGTTAATGCCGAAGTTATAAATAAGCTGATCAAAACTGCTCGGGAATTTCCTGATAAAACCATAATTGCTTCTAAATATGCAGGTACTTTGGGCATACCAGTTTTGTATAAAAAAGAACGTTTTGAGGACATTTTGGATATGAAACCAGAACACGGTGCGAAACAATTTTTTAATAAATATGCTGATGAAATTGTACCTGTAGATTTTAATTTAGGGGCAATTGATCTAGATACCAAAGAGGATTATTATAATTTTTTACAATCAAAAAACTAATTCATGCAAGCAATTGCTTTCTACTTATTATTGCCGTTTTTATATTTTTTCTCTATCCTTCCTATAAAGTTTCTTTATGTAATTTCTAGAGGCTTTATTTATCCCGTTCTCTATAAATTAATTGGTTATAGAAAAAAAGTTGTAGAAAATAACCTTAAAAATTCTTTTCCCGAGAAAAGTAGAGAAGAAAGGGAGTTAATCGCCTCGGATTTTTATAAATATCTAGCCGATATGTTTGTGGAGACTATCAAAAGTTTCACCATTTCTGAAAAACTTTTGTTGGAAAAAATAAAATTAGAGAACACCCAGATTTTAATTCCGTTTTTTGAAGCCAATAAAAATGTGGTTATTACGCTTGGTCATATCGGAAATTATGAATTGATTGCTAAAGCCATGCCTTTCTTCATGAAACACAAGGTGCTGGTTCCCTATCATAAAATGAGTAATGACTACTTCAATAATCTTTTTTATAAATCTAGAACGGCATTTGGAACGATTTTTTTTCCAACTTTTGACACCTTTACGAGTATAAAAAAAGACTATGGAAAGGCTTTCGCCATAACTTTGGCCAACGATCAATCTGCCCCACCCACTAAATCTTTTTGGACCAAATTCTTAAATCAGGATACTACTTTCTTTACGGGTACAGAGAAAATCGCTCAGCAATTTGATTATCCAGTAGTTTTTGCACATGTTACAGTTCCTCAAAAAGGTCATTACACCATGACTTTTGAGTTAATTTCCGACAATTCCAAGTCAGAACCTGAAGGATTTATAATGAAAAAACACGCTGAATTACTCGAAAAAGACATTCTTGCTGATCCAAAATATTGGCTTTGGACACACAAACGCTGGAAACACAAAATGCCAGCTGGAGTAGAATATGGTTTTAATGTTTCGAAAAAAGCTTAGCCAAAACTTACATTTTCTTCTCCAACAATCTCTAAGAGGCTTTTTTGAACGTCTTTATTGAGATCTATCTTCATGGTTCTTGAAAACATGGCCACGTCGTATTTTTCGTCCATATCGTACACATTCATCTTGAAATTGAACTTGCCTGGATTTGAAGTGATGATATCGAGTAATCCATTGATAGTTATATCGTTAATCTCTGCTAAGTTTAATTTGACATTAACTTCTTTGAATCTTTTGGCCTTCATGTCGTTGAGTAATTCAACTTGAAGGGGCTTAAACTCCAATTCACCCTCACGATTCCACTTGGTTTGGATTTTACCTCTGATACTCACAAAAAAGCCAAGTCCCAGATAGTTTGAAAACTCCACATAGTCTTTGCCAAAAAGCATGATTTCGAGCGAAGAAGTATAATCTTCAATCTTAAAAATGCCAAATGGATTTCCGTTTTTGGACTGTTTCTGTTGTACTGAAGATATTACACCACCAACAATAAATTCTCTGTTGACATTATCAGGCTCAAACAATTGATCCAGAGGTTTACAAAGAGACATTTCAATAGAAAACTGGTCGAGCGGATGGCCCGAAATATAGAAGCCAACCACATCTTTTTCGTATTTTAGTTTTTCTATATCACCCCATTGTTCAATGTTTTCTGACTTTGGTTTTTGGATATCAAACCCGCCATTGGTCTCAAATCCACCAAAAAGCGAATTCTGTGCTGAAGCCTTATCCTCTGCTATTTTATTGGCATATCGTATGAGTTTTTCTATGAAAGTGCTCCCTTCAGTTTCATGAAAATATACCGCACGGTGAATATCATCAAAACAATCAAAAGCTCCAGCGTAGGTGAGCGATTCTAGCGTTTTCTTGTTTACAGTTCGAAGGTTTACACGCTTTATAAAGTCAAAAATATCGGCAAAAGGCCCATTTTTTTCTCTTTCTTCTATAATTGCATCCACTGCGGCGTCTCCTGTTCCTTTTATTCCACCAAGTCCAAAACGTATTTCTTTCTTTTTATTTACACTAAAACGCTTGTTCGATTCATTGATATCTGGCCCCAAAACATTTAATCCCAATAGTTTACATTCTTCCATGAAAAAAGTAATCTTGTCGATGTTGCCGAGTTGAGAGGTTAATACCCCAGCCATATATTCAGAAGTATAATGTGCTTTTAGATAGGCAGTTTGATAGGCCACAAATGCATAACAAGTGGAATGCGATTTATTAAAAGCATACTGTGCAAAAGCTTCCCAGTCGGTCCATATTTTTTCTAAAATTTTGGTATCATGGCCATTGGAAGCACCTCCTTCCATGAATTTTACCTTCATTTTGTTCAGGACTTCTATCTGCTTTTTACCCATGGCCTTTCGCAAAACGTCGGCATCTCCTTTGGTAAAATTGCCCAGTTTCTGCGACAAAAGCATTACCTGCTCTTGATAAACGGTGATTCCATAAGTTTCGCCCAAATACTCTTCTACTTCTGGTAAATCGTATTTGATTTCTTCAGTTCCATGTTTTCTAGCAATGAAGTTAGGAATATATGCAATCGGACCTGGGCGATAAAGGGCATTCATGGCAATCAAGTCGTCAAATCTATCAGGTTTGAGTTCCTTCATGTATTTTTTCATACCGTCGGATTCAAACTGAAATATCGCAGTAGTTTCTCCTCTTTGAAAAAGCTCAAAAGTTTTGGTATCGTCTAACGGAATCTCATCAATTTCTATGTCATGTCCATAGTTTTCTTTGATCATCCGCAGGGCTTCTTTGATAATCGAGAGGTTCCTCAATCCCAAAAAGTCCATTTTGATTACTCCAGCATCTTCTATTACTTTTCCCTCATATTGGGTAATCAATAGGTCAGAGTCTTTTGAAGTACAAACTGGTACAATATCAGATAAATCCCATGGTGCAATGATGATACCTGCAGCGTGAATTCCTGTGTTTCTTACGGTACCTTCCAGCTTTTCAGCTTGTTTCAATACCTTGGAAGTCAAGTCGTTGGCATTGTACATTTCTCTGACTTTCCGTACATTTTCTTGTTCATCGGGTCCAAGTCCAAGTTCGTTCAGCGATTTCGGGCCGGCCATGGGCATATGTATCAATTTCTTGAAATCCATGCCATAAGATGGTTTGTCTGGAATCAGCTTAGCTATGTAGTTGGCGTCAGCCAGAGGCAAATCCATAACCCTTGCCACGTCTTTTATCGAAGATTTGGTGGCCATAGTGCCATAGGTAATGATCTGAGCCACTTGGTTTTTTCCATATTTATCCACCACATAATCAATCACTTTCTGGCGACCTTCATCGTCAAAATCCGTATCAATATCGGGCATGGATTTTCGGTCTGGATTAAGGAAACGCTCAAAAAGTAGGTTGTACTTTATAGGGTCAATATTAGTAATACTGATACAATACGCTACTACAGACCCAGCCGCCGAACCACGCCCTGGGCCTATCATTACGCCTAGATCACGCCCAGCTTTTATGAAGTCCATGACAATCAAGAAATAACCAGCAAAACCCATAGTTTTAATGGTAAATAGCTCAAAATCCAGACGTTCTTGTGTGGAGGTAATGATTTCTCCATAACGTCTTCTGGCACCTTCGTAGGTCAAATGCCTCAGATATTCCCATTGGTTTAGTTTGTCATCCGCATGAATCTTGAATTCCTCAGGAATCGGGAAATTGGGCAGTAAAATATCTTGCTTGAGATTCAATTTGTCTATTTTGCCTACAATCTCATTGGTGTTATCAATTGCTGCCGGAATGTCCCTAAACAAATGGCTCATTTCAGCCGTAGACTTGAAATAAAACTGGTCGTTGAAAAACGCAAAACGCGTGTTTTTGGCACTCATCGTTTCGTCATCAGCAAAATCTTTGGCAGATGGCGTGGCGAGTTTTTCGTTGGTGTTAACACACAGCAAAATATCATGGGCCACCCAGTCTGATTGATCCACGTAATGGCTATCATTAGAAGCAATAACTTTTACGTTGTATTTTTTTGCCCATTTAAGCAAAACCTCGTTAACTATATTTTGCTCAGGTATTTCGTGGCGTTGAATTTCTACATAATAATCTTCGCCAAAACGCTCCAACCACCATTGAAACTCTATTTCACCTTCTTCTTCGCCTTTTTTTAGAATAGTTTTTGGTACAGAAGCACCTATGCAACAAGTAGTAGCAATCAAGCCTTCCTTGTATTTTTCTATCATCGCTTTCGTTACCCTCGGATATTTACTGTACAAACCTTCCATGTAGCCCAAAGAGCACAGTTTAGTCAGGTTTTTGTAACCGATAGCGTTTTTGGCCAACAAAAGTTGGTGATGTCGAATGTCTTTTTGCTCTTTGGTAAATTGCTTACGGGTGTGATCCTCCACTACATACAACTCGCAGCCTACAATAGGTTTTACATTAAACTTGTCAGCCGCAGCCACAAAATCAAACACGCCAAACATATTGCCATGGTCGGTAATGGCCATGGCAGGCATACCGTCTTCCTGAGCTTTGGCAAAGAGTTTCTTTACGTTAGAAGCTCCATCCAACAGCGAATATTGGGTGTGATTATGTAAATGAGAGAATTGCATTCGGTTTTTTTGTAATAAGTAGTACCATGCAAATATAGCCAATAACCCTATTCTTTACTAAATGCTGAATCTCTTTAATTTACCAGTTAAATTCAAAGCCTTAAAAATCAGCACTTCTCTATTTTCTGAATACATTTCTGGCGGCCTGCTAAAGCACCGGGCTATCCGTTACAAGTCCTCGCGGCTACGCCAGCTGTGGGCTTTCCACTACTATCCCTGGCCGGAAGCGGAATGTAATATGCAATTAATAAATGTATAGCTTGCAGATTTAACATTCTCTCAAAACTTGTCAACTGTAGTCAACTACAATTTTGTCAAACAAATCCAGCCAATTATTCCACTTAACATTTGATTTTTCGAATAATTTCCCTAATTTTGCGACCCAATTTACTTTTAATACACTTAATCTGTTTTGTACAATGCCTAAGCAAAAAACAAATTCAGGAGCAAAAAAGAGGTTCAAATTGACTGGAACTGGAAAAATCAAGCGTAAGCATGCTTTCCACAGTCACATTTTAACTAAAAAATCGACGAAACGTAAGAGAGTTCTTGCATCGTCAGCTCTAGTAAGCTCTGCGGACGAAAGCCGCATCAAAGCCTTGTTGAATGGTTAATTCAACAATTGGTTCAATTGTTTCACCCGAATAAAGGCTTTAAAGTATCCCTAAACGGAACGCCTGATTCAAAAAACTAAAAAATTATGCCACGTAGTGTCAATCATGTCGCGTCTAAAGCTAGACGCAAAAAAGTGCTGAAATTAGCCAAAGGCTATTACGGCAGAAGAAAAAATGTTTGGACGGTTGCTAAAAACGCCGTTGAAAAAGGTTTAGTTTACGCCTACATTGGTCGTAAGCAAAAGAAAAGAAATTTCCGTAGCTTGTGGATCGTAAGGATCAATGCAGGTGTGAGACCATTCGGTATGTCATACTCTGTGTTTATCAACAAACTACAAAAATCAGGCATTGAGCTTAACCGTAAAGTGTTAGCAGATTTAGCTTTGAATCATCCAGATGCTTTCAAAGCCATCGTAGAGAAAGTAAAATAATAATTCCCATTTATCGGATATTATTAAAAAAAAAAGACGCTACTTAGCGTCTTTTTTTTGTTACCTAAAGATATTTTTTGGGTCTAATAATGGAATTATAAGAGATAGTTCATAATTTTAAACAAAATTTATTAAAACCAAGAGTATCAAAATGTTAGAAGTATTGCAAGGATTGATTCAACAAGCTGGACAAACAGCAGTTGTAGAAAATAATGAAGTGCCAAATGAGCATAACGAAGGTGTAATGGGAGAGGTTATGCAGGGGCTTTTAGGAGGTTTAACCAATCAAGCAAATTCGCAAGGTGGATTGGGAAATATATTAGGAATGTTAACAGGCGGCAGTAATTCAAACCAAGGTGGAAGCTTAATGGACAACCCTATGGTTGCTGGTATAGCACAAAACATTATCGGTAGCATTATGGCAAAGTTTGGTCTTTCAAACAGTGCTGCTTCAGGTGTGGTTGCTAATATGTTGCCATCTGTTTTGGGTGGACTGATCAACAAATCTAATGACCCAACTGATAGTTCAGTAGACACTGGAAGTATCATGAACGTATTGTCAGGTGGCAAAACTTCTGGTATAGATTTCGGAAGTTTACTAAGCCAAGGTGCTGGAGCAATGGCTGACGGAAAATTAGATATGAATGATTTAATCAATCTTGCCTCTGGTGCAGGTTCTTCAAATCAAAATTCTGGCGGAGGCAACCTTTTTGGCAACCTGTTAGGCGGATTATTTGGAAAAAAATAACAAAGAATTTGAAAAAAAGGCGTAGAATTAATTTTCTACGCTTTTTTGTTATTTACGGCTTTCTTCACATAAAAAGACATGAAACTAACCCAAAAAATTTTACTTTTACTTTTGCTTTGTACTAGACTATCTGCACAAATAACGGTCTCTCACCCAATCAGTAATGCTGTTTATCAACGAAATAGTGCTAGTCAAGCCAATTTGATTATTAGTGGAAGTTACTCTCAACCTATTGCCACGGCCATACAAGCAAGGCTTTTAAATCCCAGCAATGCTACCCCAATACCCGGTTACGATTGGTCTATTATTCAGGAAAATCCTACCATGGGATATTTTAGTGGACAGTTTAGTAATGTCCCAGCTGGTTGGTACACATTAGAAATAAGGTCTTTAAGAAGTGGAACAGTTTTAGAAGCCACCACTGTAAACAGGGTGGGTATTGGCGATGTTTTTATGATTGCTGGGCAATCAAATGGGCAAGGGTATTTTGATAATTCGAATAACCCTATTGGCTTGGCCTCAAGTTCTGAAAAAGTAGTTACACATGACTATGGAGTTTATTGCTCCAATGAAAATCTGCCAATGCCCGTAATGAGTCAAATTTTAGAATTAACAAAGCCAAGTACGGCAGGTTTTGCTTCTTGGTGTTATGGAAGACTTGGAGAGAACATTGTCAATAGCACAGGTTTTCCAGTCGCATTCTTTAATTCAGGTGCATCAGGTTCTACTTCAGATAATTGGAAGGTGAGCTCCGATGGCGGTACAACCAATAATATATTTACAGGACAACAATTTTGTAGCACTATAGATGAGAATAATGGTAGGCCATATTCAATTGGACTGCCTTATTCCAATTTCAAGCGGGGCTTAAATTATTACAATTCATTATTTGGTGCCCGAGCAGTACTTTGGCATCAAGGAGAATCTGACAAGGTTCAAAATGTGAGTGCATCAACTTATCAAACTAATGTGAATTATGTTATTGCAAAATCTAGAAATGATTTTTCTAATAATTTGCCATGGGTTATTTCCAGGGTTTCTTTTATTGATGGAGCACCATCAGCAATTATTACTGGAGCTCAAACTGGTTTGATTAATAATGCAAATCAAATTTTTGCTGGACCTGAGACAGATGGCATAAACAATAACTCGGTAGCTGGTTCGAGAGATAACATAAATTTGCACTTTTCAAAAATAGTTGGTATGCCTTTGTTGGCTGATGCCTGGTCTAGTTATTTAAACAGCTCGTTTTTCAACAATTCCAATCCCATTGCGGCAAATACACCTCCAACAATTTCAGTGAGTTATGTGAACGCTTCTCAATTAACCTTGAGCGTGCCTTCAGGATATACCTCTTACAAATGGGTAAGTGGAGATTTTGCTTATGGAAATTCAAGTTTTGGGACATCTAATACTTTAACCGTTAGTTCAGGTACCTATCGTTGTTGGGTGACTACAGCCAATGGCAATCAACAGATTAGTAGCGAAGTAAATGTAGGTCAAGCCTTAAACTTGGCCAATAACGGGTCAAGTTGCTCAGTCAATGCCTATTTGTCAGATTTGAAATTTATTTCGGCATCTAATGCTTTGGGACCAATAGAAATAAACAAAACAAACGGTTCGTCAGCCGATGGTGATGGAAGTGCGATAGTTTTGAAAGGTCAAGGTTATGCCAAAGGAATCGGTGTGGCTGATAATTCAGAGATTAAGTATATGATTCCAAGTGGTCAATACTATAAATTTAAGTCTTATATCGGGATAAGCGATGATGTTTCAAATGCTTGTGACAACACTGGCGGTGTAGTTTTTAAAGTTTATGGCAACGAAACCTTGCTTTATACGAGTCCAACAATTTATAGAAACTCGGCCTTGCAAGAAGTCAATGTGAATATATATGCCTACAGTTCAGTGAAGTTGAAGGTAGAGCCTGTAGGCTCAAATACCACTTGTAACAGAGCGGTTTGGGCAGATGCACGATTGATGTGTGCTTTGGGTGACACTACTCCTCCAAGCATAGTTACAAACTTAGTTGCAACAGACACCCTGACCAAATGTATTTCTTTTCAATGGACACCCGCCACCGATGATCAAGCGATAGGTGGTTATTATATTTACAAAAATGGAGTGAAAATTGATACCGTTCCGGATACACAGAACACCTATACCATTACCGGTTTATCATCTGGAACTAGCGTTCAATTTGGCGTAAAAGCATTTGATGTTTTGGGTAATGAATCAGCTACAGTTAGTCTTACACTTAGTGCTGTTAATGCAGTTGTTCAGTATGAAGGTGATGGCTACTTTTGCGTCTCTAGATCATATTTGCCATCTTTGGTAGTTCCTACTGGAGGTGTTTTTTCTTTGGCTTCGGGGCCCGCAGCCACCATTAATGCTACAACGGGAGAGTTTTTCTCGAACATTTCGGATTTATTCCTTTGCAATTATCAGATTGGAGTGGGTAATCCTGCATGTTTTCAAGAAAACTATTTTTACCTGGGCACTACTGCTCCACCTTCCATAACTCCTGTGATTTCTGCAGATAAGTCTTTGGTAAACTCTGGAACAGCTGTGAATTTCACCTCAAATGCATGTGATGGTTCAAGCGTATTAACTTGGAGCTTTTCAGGATCAAATTCTACGAATGTACAATATAGTCCAACTGCAACAGGGGTTTATTTTGCTTCTTGTAAAAAAGATTTGTGCCAAGTATATTCAAATAATATTACTATAAATGTTTTACCCAATTGTACAAGCAATTTGGTTTTGGCACCAACAGCCAACAACCTAAGTTCAAGAATAAATCCTTTGAACTTTAACAGTAGTAATACCATTCAAGCCACAAATGTTATATCGCCTACCAACAATGTGCAATACAATGCAGCCAATGCAATAATTCTTAGTCCAGGCTTTACTGTCGATTCTGGCGTGATTTTTTCCGCTAAAATCCAAAATTGTCCTAATTGACAGGTAGGTTTGTGACAATTTGTCATTAATATTTGACAAAAAAACCCTTGGCATATTCATTGTGAATTGTGTATCGTAATTATTTTTAATTAAATACACTGACAGAAAATCATGGGAAAAATTATTGGAATAGATTTAGGAACTACCAACTCTTGTGTGGCCGTAATGGAGGGGAACGAACCGGTAGTAATAGCCAATAGCGAGGGAGCTAGAACTACTCCTTCTATTGTAGCGTTTTTAGATAACGGCGAGAAGAAGGTAGGTGCCCCAGCAAAAAGACAAGCAATTACCAACCCTAAGAACACCATCGCTTCGGTGAAGCGTTTTATGGGGAAAAAACATAGTGAAGTAGGTTCTGAACTTAAAACCATAGCTTACGATATAGAAAAAGGAGCAAATGACACACCAAGAGTAAAAATAGGTGATCGTCAATATACTCCTCAGGAAATTTCTGCATTTATTCTTCAAAAAATGAAGGCTACTGCAGAAGATTATTTAGGCCAAACTGTAACAGAGGCGGTTATTACTGTTCCTGCATATTTCAACGATGCTGAGCGTCAAGCCACCAAAGAAGCTGGTTTGATAGCTGGTTTGGATGTAAAGAGAATCATCAACGAGCCAACTGCTGCTGCCTTGGCTTATGGACTAGACAAGCAGGGTAAAGACATGACAGTAGTTGTGTTTGACTTAGGAGGTGGTACGTTTGACGTATCTATTCTTGATCTTGGTGATGGCGTTTTTGAAGTAAAATCTACTGACGGTGATACGCATTTAGGTGGTGATGACTTTGACCAAGTGATAATCGAATGGTTAGCAGCAGAATTCAAAGCTGACGAAGGTGTGGATTTGATGCACGATGCCATGGCTCTTCAAAGATTGAAGGAAGCAGCCGAAAGAGCAAAAGTGGAGCTTTCAAGTTCTACTCAAGCAGAAATCAATTTGCCATACATATTCCCTGTGGATGGTGTGCCTAAGCACTTGGTAAGATCACTTACTAGAGCCAAGTTTGAGCAATTGGCTGACAGTCTTTTCAAAAGAATGATGGAGCCTTGCAAAAGAGCTATGAAGAATTCAGGAATATCGAATAGCCAAATATCAGAAGTAATTTTGGTGGGAGGATCGACTCGTATTCCTAAAGTTCAAGAAGAAGTAGAAGCATTCTTTGGTAAAAAACCCTCAAAAGGAGTTAACCCTGACGAGGCTGTGGCTATCGGAGCGGCAATCCAGGGTGGTGTATTGACTGGAGAAGTTAAAGATATATTATTGTTAGACGTAATTCCACTTTCATTGGGTATCGAAACGATGGGTGGCGTGTTCACAAAAATGATTGAAGCCAATACCACAATACCTACCAACAAAGTAGAGGTTTTCTCTACAGCAGCTGACAATCAGCCTTCTGTAGAATTGCACGTGTTGCAAGGAGAAAGACCATTGGCCAACCAAAACCGTACTTTGGGCAGATTCCACTTGGATGGTTTGCCACCAGCCATGAGAGGAGTTCCTCAAATCGAAGTGGCTTTTGACGTGGATGCCAACGGTATCTTGAACGTAACAGCGAAAGACAAAGGTACCGGCAAAGAGCAAAAAATCAGAATTGAGGCTTCAAGCGGACTTTCAGATGCTGAAATTCAGAGAATGAGAGATGAAGGAAGCGAAAGCCAATGAAGAAGCAGATAAAAAAGAAAAAGAAACGATAGAGAAAGTAAATGCTGCCGATTCGATGATTTTCCAAACAGAAAAACAATTGAAAGAATTTGGCGATAAACTTTCTGAAGGTAACAAAACTGCCATTGAAGGTGCTTTGACAGAATTGAGAGCCGCTCACGGAACTCGCGATTTGGCTGCAATTGATGCCTCAATGGAGAAAATCAATACAGCATGGCAAGCTGCAAGTCAGGAGATTTATAATGCTCAGCAAGCTGACGGAGGTGCTCAAGGCCCTGCAGCTGGTGGTGCTGCTGAGTCTACTTCTGCTGAAGAGAATGTAACAGATGTTAACTTCGAAGAAGTAAAATAAATGGGTATTGGTTAAATACAGAAAAGTCTGGACTTTAGGTAGTTCAGACTTTTTTTACAACCTTTTTTTAGCCATTTGCGTATATGAGATATGAATCTACCTGAGAATTTTTTTCAAAAGGATTTAGGATTTATTTTAAGATGTATGGGTTTAGTCAAAAAAGCACCTTAGGTTTTAGGGTGCTTTTTTTGTGGGCCAATTTTGTGAATTTTCTAAAAATAAAAAAAAACACAAACCCTTTGGGATTTGTGTTTTTCAGAAAAATAAGAATTTGAAAATTAATTTTTCAATTTTATTAATGATAAAAATTCTTCTCTTTTCAAAGCATTGTTAAAAGCACCTTCAAAGAAAGAAGTTACGGTAGAACTGCTTTGGTCAGCAATTCCTCTTGAAGATACACAGAAATGATCGGCGTCAACCACAACCGCAATGTCATCCGTTTTCAAGGCTTCTTTCAAAGCATTTCCGATTTGAATGGTCATTCTTTCTTGTACTTGTGGTCTTCTAGCATAATGATTCACTAATCTATGTAATTTCGAAAGTCCGATGACATTTCCAGACGAAATATAACCGATGTGAACTTTTCCGACTATGGGCACAAAGTGGTGTTCACAATTAGAATAAAAACTAATATCACGCTCAACCAATATTTCGTCATATTTGTAATTATTATCAAATAAGGTAATGGAAGGCATGTTTTCTGGATTAAGTCCTGAAAATAACTCCTTCACGTACATTTTTGCTACTCTTTTGGGAGTTCCTTTTAGGCTATCATCGTTAAGGTCTAAACCCAATGTGTGCATTATTTCTTTGAAATGATCCGCGATAATCTCCATTTTTTGTTCATCAGACATTACAAAAGCATCCTCCCTGAGTGGAGTAGAGATGTTTGTCATGATGTGATCATCGCCAAATTCTTGGTCCTCGATAGCCTTAAGCTGGGTATTCAACATAGTTTCTTTCTGTTTCAAATAATGTTATTTTCAAATCAAATTTTTCATCTATCTTCTGACGGAGAATATCATAAATGACTACAACTATATTTTCAGCTGTAGGGTTTAAATTTTTAAAATATTCTATGTCAAGATTTAGATTTTTGTGGTCAAATTTATCAAGAATATTTTCTTTGATAATGTCGCTAAGTACTTTTAAATCAAATACATATCCAGTTTTTTGGTCTGGATATCCAGTGAGTTTTACGAGTAAATCGTAGTTATGCCCATGGTAATTTGGGTTATTACATTTACCAAAAATCTCTTGGTTTTTCTCATCGCTCCATTCAGGATTAAATAACCTATGGGCTGCGTTGAAATGTTCTTTTCTAATTACTGAAATTTTATTCAAAATAAGTTTTTTTTAGTCTTGTACAAAGTTTGTGTACTACACAATCAAAAACATACAGGGTAGTTTTGATAATTGACTAACGATTGAAAGTTTAATATTGTTCAAATAAAAAATAAATATTACATTAGTAAAAAATTTTAAAAATTATATGGATCGCAGAAATTTTCTTACTACCAGCCTTGCTACATCAGCTATACCATTTTTGAAAGTCAATTCCGCTCAAAAGGATAAAAAAGTAAAACTGGCTTTTATTGGAGTGGGTCTGCGAGGTAGAAACCATGTGGACCAAGCAGTTTATAGAGAGGATGTTGAAATAACCGCCATCTGCGATACTGACCCAGATGCCATCAAACGCACCTTGGCCATTACCCAAAAAGCCAATCGTAAAGATCCAGCTGTTTATGGCAAAACTGACCACGATTTTATAAATATGCTCAAAAGAGAGGATATTGACGGCGTGGTGATTGCTACGCCTTGGGAATGGCACGTGCCGATGAGTGTGGAGTCAATGAAAGCTGGAAAATATACTGCTGTAGAAGTTTCTGCCACAGTGACGCTCCAAGAATCGTGGGATCTGGTAGATACTTATGAGAAAACTGGCTCACATTGCATGATTTTGGAGAACGTGTGCTACCGCAGAGATGTGATGTCGGTTTTGAACATGATTCGCAAAGGGATGTTTGGCGAGATGCTATACGCACATTGCGGCTATCAACACGACCTTAGAGAAGTGAAATTCAATGACGGAAAGCGTTTTTATGGAGGTGGAGTGGAATTTGGTGAAAAGGCCATTTCTGAAGCCAAATGGAGAACGCAGCATTCGGTAGATAGAAATGGAGATATTTATCCAACCCATGGACTAGGCCCAGTGGCACATTGGTTGGACATCAATAGAGGAAATAAATTTAATTACCTAACTTCAACAGCTACAAAGGCCAGAGGTTTGCATAAGCATATAGTGGACAAAGGCGGTGCGGATCATCCAAATGCCAAAGTAAAGTTTAAACTTGGTGACGTAATTACGACTACAATTCAGTGTGAAAACGGAGAGAATATCGTTATTATGCATGATTGCAACTCTCCTAGGCCTTATTCGCTTGGATTTAGGGCACAAGGCACGGAGGGTATATGGATGGATGATAATAAGTCAATTTATATTGAAGGCAAAAGCCCTAAAGCACATGCATGGGAGCCATTTAAGCCTTATCAAGAAGAACATGATCATCCCGTTTGGAAAACACACGCACAAACAGCTGAAAAAGCAGGTCATGGCGGAATAGACTTTTTTGTTTTAAGGGCGTTTATAGAATCTGTCAAAAATAAAGTTGCTCCACCAATCGATGTATATGATGCAGCAGCATGGAGTGCTATTAGTCCTTTGTCGGAGCTTTCTATAGCCCGCGGAAGCTCACCAGTGGAGATTCCAGATTTTACGAGGGGTAAATGGAGAACCAATCAAAGGATTTTTGGCTTGACAGAGAATTATTAAGTTTGAGTAAATCATTTTGCCTATTTTGGGGTTACATGGTATATAACACTTTATCAATTGAAAAGCAAAGTAGCAGTCATTACAGGTGGAACATCGGGAATAGGAAAAGCCACAGTTGAAAAATTAGTGACTTTTGGTACTACAGTCGTGCTTTTGGCCAGAGATACGCAAAAAGCCGAAATTGTCAAAAAAGAGATTCTGAAAACTTTTCCAAATGGAAAGATTGAAATTTTTGCTGGCGATTTAACGGATTTGAAGTCCATAAAGGCTGCTTCAGAAGAGATAAAAGCAAGGCATCCCAAAATAGACATTTTGATAAACAATGCAGGAGGAGTTTATTCAGAATTTGAAAGAACGGCCGATGGTTTTGAACTTGGATTTCAGGTTAACCACTTGGCTCACTTTCTTTTGACACAATTGCTTTTAGAAAACTTGCTAAAAAGTGAGGAATCCAGAGTTATTAATTTATCTTCAGAAGCACACCGAATGGGGAAATTTAGTATAGGAAACCTTAACGCAGAGAAAAAGTTCAGCACTTGGAAGCAATACGGAGCCACAAAATTGATGAATATCTTATTTACGAAAGCTTTGGCCAATAAATACGCTGAAAAAGGACTGTTGGCTTTTGCAGTACATCCTGGTGTAGTAAAGTCGGGTTTTGGAGCCAACAATACTGGTTTTTTGAAATATTTCAATAAAATGCCATTCTTAATAACTCCAGAAAAAGGAGCTGAAACGAGTGTGTATTTGGCGACTCAAACAAAAGAGAAACTTTCCAATGGCGGATATTATAAAAGATGCCAAATTTCGTACTCCTCACTTGAAAGCCAAGATGTGGTATCGCAAGATCAACTTTGGGATATTTCTATGAAAATGATAAAAGACTATTTATAAGTTAATTATCTTGCCATCAATAGAGCTTGTGTCGGGTTTAGACAAAAAAAGTTTTTGAATACTGTAAACGGAATACGCATTAAGTTTTCCGTTTTTTGTTTTCATCATCATTTTAGAATTCGTTTTGAAAAGATAATTTGAAGTGCTTGTTTCTATGCTGATTATCTTCGAATTCTTTTCTTCTAAATTTTCTATCGCCATGCTTTTTACCAATAATGATTCGCCAAGCTTTAGTTTATAATTGACGCTTTTTGATGTCTCTTGTATGGAATAACTGTTTACGAATGCACGCTTATTTAGGTCAGACTCAACAAATAGACTGAGTTCTTTTGCCCAATCTATGTCCTTGGTAGATTTAGTCTCTTTATTATTGCCGATTTGCCACACTTTTGTTACTTCCGGCTTCTTGATTTCTAGTTCCGCAATAATAGATTCAGAAAATCCTTTCAAATCAAAGTATTTCTTATTGGTTATTTGCTTTTCTTGCTTACATGAAACAAAAAATAGAGATATTAAAAGGATTTTCTTTGTCATATATCAATGGTGAATGTCTTCAATTCTGAATAAGTGAAAAGGCAAAATATTAGGGTCGAGGGAAACAAAATTTTTGGCACCTTGCCAAGTATATTTTGCTCCAGTTATGAGGTCATGTACCAAATAACTTTCAGACTCGTGCTTCCCAAGTTTATGGAGTGGCAAATTCAAAATACCCGATTGCGTGGTATATCCTTCTAAATTAACCACAAAAAGCAGCCTATTCCCATTTTCGTGGGTTTTTAAATAAGCCAACATATTATCGTTCGAAATTTCACAAAATTCGATATTATTGGTATGCTGAAGAGCTGAATTTTGCTTTCTAATACGGTTTACTTCTGTGTAAATGTGTGTAATCTTATTCCGTTTTTCCCAATCCCAGTATTTAATCTCGTATTTTTCTGAGTTTTTATATTCTTCTTTTGGTGAGTTGGAGTCATGATACAAATATTCATAGGAAGGGCCAAAAACGCCATAATTGCTTGATAGTGTGGCTGCCATAAAATACTTAATCAAAAACATCGGCTCATGTCCCGACTGTAAAATGTAAGGATTGATGTCATGCGTATTGGGCCAGAAATTTGGTCTAAAATAATCCCTCATGTCAGATTTTGTCAATTCAGTCATGTATGCTATCAGTTCGGCCTTAGAATTACGCCACGTATAATAGGTATAAGACTGCGTGAAACCCACTTTGGCCAACTGTTGCATCACTTTTGGTTTTGTAAAAGCTTCTGACAAGAATATCATTTCAGGGTAAACCGACCGAGTTTCGGCAATTACCCATTCCCAAAAACCGAAAGATTTGGTGTGGGGATTGTCCACTCTTATGATTTTCACACCCCATTCAGCCCAAGTAAATATCACGTTTTTCAATTCTATCCAAAGATTTTGCCAGTCGTTACTTTCAAAATTTATCGGGTAGATGTCCTGGTATTTTTTTGGCGGATTCTCGGCATATTTTATCGTTCCATCTGGTAATATTTTAAACCAATCTGGATGCTCGGTGACCCATGGATGATCTGGCGAACACTGAATAGCCAAGTCCATGGCCAACTCCATGTTATATTTTTTGCATTCCTCTATAAGATGCTTGAATTCCTCCAAAGTGCCTAGCTCAGAATGAATTGCGGTGTGGCCACCTTCTGCCGACCCTATACCATAAGGCACTCCAGGCTCATCTGGCAGGCATTCTGTAGCATTGTTCTTTCCTTTTCTGAAGGTTTGTCCAATTGGGTGTACAGGCGGCAAGTAAAGTACATCAAAGCCCAGTTCTTGAATTCTTGGCAATAAGTTTTCTACATCTTTAAAATTTCCATGTTTCCCTACTTCTTTGGTGGCTGAGCGAGGGAAAATAGAGTACCAAGCCGAAAATTCTGCTTTTACACGGTCAGTAAAAATTAACCGTTCCTCTGACCAACAGGTATTTTCTTTGATGGGGTATTTGTCAATCCAGAGGTGCATTTGTTCGCTCCTACATATCCAAGTGGCTTCTTCGTACTTTTCCGGGTTTTTAAAAATACCGATTGCTTTTTTTATGTCTTCTTTGTCTTGGCCTTTTGCAGATTTTGCTATTATATTTAAGAAATCTAAACCCACCAAAAGCTCAACTTCGAGTTTCAAACCAGCCTTTATTTTTTCGTCAACTTCGTGCTGCCAGGTGGCAAAATGGTCAACCCAAGCTTCGATTTTGAAAGTGTAAAAGCCGATTTTTTCTGTAATAAATTCTCCACCAAATCTATCATTCACTTGAGCAAACATAGGTTTCTCAGTCCAAGACTTTTCTGATTCGTGTTTAAACCAAAGCCGTTGTCCAAGGTAATCATGACCGTCTATAAGTATGTCGGCAGATATTTGAACTTTCTGACCTTGAATGGTTTTGGTAGCGTATTTTCCTCCGTTAATTTCTGGTTTGATGTTTTCTATTACGGCCCTTATTTTGCCACCAGAAGGGAGGATAATTTTGGTTTTTGTCATAGGTGTATAATTTCGTCCCTCAAAAATATTACTATTGTTTCAATTTGACCTTGATTTTGATTAATAATTTGCATTTTTGTCATATCAAATCCTTTTAGATTTCGTTTAAGAAATTAAAAATCTGATTTATATGAAATACCTTTTGATACTTTTTCTTTTTGTAGGATTTATTGCCAATGGACAATCTCTTAAAGGGGCTTGGCAAAATATTGAAGCTGGCAAAACCACAACCATTATCGCTACGGATACTTATCTCACTGTAAATATATATGAACTTGAGTCTAAGAAATTTATAGAATCTTGGGGTGGGAAATATACGGTTGGTGTTACTAATGAGGCTTTTATGGAAATTGAATTTCATTCCCAAAATCCAGCAGTGGTGAATTCTTCACAATCTTATAATATCAATCTAAAGAAAAAAAGTTTGGAATTCAATGACAAAAAGTTTCAAAAACTTGATTTTGCCAAAGAAAACGCTCTTTCTGGACTTTGGCGAATAACTGCCAGAGCAAACGAAACAGGTGAAATGTCAGAAATGAAACCTGGCCCTAGACAGGAATATTTTTAAAAATGGCGGGAATTACATTTTCACCATCGATGATAACATCTGGCATGTCTTTCTTGAAATTATTATAGATATTGGAAAGACTCATGTAGTTGTTTGGGTTTTTAAAATCTGATTGAGCAAGACTCCAACTCAAATAACCTGTAGCCATACTGTTGGTTCTGTAAGCGTCAATGTGTTGGCCAGTTACAAAAATCC
>NZ_RJUD01000014.1 GCF_024343675.1 Lacihabitans sp. CS3-21
ATGCAACTGCGACGGTGTTGGCCTCTGGTGGAACACCTAGCTATACCTATAGCTGGGCACCGAGTGGTGGAACAGGAGCTACGGCAACAGGTTTGCAAGCAGGAAGTTATACTTGCACCATAACCGATGCCAATTCATGTCAAATAACGAAGACCTTTACAATCACCCAACCAGGTGCTTTATCAGCCTCAACTTCACAAACGAATGTGAGTTGCAATGGAGGAAGTAATGCAACTGCGACGGTGTTGGCCTCTGGTGGAACACCTAGCTATACCTATAGCTGGGCACCGAGTGGTGGAACTGGAGCTACGGCAACAGGTTTGCAAGCAGGAAGTTATACTTGCACCATAACCGATGCCAATTCATGTCAAATAACGAAGACCTTTACAATCACCCAACCAGGTACATTATCATTAATCTCAGCTGGTAAAGTAGACGTTACATGTAATAGTTTGGGGTCTGCCACAGTGAATGTTCCAACTGGTGGTACAACACCTTATACCTATAATTGGACTCCTGGCAATCCAATTGGTGATGGTACTGCTTTAGCTTCAGGCCTTACTGCTGGAAATTGGATTTGTACAATAACTGATAATAATGGTTGTACTGCAGCTGTATCATTTGATATAATAAATGATACAAATCCTCCAATTCCAACCATAACTGGTAATGTCAATTTGACATGTAGTGTAACTTCAGTAAATAGAATTGCTTCTGGTAATGGCACTTATTCTTGGTCAAATGGTTTAGGCAATTTAGCCGAGGTAAATATTTCAACACCAGGAATCTACACTGTTACAGTTACAGGAGCCAATGGTTGTACTGCCACTGCTTCAACGGAGGTTACACAAAATATATTAGCACCAACGATTTTAATAAATGGTACTGAGAATTTAAGTTGTTCAGCGTTACTGGTAAGTAGAACGGCCTCTGGAGCAAATTCCTATGTATGGTCAAATACCTTGGGTTCTTCCGCTTCAGCCAATATTTCAAATGTGGGAGTTTATACAGTTACTGGAACAACTACAGCTAATGGATGTAGCAGTACAGCCAGTACAGAAGTTACATTTTCCAACAATCTGGTGATTGAATCAGACCCAACAAATGTTTCTATCTGTCCAGGCAACAATGTTACTTTCGCAATTAAGACCACAATTGAAAACGCAAACCACCAATGGGAAGTAAACACAGGCTCAGGCTTTACGGTAATAAGTGCTAGTTCAGTATATTCAGGAGAGAACACAGCCACATTGAGTTTGGCATTCCCACCCATCGGATATAATAACTATCAATACCGCTGTGTGGTGGGTAAGAATAGTTGCACAGTAACTTCAAATGCCGCCACTTTGTATATAGGAGGCGGATCAGCAGAAGCATTAAATATTGTAAATGTGAGTCCTATAAGTGGGGTTTATTCACAGACTGCTGTCGCTTACACGGTGGCATTAAATAAAATAGAACCCAATGCCAATGTGACTTTCAAATCAGGTAATGCAATAGAACTTCTTCCTGGCTTTGAAACAAAAGCGAATAGTGTTTTTACTGCCAAAATAGAAATTCCATGTGCATTAAACGGTGTAAGCAATGCTTCAACCTTTGAAAACCTTCCAAAAGAAATAAGAAAATGAGAAATCTAATAAAATCGATGAAAAGAATACTGATACTGTTATTTTTAGTAATATACCCTTTAATTGGTTTCTCAAAAACCTTAATTACTTCAGCGAGTCAAGTGGGTAACACCAGCTCTATAACAGTAAATTGGGGAGAGACAGATGTGACAATCAATCCTCCCAGTGTAAGTTTGAACAGATATCAAATTAAATATAAGCCGCTTGGAGGGAGTGAAATTTCAATAGATAATATCAGCAATTCACTTAGAACATTTACTTTAACAGGCTTGGATTTAGGTTCAACTTATGAGATAGAGTTAATAGAAGTGATCAGGGTAAATTTGCCTTACTCACCTTACAATCTGCTTCCATATTTCGATATTGCAATAGGTTCAGGACTAAGTATCGTTCCTACAAATGCCGCTCCAATAGCAGTTTGCAATGCCTTGACGGTGTCTGTTGGAGACAATTGTACCGTAACAATTGCTGCAGAACAAATAGGAGCAGGTTCTAGTGACCCAAATGGGGATGCGATTACCTATGCCATAAACTCTTCAGGAGTTTTTGGAGTTGGAATTTATCCAGTTAGTTTAACCGTGACAGACATTCATAATGTTTCAAATACTTGTTTGACCACTTTATCCGTGGTAGACAGCCAAGCCCCCAAAGTTTTATTGAAAGATGCAATCGTTATTTTAAATGCTGCAGGAGTGGGCTCACTTAGCCTAAGTGAAATCAATGCTGGCATATCCGATAATTGTGAAGTATCCAAAATTCAAGTCAGTAAGACCCAATTTGGTTGCGAAGATATTGGAGATCAACGCGTAAGTGTTATGGTAACCGATGTTGCTGGAAATAATACTACCGCTATGTGTACAGTAAAGGTGATGGATGTAACTAAACCGAACGTAAAAGCTAAGAATGTTGTGATGAATCTTAACTTTGATGGTTTTGCAGTGCTCGATCCGAAAATCATGGACCATGGTACTTGGGATTTATGTGGTTCGCATACATTAAAACTGAGTAAGTCGGTTTTCAGTTGTGAAGACGTAGGTAACAATATGGTCACGCTTATTGCGACAGATGCCTCTGGCAACGAATCAAGAACCACAGCCAATGTGGAGATCATTGACGCAATAGCACCTTATTCGACTAACAAAAATATTGAATTAAGTTTGAATGCTAATGGTGAAGCTATCTTAAATATAAATAATCCAGCATTAAACATTTATGATGTTTGTGGAATAAAATCTATAGTTTTTTCGAAAGAAAAACTTACATGTGAAATAAAAACGAACGTTGTAGGAATTACTGCTACCGATAAAAATAACAATATCGGTAAGTTTGATGTAACTGTAACTTTGAAGGATCTGATTTTTCCCGAAATCAAAACCAAACCTATAAACATTTACTTAGACAAAGATGGTAAAGCTTCGCTAACTCCAAACATGATAAATGATGGAAGTAGCGACAATTGTAAAATTGATACCATGTATTTGTCAAAGAACTCTTTTAACTGTGAAAACATTGGAAAAGACACCGTGATATTTTATGCTAAAGACAGTTATGGCAATATTTCTATGAAAAAAGAATCTATAACCGTGATTGATAGTATCTCGCCAATTATCAAAACCAAAGAAATAGCCTTAACGCTTAATGATTTTGGCAAAGCCCAAATAAAGGTAGAAGATATAGAAAATGGTAGTACAGACAACTGTGGTATAAAAACCAAAACATTATCTAAAACTGAATTTGACTGTTCGAATATTGGAAATGTAGAATTGTTGTATACTGTAGAAGACAAAAATGGTAATATTTCGAAAAAAATACTTATCATCAACATTACTGAAACCATAAAACCCATTCTGAAACTCAAAGAAAATATCACCTTAAGTTTAGATAAAGACGGTTTCTTGAAACTTACTGAGGGTCAAATTATAGCTGTGGCTACTGATAATTGCGGTATAAAACAGATTAGTTTTTCTAAAGACAATTTCAGTTGTAGTAATTTGGGAAAAAACCAAATCGTAGTTTCATTAACAGACAATTCAGGGAATATTTCCACAGCCACTACTGATATTAATGTTTTCGATAGTCAAGGCGTATGCCTTTGTTCATATGCGATGCTTGCTTCTGAAAGCATTGAAATAGATGGCAGTAATTTAGAATATGGTGGATTAGGTACCTACCAGGCAGGTAAAAAAATTATTCTCAAAAACACAACTTATGGACTATCAAATGTTTTTGCTAAATCAGATATTTTACAAGCAGACAATCAGCCCTCAATGGTAATTAAAGGCATTGCTCCAAGTCCACTGCCTTATAAACCGAACGAGGAATGGGACAATAAAAATCTAAAGGTAAAAAATGATAAACAGTTAGACTTTGGCAGTAAATTTTTTGGAAAAGTTAAAATAGGTAAAAACGCCACTCTGACATTTACTGGCACAGGCGATTTGTATTTTAAAACCCTAAAAATAAAGAAAGGGGGCAAGTTGAATTTTGAACAAACTGCAAAAGTACATATCAAATCCTACATAAGGTTGGCAGAAGAAATTACCATTAACGAATCACAAGAAAACGTGAAAGTTTTTGTTTCCAAAAATGTGGGCATAGATAAGGGTAGTCAAATAAATGCTTATCTTCATAGTCAAGAAGGTATCGATATCAAAGCCGCTGATGAAGACAAAAAAACTAAAATAAACGGCTTACTGATTGCCAATAAAATTAAATCTGGAGCAAATGTAATCCTTTTGGGTCAGCCCACAGACTGTAGTAATATTTTAGTTACAAGCAACTTGTCTGACAGCTTAATTGCTGAAAATGGTGAGTCCTCAGAAACTTTAAAAGAAGAAGCATTTATAATAGAGCCTTCAAATGCACATGTTATATTCGGTCCAAACCCAGCTACAGAGTATGTCAATATTACTTTACCATATACCATTGCGGAGCAAAAAGTGAAGATAATTGTCAGAGACAGTCAAGGAAGACAAGTTAAAACACAAGAATCGATGATAGATAATATAAAAAATCTTCTTCAAATAGATCTTCGAAAGCTTCAAACTGGTCTTTATTTTATCGAACTTGAAACAAAGATTGATAGGCAAATGATTAAACTGCAGGTGTTGAAGTAAGATATTTATAGAAAAATAATATCCTAGAAATTAGCCTATTTTGATATTATTGAATCTTTCGAAATATGATCTAAAGTAGGAGTAGTTAGATGCATCAATAATGATAAATAAAAGTATGTTCTCATTGTCAGTAAACACACTGACATAATTATTTTACTGAAAATTGCATTATCTAATTCATAGTTTTATGAAAGACTATTTTAAGTTATTTTTTTGGCGTTTTTCTTCTCAGCTTTCACCATAAAATCCGCAATCAAATCCGACAATTTTTTTGTTGATTTCAACACGATTTTGTCGAGTTTTTTGCTGCTGTTTTCACCAATGATTGGTTCTATGGCTTCCTTCAATTTGGCTTTGATTTCTTTTTTATTTGCTTTCATTGCAAATTGGACGGTTTTTGCACCAAAGCTATATTATTTTTTTTCAAGACATGTTAAGATATTGTAAACAAATTATTTAGGCTTATTTTAAATTGTTTAAAGGTATCTAAATATAAGATTTCCTTCAGCTTTTTAAAAACTCTTTAATCCAGAGCCCCGACTTTTTGATGGTACGTTTTTGCGTTTGGAAATTGTTGTAAACGATTCCAAACCTTGGTTTGAAACCATCGGCCCATTCAAAATTGTCTACCAAAGTCCATATAAAATAACCTTTTAGATTAATGCCTCTTTTAATGGCTTTCCTGCAGATTTTGAAGGTCTTTTTCAAGTACTGTATTCTATTTTTATCATTCACTTTGCCGTCCAACAATTCCTCGTCAAAACAAACGCCCGATTCTGAAATATAAATTTCCTTTACCCCTTCATATTGGCTAAATTTTTCTAACATTTTCAACAAACCTTTTGGGTAAATTTCCATACCCATGTTATTTATTTTTACATTTCGTTTCTCAGCAGGAATTTGGTTGGCAAACAAAATGGGTGGAAGAAGACTATACTGAGCCACAATTCTGAAATAGTATTGAATGCCGATAAAATCAAAATCAAATTTCATCCTTTCTTTATCACCCGGTTGATAATATTTTTCAATACGTTTCAAGCCAGGAATCACGTCAGTTGGGTAACCCAAACCCAATGCTGGCTCTATGAAAAATCTATTTAAAAGAGCATCTAAGCGTTTAGCTGCATTTACGTGTCTTCGCCAAATGTTTTTTGGACGCACCACTGAACACGAGAAGGTAGTGCCTATTTGTGCATCTGGAATATTTTTTCTGAGAATCCTTCCTCCTTCGGCTTGGCAAAGTGTAGCATGGTGTGCTGCTGGCAGAAAGTACCGAAGACCTTTTTTTCCAGGGGCATGGATACCCATAAAATAGCCGAGTCCTATAAAACTCATAGGCTCATTTAGCACAAACCACTTCTTCACTTTTGAGCCAAATTCTCTCGAACAAAATTCGGCATAATGACTAAACCAATGGAGGATTTCTCTGTTCGTCCATCCACCCATATTTTGTAAAACCTGTGGCAAATCCCAATGATATAGCGTTATCCAAGGTTCTATTCCATTGGCTATGCAACAATCAATCACTTCGTGGTAAAATTCCACACCATTTGGGTTGGGTTCGCCAATGCCATTCGGAAATATCCTCGACCATGAAATGGAAAATCGAAAAGAACCGAGGTTAAGTTCTTTGATGAGTTTTATGTCTTTTTCGTATTTGTGGTAAAAATCAGTGGCTTTGTTGCCATTACCATTTTTGAACTTCTTAGAATTGGTAAAAGTATCCCAAATAGAATCTTGTTTGCCTCCAAGGTTTCTGGCTCCTTCGGTTTGGTAAGCAGAGGTGGCAACGCCCCAAATGAATTTTTTCGGAAAATGTTTAGCTTTTATTTTGCCAAAATCCATTTTGTAAGCTTGAGGTTTTTTATGAATTTACAAATCTACATCTATATTCTTCGCTAAGAAAATATGTATTGCTTCCTGAATGTTAAGTTTCTGTGAAGAAATTAATTTGAGTTTTAGATCTGAATTCTAAAACCAATGCTGTTTCTTAATGTAATTTGATGAATTCAGCTCACTTGTAAGGCAATCTTGAGATTAGAATTTTTTTCGGTTTCTTGTTAACATCATATTCGTTGTCATATTGAAAATGAAATGCTGAAGCCCATTCATCTGGTTTATCAACTTTCGGCCCCAAAGTAATTTGTTCAATAAGTCCACGAATATTGACAAGCTCAATATAGACTTTAGGAGTAGTAGCTCTTTCATCAAATTTTTTTTCAAACTCAACTACTTTAATTACCAGCCTGATTTCGTTCTCATTTTTATATGCATCACTTTTGAAAAGAAAAGCTATTGCATTTAAATACTTTTCTAAAACTGATTTATCCTCATTTCTATAGCCTGTAACTTTAGACTTCAATTCTTCCATGAGCTGGTTAAGTTCTTCTTCTTTATGTTCTGCATTTGGGATATGAAAATGAACTATTTGTTTGTCATGATTCCAATAGGCTACCCGATAGAATTTAATATCATCTGAATCTGTCAATGATTTCTCAGAGCTTCCTTTTTTCAATGAATCATTAATGCCATCAACAAATTCAGACATACGAATGGTTATAGCACAACCTTTTGCCTCTTCATTAGCCTCTTTGCCATAAAATCGCCACATGTTCAGGTCATCGTGTTTATCCTCAGAAACAAAGCTTCCTATAAAGGGTTTTGGAGTAAAGTATAAAAAGTTGAGAAAAATCTAAGAATTCAAATCACTGCATTTTAAACTTTTGGCAGATTTGTTCTATGAAGAAAACTTAATGCTTCCATCAAATAATCATTAATAAAAAAGCTCATCTATTACGATTAGGTTAACAAATTCATCCACAACATTGGGTTAATATTGAATGTAGACTTTTGCGGCGTGAATTTTAAACTTAAACTAAAAATGTCTTCATTTATGAAAAAAAGACTTTTACACTTTCTCAATTTCCAAAAGCTTACACTCGCATTAGTTCTGCTGCTTAGTTCGGCAGTCTCTTTTGCCCAAATCGCTATTTCTGGCAGCGTTAAAGATCAAAAAAACGAGGTAATTCCTGGTGTAAGTATCCTTATTAAAGGAACTGGAAGCGGTACTACTACTGATGCAAACGGAGCATTTAAACTTTCTGTGCCTAACAAAAACAGTGTTTTGGTGCTTTCTTCTATTGGTTTTAACAGCCAAGAAATTACGGTTGGCTCACAATCTCAAATCGATGTTCAATTGTCAGAAGATACTAAATCTTTACAAGAAGTTGTGGTAACTGCCTTGGGTATCAAGAAAGACGCCAGAAGAATTGGCGTGGCTATTCAAACTGTTGACGGTGCTTCGACGGTAAAAGCCAGAGAGCCCAATGCTGTAAGTGCCTTGGTAGGTAAAGTGGCCGGTTTGACCATCGGTATGCAACCAGAACTTCTCAGAAAACCCAACATTCAGTTGAGAGGAAACTCTGACATATTGTTTGTGATTGACGGTGTGCCTGTAAACTCTGATACTTGGAATGTCAACCCTGACGATATCGAAACTTATTCGGTTTTGAAAGGAGCTTCTGCATCAGCACTGTATGGATTTAGAGGAAAAAACGGTGCAATATTGATTACCACCAAAAGAGGTTCTAAAGATAAAAGAGGTTTTTCGGTTGATTTCAACTCATCAACGATGGCCGATCAAGGATTTTATGCCATTCCAAAAGTGCAAGACGAGTATGGCCCGGGTGATCACGGCAAGTATTCATTTGTCGATGGTAAAGGCGGTGGACTTAACGACGGTGATTACGACGGCGGTTGGGGTCCAAAGTTTGAGGGTCAACCAATTTCTCAATATGACTCACCTATCGACCCAGTCACTGGCAAGAGAACTCCAACACCTTGGGTGGCCCGTGGTAAAGACAATTTAACGAGATTCTTAGAAACAGGTATTTTGGCTACTAATAACTTGTCAGTTTCTTCTACAGGTGAAAAGCACAATTTACGTTTTTCTACTTCCCACATTTTCCAAAAAGGAATCACGCCAAATACGAAATTAAACATTACGAACTTCAACATAGCGGCTGATTATAATTTTACGAAAAAATTGAAGTTTGAGTCGAATCTTCAATACAATAGACAATATACGCCGAATATTCCTGACGTAAACTATGGACCTAACTCTATCATTTACAACATGGTATTGTGGGGTGCTGCTGACTGGGATGTGGATGATATGCGTAACTATTGGCAGCCGGGCAAAGAGGGTGTTCAGCAGATTTATGCAGAATATCAACGCTACAACAACCCTTACTTTATGAGTTATGAGTGGTTAAGAGGACATTACAAAACTGATATCGTAGGTCAAACGGCTCTTACTTACAAGTTTACAGATTTCTTGGATGTAATGCTTCGTTCGCAGGTAACCACTTGGAACGTATTGCGTACTGAAAAATTACCTTACAGTGCAGGTAGTTATGGCCGTGACGAAAGAAGAGGAGACTATGCAGAAGATAGAAGAAACCTTTTTGAAAACAATACCGACATATTGGTAAGGTTTGATAAAGACATCGTAAAAGACGTTAATGCCAAAGTTTGGTTAGGAGGAAATGTGAGGACATTTGAGTACAACTCTTTGTTTGGAAAAACAGATTATCTTAACGTACCAGGCTTGTACAATTTCAGTAACTCGGCCAATCCAGTGAAAATGTATAATTTCAATTCGGATATGAGAGTGAATTCGGCTTACTATTCTGCAGACTTTTCATACAAAAACATCGCAACGATCTCAACTACTGGTAGAGTGGATAAGCTTTCAACTTTGCCTGCAGGTAACAATACTTTCTTCTATCCATCGGTTTCGGTAGCTACTGCCCTTACTGATTATGTAAAGTTGCCTGAGTTTGTTTCTTTCTTGAAACTGAGAGCATCCTATGCAAATGTAAAAGATGGTTTAACGCAATCGAGCATTGGAGCTACACCATTTTCTTCATATCCAGTGGGTTATGGTGATCAATATGCCTCACCTTATGATGGTCCAACTTATCAGAACTCAGCCGCTTATTCTACGCCATTTGCATACAATAATCAAACTGCTGCTTATTATTCAAATACTTTGACCAACCCGAATATTGAGCCTTCTACTACTGCTCAAAAAGAGATTGGATTGGATTTCAGAGTATTGCAAAACAGAATTGGCTTGGACGCTACTTATTTTGTGTCTGACGAAGGTCCGAAAATCTTCAATTTGCCTATTTCTAGTACTACGGGTTACACTTCGGCTTTGGTAAATGGTATTAAAACTCAGAAAAAAGGATTAGAGATTGCCATTACAGGTTCACCTTTGAAGAAATCTAATGGAATTAATTGGGATATTGTAGCCAATTATTCTACTTTCCAAGAGAAATTGACCGAGATTTATCCAGGTGTAGATAACTTGAATACCTTCTTGAAAGTAGGTGATAGAGTTGATAAGTACTATGGACGTGCTTTTGTAAGAACGCCAGAAGGTCAAATCATTAATGATGCTTCGGGAAGACCAATTTATGCTCCAATAAATCAATATTTGGGTAACATGAACCCTGATTTTGTATTTGGTATCAACAACAAGTTTTCATACAAAAACATCACTTTGGGTTTCCAGTTTGATGGAAGAATCGGTGGTGTATTGTCTAACTATATCCAAAAACAAACTTTTAGAGGCGGTCGTCACATCGATTTAGTAACAGGTGCAATGGGTGAGGCTCGTTATCAGGATTATTTGGGAGTTAAATCATATGTAGGTGAAGGTGTACAAATCAATGGTAATTCTGCTTTGAAGTTTGATTTAGACGGAAAAGTTACCAACTATAATGAGTTAACCTATTCTCCAAATACCACAAAACAATACCTCCAAGACTGGGTAAGTAGATACTACAACTCAGACGAAGGTAACTTAATGAGCCGCTCGTTTGGCATGTTGAGAGAATTGGTTATCGGTTATTCTTTGCCTAAAAACATCATTGGCAAGACTTTCCAAGACGTTTCTGTGTCGTTGGTAGGTCGTAACTTATTGTATTTTGCTGAGAAAAAAGATATCGACCTTAACCAATATTTAAGTGGTGGAAGTTCTGGAACTCAGACACCATCAACACGTAGATATGGCGTTAACGTTGCAATCAAATTCTAAAAAGTCCAGTTTTCATTTTAAAAAATTAAAGGATATGTTGAAAAATAAATTAAATATAGTTTTGTTGTCATTGCTGATGGTATTCAGCATGAGTTGCGAAAAAACTTTCGAAGAGTTGGAAGTAAATCCCAACAGCCCTGTGAGTGTTCCAGCTTCATTAGTATTACAAGGAATTGAAGCTGATATGTACAACAACACCGGCCGTCCGTTCAGTGCCGAAATGCGTTGGAATCAGTTTTATTTGTCAAACTACAACTACTACGCTACTAATGAGTATACTTGGACAGCCGCTCCAGATCATTTTATGACATTGAAAAATGTTGTAAAAATGGAAGAAGAAGCCATTAAGTTGGGTGCAGATGCAGTAAATCCATATACTGCGGCAGGAAAGTTTTTCAGAGCATTTTTCTATGATCAAATGTCGAAAAGAGTAGGGGATTTGCCTATGAGTGAGTCGCTTAAAGGGGTTGAAAATTTGAATCCAAAGTATGATACACAAAAACAAGTGTATGTGCAGATTTTGAAGTTGTTGGAAGATTCAAATGCTGAGTTTTCAACACTTATAGCCAAAGGAAATCAAACCCTCACGGGCGATTTTTACTATGGTGGTGATTTGAAAAAATGGCAAAAAGCAGTGAATGCTTTTCAATTAAGGGTATTGGTAAGTTTGAGTAAAAAGGAAGCAGATGCAGACTTAGGGGTTAAAGCCAAATTTGCAGCAATCGTATCTAATCCTACCAAATATCCATTGTTTGCTTCTAATTCGGAGAGTCTTCAATTTGTATCTAATCTTTACAATAAGTATCCTTCTAATCCTGATAATTTTGGATTTGATGCCACGCGTCAAAATATGTCTAAAGCTTATGTAGAGCGATTGACAGAGAGAAAAGATCCACGTGTAATGGTAACTTGTGAGCCAGCTGGCGGGGCTTTGAAAGCGGGTAAGTTGGCCTCGGATTTCAGTGCTTATGCAGGTGCTGAAGCTGGAGAAGATTTGTCGGATATGAGTTCAAAAGCGGGTATCAATAACGGTTCTGATTTTGCTCCTGGTGTTTATTCTTTCCAAAATCGCAAGCGTTATTATTCAAACTACGTCGGAGAAAATACTTTCATTTTGGGTTATTCTGAAATGTGTTTCAATATAGCTGAAGGCGTAAATAGAGGATGGGCTACTGCAGATGCAGAAAAATGGTATAACCAAGGAATTTCAGCTTCTATGGAGTTTTACGGTATAAAAGAAGGCTCAAATACCATGACATATTCAAAAACTGGTAGCAGAGATGCAGCTGATGCAAGAACTTTCAATATCGATTTCAAAATGGCAGATTATGTAAGCCAGGCCAACGTAAAGTATGAAGCAGGTACTGCGGGTCTAGAGAAAATATTGACGCAGAAATACTTGGCTTTCTTTATGAACTCTGGTATGGAGGCATATTTCAACTGGAGACGTACTGGTTTTCCTAAATTTTACCAAGGTGTAGGAAATGGAAACTCTAACAGAATAGCGGTTCGTTGGCAATATCCTTTGTCTGAGAGGACTACAAATGCTACAAACTACAAGGCTGCTATAGCTAGCCAATTTGGTGGAAAAGACGATATCAATGATATGGTTTGGATGTTGAAATAATTGAACTTGTCGTAGAGTTAAGTTTATAAAGTTAAAAATGAATACTAATAGAAAACGGAGCGATTGCTCCGTTTTTCTTATTAAATCACAATTATTTTATAGACATCAATGAGCCTTTAAAACATGAAAGAGAATTATTAACCTTTGGCTGAAGAACAAACACATGAAAAAATCTAACAAAGCTATTATTTCAGAAATCAAATATTTGTTTTTCAAAAGTGGGGGAGATGAGTATTTTGGTGAAAAAGTGAGTCAATTTGAGCATGCTGCCCAGAGTCTAATGTTGGCCATAAGTGAGGAAGAATCTTTAGAAATGCAGGTAGCGGCATTTCTTCACGATATCGGTCATTTATTAGACAGTGATGAAGAAAATGCAATGGAAGTTTATGGCAGAAAAGACCACGAAGCTGCCGCCAAAGTTTGGTTAAAGGAGCGAGGCTTTTCCGAAAAAATACAGACCGTTGTAGCAAACCATGTTCCGGCCAAACGCTACCTTTGCTACAAATATCCAAGTTATTACCTAGGACTTTCTGAGGCCAGCAAAAAGACCATGGCTTTTCAGGGAGGAATAATGTCAAAAGCTGAAACAGAAGAATTTGAAAGTCAGATTTTTTTTGAAGAAAGTATAAAACTCAGACATTGGGACGATAAAGCTAAAATCACTAATATTGAAGTTCCAAGTCTGGAAGATTGCCTAGAGATCGTGAGTAAGTACTTGGAAAGAAAAAGAGTTGAACTTTAAAAAGAAACAAACATTCAATCTAGTTTAAATGAAAAACTTAAAAATCTTTTTTTTAGCTTATTTGTTCATCATAAATGGAAATTTATACGGACAAAAAGACAACAATTTTATCGTCAGACCATATTTGCAAATTGGACAAAATCCAAACAGCCAAACCATTGAAATTTTATGGCAAACTACCCAAATGGATGCCCAATGGAGCTTAGAATACAAAACAACTGCAAGTGGGGCTTGGACCAAAGCTAAGCCTCCATTTGTGTCAGAAATAAATGCCAAAGGAATAAATCCAAGGTATTTATTTACAGTTACTTTAAATAATTTACTACCCAGTCAAGAGTTTTTTTACAAAGTATCGAGAAATGGCAGCGATCAATTTACTTCAAAAGGTAAGACCCTTAAAGCAGCGAACCAAGCCTATAAATTTATAGCCTTTGGTGATATTGGTGCCAATACCCGAGAGCAAAAAGATATTGCCATGCAAGCTTTCAAAACCAATCCTGATTTTGTGGCTGTAACGGGTGATATAGTTTACAACAGAGGACTCATCAGTGAGTATGATTCAAAGTTTTGGCCAATCTATAATGCCGAAAAAGCGGATACAAATGGTGTTCCAATGATGAGTTATATTCCCTTTGTGGCTGCCCCTGGAAATCATGACATCGAAACCCGAAACTTGGATAGCTACCCCGAAGCTTTGGCATATTATATGTTTTGGAGTCAACCACTCAACGGACCACAAAAACCAGAAGGAAGCGTTCTTGTGCCTCCGCTTATCGCCAATGATGAAAATCGGGCCGCTTTTTTGAAAAGTGTTGGAAACAAATATCCCGCCATGGCCAACTTTTCATTTGATTATGGCAATGCTCACTGGACAATACTCGACTCAAATCCATATGTAGACTGGACCAGCAAAGAAATACTCGAATGGGTAGAAAAAGATTTGTTAGCAGCCAAAAACGCCACTTGGCATTTTGTGATGTTCCACCATCCGGGTTTTAATTCATCCCGAGCACATTACGAACAACAACACATGCGTTTGCTATCGCCCATTTTTGAGAAAGGTGGCGTAGATGTTGTTTTCAATGGCCATGTGCATAATTATCAGCGTTCTTTTCCGCTAACTTTTAAGCCTGACGACAATGGTGATATCGTAGCTTCCGAGGATTTAAAGCGTATTAGAGGCAGAATAGTGAGTGGCAAATGGACTTTGGATAAAAAATTTGATGGCAAAAAAGTAAAATCTCCACAGGGTGTTATTTATATAGTTTCTGGTGCTGGTGGAAATGATTTATATAACATAGATCAAACAACAGACACCGACAACTGGATGAAGTTTACGGATAAATTTGTTTCGGATGTTCATTCCTTTACTTTAGCGGAAGTGAATGGAAAAACTTTAGAAATAAAGCAAATAACAGCCACTGGAAAGGTTTTGGATAAGTTTATAATAGAAAAATAGTAGTTATTAGGTAATTTAAATTTAAATCGGCAAAGTACTTTTGGTAAGGCTTTGTCGATTTTTTTATTCTTCATATTTAAGAATTTTCCTAACATTATTCAAGCGAAGGATTAAGCAAGCAATACACTTATTAGTTTTTTATTACTCCATATTTTTGTTAGAAATTTTCTTAGTTATTTCTTAACAATTAGAAACAATTTAAGAAACATTGGCTGTAGTACTTTGTGTAAAAATCAAATTACTTCAATGCAAAAACTTTTACTACTCTTTACATTTTTTATTTCTTCATGGGCATACAGCCAAAGTACCGATGCAACTATTACCGGAAAAATCAAAGATCAAAAAGGCGAGGACTTGCCTGGTGTAACAATAAAAGTCAGAAACGAGTCGACAGGTTTTACTACTGCCACCACAACCAATTTAAGAGGCGAATATTTTTTTCAACAACTTCCGCTCGGAAAACCGTATACTATAATGGTCAGTAGTGTTGGTTTTTCACCAAAAACTTACAACGATTACCAATTGAATCAAGGAGATAAATTAATATTAGATGTGACTTTGAAAGAAGGAACGACCGATTTGGCGGAGATAATTGTTTCGGCAAACTCATTCCAAAACAAAGAAACTGAGCGTGCTGGAGCTGCAATAGCCATCAGTTCTAATCAAATGAAAACTCTACCTCTCGAAAATCGAAGCTTTACTGCTTTGACAAACTTGGCTCCAACCCAAGGAAGATCAGGAAGTTTTAGTGGACAGCGGGTTTCTTCTACCAACTTTACTGTTGATGGAGCTAGTGCAAGAAATAATCTTACAGATGGACCTGTGGGTAGAGGTAGATATACCATCACGATGGAGGCCATTCGTGAATATCAGGTTACGACTAATAGTTATGATGTAACACAAAGTCGTCAAGGTGGCGGTGCCATCAATGCTGTTACTAAGTCAGGAACCAACAAAATGGAAGGTTCAGCTTTTGTGTTTTCTAGAAATGATGCCTTGGCCAGTAAGTATGATGTAAGGGCTGCTGCCCGTACAGTTGATTTTTATGCTTATCAGTATGGTTTGAGTTTGGGTGGTGCATTGAAAAAAGACAAACTTCATTATTTTTTGGCATTTGAGAGAGAAGATTCTGGCGAACCTGTAAATATTACCGATGTCTTCGATAAGGAACAAGAGGTCAGATTTGGAATTACCAAAGCCAATTTGGATAGAGTAGTTCAAATTGGAGTTGAAAAGTATGGTTTAAACCCTAATAGACAACAATATGGACAGTTTATGAGAAAGAATGTGGCCAATACTTTTTTTGGACGTTTAGACTGGCAAATTAATCCAAAAAATACCTTGACATTCAGAAATAACTACTCAGATTGGAACAGCCCATTGAGCGTTAATGACAATTCTAATATCAATTTATGGGAAACTTGGAGTGGATTTGCATCAAATGAAAACAGTACATTGGTTTCTTTGAGATCAGAGATAAAAAGTAATCTTACCAACGAATTTAAGGTGCAATATCAATATGCAAACAGGAGGTATACCACCTCAGCTGATATACCTAGTGCTAATATTCCTCGTGCTATTATAACTGTAACATCTCCTTTTCCTACAGAGACAAACCCAAATGCAAGTCAAACCAGAACAGTACAAATAGGCGGTCAAAGATTTACTCCAGAGACTGACATTGCTCAGAATCTTCATATCATAAATACCTCTTATCTGAAATTGGGCAAGTTGAATTTTAAATTCGGAACTGACAATTCCATTTCTTTTTTGGATACCAAGCTCGTAAACGAAATGAATGGTCGCTTTTTCTTTGCTAGTCTTAATGACTTCGCAGATGTTAAACCAGCAAGGTATGCACGTGAGGTTCCAATTACAGGTGACCCAACTGTTGTTCAGACTGTTTTTGACCTATCGGTTTTTGGTCAAATGGATTTCAAACCTACTCCAAATGTTGATTTGATGTTAGGCCTACGTTATGATGTTACGATGTTTGCCAATCAAGGAGCCTATAATGAATCTGTTGAAAAAGCTTTAGGGATTAAAACCAACAATTCAATGAATGACTTTAATAACATTCAGCCGAGAGTTCAGATGATTTGGGACATAGGTGGTAGAAAAAGAGACATTCTGAAAATAGGTGGAGGTTTCTTCTCAGCACAACCTGTTTCTTATTTGCAGGTAAATAATATTCAAAACAGCGGAAATTTGGTTGGTGCCATTGATGTTTCAGGGGCGGCAGTTCCTAAGCCAGACTTTGTTTCTTACAGAAATGATCCTACTACAGCCCCAGGCATACCAGCTGGAGCGAGTTATATTTCTACTATAAATGCTGTAAATGAAGATTTTCAGGTTCCGACGGTTATGAAACTTAATGTTTCTTACAATAAGTTTTTTAATAAAAGGTTCAGGCTAGGTGCTAATTTGCTTTGGGCCAAAACCATCAATAATTATGTGTACTTTGATAAAAACTTGGTGGATCAACCTTATTTTACTTTGAGCAATGAAGGTGGAAGAGGTGTATTTGTACCTGCAAATACCATCCCAGCAAACGGTACAACAGATTGGACTAAAAGCCGTAAATCAGACCAAGTTGGTAGAGTTTTAGAGCTTGAATCAACTGGGATTTTGGATAATTATAGTTTTGTAATTGATGCAAGTATGAAACTCGCTAGCGATGGAAACTTCACCCTTTCATATACCAAAAACAATACTAGAGACAATACATCTTTCAACTGTTGCGTAGCCAATACTTCTACTTTTACACCTATTGCAGATGATCCTAGGAACATTCCTACTACTTATTCAAGCGATCATTTTAGCGATAAAATCGTAGCAAGTTTAATTTCTCCTAGTTTAAAAGGTTTTCAATTAGGACTTATATACGCTGGCGTTGGTGGTACAAGATATTCGTTTTTGACAGGTGGAAACAGAAGTTTGAATGGTGATTTTGTTTTAACCAATGACTTGGCCTATGTTTTTGATCCAAATAGTACATCAACAAATGCAGCTATTAAAACAGGTATGCAGGCACTTTTAGATAATCCAGAGGTTACTCAAAGTGTTAAAAATTATATTACCGAAAGTCTTGGTGGGGTAGCAGTAAGAAATGGTGGAATAAATCCATTTTATGGAACGGTAGATTTAAGACTAACCAAAGGATTTGCAATCAAAAACTCACATAGGTTTGATTTATCAGCAGAAGCATTTAATTTTATGAATATGCTAGACAAAACCAAGGGAATCAGCTATAATCACGGAAATGTAAACTTAGTTTCGATTACGGGTTTTGACCAAGCCACGAAAAATTATAACTATAGAGTAGAAAGTGGTGCTGGTATCAAAGCCAACACTGCTGGAGGTAGTGTTTGGCGTGTTCAGGTTGGCCTTAGATATTCTTTTTAATTGATTATAACCCTTTTTTAACCCATATATAATAGAAAGACCCATCCTCAGATGGGCTTTCTTATTTCTTTTTAAACCTTAACATAATATGAAAAAATACTGTTTAGTCCTTTTGATTCTGGGCTTTTTAGGCTGTAAGAGCTCCCAAAAAAGTTCAAGTAAAATTGATTTCAAAACGATGGTTCAACAAAGAGTAACCTTGCCCAATGGTTGGTCTTTAACACCCATAGGGAAAAGCTTGGCTTTGCAAGATTTGCCATTAAACTTGGTGGTTTCTCCTTCTAAAAAATACTTGGCCGTAACAAATAATGGACAATCAACCCAAACGATAACTTTAATAGATGCCAAAACGGAGCAGATATTGGACGATAGAACCATCGATAAGTCCTTTGTTGGACTGGCATTTAGCCCCGATGAAAAACACCTATATGCATCAGGTGGAAATGATAATAAAGTGGTGATTTACAGTATTTCTAATAATAAGTTGGAACAAGACGGTGAGATAGTTTTGGATAAACCTTGGCCAGTAAAAGTTTCGCCTGCGGGTTTGTGTGCCACCAAAGACCTGATTTATGTCGTAGCCAAAGACAACAATACTTTGTATGTTTTAGACATTGCATCAAAATCCATAAAAAAGCAAATCAAGCTATCAGCCGAACCCTACACTTGCATGTTGTCTCCTGACCAATCCAAATTATTCGTTTCGATGTGGGGTGGAAGTAGCATTCAAATTGTGGATTTGGTAAAAATGGAGTTAGGAGCAAATATTTCGACAGAAAAAAATCCGAACGATATGGTTTTGACAAAAAACGGTAAAACGCTTTTTGTATCTCATGGAAACGCCAATGTGGTGTCTGTTATCGATACCGAAACCAATCAAAAAATAGAGGAATTGGATTGCTCACTTTATCCAAATGCTCCAATCGGCTCTACACCCAACGCTGTGGCTTTGAATGAATCTGAAGATAAATTGCTGATTGCCAATGCCGATAACAATTGTTTGGTGGTTTTCGATGTAGAAGAAATTGGCAAAAGTCATGCTTTGGGTTTTATACCTACGGGTTGGTATCCCACCTCCATAAAAATCATCGGACAAAAAGTATTTGTAACCAACGGCAAAGGGTTTACTTCGAAACCGAATCCAAAAGGGCCCAATCCAGTGAGTTCAAGAAGCCCACTTTTTAAAGGAGGAAACCCTGCCGCTGTCCGTGGTTCTGAATACATCGGAGGACTTTTTAAAGGCACCTTATCGATTTTTGATTTTCCTGATGAAAAGGAATTGGATGGACTTACAAAATTAGTTTATGAAAATACGCCATACAATACCGACAAAAAGAATCTCTCAGACGGAGAAACAGGAAATCCTATTCCTAGAAAAGTTGGTGACAAATCGCCAATCAAATATGTATTTTATGTCATCAAAGAAAACCGAACCTACGACCAAGTTTTGGGTGATATAAAAGAAGGAAACGGCGACAGTACACTTTGTCTTTTTCCCGAAAAAATCACCCCAAACCAGCACGCCATCGCAAAAGAATTTGTACTACTTGATAATTTTTATGTGGATGCTGAAGTCAGTGCCGACGGACACAATTGGTCAACGGCTGCCTACGCCAACGATTACGTAGAAAAAACTTGGGTGGCTAGTTATGGTGGTAGAGGCGGCTCTTACGATTATGAAGGACAAAGAGCTATTGCCTATCCCAAAGACGGATTTATTTGGGATTTTGCCCACAGAGCTGGTGTTTCGTTTAGGTCTTATGGTGAGTTTGTGGAGAATCGTTTGAAATTGCCAAATTTAAAGGACAATTACAGTCGCAGCTTCGCCTCTTACGATTTGGCCATAAAAGACATTACCCGTGTGGATCAATGGAAAGCAGATTTTGATTCATTAATAGCCATCAACAAAATTCCGCAGATGAATATCATCCGATTAGGTAATGACCACACGGCTGGTTCGAGATTGGGATTTCCAACAACTGAAGCCATGGTGGCTGACAACGATTTGGCTGTTGGGAGATTGATAGAACACCTTTCTAATTCAGGTATTTGGGAGCAAAGTGCTATATTTATTCTTGAAGACGACGCTCAAAACGGCTCTGACCATGTAGATGCTCACCGCTCAACGGCCTACGTGGCAGGCGGGTATGTAAAAAGAGGATATGTGGATCACACCATGTATTCTACCTCGGGGATGTTGCGAACGATGGAACTTATTCTGGGTATTCCTCCAATGAGTCAGTATGATGCCGCAGCAACGCCCATGTGGAGATGTTTTGATAAAATGCCTAATAACAAGCGATTTGTTGCTAAAAAGAACAATGTCGATTTGGACGAGCCGAATGTAAAGAATGCCAATTCTGAAAAGTCTGGAAAAATAGACATATCTCAACCAGACCTAATCAACGATACAGAATTTAGCAAAATAGTTTGGGAAAGCGTTAAAGGTATCGGTACACCTATGCCCACACCAAAGCGAGGAGCTTTCTTAAAAATAGTAGATAAAGATTAATATAATTTTTCCAGAATATGCGTAAAACTATCCTTTTATTGTTGTTTTCTTTTTCCCTGTCGTTTGCAATGGCAAAAGACACCGATTCTTTAAAGGTAAAAACACTAGAACCCGTAAATGTGACGGCCATGCGGTCATCATTAAAAAATTCGGAAACTCCAGCAAGGATTTTTTGTTTTTCCAAAAGTGAACTTCAAACTTCTGATTCTCGAACATTACCTGAGTTTTTTAATGGAAATGGAAATTATTTTCTACAAAAAACCAATCATGGTGGTGGTTCTGTGTTTTTGAGAGGACTCACCGGCAACCAAACGCTCATTTTGGTGGATGGTATCAGGTTGAATAACAGTACTTTTCGATATGGACCGAATCAGTATCTCAACACCATCAATCCTTTTATGGTGTCAAGTGTGGAGGTTTTGTCTGGCTCAGGGTCGGTTCAGTATGGTTCCGATGCCATTGGTGGACTTATTCAGGTTTTTAGCAATAACCCTGACTTTGACAAGAAATTTGGACTAAATATTAATACGCGAATTTCCACACAAAATATGGAAAAGGGACTTAGTGGAGCGATAAAATTGAGTAAAGGTAAATTTGGTTTGTTGATTTCTGGAACTGTCAAACAGTTCGGCGACTTGGTGGGAGGTAAAAACATCGGAAGACAGGCACCAAATGGTTATGATGAAAGTGCCTTGGAAGCAAAAGGAATCTGGAATTTAAGTCAGAACCTCAGTCTCACGCTTGCTCACCAGCATCTGGCACAAAGAAACGTACCGATTTATCATAAAATATTGCTCGAAGATTTCAAACAAAATGAGATTTCATTTCAGGCCAGAAATTTATCCTTTTTAAAATTTGATAACAAAACACAAAACAGATTTTTTTCAAGCCAAAACATCACTTTGAGCCACCAGTTTAACCCTGAAGAGCGTACTTCTCAAAAGAATAATGCTGCTTTAATTCGTTTTGAAAAAGATCAAATAAATACTTCGGGATTTAGTTTTACTAATATCTCTCTTCCAGTTAAATATTGGACAATTTCCTCAGGGATAGAAGCTTATGATGACAAAGTGTATAGCTCGAAAATTGATGAAACCAATGGTGTGAAAGTCAGTAAGAGAGGGCTTTATCCCAACAATTCTTCTTATTTGAATTCCGCAATTTTTAGTTTACATCAGTTTTCGTTCAAAACGTTTCAAATCCATGCGGGTTTAAGGTGGAATGCCGTGAAAATGCAAATTCCTGACGAAACGTTAGGAACCAGCGAAGTCAAAAACAGTGCTTTGGTTTATAATTTCAGTGTATTAAAGAAACTGGGTAAAAATTTCGGACTTTATTCCTCTTTCAATACGGCCTTTAGAGCTCCAAATATTGACGACATGGGTACACTCGGCATTGTGGATTTTCGATATGAGATACCTTCTGACAATCTTAGGCCTGAGAAATCGAAGCAGTTTGAGCTGGGTATAAAAGGGAATTTTAAACAAGGAATGTTTCAAATAAATGTTTTTCAAAACCAACTGGAAGACCTCATTACCAGAGAAAAAGTAGCTGGGCAGGTGATAGAAACCTATCAAGTTTATGCCAAAATGAACACTGGAAAAGCAATAATCAAAGGCCTGGAGTGGAGTTCGAAAAATAGGATAATTGAAAATCTATATGTAAGCACTTTCCTGACTTATACATATGGTCAAGACCTCATCAAAAATGAACCTTTACGCAGAATGCCTCCGTTTTTTGGAAATTTTGCCTTAGAATATGCTTTGGGTAAGTTAAAAATAAAACCAAGTTTGGCTGCCGCCACAGCACAAAAAAGGTTGGCCTCTGGTGATATTGCTGACAACCGTATTGGAAAAGATGGAACGCCTGGCTTCGCCGTTTTTAATATGAATGCCAACTATGCGATTAATCGTTTTAATTTTAACCTCAATGTTTTAAACTTAGGCAATAAAGCTTATAAAACACATGGCTCCGGTGTATATGGCTATGGTAGGTCAGCTTTTGGATCGGTTTCTTTTAATATTTAGAACCAAAATCAATTCATCAAAAAAGTACTCTGTAATAGCTCATTCAATTGTCTGTAGGGTAATAAAGAATAAATACTCCTTGGCGTCTTAGCGACTTTGCGAGAAAAACTAAAAATATGAAAAAACTACTCTTCCTTTTAACATTCGGAATTACGGCTCAAGCCCAAATCCAATACGAGGTCACGGCTCCAGCTGGAAATCTGCCTGCCAAAGCCAATAAAGATGGTGTAAGCATCATTCCAAACGGAAGGCTAATTATGCCTTTGGGCAAACAGTATACCACGGCTCCGCATCCTTTCGGACTTATTTTAAGCCATGATGGAGACATAGCCATCACCTCCAACTCAGGCATTAATCCTTTTTCTATCAATATCATTAAAGGACTAAAATCTGGAAAAGCGACTGTTAAGCAGATTCCTGAAGGTGCCAAAACCGATAATGGTATGTTAGAGGCCTGTTTTATGGGATTAGCGATCAATAAAGCCAAAACTATCGTCTATGTTTCGGGTGGGAATACCAACAAAATTTTTCTCTTTAATGTGAATTCAGGCAAAAGCTTAGGTGTTATAAATTGCTCAATAAAAAATAAGTCTATCGATTATTCTGATGGCTATTTGGGTGATATGGTGCTGACGGCTGATGAGAAATTTTTATTTGTAGCCGATCAGCTCAATTTTAGAATTGCTGTAATAGATGTTTTAACAAAGAAACTAATTGCCAATATTCCAACTGGCCGTTATCCTTTTGGATTGACACTCAGTCCTGACCAAAATAGCCTGGTAGTAGCCAATGTGGGTGTTTTTGAATACAGTCCTTTTACAGATTTAAACAAAAAAGACCTCAAAAATACAGGACACAAATGGCCTTCCTCTATTTACGGTTCAAAAGAAATGATCGAAGGAAACGAAAAAGAGGGCGTGAAACCTTTAGGCGACCCCAACGTAGATGCGGCTTTCTCGGTTTGGATTTACAATGTTTCAAAGTTTACCAAGAAAACCAATGTTGACCCATCTGCAAACATAAAAAAAATCAAAACTGGATTTTTGGTGGGACAAAAAATTGAAGACTTTGAGGCAGTAGGAGGGAGCAGTCCCAATTCTGTGGTGGCTACCAATGACAGGGTCTTTGTGTCCAATGGCAACAACGACTGCGTGTCGGTAATTGACATCAAAACAGGGAAACTGATTAAAAACCTCATGCTCAATCCTGAACCAAGGTTGGGCAATTTGAGAGGATTGATTCCTTTTGGTGTGGCACTTTCGCCCAAACAAGATAGGTTATACGTGGCTTTGTCAGGAATAAATGCCGTAGCCGCTGTGGATGCCAACACGTTGGATATCAAGGGGTATATACCTACAGGCTGGTTTCCATCCAAACTGAAAGTTACGCCCGACGGCAAGCAATTGGTGGTAGCCAATGCCAAAGGTATTGGTAGTGGGCCTAACGGAGGCTCCACGTTCAAAATAGCCGCCGAAGGCAGTTATATCGGTAGCTTGATGAAAGGCTCAGTTTCGGTTTTTGACATACCTTCCGATGAGGAATTAAAAACGCTGACCCAAAAAGTTATCGACAATAATTTTAAATTCACGCCCATTGCCGAAGTTAAGTCAGAGGCGGATAAAGTGATTCCAGTAAAAGCTTTGGTGGGATCTGATAATATCAAACACATTGTGTTCATTTCAAAAGAAAACCGTACTTACGATGAGGTTTTTGGACAATTAGAAAACGGCAATGGAGAATCGGAATTGGCGAGATTTGGAACAAACAGAACCGTGAAAAACCGCAAAGGTGATTCGACAGTTTTACATGCCAACGTCATGCCCAATCACCTTGCTTTGGCCAAAAGATTTGCCATTTCTGATAATTTCTTTTGTGACTCCGACGTATCGGCCGACGGACACCGCTGGTTGGTCAATACCTATCCCAACGAATGGGTGGAAACCAATACGGCCGCATCCTATGGGGGCAAAAGAGGTATGAAAGATTCATCAAACGCTCCCGGCAACTGGTCAATTTATGGCTCGGCTGGCAGTATTTATCCAGAAGATTACAACGAGGGCGGCTCGCTCTGGGAACACATGGATCGCAACAAAAAGGACTTATTCAACTTTGGTTTTGGCGTAGAAATGGCTGGTGCGTTTTCAGATAGCACCATGAAATATACTGGAGAAGTTTATACCATCAACTACCCAATAGCGGCACCGCTTTACAACAAATCCTCTCGGACTTTCCCAACCTACAATATGGCCATACCAGACCAATTTAGGGCAGATGAATTTATGAGAGAGTTTAACGAGAAATGGAGCAATAACAACTTGCCTTCTTTAATCACCTTGCAGCTGCCCAACGACCACGGCTCCAAAGAAAGACCCGACGCTGGCTGGCCTTTTCAGGAAAGCTATATGGCTGACAATGACTTGGCTTTAGGTCGCACAGTGGAATTTTTGAGTAAAACGCCATACTGGAAAAACATGATGATCATCGTGACCGAAGACGATCCGCAGGGAGGAGTTGACCATGTAGATGCCCACCGCAGCGTATTGATGGTGATGTCGCCTTATGCCAAGAAAAACTACATCGGCAATGTACATTACAGTTTTGGTAGTATTTTTAAAACCTTCTGGAAAGTATTTGGCATTCCCTATCTCAACCAATACGATGTAAGTGCCACCGATTTATCAGATTTGTTTACCAATACGCCAGACTTTTCGCCCTTCAATGCACTTCCAGCAGACAAAAGAATCTTTGATCCTCAAAAAGCATTAGATCCTTTTGATGAAAAATTTGACTGGAAAGCTTTCAATGAATCAGAGGAACTGGACAGAACCGAAACCATGCAAAAACGTCGTGCAGAAGACGATAAGCATCAGAAGAATAATTGAGGGATTTGTGTTGGTCTTCTGCCCCAATCAATATGAAAATACTTGATTCTTTTTAAAGATTAAGATGGGTGTGAAAAAGTCATAGAATTCAAGCTTTACCTAGCTTTCTATTGCCGAAACTGGTACTTGAATTTTGGGACTTTTTTTCTTACCTAAAAATACCACTTAGAGAAATCTTTAATCTCTATTGTTTTGAGGTTTTAACAAAGATTTTTGGATTACTGTTTTTGTGTATAACGTTCAGGGCTTTTGGCAGATGGGGAAATAGAATTCCCATTGATTAGACTTAGTACAAATGTATTATAAAGTTCCTAATATTCAATTGCTTCCGTTAGCCCTACTTGACACAATGGCATGTTGTGTTTTCGGCCTTTTTTAGGCTAATTTTATCATTTGTTTTTCAAGTTTCACGTTAAAGTTTATTTCTGCTTTCAATGCTTTGAAAACTTTCAAAATTGTGTGAATAGTTGCACTGTTTGTACTGCTTTCTAGTTTAGATATTTGTGATTTTTGAACACCTATTAGTTGTCCAAGTTGTTCTTGTGTCAAATTTCTTTCTTGTCGGGCAGTTTTGATCATTCTCCCTAAAACCTCCATATTTAGCTCATATTCATTCTCGTCTCTGTCAACAGTTCCTGTCTTGCCAATGTACTTGTCTTTCATTTCGGCAAGTGAATAAGATTTGATTGCTGTCTTTGCCATATGATTATTTTTTTAATTTGTTGTCAAAATACTTTTCTCTAATTCTTACTGCTCTTTCAATTTCGTTTGCTGGTACTTTGTCCACTTTTTTGATAAAACCGTGTTTCGCCATTACTAAGGTTTCTTTTCCTTCTGTCTTGTCCCAAAATGCTAGAAGCCTGATTTGAAGTCCTGCATAAAGTGTTCTAAATTCCCAAATGTCATCTTTGAGTTTCTTTAAAAGTTTTGGGTCGTTTGTGTGTTCTGCAAGGTCAATATTGTAAAACACTTTTCTAGCTGTTTTTAAGTCCAAAGTCGAAATGAATTTGTCGGCTTCTTCTAAAAATCGTGTTTCAAAATACTGCATTTATATCTGTCGTTTGTGGTAATGTTTATTGGGTCAAAGATAAAAAAGGTTTCCAAATATAGCAACTTTTTTTTCAAGTTTTGGTCTGTTGTTGATTTTCTGTGTGACGCAAGGCGTAAAGGGCTTTTTGCAGATAGGGAAATAGAATTCCTTTTGCTGAGACTTTGTTCAAATGTATATTAAAGTTCCTAATGTTCAATCACTTCCCACAGCCCCACTTGAAACAAGGACATGTTGGCAGAAGTTTTTCTTCTTTTTATATTCAATCTAATCACTCTATTTAATATTCAAATTGTACTTTCGGCTTATATCGAAATGGGATATTGGTTGTCCAATTATTTCCTTTTTCAAATTTTCATCTAACTCCCTTTTTGCAGTTGCTAAGTTTAATGATTCTGTCGTCCAATTATTATTTGCATGAGTTTTAGGGTTAAATGAAATAATTTTTTTAGAAAAATCATTATTTAATAGTCGATTTTCTAAATTTTTTAAAAAGCTAAATTGTTCTTTTGAATGGTCTGGAACTTCAGAAACTTTTTGATATTGTAGATAATAATTCGGTTGCCCCAACCAAAAGATAGCCGTTGCAGTCGCTATATCACAATTGGGGTCTTTAAGTATTTTTTTTAAGGTACTTAAACCCTCATCCCAATTGTAGCTAATTACCTTATAATGTAATTCAAATGTTTTAATTATATCTTTCTGTTCTAAATTCGGTTTATGATTTAGTTTTTTACTTATATCAGGAATTATAAATGATTGTAGCTCATTACAAGTCAAATTTCCAATTTTAGATTCGTGTATAAAAACCTCTGTTAAAAAATCATTTTTAGAAATGTCAAGAATTTCCAAATTTGATTTCATTAATCTAATTGATTTTAAAAATTTACATTCATTAATTACTAAATTTTGTGTTTCATTTCCAATTTGTAGCCTTTGAAGGTTTACAAAATTTGAAAAATCAATATTACTTATTTTAGTCCCATCAATAAATAACTCTTGAATTTTATTTTGTTTTGGGAACAAAATATTATTTCCATCAATTGGCAAAGAACGAATGTTCAAGAATTCAAGGTTTGAATTTTCTGTTAGGTTTAAATAATTAATGTTATTGAACTGACAATCGAGCTTTTGAAGTCGAAAATTATTATTTAAATTAAGCCCTACTAATTCATTAAAAGAACAATTCAACTCAATTAAATGTGTATTTTTTGTTAAATCAATTGATTTTATATTATGATGTTGAAATACTAATTTTTCAAGAATTGGAGAATGCTCAAACGTATAATTTAAACGTTCCGTATCTGTTTTATCTGCAACAAAATATAAATCCTTTAAATCTTTAAGATCTGAAATATCTATTTCTCCTAAATTTATAGAATTAATTTTATTTTCGGTATTTGCTAGAATCTTTCTTGATGCTAACAATAAACTTCCAATATTTAAAGAAATTACTTTGCCATGATCAAGTTTATTGAAATATTCTCCATTTACAGGTTCGAATATTATCCTAAGCGAATTTGTTAAATTTATATTGAATGATTTCGCAAACTTTGATATAAAATTATTTGTGTCAAGATTTAATTCTTCATTAAAATTTGAATTCTGAGGAGATGTATCGTTTTCTGGATTTTCAAATTCTGTTGCTAATTGTTTCTTTTTAAAAAAATCAAATAATCCCATATATAAATTTTATTTTTGAGGCTTTGTTTTAAAATTTCTGCCAACGTTTTGGGGCTTTGCGTTCGGGCGGGATTTTGAAGCCTAAACGTTCAGCTAATATACAAATTTCAATAGAAGTACAAAACTTCAATTTTGCACTTCAGACCGCCTGACGCAAAACCCTTGTTACCAGCAGTATTATTTGACGTATTTTTTTCTGTCGTCTTCCCAAAATTTGTCCATAATTGTTTTAATTTCTTCTGGTTTTTTCAACATTACACTTTCTCCATTCTCGTCTGTTGTAAAATGTCCTTTAAATGCTTCTGGCATTGCATTATATTGTTTATTTACTTGCTCCAAGGTTTCTTTAAAACAGCTATATCCATATTTTTCCACTAAAAAAGGTAAAGCATTTTTTCCTCTTAATAATTCGTATTCTTGGTAGTTATATGGTGTCGTTTCTTGCCTTTTTGCTAATGTTTCATTAAACTTTTCAAGCAGTTTAGCAATCTCTTTCTCTCCAACAAAATTTGAAAGTCCACGCAAAGCATAGATTTTCATATCTAAATATCGTTCTTTCTTGTACGCATTTGTAAAGTATTCTTTTAATGTCGCAAAGTCAATGTCATACAACAGTTTTAAAATTTTATTTCTTATGTTAAGTTGTTTTGTTGAGTTGTAAATTTTTGTCAAGTATTCTAAATTTTCAATACTAATTATATTTTTGTCTAAACCAAATAAAGCATTGCGAAAGTCAATTTGTCTTTCGTTAATTTTTTCATTGGTTAATATTTCGGGAAATCTGTTTGTCATAGAGTGTCGTGTAAATATTGCTGGTAACGTTTTGCGGCTTTGCGAAGGCTGGGATTAATAGTACTAAAGTTCAAATTTAGTACAAAAGCTAATAGAAAGTACAAATGCTCAATTTAGCACTTTAGCCCAGCTTTTGCAAAACCGTTGTTATAGGGCGTTTTTCTCTGTCTCATTATTTGCGGAATTGAATCTGTAAATATCTATGTCAGTTTTTGTCTGTGTTCGATGAAGAAATTCGATTGTTTTTAGGTCGTGTCCTAATGCTGGTGTCGATTGTTCGTCATTTGTGTCAATATACATTACTATCTCAAGAACTGAATCCAAGTCAAACTGATTTTTTAGGTCAATAATGATTTCAATTTTGACAAACAGTTGTCCAATCACTTCATCCACCAAACTGTCAACCATTATATATTCTTTTCCTTTTTCGGTAGATAATTTCCAGCACGAATAATCTAAGGTCGGTTTGTATTTTCCTTTGTCCTCTTTACGCCACTTCTCAGTTGGTGTAATTCCAATTCTCTCTGTCACAATTTGCGGGTCAAAGTTGTCACCAGTCAAAGCAAAATATACATATGTGTTTCCTATTTGCATTGTCGTTTTTCTTAGTTCTTTGGTCACTAGCTTTTAAAGTTTGTCCAAATGTCATAAAGTTGTTGAACTTCTTCTTTGTTAAAATACTTGTCCCAAAGTCCACAGTTACTCATATAAGCCATACACTCTCCAAATTTCAAATATTGTGTTTGTGGTATTTCGTTTTTTCTCAAACACTTTTTTAGAATTTGAAGTCTTCGATTTTCGTCATCTGCAATTATTGTTTCTATTTTTTCAATTTCTATTTTTGAGTATTTATCTGTGATTTCTTTTCGTTTCTTAAGTTCACTCCAATGCTTTCTTGCGTCCATTCCTTGGTCAACTCGTCTGAATTGACTTTTCTCTAAAGCAAATTTTAACGGTTCTTTTCTATCGTAATCAATTCCGTTATCTTTTAACTCTGTCCAAAAACTTTCGGTGTCGGGATTTACACTCTCATTCCAATATGTCAAAATTCCGATTTTCAATGAGTTAAGTCCGTATGAATTCATCTTCGGTTCTTTTTCTAAAAGATCTCTTGTATATTTAGATAAGTTCTTAAATGCTTCTTTGGTTTTCTCGTCCATAATGGTTGAATTGTCAACAACTTTGTCGTTGATTTTTGTTGTCAAAATGAGTTTGTCGATATTTCCTAAAGTTGCCATTATTGTTTGTCGTGTCGTCTTTTAAAATGCCCTATAACGAGTATGTTTGCGAAACTCATTTTTGGAGTTTCGGTAATATCGTTATTAGATTTTTATTGATTTTTTATTATTCTACTAGTAATGAGGCTATTGTGAGAATTAGAGAGTTTCGTTAATATTTTCAAGGGAATATTCGTGTTTTAATTTTATTAAAGTCAAATATATTGTTCATATTTCTACTTTCCAAGTTTTCATTTGAGTTTCGATTTATCTTTTCCCAGATACATATTTGCTCATTAATTGTCTTAAAAAGCATTGGGTTGTCTTATGAATTAGAACTCAATTTTTTCTCTCATGCATTCCGATTCGCGGCAGGGATAGTAGCGGAGCTCTCCCGACCTTAGGAGGGAAGCGGGAGCGGATAGCCCGGTTTCGGTTTTACCGAAAGTCGCCCTGATTTTTTTTCTTCGATTTGTATTGGTTTAAAGGATTCTTATTGAGTTGCTTATGGATGATTGTTCGGGATTTAACGCTTCCTGCCAAAAAATGTATTTATGAAACCATTTGCTTGCAAAAACAGGTGTATTATTTATTCTTCAAAATGATTTTTGAAGTTTTTCGGAAAATCAGAGACCAATGAAAAACTAAATTGCTAGAATTTTTTCTGAGGTTGAATCGACATTGGATAAGCCCAATTCCCTCATAAAGATGCTTTCTGATTGATTGATCCAATCTTGGTGGTTGCGAATATTGTCTTGTTTTAGATATGCCAAGAAAAGTTCTACGTCAATTTTGGGAGCATAAATCCCTGCTCCTGCACGTTCGGCATCGTGGGCATTGCAGAGTTGTTCGTAGTGTTTTTTGATCGGAACCATCAAGGCGGGTTTACCCAAATACATGGCCTCACAGATAGATTCAAAGCCAGCAGTGCTGATAATCCCGCTACATTTGGTCATTTTTTGAATGAAAACTGAAGAAGAAATGGGATTGATATGGACGTTTTCTGGAACCTCGTTTATCACCTTATCAATAAAAACCTCAAACTGAATTTGTGGATTTTCTGAAGCATATTCAAAAATTTCAGTGACCAACTCTGCTTGGGTAAGATATACCAAAATGTAACCGTGGTTTTCAGTAGAATAATAGACCAACTCGTTTCTTAAGAGTGGTGGAACGGTTCTAATTGATTTATCGTCAGGAAATTCACTAAAAGATAAAGCCAATAGTTTATCTGCTCCTAGTGCGGTAATTCTGGTATTAAAATTTACGATTTGTTTATCAAACCAGTGGTTCTTAGGATGATTGAAGTTTTTGTTTAATAACAAATATTGGTGGCCTATGCAGATTACCTGTGCCTTTGGATTACAAAAGGCGGTGTATAAACCTCCCAAGAAATCATAAAAATTGATGATGATATCTGGCTGATGTTGATCGATGATTCTTTTGATTTTCTGGATGCTTGAAATATACTTTCTGAGATTGGGCAAAGCATTTTTCACGGTTTTGGGCAAACTGAGTGCTTTTGTCTTTGGATCATAAACCAAACTCGGACTCTGGAAAGTCTCCATCTTGAAATTCCCTTTTTCTTGTAATAGTATGGGCAGTTTTTTGGGATTGATGGTGCCCACAAGAGCAACCGCTACTTCATGGCCATTGCTGATTAGCATTTCAGCCAATGAAATGGACTGTGTTTGATGTCCTCTTCCTTCACCCTGAATAATAAATGCAAACTTCATATTTCTTTGGTTTAAACTGCCTTTGGCCAATCTTCTAAAGTTAATTTTTCATGTGTAAGTGGGATTTCTTTTTTGGGAACTGTGTAGAAATACACCAAGCTCCACTCGTGGTTGTGGTCTTCCACCAGAGCAGAGAGTGATTCCACCCAATCGCCCGAATTCATATAGGTAATGCCATCAAATGTCTTAATGTCAGGTTTGTGAATATGCCCGCAGATGATTCCATCGCAGTGTCGAGCTTTGGCCAATTCAGCTAATTTTTCTTCAAAATCAGAAATGAAATTGACGGCCATTTTTACTTTTTGCTTGATAGACTGAGAAAGTGAAAAATAGGGCAAACCTCTAAAGCTGCGGTATTGGTTATAGAACTTGTTGATCCAAAGCAGAAATGTATAACCAATATCTCCCAAATAGGCCAACCACTTCATGTGAGAGGTAATAGAATCAAACACATCGCCGTGGGTTACAAAGAATTTTTTATTTCCCGATTTTAGCACATAATCACGTCTGATTTGAAAGTTTTTGCCCACCACCAAAGGCATAACCTGATCCAAAAAGTCGTCATGATTACCCCGTATATATATCACTTTGGTATTGTCTTTTTCCATCATACGGAGTACCACCCTTAGAAAACCTGTGTGCTTTTTTCGCCAAGTGCCATATTTTTTCAACTGCCAACCATCTATGATATCGCCATTTAGAATCAGTTTTTCACATGAAATTTGTTTCAAAAATGTTGTGGCATCTTCGGCTTTCGATCCGCTAGAGCCAAGATGTACATCAGAAATTACGACAGTTTTATATTTTTTTATATCCTCCAAAACACGTAAAATTTAAATATTCAAAACTACCCTCGGTTTGTTATTAAATAATAGCGAGAATATTAGGAAATAGTTATTAATCAGTGTTTTAGGTAATTTCTTAATGAAAATAAAACAATTTCTTTACATTGAATACCCGAAATAAACCTACCGTTCATTTTAATTTTGCAAATGCTAAAATGTTCAAAATAATTATGGCCTTGTTGGGGAGTATCATCAAAAGAAGTATTGCATTAACAGCCAATATCAAAAAACTCAGGATTGTTAAGCCAACTAAGCATCAGCGGAAGGTGCTTTTTAAATTACTGAAAAAAGCCCGAAAGACGGAGTTTGGTCGACAGTATAATTTTGAGAAAATCGCTGGCATAAGAACCCTAAAAAAAGAGCAAGCCATTTACAGAGACTTTAAGGAAATCGTGCCGATTCATGACTACAACAAAATGTACAATGAATGGTGGGTAAAAGCTCGAAATGGAAAAAAGGACGTCACTTGGCCCGGCAAAGTCAAATATTTTGCCCTAAGTTCGGGCACTTCTGAGGCCGCTTCCAAGGCCATTCCAGTGACCAAGGCCATGATAAAAGCCATCCACAGAGCCAGTATTGCCCAGATTGTTACATTAGGTCACTTTCGAGATTTGCCCAAAGAAACTTTCGAAAAAGGATATTTGCTATTAGGCGGCAGCACGAGGCTCAATCAAATTGACGATCATTTTGAGGGCGATTTAAGCGGAATAACCGTAGGCAAAATGCCATTTTGGTTTGAGAAGTTTTTTAAACCCGGAAAAGCCATCAGCCAAGAAAAAAGTTGGGAGAAAAAATTACAAGAAATAACCCTGAATGCACCAAACTGGGATGTGGCTTTTGTGGCTGGCGTACCCGCTTGGATTCAAATTCTTTTTGAGCGAATTATAGCCTTTCATAAGGTAGAAAACATCCATCAAATATGGCCAAACTTGGTGGCTTTTGGTTGGGGTGGTGTTTCTATTGATCCCTATCGTGAGGGTTTTAGTAAATTGCTAGACGGCTCCAAACCTTTTTATTATTTAGAGACTTATTTAGCTTCAGAGGGTTTTATAGCCTACCAGTCCCGTCCAAATGGCCACCTACAAATGGTGTTAAACAATGGCATTTTTTATGAGTTCGTTCCATTTACTGAAGCTAATTTTGACGAAGAAGGAAATCTAAAAGCCAAGCCAGAAACCTTGATGATCAATGAGGTAAAAGAACAAACAGAATATGCTCTTTTAATGAGTACATGTGCTGGAGCCTGGCGATATTTAATAGGCGATACCATAAAGTTTATTGATAAAAAGACTGCCGAAATTGTCATTACGGGTCGCACCAAGCATTTCTTAAGCCTTTGCGGCGAGCATCTTTCAGTAGAAAACATGAACAAGGCTATTATGGAAGTGGCTGAAGAAATGCAAATTACCATCAAGGAGTTTACGGTTATTGGCAAAAAACATCCACCCTTATTTGCACATCAATGGTATGTGGGTAGCGACAATTGCTTAGATGAGAATGAATTGGCCCAGAGATTAGATGAGAAAATTAAGCTTTTAAATGACGATTATGCAACTGAAAGAACCCATGCTTTAAAAAACGTTTTTTGTAAAGTACTTCCTACGTGTGTTTTCATAGATTGGATGAAAAGCCACGGAAAAGAGGGTGGTCAGCATAAATTTCCAAGGGTATTGAAAGGGAAAATGGCAGAAGATTGGGAGGCGTTTTTACAAAGTAAGTAATCTCCCAAGTATTTTTTATTTGAATTCCTTATTTATCATTTGTTAAAGGAAATTGATTTTGCAACTGGCAATTTTGCATGGTTAAAATCAATTTTCAAATGGCCATATTTAAAGTAATCTCCGTCGCCGATTCAAGAAAGTCTCTTTCTAAAGGGTTTAATATTAATGTCTTAGATATAAAAACCGAAGCTCATCGTGCCAATGGTTTTATGCCAGATAGCCTGCATTATGGTTTTTATGAAAGACAAAAAGCAGGTGATAGTCATGCTTTTGAAAATTTAGCCCTTCCTAATACTTCACAGAGAGTTGCTTATCGTGGTGGAGGTGAATTGAGCAAACTTGCAGTTACTTTACTTCTTGAAAATGGTTTTGATGCTCATTCACTTTCTGGTGGATATAAAGCTTGGTTAAACAATTAAAATCTTTAACCATGGAGGAGGTAAAATTTGGACTAAAAGAAAATTGGAAGCAGTTTTCGCTTTTGGTAGTCATCAATGCTTTTGTGGGTGGAATGATTGGCCTCGAACGCACCGTTTTGCCCGCATTGGCCGAACAAGAATTTGGTATTTCTTCTAAAGCAGCCATTTTTTCATTTATTGTCGCGTTTGGTATTACAAAGGCCATTTGTAATTATTTCACAGGAAAACTAGCCAATATTATTGGCCGCAAAAACCTCCTAGTTATAGGTTGGGTTTTTGCCATACCCATACCATTTATTCTCATTTTCGCCAATTCTTGGGACTGGATCATTTTTGCCAATATTTTGTTGGGCATCAACCAAGGCCTTACTTGGAGCATGGCTGTGGTGATGAAGATAGACTTGGTAGGAAGTAAAAAACGTGGGCTTGCCGTAGGAATCAACGAGTTTGCTGGGTACGTTTCAGTAGGAATTGTTGCATTTTTGACGGGTTATATTGCCAGTCATTATGGGCTTAGACCCTATCCATTTTACCTCGGAATAGCATTTTCGGTATTGGGTTTGATTCTGAGTTTGGTATTTGTAAAAGACACCAACGATCATGTAAAAAATGAGTCAATTGATAGCAATATTCCTCTGCTTTCAAATATTTTTATAGACACTACATTTAGGCATAAGTCGCTCAGCGGCATTACACAGGCAGGTTTGGTAAATAATCTAAACGACGGTATGATTTGGGGGCTTTTGCCCATGCTCTTACTTTCTTTACAATTTACGCCAACTCAGATAGGGATTTTGGCAGCTGTTTATCCTACAGTGTGGGGTTTAAGTCAACTTTTCACAGGAAAATTGTCTGATATTTATTCAAAAAAATGGCTACTTTTTTTCGGAATGGTCATTCAATCTTTAGCCATATTTGCTCTCGTTTTTGCTATACAATTTTGGCATTTTGCTGCCATTGGTGTCCTTTTGGGTTTTGGAACGGCCTTGGTTTATCCCACCTTTATCAATGCCATCTCAGACTTTACACATCCTTCACAAAGAGCCGAGAGTTTGGGTACATTTAGGTTTTGGAGAGATTTGGGATATGCCATTGGTGCTATCACAACAGGCCTTCTTGCTGATATTTTTGGAGTTAATTTTAGCATCGCATTTATTGCAATTCTCACAGCATTATCAGCTTTGGTGGTGGTTTTTAGGATAAAGGATGTCTGAATTGTCTGGAAGGACGAATAATGAATTTTTTTTAGTAAGCCCAAAAAATATTTTTAGGGGAACTTGATATTTATATTTTCCTTTAAGTTTGATGAAATATAAATTTCCTTTTTGAAAACACGTTGCACTACTTATAATCCTACATTTGTTAAGAAATAAATTTTCTTGCCATGAAAAATTTGGATCCAAATCATATCCATACTTACGATGAACACGGCCATATGACTTGTTGTTCGGAAGAAGAAAAAATTTATAAAATAGCGGAAACGTCAATAAAAAATAGCGTAAAAAAAGATGCCTGTTGTTCTTCTGACCACACTGAGGATGAACACGCTCATGGTCACAATCACTCAGAGACATCAACTAGCTCGTTTAAAATGTTTTTGCCCGCAATAGTTAGCTTATTTTTATTGCTAATCGCCATTGCGTTAGATAATTATATTCCGCAAACTTGGTTTACTGGCTGGATCAGAATCCTGGTGTACGCAGCTGCTTATTTGCCAGTAGGTTTTCCTGTGTTGAAAGAGGCTCTTCAAAGTATACTCAAGGGAGAAATATTCTCAGAGTTTTTGTTGATGTCTATTGCCACCGTTGGAGCTTTTGCCATTGGCGAATATCCCGAGGGCGTAGCGGTGATGTTATTTTATTCTGTTGGGGAGGTTTTTCAAGGGATGGCCGTAAAAAGAGCCAAAGCAAATATTAAAAGTTTGCTCGATCAAAGGCCAGACGAAGTTAGTATTTTAATAAACAATGAAGCCAAAACCATCAAAGCAGCTTCAGCAAATATTGGCGATATTATTCAATTAAAAGCGGGTGAAAAATTAGGTTTAGACGGTGAATTATTGTCAGAAACAGCTTCATTTAACACGGCGGCTCTCACAGGCGAAAGCAAGCCCGATACCAAAACAAAAGGCGAAACAGTCTTGGCTGGAATGATAAACTTAAATACCGTTGCACAAGTAAAAGTTACTACTGCTTATAAGGACAGTAAACTGAGTAAAATCTTGGAAATGGTGCAGCATGCTACAGCCCAAAAAGCCCCAACAGAGCTGTTTATCAGGAAGTTTGCGAAAATTTACACACCAATTGTAGTACTCTTGGCGATTCTTATTACGGGTTTGCCCTTCTTTTTTCTAGAAGATTATGCGTTTAGTCAATGGTTATATCGTGCCTTAGTTTTCTTGGTTATTTCATGTCCGTGTGCCTTGGTTATTTCCATTCCATTGGGCTATTTTGGTGGAATTGGAGCTGCTTCAAAAAACGGAATTTTGTTTAAAGGAAGTAATTTCTTAGACCTATTAGCCAATATTCAAAACGTAGTAATGGACAAAACAGGCACCATGACAGAGGGTGTTTTTAAGGTACAAGAAGTTGTTTTCAAACCAGAATTCAACAAAGAACAAATCATGGAAATGGTCAATGCTTTAGAAAGCAAAAGTACACATCCTATAGCTACGGCCATTCATGATTTTGTGGGTAAAGTAGATGCAAATATAGAGCTGATTAATGTCGAAGAAATAGCTGGACACGGACTAAAAGCCGAAGTAAATGGCAAGGAATTATTGGTAGGAAATTTCAAATTGATGGATACGTTTGGTATTTCTTATGACATTGATCCTGAAGCAATCGTTTATACTTTGGTCGCAATAGCGTATGATAAGAAATTTGCGGGCTACCTTACCATAGCTGACGTAATAAAGGAGGATGCCCAATCTGCGGTGAATAAACTCAAAGAATTGGGTGTAAATACCACGATGCTTAGTGGAGATAAAAGTTCTGTGGTAAAATTTGTTGCAGACAAATTAGGCATCATAAATTCATTTGGTGATTTGCTGCCTGAAGACAAGGTGAACAAAATAAAAGCACTAAAAGGCTTAAACCAAAGGGTAGCTTTTGTAGGCGATGGCGTAAATGATGCTCCAGTAGTAGCTCTGAGCGATGTGGGAATAGCCATGGGTGGTTTGGGAAGCGACGCAACAATCGAAACGGCTGATGTGGTAATTCAGGACGATATGCCTTCAAGAATACCGATGGCCATAAACATTGGCAAACAAACCAAGCGAATTGTTTGGCAAAATATTACAATGGCGTTTTTGGTTAAGGGTGCTGTTTTGGCACTTGGAGCGGGTGGTTTAGCCACCATGTGGGAGGCAGTTTTTGCCGATGTTGGCGTAGCATTATTGGCTATTTTGAATGCTGTCAGGATTCAGAATATGAAGTTTTAATGGCCAATCCTAATTTGAGAAAGACTTCGTTTTATACCTTGAATGGTTTAAGAATATTTATTTTGAAAATATTGAGAATGTTATTTGAGAATAACTATTTTCGTATTCCTTAAACAATTCAACCAAAATAAAAATATGAAATTCTACTTTGGAATTCTCCTTATCTTAGGTGTTTTTTGTTCTTGTGATAAACAATCTTCGCCGTCTTTGGAAGGCACGTGGCAACTAATATCAGCCACTTCAACAGAAAAAGATTCCACTTTTTCTACTTTCAACTCAAAGGTGAAAATGATAAAAATTATAAATTCAAGCCATTTTGCTTTCTTAAGTCATGACATCACCGGTGCTAAAGATTCCACCAGAGCTGAATATACAGCGGGTGGGGGAACTTATACTTTGAATGATAGTCTGTATACGGAGAACTTGGAGTATTTCAGTGACCCTCAATGGGAGAATCACAAATTTGAATTTGTAGTAAAAATCCAGAACGACACTTTGGTTCAGAAAGGTGTGGAGAAATTGGAAAAATTAGGAATAGATCGTGTAATTGTTGAAAAATACGTGCGGGTTAAGTAATCACAAATCTTTGGAGATTTTTAGGTTAAATCAAATCAATTCTTAAATGAAAAAAATACTTTTCACAATAGTTTCTTTTGCAGTATTTGCACAAGTTCTTGTGGCTCAATCTTTTACTGTTAGTGCAAACAAACGTTATATTCTAAAAGAAGGGAAACCATTTGTTTGGGTAGGGGATACCGCCTGGGAATTGTTCCATCGATTGGATAGAGAAGAAGCTACTTTTTATTTAGGAAAACGTGCAGTTCAGGGTTTTACGATTATTCAAGCCGTGGCTTTGGCCGAAATGGACGGTATCAACAAACCAAATGCCTACGGCGAAAAACCACTAATAGATAATGACCCCACAAAGCCTAACGAGGCGTACTTTAAGCATGTAGATTTCATTATTGATAAAGCCAACGAACTAGGACTAAATATTGGACTATTACCCACATGGGGCGATAAGGTTTTTAAAGACAAATGGGGCACTGGTCCTGAAATTTTAGACGAAAAAAACGCTAAAATATATGGTAAATGGATAGCGAACCGCTATAAAAATAGAACAAACATCATTTGGGTGATGGGTGGTGATAGAAATCCAAGGATAGGAACTTCAGATGAAGCGATTTGGAATGCCATGGCCGCTGGAGTAGTGGAAGGCTTGGGCGGAAATGATAAAGGCCTACTTACATTTCATCCACAACCCAACAAAGAGGGCTCAAGCGAGTGGTTTCACGATGAGGCGTGGTTTGATTTCAATATGTTTCAGACAGGTCATTGCAGAGATGCAGCAGTTTTTGATAGGATTCAAGGTTCTTATGAGAGAATCCCAATCAAACCTGTGATTGATGGAGAACCCATTTATGAAGATCACCCCGTTTGTTTTAATGCCAACGAAAACGGGACCACCAATGCCTACGATGTCCGAAAAGCCATTTATTTGGATGTTTTTGCAGGTGCTTTTGGTTTTACATATGGCTGTCATGACATTTGGCAAATGTATTCGCCGAAGATCGAGGCAGTGAATGGGCCCAAAACTTACTGGCACTTTGCATTAGATTTACCTGCAGCAAAGCAAGTGAAGTATTTGAAAAAACTCATAGAATCAAGGCCGATTTTGGATAGAATACCCGACCAAAGTTTGATTTTAGAGAATAATTTGATGGCTTATGAAAGAATTCAAGCCACAAGAGGAAATGATTATGTTTTTGTATATAGTGTTATGGGTAAGTCTTTTACGCTACAATTGGGAAAAATTTCGGGACAGCAATGCTCGGCTTTTTGGTTTAGTCCTCGCAATGGAGAAGTAAAAGATGCTGGGAAATTTGAAAACAAAGGTACCAAAGTTTTCACTCCACCGAGCTCAGGATATGGACAAGACTGGGTGTTGGTAGTGGATGATGAACAAAAGAAATATGCTAGATTGTAAATCAAAAAACAATCTAGCATATCAATTCTCCAAAACGCGGAACTAAATTAAAAAGATATTTGAAGAAATTCGGGTAAACGAGAACCTAATATTTGTTTTAATCTATCTAAATATTTTACCTTTTTTTATTAATTCATCGTATTTGGCAATGTACATTTTATCCAAAGCTTCGGAGTCTTTGTATTTGACCCTTAGAGCAGCCAATTTTTTATGCAGTTCGGCTTTCACTGTAGCATATTTTGGGTCATTGTACACGTTCTTCATTTCGCTTTTGTCGTTTACTCTATCATACAATTCCCATTCGTCTATATCATAATAAAAATGCACAAGCTTGTATTTTTCGGTCACGATTCCATAATGCCTTTTTACCATGTGAACACTTGGATATTCGTAATAATGATAGTATGCTGCATCTCGGAAGTTTTTGCCTTGACCTTTAAAAATTGGTATCAAGCTTTCTCCTTGCATATCAGCGGGTGATTTTATGCCTGCCGCTTCTAAGAATGTTTGGGCAAAATCGAGGTTTTGAACCATCTGAGAGTTTTTAGAGCCAGCCTTTATTACTCCTGGCCATTTTACCAAAAGCGGAGTTTTAAACGATTCATCAAAAATAAATCGCTTGTCGAACCAGCCATGTTCGCCCAAATAAAAACCTTGATCTGAGGTATAAACCACTATGGTGTTTTCGTCCAGATTATTCTTTTTCAAGAAATCCATAACTTGTCCAACACCATCATCTACAGCGGCTATACTTCCCAAATAATCCTGCATGTATCTTTGATAACGCCACTGCATTTTTTCTTTATCTGTCATGGTTGGGAATTTCTTAATGAATTCCTCATTCATTTTTCCATAAGCTTCATCCCAAGCTTTTCTTTGCTCTGGGTTCATTCTGCCTATGGTGGCGTTGTAGTTTCTTTTGTCATAGGCATGCGATTCTTTAATGCCCAATTTATCCATGTTCTCAGGCGTGATTTTAGAGTCTCCAGCCCAGTTCATGTGCGTCAATAGATTCATTTCCTGCTCTTTAGAGGCCCTTCCTCTTCCTTCGTAATTATCAAAAAGTGTAGCTGGTTCAGGAAAGGTTTTTTTTAAATATTCCTTAAAGTGACGTTCAGCAGGAAGCCATTCTCGGTGTGGAGCTTTATGCAAATAGGCCAAGAAGAATGGTTTTTCTTCATCTCTTTCGTTTTTGAGCCAATTGAGTGTAATATCAGTGATGAGGTCAGTTACATAACCTGTGAATTTCTTTTTGCCTTCTTTTTTGGTTATAAAATCTGGGTTATAATAGTCCCCTTGGTCGGGCAGTATTTTAAACTCGTCAAAGCCTTTTGGGTTATTTCCAAAATGCAGTTTTCCAAACATAGCCGTTTGATAGCCATTTTGTTGTAAGATTTGAGGAAAGGTAATATTGGTGGTATCAAATGGGAAATAGTTGTCAATCTTTCCGTTCAAGTGACTATGCTTTCCGGTCAAAATTACCGCTCTAGAAGGGGCACAAATGGAGTTGGTTACACAGGCATTTGAAAACAACATTCCCTCCTTTGCAATCCTATCAATATTTGGTGTTTGAGTAAGTCTTTTATCATAAGCTGATATGGCCTGATACGCATGGTCATCAGACATGATGAATACGATGTTTGGACGTTTTTGTTTTTTAGGTTTAAAGGCAAAAAAAGCTACAGAAACTACTGAGATGAGTAGGAGGGCCAATAGAATTTTTTTCATGTTATACTTAGTTAATGGTCAATTAGATAGTTTGGTTGTATATTATTTCTAGAAATTTTTGATTAATTTAAGATTATTTCACTTTTTGGCCATTTCTAAAAAATCTAATTCTTTTTTGAAAGGTGCCTCTTTTAAAATTGTGTTGTCTCCAAATTCCATGATGTGTCCTTTTTCTTTGTCATAGGCTTTCCATTCTGGCAAATCTTTACCATTTGGGTTTCCTGTTTTGGCAAAATTTACCCAATACGACGACATTTTATTTTCCAAATCCCAGTCGACGGCTTGCCAGGTTCTTTTCCATTTTTGTAGGCTATGAAGTGCATAAGGTACCTCTGCAGTATGAAAAGCACCATAATTAGGGAAATCGATTTTATCGGGCGGAACATGACTGAATTGATATAAATAGGAATTATTTTTCTTGTTAAATCCCGCCCATAAATGGGAAGAAAGAGCAGCAAACTGAAACATTCCTAGTTTGGCTTTCGAGGCCTTAGCTTCTTCGTCGGTTGAAGCAGTGAAAATATTTAAAAATGTCTGTGCTTTATTTCCAAAGTTTATTTTTGCTTCAGCTTCATATTTTTCAACACTGATAGGTGCATTTCCCATCAGAGTTCCATCACCAGTTACCCAGCCAGTCAACAATGGTACTTCATTGAAAAGTCCTTTTTCGAAATGTTGTAATAGATCTGTGGGCAACACATAACCGTCTAAAGTAACGCCAAATCTAAATCCAGAGTTACTCATTTTTTGTATTTCGGTAGCTGATTTGTTGCGTAATTCTGCAATTGAATTTGCCCCAACTTTCTGCATAAATTTCTCGCCTTGCAGCTCAGAGGTTTCCAAATTATTGCTGAATCGACCAGATAGCAAACCACCACTTTGTGCTATGGCCTTATGAAACAGTCCTTTAGCTAAAGGAGATGCTACTAAGGCATTTACGCTGAATGAACCCGCCGATTGCCCAGCAATGGTTACGTTTTTTGGGTCACCACCAAACGCAGAAATATTTTTTTGAACCCATTTCAAAGCCTGTATCTGATCTAAAAAACCATAATTGCCAGAAGAATTATGTCCTGATTCTTTGGTCAATGCTGGGTGAGCCATAAAACCAAATGCACCTACCCGATAATTGATACTTACAAAAACGACTCCTTTTTTGGCCATTTCTTCACCATCATATATAGCACAATTGGCTGATCCACTTGATAAGCCGCCTCCATAAATCCACACGAAAACGGGTAGTTTTTCTTTGGTTTTTTTAGCTTTAGTCCAGATGTTTAAATAAAGACAATCTTCACTTAAAGGCTCAGGTTGGGCGATAAACTCCTCTGTCCAACACAAGAAGGGTTCGGGTTTATTCTGGATTGGGCTTGCAGAAAATTCGGTGCATTTGCGTATTCCTGTCCAGTTTTTGGGAGCTTGTGGGGCTTTCCAGCGTAAATCTCCTATAGGAGGTGAAGCGAACGGAATACCTTTGAATATTCTTATCGATTTGTCAGCGTTTGTGACACCTTCCAAACTTCCATTGGCAGTTTTAATGACAGGGTTTTGTGCAAATAGTTGCCCCGAAATAAGTAGGCTAAGTACGAATAGGTTGAATTTCATGAAGGTCTTATTTGTATTGTAAAATTATACATCTACTTTCGCAATCGTAATTTAGTTTAATAAGTTCTGAAAATAATATCATTTGTAATTTATTGGTTTTTTAAATGAAAATAAAGGCAAGTTTTTTTCTGATTTTTTGTTTTTTGAATATTTCTGTAGGCCTTAGTCAAACAAAAAGCACACAGAAACCCAGAACCATAGTAACCACAGATGGAGAATTGGATGACGTGGATTCGTTTATACGGATGTTATTATATTCAAATGAGTATAAAATAGAAGGATTGATAGTGAGCAGTTCGCAATGGCACTACAAAGGTGATGGTAAAGGCACCAAGTTTACCTCAGAAATGGAAATGACCAAAAAAATTTATGGAGAACGCACCGAACTGCGTTGGCCGGGCGAGCAGTGGATTTATGATTTGGTGGATGCTTATGGAAAAGTTTATCCGAATTTAATTAAACATTCAGGAGATTTTCCTACCCATAAATATCTAAGAGACAGAATTCGTATCGGAAATATTGATTTTGAAGGTGAAATGGAAAAAGAAACCGAAGGTTCAGATTTCATCAAAGCCAAATTGTTAGACGATGACTTGACTCCGCTCTATTTGCAAGTTTGGGGTGGTACCAATACCATTGCACGGGCTTTGAAATCAATTGAAGATCAATACAAAAATACCCCTCAATGGGATAAAATATACAAAAAGGTTTGTCAGAAAGCCATCATTTACGCCATACTTGACCAAGACGCTACTTACAAGAAATACATAGAACCTAACTGGAAAGATGTCAAGGTATATTATAATTCCAATCAGTTTTGGAGTTTTGCTTATTTCTGGAAAAGGGCTGTGCCACAGGAACTTCACCCATATTTGGAAGGTAAATTTATGGGTGATATCATCAACAACCATGGGCCACTTTTAAAAATGTACTACAGCTATGGAGATGGGAATCCACCGCTAGGCGAAATAGAGGACATTTACAGCAGTATGGAAAAAGCAAAGAAAAACCAGTGGGGGAGTTTTGGGCAATACGATTTTATTTCTGAAGGAGATTCCCCAGCTTTTTTACATTTGGTAGATGTGGGGTTAAATAACTTAGAGAATCCACAAGATGGAGGATGGGGTGGTCGTCTGGTTCAATCGACTGTTACCCCGAGTCGTTGGGAAGATGGTGACGCAGCATCAGATTATAATCCTTTTACAAAACAAATGGACAAAGCTTTTGCCCAAATACGCTGGATACCAGCTATTCAAGAAGACTTTGCAGCTCGTGCCGATTGGTGTGTAAAAGACTTTAAAGATGCCAATCATGCTCCATTGATTTCAGTGAAAGGGGGAAATAAACAAATAGTAAAAGCAGGGCAGAAAATTACGCTAACAGCTACTGCTTCTGACCCTGATAAAAATAAAGTTGCCCTTACTTTTTGGCAATATGAAGAAGTGGGTACTTTTAAAGAAAAAGTTATAATTTCCTCAATAAACAATACAAATGCAAGTATAGAAATCCCAAAATCAGCCAAAACTGGCGATACAATTCACATTATTGTAGAAGGAAAAGATGACGGAGTGCCTAGTTTGACTAGGTATCAGCGGGTGGTTTTGAAGGTGAAATAGGCGTCTTTACATTGTTAATTTTCCTTTCAAAATAGGCAGGTTTTTTTTGGATGATTTTTGTGAAATTAACAAAGGACCTTATGCTTGTTCAATATTGAAAAGCATCTTTAGTACATACTAAAGGTGCTTTTTTGCTTTAAAATATAAATTTTATTAAAAACTATATAATTAAATAAAGAAAATTGCAAATTTATTACTCTACTAATTTTATAGACTATATAGATTAACATACATTTGTAAAAAAATAACCAGAATGAATCAACGATGTTGTCTCTAAAATAAAAAACCAGCCTGGCTGCAACCAGACTGGCGGATGCTTAACAAAAATAAAATCATCGCTAAATGAGCTGCCTCCTAAGAGGTCAGTTTTCTTATTTTCAATTAAACAGTTTCAAATTAATGAAAAAACTTTTAAAATCTAGTCTTCTAGTAGGAGCATTTTTATTTCCCCTGCTTATTTCTGCCCAAGATAAACCCGTCATCAACGCCACAGTTTCTGGGGTAATATTAGATGCCAAAACCAACGAGAGAATTATCGGTGCAACAGTATCCATAAAAGGAACTACCAACGGTGCTTCAACCGATGCAAATGGAGAGTTTGCTCTCATAACAGGACAAAAATTACCTTTTACACTGATTGTTTCTTTTATAGGTTACATCAAAAAAGAAGTGGTAATCAACGAAAGCAAAGTCGAAATCAGAATAGATCAAGATACCAAGAACCTGGCTGATGTCGTAGTAACCTCTAGACGTAGGCAAGAGGCGGTACAAGATATTCCCATTCCGATTTCGGTAATTCGTGGTGTTACTGTGGAAGACCAAGGTGCTTTTAACGTTAACCGTCTAAAAGAATTGGTGCCTACGGTACAGTTCTATGCTTCAAATGCCAGAAATACTACTTTGAATATCAGAGGATTAGGTTCAACTTATGGACTTACCAATGACGGTATAGACCCAGGTGTAGGGTATTATGTAGATGGTGTATATTATGCTCGTCCAGCGGCAACCGCCCTTGATTTTATAGACATTGATCAAGTGGAAGTGCTCCGTGGACCACAAGGAACATTGTTTGGTAAAAATACTACTGCAGGTGCTTTTAATGTTACCTCTCGTACGCCAACTTTTGACCCATCGGCTAGTTTTGAGTTGAGCTATGGGAACAAAGGCTATATTCAAGCAAAAGCATCAGTATCTGGCCCTTTGAGCAAGAAATTGGCTGCAAGGGTATCCTTTACGGGTACGCAAAGAGACGGCTTGTTATATAATACACGCACGCAGACCAATGTGAATGATATCAACAACATTGGTGTAAGAGGTCAGTTACTTTTTAAACCTACAGATAAAATCAATTTTACGTTTATTGCCGATGTTACAGACCAAAATCCAGTAGGTTACGGTTGGCCAGTTGCGAAGGTAGTAACCACCAAACGTGCGGCTTATCGTCAATTCAATGCCATTATAGGTGATTTAGGTTATACGCTACCCTACAAAAGTGCATTCGAAAGAATTATAGACCAAGATACTCCATCAAAGGCTGGTAATCAGTTAGGTGGATTATCCCTAAACGCAGATTTCAAAATTGGTGGTGGAACATTAACTTCAACAACGGCCTGGAGATATTGGAAATGGGATCCATTAAACGATCGCGACTACATAGGTTTGAATTCCTTCTCTATTTCATCAGGAACTTCGGCACATGACCAGTACTCACAAGAGTTTAGATATTCTGGCAAAATAAATGATAAAATAAGTGGCGTAGTGGGTGCCTTTGGTTTATGGCAGGATTTAAGGACAGACCCTGTTCACACTGAAGAAGCAGGTACAGCCCAATGGCGTTTTGCCCAAAGTTCTACCAGTGCTTTATGGAAAACCCCTGGTTTGTTGGATAATTTTGGTATTAAAACCACCTATGGCATCCAATCTTCTAGTGTTGCTTTATTTGCACAGGCAGACTGGTCCATCACAGAAAAATTGCATGTTTTGCCAGGAATTAGATATAACAAAGATGCTAAAAAAGCCAACTACAGCCGTGTAACTTATGGAGGATTGCAAACCACAGATGCAGCCCTTTTGGCCTTAAAAAATGGTGTTTATAGCAATCAGGCTTTTGACATTGATGCAGAAGAAGATAACTTCTCCGGCCAGTTGACATTACAATATAAACTCAATAAGAATGTAAATACTTTTGGTACCTATTCACTCAGCTACAAACCAATTGGTGTCAATGTGGGAGGATTGCCAACAGCCAGTGGCAAAGTGTTGACCGAGTTGGCAACCGTAAAACCTGAGGCCGTGAGACATTTAGAATTTGGTATAAAAACCAAACCTACTGCCAGTTCAGTGCTAAACGTAGTATTTCACAATACCAACATCAAAGATTATCAAACACAGGTACAAACGCCTGAGCCTGGTGTAAACAGAGGGTATTTGGCCAATGCTGAGGAAGTTAGGGTAATAGGTTTTGAAGTAGATGGAAATATCAGGGTAAACAACCATTTCACATTTAATGGAGCCTTTGCTTATACAGACGGAAAATACGTAAAATTCACCAATGCTCCAGTACCTATTGAAGAAGTAGGTGGTACTACAGCATTTAAAGATATTTCTGGTGGCGTTTTGCCTGGTATTTCTAAATATGCAGGATCATTGGGAACCGAAATCACCGGTAAAGGTAGCTTGTTTGGCCTAAAAGGAAACTACTTCGGTGGCTTAGACGTGTATTATCGTTCTACTTTTTCTTCAAGCCCATCGCCCTCGCAATTCTTAGACATTGAAGGTTACGCCTTGCTAAATGGAAGAGTGGGTTTCAGAGCTTCCAATGGTATTTCAATATTTGTTTGGGGCAGAAACTTGGGTAACAAGGATTACTACGAGCAGCTTTTGGTAGCTCCAGGAAGTGCAGGCCAAATCGGTGGTATTTTGGGCGACCCACGTACCTATGGTGTTACTTTGAGATATACCTTTTAGTTTATTTTGGGCTGACTTTATCTATAAGAGTCAGCTCTTTTCAATATTTGGTCGTGAATTCTAAAGGAGAAGTGAAGTTTCATAAACTTTATGAGGTGGTTCGATTCCACCCACGACAACATTTTGCTATTTTTACAAAAAAACAAAAGCGGTGAGAATTAATATTTTATTTTTTTTGGCATTATTGACTTTTTCGAGCTCGGGTGTAGCTCAAACACCTGATTATCTCCAAGAAATCAACGATTGGCACAGACAACGAGAAGAAAATCTTAAGAAGGAAAATGGATGGTTGAATTTGGCAGGATTGTTTTGGCTAAACGAAGGCCGTAATACCATTGGCTCTGATACTAAAAATGATCATTTGTTTCCTGGTGACAAATGCCCTGATTTTTTGGGTGAAATTTTTCTGCGAAATGGCGAAGTTGAGTTTTCAGTTTTGAATGGACATGAAGTATTTATTGAAGGGGTTAAAATCCAAAAAGTGAAGATTTTCCCTTCTGAAAAACCTATAATTTTGCAATATGGGTCATTGAAATGGTTGGTTATCAAAAGAGGAGAAAAGTTTGCCATTAGGCTCAGAGATTTGAAAAGTCCTTTTTTAGGGGAATTTACCCACATTGAACATTTCAAAATTGCCCCAAAGTGGAATTTCACGGCTAAATTTGTAAAGACAGACAACAAGAAGATTTCGATATTGGATATTACAGGACAAACTAGCCTACAATATTCTCCTGGGAAATTGGTCTTTAGAATTGGTAAAAAAGAATACAGCCTAGATGTCTTGGCCGAAGGAGACCAGTTTTTTGTTATTTTTGGTGATAAAACCAATAAAATAAGCACTTATGGTGGCGGAAGATATATTTATACCCAACTTCCAGATGCTGCGGGCAACGTGAAAATAGACTTTAATAAGGCCTATAATCCTCCTTGTGCTTTTACACCTTATGCTACCTGTCCTTTGCCACCTAAACAGAATTTGCTGAATGTAAAAATTGATGCAGGCGAAAAAAATTATGGATTTCATTGATAATTCAACCCTAACAAATATAAATTTATGAACCCTAACAAAGAAAAAGCACTACTAACCGAAGACTGGACGGTGGTGGTTTTTGGATTTTTGATTATCATTTTGACCTTGATTGGTTTTAAAATTCCGACCCCCGCTTTCGGTTGGGAAAATAGTTCTCAATTATTGGAAAAAGTCTTGACCGTTGATAATTTAATCAAAATTGGCTCAATCTTCCTTGTTGTTTATTTGTCAGCATTATTGGCCGCTAAGGTACTCGGGAAAGGTTTTTCGGATACACTGAAAGGTTTTCCCGTTGTTTTTCTTTTAACGCTATTTGCACTCATTTTGGCAGGAAATACCTTCCTTAAAAACTGGAATTTAGAAGCTGTCATCTTTAGTTTGGCTATTGGCTTGCTTATTCGAAATTTCTTAGAAGTTCCCCAATGGCTCAGTAAGGCCTTAAACACTGAATTGTACGTAAAAATCGGTTTAGTTTTACTGGGTACTGGTGTTATTTTTGGAGATATTCTCAAAGCAGGATCTCTTGGATTAGTTCAGGCATTGCTTGTGGTTGTTTCAGTATGGTATTTTGCTTTTTGGGTTTCTAAAAAAATGGGCATAGACGAAGAAATGGCCATCATGATATCCAGTGCGGTTTCTATTTGTGGTGTTTCTGCAGCCATTGCCACCTCTGGGGCTATCAAAGGCGACTCAAAAAAGCTTTCCTACGTGATTTCACTGGTTTTGATAACGGCCATTCCTATGATAATATTTATGCCTTTTTTGGCAAAATTAATGGGATTGTCAGAGACGGTTACTGGTGCATGGTTAGGCGGAACTATCGATACTACAGGTGCAGTAATAGCCTCAGGAACGATGATAGGTGAGGAGGCATTAAAAATCAGCACCATTGTGAAATTTTCTCAAAATGTGTTACTTGGATTGGCAGCCTTTGCAATCTCTGTATATTGGACATACACCAACAACCAATCGGCAACCGTTAAAGAAACAAAACCTACATTGGGCGTTATTTGGGAGCGTTTTCCGAAGTTTGTTATCGGGTTTATAGCCGCATCAGTCTTATTTTCCTTTTTTATTTCCTCTGAAAAAATAGATGCAGTAAAAGGTGGTTTGAAATCTCTTCAAGGACTTTGGTTTGCTTTAGCCTTTACGAGTATCGGACTCGAAACCAAGTTTTCTGATTTATTTAACAATGAAGGCAAAAAACCACTTTATGCATTCTTAATAGCCCAATTGTTTAATGTTTTTGTTACACTTATTATTGCTTACTTTTTGTTTAAATAATTGATAAGCATTCATAAAGCTTTTTTAATAACTGAAAATAAAGTAGTTTAATGAATCAAAAGGCTTGTTCTGCTAAAAGGAACAAGCTTTTTTATTACTTGAGATCAAATTATACATTTATCAATTTTAAAAAAAACAAATTTCAATCGCCCCAATATTTACTCGCCCAAGCAATCCATATACTCCAATTGGGGCCAGTGCTGTGGCCACCAGCATGTTGTCTATAAGCTATTTCACCATCTATAAGTGGAGTGCCCATCGGAGGAAAATCGGTGGTTCCCAAGTCTTTTTTGCCAAACAGTCGATAAACAGAACCTGCTTGAGCAGCACCAATAAACATGCCTTTTGCATCTATCCAGTTACCTTCAACCTGCGGAGAGCCCGCACTGATGAATATCGGTCGAGGAGCACACAAAGCCACCAATTGATGAGCGTCTACAGGCAAATCATCAGGAGTAAGTAGACTTGTATATTTTATGAAACTACCAGAAAACCAATGGTATTCGCCAGATCCAGCAAGGTTTTCTACTTGTTCACCAAAAACTCTTCTGAGTATTTTTACACCGCCAGCCCCTGATGATCCAATGAATCCAATCGAAATTCTGGGTTCAAAAGCCATGGCTACTACTGCAGCTTTTCCATAACGTGAAAGTCCTTCTATTGCTACGCGTTTCGTATCTATGTCATTATCGGTTTCAAAATAATCGATGGCTCTACTGGCACCCCAAGCCCATGCTCTTAATGCTCCCCAATCATCAGATTTTCGATAATTTCCTTTGTTTACTAATCCAATAATTCCTCTGGTAAGGCCAGCTCCGTTGTCTGCCTGAATGCTAGACGCCTCTATAATGGCATATCCCCAGCCTTTGGTGATTACCTGCTCTTGCCAAGTGGGTTCTCCAGCCGAACCCAAGCCGATCGCTTTTATTGGGCTCGGATTAAATGGATTTTTTATAAAACCAAATTCTAAAACTATGGGAACAGACTTTTTACTATTTGAGGGAGTGGCTATGAGTAAATTTATTTCCACCTTGATGGCTGGATATGCTGAATTATCCACAATCCCTTTTAATAGTTTTTCTTTTATGGATTGATTGCCAACCGTTGTATCTTTTATAGAAATTACTTGCCATTTTACTACTGGTATATTCGCAGGAAGTTTTCCATAGATTTCATTTTCAAAACCAGCCACAATTTCGGGTCTACGTAGTTGATTCCAATCATTGACTGACTTTACTTTTTTTCCATTTTTTAGCACCAGTGGGTCGGGCAAAGTGTACTTATTCACTTTATCCTCAGAGCTGTTGGCAGCATTGGCATCCTTTGGATTTCCTGATGGCCCTCTTCTGACTTGAGAACGGTTAATTGACAATTGACCCAACATATTGTTGTAATCGGCCTCTGTAAGTTTATTTATACTATCCCTTTGTGCTGGGGTAAGTCCAAATTGGGCAATAGAAGAGGTAGTATTAAAAATGAACAAAACAATTAAAATCTTAAATGATTTCATTTCCTTTGGGTTGAATTATTTAGTTCTAATATGTGCTCCGCCACATTCAACATCGTATCGATGTAAATGTCTTTTTCATTGTCTTTTAGATAATGAAGCAGCTGGCTATGAGCTTCTTTGCTTACATTTAATCCATGTTCGCCACCCACACCATGGAACAAAAACACCAAAAGTTTGCCAGATTCTTTGGCTTGCTTTACGAGAGCTATCATTTCATCACCCGTTTTGTTTTCCATACTGTAGCAATCAATGTCCATCAGTTTTTGCTCTTCAATACTGTGCATTTCGTGTCTTACGGCTCGTGCAGCTATAAATTCGTCGGAAAGAGTTTGAATAAATTCACCCTCTGCTATTTTTTTATGTCCACAGGTGAATGCAAAAGTGCGTTTGCTTTTATCGTCTATGGCTTTCAAAAAGGCATTGCACATTTTGATTTCTGATTGAATCTGAGCCATAGAATATTTACTTAAATCATACTCAGGTTTTACCCATGACATACCAGGCCCGCTAGCATCACAAGGATGATGAACGGTATGGTTTCCTAGTTCATGTCCATTCAACGCTGCCTTTCTCCAATCATTTATTCGATTTCTTGATGCATCCGAAGACGAAGTCAGGTAGAATGTCCCTTTCAAACTCAATGAATCTAAGGCGGGAATTACATTGTCCAAATGGACATTTAGGGCGTCGTCATAAGTTAGCACCACAGCCGTTTTTTTACCCATCCAAGGCTTTGCTGGGTCCATATCTTGGCCATCAGTTCGAAAAGGAGAGGCTGGCAATCCTTCAGAATTGTAAAAGTTTACATCAGGATTGTCGGCCCAAGCATATCTTACATACAAGGGTTTTGTTATTTGTGGATTTGAAACAACTACCTGATTTCCTTTGATTTCGGCATTTGCCCAAACGAATTTTTTATCAGGCCCCGCTATTGCAAATTCTCTTAAAGCCTCACCATCTTTGCTTTTAAGGCCACTTCCAATATGATCAAAACACAGGATTATTTTATCCCCCTCAATTTTAGCAGAATTGAAAATAGGACCTGAGGCCACTAAATCTTCTTTATAGATAAGTTTTCTGGCCAGTAAGGCCAATCTATCGCCCACGTCTTTTTTGTTGTCGGGGTGAATGTCGTTCCATTCGCCAAGGTCTATTCCAACTGCCATGGCCGCATTGGGCATGGTTGAGGCTTTTAACTGAGCTTCACGCAGTGCGGCCCATTGACTTTCTGATGGCAAATAGTTGGCATCCATGAATTTGGGCAATTGTACAAACAAAAAAGGTAATTCACCTTGGTTCCATTGCTTTCTCCAGTCAACTATTTGGGCTTTTTGCAGATCTGCATATTCTAGTGGTCGTCCAGCATTACTTTCTCCCTGATACCAAAGAAAACCTTTAATGGTGTATTGGGCAGCGGGTGCTGCCATCGCATTAAACAATGAAGTCGGCTGATTTTGGGCAGAAAAACTGGGGAAAAATCCACCTGAAGGTGAAAAAGCCTCGCCTACTTTATATTGCCATGTTCCGCTCAAATCTAAAGTGTCGTTTCCAGCAATCAAACTATAAGGTTTATCAGGTACAAAGCCGCCTTTACCACCATTATTGGTCACTTTTACTACGATGGTGTTTTTTCCTGCCATAAGTAAGTCATTCGGTATTGGATACCGCCTTTGCGGATACATATAGCCAGTTTGCCCAATTTTTTTTCCATTGATATAAATGGCGTCGGCATCCACAATTCTGCCTAAAAATACTTTTGAGGGCTTATTTAGCATAGAAGCAGGCAGATTTATGTCTTTTCTATACCAAACTACCCCATCTAAATCTTTTATTCCTTGGTCTTCCCAAAATCCAGGAACGGTTATCGGTTTCCATCCTTTGGGCTGATAGGTGGATTCAAACCATTTGGGTGATTCTAATTCACCTTTGTCATTTGAAATTGTTAGAGGTCTTTTTATTCTCGAAAACGAATTTACGAAAGCGGTATCTTTATTTTTTTGTATAGTTTCTGTTAATTTCGAAAAGTCTTTTAAACCATCCTCACTCGTCCAAGCTTCTATGGGTGTTCCGCCTACACTGGCGTTGATGATGCCAATAGGTACTTGATGTTTTTCAACTATATTTTTAGCAAAAAAATATGCTACGGCCGAAAACTGACGAACATTTTCAGGATTACAGACTTTCCAACTGGCATTTAAGTAATCGTCTTTTCGTTCACTTAAACTGGTACTTGTGGGTATCCAAAACTGTCGAATGTTGGAATTATTGGCTTCTGCAATGTCTTTGGCATATAGTACATGGTGCAGCTCCATCTGATGTACCATATTGCTCTGACCCGAACAAAAGTACACATCTCCAAAGGCCACATTGTTGATTTTTATCTCGTTTTTGCCTTTTAACACTATTTCTACACCAGTTCCTGAAGGCTGAGAAGGCAGAATCAACTCCCACTTTCCTGATTCTGAAGTCGTTGTTTTATAAGTTTTCTTGTTCAGAACTAAACTGATTTTTTCTTTCGGACTTGCCCATCCCCAAATTTTAATGGGTGCGTCACGTTGCAAAACCATGTTGTCAGAAATCAGTTTTGGTAATCTGATTTGTGATTTCACTTCAGAGAAAACAGAAATTCCTAAGGCAAATAATAGTAAAAAACGAGATTTCATTGGCTTATTTTAGCTTTTTAGGTATTTGTAAAACAGCATTGAAAGCGGGTTTGGCTTTTTTGTTTCTATCCCAAAGAAGTGGATAATTGGTACGATTGGGCACAGGATAATCGTTTTTCCAATTCATGCCATCATGCACACCCCAAAGTGTAACTCGGTCAATTTTGTCTTTTCTTTTGTAAAAAATCTCAAAAAAATGAGCATATCTATCGGCCAATGCTTTTTCAACATCGGCTGGTAAACCTTTTTGATAAGGATCTAAGAAAGTTTTGAACTCTTCATTTTGAAATTGCTTTTCACCCATTCCTTGCCCGATGATTTGCCCCTCTTTGGTTAGCGGCAAAACATCCACGTCGAGTTCAGTAATCATCACTTTCACGCCCAATGCGGCGTAAGCATCAATGGCTTGTTCGATGTATTCAGTTTTTGGGTAATTTAATCCCCAATGCCCTTGAATTCCGATACCATCTATTTTAATTCCTGCTGCTTGAAGCATTTTTACCATTCTTACAATTCCGTCACGTTTGGTTGGTCGCCAAGCATTGAAATCGTTGTAGTACAATTCTGTATTCGGGGCATATTGGGCCGTATATTTAAATGCCAATTTTACAAATTCATCGCCACTACCGATTCCTTTCACCCATTTAGTTTGGCGATAATTTCCGTCATCGTCAATTACCTCATTTACCACATCCCACGCGTTCACTTTTCCAGCAAAATGCCCCGCTATGGCCTTGATGTGGTCATGTAAACGTTGAGCAACTTCTTCTTTTGATTTGGGCTTTCCGTTTTCATCTTGAAAAAACCAATCAGGCGTTTGATTGTGCCAAGCCAAAGTATGCCCGATGATGAACATGTTATTTTTCTTTCCAAAATCGATAAAAGCATCACCGGGCTCAAAATTAAAAACCCCAGGTTGAGGATTTATCAAAGCCGCTTTCATCGAGTTTTCGAGGGTAATGGTGTTAAACTGTTTTACCACAATATCTTGCGAGGCTTTATCTTTCCCAGAAACTATCTGATCATTGACAGCAACGCCCATTTTGAATGCATCTTTATAGACTTCTTTCAGGGTAGTTTGGGCAAATAATTGATTAGTTTTAAGTACTAAACAAAAAGAAAGCGAGCAGAAAAATAGTTTGCTTAGAGTAAAGGATGAACCTAATTTTTCTTGAATTTTCATAAGTTTTTTTCTATTATTTCAGTTATTTATACGGCACCAAAGTATTAATCTTCCCATCTGAATCATAGGTTATCTCCGCCACTTTCACACTTCTCAAATGTGTTACCCCTTCAGAAAGACTAGAATCGTGATAAAACAAATACCATTTGCCAGCTACTTCACAAATAGAATGGTGGGAAGTCCAGCCCACTACGGGTTCAAGAATTCTTCCAGCATACGTAAAGGGCCCGTAAGGATTATCGCCAATGGCGTAACATATGAAATGCGTATCTCCAGTTGAGTAAGAGAAATAATATTTTCCATTGTATTTATGCATCCATGCTGCTTCAAAAAATCTTCTTTGATTGTCACCATTCAAAAGCGGTTGACCGTTTTCATCCAAAATCAAAACGTCTTTGGCTTCGTGAGCAAACTCCAATAGGTCGTCTGTCATTTTCGCAATCTTTGGACAAAGTGCTGGTTTGTTGTCAGCGGGTAAATGAGCCACAGGACTTTCAGGGGAGTCTGCATTAAATTTTCCTTCTCTCCAACGTTGCAATTGTCCACCCCATATTCCACCAAAATACATATAATAATCACCGTCGTCGTCTTTGAAAACAGCTGGGTCAATCGAAAAACTTCCTTTGATGGGTTCAGGTTGAGCAATGAAAGGCCCAACTGGCGAATCTCCAACCGCAACACCAATTTTGAAAATTCCATCATGGCCTTTTGCAGGGAAAAACAAATAGTATTTGCCATCTTTTTCGTTGGCATCTGGGGCCCACATTTGTTTGTCTGCCCATGGTACATCATTTACATGCAAAGCTACGCCATTGTCAAAAGCTTCACTATCAATCGAATCCATCGAAATTACGTGGTAATCTTCCATGGCAAAATGGCTTCCCAGGTCGTCGAAGGCTTCGCCAGCGTCAACATCGTGCGATGGATAAATATAAATCTTTCCATCAAAAACATGTGCTGATGGATCTGCGGTGTAAATGTGTTTTACAAGTGGCTTTGAAATAGCTCGCTTGTTCAAATCTTCAAAATCAATATGTTCTATACTATCTTCTGGCATTTTTTTTCTTTTGTATTGGTTACTTGTTTATTGGTTAATGGTGTACTGGTTAATTGGTTACTGGTGTACTGGTTAATTGGTTACTGGTATATTGGTTAATTGAAATTTAGAATGTGAAGATATTTTAAGGGTTATTAGCTCTAATATTGTGTATTCATAGAGGAGACAAATAACATTAAAGTAAGTCCCAAATAACTAATAACTAATAACTAATAACTAATAACTAATAACCAATAATCATCATCGCCTTTCCTTCAAATCCGATTCAATTTTCAATTCCATTTTCTTATTTATTTCATAGAAAAATAACAAGCCGCAGGCTATCAAAAACGGAATAGCAGGAAATATACTTACGAGTAATTTTATCCCGTTTATGGTCTCCGCCGATTGTGCCACCTCTAAATTTGCTTGGTAATTGAATAACCCTAAAATCATGGTTAACAAAGAACTACCTATGCTCAAGCCTCCTTTTAAGCCCACCATCATCGCTGAGAAAATAATGGCTGTGGCTCTTCGATTGTTTTTCCATTCAGAATAATCCGCTACGTCGGCAATCATGGTCCAAAGTATCGGAGTGCTTATACCATAAAAAAACATGTGTAAAATCTGCGAACCGAACATCAATCCAACCGACTGTGGAGGAAAGAAGTAAAAGAAAATGATAAATAAAGTGGAAACAAACAATGATGCTCCAAATACATTTCTTTTTCCGTACTTATCGGCAAACTTTTTCGAAAGCATAATTCCTATCAAACCGATTAAAATTCCACCGCCATTGAAGACGCCAAGTCCCATAGAAATGTCGTTTTCGAAGGCTGGAAGAAAGCTTTTCATAGGCTCCAAAAATGTGGTTAATTGAGCCTTATCTACATAATTTTCAAAATAGTAAACATAAGAACCGCCTTTCATGGCCAAAGTAACAAATACTAAAGTGGTTGTGACCAACATAATGATCCAAGGAATGTTTTTGAACAAATCTCCTAGGTCTTCTTTTAAAGAGGACTTTTGCTCGGGTTTTGGTACGATACGCTCTTTGGTGGTAAAAAAAGTTACCAAAAGCATCAATGTGCCCACAATGGCCAAAATGGTCATTACTTTTTCTATACCTACCGCTTTATCACCATCACCAGCTTTCAGGATAAGGTTGTACATAAAAACTTGCACAAAAAACTGCGAAAACATCACCGCCACAAATCGATAAGCCGACATACTATTTCTCTCCGCCATATCGCCCGTAATCACGCCACTTAAAGCCGAATAAGGCAAATTGTTTGCAGCGTAAAGCAAAAGCAACAAACTATAAGTAATTACTGCGTATATAACCTTGCCCTGATATTCGAAATTGGGCGTGCTGAATGCCAATAATGCGGTAACACCCAACGGAACGGCTGTCCATAAAATCCATGGGCGGAATTTGCCCCAACGGGTGCTGGTTCTATCGGCAATGGCACCCATTACTGGATTAAACACGAACGCAGCAAATAGTCCCACAAAAAGTGTGACCAATGTAGCATCTTCAGTTTTCAATCCATAAATGTCCGTGTAGAAATAGGCCAGGTAGGTTACCAAAGTTTGGAATACCAAATTGGCTGCTAAGTCACCTAGACTGTAGCCAACTTTTTCTAATACCGAGAGTTTCTGAGATTCTTGTGTCATTTTTTTATAGGTTTGGGTTGTTTTTTTTGAGGTTCATTACAGAATTATAAGCTTTTTTAGGTTCAAAATTTCGATCAAAAAGCAAAGGATAGTTGGTGCGGCCTCTAACTGGCCAGCCATTTAACCAAGAATGATTGTCAGCCACTCCCCAAAAAGTAATTCTGTCAATTTTGTCTTGATGTTTTAAGAAGACTTTAAAAAGCTCCTCATATTTTTGAGCCAAAGTAGTTTGAACCGAATCAGGCAATTCTTTTGGATAAGGATTCATTTTCGGACTATTCTCGAAATTTTGATTGACATCTGCTCCCTTTAAGTCCCATGGATTTGGCAAAACAGTAAGATCCAGCTCTGTAAAAGCTACTTTTAAACCCAAAGCAGCGTATTCTATAATCGCATCTTCAATATTTTTAGTGTTCAAACTGTTGATGCTCCAATGCCCCTGAATCCCCACACCGTCTATTTTTGTGCCTGATGCTTTCAATTTTTTGATCATTTCTATAGTTGCCTTGCGTTTTGCAGGTTGTTCGTTGTTGTAATCATTATAATATAATTCCGCTTTCGGGTCTGCTTTTGCCGCTAAATCAAAGGCCATTTTGATAAAGTCTTCACCCAATAAATTGTAAAAAATAGACTTACGAAAAGTACCATCGTCTTCAATGGCTTCATTTACCACATCCCAACTGTTAATTTTTCCCGCATATCTACCCGCCACAGTGTTTATATGATCCGTCATAAACAGTTTCAACGAATCTGCGGACTTTATTTTTCCAACAAAACGAGGCAATTGTGAATGCCAAACAAGCGTATGACCTACCACATACATATTGTTTTTCTGTCCATATTCAACAAATTTATCTCCCAAATAGAAATCGTATTTGTTCCACTCAGGATGAATGTTCATCGATTTCATGTGATTTTCGGGTGTAATGGCGTTAAATTCTTTTTTAATAAGCTGATTGGCTTTGGCATCTTTTTCGAGAATATGCTCAGCTCCAAGAGCCGTACCAACAAGAAAATCATTCTTAAATGCTTCTTTAAGTGAAGTGGGCTGATTTTGAGCAAAAGTTGCAGAAAATAGGCCAATCGAACAAATGAATAGCAGTTGGTATTTGAAATTTGAAGGTTTCATTGTTTAATTATCAAAGGTTAATAAATAAGGATTTTTTTCTTGTTCAGAAAATAAGCGTCAAATTAACACTTAATGTTTGAATAATTATATTTTTACATAAATTATTATTAGTTTTTTTTAATATTTCATAAACTGATATTACTAATAATTTCATAAATGTCTTATTATAAGTAAAATATTAAAAAATTATAACTTTTCTGAATGAATTATTAAATCTCGATATAATGAATGCACTAATCAAATTTTTAAAAAAAAGATATATTTTATGCCTTTTAGAAATCAAAGCCGAACTGAAATAATGAATGATTCAAGTTCAATTATCAAATAGGCTTTTTGAAATTCAATTAGAAGATTTTCTCAGCGAAGAATTTCTAATGATTAATTTACCGTCCAACACGTGTGTTTTCGCTGATAATTCTGTCTTAAATTTTATAATATCCAATAAAATATTCATAGAAGTTTCGCCCATTGAAATCGGAAATTGATTAAAAACTGTAAGGGAGGGCTCAAAAAACTCGACAAGGGAATCGTCACCATAAGACACAAAAGCCAATGCTTCAGGAATTTTTATTCCTGCCGATTTTGCGATGGACATCATCTCTATTGAGTGGCTATAAAATACTGTAAAAATAGCATCAGGTGGATTTTCTAAATTGATGAAATAATTAAAGGCTTCTTTGCTGTCATTTTCCGAAATGTCAGAATAAACGATATATTCTGGATTTATTTCCATACCAAAGTGTTGAAGAGCCGCCAAGTAACCTTTTAATCTTTGGTTAGAAATATCCAAATCTTTAGGTCCCAACATAATGGCAATTTTGCGACAGCCTTGGTTAAGCAAATGTTCCACCAAATCAAAACTACCTTTTACGTCTTGGCTTACGACTTTTGGAATATCCAGCTCGTCAAATACTCTATCAAACTGGACGACAGGTATTCCTTTTTTTATGGCGTTTTTAACATGATTTGAATCTATCATATTTTTGGTATGACTCATCAGAATACCATCAACTTTGAATGAAATGAGATTTTCAATATTCTTAATTTCAGTTTCATTCTTTTCGTCTGAATGGCAAACAATAATATTGTATTGTGACTTGCTCGCAATGTTTTGAATTCCTGCCAACACTCTTGCAAAAAAGGGATGAACCACGTCAGGAAGAATGACCCCGATTATATTGGTTTTCCCATCGTGTAGACTTTTAGCCAAGAGATTTGGATGGTAATCCAATTCTTTGGCGGCTTCAAGTATCGCTTTTTTTGTTTCGAGATTTATATCAGTTTTATCGTTTAAGGCCCTAGAAACCGTAGAAATGGACACACCAAGATATTTCGCCACATCTTGAATAGTGGCATGGGTGTTCTTTTTGGTTTTTGCTTCTGAGTCAGGATAAACAAAGTGAATGGCACAATGTCTGCAATAGTATCTTTGTTTACCTCGTATAAACCCTGCTCGCTTTAAGCCGTCTACATGATCACATTTAATGCACTTCTTCATATGGTTATTGAACTATTTCAAGAAACTTTATTTCATTTCTTCAGACTAAATTTTCCTCATTTATTTTAATTTTTCAATATTTAGTTTGATTATTAAAATAAATATTAATGATGATAGCTATCGGTAACCATTGCGGAAAGGATGTAGATAGCTATTCATTTTCAAATACGTGTCAAATAGACACTTTTTATTGGAAATTCCAAATCATTGAATATAGATTTGAACAAATATATCACAGAATGATCAAAAGGCAAGCTGTCAAAAAATCATTTGTCATGTATTTTGTTGTATTATTTCAATATTTAACCAAATTCAAAAATGACAAAAAACTACCTAAGTAAGACCAGGGTGAATCCATGGAAAATGTTAGGGTTGATGCTCTTTCTTTTTCCGATTACGCTCTTGGCACAAACGAAATCCATCTCCGGAAAAGTGATTGACGGATCCAATAATGAGTTATTGCCATCCGTAACCGTTACAGTAAAAGGAACATTCAGAAGTACCTTAACTGATGCCAACGGAAATTATAAAATTGATGCTGTTTCAAACGAGGCTTTGGTTTTTAGTTTCATCGGCTTCGAAACCCAAGAAGTTTCAGTAGGGGCTAAAAGCGTTATTGATGTTACATTAGTGGTTGGTAAAGGGAATCAATTAGATGAGATAATTGTAGTGGGTTACGGTGTCCAAAAGAAAAGAGACATTACGGGTGCACTGGTTTCTATATCTGAGTCAGCCATTAAAGAAGTTCCAGCTCCCAACATGCTAAATGCGTTGAAAGGTAGAGCTGCTGGTGTTTCTATCGTAAGCAACGGATCAACTCCAGGAAGCCAAGGTTCGATTAGAATTCGCGGTAATCGCTCTTTGACCACTGGAAATGGAGATGGTCTTGATGGCCCTCTTGTAGTAGTAGATGGCATACCTTATGGGGGTTTGAATGACATAAATCCCGATGATATAGCCAACATAGAAATTCTAAAAGACGCATCGGCCACAGCTATTTTTGGTTCAAGAGGAGCTGGTGGTGTAATCTTGGTAACCACCAAAAGAGGTAAAATTGGTAAACCAGTTTTGAGTTATGACGGCTACCATGGAGTAACCAACGTGATGGGCAAATACAATGTCATGAATGGCGAAGAATATGCCAAGTTCAAGGATTTATCAGCAGCCTACAATACTCAAGGTGCTGGTACTACGGCTTATCCATTGACTGAGGAGGAAAGAACCAATTTAGCGGCTGGAGTATCAACTGATTGGCAAGATTTACTTTTCAGACAAGGCTTCAATACAAGCCACCAGCTTGGTTTACAAGGCGGTGTAGAAAATACACAATATGGTATGGGCATAGGTTACTTTAATGAAACTGGTATAATGCCCAACCAAAACTTTGATCGTATGAGCATTAGAGCAACTATAGATCAGAAAATTGGTAAAAGAGTGAAGGTTGGTTTGAATACCATAAACACTTTGACGCATACCAATGACCCTGCAGGTGGCGGTGTACCTACAGAACTTATTCGTCTTTCTCCCTTAGTTACGCCCTACAATACAGATGGAACGGTGAATTTGAACCCCAAGAAAGGTACTATAGAAGCCCAAGCAGTTAGCCCACTTACATTAATTTCACGCGGAGACGATTTGTTGTCTAACAATCGTTCGATTAGAACTTTCAACAGCCTTTATGCCGAAGTAAATATCTTGGATGGCCTGAAATATCGTTTCAATGCCGGCCTTAACTTTAGCCAATCTCATTTTAACGGTTATGGTCCACCCAATACTTTTGTAAATTCAGGAACCGAACAAAGTGTATCTAATGCGGATATTTCAAACACAGAATATTGGGATGTTAACTTACAGCATTTGTTGTACTACGACAAAACCTTTGCTGAAAAACATAAGTTGGGTTTAACCGCTCTTTATGAAATTACTAAGAATCATAGCTTAGGTTCTAATTTCAACGTAAAAGGTGTGCCAGCTGACTATATCAAAACAGCCAACTTTGCTTTGGCTTCTGGAAATGTAACAGCCAACCCTAATAATGGTAATTTTTTCTCAGAAACTGGCTTGTTGTCGTATATGGCTCGCTTAAATTATACCTTCAATAGCAAATACACACTTACCGCTACTTTTCGTAGAGACGGTTCTTCAACTTTGTCAGATGGAAATAAATACTTTAACTATCCGGCAATAGGTGCAAGTTGGAACGTGATTGATGAATCATTCATGCAAGATTTGGGCTTTATTTCTAATTTGAAAGTTAGAGGCGGTTGGGGTATTTCAGGAAACCGTAACGTAGGAGCATATTCTACGCTAGGTGCTTTGTCTTCTAGATATTACAACTTTGGACCGACAGCTGCTGGTCAAGTGCTTGGTTATTTAGTTACTAGCTTACCGGCGAGTGATTTAAGTTGGCAGTCAACATCTCAATATGATATCGGTTTAGAAGTAGGATTTTTGAATAATCGTATCACAGGTTCATTTGATATTTATAAACAAAAAACCAAAGATATCTTGCTTTCAGTTAACCTTCCTGAAAGCAATGGTGCAGGATCGACCCTTAAAAACCTAGGAAGAACTGAAGGTAAAGGATTTGAGTCTTCTTTAACTTTTGATGTTTTAAGAAAAAGAAATGGATTTAACTGGAGCATAGATGCAACTTATTTCTATAACCGTGAGAAAATAACTCAGTTAACTACTCCTTCAGAATTAGACAACAAAGGAAACTTCTGGTTTGTTGGTCATCCGCTTACTGTTATTTATGATTACAACAAAATTGGGATATGGCAAACAGGAGATGCTGAATTAGCAAAACAAACATCCCCCGTTCAAGTTGCAGGTGAAATAAGGGTGGAAGACGTTGATGGAAATGGTAAAATAGATGCTGCTGACCGTAAAATAATTGGAAACTTTCAACCTAAATGGGAGGGAGGTATAACCAATAGAATTAGCTTCAAAGGATTTGACCTTTCGGCTGTCACTTATGCCCGTATTGGTATGAAAGTATTGGTGCCATATTTATCTGGAACATCAGGTGGTGGTTCTGGATTTGGATTCTTAAATCAGGGACGTTCTAACCAGCTGATGATGGATTATTGGACGCTCGACAATCCAACAAATGCTTTTCCGAAGCCAAATGCAGGTGGTGGTGTTAGAGATTTTACATCGACAACGCAATATCAAGATGGCTCATTTATCAAAATGAGAAGTATAAACTTGGGCTATACAATCAGCAACAAGTCTTTGTCAAAAGTAGGCTTGAGTTCAGCCCGATTATATTTGAATGCTACCAATCCATTTATTATTTATTCACCACTAGTGAAAGCTGGTTTGGCGGTTGATCCTGAGGGAAATGGTTATGGTAACACGATTCAAGGGGGGAATTTCAACCGTGTAATCAGTGTAAACCTAAACAATCCTCCGGTACGTCAATTCACTTTAGGTTTAAATCTTAAATTTTAATTATTGCTATTAATATGAAAAAAATAAAAATTTCTATACTCGCATGTTCTTTATTTCTGAGTTTAGGCTGTGAGAAAGTATTAGAAGAACATCCGCAATCGCAAATTGTACCGTCGTTTTTCAATAGTCCCGCTGGGGTCCTTGGAGGTATCGCTGGTGTATACAATGAGATTCGTGGCCAATGGGGTACCGAAGGCTTTTCATCTGAAATGCAAGCCGGTACAGATGAATTTATCCAAGGTGCCAGTAGCGGTGGAGGACCAGTTCACACTTTTAACGGTTTGAATGCTACCAATTTTGGATCAGCTTGGGCAACATCTTTTACAAGTATCAATACGCTAAATGGTGTTTTGAAATTTGGTCAAAACATAGAAATGCCTGAGGCAACAAAGAAGCAATACCTAGCTCAAGCAAAATTTCTAAGGGCATTTTGGTATTTTTATTTAGTACAAACATGGGGTGATGTTCCTTTGCATACTGAATTTATCACGGTACCCTCACAAAGTGCAAAAAGAGACCCAGCAGCAGAGGTTTATAAGTTAATAATTCAGGACTTGACTGAGGCTGCAGCGGCATTGCCTGATAAACCAACAGCTCCCTTCCTGGGAAAAGCGGCTACTAAATCTACAGCTTTATTTTTCTTGTCAAAAGCATATTTGACTCGTGGATGGTTAACCAACTCTCAAGCAGATTTTGCTGAGGCAGCTAAAATTTCGACTGATATTATAGCCAACAAAGGTGCTTACGGCTTGGATTTGTGGCAGGATTTCGGTGATGCTTTTGTGCCTGCAAACGACAATGGCAAAGAAACTATGTTTGTCAGTGACCATTCTAGTGATCCAAAATTTGGATATTATAGTGTGGGTGGTGGAGCAAGTGGTGGAGCTGCTCAAAACTTGACTCCTTGGTTCACGAATTGGAACTACCCCAACAATAGCGGTATCAATTCTTTTATAAATGCATCAGGTGTTTTGGTAAATTCGGGTACTTCAGGCATGATTCGTGACTCATATTATGGTCGTCCCTATCAACGTATTCGTCCTAATAGTGTGAAGCAAACTTCGGGTGAGAATGTTGGAAAGAATTATTTTCTTGACCAGGCTTTTGTAAAAAGAGACATAGATTCTCGTTATGCCAATACATTTTATTCAGTTTATATCGCCAACACTACTGTGAATAACAGTGCAACATCGAGTAATAACAAACGAGGTATTGCTTATACGTTGCAAATAGGAGTTGATACTTCTGTTTGGCTACCAGATTACGAAGTTCCAGGTGCTCCCCAGTTTGTAGGTTCCAGACCATTCAAAGGAATTGTAGCCCCTCCAAGCCTTTGGAAGGCCGATTTGTATCCTGCAATTAAGAAATTTATGGATCCAAGCCGTGGAAGTAATTTCAATGACCCGTCTACTCGTCCTGTGGTTATAACTCGTTTTGCAGAAGTGTATTTAGTAGGAGCGGAGGCGTATCTACAAGCGGGAGACAAAGTAAAAGCGGCAGAACTTTTAAATGTTTTACGCCAAAGAGCGGCTTATCGTAAAACCAACACTGCAGCTCAAAACACAGCAGCTGCGGAGGCTATGAAAATTACTGCAAATGACGTAACTGTTGATTTTATTCTTGACGAAAGAAGCCGTGAGCTTTTTGGAGAATGGATGAGATACCAAGACTTGGTACGTACAAAATCACTCGTGAGACGAGTGAAAGCCTGGAATACAGAAGCTGCAGCAAATGTAAAAGATTTTCACGCATTACGTCCAATTCCGCAATCACAAATTGACAGAACTGTAGAAGGACCAAAATTCCCACAGAACCCTGGTTATTGAATTACAAAAATCTAATAGTTTGAGAAATACATAGAATGAAGCCAGTCTAACGTCCACGTTTGATGGACGTTAGATTTTTTTTTACTTTGGAAACTTTAATACGACCAATTATTTTAGTCAGATATATTCATAATAATTATAAATAAAAGCATAGAAAATTAGTTTAAAGTAAACCTTTTATTAGTATATTTATCTTTTGTTTATTAAGAACAATTTTCTCATAAGAAATTCAAAATTGTTTCTTTTTAAAAATAAATGTGTTAAAATGACACATTTTTGTTATGCATATTCACTTTTAAATAGTTAGATTCAATTCTTTAAATTCTTTTCGGATTTTGGCATGAAAAAATTTTCTATTTTACTTTTTATATTAATTGCTCAATTTGGGTATTCTCAAAAAACTCCCCTAAAACTTTGGTATAAGCAACCAGCAGGTAACACCTGGGAAAACGCACTGCCAATTGGAAATGGTCGATTGGGTGCAATGATTTATGGAAATGTAGAAAAGGAAATAATTCAACTCAACGAACACACGGTTTGGAGTGGAAGCCCCAACCGAAACGATAATCCAAAGGCTCTTGAGAATTTAGCCGAAATTAGAAAACTGATTTTTGAAGGCAACCACAAAGAGGCCGAAAAATTGGCCAATCAGGCCATTATCACCAAAACTTCACATGGACAAAAATTTGAACCAGTCGGGAGTCTCAACTTAGTTTTCTATGGACATGAAAACTTCACCAATTATTACCGAGAATTAGACATTGAAAGAGCTATTTCAAAAACAACCTATCAGATTGGCGATGTGGTTTATACCCGTGAAGCAATTGCTTCTTTGGCCGATAGAGTAATTGTAATGAAAATATCTGCCAGCAAAGGCGGAAACGTATCATTCAACGCCAATATTTCCTCTCCACAAAAAAGAAAAACGATTGCCACTACCCCAACCAAAGATTTAACAATTTCGGGTACAACAAGCGACCACGAAAGCGTAAAAGGCATGGTTGAGTATAAGGGAATTGCTCGAATAAAATTAGAAGGTGGAAGCCTTCAATCAACCGATACCTCTTTGATAGTGAAAGGAGCAAATTCTGCTACAATTTTCATTTCAATTGCTACTAATTTTAACAATTATCAAGATTTAAATGGTGACGAAAATAAACGTGCCATCGAATATTTAAACAAAGCCTACTCTAAAACTTACAGTTCGTTACTAAACTCCCACACTATAGCTTATCAAAAATTATTTAATCGAGTAAAATTTGATTTGGGTGAAACCGATGCCGTAAAACTCTCGACTGACGAACGCCTGAGAAATTTCAGAAATACCAACGACCCTCAAATGGTGGCTCTGTACTACCAATTTGGGCGATATTTGCTCATATCATCTTCACAACCAGGTGGACAACCTGCCAATTTGCAAGGAATTTGGAATCATCGTATAAATCCACCGTGGGACAGTAAATATACCATCAACATCAACGCCGAAATGAATTATTGGCCTGCCGAAAAGACCAATCTTTCGGAGCTGCACGAGCCTTTCTTGAAAATGGTGCAAGAACTTTCGGTGACTGGTCAGAAAACTGCTAAAGATATGTACGGTGCAAAAGGCTGGATGGCTCACCACAATACCGATATTTGGCGAGCAACAGGTGCAATTGACGGAGCATTTTGGGGAATGTGGACAGCCGGTGGTGGCTGGGTGAGTCAGCATTTATGGGAACATTATTTATACACTGGCGATAAAGCATTTTTGGCTTTGGCATATCCTGCACTCAAAGGAGCGGCACAATTTTATGCCGATTTTTTGATTCCACACCCACAAAAAAATAATTGGTTAGTCGTAAACCCAGGAAATTCGCCCGAAAATGCTCCTGCAGCACACGATGGTTCTTCGCTTGATGCAGGCGTTACGATGGATAATCAGATAGTTTTCGATGTGTTCAGCAAGGCAATCAGTGCGGCTCAAATACTCAAAAAAGATGTTTCTTTTGTTGATTCTCTCAAAAAATTAAGAGATAAATTGCCACCCATGCACATCGGGCAACACAATCAATTGCAAGAATGGCTCGATGATATAGACGACCCAAAAGACCAACATCGCCATATTTCGCACCTTTATGGACTATATCCATCGAATCAGATTTCGGCTTATCGCACACCCGAACTTTTTGAGGCTTCAAAAAACTCTCTGATTTACCGAGGCGATGTTTCGACAGGTTGGAGTATGGGCTGGAAAGTAAACTGGTGGGCGAAATTGCAAGACGGCAATCATGCTTACAAATTGATTCAAAATCAACTGACACCCATCGGCAACGAGCGTGGTGCGGGCGGTACTTACAATAACCTTTTCGATGCTCACCCACCTTTTCAGATTGATGGAAACTTTGGCTGCACCTCTGGTATTACCGAAATGTTGATGCAGAGCAGTGATGGTGCAGTGCATTTACTTCCTGCCTTACCAGATGTTTGGCCTTCGGGTAAAATTTCGGGTTTGAAAGCTATCGGAGGTTTTGAAATTGTAGAAATGCAATGGAAAGATGCCAAATTGGTGAAATTGGTCGTAAAATCTCATCTCGGAGGAAATCTTAGATTACGTACACCAAATGAATTGAGACAAAATAATGGAGCAAAACTAAAAGAGGCAAATGGCAAAAATGCCAACCCATTTTATAGTTTAGATGAAACAGCCAAACCTGTTGTTTCAGAAAAAGCAACTTTAAAAGCACCAACTTTGGCAGTAACTAAATTGTACGATATTGCCACTCTAAAAGGACAAATTATCACCTTATCTCTATAAAAATTAACGAATTAAACAAAGATTTCAATGTTAAAAACAGTTTCAAAAATTTGTACTATCATAGTATTGGTTTGTTGTGTAAAAATGGCTTCAGCACAAGTAACCCTTACAAACCCCATCTTAACAGGATTTTATCCCGACCCAAGCATCGTTAAAGTAGGTGCAGATTATTATTCTGTACATTCTACTTTCTCCTATTTCCCAGGCTTGCCCATCATGCACAGCCGTGATTTGAAAAACTGGAAACAAATAGGGAATGTAATCACACGTCCATCACAAATGGATTTTATGGGCGAGCGTATGAGCCGTGGGCTTTTTGCTCCTGCCATTACTTATTACAAAGGCATTTATTACGTTACTTGTACCGATATAGACCACGACGGGAATTTTGTGGTTACAGCCACTAACCCAGCCGGCCCGTGGAGCGACCCCGTAAAAATGCCGCAAGTTCGTGGCATCGATCCTTCGATTTATTTCGATGAAGCCACCGATAAAGCTTACGTGGTGTACAACAGTGATGCACCTGATAATAAGCCACTTTACTCTGGCCACCGTACAGTGCAAATTTATGAGTTTGATTACAAAAACTTGAAAACGATTGGCGAGAAAAAGCAATTGATAAACGGGGGTGTAGATATTACTAAAAAACCAGTTTGGATTGAAGGCCCACATATTTTGAAACGGAACGATTGGTATATTTTGTATTGTGCTGAAGGCGGAACTTCGGTGAATCACTCGCAAGTGGCTCTGCGTAGCAAAGATATTTGGGGGCCGTATGTACCTTATGAAGGAAATCCAGTATTAACGCAAAGAGGTTTACCCGCCGACCGCCCAAATCCAATTACTTCGGCTGGACACGCCCAATTTATTGAAGGACCAGACGGTAATTGGTATTCTATTTTCTTGGCCGTCCGCCCATACGAAGGTGATTATTACAATACGGGTCGTGAAATGTTCATTGCTCCGCTTACTTGGGTAAACGATTGGCCAATGATTGAACACGGAGAAAAAGTCATCGAGTATAAATACAAAACCAATATCAAAGAAGTAAAACAGAAAGGTGCATTGCCACAAAATGGCAATTTTGCTTATACCATGAAGTTCGATAAAGGTCTTGACCTTTCGTTAATGCACTTGCGAACAATTGACAAAACTTCATTTAGCACTTCAAAAAAAGATGGTTTAACTTTAAACTTAAAGCCCGAAACAATTTCAGATTTGAGCAATCCATCTTTTGTTGCAAAACGCCAGCAACACATGTATTCAACTGCCGAAACCGAATTGAGTTTTTCGCCAAAAAATGAAAAGGAGAAAGCAGGTTTGGTGATTTATCAAGACGAAAGCCATTATTATTTCTTGGCAAAATCTATTAAAGATGGTAAAGCTCAGGTTGAATTATACAAAAGTGTTCATCGCAAAAAAGATGTAGAATTGATAAATACCCTTGATGTTGGCAATGGAAAATTGAATTTAAAAATAACTTCAAAAGCAGATAAAGTCGATTTCGAGATTTCAGAAAATGGTAAAGACTACAAAATAATTGCCGAAAACTTAGATGGTAAGCACCTTTCTACCAAATTTTCAGGCGGTTTTATTGGAAATGTATATGCTATGTATGCTACTTCAAACGGTGAAAAATCAGACAATAAAGCATCATTTAAGTTTTTAAAATACAGCGGAAACGACCCAGTTTTGAAATGAAAACAATTTTAAATATTTGTTTATTGCTATTGGTAGGTCAGATAGGGTTTGGGCAAGCTATAAACCCAATCATCCATGCCGATGTACCCGATATGTCGATGATTCGGGTGGGCGATACGTATTACATGAGTAGCACCACTATGCACATGAGTCCAGGTTTGCCAATTATGAGTTCAAAAGACCTAGTAAACTGGAAACTTGAAAGCTACTGCTATGATAGATTGGTGGAAAACGATGCCATGAATCTAACGAATGGTCAAAACACCTACGGTCGAGGTTCTTGGGCGAGTTGCATCCGCCATCATAATGGCGAATTTATGGTCAGTACTTTTGCCGCTACATCGGGCAAAACGCATATTTATACATCAAAAAGTATCAAAGGACCTTGGAAAGAAAAATCCTTTGCTCCTGCTTACCACGACCACAGCATCTTATTTGATGACGATGGTAAAACTTACCTCATTTATGGAGCTGGAAAGCTCAAAATTTTAGAACTAAAGCCTGATTTGAGTGGAGTAGTTGATGGAATTGAAGAAAAAGTTTTGATTGAAAATGCTTCTGCGGCTGCCAATGCCCCAATTATGTTACAAGCCGAAGGCTCACAGCTTTTCAAACACAATGGCAAATATTATCTTTTCAATATTGTTTGGCCGCGTGGCGGAATGCGAACTGTCCTTATTCACCGTGCCGACAAAATCACTGGTCCGTGGGAAGGAAAAATTGGCTTGCAAGATTTGGGCGTAGCTCAAGGTGGCTTGATTGACACGCCAGATGGGCGTTGGTTTTCCTATCTTTTCCGTGATAATGGCGGTGTGGGGCGTATTCCTTATTTAGTGCCTGTCGAGTGGAAAAACGGTTGGCCAATTTTGGGCGAAAATGGAAAAGTACCCTTGACCTTGAACTTGCCCGCCAATAAAACTTTGATTCCAAATTTGGTAAATACTGATGAATTTACTCGAAAAAAAGAAGACGCAAAACTGCCCTTAGTTTGGCAATGGAATCATAATCCTGATAATAATCTGTGGTCAATTACTGAACGAAAAGGCTTTCTTCGCTTAAAAACAGGTAGAATCGATACCTCATTCGTATCTGCTAAAAATACTCTTACACAACGTACCATTGGTCCAGAAAGCACTGGTTCGATTGCCCTTGATGTTTCAAAAATGAAAGATGGCGATATTGCGGGCTTGGGTTTACTTCAGAAGAATTATGGTTTTGTAGGTTTGAAAAACGAAAACTGCACAAAATCTATTATCATGGTAAGTACCAAGGGTGGCAAAGCTGTTGAAATTGAGAAAGTTCCAGTTTCTCAAAACACCCTTTACTTCAAAGCTGAATGTAATTTCAAAGACCGAGCAGACGTTGCTAATTTCTTTTATAGTCTTGATGGAAAATCATGGACAAAAATCGGTGAACCTTTGAAAATGCCCTATACGCTACCGCATTTTATGGGGTATAGATTCAGCCTTTTCAATTACGCCACCAAAGAAATCGGTGGCTTTGCAGATTTCGACTATTTCAGAATAGAAGGTAAAATTTCGAAACTTTAATATCATGAAGAAAAAGATACTACTTTCATTTGCTTTATTTCTATTTATTGGAAAAGCTTTCACTCAAGATAAAAAATTCCATATCTATCTCTGCATTGGTCAGTCAAATATGGAAGGTGCGGCACGCATCGAAGCCCAAGATACTGTTAATATCGACAGCCGATTTAAAGTCTTGGAAGCCTTAGATTGCCCAAAAATCGACCGTCAAAAAGGTCAATGGTACACCGCTAAACCGCCTCTCTGTCGTTGCGATACTCGCCTTTCGCCAGCCGATTATTTTGGAAGAACTCTGCTAAAATCTATGAAAAAGAAACAAAAATTGGGCATAGTCCATGTGGCAGTGGCAGGAAGTAAAATTGAGATTTTTGATAAAGTAAATTACAAAGCCTACCTCGATTCTTCGGCCAAAGAAAAGCCTTGGATGATAAATATGGCTAATGCATATGGAGGCAATCCTTATGAAAGATTGATTGAAATGGCCAAAATCGCTCAAAAATCAGGAGTAATTAAAGGTATTTTGCTACATCAAGGAGAATCAAATACGGGTGACAAAACTTGGCCAGCCCAAGTAAAAAAGATTTACGATGATATTTTAGCCGATTTAAACCTAGCCCGGAATTCCATCCCTTTGTTGGCTGGAGAATTAGTGGCTGCTGAGCAAGGCGGCAAATGTGCAAGCCACAATGCCATTATTGCTACGCTTCCACAAAGCATACCAAATGCAGTGGTGGTGTCCTCAAATGGTCTTACAGCCGCCAAAGATGGTTTGCATTTCGACTCAGCAGGTATTCGTGAATTTGGTAAACGTTATGCTGAGGCATTAATGCAATATTCAAAAAAATAGAATAAGTTGTTGTCTTTGTCCTCATAGACAGTGACTTATATTTTTAATTCAACCTTATAATGAAAAGTAAATTCCTATTAATAGCTACCTTTCTCTGCGGATTTTCCGCTTTTTCGCAAGAAAAAATAACCTTGTATCCAAATGGGGTACCAAATTCCAAGCCTTCGAGCGTAACTGAGTCTGGTGCGGAACGTGGCTTATACAAAGGAATCATTCATCCAACCCTCGAATACATCAAGCCCGAAAAACCAAATGGAACGGCAGTTGTGGTAATTGCGGGTGGTGGTTATGGAGTGATTGTTTATAATGGAGAAGGACTCGGAACGGCCAAAAGTTTGGCTGAAAAAGGAATTTCTGCATTTGTGTTGAAATATCGTTTGCCAAGCGATGAAATCATGCAGGATAAGAAAATCGGACCATTGCAAGATGTGCAGCAGTCTATTAAATACTTGCGTGAAAATGCTGAAAAATATGGAATCGATAAAAACAAAATCGGGGTAATGGGCTTTAATGCGGGCGGGCATTTAGCAAGTACAGCCGCAACACATTTTGAAAAATCATACATCGAAAATCCTCAAAATACCAATCTTCGCCCTGATTTTCAGATTCTCGTTTACCCAGTGATTACGATGCAAGATGCACTTACGCACGGAGGTTCTCGTGATGCCTTGATTGGCAAAACACCTTCGCAAGAAGACAAAGATTTGTTTTCAAATGAATTACAGGTAAAAGCCAACACGCCTATCACTTGGCTCACTCACGCTGCCGACGATAAAGTGGTAGATGTGGACAATAGTATACATTATTTTGAAAAACTGCGTAAAAACAAAGTCGAAGTAGAAATGCACGTTTTCCCGAAAGGAGACCACGGATTTATCTTCCGCCAAAAAGGTTGGATGAACCCACTTTTTGATTGGATGGAAAGGAATAATTTGATTAAATAAAAAAGATATGAAAAGGACGGTTCAATTAATTTTTTTCATTTTGGTTACAGGCTTATTTAGCTTTGCACAAACCGTAAAAACTCAATATGGCTTGGTACAAGGTACTACCGAGAATGGCCTGCAAGTGTACAAAGGTATTCCCTTTGCTGCCCCGCCTGTTGGAGATTTTCGTTGGAAAGCACCTCAGCCAGCAGCCAAATGGGAAGGCATAAAACTTGCCAACAAATTTGGGTCTTCACCATATCAAGGCGGAAATCCACCTTCGGGAAAAAGCGAAGATTGTCTGTATTTGAACGTGTGGAGTCCCGAAAAAAAAGCTGAAGAAAAGCTACCCGTTATGGTATGGATTTATGGTGGCGGATTTGCCTTTGGGTCCACTTCAGAAGCCGTTTATTCGGGCGAAAAATTGGCAGCAAAAGGTGTAGTTTATGTTTCTATACCTTACCGTGTAGGTCAATTGGGATTTTTGGCTCACCCCGAACTCAGTGCCGAAACTATTCAAAAAACTTCAGGAAATTACGGTTTGTTAGATATGATTGCAGGACTTGAATGGGTAAAAAACAATATTGTAGCATTTGGAGGAGACCCTAATAAAGTTACCATTTTTGGGGAGTCGGCAGGTGGTATTGCCGTAAGCATGCTATGTGCCTCGCCTTTGGCCAAAGGACTTTTTCATGGTGCTATCTCACAAAGTGGAGGCTCCTTTGGACCAAACAGAATCACTACTTATCCAGGCGAAAATATGAAGTTATTGTCTTTGGCAGAAAGCCAAGGCGTAGAATTCATGCAAAAAGCAGGTGCAAAATCTCTCGCTGAAATGAGAGCGATTCCTGCTGAAAAACTACCAGGTGGATTTGGACAGCCCGGCGGCTGGCCTATTGTAGATGGCTATGTAATTCCTGACGACCAATATAAGCTATACGAACAAGGGAAATACAACAAAACTGCAATTTTGGTGGGCTATAATTCAGACGAAGGCTTAAGTTTTAGTCCACCAAAAACCCCGAAAGACTACATTGATGGGGTGAATAAACGTTATGGAAAATTTGCCGATGAATTGATAAAAGCTTACCCAGTTGGTGAAAATAATGTACCCAAAACTGCCCGTGACTTAGCTCGTGATGCAGCTTTTGGTTGGCAAACTTGGGCTTGGGCAAATCTTCAAGCCAAAACCAGTAAAGCCAAAGTTTATTACTATTATTTTGACCAACACCCCGACTTTCCCGAAGGTTCTCCGCAGCATGGCCAAGGTACACCGCATGGGCATGATGTAGGTTTTGTGTTTGGCCATACCGACCCAAAAAGCCGTTTAAAAACAGATACCGACGAAAGTATTTCAGAAGCTATGATGAGTTATTGGACAAATTTTGCAAAATATGGCAATCCAAATGGTTCAAATTTGCCAGTTTGGAAAGAATATACCAAGAAAAATCATGCTGTAATGCACCTTAAACAAAGCCCAAAAATGGGAACAGTCCCAAGCGAAGAATCTTTGAAAGTTTTGGATAAATATTTTGAATGGCGAAGAACTGCCGAAGGTAAAGAATGGGCAAAATAAAATATTTCGAATAATTTGATTTAATAATTTATATGAAAAAAGGGTTCTTGATTGTTATATTTTCATGCTTTACATTTTGTTTTTCGTTTGCACAAAATGAAACTCCAAAGCCAGTTTTGCCAATACCTACCGAAAATCAACTGCATTGGCAGCAAATGGAGTATTACGGCTTTATTCATTACTCCGTAAATACTTATACGGATGAGGCTTGGGGTTTTGGAAACGAAGACCCTAAAATATTTAATCCCGATAAATTAGATGTGAGACAATGGGCACGCATCTGCAAAGAAGCAGGTATGAAAGGGGTAATTTTCACGGCAAAACACCACAGTGGTTTTTGTTTGTGGCCTTCAAAATACACCGATTATTCCGTGAAAAATGCTCCTTGGAAAAATGGGCAAGGCGATATGGTGAAGGAATTGGCCGATGCCTGTAAAGAATTCGGGCTAAAATTTGGCGTTTATCTTTCCCCTTGGGACAGAAATCACCCCGACTACGGCAAACCCGAATATATCACATATTTCAGAAATCAATTGACTGAACTTTTGACCAATTATGGTGAAATTTTTGAAGTTTGGTTTGACGGTGCCAATGGCGGAAATGGTTATTATGGGGGAGCGAATGAAAACCGCAAAATAGATGCAAAAACCTATTATGACTGGCAAAATACTTACAAATTGGTTCGTAAACTTCAACCCAATATTGTGATTTGGAATGACGGCGGCGACCGTGCGGATTTACGTTGGGTCGGTACAGAGTCGGGTTATGTCGGCGAAACCAACTGGAGTTTGTTGAATGCCACAGGTGATGTGCCAGAAGATATGCTTAGACATGGTGTAGAAAATGGTAATGCTTGGGTGCCTGGTGAGGTAAATACTTCTATTCGTCCAGAATGGTTTTATCATCCCAAAGAGGACAAAAAAGTAAAAACGCTGCCTCAATTGATGGATACATACTACAATTCTGTAGGTAGAAACGGTACGCTTTTGCTAAATTTCCCAATTATGCCAAATGGTTTGATTCATGAAACAGACGAAAAAAATGTGCTGGATTTTGCGAAGGCAAGAAAAGAAGCTTTCGGGAAAAATTTATTAAAAAATACAAAAATTCAAGCCAGCAATGTACGGTCTAAAAGCAGCCAGTTTTCTGCCCAAAAAGCTATTGATAATGACGCAAAAACTTATTGGGCCACAGATGATGGTCTTACAAGTGGCTCATTAACGATAATTTTTACAAAGCCAACTTCTTTCAATCGTTTTTTGGTACAAGAACCCATTCAGTTGGGTCAGCGAGTAAAAGCTTTCACTTTGGAAGCCAATATTAATGGAAAATGGCAAAAAATAGCCATAGAAACCACCATTGGGTACAAACGAATTTTAAGATTTAAAACTATTATAGCAACCAAAATCAGGCTAAATATTACGGATGCAAAAGCATGCCCGCTAATAAATAATATGGAGGTTTACCAAGCTCCTATAATTTTAAGGCCTCCAATGATCAGTCGTAACCAAAATGGTGATGTTCACATCTCAAAAACCGATGCGGAATCTGAAGTGTTTTATACATTAGATGGTTCACTTCCAACCTCAAAATCATTCAAATACACAGCTGCTGTACCTTCTAATTTGGGCAAACTTACTGTAAAAGCCATTTCATTTAATCCTCAAAATAAATTATCGAGTGCGGTAGCTGAGGTATCTTTTGACATCGCTCGTAAAAATTGGACTATCGTTGCTGAGCAAGATAAAAATGCCTTGAAGGTTTTGGATGGAAACGAATATACTTCTTGGCAAAAATATAAAGCACCTACCGAACTAACCATCGATTTGGGTAAAGTGGAAAATTTAGTAGGATTTCGTTACCTCTCAGACCAAAATTGGTGGGCAGATGCCAGTATAATTTCACATTATCAGTTTTTTGTGTCAGACGATGGCAGCATTTGGAAGCTGATGAGCGAGGGCGAATTTTCCAATATCAAAAACAATCCAACTTGGCAAATCAAAAGTTTTGAGCAAACCAAAGCACGATTTATTAAACTGAAAGCCTTGAAAAACATTAAAGAAAACTCAAATTCTGGTTATGCCGAAATCGATATTTTAACAAAATAATTCAACCTAAATACTCTAAAATATGAAAAAACAAATTTTACTTATAGTGACACTTTTGGTTTGTTTGGTACATTTTGCAATTTCACAGCCACCTCGTGGACCATTTGTTATTTCGCCAAAGGTAAATCCCGACAAAACGGTAACTTTCTCGTATTTGGCACCAAATGCTACTACTGTTTTGTTGGGAGGTGGGCAATTTGGAGCGGTAGATGTACCCATGACGAAGAATACCGAGGGTGTATGGTCAGTAACTTTCGGGCCAATAAAGCCAGATATTTATCCCTATAGTTTTAAAGTTGATGGTGTAACTGTAATGGATCCAGCCAATGTGGCTTTCTTCCCAAATGAACGATTTAAAGGGAGTTTGGTAGAAATCCCATCAGATGTTCCTGCTATTTATGCCTTGAAAAATGTTCCGCACGGTACGGTTTCTTATGATTATTATCCATCTGTCGAGGGTTCCACGGGTACGTTAGTGGTCTATACGCCACCCGGTTATACCAAAGATAAGTCAAAAAAATATCCCGTTTATTACCTGATTAGCGGCACTACAGATACGGAAGAAACTTTCTGGAAAGTAGGCAAAACCAATCTTATTTTAGATAATATGATTTCGGAAGGCATTGCCAAGCCGATGATTGTGGTGATGCCTTATGGCAATCCGATGGCTAAAATTGCAGAACAAACAGGCAAAGACAAGCCTGCTGATGTTATGAGCAGGGATGGAGAAGATGCACTTCGGAGAATGAAAATGTTTGAAATAGACCTCATTAGGCATATCATTCCTTTTACTGAGAAAAATTATCGCACAATTGCTAATCGGGACAATCGTGCCATTGGTGGTTTTTCACGTGGAGGCGGTCAAACACTCAGAACTGCATTCAACAACGTAGATAAATTTGCTTATGTATGTAGTTATGCCTCATATATTTCTCCTGCTGAAATGGACAAAAGCTTTACTAATATCACTGCAAATCCTGCCAAAACCAACAAAGATTTTAAACTCCTTTTTTCAGGAATCGGCAGGGAAGATTTCCTATACAAAGGCACTTTGGAATGGGAAAATTATTTAAAAGAAAAGAAAATCAATTTCAAAAGCTATGTTACAGACGGCGGCCATACGTGGATGAATGTGAAAAAATACATGAACGAAACACTGCCTATTCTTTTTAAATAATTGAAATTCAACAAGATAATGAAGAAATGTTTAATGATTTTTGCGGTAATGTTTTCGGCAATGGATGTAATTGCCCAACGCCCACCCGCTATCAGTTCGCCTGATGTGCAAGCTGATAATAGTATTATTTTTCGATATTTTTCTAGAAATGCCAAAGAGGTAAAACTTTCGGGTGAATTTTTGAAAGAACCTATTACCCTAACGAAAGACACATCTGGCATTTGGAGTGTAACAGTGCCACCCGTCACGCCCGATATTTATCCGTATAATTTTACGGTTGACGGTGTAGGAGTGGCTGATCCGAATAATACGCATATTTTTGCCAATGAGCGTTTCAAACGAAGTATAGTGGAAGTAAAAGGCAACAAGCCGCTGGTTCACAGCCTTCAAAAGGTGCCGCATGGTAAGGTTACATATCAGTATTATGATTCAAAAGCACTGAATACTACTCGTCAGTTATTGGTTTATACACCACCAAATTTTGATGCCAGCGGTAAAACGAAATATCCAGTTTTGTATTTGATTCACGGAGGCTCAGACACCGAAGAAACTTGGACCAAAGTGGGCAAAGCAAATCTGATTGCTGATAATTTGATTGCTTTAGGCAAAGCAAAACCGATGATTATCGTGATGCCTTATGGCAATGTTCGTCCAGCACCCATGCCCGATTTTACAAAAGATGTAATCAATGATGTGATTCCATTTATTGAGTTAAATTACCCTGTTAAATCAGGTTCAGAAAACCGTGCCGTAGCAGGTTTTTCGGTGGGCGGTGGTCAAACTTTGAATATCGGCTTGACAAATACTGATAAATTTGGCTACATCTGCTCCTATGCACCTTACACTGCCACCGAAGAATTTAAGAAAAACTTCACGGATTGGTCACCTGATGCCGAAAAAATCAACAAACAAGTCAAATTATTCACCATCAGCGTGGGTACAGACGACTTTTTGTATGAAAGTGTAAAACAAAATATTGCGATGTTCAACGAAAAGAAAATTAAAGTGAATCCACTCATTGTCTCAGGCGGCCATACTTGGATGAACTGTAAGTTATTTTTGGCAACGTCCCTCCAAGAAATTTTTAAATAGTATTCAAAATAATTATTCAACCTCATAATAAATGAAAAATACACTCAAAAAAATTGCTCTTTTCACTGCCTTATCAAGCAGTATTTGCTTTGCTCAATCTACTTCCATTGTTGAAGACTTTAAGCCTTCATCCTACAACCAACCGCAGCAAGAATACCCTCAAGTAAATTCCCAAGGCTATGTAAGATTTAAAATCATAGCTCCTGCTGCCGATAGTGTTAGAGTAAGTTTAGGTCTTGGAGGAAAAGGAGGCACTAAACTAGCTAAAACAGAAGATGGCTCTTGGATGGCCACTACTGATGGGCCTATGGATGAAGGATTTCACTATTACAATGTGAAAATTGATGGCGGAAAATTTAATGACCCAGGGGCATTGAATTTTTATGGCTCAACTCGTTGGGAAAGTGGCATAGAAATTCCAGCCCATGATCAAGATTTTTATGCACTCAATAACGTGCCTCACGGCCATGTTCAGCAAGTGCTTTTTCCTTCTCCTAGCACCAATACCTCACGAAGAGCCTTTGTATACACTCCACCTGGGTACGAAAAAGGCAAGGGTAAGTACCCAGTTTTGTACCTTCAACACGGTTGGGGCGAGGATGAAACCGCATGGATGAACCAAGGGAAAGCCAATTTAATTATGGACAATATGATTGCCGAAGGGAAAGTAAAACCTTTCATTATAGTAAATACTTATGGTATGACAAATGAAGTGAAATTTGGTAAAATAAGAGAATTCAAAATTGAGCCTTTTCAAACAGTGTTGGTTGATGAGCTTATTCCTTATGTGGATAACCATTTTCGCACAATTGCCAAATCATCAGATAGAGCTATGGCTGGCCTAAGTATGGGAGGCATGGAAACTAAAACCATAACCCTCAATAAACCAGACGTTTTTGCGTATTATGGATTGCTAAGTGGTGGCACCTATGCACCTGAGGAAATCAAAGACAAATCGAAAGTAAAAATGATATTTTTGAGTGCAGGAAGCAAAGAAAGACCCGAGAGAATCTTGGATGCCACTGCGAAATTGAAAGATGCTGGTTTCAATGCCGTTTCGTATGTTTCGGACAAAACTGGCCACGAATTTCTGACTTGGAGACGCAGTTTGCTGGAAATGGCTCCTTTGCTTTTTAAATAATTATCTAAAAAATTAACATTTATGAAAAATCTTATATTAACATTCTTGATTTTGTGCAGTTTCATGTCTTTAGCACAAAAAATGGAAAAAGAAATGCCCAAAGGCTATGAACAAGAAAAAATGGGTATCGCAAAAGGCAAAATTGATACCGTACTTTATGATTCAAAAACCGTAGGAAATAAGCGTAAAACCTTGGTTTACACACCACCAGGTTTTGATAAAAAGAAAAAATATCCTGTATTTTATTTGTTACATGGAATTGGTGGCGACCATTTGGAATGGTTTAAAGGGGCAAGTCCACAAAATATCTTGGATAACCTTTATGCCGAAGGTAAATTACAGCCGATGATCGTAGTTATGCCAAACGGACGTGCCATGAAAGACGACCGCTCGGTAGGAAATATTTTTGATAAAGATAAGGTGGAGGCGTTTGCAACTTTTGAAAAAGACTTGCTGAATGACCTTATTCCATTTATTGATAAAAAATATCCAACCCTGACCGATAAAGACAATCGTGCCATTGCTGGTCTTTCAATGGGTGGTGGTCAGTCCTTGAATTTTGGTTTAGGAAATTTGGATAAATTTTCGTGGGTAGGAGGCTTTTCTTCCGCTCCAAATACCAAAGTTCCTAAAGATTTAATGCCAAATCCTGAAGAGGCTAAAAATAAATTAAGACTACTCTTTATTTCGTGTGGGGATGCCGATGGTTTAATCACATTCAGCAAGCGTACACACGATTATATGTTTGAAAACGATGTGCCGCATATTTATTATTTAGAAGCAGGCGGCCACGATTTTAAAGTTTGGAAAAACGGTTTGTACATGTTCTCACAGTTTTTGTTCAAGCCAGTTGATACTACTTCATTGGAGCAATATACGGTTTTGGGAACACCAGCCACAACCAATATCCGCAATGTTAAATACCCTCAAATTTTACCAGACAATCGTGTAGTTTTCAAAGTTAAAGCCCCTAATGCCCAGAAAGTTCAGATTGATTTGGGTAAAAAATACGACATGGAGAAAGACACCAGCGGATTCTGGAATGTAACCACCGAAGTAATAAGCCGAGGCTTTCATTATTATTCATTAATCATTGACGGTGTGGCTTTGGCAGATCCAGCCAGCGAGACTTTTTACGGTATGGGTCGCCAAGCCAGTGGCATCGAAATTCCCTACAAAGAAGGTGGTTTTTATGCTTTGAAAGACGTGCCTCATGGCGATATTCGTATAAAAAAATACTATTCAAAAGTAACCAACTCTTGGCGTGAGGCGTATATTTATACGCCACCAGGCTACGATAACTCTACCGAAAAATATCCAGCCGTTTATCTTCTTCATGGTGGTGGCGAAGACCAACGTGGTTGGGCTACTCAAGGCAAAACGGACTTGATTTTAGACAATCTTATTGCCGAAAAGAAAGCCAAACCAATGGTAATTGTGATGATGGATGGTAATTTTCAAGGTGGCGGTGGCCCCGCAGGATTTGGCCTACAACAGCTCAATCAGTTTGAAAATGAGCTAAAAAATGCACTAATTCCATTCGTAGAGGCAAATTATAAAGTCTCTAACGAGGCCAAAAATCGTGCTCTGGCAGGTCTTTCGATGGGAGGTTTGCAAACTTTGCATGCAGGTGTTCGCAATTCTGATTTATTCAATTACCTCGGTGTTTTCAGTTCGGGTTGGTGGGCAAATAATGCCAAACTATCTGACCCACAATACGAATTCATGAAAACCAATAAAGAAAAAATCAATGCCAATATCAAAGAATTTTGGATTTCGCAAGGTGGCAAAGAGGATATTGCTCACGCAAATTGCCAAATTATGATGAAAAAAATGGACGAAATGGGAATTAAATACCAATATAGCGAATATGCTGGCGGACACACTTGGCCAGTTTGGCGACATGATATTTACGAGTTTGCTCAGTTAATCTTTAAATAAAAGACAACTTATTTCTAATTCAAGAAATTTATAAATATGATTAATTTTCAAAACATTATCACAAGTGAAGACCAACTTCGAACAACTTTAGGTTATCCAAATGAAATTGTGACACGAAAAACAATCAATTATATCGACGAGCATTGTCGAAACTTTATTGAAAATTCTCCATTCATTACCATCGCAACATCAGATTTGCATGGGAATTTTGATGTTTCGCCTAAAGGTGATCCAGCAGGCTTTGTAAAAATTTTGGATGATAAAACTTTAGCAATTCCCGATAGACCTGGAAACGCAAAAGCAGATACTTTGACCAATATCATTAAAAATCCGAATGTAGGATTGATTTTTTTGATTCCTGGGGTTAGAGAAACTTTAAGAGTGAATGGCGAGGCTTTAATTGTAACTGATGAAAGTGTTTTAGAACTTTTAATTTGTGACGGCAAAAAGCCTTCATTTGCCATTATTGTGAAAATGAAAGAGGCATTTATGCACTGTGCCAAATGTATGATTAGGTCAAAGTTGTGGCAAAATGCTGAAACTTTAAAAGTAAGACCTATTGCGTCTTTGGCAAAAGCATTGGTAGATCACGGAAAACTCGAAATTTCTGTTCAAGAATTAGACGGTAGGATAAAAAATGATGAACAGACTAATTTGTATTGAGTCCACTGATTCAAAATATATGGTAAAATTAAATCTAATCATGAATAGAAAACGCAATTCATTACTTTCAGTTTTGGCATTTGCCATTATGTTTAGTTTACTAAGTAACTTAAATACTGCTAGTGGGCAACCGCCAGGTTTTCAAAGACCTCCTTTGCCACCAATTCCAATAAAAGGGGATACAACACATACTTTGAGTAGGCATTTTTCAAATGCCACTAGCGTAAAAATACCTCCATTTTCAAATGGTTTTATTCATAGGTGGTTGGTGTTGGAACCTATCAAAAAAGACATAGCACGAAATAATATTTTCACGGATAATTATTTGCGAAGTGAGTTTAAGAATAACAATTTCTCCGAAGATTATTTAGTGATGCCTAAGGCTGGTGAAATGGTAAAAGTGGGTAATCAAGACCTCAAATGGTACGCTCTGGATAGTAAAACCTTTAATTTTAATTTGTTTAATTTTTCTTATGACATCAACAAACCGAAGTATGGATTACTTTTTTGGTTGGTTACAGTAATTGACTGTAAAGAAGAAATAGAGAATGTTAGAATGACAGCTGGTTGTAATTCTGGAGGGATGTTTTGGCTCAATGGTCAAGAAGTACTTATGCTTTCTGGTGACAGAGATATGATAGTTGACAATGTGGCTTCACCATTAATTACCTTAAAAAAGGGAAAAAACATTATTAGAGGAGCGGTAATTAATGGCCCTGGGATGGCCAATTTTTGCCTTCGTTTTATTGATGAAAAAGGCAAGGCTGTTAGGAATATCAGTATCAGCCAAGATTAAAGTCTAATCCAAATTTTAACAAAGAAATGAAATTTAAAATAATTGCTTTTTTATCAGTAACACTCGCAAATACTGTATTGGGTCAAGTTGGCAAACCTTTCATTCATGACCCTTCAACCATTGTAGAATGTGAGGGCAAATTCTACACCTTCGGAACAGGAGGAGGAGGGTTAATATCAGAAGATGGATGGACATGGTATGGAGGAGCTGTAAGACCAGGTGGGGGTGCTGCTCCTGATGCTATAAAAATAGGTAATCGTTATTTGGTGGTATATGGTGCAACAGGAGGAAGTCCCACGCACAAGGGTATCATATATACCATGTGGAACAAGACATTGGATCCAAAATCGCCCGACTTTAAGTATTCTGAACCCATAATAGTGGCTACTTCAGATGGCTATGAAGAAAACGATGCCATAGATCCAGGTATAATGTTAGACCCTACAAACGGTCGACTATGGATGGCCTATGGCACTTATTATGGATTCACTCGCATCATAGAGTTAGATCCCAAAACAGGCAAAATCAAAGATGGAAATAAGCCAATTGATGTGGCCATAGTGTGCGAGGCAGCCGATTTGATTTATCGAGATGGTTGGTATTATTTGCTTGCCACACACGGCAGTTGTTGTGATGGTGCAAACTCAACCTACAATGTGGTGGTGGGGCGTTCTAAAAAAGTAACTGGCCCTTATATGGATAATGTTGGTAGAAGCATGCTGGAAGGCGGCGGTAAAATGGTGGTGGCGACACGTGGTAAACTCATAGGTCCTGGGCATTTTGGAAGAGTAATTCTTGAAAAAGGTGTCGAAAAAATGTCAATTCATTACGAGGCAGATTTAGATCAAGGTGGTCGCAGTGTATTGGGCATTCTTCCTATAGTTTGGAAAGATGGCTGGCCAGTGGCCGGTGAAAAATTCAAAGAAGGAACTTATGAAATAGAATCGGTAAGAAGAGGATATGGATTAGAACTGGCCGTAGATTTTAGCAGAATGCCGGTTGCCCAACGAGGATTTGGTCAAACCAATACCGAACCTATCAAACCAGTGCCAGCTCAAGAATTAGCAGAAGTAATCAAAAATTGGCCAACAGGTAACATTAATGTACGTATTGGCGATTACATGTATCGACCGCACCAAAAATGGACCATTACAGATGCTCCAGATTCTACAGGATATTTGGGTGGCCCTTATTATAAAATTGTGTTAGAAGGAACCGAAAGGGCATTAGCAGCCACATCAAATTCTGAAGTAATTACTGTACCCAACTTTACAGGTAGCCCAGAACAATTATGGCGAATAGACCAGCTAACTGATGGCTCTTACAGGATTATGCCCAAGGTAGTTCCAAATTCAAACAAAAAATTAGCATTGGTTTCATCAGGAGATAGCACACCTTCGCTGGCCGAATTTGACTTTGAAAGCGATAATTCTAAATGGAATTTCAGGATGCATTAAAAGTTCTTAGGGAACATAAATTAGAATCTTTAAATTAATTTCCAATCAAAAATAATTAGATTCGTTTCTGCCAATTATTTTCATTCAATTAATTAAAAATAATAAAGAAAAGCACCTAAAATAGGTGCTTTCTATTAACAAAGGTATTTGTTAGTTATAGTACTAGCAAATCCTTTTCCACCTTATACCCCTGGCTTGAAACCAAAAGTTACCTAATATCTCAAATATTTAATTTTTCTAAATCTTTTTTCTAAATGTAGAACAGCACTTCTATTCCCAATTTGAATTTTATTTCCTTCAATTTGAATATAATCATCTGTGTAGGAATTAATATAATGGATATTTACAGCGTACTGTTCAGAAATTCGAACAATCGAATCACCCATAATACTTGTCAAGCCAACAATTGATTTTGGAGAATTATATTGATTACTTTTGGTGAAAATTTTGCATCCGACAACTTTGGTTTTAAAATAAATTATTTCTTCGAAATAAACCCTTTCAGTTTTTCCAGAAATTGACTTTAAGAAAAAGTAATCTCCTGCTTTTTTATTTAGTTTTAAATAAAAAAACTTCACAATATTATCATGCAATTTATTTAGTTCATAGGAGAGAAAATGTATATCTGAATATTTCTTATGTTTAAAAGTGCCAAAATTCTTATGAAATTCAAATTCTTGATAATCAAATGTATAGAACAGGATAGGAATGCCGTAAAATAACTTTTTGTTTAATATAGAATCTATTGTTATTCGACCATTAATTGTTGTATTTGAAACAATCAAATCGATATTTTCAATCAGAAAAATATCATTTGCAATCCTAAGCGAACTAGCAATATAACTTTCAGAAATTCCATGAGCAGATAAGTATTTTTCTATAATGCTATACTGCCATTTCTCGTTTTCATTACAGATTATCAGTATTTTAGGTTGCATGATTCAATAAAAAAGTAATGTGTCCCAAAAAATATTATGCTTTAGAATAAAAATATTCTATTTTTTGTGAATAAAAATATTATAAAAATATAGACATTTTAGGGTACAAAAAACTGCCATTAGGCAGAATTAAATAAACTTGAATATTAATTCAATGAAACTTAGATTTGTTTAATTGAAACTATGATTTACCTTACACAACTTTCTTTTTTGATTTTTACATTTCTAAGTGTTTGTTTAAAACGCGGTAAATCGAAGTTTGGCTTTAATTAGATTTGTTATGTCAAAACATTGGGAAGATTATTGTGCATAGAAATTATAATCTCATGAAGGTGTACGATTTGTTGAAGGTTTAAACTAATTAGCGAAAAGAACAAGTTTGGTAAAAGAACGCCTTCAGAGACATAACTATTAACCATTTTATACATTAATTCAAGTTGGCAACTCTGCAATGAATTACAAATTATATGTTACCCTAAGAGGTAATGAATCTCTTTCAACAAGTTTTTCAAACTTATCCTTTGCCGAAACAATTCAATGATAGAAACAAGAATTACTCACATGCGGCTACATGTCGCTTTCAAACAACAGTTGTTCAAGAATATTTAAGGGCCTAACTTAGGAATTTTCAAAAATTACTTCTTTTGAGCAAAAAGCATGTATCGAGTCATTTTTCGTAATCATGGAAAGTTTTATTTGTCAGAGATTTGAAGGTTAAACTATGAGAGATTTTTAAATTAATTATGTCCAGTTGGAAAAAAAATATAACATCGAACGAAATCATGGAGGGTTAGCCTATAAAACTTCAAAAATAGTCCACAAATCAATAGGTAACAGTATAGGTAGGAAATGTAAACTAATCGTCTTATCTAATTAATTGCTTTTAAGTTTACTTTATAATTTAAAGCTACATGAATATGACCTTCTAACTGAGCCCATTAGCCGTATTGTTTTTAATCATTTCACTCGGAGAAATAATAAAATTTCCATTCTTGAAAACAGTAATTAATCTATAATGAATTCTATTAAAAGGTCTATATTTATCTTTAAATTGAAAATGGGTTTTGCCTTTTTTCATAATTTGGCCGATATTAATATAGCGGCCATCACCTCGTGAAATTTGAATTAAGAAATAATCGATAGATGTATTCTTTTTTATCTCCCATTCAAGGATATAACATTTCGAAGAATATTGACTTATTTTCGGAGTTATGAATTCGTTTGAATTAATAACCTTTTTGGACATTAATGAAAATGAAACCAAAAAGGCAGCGAGAAATAAATATAATTTTAAATTAATAAGAAAAAGTCTACTGTTTGACATAACTGAAATTATTTTACATTTCCAAAAACGACCTTCAAACCTAAAAATCTAATGATTTTGGAAGTAATAAATGAGATATAAATATGGTTTGGAATTTAGATTGATTAATTCTTATATTTTAAAACTATTATTAATATGACTGAGCTTATGCGGTTTTTTTAATTTGAATATTTTCTTTTTACATCAAGCTGATAAATAAATTTGATAATAAACCAATCTTATTATCATAGCTTAATCACTGAAATGCTTAGATATAAATTTTGGCAAATGTATGGTGCCGTTATATCATAGTCAAGAATTCAAGTTTTAAGATATATGTAATCAATAAATACTGGATTGAAATTCATTAAATGTTTAATGAAATAAGAAATGGCGTTAATAAATTTTCAAAAATTTGCCATTCATTCAATTGGGTTTGATTTTCCAACCCATCAATTACAGAAAAAACTTCACCGTAGTTAATTTATTGCTATCGAAATTTCATTTTATAAAAAAACTATAATTTTTTTGTTCTTCAACTTAGCTATATTTTAATCCATAAAATAGATTTTTAGAAACCTGAAAATTTTATTATTAGGAAGATCCAATAGTTAAGAATTTAACTTATAAAACCTATCAATAAGCTCAATGATTGAAAAATTTCGTTTATGTGATTTGATCTAAAAAGCTAATTAAATTTCATCTTTGTTTAGGACAATTAATAATAAAGGCATAAATTAATTGTGTGGATTCATCCGATTATTATGTAATGTTATTTAGTTTAAAATTTGATTTTTTCTCAAAAAAAATATTAGTAGACTCTTTTTTTTAATTGATAAAGAGTTTTTATTTTTAAATTGGTTAGACTAATAACCGATTTCATTTTAATTAATTTGATGTTCATTTAATACTGCGTAAGTGTGCTTTTTTTTTATCTATCCTACCATTAGTTTTGTTGCGTAGTTACGAATTCATATGACTTTTTTTTATAAAGCTATATCCAAAAAATAGACAAATTTGTCTTCTAAAAAATATTAAACATATAAGCGATTCACTCGTGTAAATTTAAGACAGCACCTTATGATAAGGTGCTATTCTTTTTTTTGCAGATTGATCTGTTATCTTAATAATTAACTAAATATTTAAGATATTTTTCAAATCTCTTTAAGGAAATTGAGTTTATAAATTTTGAGAATAGTAGTAAAATTAATAGCAAAAATTAACCTGTCCTTTTAATGCTATTTTCCCAATTGCATAATGTTACGGCTTCTGCAAAATAATAACAATCCAGACAATTTATCATAGAAAATAGATGGTACTTTGACAGTTTACACTTGGAATGAACTAAATGATATTTTGTGGTCCAATTGACCTAACTATTAAAAGATACAGATCAATAATTGACTAAAGAGATATATAGGGCGAGTGTTACCATTTTTACCTGGTTACATTAAATGTCCTCTCCAACCGTAAATATCCACACTCGAACCCTGATTTTTTTAAATGTTCCAGAAATGACATGCTGAACTGAATGCTGCAGTACAATTCGCTTCTGAAGACCATGCTTTCCTATGTTTTGACATTCACAAATCAATCGTTAACTTAGTTTTGGTCCGAGTTTATATCCGTTGTTCAGTTTTTATTAAACCAAAATGGTTTTCCTATGATTATTCTATTTCTTTAAAAAAGACTTTATTTCTAATCTTTCAAACTTGAATGGAAAATACAGCGTAGTCTTTTCTAAGAATTAATGGTTTTATTTTCGTTCTTAAATTTCAAAATAACAGTAGTTCCTGAATTTGGTTTGCTTTTGACCTTTATACTACCGCCATATTGCTCAATAATTTCTTTACAGATAAACAATCCAAAACCAAAACTATCCTCTTTTTTTGTTCCTATTTTATTGACAGGATTTGCTAGTATACCATCAATATGAGCTTGAAATACACCTTCCCCATTATCTTTAATCGCTATGGAAGTAAACTGAGCTCTTTTTATGGCAATGATTTCAATAAATCCATTCATTCTATTAAACTTAATGGCATTTCCGATAATATTTCTCAAAATTGTTTCAATAAAAATGTAGTTGAAAAAAAGTGTAAGATCAGAGGGAACTGACTTTTTTATTTGTATTTTTTTTGTGCCAATTGCTTCTTCAAATTCCAATAATATATTGGTTAATTGATCATCCAAATTCAAAACTTTGAAAACTCTACTTTTATTGAAGTTTTTTGCCTCTATCCAATTTAGAAATAAATAGAAGGACTCATTGATGGTTTCCAGTCGATCAATTTGGCTCTGAATAAATCCTTTATTTTTTTTATTTTCTTGTTTTAACAAAAAGATGGCTTCATTTAACGGCCCTCTTAAATCATGTGAAATAATTCCTAAATAGAATTTCTTTATGGATAATATTTCGTTCAACTTTTCCGTTTCGGCCTTTATTTTCTCATTTAACGATTCATTTACTTTTTTTAATTCAATTTGCTTTTCCCGCTCTATTTCATTGATCCTTTTGATATTTCTTGCTTGTAAATTTGTTATTTGACCGGTCCACAATCCTGTCAGTACAAGTGAAAAAATAGTGATGTATATTTCACTTAAACTATAATAATACTTATTAATCTCTACATTTTTTAAAATAAAAAAAGAGCTTAAAACCAGACAGGAAATCGAATAAAAAAAAATTGAAAATATGGTTATTATTTTATTTTTATAACTGATTTTAGCATTCAGATAAGTCCTATAGACATTAAAATTCAATATGATGAGCCCCGCTATAAATAGGGTTAACATGAAAAGTGGTAAAAGAATAATTCCCAGAAGTATTATAGGGCTAAACTTTAAAACCCATATTAGGGTATTGGAAAATTCAAATTTTATCTTTTTATAAACTCTGACTTCAATCAACCCAGCTTTTATGATTTTTTGAATTATAAGTCCTTCAATTAAGATTGCAAAAAAAATCAGTGATATGCTGACATTCTCTCCTAAAATTAATTTTAAATAATTTATGTAAAAGGGTGCTGGAAGTAAAACAATCCAAAATAGAGAATAGAAAAAAAAATAAAAGAATTTCTTGAATGATAATCCATAAGACAATGAATAAGCGGCCATACCTATCCATACTGTGATGTTGAGGATTCTAATTATATCATAGATTTCCATAAGTTATTTTTTATCTTGAGGGAATGTGCCTATGAGCCCTTGTAATTTGTTTTTATAAGTTAATCCAACAGGAATTGGTTTATCATTGATAAATACATGATTTGCATCTATGCTCGTGATTTTATCCAAATTTACGATGTATGATTTATGTATTCTTATAAACAAATTAGACGGCAAGTTGATTTCTAAATAGGAAATGTTGTCATTAACTAATAAATAGTTGTCATTAAAATAAACTTTGGTATAAATTCCATAAGCAATAATGTAATCTAAATTTTCAAAGTTAATTTTTTGCATTTTTCTTCCAACCTTAAAGAAAAATGAATGAGTATTATTTTCGAGTGTTTCAGGTTGTGATAAACACCTCGATATGGCCTTATTTAACCGACCTTTCGAAATAGGCTTTAAAATAAAATCCTTAATATTTTCATGTTCGTAAGTTTCTATAGCAAAGTTAGGGTGTGAAGAAGTAATTATTATAGGAGTTGTCTTTGTAGCATGAATCAGATCTAATCCATTATCCTTACCCAACATTATATCTAAAAAAATCAAATCGAAGTTTTGGCTATAGATTAATGAAAGTGAATCTTTTAATGTGGTAGCTAAAGTTATTTTACAAAGAATCAAATCATTTAGGTGATTACTCAATTCTTGGAAAAAATGCTCTGAATCCTCTACAATTAATACAGAATAATTCTTCATTTATTTTTTGGCACAGGTGAAAATTAAATTTTTTGAATGCTCAAATATAGTACCAAAATTATATTTTTTTTTCTCTACAAATCACGTTCGTTCTATCTAACTGTTTTTTGGTTATACAAAATGTTAATTACATATAATCAGAAGTTTATTTCATTAAAATAAAAAAGAAAATTTATTCCAGTAATTGTTAAAATTAGTTTAGTTGTATTGGAAATCTAGTTCAACTAAATTAAATCCTACTTCATTTATTTAAATGCCCATTTGCTTAATTAGAGCCATTTTTCGCCTCTCTTTGGAGTTCTTTTTGCGTCTAATTGTTTGACTGATTTGAAAATAATATCAGTTTATGTTTTTCGATTTATTAGAGATTTGAGTCAATATTCTCGATAAAATGATTGCATATAAATTAAAACAAAAAGTAAAAAACATTCAATATGATTTAAGAAAATTTAGCTTTACCTACTAGGGTATCACAAACATAAAAACCTTAAATAAATCTTTCATTGTCTTGGAAAATCAAAGCTTTAATCCTTTGGATTTGTTAAGTCCCATTTCGTTCAATGTTGTTGTTTTAGGTTTCGCAAAAAAGTACACCTTATTTCTTAAAAAGAAGTTAAGTATTTTGTGTGTTCCAATGCTTTGATTTGCGTGTTTGATTCTACTCTTCGTGATTTTAGCTTAATTTCTAATAAGCATAGATGTTTGATAAATTATATCAAATATGAGCGATTTGAAAGATTTTCATATCATTTTTATTCTTAAGTCTTTATATGGTTTTATCGTAAAAAAGCCCTTTGGAAATCATTTTCCCTCTTTTGACTTTAAAACAATTGGATACAATACAATTATAGGAAGTTACCAATTTCTTTGGGTAAATATCATCCTGTTCAATCCTTATTTTGACGATGATTGATAAAAATATTTTGCAATCAGTTTTTAATTTCTTTGATCAAAAAATAGGTCATCTAATAACTTTTTGCTTTTCGATACCTATTAGTTTTTTTTCAAATTAAACTTTCAATTAGATTAAAAACAATTCATTTAAAAATAAATCAAATTAATATAATGAACAATAAAATTACAAATAAACATTTACATATACGGATGCTCTATGTTTTTGCAGTGTGTATGTTTTTGGCAAGTCTGCCAAATCGTGCATTTGCACAACTCACTGGCCCTGGTGGAGTAACCTCGGGTCTTAGAATTTGGCTTAAGCCAGATAAAGATTTTTTACCCAGTAGCTGGAAAGACCAATCGCAAGCGGGTAATACTTATTCCCAAACGAATACTAATAGGCAGCCTTATTCCAATGCTTTTAGCAAAACAACAAACTTCCATCCTACTATTAATTTTGGAGGAAGTACGTTAGCTGATGCACGTTTTATGGTGGTACCTACTGGTAAACCTTTTTCAGCGAATGGGTCTAATGGTAGTATCTTTATGATGATTAGCAAGCATAATTCTAGTGGTGCATATAGAGATTATTTGGGTTTTAATGGCACAACAACAGGTTCATCTTTAGTCAATGCAAATGAGCCAGTAATAACCAGCTTAGGTGATGTGCAAATGTACCCGTATCTGGGGCCCACAGTCGCTGCACCTCTTACGGCTAATGAACTTGCAATATCAGATGTAATGTGGACAGTAGGAGGATCCAGCATAAAATATGGGAATAATGGTCTTAATGGTTCTCGTAATCAAACAGTATTATCAATTCATGCTAGAACGGCTAATGGGTCAATACTTGGTTCACAACCGGAGATATCTGATGCTGATTTCGGTGAGGTTGTTGCCTATGAAAGAGAATTGACAACAGAAGAAAGGACTAAAGTTCGCTCTTATTTAGCCATTAAATATGGTATAACTTTGAAACAAGCTCAAAATTACATTGCTTCCGATGGCACAATAGTATGGAATAGCGATGTAAGTATAGAAGCACAAGCTTATAATAACAATATTTTTGGTGTAGGACTTGACAATGCGTCTACCTTAGACCAACGCATAAGTAATAGTATCAAAGGCGAAGAACCATCGCTTCTTACGGTTGCAACTAGCAATAATTTTTTATTGGCAAACAATGCAATAGGCAGAAGGAAGATGGCGGTTGATAAATCATTTTTAATGTTTGGTGATAATAAAAATATCTCTACTGTTTTACGAAACCTAACTGCGAGTGATTGCCCAGCTATAGACCCCAACGCTAGTGTAAAAAGAATAGAGCGTGAATGGTTTGTGCAAAAAACAGGCACACCAGGTGGAGTTTTTTTGAATTTTGATTTTTCTACTTATGCCATTAATGCAAGAGTGTTTATGTTGGTGGCAGATGATCCATTTTTTACACAAAACGTACAAAAAATTACAGGTACATATAAGGCAGGAATAGGTACGTTTTCTTATGATTTTCCTGCTAACAAATACATCACTTTTGGTGGCGAATACGATGCTACGGTATGTCCTTCGTGCGAAGGAGGCTCATTTAAGATAGATAACAGAGATAAATGGTGGGATACAAAATACCCAGCAGATGGTGATTCTTGGAATTTGAATCAGGTGGGGCCTTTTATAGCAGCTACCCCGACTAGTGGAGCAATCAATGCAACGCTTAAAATCTTAGACCCTGAAGGTGTAGAGTTCATTCCTCAATACCGTCCATGGGTTTTCGGACAAGACTGGTTATGGTTAGAAAGATGGACAAATGAAAACGACGCACTAATTACCTATCAGGTAAATTTGAGTGGAACAACTGCAACTGCTCCAGCACAGGCAAAAGTTAAATTCCAAATTGCAGGTATCAATACCGAAGTAGGTAATTCCGATATTGTTACTGTTGTTGGTTATTGTAATGGCGTTGCGGTAATGCCCACCATTAAATATGCTTCTGCTAACAAGACATATAGGACTTATTCAATTAGTGGTAATGTTTTAACAGGAACCAAATGGTGGGGCTTCGTTGATGACTTTGGCAAGGCGAATGTAGAATTTAATACCCCAGTCGATAGACTTGAAATTAAATGGAAACATAATAGCAAGTGGGCATGGAGAGTATATAAAGCAGATTTGATGATAGGCAAAATGTCGTTTGAGTGTCCAGCTCCACTGCCACCCAATGCGGATGCTATCTATGTAGAACAAGATTTTAATAATAATGATATAGCGACGTGTGGTAAAGCCACGATGGAGTTGAAGTTTACGAATGAAAACTGCGACCCAAGAGTGATTAACTTTAGTGATGTATTACCACCTCAATTAGAGTATATACCTGGTACATATAATGACAGTGATATGCCAGCGGGTACATTACAGCCTACTTACTCAGGTCAAAACTTTAGTTTTAACGCCTTATCAGTTCCTCCAGGATCACGCTCTGTGTATGTAGGAGTACGCCCAACAGGTACAGCTACACCAAATACATATAATACGCAAGGAAACTATACAGTTACCAGCAGTGGTAAATCTTATACTACGATAGGAGACAGTGGAGATTTTGGTCCCACTGCTATGACAATACATGCAGGCACACCTGTGGCAAAACCAGATACGATGTATATGACAGTGAATAAAACTTGCTTCACAGTAGGCGATACATTAACATATACTGTTTCGTTTGTTAACAATACGGCATCTTCAATACCAAAAGTACAATTCCAGAATTTTGTGGATAGTACTAAAATGAGTTTTATTGGAGGAAGTCTTAATACAACATTTGGCGGAACGGCAAATACTTATACAGGTGCCAGTTACTTAGATATTCAGAATATGACATTGCCTTTAGGAGGTAGTAGCCTTTCTTATAAAGTTAGAGTGTTAGCGGCCGCAGATACACTTAGAAATCAAGCAGAAATCTTTATTGATCCTACTTCAGAATGTGGCGGAGAAAATGCTCAAAAAAATACGCAGGAATTGAAGTTATTGAAATGTGCAGATTGTGGTACACCAAGTTCATTGGGTGCAAATAATAAAGCTATTCCAGACCCAATATGTTCGGGAGCTGCAGTAACTTTACAAGGTGCTTGTACTGCGGGCATACCAACATGGTATAAAATAGGTACACCAAATGTAAAAATTGGCACAGGGTCGCCATTGACTCAAAATCCTACTTCCACTACTACGTATGGTTTAGTGTGTAAAGTAGATTCAAACTGTGTTGCATTATTTACATCTTCAAATAAAATAACAGTAACGGTGCAGCCAATAATAGCTCCACCAACTAATAATGTATCTTCAGCAGGTTCAACAGCAATATGTGTAGGAGCAAGCACTACTTTAACTAGTACTTGTGCTTCAGGTAGTACAGCAGTGTGGTATATTGGAGCAGCGGTAGCTGCTACAGGCTCGCCAGTAACAGTAAGCCCAACCACAACTACAACGTATACAGCCAGTTGTAAAGGCACCTCAACCAGCTGTATAAGTGATACTACATCGGCTACCAATAAGGTTATGGTCACTGTAAATCCCGTGGTGGCAGTACCAACAGGAATTACATCATCAAAAGGCACGGCAGGTCTTTGCCTAGGAGATTCTACAAGCCTAAGTGCAACTTGTGCAGCGGGTAGTACTCCAGTTTGGTATATCGGAGCAGCAGTAGCTGGTACTGGTTCACCATTATCGGTAAAACCAACTACAACGACAACTTATACAGCTAAATGTAAAACTACTGATACTGCGTGTGAAAGTGTAAGCACTTCAGCACAGGATATAGTAGTAACAGTGTTGCCAGTAGTAGCAAGCCCTACAGGTTTATCTTCAAGTGCAGGGAACACAATATGTGCAGGTACTTCTACAAGTATTTCAGCAACATGTGCAAGTGGTTCTACAGTTGTTTGGTATTCAGCAGGTGCGTTAATAGCTACAGGTTCGCCTCTATCTATTACTCCAGCAGCCAATGTAACTTACACAGCTAAATGTAAAAGTACAGCAACCTCATGTGAAAGTGCAGTAACTTCGGCAAACGACATAGCGATTATCGTTACACCAATACCAGCAGCACCATCATCGGTTTCTTCAGGAAGCTCAACAATATGTCCTAACGGAGCAACTACCTTATCGGGTATTTGTACTACAGGAACAATACAATGGTATAACGGTTCGGTATCTGTAGGTTCAGGCTCACCATTAGCAGTGGCACCTTTAGCTACAACAACATATAGTGCTACATGTAAATCAGCGGTAGGTACTTGCGAAAGTGTTAAAACGGCTACTTCGGATGTAACCGTAACAGTAGCTAACCCAGCTCCGCCTACGGGCATAAATTCAAGTGCAGGTAATACAGTTTGTACATCTAATACTGCTACAAACTTAACCGCAACATGTGCTGCAGGTAGTACAGTTCAATGGTATATCGGTACAGTATCTGTAGGTTCGGGTTCTCCTTTAGCTATTCAGCCATTGGCAACAACAACTTACACGGCAACTTGTAAGTCAGGAACAGGCACATGCGAAAGCCCTTCATCAACTTCATCTCAAATAACAGTGACAGTTGACCCTTGCAATGTACCAGCACCTTTTATAACTTCAAACCCAACGACACCAGTAGTAGGACAACCTACAATTTTTACAGCAACGGGTTGTACAACAGGAGTTATATCTTGGTATAAAAACGATGTGCTGATTCCAGGGGAAACAAGCTCAACTTATGGCCCTGTTACAGTAGTAGGCGGAGATAAATATACCTCTAAGTGTACAGTAAATAACATTACTAGTCCAGCATCAAATGTGATAGCGATAACGCCAACTACTCCAGTGGTAACACCAAATCCAAATCCAGTGGTAGCAGGACAGCCAGTAACGTTTACGGCAGCGGGTTGTACGAACGGAACAATATCTTGGTTGAAAAACGGTGTTGTAATACCAGGAGCTACCAGTTCAACATTTGGCCCAGTTACAGCAGTATCAGGAGATAGTTATACTTCTGTTTGTACAGTAAATGGAGTACCTAGTTCGCCTTCTACTCCAGTAGTAGTTCCAGCTGCAACAGATGGAGTGTTAAATGTAAAAGCATTATTGCAAGGACCGTTGTCAGGTTCAACAATGACAACTACGTTAAATTCTTTAAATTTAATACCTACTACAGACCCTTACGGTAAAGGAGCCACTACAACAAGTGCAACACTTTCTTCAAACTCAATCACTGACTGGGTATTGGTAGAATTGCGTTCTGCACCAGGTACTATTACCGAAAGTATTGCGGCATTAGTTAAAAACGATGGAACAATTGTAAATGCCGATGGTACTTCACCATTGAAATTTGCGACAACTTCAGGAAACTTCTATGTATCCGTACGTCATCGTAATCACTTAGGTGTAATGACAGCTAACCAAGTGGCTATATCAAGTACAGCACAAGCAATTGACTTTACTACTGTGGCAACATTTGGTACAAATGCACAGGCAGTTGTAGGTGGTGTAAAAGCTATGTGGGCAGGTAATGCAACAGGTATAACACTTACTGGAACAGATAATGTACGTTATAGTAGCGGTGATATCAATGCAGTAACGGGTTATTTAACAACTCAAACAGGAAGCCCAGGTGGTGTAAAACAGAATGTTTACACTAAAGAAGATACTAATTTGGATGGAACAGTACGTTATTCTGGTGGAACTAGAGATATCCTTCCGATAACAATAACTATTACAACTTATCCAAGTAATACTTCATCTAGTTTAGGTTTAATTGTTAGTCAAACATTTTAGTAATTTTTAACAAAGAGCTGAGAGAACTTTTTCTCAGCTCTTTATTAATTATTTAAATAAATATTTTTTTTAAATTAATATATACAAAAATATGAAATCGAAAATATTTCTTCTTAGAATATTCTTACTAATGGCAGTACTTAATATTGCCTTTGCCGCCACAGCCCAATCGGGAAATTTATCTATTGTAAATGAAAATGGTACCTATAAAGTAACTTTCACCCCAACAAGCTCAGGAGCTTTTACATTAGGAGCCTCTTCATTAGTAGCTCTTAAAGCCCCATTGGGTACTATGGCTTTGCCAACTACTGTTACAGATGTATCCGGTGGCCCTTGGACCTTAACAAGCCCAAAACAATCAGATGCAAATTTTGACTATTGGGGATATACAACCAGCGGAAATACTGCTTTGACATTGACTAGCGGTACTTCAATTACGTTATTTACTTTTCCTGCACCATTACCTTGTAATGGAACAGTATCAATTGTAGATCCTGCAAACTTACCTGCAGGTGGAAGTGGAATTGTGAATGGCTTTGACTTTGGTACAACCATTAATTCGCCAGTTAGTGGTAATATAGCTAGTGTAACAGGTGCAGGTGCAGTATGTGCAAACCCTCTTACTGCACAAACCCCTCCATTACAAACAAAAACTGCGGGTGCTCCTGCTACTGGAAATGCAGCTACTGAATTAGCTCCTACTGGTGGTGTTGGTGCCTATACATATCTGCAAGATATTAGCAGTTCATGTATTGCACCATCAGGTGCTACAGCATTACAAACTCCAGTTACTGTTAATAGCTCAACGGGTGCTTACTCTTATAATACGCCGTCAAATCCAGGTACTTATTATTATTGTATTAAAGTTTGTGATGCAGGAACTCCTCAAAGTTGTGTTACAAAAACCTATACAATATCTGTTCCATCAGTATGTAACGCTGGTAGCGTAGCTCCTTCTGTTCATTAATAATTAAAAATTAATGCTGATAGTCAATGTTTTTTCTGAAAGCAAAAAAAAATTGCTTAATGGCAAGCTATTGACCTATCCAAAAGTTTTGAATTACAAAATCATTAATTTTATTATGAGAAAATATGAATAATATATTAACAAATATCAAGATAAATCACCCATTGAGGTATTCTCTTGTGCTGTTTCTGGTTTTTGTAAGGATGATGTCTTACGGCCAAATAGTTGTAAACAATGATTGTAGTAATGTAACAAACCCTACAACAGTTGATTTGACTAAACACGTAATAGATGCTCATCCTGCAGGGACATCATTAACCTGGCATACCGGTACTCCAGCCACATCGAGCAATAAATTTACGGGCGATCCCACAAAGGCACCTGCTTCGACAGGTGGCAATGACTATTATGCGGCTTATGAAGATTCAGCATCAGGATCACCCTGTTATAGCCCAACAAGTGCAGCAATACGTGCAGTATTGATTAGCTGCACAGCTATTCCCCTGTCAAATGAATGTCCTACCACTTTTGTTGATTTAACAACGCATGTTACTTCAACAGGTACTAATATGGTATGGATAAAAGGCTTACCTTTAAATATTGCTAATAAAGTTAGTAATCCAGCTCAAGTAGGGGTTAGTGGAGATTATTTTGCAGTTTTTTATGATCCAACCAATAATTGTTTTGGCCCTGCTTCAGCACCAGTGTTTGTAACTATTACACAATGTAATGTTGTAACTTTAAACAATGTTTGTCCATCAACATTTGTTGATCTGACATCCCATGCTAGTCCTCTGTTAAGCTCTGGTGGAGCTCAATTAAAGTGGTTTACTTCAAGTACTCCTTCAGCTGCTGCAATGGTAGCAGATCCATCGAAAGTGGGTACCACAGGTTCTTATTATGCGGCGTATTATGATTCAATAAATAATTGTTTCAGCCCTGCTTCAGCGGCGGTTCAAGTTACAATTACTACATGTGGAACCGTTTCTTTAGCGAATGTTTGTCCTTCAAATAAAGTTGATTTAACATCACACGCTAGCCCTTTGACAAGCTCAGGCAATGCTCCATTAAAATGGTTTACGTCTAATACTCCTTCGGTTAGCACAATGGTAACCGACCCAGCTGCTGTTACTACTTCAGGAACATATTATCCGGCTTTTTACGACCAAATAAATAACTGTTTTAGTCCGGTAGGTGCTAGTGTGGCGGTAACGATAACACCTTGTACAGTATTGATTCCAGACTTCGCAGTCGTTCAACCAAACACACCATCATCGGGTAATGTAAGTACAAATGATAGCGATGTACCAGCAGGTACTACTTATGGACAACCAATTCCAGTAGCGGGTAATCCAAGCTCATGTGTACCAGTGATGTCAAGCAATGGAAGTTATACATTTACATGTACAACACCAGGCGACTATAATTTCAATGTGCCAGTTTGTCCTCCAGGGGTAACGGTAAATTGCCCAACAGTTCCTTTAAAGATAACAGTTAGCAATCCACTTACAC
>NZ_RJUD01000015.1 GCF_024343675.1 Lacihabitans sp. CS3-21
ATGAAAAAATTAAGCATCATCGCTGGATTCGTATTGACAACAGTATTTTTTACATCATGTGAAAGCAATGAAGTTATGCCTCAAAACACTTATTCTACTAGTGCTTCACAAATCAAAGATTTTATGGAACCAGAATTTGCAACACAAAAAAGGCCAAATGGAAAGGCTCAGGAAACTACCATAATTCCAGCTGCAAAAGAAGTAATATCGGTAGTAGATAATAAACTTGAGCAATAAAATTCAACTAAATTATTTGCGAAACTTTGTGTGATAACTCAGTTCGAGAATCCATTTAGAATCTCGTCAAAAATGATAATTCATTTGCTTCAAATAGAGAAAGGAATTTGTATCTAGATTTTATCCGTATATTAATATTATTTATGATTTCTCTTTTTAGTTTCTAATTTTGCAAAATCTCGATAAAAACCTAAAAACAAATGAATGATTTGGATTTACTAAAAAAGAAAACGGGCATGACCATTGGCACCGCTTGGGTTTTGATGTTTTCTTCTGTGGCATTGTTGTTTTTGTCGGGTTTTATTTACGGAATTATGCTTTCTCAGTCCAAGAAGACCATTACAATGACTGAATCCACCGACATGATAATGATTTTTATGGTTTTGAGTTTTTTGGTTTTTGCCACGATTGGTTTTTATGTAAACAAAAAAGAACTACCCTATTTCTCTAAAGTTTCTTCAAAAGTCATGATGATTTTGTTCGTGGTGGCGATTTGTTGGAGCGTGATATCCAGTATTTTTTTAGATTACTTCATGATGAGTGAAGAAATGGATAAGATGACAGGTTTTAGTAAATCATGGTGGTTTGCTACGATTCTAAACGCATCTATGATTATTTTCCAGATTGGTGTTTTGGGACATGGGCTTATAAGAAACTATACCCTCAAAAAATCCATGATAGCCATTTCTTTTATTTGCATTGTGTTTTATATGCCAGCTGCAGTGAGTTCTATGGTTATACAATCTATGATTTTGCTTTACATTTATTATCGTACTGCTTCTTTTTGGGTGGTTTTGCTGACTTCCACTTTGATGTATGTGCCTGAGTATATTTTCAGAGAAATATATACCATGCCCAAACTCAACTATAATTACTATAAAAATGTCATTATGCCTTCAACTAGTGTCTATTACACCGTTTGGGCTTTTGCAGTCTTGGGTTTGATAACCGCTTTGTGGTATCTCAAACAAAATACCCAGGTTATTAAATGGGAAAGAGATGACGAGCCATTGTTTTGATAGTCAGTCTTTTATGTTTTAGCCTCCAAGTTTACCTTTATCTCGATTCTTTTTTCTGTAAATCAACTCTTTACAATTTTGTAAGTGAATGTCCAAGTGTTTAAGATATTGGGCTAGTCAACTCAATTTCAACCTTGTTATTGGTGATTTTTCTTTGTTTATGGTTGTTTTCATCTATTTGGCCTTGTGTAGAATACACAAATTTATTCTATTTGATAATTTAAAAATCAAAACGACTTTCTGGTCGTTTTTTTTTGTTTTCACAGGATTCGACACTTTTATCCCAAGGTTTCTCCACTTCATCACATCTGTTTTTTAGGGCAGTGTTGGTAGTATATTTTTGAATCATCAAACAAAAGGAAACACCTTTTGAAGTATTTAAAAACAATATCAAAATAAACAAAAATGAAAAAGTTTAGCATCATCGCTGGGTTAGTATTTACCACCCTATTTTTTGCATCTTGTGAGCAACAAGAAATCATTCCTGGCGAATATGCCGAAGCTCCTGAGCCAAGTCGAACGCTGATTTTAGAAAGAGAAAAACAAGTTGAAAATCAAGCAAGAAAAGAATCCTTACCAAAGTTGAATGATCTCACCCCAGTTATTGACATAGAAAAAGGGGCTGTTTCGGCTCACAATTAATGCCATCATAATTACAAACAAATCAGACTTCATCCCGACTTTATGGGACTTCGTAACATTTACTTTTATAAAAAAAGCCATTACATAATTTTGAATAAATATTTAAAATGCAAGACAATGAGATATTTGACACTAAAAATCAACCCAAGCACTGAACTAACCCTTGACAACACCATTTGGGGGAAAGAAACAGTGAAGCTGAATGGAGTTGTGGTTTCGGAGAAAACGTCATTTTGGGGGTCAGAGCACCATTTTGAGTCTTTAGAAGAAGACAAAATGGTGACATACAAGGTAAATATAAAAATGGGCTTTGATTTTCATATAAGCTACTTGATTACCCGTGATGGTGTAGGGCTACTGAATGATGGGAATGAATCAGATAAAGGCTTTCATGCCAGTAAATGGGTTAAGTCAGTAGCAATTCTTATTTGGATAGCCGCCATGCTTCTTACACTTCGAAACGACGCTTCTTTGGCCATCCCGTTTGCTCTTTTGCCTATATTATTAAGTTCAAGTAACGCAACAAATTTTGATAGAAATATTGATTTAACTACTTCAAAATGAGCATAATTATGGAAATTTTCAACAAGCGTTTTCTGGTTTATAGTTTAGTTTTTTTTCCTGCTTTCTTTGGTTTTGGACTGCTGATGAATTACCTCAGTGGCTATGATTTAGATAAAAACTTATCCGATGTTTTTACCCGAACAAGAATCATTTTTAGCATTGTGTTTTACATTTTTTTAAACCTTTATCAGGGATCCAAAAAAGCCACCAAATGATATGGAGAATTTTAATAACAATCTGCCTTTTCTGCTACTTTTTGGGTTCATAACTTATGTAAATGCCAATATCTATTTCAAGAATAAACCCAATAGAATCCACTAAAACTTTCTAAATTTATGAAAAACGCCTTAGATTTACCGAAAAATAACAGCCAAGCCATCAAAGGTTTCGATAAAGTGAATAAAGAAAGTCTAAAAATACAGTTTTCGAAAGTTAGTTTTTTTGTAAAAGAAAACTGGATTTGGATGGTTTTGGGCCTAACTATTCTTTCCCTAATTCATTCTTATTGGTATTTCCAAATAGAGCTAGGCGTTGATAAGCTTTTGTCGAAACACAATTCTTTACTAACGAAAAGTTCAATACCAAATTCCCAAGTTTATAAGGAGTCCTATGCCATAGGGAAAGTATTCGGTTTCTGGGGTGTACTTTTGTTCAAATCGGGCTCAGGTTTTTTTACAATTTTGGGAATTACTTTATTGCTTTGTGAATTCAACTACCAATTGCTTTTCAAAAACCTTTTTGTAGAAGAAGGCCGCAAGGGTAAATTCTTCTATTTGGTCATTTTGGTATTTTTCTATGGATTCATTTATTTGTTTTTAAGTGCCGTAACTCCCAAAAGACTAGAGGTTATGGGGCTTCCAAAGTTTTTTACCAACCTTTGGCTCATTTCTATGGTGGTGTATTCTTACTTTGCTTATGCTTCAGAATCCTACAAAAAAATTAGAGAACTGGCATTTCAGAAAACTAAGGCAGAGCTGGTGGCTTTGAAAGCCCAAATCAATCCCCACTTTTTGTTTAACGTACTCAATAACCTTTATGGACAGGCGATTGTTGAAGACAGCCCTAAGACCGCCTCAGGCATTGAAAGGCTTTCTAGAATCATGCGACATGTGGTGGAAGAAACCAAAACTGAGCGTTCACCCATAGAAAAAGAACTCAAGTTTGTAGAGGACTTCATAGAACTTCAAAAAATGCGAATTCCTGACCGGCCGAATATTAAGTTGAGTACAGAAATATTTTGGGACGGCGAACCGGCCAATATTGCTCCATTATTGGTCATCCCTTTTATAGAAAACGCCTTTAAATATGGCATCAGTGTCAACAATGAATCCTTTTTTGACATGAGACTGCGGGTAGAAAATAAAATTTTGCTTTTTGAATCTAGAAACAGCATCGTCAAGAAAGCCGATAAGCTTGAAATAGGAACAGGAACTGGTCTTGAAAATACACGTCGACGCTTAGATTTATACTATCCAGGCCGTTATTCATTAATCACAACTTCAGAAAACGAGGTTTTCGAAGTTAAAATGCAAGTAAAATTATAAAATCAAATTCATGCTAAAAGCCATAGCGATAGACGACGAACCCATGGCCTTGGAGGTCATCAAAGCACACGCCAATAAAGTTACTTTTGTTCAACTCAAAGAAACTTTTGTGAGTGCCATGGAGGCCTTAGAATATATCAAAACCTATCCAGTGGACTTGGTTTTTCTAGACATCAATATGCCTGACATTACTGGTTTAGATTTCTCTCAACTTTTGCCCAAAAGCTGTGGTGTGATATTCACCACTGCTTACAGCCAATATGCCGCCGATGCTTTTAATCTCAGTGCTATAGACTATCTCGTAAAACCCTTTGATTTTGTGCGGTTTATGAAGGCCTGCCAGAAAGCCATGGACACCCTTAGCAAAGAGGAAGCCGAAACGCCCTATCTTTTTGTCAAAGATTCTTACGACTTGGTGCGGATTGTGTTGGCAGATTTGTTGTATGTGCAGTCAGAAGGCAACTACCTGACATTCAAAGAAAAAGACAAAAAAACCGTCACCCGTATGACCATGACGGAGGCTTTGGAACTATTGCCAAATAAAAGCTTCATGCGTGTCAACAAATCTTACGTGGTCAATCTCAACCATATCCAGAAAATAGAACGCCACCAAGTTTCGGTAGCCGAAAAAGAATTTGTACCCATAGCCGCCAATTATCACAGTGAACTCATGGAAGCTTTGAAGCAGATTTGGATGGTGAAGTAGTGGAATGGCTTATCATCTATTGTATTAATTTGGGAATTATAGATTTAAGAAGCCATATTACATTTCTCATTGCCTAAACATCAAAAGCTTGTTTACTTTGAGGTAAAGAAAAAGTGAAATGAAGGCCGTCGTGGCCAAAAGAGCAACGATGTTCACGATTTTTTGTGCTTTTTGGTTATTTCCAATTAGTTTTTCAAGTATTTTGAATAGAAATAGGCCAAATGTCCCACCAAGCGAATTGTTGATAATATCCGTAATATCAAAAGCTCCGAGTGCTGTAATGTATTGGATACTTTCCAACACCAAACTACTCAAACTGAAGAATAAAATGCTTTTTATGACCGACCATTTTTTAAACAAAATAGCTACATAAACGCCCATTGGTAAAAAAACGAGGGCATTCAATATAATTTCGCCCAGATCTGCCTTGCCATCGAGCATCAAAGGCTGGTTGTATGGAATGAGATTCATACTTCTTTGCTGACCCATATAGGTAAACCGCACGCTCATTTTTAGGACGATGATCCAAAACAAAACGACCAAATAAATAAAAAATAGGCTGAAGGTTAGTTGATTGGACTTGCTGTTTGCGGCCATATATTCACTAATTTTTTTATTTATCAGCGAAATTAACAGAATCTCCATCAAAAACTAAAACCCTGATTTGATAAGCCCGAATTTTGTTTTGAAAGTGTGGGTATTTGTTTTGGGAGGATGACTTGTTGGGATTGGAGACAATTAAATTGTTTATTTTTGACTTTGGGATTGCTATACTTATAAAATACGACTTAATATTTCAATATTAGTTTAAGTCCAAAATACCCTTCTGCATAACATGCAGAATAAGAAAAGTCTGGAAAAAGGAGAAATACGACCTAAGGTTGAACTTCGACAGCTTTTCAGGTAGTGCATTCCGAACAAAGCCCTAAATTTTAACGGAAAACAATTTTTAAATCATTTAACTATCAAATTCTTTATAGTCAATTGAAGGGTCATAATCGTTTTTTGTTCTTAAAGAATGTAATTCACTTTCTGGTCTTTCTGACCGAATGAAAGGAAACATCAATTGAACATACCATGGCTCTTTTATTTGATTCCATGCTCCAAATTTTGTGGGATATTTTCTGGTTATCTTAGCTGTTCCAAAAATCATATCCCAAATAAAAAGTAAATTTCCATAATTCCCATTTGGGTGTGAAACACCATCTTCGGCTGTAAGTCCATGGTGGGCAAAATGTGTAGAGGGTGTAGAAATTATTCTTTCAACGATCCAAGCAATAGGATTTAGAAATTTATATTTATATAGAAACCTATCCCATTTGGTTTCGCTATGTGCGAGTAAAATAATGACCAGTTTGATTGGTAGATAGAATAAATAAACATATCCCATTCCTAAAAATATTAAGCAAGCTGATAGCCAAATACCAGGCATTAGTGCATAATAAAGTATGGCGTTTCTGTAAGTTACAAGTACGCCCATTTCTTCTACAACATGGTGCGGTCTGTGCAATTTCCACATCATCCGATTAGAATGAGACAGCCTATGCCACCAATATTGTGTCATATCATCTAAAATTAAAAAGGCCAAAACTTGCCATCCAATTGCAGAATTTGTAAAGTAGTCTTCGTATTGAGGAAGCCAGTTTTTGCCTACCCAAATGGTTAGAACAAAAATCGCTGGTTGCACTAGCGTTGGTAAAGTGAATAGACTAACCAATTCAATTGTCCAATCATTTTTAGTTCTTCTATCTTCAAGGTATAATCCTCCCATTGCTTCAATAATGCCTAAAATTAGAAGCAGAACGACGGGTATTGATTTACTAATTAATTCATTTTCCATATTTTATCTTAATGTTTCTTCAAAAGAATATATTACTCAAACTCCCTTCCTAAGTCTTTTAAATTTCATAGGCCTTTTTATTTTTTTGCCTTAGTATTTATATGATTGTTTAAAAAATAAGATTTAGTAAAGATTATCGTGCGTTTGGGTTAGTTTATTTATTTCATATTAGAACCTTTACAAATGTAAGATTTCTTCTAATAATTTCAAAAAATCCTAAAATTTAGAAGCTAAACGTAGTCTTCCTAAAAATCGAAAATTTGTTTTCTTGACGCAATTTTAAAAATTTTCTTATATTCGTTTTCAACATCAGTCCACATTTTTAAAACCCTACCCACCATTATTTTGCCCTAATTTACTATTTTTGTCAAAAACAAGTTTTATAACGAGTGCGATACTTGGTCATTTGATAAAACGGTTTTAAATAGAATCCAAGTAAAAAATTACCTTTGCGTTCTAGTGACATTGCGGGGGACAAAACAATAGAGAATGATTCTCAAAAACAAAAACATATTGATAGGCGTGTCGGGGAGCATAGCGGCTTACAAAATCGCTTCTTTGGTGCGGCTTTTGGTGAAGGAAGAGGCCAACGTAAAAGTCATCATGACCGATGCCGCCAAGACTTTCATCACGCCCCTAACACTCGCCACTTTGTCTAAAAACCCCATTTTGTCGGCCTTTGCAGCTGATGAAACCGGCCAGTGGAACAACCATGTGGAACTGGGCTTGTGGGCCGATGTGATGTTGATAGCACCCGCCAGTGCAAACACCTTGGCCAAATGTGCACATGGAATCTGTGACAATCTGCTAGTGGCCAGCTACCTTTCCGCACGTTGTGCGGTGTACTTCGCCCCAGCCATGGACTTGGACATGTACGCCCATTTTTCCACCAAAAACAACCTCAAACTCCTGACCGACAACGCCAACTATGTCATAGAACCCAATGAAGGCGAGTTGGCCTCTGGACTTGAAGGCAAGGGCCGCATGGCTGAACCAGAGGAAATGGTGGAGGTTTTGGAAGCACATTTTGCTCAAAATCCTGCCTTGATAGGCAAAAAAGTATTGATTTCAGCCGGACCTACGCAAGAAGACATCGACCCGGTACGATATATCAGCAACCATTCTTCGGGTAAGATGGGATTTGAAATAGCCAAGGCATTTTCACTGGCAGGTGCGGACGTAACTTTGGTGGCAGGCCCCAATAGCCTGAAAACGCTCGCCAAAGTGAATAACATCGGTGTTCGCTCTGCAGCGGAAATGTTTGCCGCCATGGCTGAATATCATGCCGATGCCGACATTGTGATATTTTCTGCCGCCGTAGCCGACTACAAACCGAAGACCATAGCCGAGAAAAAACTCAAGAAAAACGATGCCGAAATGTTCGTAGAACTAGAAAGAACCCAAGACATTGCGGGTTTTCTGGGAGGCAAAAAGAGCGGCCATCAGATACACGTGGGCTTTGCCCTCGAAACCAACGACGAACTCCAAAACGCCAAACGCAAACTGGAAAGGAAAAATTTTGACATGATAGTATTGAACTCTTTACAAGATAAAGGGGCGGGCTTTCGTTATGATACCAACAAAATCACGATTTTGGACAAACGAGGTAACGAAAGTATTTTTGACCTAAAGTCAAAAGAAATGGTGGCCGAAGATATCAAAAAATCGGTTTTGGCGTATATAAACCATTCTACAAAATGATAAAAAAGATTTTCATACTGTTGTTTTTAGGCGTTTTTTCTGAAATTTCTGCACAAGAACTGTCTTGCAAAGTAGTCGTGAATTCGTCGCAACTCAAAGCAACGACCTCAGGCGACAAACAGATATTTACCGAAATAGAACAGGCCATTGCGGGTTTTATGAACAACCAACGGTGGACCAACGATGTTTTTTCGGAAAGAGAAAAGATAAAGTGTTCGCTCATCATCAACTTAATCAACACCAGTGGTCAATATCGATATTCGGGCAATGCTCAGTTCCAAGTAATCAGGCCCGTTTATGGTACGACCTACGAAAGTGTTATTTTTCAATACATCGACCAAAATTTCACGGTTTCGTTTGCCCCTGAAGACCGCACCATGATTTTCAATGAGCAGAATTATTCCAATCTTCTGACTTCAACACTCGCATTTTATTCTTTGACAGCACTTACGATAGACTACGATTCGTTTTCAAAATTAGGTGGAAATCCCTATTTGGAGCGGTTATTTAATGTGGTTACACTGGCAGGAGCATCCCAAGGCAAAGGAGCATGGTCTTATGATTCGGATGTGAGAAGTAGATATTGGGTGATGGAAAACTTGAGAAATCAGCAATTTAATGCTTACAGAGATGGTTTTTATGAATACCACCGATTGGCCTTAGACGACTTTGCCAATAATCCGGCGAACAGTAGAAAAATAGCTTTGGAGTTTTTGAATACAATCAAAATCATCGCCAATCTCAAAGCAAACTCTATCATTATCAACGCTTTTTTTGATGCAAAATCTCTGGAGTTAATTAATATTTTTTCTGAAGGCACAAAACAAGAAAAACAAGAAGCCTTCAATATCATGTCTGCCCTAGACCCCGACAAAACCGAGGCCTACAGGAAATTGATGAAGTAAGGTTGTCCTATTTTATTTAAAAACACATAGGCACAGAGGTCATATAGTTAAACTATTCAAAAGCCTAGTAATCATGAGCAAAGCGAAAATTCCATGTATATTAAAAACACATAGTAAATCAGAGAAAACTCTGTGGTAAAACAAAACAACAAAAATAATGGACAAAATAGCATTAATAACCGGAGCATCTTCAGGCATAGGAGCAGCCACAGCAGAAGCATTTGCAGCAAGCGGCATCGACCTCATTTTGTGTGGACGGAGAATCGAAAAACTCAATGAACTAAGTTCCAAACTAGCATCAAAAGTAAAAACTCATTTATTAACTTTTGACGTGAGTGATTTTGAATCCGTAAAAAATGCCATCGAATCTCTACCTGCGGAATGGAAAAATATAGACATTTTGGTCAACAATGCTGGGAATGCCCATGGGGCATCACCAATTCATGAGGGTGAGGTGGCAGATTGGCAAATGATGATAGGCAGCAATGTAAACGGTTTGCTCTATGTTTCTAAAATGGTGTTACCTGGTATGGTTGAAAGAAAAACAGGCCATGTAGTTAATTTGAGTTCGGTAGCAGGTAAACAAACCTACGAAAATGGTGCGGTATATTGTGCCACCAAAAAAAGTGTGGAGGCCATCAGTGAAGGCATGCGTTTGGATTTGACCAAGCATGGTATAAAAGTAACGAATATAGCTCCAGGTGCTGTGGAAACAGAGTTTTCGGTGGTAAGGTTTAAAGGAGACCTAGAGCGAGCGGCCAAAGTGTATGAAGGTTTTTCACCCCTAACTGCTAAGGATATTGCCGATGCCATCAACTATTGCGTTATGGCACCCGACCATGTCACCATAGCTGACATGACCATTTTCGCCAAAGCCCAAGCGGCACCCACCACAATATATAGAAAATAGCCCTATACCTATAAATAATATGTCCTTAAGTACTGACCTCCGTCTTATTCTTTCTCCCGAAAAAGTTAAGGATAAATACATTGATTTGGTTTCCTATGCTTCCGATGCTGGATTTTACTATTTGGTGCCAAAAGCCGTTGTGCAGCCCAGCTCCGAAACCGAGATTATGAACCTGCTCGCATATGCCCAAAAGAACAATGTGCCATTAGTTTTTAGGGGAGGAGGGACCAGTCTTTCAGGTCAATCCATTACCGATGGAATTTTGGTAGATTTGGGTAAGTATTGGAACAAAGTAAAAGTAGAAGACCAAGCCGAAACTGTCAGAGTACAGCCGGGCATCACTGGGGCTATGGTGAATGCACATTTAAGGAGATTTAGTAGGAAAATTGGCCCTGATCCATCCAGTATAAATGCCGCCATGATGGGTGGAATACTTTCTAACAATGCCAGTGGCATGTGTTGTGGTGTAGCTCAGAATTCCTATCATACCATAAAATACATCAGGTTTATTCTTCCAAATGGGAAAGTATATTCTACTGAAAATCCAGACGATTACCCAAGATTTAATGAAGAAAACGAGCATTTATATCAAGAAATAAATGACTTAAGACAGCAAATCTTAAGAAATGAAGTTTTAAAGTTAAAAATAAGAGATAAGTACAAAACCAAAAATACGGTTGGGTATGCATTGAATGCTTTTGTAGATTATGAAAATCCAATGGATATTTTTGCCCATTTGTTGATTGGCGGTGAAGGTACATTGGCCTTTATTGCTGAAGCCGTAATGAATACGGTGATAGATTTTCCACATAAATCGACAGGTTTATTATACTTCAAAGATATTTTTAGTGCTTGCCAAGCCATAGAGCCTTTGATAGCTTGTGGTGCCATGATGGTTGAATTGATGGATAGAGCTTCTTTGAGGTCTGTTCAAGATATGGATGGCATGCCCGATATCGTCAAAACACTTCCAACTGAAGCGGCGGCTTTACTGGTAGAGTTCCAAGAAAACTCAGAAGAAAATTTAGACCAAACTGTAGCCAGATTCAGCCAGCAATTGTCAGGATTTTACCTGATAGAGGAGGCCCAATTTACAAAAGATGCGAAACAACAAGCATTTTATTGGAAAGTAAGAAAGGGGCTTTTTCCGGCGGTTGGAGCGGTTAGAGCCAGCGGCACTACCGTCATTCTAGAAGATGTAGCTTTTCCAGTTGCTCATTTGGGGCAGGCCATTATTGACATTCAAGGCTTATTTCAGAAGTTTAATTACCTCAACGGAATAATATTTGGACACGCCAAAGACGGAAATATTCATTTTGTGGTCACTCAGGCTTTTGATTCGCCCGAAGAAATAAGGAGATATGACCTCTTTATCAGAGACGTGGTGGATTTGGTGGTCAATAAATACAACGGCAGCCTAAAAGCAGAGCATGGAACGGGTCGTAATATGGCTCCTTTTGTAGCTACGGAATGGGGAGAGGAGGCTTATGAAATCATGAAAAGGCTGAAAAAGGCCGTAGATCCAAAAAACTTACTCAATCCTGGTGTAATCATCAATGATAAAACCGATGCACATATTCATCACCTCAAGAAAATGCCGAAAGTGGAGGATGAAGTAGATAGGTGTATAGAATGTGGATTTTGTGAGCCCAACTGCCCAAGTAAAAATTATACATCATCTCCCCGCAGGCGTATCGTTACCCGTAGGGTTTTAGAAAACCTTAAAGCAGAAAACAAAATCGAAGAATATAATTTGCTGGCCAATCAGTTTCAGTTTGATGGACTAGAAACCTGTGCAGTAGATGGCCTTTGTGCTGTAAATTGCCCTGTAGATATCAATACAGGAGATTTAGTGAAAAAATTAAGGGTAAACAATCATTCTCAAATGGAGGAATGGATGGCTTTAGCTGCCGCAAAGAATTTTGGTTTTGTAGTTGACCTTCTTAGATTTGGTATAAAATTTAGTCATGGATTGAATCGAATTTTTGGAAAAAATACCATGATCTCCATCACTTCAAGGCTACATAAAATAAATTCGTCTGTACCAGTCTGGTCTAATCAGATTTCAGAAGCACCAGATTTTAACCTTTCAAATCAAGGGACTTCTCTCAAAGGAACTACGGTGGTGTATTTTCCTTCCTGCATAACCCGCATGATGGGATCCTACCCCAACAAGCAGAAAAATCTGATGGAAACTTTTTATAGCATTTGTAAAAAGGCCGACATCAATTTAGTGATATTGAGCGAAATACAAAACGCCTGCTGTGGTCAGATTTTCTCCTCCAAGGGATTTTCAAATGCCTTTGAATATACAGCCAACGATATTTTAGAAAAAATGTGGCAAAGTTCTAATGAAGGCCTACTGCCCATTGTAATAGACGTAAGTTCATGCCAGTATACACTGAAAAGTATTTCGTCGGTTTTAACCCCTGACAATAAAGTCAAGTTTCATAAACTAAAAATCTTGGATAGCATAGATTTCATTCATGAATATGTGATGCCCTACCAAAGAGTAGTAAATCGTAAAAGTGAAATTGTTCTACATCCGGTTTGTTCTTTACAAAAACTCAAAACCAACGATAAGTTTGTGGAGATAGCTCAGGCATATGCTGAAAAAGTAAATGTGCCAATCAGTGCCGGTTGTTGTGGAATGGCAGGTGACAGAGGTTTCTTGGTGCCTGACCTGACAGCTTCGGCTACTTTTGAGGAAGCCAATGAAGTCAAACAATGCTCTGCAGAAGCGTATTATTCTTCTACAAAAACCTGTGAGATGGCCATGAGTGAGGCTGTTGGTGTCAACTACGAATCAATTTTGTATCTGATAGACGAAGCTATATGATTATCAGAATGATAGTGTGCAAAATTGGATATTTTTAAAATGAAAAAGGCAGATATATTCTGCCTTTTTACATGATTATTCCTATAACTAACCATAAAATCAATACTTCTGATCCCTGATATTATCTTTTATGCATGGCGTTTATTTTTCATTTGGCTATTCCGTTGAGAAATATTTTTTTTGAAAAAAAAACGACTGATTTCATCAATCGTTTTTCATGTTCTTGGTTCGTTTTATTTTTTTTAATTTGGAAATCACGTTGATATTCCTTTTACCAAAGTTGTGCCAAAAAAGCCCAATTATTCTTAAACTTATCCAACGGATACATTTGTTTTTACTGCAAAATCATGTGATTGTAGAAATTTGATTAAGGTGTTTCTGGATTAGAAAATTGTTTGAATAAAGATTCATTTTGTTTTTAAGCTCATCTTTTCAAAACCCTTTATTTATATTTAATTATCTTTGTAAAATTTTTTTTAGAACAAATGAAGATTTCGTATAATCAATTAAAAACCCTTATAGATTTTGATCACAATCCACAGAAACTAGGTGAAATTCTTACTGATACGGGTCTTGAAGTAGAGGCAATTGAAAAAGTTGATGCCGTAAAAGGAGGCTTAGAAGGTTTGGTGGTGGGTCATGTGGTTTCATGCGAAAAACATCCTGATGCTGACAAACTAAACTTGACCAAAGTTGATGTAGGTGGAGAAGCTCTATTAGAGATAGTATGTGGTGCTCCAAATGTAGCAGTTGGCCAAAAAGTAATTGTTGCTTTGGTTGGTGCAACTTTGTATCCTACTTCTGGCGAAGCTTTTACCATAAAAAAATCTAAAATTAGGGGTGCCATTTCCGAAGGTATGTTGTGTGCTGAAGACGAAATAGGTCTTGGTCAGTCACATGCTGGCATTTTGGTTTTGGATACAGATTTGCCTTTGGGAAGTCCCATTGCTAAGTATTTTAACCTTGAGCCAGACTATGTGATTGAAATTGGCTTGACACCCAACAGAGCCGACGCCGCTTCTCACTTAGGAGTTGCCAGAGATATAAAAGCAGTCAGTGATTCGTCCGTTAAAATGCCAGAGGTTTCTGGTTTTTCAATGGGCAATTCAGCAGCTACCATTGATTTAGTTGTAGAAGACGTCATTGCTTGCCCAAGATTTTGTGGTCTAGAAATCCATAATGTTGAAGTAAAAGAATCACCAGAATGGTTGAAAAGGTTCCTCAATACCATTGGCGTGAATTCTATCAACAATATTGTAGATATTACAAATTACGTTTGCCATTACCTAGGACAGCCCATGCATATATTTGATGCAGATGCTATCGCAGGCCAAAAAGTCATTGTAAAATGTCCTGAGGCAGGGACGGAACTTATCACTTTAGATGGTACAACAAGGAAACTGAACGGTACAGATTTGGCTATCTGTAATGCAGATGGTCCTATGGCAATTGCTGGAGTTTTTGGAGGTTTGAATTCAGGAGTAAAAGCTACTACAAAGAATATTTTTCTGGAAGTAGCATATTTTAATCCGGTTTTTATCAGAAAAACCGCCTCCAAACATGGACTTAAAACAGATGCCTCATTTAGATATGAAAGAGGTACCGATCCCAATATGCCACCTTTTGCTATAAAATTTGCTACCAAGCTTATTTTGGATTTGGCTGGGGGGCAGGTGACCGACAAAATGTTTGATATTTATCCGACACCTATCTCCAACTTTGAGATTGACCTCAAAATCAAAAACATAGATAGACTTTTAGGTAAAAAACTAGGGGAAGAACTGATTTTGAATATTCTTGAAAAATTAGATATCCAGTTGATTACCAAGTCAGAAGGGCAATTAAAAGTTTCGGTGCCACCCTATAGAGTGGATGTGACACGAGAAGCCGATGTGGTGGAAGAAATATTGAGGATTTACGGGTTTGAAAACATTGAACTTTCAGACAGCCTTAGTTCAGATTTCATCGCCGAATTTCCAGAAAAAGACCCTGAAACGCTCAAAAATAAGCTTTCAGATGCTTTGGCGGCTATGGGTTTCAATGAAATTCAAAGTCTTTCGATTGTAAAGCCATCCGATAACAGTTGGCTCAATCAAGCAGATTCTGTAGTAAAATTATTGAATCCGTTGAGCGAAGAGCTTTCAGAGATGCGTCAGTCTTTGTTATTCTCTGGACTTAATGCTTTGGTTTATAACATTAACAGAAGAAACAAGGACTTGAAATTCTTTGAGTTTGGTAGAACCTACATTAAAAATATAGTGGATGGACAAACCAAAATTAAGGAAAATAGGGTTTTGGGTGTTTGGATGTCGGGTAATATTTCTTCAGAGTCATGGATGCAAAATAGCTCTGCAGTTAGTTACCATAATTTATTTCAAACAGTGAGTCAAATTTTGGCTCTGATGAAAATCAAGAAGTTAGATACCAATGAGACTTCAAATCAAGCTTTTGCTTATGGACTTGAACACATTGTAAGAAATAAAGTATTGGTTAAGTTTGGTTTGGTAAATCCAAGTCTTACAGCCAAAGCAGATTTAAAGCAAGTGGCTTATTATGCAGAGTTTGATTGGGATTTGTTGTGTAAACTGTATTCTTCGGAAAACAAATTTGTAGAAATACCCAAATATCCTGAGGTCAGACGAGACTTATCGTTGGTTTTGAATAAAAGTGTAAAGTTTGATCAAATTAAGAAAGTGGCCTTTAATGTAGAGAAAAAGCTTTTGAAAAGCGTGAATGTGTTTGACGTTTATCAGGGCGAAAAACTCCCAGATGACCAGAAATCATACTCGGTAAGTTTTATTTTGCAAGACGAAGAAAAAACACTGAACGATCAACAAATCGATAAAACTATGCAAAAACTAATGGGGGCTTTTGAAAATGAAGTTGGTGCTATAATTAGAAAATAAGTATGGCTTTAGACCAAGACTTTGAAAAAGACAATGCTTTTTTGCTTTCCAAGTTTGAGGAAGTGAATGGGCTAATTGAGCGGTTGAAATCTCAAAATAAAAGTCAAAAAAATCAAATACTTGGTTTAAATCATCAAAATGAAAAACTCGAGGTTGAAATCAAGGCAACCAAGAAAAATAACAGCCAACTACGCGAAGAAATTAGAGGATTGAGAGAAAAATTGGATGATGAGACCAGATTAATCCCTCAAAACTTTAAAATAAGAAATAAAATTGTTAAGATTGTATCCGATATTGAAGATAAAGAGTCAATGGGTCAACAAAATCTAAAAGAATTGTTAGACTTATTGATAGAAGAAATAGATTTTTGTATAAATCAATTGGCTAAATAATATTTTCGTTCAAAAAATGGAATCCTTTGACGCACCAGTTGTTTTCGATTTAAATGGAGAACAAATACGTTTTATGGTTCCTGAATCCAACGAAAGGTATTTTAGAGAAGCCAAAGAAATATTAAATGACCGTTTAGCCGCACTTAGAACTGAATATTCGGCTTTCGCCAGCTCTCAAACGCTGGTATCTGTATTAGCTGTTGAGGCATTGGTAGATGCTCTAATGGTTAACGAACGCTATCAGAAGTTAAAAGTTGAGGTAAACTCGAGGTTAGAGAGTATTCAAACTAAGTTTGATAATTGATTCCGCATAATTCTATTCTGCTTATTTTTTAATATCACCCATGAAACGGAAGTTTCGATATTATAAAAATTTTAAATTTTAAAACATGTCAGTATATCTTTTTATAATTGTAGGACTCGTAGTAGGCCTTGCAATTGGTTATTTCATCGGGCAGAACCTGATGAAGAAAAACCTCGCAAATCAAGAAGAGGAAGCCAACAAGTCGGCTCAAGAAATTATTAGAAATGCCAAAAACAATGCCGAAAACATCAAAAAAGACAAGATGTTGGAAGCCAAAGAACACTTTTTGAAGTTGAAATCAGAGTTTGACGAAGATGTTAATGCAAGAAAAAATACATTAAATCAAAACGAACAAAAAATTAGACAACAACAACAACAAGCTACCCAGCAAGTTGAACAAAATAACCGCCTACAAAATGAACTTACCAACAAAACTGCAAAGCTCGAAGAGCAAATAGAGTTAGCCAATAAGAAAAGAGAGGAAGCCGAAAAATTGCATCAGCAACAATTATCTCAGCTTGAGAAAATCGCAAACCTTACTGCTGAGCAAGCTAAACAGCAATTGGTGGATGCACTTAAGCAAGAAGCCGAAACAAAAGCTTCTAGCTATATAAAACAGTCTATTGAGGAAGCTAAGCTTTCCGCTACGAAAGAAGCGAAGAAAATTATTATTGAGACCATTCAAAGGACAGCTGCTGAGCAGGCCATAGAAAACTGTGTTTCTGTATTCAATATTGAGAGTGACGAAATCAAAGGAAAAATAATTGGTAGGGAAGGTAGAAACATCCGTGCTTTGGAGGCTGCTACTGGCGTCGAAATTATAGTAGATGATACCCCGGAAGCTATCGTGATTTCTAGCTTTGACCCAGTAAGAAGAGAAGTAGCAAGACTTTCAATGCACCGTTTGGTACAAGATGGACGTATTCATCCAGCTCGTATTGAAGAGATTGTTAACAAGACCCGAAAGGACATTGATAACGAAGTGATAGAAATAGGAGAGAGGACGGTGATAGATTTGGGTATTCATGGCTTACACCCTGAGTTAATTAAGATGGTAGGTCGAATGAGATTTAGGTCGTCTTATGGCCAGAATCTTTTACAGCACTCAAGAGAAGTTGCTAAACTTTGTGCTACCATGGCGGCTGAAATGGGCTTAAATGTCAAATTGGCCAAAAGAGCTGGGTTGTTGCATGATATTGGTAAAGTAAACCAAGAAGAGTCTGATCTACCGCACGCTATACTCGGTATGGAAATGGCGAAAAAATACAAAGAACATCCAGATGTTATCAACGCCATAGGTGCTCACCACGATGAAATCGAGATGACGTGTATCATCGCTCCTATCATTCAAGTTTGTGATGCTATTTCAGGTTCAAGACCTGGGGCAAGACGCGAAATGATGGAGTCTTATGCTAGAAGATTGAGAGATTTGGAAGATTTGGCTCTATCATTTAAGGGTGTTGAAAAATGTTATGCGATTCAGGCTGGTAGAGAGCTCAGAGTAATTGTTGATGCAGAACACATTACCGATGATGAAGCCAATATGATGTCTTTCAATATATCACAGAGGATAGAGAAAGAAATGCAGTATCCTGGTCAGATAAAAGTATGTGTTATCAGAGAAATGAGAAGTGTGGCATACGCCAAGTAAATTTTAGATAGGAGAATTCGAAAAGAATAAATATTGAACTTTACCAAGATAACCGAAGATTACTCTTCGGTTATTTTTTTGTTAAACTATTCATAAAGCCAATAATAATTAATTGTCATTAGGCAAGAAAAATCATAGAACAAGGCTTTTAAGGTAAAAAACTGTGCTTTTTTCGTTGAATAATGATTCATAATTGCTGAAATTTTTAATCGAAAGTTTTATTTTTTATTTTTTTTGCCATTTGTACTATTTTTAGTAAATTAGCACGATAATATAGGGGTTAATACTAATTTAAATAAAATTTATGGCGGAGTCAGTAAAAATAATAATAGATGGGCAAGAGTTTGAGTTTCCTGTAATAGAGGGTTCTGAAAACGAAAAAGCGATAGATATCTCTAATTTAAGGGCTAAAACAGGATATATTACCATAGATGAAGGTTTTAAAAATACTGGCTCTACCAAAAGTGATATTACATTCCTTGACGGAGAAGAAGGTATTCTAAGATACAGAGGATATTCTATAGAAGACCTAGCCGATAAAGCTGATTTTCTAGAGGTAGCATATTTGTTGATTTATGGAGAGCTTCCAACCACTACTCAATATGATGATTTTGTAAATAAAATTACAAAACACACCATGGTCAACGAAGACATGAGGAAAATCTTTGATGGTTTCCCAGTTAACGCTCATCCAATGGGTATCATGTCTGCATTGGCAAGTGCAATGTCCGGTTTTTATCCTGATTCATTTGACGACAAGAAACCAGACAGCACAGAGCTTCATATCATTCGTCTGTTAGCCAAATTCCCTACCTTGGCCACTTGGTGTTACAAGAAGTCGCAGGGGCATCCTATCAACTATCCTAAGAACGAATTAGACTATTGTTCTAATTTCCTTCACATGATGTTTGCCTTGCCAGTAGAGAATTATAAAGTAGACCCTAAAGTCTCTTCAGCATTGAATAAATTGTTGATACTGCATGCCGATCACGAACAAAACTGTTCAACTTCTACAGTAAGATTGGTAGGTTCTTCAAAAGCCAATATTTATTCAAGTATTTCTGCCGGTATATCAGCTCTTTGGGGACCATTGCATGGAGGTGCCAACCAAGAGGTTATAGAGATGTTGGAAGAAATCAGAAACGATGGTGGAGATGTACAGAAATATATCGACAAAGCAAAAGATAAGAACTCAGGATTTAGATTATTTGGATTTGGACACCGCGTATATAAAAACTTTGACCCAAGAGCTAAAATTATCAAAAAGGCTGCCGATGATGTTTTGTCACTTTTGGGTGTTAACGATCCAGTTTTAGAGATTGCCAAAGGATTAGAAGAAGCGGCGTTGAAAGATGAATACTTCGTTTCTAGAAAGCTTTATCCGAATGTAGACTTTTACTCGGGTATAATCTATCGGGCCTTAGGAATTCCTACCAACATGTTTACAGTAATGTTTGCAATTGGTCGTTTACCAGGTTGGATAGCACAGTGGCTAGAACTTCGTGATCAAAAACAAGCGATAGGTAGACCACGTCAGATTTATACAGGTCCAACCAACAAAACGTTTGTGGAAAAGTCTAAAAGATAATAAATTATAGATTGGATATTTAAGTCTCTCAGAAATGAGAGACTTTTTTGTTGTTCCGCATTTCCAAAAAACTATTCTTTTTCCTTCTACTGAGTTCAGCCTTGAAGTTATTGGTCAGCTCAATTTGCCTGTCTGTATGAACAGAACAAGAAATAACGTGACTTAAATTGATTAAGAATGATTTGTGGGGACGGTAAAAACCAAATGGAGCAAATAAAACTTCCATTTGTTTAAGCGTCTTAGAAAGGATTATCCTCTGGCCATTCGTCATGTAAACTTCCGAATAATTGGCTTCTGCTTTGAGGAATATAATATTGTTAGGTGTTACGTTGGTTTTACCTACTAAACGTATTTGTGAATTCATAAAAAACAGGTTGTTTTTTAAAGGACTCAAAAAGACGCAGAAAGGTTGGAAGGCCAAAAAAATTATTTTATGATGTTGATTCTTAGACCCAAGTTGACATTGGGAGCCATAAAGAAAGGTTTAGGTGCGATTTCTAGATATCCTCCAGCATCAATGAAAACCGCCAAGTCGTTCTCTGGTATACTAAATTCTATACCTGAGTTTACAGCTGGGCCTAATGAGATTACTCTAAAAGCATCCCTTTCCCCTAATTTAGGTGCTCTGTTTCTAGAGTTTATTTGTCCTCCAAAGCCATAATAAGCATGTAATCTTTCGTTTTTTCCAAGACTTCTGTGGAATTGGTAAATTCCTTGAACCATTACCCCTGCTTCATTATAGATTTGGTCTTTTCCATAGTTTCTTTCTCTACCATACAAAAAACCATAACTACCAATATTGACATCGAAAACTCTGTCTCCGTAGGAGAAATATTTTCTAATGTTCAGTCCAAGTGGTTCTCCAATTTTTAGCCCAACGGCCCAATTGTTTTCATATTGAGAAAATACGCTACTTAGACTAATGATGGTAAAGATGAGGGTTAGGGCAATTTTGTTTTTCATAATTCTACTTCTGCTTTATCTATAATGTAATTTAGTTCGTTTATGTCGTCTGTGTTTAGTGTAAAAATACCTGTTATAGTGAGTCTATCATCAGTATTAAACCTTTTTGTGACCTTCTTGAATTTTACCGACACCACCGATTCAGGACCGGCTTGACCACAGAAAAAGCACGAAGCAAATGGATTTGCTGATAATACATAGTAATTTGCATCCACATCTACAGGTATCATGTATCCAGTTAAGGCTACTTCTTTGCCTTTTAAGGCATTTACCTTGGCTCCAAACTGCGGTTCCAACACAAACATATTCTCTGTGGCATTCCATTTTTTCTTAAAAGTAACGTCTCTCAGGTTTTCCCAAGTAATTTTTATAGGGGCAAAAGCCATTACTAAAACAGGAATTGAGAGCAATAAGAACAAGAACGTAAGATTTTTTTTCATTTTAGTCGTTTGCCAATGTTTTTGAAATGTTAATTTTATAGATGCCCAAAGAGGGTATCAATGCTGCAAAAATACCAACTAATAACGCTGCAATCAATAAATATATTTCTTCTTTTTGTAGCATATTCTGCTGCAGGTCAAAGTTAAAGTTTTGGTCGAGCATTCTGGAGGCCAACCACAATCCGAATCTACTTAAAATAATACCTAAAACAAAACCCGAAATACTCAATATTAAACCTTCCAGCATAAGCATGAGGAAAAGAACAAGTCTTTTGCCACCCATAGACAGCATCAAAGCCATTTCGTATTTACGTTCTTTCAGAGCGTTATAGAGCGTTACAAACACACTTATACCGCTTATAAGCATTATGGCTATTGCAAGGGCTTTGAATGCGTCTATACCAATCCCCATGAGCTCAAAAAGTCTATTGATTTCAATAGCTGGCAATGCTGCCTGCATTTGTGTATTTTGATTGATTAATCGAGGGATGGTCATTAGACCCATCGGCGACCTAAACTTAACCAACGCACAAGTAATATCCTGTTTCTCTTGATGTACTTCACCTTCATGCATTTCAGCATTTTCGTGGTCATGAATCTCCCAAATGCTATTCAGATTGCACAGTATCAAATTGTCTATTACCGAATTATTCGACTTCAAAATACCCACAACTTTGTATTTTTTATCACCATGTGCTTCTCCTTCTTTTTCTAATCCATGTGACGAAGCAAAACTGTCATTAAGTTTTAATTTGAGCTTTTTTGCTACTGTTGACCCTATTACAACTTCCATATTGGTTTTGAAACCTACGCCTTCGGCATAATCGGCCTCAAAATGTTTGAGATATGGATGGATGGTTCCCACAATTCTAAATCCTTGATAATTATCGCCCATAGATAAAGGCAATACCTGTTTTACCAGTGGATTCATCTGAAGAGACTGAAGCTCTGACATAGGAATATTGCCTGTAGGGGCATCAATCTGGTAAACACCAGAAAGAATCAATTGTAGCGGACTGCCTTTTGCACCTACTACCATGTCGATGCCCGAAATATTTTTGGAAAATTTATCTTGTAGCTGGTTTCCAATATTAATTAAAAGCGAAATAATACTGATGCCAAACATCATCAACAATATGCAAAGGAAACTATTGAGTTTTTTTGCCCAAATATTTTTCCAAACTATTTTTAGTAGCATCTTATAAGGTTATTTGGTTAGAAAATCTTGATTTTAATCGGTGGTCATGGGTTACGATGATTAATGCCGCACCAATGCTTTTTGATTGTTTTTCAAGTAAATCGGCAACTTTCTGGCAGTTTTCATCGTCCAGTGCAGAGGTCGGTTCGTCAGCCAAAATAACTTTTGGGTTATTCATCAGTGCTCTAGCTATACATACCCTTTGTTGTTCACCTCCACTAAGCTCTTGTACTTTTTTAGACATAAGATGGTCGAATCCTAGTTTTTTGGCTAAGTCTTCAGCTTTTAATTTATCCATTGGATATTTTCCTAGATAATTCGCTAAAACAAGATTTTCAGAAACATTCAAGGCATTTACAAAGTAGGGTTTTTGAAAGACTATTCCCACATTTTTTGCTCTAAAGTCAGTTTTTGATTTTTCATTCAGCCTTGCCGTATCGGTGTTGTTGATATTAAGAACACCATCTGATGGATTTAATAACAAAGCAAGCAAATTTAAGAAGGTAGTTTTTCCCGTTCCAGAATTGCCCAGAATCAGCAAGGTTTCTTCACTTTTGCAATGGATATCAGGAAATCTAAATACTTGTTTATTTTGATAGGAAAATTTCAAAGTGTCTGTTTGGAGCATCGATCTTGATTATTTATTCAAAAATAATTGAGTTTATCAGTATTCTAAAATGGTTTCTGTTTTTATTTGAAAAATAAGTCTTTATGCAATTATTATGCGTATAGTTTTGTTGTAATTACAGAGGTTATCACAATTAAATACTTAAATATATGTCACTCAGATTAGGCGATATCGCACCAGATTTTTCGGCAGAGACTACACAAGGACACATCAACTTTCATGAATGGTTGGGAGATTCTTGGGGTATGTTGTTTTCACATCCTGCTGATTTCACACCAGTTTGTACTACGGAGTTGGGTAAAACAGCTTTGTTGAAAGGAGATTTTGAAAAGAAAGGCGTTAAGGTAATTGCTATTTCGGTGGATAGCCTAGAATCGCACAATAGATGGGTACCAGACATTGAAGAAATCAACGGCGTAAAAATGAACTTTCCAATTATTGCTGATCCTGATAAAACTGTTGCGGAAATGTATGATATGATTCATCCTAATGCTTCTGAAAAAGCCACTGTACGTTCCGTATTTATAATTGGGCCTGATAAAAAAATTAAATTAATGCTGACGTATCCTGCTTCAACAGGAAGGAATTTCCAAGAATTATTGAGGGTAATAGATTCTCTGAAACTCACAGCGGAGTATTCAGTTGCTACGCCTGCCGATTGGAAAGACGGAGATGATGCAATTGTAGTTCCATCAATTTCGACCGCCGATGCTATCAATAAGTTTCCAAAAGGAGTAAGAGAGGTTAAACCTTATTTGAGATATACTCCTCAACCGAATAAATGATTTTAGTAAGGGTCGGGATTAGCTCGGCCCTTATTTGTTATTTTTTAGTATCTGATACGCAATCAATAGTTCTGATCTTTTGCCAGGTGGCCTGTGATAAACGAAAATCTCATAGGTATTGCCCGTATCCGAAAAGTTTCCTTCGTATATATCCTCATCAATACTTCCAGAATCCATGTTTTTATTGGCAAAAGCAAAGTCATAAATTCCTTGTTTCAACAATATTGTCCTTTCATAAAGTTGTGTATTCGGATTAAAATCCATTTCTGCAAATTGCCAATCTGTAAGTTTACCCGTTAAGACAGGTTTTTTCGGTGATTCTTGGTAAGGAAGGTTCAAAACAAATTTTAAATCCACATAATCAGAATTGAGGTCAATTTCTCCATTTTCTAAGTTCGTTACCAAATATCCTCCGTCGTTGTCATAAGCATTCAAATAATTTTTATTTGACCTTTTTTGTTGAGTGACAAGCGTGATATCGTCTGGTGTGCCTAGTTTAATTTCAGAAATATTCTGACCTTTTTTAAATGAACTAGAAAGGTCAACATGTCTAAATTCGTTTCCAGCTTTAAAGAGATTTTCACTATCAAAATATTTTAGAGAATAAGTATTTCTGCCAGCATTAACAAAATTGATATTTTTTATTTCAGTAAGTTTTTGATCACGCTGATTTTGTCGAATGATAATTTTTAGCTCTTTTTGTGGAAATGAAATATTATAATTACTTAGATCAATATTCATATTTAGTTGTTGGTGGGTCCGCCAATATTGCGGGTCTTGAGCAGGAATTATGCTGCCATTAACACCCACTGATTGGTCAAAAATACAGAATTTTCTTTCAAAAACAGGAGTTCCTTCGGACTGATTTTCGAAAACTTGAAGGATATAATTGCCACTGATTTTGGTTTTGGGTAATTTAAAACTATAGTGATAATAAGGCGTTTTGGTGTTTTGAGAAACGTCATAATTGTTGATGTAGAATTCATTAAAGCCTTCTAGATATTCCATCTCTGCCAAATTTGACTTTTTCCAATCGTAGTCACAATGGATTATTTTGGCACTGAAAGAAGCGTATTTTGCTCTTAAATCATCAAATTCAAGGATTAAAAAAGAGTTGGGGCTATTTTTGTTTAATACCGCTGGATTGTTATACCGCTCATTGAAATTATCCGAAGGAGTATATGAGTACAAAATAATCGACTTTAGATAATCATTTAAAGGATCCAAAGTCCTTGAATATAAGTTTTCAAGTTCTTTGGCTTCATTCCTTAAAAATGAAAAACACAAAAAAAGTAGAAAAAGAAAATGCTTTTTTTTCATTTTATGATTCTAGCTGCATCATTTTTTCTTCCCAAAGTTCATTAAAAGCAATCAATTCTTTTTTTAGGCTTGCATATTCTGCGTTGGCTTTTTTAAGGGAATCCGGATTAGAAAAAACTTCAGGGTCAGCCAGATGATTTTCCGTCAAACCAATTTTTTCCTCGGTGGCCATTATTTTTTCTTCCAACTCGCCTATTTCTCTTTCCAGTTTTTTGTTTTCCTTTTTTGCAGGTTTAGGTTCAGGTGCTTTTTGAACTTTTTCCTCTGGTTCTTTAACGGCTTTTTTGATGGGTTCGTCTAAAGTTTTGCCATTATCTTCCATCCATATCACAAATTCATCATATCCACCAGGAAATTGTTTTATCTCTTGGTCTTCTATGTACCAAACTTTGTTGGATACTCGGCTAATAAAGTGTCTGTCGTGGGATACCACTACATAAGTGCCTTCATATTGATCCAATGCCTGTACCAATATATTCACTGACTGCATGTCTAAGTGATTGGTAGGCTCATCGAGTAGCAAAAAGTTGGCTTCTGAAATCAATATCTTGGCCAAAGCCACTCTAGATTTCTCGCCGCCAGATAATACTTTTATTTTTTTGAAAACATCTTCTCCCCCAAAAAGAAAGCAACCCAACACGGATCTTAATTCTGTTTCTGACTTGGAAGCGTCGGCATATTTAAGTTCTTCCAATAAGGTTTCTTCTAAATGCAAGGATTCCAATTGATGCTGGGCATAGAAAGAGAAGTTTACATTATGTCCCAATTTACGCTCGCCTTTGGCTTCCTCTGTACCAGCTATAATCCTCAATAAAGTAGATTTGCCTTTTCCGTTTGCACCAATCAAAACGATTTTATCTCCTCTTTCAATGGTTGCAGTGGTGTTTTTTAAAATAGGATTGTTTGGGTATTCTTTGGTGATATTTTCCAAAGCCATAACATGGCGGCCGGGTTGTGTGCCAAACCTGAACTTGAAGTGAACTTTGGCCGCATCGTCTATAACATCATCTATTACATCCATTCTGTTCAAGGCTTTCACTCTTGATTGTACTTGGCGTGCTTTTGTAGCTTTGGCTTTAAAACGCTCAATAAACCTTTCAGTTTGACGAATTTGAGCTTGTTGGTTTTCGTATGCTCCTTTCTGAATCTCGTTCCTCAGTGCTTTTTCTTCTACGAAAAACGAATAGTTGCCTGGGTAATAGTTAAGTTTTGTGTTGGCTACTTCTACAGTAGTATTACACACATTATCAAGAAATTGCCTATCGTGCGAAACCACCACAACCGCATTTTCATAGTTGGCAATATATTTCTCCACCCATTGAATAGAGGGTAAGTCAAGGTGGTTGGTGGGTTCATCGAGTAGTAAAATTGCAGGTTTGGCTAAAAGTAGTTTTGCCAACATTACTCTCATTCTCCATCCTCCCGAAAACTGTCTCAGTGGTTTGTGAAGTTCCCAAGTTTTAAATCCTAAACCTTCAAGAATTTCTTCTGCTTTCGATTCGATTGAATATCCATCTAGAATGTCAAACTCATGCTGTAATTCACCCAGTTTTTCAACGAGTTCATCTTTGTAGTCGGTTTCCATTTGATGAAGCACCTCTTCTATTTGATGATGCAGTTCTAGTTGGCGTTCAAAGCCCTGCATGGCGACATTCAAAATGCTGTCGTCGGTTTGATAGGAGAGTAGGTCTTGGTTTAGAAACCCGATGGTACAATCTCCAGATTTTGAAATATTTCCAGCGTCGGGTTGATATTCTCCCACAATTATTTTTAGCAGAGTTGACTTTCCTTTACCATTTAAGCCAATGAGTCCAATTTTATCTTTGGGTTTAATCTGTAAGTTGGCATCCTCAAAAATGGCTCTACCGCCGAAGTAGAAAGAAAGATTATTAATCGTTAACATGAAGTTTTTCTCTGGTAATTATAAAAATGCAAAATTACGCTTTTAATTACAGAATACATAGAGAACCGCGAAGAGCGATTTTTCAAATTACACAAAATTAGTTAATGGTTGGATTCATCGAATTGAAAAATAGTTAGATTTGTCAAATAGGATTTTAAATAAATGACTAACCATAAAACAAAAAAGCAAGACCGAAGTCTTGCTTTTTTAATATCAAACTAAATTAATATTAGTTCAAACCAGTTGGCCATGAACCTGAAGATCTTTTCAAGGTAGTGATACCTGAATCTCCAAAGTTGTTTTGCCATTTAAACTTCAACTCAGTTGCAGTATTACTGATATAGCTAAGGCTGTAAGCCAAACCATATTGGTCAGTACCTTTCATTCCAATTTTACCACAAGCATCAGTAAATCTGATAGAACCTGTAGCTGGATTGTCATTCCAAGCACATGCGTATTGTCCAAATGTACCATCAGAAACTGTATATTCACCAGCAGTTGTAGTTGCAGTAAGTGTAACTTTACCCGATACACCAGTTCCACAAGCAGCAGGATTAGCTCCATCAGCTACTGATCCAGTGATGTTGGTAGTCGTATAATCATAAGTTCCAGCCAAAGCAGAAGGACATACTACAGCTACTCTATAGAAAAATGGAGAGGTGTAATATTGCTCAGTTAGGGTAGGACTCATGTTATTGTTTGAGAATGTTTTCCCATCCAAAGTAGTCAAAACCAAACGATACTCTATGAAGTCTCCACCTCTAAGATTGGTTTTTGAAAAACCTAACTTAGACAATACGGTAGCCATAGGAAAGTTTACTGTACTTCTTGGCCATTTAGAGTCTGCAGTAGTTGTAAAAGTAGAACCATCTACATTTCCTAACAACACTTCTTTGGTTACTGTATTGCCTCTTCTGTGGTTCACATATACATCAACATTCTTAACGTTATTGATTTTATCTGCCGCATGACACTCTAAAAGAATGTTAAATGGAGAATTGTCTAAATCAAAGAAGTTGATTGCTGCAGGCGTTTTGATAGTTTTCAGATATGTACCCGTCTCAAAACCATTGTAAGGAATTGCAGGCTCAACAAAATCTGTACATGATGTCGCTATGAAAATAGCTACCATCATTGTGTATATTAATTTTATTTTTTTCATTTTATTCTCAATTTAGAATTAGTTAATAAAGCCGTCAGCATTGTTATCCCAGAATACTTTTACTTTAAAATCGGCTTTTTGCTTCGCATTTGAGTTGGTGTTTACATATACAGAAGGATAAATAAACGATCTAGGGAAGTTACCAACCGCTGGTTGTAAACCTGGCTGCATTCCGCTTGGTTGACCTGTTCTTCTGTAAAGATTGTAAGCCTCAACACCATTTCCATAAAGAGAAATCCAATATTCTCTACCCAAAACTTTCATTTTAGCTGTTGCAGTGGTAGCTGCATCATATTCAGTCGCAATTGCAGCCAAATATTTGGTTCTATTGGCATCAAATGTAGTAGTTGATTCAAATGCTGTAATTTTAGGGGCTTGGTTGGTTGTCAAAGACCAAGTTCTTACAAAGTTCATGCTTTTTGTAATACCAGAAGCGATAAGAGCTTTAGCATCTCCAGCAGTACCCAATGTAAGAGCAGACTCCGCTAACATGAAATCTACAAATGATGGCAACAAGATAGGCAATATACCAGCACCGCTAGTTGCCACATCAGCAGAACCAGCAGCAGCAGGGGTATTGTTATCAAATCTATAACCAGCTGGATAAACACCATAAAGCGTTCTCTTCAAACCGTCTGGTGGAATACCGTCGTTGTCCAAATGGTCTCTACCCCAGAATCCTCTTTCTCCAGGTAAACAGAAAACCATATCTTCAGGGTAATGAGAAGGCTTAAACTGCGTGATACATTCCATCTCAGATGGTGATGTAGTGTTAGCACCTACTTGACGATAGAAATAATATTTAGCACGAGGATCATCAAAACCTTTTGCCTCTGTCAGGTGCCACATGAAATACGTTGACTGGTAGTCACCACCACCAGCTTGTGCTTGTCCAGCAAAATCAGGATGACGGCTATCAGGGTCGTTTCCTGAAATACCATATTTGAATGTAAACTCATCACCAACGCCTAGCATATTGTTCTCAGTAATAAGAGCAGCAATAGCAGCTGTGGAACCAGCTTTGTCAATCAAACGTCTGTTCAAATGGTATTTCAACATCAATGTGTTCACCAATTTAGTCCATCTGGTGTAATTATTGGCATAGTAATAATCATTAGGTGTACCTGTAGCAGTTCCAGAAAAGTCAGTCTTAGCAGACTTCAACAATTCTAAAGCAGCTGCATAAACAGCAGCACCATCATCAGCCTTAGGATTGAAATTACTTGCGTCTAGTGCCTCAGAATAAGGAACACTACCAAATGCATCTACCAAAGTCATTAAAGTGAATGCTTCAAGCGTTTTTGCAATACCTGCATGTCTCTTGAAATTCTTCTCAGCTGCAATTTTTTTCAAAACTTTGATGTCAGCCAAGATTCCTGCATAACTGTTACTCCACAAACCATCATAGCTGGTAGGTGTATAAGCAGTTTCATAAGTGTTTGCTCCCTGGTTAATCATTCTGGTCAATCTTTGACCGCTATCGCTCACACCTCTAAAAATATTTCTAAAGTTCAACTGTATATTGTTCAATAGAAAGTCTGCATCTGTGCTGCTTTCTGTTACGGCATTGGGGTTCTCAAGATAATCCAATTCGCAAGAACTTACTAAAAACACTCCAAGTGCCAATAGTAAAGTATTTATTTTTCTTTTCATCATTAATCTTCTTTAAAATAATTAGAATGTTAAGCTCAAAGTACCACCTAATCTTCTAGCACTTGGTCCAGTCAAATAGTCAAATCCAAGTCCGTTACCAACTCCTAAGCTCAATACATCTGTGTCAAAGTTTACATATTTAGGCATGTTCAATGCTCTGAACCAAAGGTTTGATCCTGTAAAGGTGATTGACGCTTTTTTGAATGGAGTCTTTCCAATAACTTTAGTAGGTATTGAATAGCTCAAAGAAGCTTCTCTTAATCTAGCTGTACTGCCGTCAAAAGTTACTGCTTCGTCAGTAAAGAAGTAGTTATCAAAGAAGTAGTTTGCAGCAGTTACTTGAACTGTATTTTTGCTACCATCTTCTTGAACACCAGGAAGAATCAAAGTTAAATCTCTATCCAATTGGTCAGTATCTTTAGAAAGACCTCTAGCCAATACACCTTTAACTGTATTAGATAATATAACACCTTTGTGACGATACTCAAACATGAATGAAAGGTTAAAACCTTTGTAGCTCAAGTTGTTGATCAATGAAGATGTAAAAGCAGGGTTTGGATCACCCAAAGTAGCAAGGTCAGCAGTAGCTTTGTATTGACCGTTTGGCAACACAATTTTCTCGCCGTTTGCATTTCTAGCAATACCTAAACCTTTAATTAAGTTAAAAGGCTCACCAGGTATCGCAAAGTTACCCAAATTGGTAAATCCAGCGATTACTACTTGCTCTAATCCACCACCAAGTTCCATCACTGTAGTAGCATACTTTCCGTAGTTAGCTGTTATATCCCAAGTAAGACCTGAAGCGGTTTTAACAGGCGTTACAGTGGCAGCAATTTCAGCTCCTCTTGTTCTGATTTTACCAATGTTGATAAATGTAGAAGTATAACCTGTTGATGGGTCAATAGGTGCATTGGTAATCAAATCTTGCGTGTTTTTCTCATAAACTGATACGTCAAATTTCAATCTATTGCTGAACATTACCGATTCAACTCCAAATTCCAATTCTTTGTGCAATTCAGGTTTCAAGTTTGGATTACCCAAAGCATTTGAAATAGATTGAGTAGAAGTAAGTGCACCTGATGCATTTGACCATCCTCTTGCATTTTGTGCAAGTGTATTTCTTGTGTTATAAGGCGATGGGAAACCCGCTGAAGTACCATAACTTGCTCTTATTTTCAAGTCATTCAATATTTTAGAACTCATATCAAATGCTGAAGTAGGAACAAAAGAAACACTGGCACCTGGATATAAAATTCTTCTATTTTCTGATTCTACAGTTGAAGTCCAGTCGTTTCTTGCTGATAGGTTCAAGAATAAGTAGTCACTGTAATCCAATACCACGTTTGAGTAAACGCCAATTCTTCTTTCTTGCTCTATGTAGTTCAATCCACCTCCATCAAGAGATCTGTTTGAAGTAGCAGTAAAGTTAGAGTGGTTGAACAAACCAAATGTTAATTGGCCAGTACTAGCCATACCAAATTGGCTGTATTGGTCAAATCTATTATTAGCACCAAGCAAAGCAGTCAAGTTTATTTTGTCTGTCAATTGTTTGTTGTAATTCAAGATTAAATCATGGTTCCAAATTGAATTTTTGATAGCAACACTTTGGTAAAATCCGTTAATGATGTTTACGTTTCCACCGGTTGCTCCTTTGTTATACTGTCTCTCTTGCGTCTCAGTATAAGTGTCAAAACCTAAACGATAAGTCATTGAGAAATCATTATTGAAATCATAGTTCAATGAACTAGAAGTAAAGAATCTATCTACAAAACTTTTATCAGTATGGTATTTTGCTAACCAAAGTGGGTTAGTGATATCATTACCGCCTCTGTAATAAACTGAGCTTCTATCTACAGGGTTTTCATAAGGCCATCCAGCTAAGTCCACATTACGAGGCGTGTACATTACGTTAGCAAAAATAGACTGAATACCACCATCTGGACCAGAACCATATCCAGCGTTTAAAGGAGGAGAAGCCATGTCTGTATTGGCATAAGTAAATGAAGAACGTACAGAAAGTTTCTTGGTAATTTGAGAATTCAAACCTAATGCTAAGTTTAATTTTTTCAAAGTGTTACCTGGTGTAAAACCTTCTTCATTTTGATAACCCACACTTGCATTGTAACCAGACTTGTCAGAAGAACCTGAGATAGCTACAGAAGTATTGAATACGTTACCTTTTCTGAAGAATGACTTTCCTATATTGTCCTGAGCGATGTTTGGAATATCCACAACGTTGTTCAAAACGTCAGCAGCACCATTACCCCATGGTTTTGTAGGATCTACTGCATACTCAGGGAAGGCATTTCTGATTTTCGCAACACCTGACAAACCAATAGGATGTTTTGTAGTAGGTTGATCAGCAAAATTCGCACCCCAGTTTGAGAAGAACCACGATGGAGGAGTTAATTGTTGGAATCCACCACCATAATTGTTTTGATAGTCTGGTAAGGAAGCAATGGTATTTTGGAAATACGATTGGTTCAAGCTTACTTCAGCATTTTTTCTTTTGCCACCACCAGATTTGGTAGTAATCAAAATAACACCGTTACGTCCTTGGTCACCATACAATACAGTTGCAGAAAGACCTTTCAATACCGAAACACTTTCGATGTTGTTAGGGTCAATGTCCAACATACGGCTAGAAGTGGTTTGACCTCCAGTAGTAAATCCTGCTTGTGAGTTAGTTCCTGAGTTAAAAGGAACACCGTCAACAACGAACAAAGGCTGGTTTGAACCAGTTGCAGAAGAATAACCTCTGATAGTAATGTTAGTTCCTGAACCCGACATACCTCCCGTAGAAGTGATGTTTACTCCTGGAGCTTTTCCTTGAAGGATACGGCTAACGTCAGCCTCAGGACGATTGTTGATTAGGTCACTGGCTACCGTAGTAACTGCATAACCGATTGCTTTTTTCTCTCTTACGATACCTTGAGCTGTTACTACCACTTCTGATAGAGCTTTTGCATCGCTAGCAAGAACAACATTGATAATAGACTTTGTGCCTATCGCCACTTCCTGTGACAACATACCTACAAAGCTGTAAACGAGCGTTTGACCGGCGGCTGCCTCGATTTCATAGCCACCATTTAGGTCAGTTTGTGTACCTTTTGAGGTACCTTTGATTTGAACAGTCACCCCAGGGATACCTGATCCGTCGTCTGCTGAAGTTACCTTTCCGCTTATTTTACCCTGGGCAAATGCCGCAATTGATGAGCAAAATAGCACAAGGGCAAGAAGTAAATTCTTTCTCATGCATTGTTAAGTTTAGGTTATAAAAAAAATTTGTTATGCAAACATAATAATTTTTTAACAAAAAAAAAACTTCGATTACCATTTAATCGAAGTTTAATTACACTTATTCTAAATTATTGAAATCTTAAAATGTCTTCTTTGTATTGTACTATTATTCAATAGTTTCTGAAAGAAAAGAAGACATAATACGAAAAATTTATTTATTAATATTTGAATATTTTTTTTGTAATACTGGTTTCTCCATTGCTCAATACCACATTGTAGAGGCCTTGACCAAGGTTATTAATCGGTATCTCCAAAGTTTCGTTGCTATTCAACTTAATTGATTTATTAAGTGCCAGTCTGTTGTTTCTATCAAATACTTTGAGTGTGTAAGTTGACTCAAATTTTAGTTCCTCTGCCTTTATACTGATAACCTCAAACGCTGGGTTAGGGAATATACTAAGACTTACTAAACTAGGAACTGCACCAACACCGGTCATTGTTACGCTCGCAATATTTGAATTTGGAGACGAACCAATTGCATTTTTTGCAATAACTCTGTAGAGGTAAGTTTTGCCTGCTGAAACGTTTTCGTCCGTATAATTAGTTACATTTTTTCCCAGTGTTGCTACCAAGTTATAACTTACACCGGCATCCAATGATTTTTCAACGATGTAATTCTCTTCTCTTTTCGAGTCATCATACCAAGTTAAATTTACTTTACCTGAGTTTACTTTTGCTTTAAGTCCATAAGCTGCATTTGGAGCTTTACTTGGATTGATAATGAATGGTCCAATCACTGGCGAATAGGCAGATTCTCCTTCGGTGTTGCTACCGGCTTTAACTCTGTAGTAATATATAGTGGCTTCTTCGGGTGTCAAATCTTTAAATGAAACAATGTCCATTTTTATTTTTCCCAATTCAACGAAATTTTTATTATCAATACTTCTTTCAACGATGAAATAGTCTTCATCTTTTGAGTTGTCTTTCCAGCTTATGTCAAAAGCAGGATTGCCTAAAGCATCGTAATACAAAACCGCAATAGGATTGCTTGGTGGATATGGAGGTCCAGCAGTGGTATCTCTTATAAATACAGAGGTTGAAAATTTACCTTTGTCGCTTACTGAAAAAATAGTAACGTCAACGATATCTTTTGGCTTTAAATTCGAGATTTTCACTGAACTTGCAAAAGCAGGAAGATTTGCATACTCCACATAATTACCCACATTATTTATCTTTATCAAAACGTAGGTATTGGTTCTTATGTTGGTTCTGCAATTTAAGTCTTCCGATCCATTTGTCCATCTGATTGTGAGATGACTATTTGATTTATTAGATTGGTCAGATATTGGATTAGTAGGTGGATTTGGATTTACGTAAGCTTGTGCTGTTACTGCAACACTATTTGAAGGCGTTGAGCCTGTTGAGTTTCTAGTAAATAACGCATAGTATTGAGTTTGTCCAGGGGTTGCAGTTTGGTCATAATAATCAGTCGCTGCAAGTGCAGGTTTATCCAAATCAAAGAACGTTGAGTTGTCGTATGATTTTTTTAGGATATATTCTTGTATATCCTCTGAATTAGATGGTATCGTCCATTTTAAATGAATCAAAGTAGGACAATTTAAATCTGAAGTAAGTACTGGAGCAGGTGGAAACCCAATTTTTGTAGAAACAAATATTAGGCTTGACCATGGACCAGGAGTTGAATTACCCTTTGCACGTACTCTGATCGAATAACTCGTTTTCGCTTTTAGGCCAGTAAGTGGTCTATATATGGATGTACCAGCATTTTCAGTCAAAATGGTTGTATTGCCATTTTCATTTAGCTCAATGTCGAAGCCTGATTCATATGGGTTGGTATCGTCTATTCTTAAGCCAATAGTATTGTGTGTAACTAAATTGAGATCTACAGAAGGGCTTGGAGCCACCAACCCAATTACCAAGATATTTACACTTGAAGTTGCTATAGATCGTAAAGTATCTGAGGGAGCCTTCAATTTATAGCTCTTCATGTAAACAGTATAAATTTGATTTAATATCAAACCTGAAATATTTAAACTAGTAGCTGATGAAGCAATTTTCGCTGAATCCAACGGATCACTTGGACTAGAAAAGTAGACCTTGTAACCATCGAATGCCCCAATAGGTGCAGTCCAAGTCAAGTTTATTGAATTCGTCAAAGCTACTTGAGAACCAGCTAAGGCGGAAGGTGGTGCTGGTGGAAGTTGTCCGAAGGAGTTTAGATAAGCTAAAAAACACGTAAAAAGAATTAGAAATTTTTTCATTTTCTTTATTAATTAAGGAATTGCATTTTGTAATAGAGTAAAATTATGCAAAAATAGTAATATTTTAAAAAAAATGTGTCTTTTTTGATATTTAAAAGTCCTTTTCAACGCCTGAAAATATAAAACAAAAAAAAGAGAGTGACCTTGGGTCACTCTCTAAAATATTCAAATCTAAATTTTAATATTTAACTATTTTTCTTGATGATGATTCACTTTCAGTTTTGATCAACAATGTATAAACGCCACTTTTAAGTTCTTCTAAATTAATTTTCACAACTTTACTATTATAGTTTTTGTTATAAACCTCCAAGTTGCTTTGGTCTAAGATAGAAATATTAAGTGTTTCGAAACTTAAATCAGTCGGAAGATTAACTGTAATGAAATTTAATGTTGGATTTGGGAAAATACTTACTTCTGAGTTAGATAAAACTCCAGTACCAGCGGTTATTTTCACTTCAACAATATTTGAAGCTGAAGAACTACCTAAGGTGTTGGCGGCTTTTACTTGATAGAAATATGTTTTACCACTGGTTACAGTATTGTCTGTATATGAGGTAGCGTTTCTGTCAAGTTTTTTTAATTCTACAAAGGAGGTTTTGTTATCTACAGACCTTTCGATTATATAATTTTCTTCTTTGTTGGAATCGTCATACCATTTAAGGTCAACTTTACTTCCAGAAGCCACGGCTTTGAGGCCATAAGGTGCATTAGGTTTAGCTGAATATGCAAATTTTATAGGTTGAGTTATTACATAATCAGACTCTCCGTATCTATAATTGCCAGCTTTAACTCTATAGATATAATCAACACCTTCTTCGATAGGCTCGTGTTTGAAAGTATTGTTACCATCTTTTATTTTTCCTAAAACATTAAAGTTGATGCCATCTTTGCTTGCTTCTATTATAAAATAATCTTCATCTTGTGGTGCATGATCCCAACTCAAACCTATTGAAGAGTTATTCACAGCATCCTTAAATGCTACACCGATAAGATTGGTTGGTTTGCTCGCAGGGCCGAAAGTATTGTCAACACCTCTTCTGTGTTCAGAAAATATTCCTTTATCACTTAAAGAAAAGATATCATATTCTACTCTTTCATTTGGCTTTAGGCCTTTAATAATGATTCCGCTTGCCGTTGGATAGATGATTTCATAAAGTTTATAATCGGCATCTCCTTCTCTTTTAATCATAACATAATATGAACTTCTGATATTGGTTCCACAATCAAAATCTTGAGGAGGGTTTTCCCATGTAATATTCAACTGCGTATCTGTTTTGTTAACAGTACTTGACTTTACATTTATCGGAGGCAAAGGGGCTACAAAAGCTTTTACAGGTACAGTTATTCTGTTAGAAGAAGTAATACCGGTGCTGTTTTCAGCAAAAACGATATACGTTGCTGGAACGCCTGGTGCAATTCCTAAATCGAAAAGATTCCTTTGGTATCCAGGAAGTGTCCCAATGTTATGAAAAGTTACACCGTCGAAAGCCCTATGAATTACAAAATTTGTAATATCTTCTGCTCTTGCTGGTATTTCCCAAGATATCGAAACAAATCGAGCACAGTTGTTGTCTAATTTTACAATTGGGGCAACAGGTGCAGCTACTTTGGTGGTGATGTAAAATGGTAGTGACCATGGTCCGATATCTCCGCATGCTACAGAGGTTGCACAATTCAATGCTCTAGCTCTTACTCTATAAAAAGTCTTTGGAAGAAGACCAACCACGCTGTGTTGTTGGTATGTGCCTGGAGCAAGAATGGTTAGTCTTGTCATGCCACCGCCTTCAATTTCTACTTCCAATGCAATTTCAGTGGGATTTGTATCGGTAATTCCGATGAGAAACGAGCTCGTGGTGATTGAGGAAGGGAAATCTGTCAGTGTCGGAGCCACTAAGGGTTGAGCAAAGACTGCAAATCCTGAAAATATCAATGAAAATAAAAGGAAGATGTTTCTCATGATTCAAATATTTATGTACGTTAAGATTTAATTATCGTAAATATAATAATGATTCGAGTATTTTCAATTTACGACCAAAAATATTCTCTAGAAAATTATTTTACGGTTTTTAATTTATGACTTTTTTAACATTTCATATAACTCTATTGTGTTTTTTGCCGATTTTGGGTCATGCACCCGAATAATTGAGGCACCGGCTGCTAAGGCATAAATATGGAGTTGTGCAGTGGCTTCTAACGATTCATTTACGTCAATTTGTAGATATTTGTATACCATTGATTTTCTCGAAAGTCCGACAAGTATGGGGTAATTTTCATTTTGAAAAATGGAAAGATTCTTCAAAAGATCATAGTTCTGAATGAGGTCTTTGGCAAACCCAAAGCCAGGGTCAATTATTATATCCTTAACGCCATTTTTTCTTAAATAATTTGCTTTAGAATAGCATTCAAATAGGATATCTGTGTGTAAATCTTTGTAGGTTGTTTGATTTTGCATATTTTCTGGAGTTCCTCTTGTATGCATTAAGATGTAGGGTAGATTGGTCTTGATAATATAAGGAAACATATGACTGTCTAGGTCTCCACCAGAAATATCATTGACAATTTTTGCTCCAGCTTGCACTGCATTTTCGGCTACATTTTTCCTGAAGGTATCTATAGAAATGGTGAGATTTTTGAAATTTTTCAAAAGCGATTCTATGGCCGGTAAAACGCGGTCAATTTCTTCATTTTCAGAAATATTTTTTGCTCCAGGTCTGGTGGAGTATCCGCCAATATCAATAATTGAAGCTCCATTCTCAATCATTTCATTAGCTTTTTTCAAAAAATCTTCATCAAAAGGATTAAATCTACTATCTTTGTGGAAGGAATCAGGGGTAATATTCATTATTCCCATGATTATTGGTTTTTGAAAACCCAGTAATTCGCCTCCTACATTTATCGTGTTTTTCATAGTTTGCAAAAAAAACTAAAAATATTGGAAAATATCAATGTCTAACACAGAAATTGAATATTCAGAAATAATAAGTAACTGTTTTGAGATTTTCTCGAAGAAGAATTCTGACTATGGTACTTCTTGGAAAATTTTGAGATTGCCGTCTATTACAGACCAAATTTTTATTAAAGCCCAAAGAATCCGTACCATTCAAGAGAATGGTTTCTCGAGAGTGGAGGAGGGGCAAATACCTGAGTTTATTGGAATCATCAATTATTGTGTGATGGCTCTGATACTTATATCAGAAGACAATACCAGTGATGATTTAAGCGATTTGCAACTTGCTTATAATGTGCAAATTTCTGAAGTTAGAGAACTCCTATTTAACAAAAATCATGATTATGGTGAAGCTTGGAGAGAAATGCGGGTCAGTTCCATGACAGATATTATACTAATGAAATTGCTTAGGATAAAGCAAATTGAAGATAATAATGGGAAAACCATAATTTCGGAAGGTATTAAGGCTGGCTATCAAGACATAATAAATTATTCAGTATTTTGCCTTATCAAGTTAAAATACGTACAATTACAACAAATTCAGCAGTAAAAATGAAGTTATTAGCAAATTTATCAAGAATTCTTGTTGGCTTAGAATTTATATTTTCTGGTTTTGTAAAAGTAGTAGATCCCTATGGGACAGGTTTGAAGCTTCAAGAGTATTTTGAAGTTTTTGGTGGAGATCTACCCATGTTTGCTTCTTTTTTTAATGGTTTGGCACACAATGCATTAGGCTTGTCTTTGGTTTTTTGTTGCTTAGAATTGGTATTGGGAGTTGCTTTGCTTTTTAGCTTTCGAATGAAATTGACCTCCTGGATGGTACTAGGGCTCATGGTCTTTTTTACCTTTTTGACTTTCTATTCGGCATATTTTAACAAAGTGACAGACTGCGGTTGTTTTGGTGACTTTCTGAAATTAAAACCTTGGGATTCTTTTACAAAAGATATCATCAGTATGGTTTTCATTTTGATTATCTTTTCTCATCGTAACAAATTTGGAAAATCTGAATTTGGTACTCCAATGGTTCTGATTGCGACTATTATTTCTATAGGTATTGGAGTTTATGCTATCAGATATCTGCCTATTCTTGATTTTTTGCCTTATGCAACTGGTAAAAGTATTCCTAAACAAATGGAGAGACCAGACATAAAACCCGATTTGAAGTATGTTTTTCTTGATAAAAAAGAGAATAAGGAGATTGACAGTAAAGAATATTTGGCAGATACCAATAGATACAAATATGTTTCATCGGTTGTTTTGAATGAAGACCTATTGAAAGCAAAAATTACGGATTATAGTATTGCTGATAGTTCGGGGAATGATTTTACACAGCAAACTTTTGAAGGAAAAGTGTTTTTTATTGTTTTGAAAAAGAAAGAGGGACTTGAGGATTTAGACTTTGTCCCAATAAACAAATTGGCGAATAAATTAGCCAGAAGGAAAATTAAACCAATGATAATCACCTCAATACCGACGGAGGAATATTTAGGTTTGAAGAAAGAAAAAGGAATATCTTTTGATTATTATACTTGCGATGAAAAAGTCTTGAAAACCATGGCAAGAAATAATCCAGTTTTTGTATTATTAAATGACGGCGTTGTGGTAAAGAAATGGAGTTATAACAATATTCCTACCGCCGATCAAGTAAATGAATTGATAATTAGTACTAAGTTTTAAGAATGACGACAAATATTTTTATGTTGGGGATGCCATCCTCAGGAAAAAGTACCCTTGGAAGACAATTAGCAAAAGAATTAAATTATGATTTTATTGATTTAGATAAAAAAATTGAAATCTCCGAAGGAAAGAAAATTAATGAGATTTTTAATTTAGAAGGTGAGGAGTATTTCAGAAAACTGGAAACAGATCAACTCAAAAAAATCGAACCAGACACTAAATTAGTAGTGGCTACAGGCGGAGGTACACCTTGCTTTAACAATAACATGGCCATCATAAAAGGAGGTGGAATAAGCGTGTTTCTAGACGTAAAGCCCTACAAATTAGAAGAAAGAATGCGAAACTCTAAGAAAAACAACAGACCAATGTTTAGCTTAGAAAGCGATTCACTCATTGATACTTTGTTGAAAACTTACGAGTCTCGAATAGACATATACAAACAAGCAGATATTGTTATTGAAGGTGATACAGATGCCAACACAATTATGTGGATTTTGGATGCTCACTTTAGAACACTTAAGTGAAATAAGGCTTACTTTGGTAATTTTTTGGTGTTGCCTTACACATATTTCATTACATTGGAATTTTTTCACTTCAAGGTTTTAGTGTCCTGAATCTTTAAAATTATTGTTGATGAGGATATTAAATATACTTTCAGTATTTATTTTTCTGATTTTTTTGGCAGCATATTGTTATGATGTCTCGCTTAATTTTCAGAACTTTCCTATAGCTGACGACTACGAGGCCTTCTTTGACTTCAATAATAAGTTTTTTGCACTTAATGGTTTTTGGGAAAGAATAGGCTTGGTATTCTCGCAACATAATGAACACCGCATAGCTACGCTAAGAATAATTAACCTTACGTATTTTTATTTTTTTGGAAAGATTGATCTTGCCGTTTTTAGAATTATAGGTCTCGTTTTTTATGTTTTCTCTATGGTCTTCTTGTACCTAGAGTCAGAGTTTAGTGTTAAACGGTTCTATTTTTTTCTGCCTATTCCAATTTTGATGCTAAGTTTTGCCTATGCCGAAATTTATTATTTGGCTATGGAATCTCTTAGTCATTTTCCAATGATATTTTTTACGGTTGCAACTATTTACACAGCCATAAGTAAGAAATTTATTTTTTTGCCGCTTTTGTTTTTGTTCTTTGGTGTATTTTCCAATGGGAACGGAATATTGTTAATGCCCATAGTTTTTATAGGTTTGGCTTTCCAAAAAGAATTCAAGAGGTTGTTAATCTGGACCTTATTTTCACTGTTGATTTCTTATATTTATTTTCACGATTATGAAAGCGGTAAAAGTGTACTGAAGTTAGAAATAATTCCTTATTTATTTAAAGTTTATCCAATTTATATTGGTGGAATTGGCGGTTTTGGCTCTTTGAAAACAAACATGGTTCTTGGTATTGTGGCTCTTGCCCTAATCGTATATTTTGTGATTTTTAGAAAAGTATATAAAAAGGAATTAAGCCTAACTTTAATGATTGTTTTCTATTTGTTAACTTTTTTGATAATATCCATAAAAAGAAACGAATATGGTACTGAATTTTTGCAAAGAGGGGCTTATTTGATAAACAGTATTATGATTTTTGTCCTGCTTTATCTACTTTTTTTTAAGGAGTTTTTGAGGCCCTGGAAACTCGAAAATAGTTTTACAAAAGTTTCCTTATTTTTTTCATCTATTATCTTGGTAGGTTTTGCCTACCAAATAAAAAATTACAGAACTTGGATAGAAACACTCAAATATGATGAAGTATTAACTCGGAATGATGAAATGATGTATTTGGGAAATACATTAGATTTATACAAAGCTAGAAAAACCATTTATAATATTCCTTTGGTTTCAAATCATAGGATTGAAAATTTAGTGGAAAAGGGATATTTTGATTTAAATAAAATCAAAGAAAGTGTAGTTTCTCAAGTTTTTGATCCGACCAATAGGGAAATACGTATGGTTTCAGATGGATTTGGATTTGAAATAAAGAAAATTGAAGGTTTAGCAATAAAGGAGAATCCTTATATTAGAATAAAGGGTATTTATAGTGGAGTTTTTCAAGCCAAAAGCCTGAAATTGGGAATTGTTATTGAATCCAAAGGGAATAAATCTTATTTCCTAATTCCAGCATTAAATTCTCACCTCAGTTTTTTTCAGGTAGCTAAAGCCCAAACCGTTGGTTTTGATTTCTTATTGCCAAAGGAATATTTGCGAAATTTAGATGTTAAGATTTCTATTTTCAGACTAGAGGATAATGCAATAAAGATTTGTGGAAAATGGCTGTTATTAGATAACGACTTTGTTAATAACGGAAATATGACGAAGTCAAAAGTTAATTTGTTAACAGAAGGGGCTAGATTTAAGGAAGATACGGTCTCAAGACCGATTTTGGAGGAAGCTTTTAATTTGGATAATTTTCATGAGATTGTATTGAATCTTGCTAATCTAAAGCATACCAATAAATCAACTAAGTACTTCCTCATATTTCATGGTGAGGATGGAAGTAGTTTTTTAAGCGTTTTAAATCCCTACAAGACAGAGAAAAACAAGAATGTTTTTTATACTAAATTTGAGTTTGAACAAGTAAAAGAATATCTCAAAAAGCGTAATTCTGTTTTTAAACTTGATTTATTAGTTAATACTAATGACCAAATGTATGTATCGCATTTAGAATCTGTTTACTATTTCTATTCAAAAGATAAGGTTAATTAACCAAAATTTTATTCAAAGCCATGTATTTTGATGAAGAGAATGGATTTCCCTCATCCATTTTATTTGTTTTATGAGGGAGTATTGATAAATTTGCGTCCTATTTTAGAAGCATCCGCACAAATTTTTAAATAACTGGTTGATTTTATATATCGCAAATTTAATTAAATGATAATTGTAGTTACGGGAGGTGCTGGGTTTATTGGTTCTACACTTTGTATTAAACTCAAAGAGAAATACCCAAGTTACAAAATCATAGCATTTGATAATTTAAAAAGAAGGGGTTCTGAGTTAAACCTGATAGATTTTAAAGAAAAAGGAATTGAGTTTGTACATGGCGACATTAGAAATTCTGAGGATTTAAGTGCATTATCAGGTTTTGATGTTTTGATAGAGGCCTCAGCCGAACCATCCGTAATGTCAGGTCTAAATTCTGACCCAAGCTACGTTATAAATAATAATCTTTATGGCTCAATAAACTGTTTTAATTTATGTTTGAAACACAAGGCCAAGCTTATATTTCTTTCCACAAGTAGAGTATATCCCATAGCCAATATTGAAGAAGCAGCGTTTATTGAAGAAGAAACGAGATTCTCATTTTTAGATAATCAAAAAGAAAAAGGCATATCTAGCGAAGGTATATCAGAGGATTTTACACTTTTTGGTGCTCGGTCATTTTATGGGACTACCAAATTGTCTTCAGAACTTTTTATTCAAGAATATTCTTCTTTTTATAACCTCGAAGCAGCTATTACTAGGTTTGGCGTAATTGCTGGTCCGAGACAAATGGGCAAAACCGATCAAGGGGTAGTTACACTTTGGATGGCAAAACACTATTGGAAGCAATCATTGAAATATATAGGTTACGGTGGCCTTGGAAAACAAGTTAGGGATATCCTACATGTTGACGATTTAGTAGACTTGATTGATATTCAAATCCATAATATTTCAAAATTCACTGGAAAAGTTTTTAATGCCGGAGGAGGTAAAGGATCCAGTGTATCACTTTTAGAAATGACCAGCATTTGTGAGGAAATTTCAGGAAACAAAATCCCAATAGGTTCCGAAATAGATAACAGACCTGCTGATTTAAGAATTTATATTACAGATAATTCTAAAATTGAACGTGAAATCGGTTGGAGTCCCCAAAAAACTGCATCGCAGATATTCTCTGATATCCATCAATGGATAAATACAAATGAAAAGCAATTAGAAAATATTTTAAAGTAAATTATGAATATAGCTATAGTTACCGGTTCTGCTGGATTAATTGGAAGCGAATCTGTAAGGTTTTTTTCTGATAAAATGGATTTGGTTATTGGAATAGATAACGATCAAAGAGCCTATTTTTTTGGGAAAGATGCTTCTACTGAAAGAAGTAAGAATGAATTGGAAGAAACTATTCAAAATTACAAGCATTATTCTATTGATATCAGAAATTATGAAGCTTTAAAAGTTGTTTTTGAGCAATATGGTGCTGACCTAAAGCTGATAATTCATACTGCTGCACAGCCAAGTCATGATTGGGCTGCCAAAGAACCGTTGACAGACTTTACTATAAATGCAAACGGGACACTCCATATGCTGGAACTTACACGCTTATTTTGTCCGAAAGCGGTTTTTATTTTTACATCTACTAATAAGGTTTACGGGGATACGCCAAATTATTTGCCTTTAATTGAACAAGATAAGCGATGGGAGATTTCTGAAGATCATGCTTATTTTGAGCACGGAATAGATGAAAACATGAGCATTGACAATTCCAAGCATTCACTTTTTGGGGCTTCCAAGGTAGCCGCTGATGTGTTGGCTCAGGAATATGGTAAGTACTTTGGTATGAATGTGGCCGTGTTTAGAGGAGGATGTTTAACAGGTCCAAATCACTCGGGTACACAACTACACGGATTTCTCTCTTATTTGATGAAATGTGCCGTTACTGGTAATCACTATACGGTTTTTGGATATAAAGGTAAGCAAGTAAGAGACAATATACATTCCTATGACCTTGTAAATATGTTCTACCATTTTTATATGAACCCTAGGCATGGAGAGGTTTATAACGCAGGTGGTGGTAGACATTCAAATTGTTCTATGACAGAGGCAATCGAGATTTGTGAATCCATAACTGGTAATAAAATGAATTATAGTTATGCAGAAGATAATAGAATTGGGGATCACATTTGGTATATATCCGATGTATCTAAGTTCAAAAATCACTACCCTGAATGGAATTATAAATACAACCTGAACGATATTCTCGAACAGATTTTTTCTCAGCAAGTAAAACTGAAATAATTGTTTTTTTTCAATTAACCCAAACATAAGTGAAGCTAAGTATTGTTATTCCTGCTTACAATGAAGCAGAGTCTATTGGTGAAACCATTGAAGAATTGGTATCTGTTCTTTCTCAAAAACAGTTAGCCTACGAGATTTTAGTGGTGAATGACAATTCGAAGGATAATACACTTGAGGTTTTGGAGGCTCTGAAATTAAAATATCCTTCGCTAAATTATGTTACCAATGCAGGACCGAATGGTTTTGGCTATGCGGTAAGATTTGGACTGGAGCGTTTCTCTGGTGACTGTGTGGCTGTTATGATGGCAGATTTATCAGACTCACCACACGATCTTGTGAAGTTCTACGACACCATGTTAGCAGGTGACTATGACTGTGTTTTCGGTAGTCGGTTTATGAAAGGTGGTAAAACCATCGATTATCCTGCCGTGAAAAAAGTAATAAACAGAGTTGCGAATGCCATTATAAGAATGGTAATGAATATTAAATACAACGATACTACTAATGCGTTTAAACTCTATAAAAGGCATACAATAGAAGGTTTAAAGCCTTTTTTGTCACCACATTTTAATCTTACGATTGAACTTCCACTGAAGGCAATCATTAGGGGCTTTAATTTTGCGGTTGTTCCTAATTCATGGACAAATAGAAAATATGGAGAATCGAAACTGAAAATCAGAGAGATGGGAAGTAGGTACTTCTTTATATTGATGTATTGTTTTATAGAGAAATATTTTTCTCGAGGAGATTTCGAGAAGAAATGGTAAATATTATAGACAAAAAGGCGATTTTGAATTTACAAAATCGCCTTTTTTAATGTTATTTTTTACATATCAGAAAAACGTTCCGAAACTGATTCCTACCGTTCCTTTGGTTTGCTTCAATGTGGCTGATTCATAGTCGGTTTCATTGCTAAGGTTATAAGGCGTAAATGCAAAGTCTCTTGAAGTTCTTGAATAAGATATATCTGCAAAGAATCTGTTGTTTCTTACGCCTGCACCAAGTGTTCCAATTAAAGACGAACTCGTGTTATAAGCATTACTATTTTTTCTAGGATCACCCAAATAATTTAGTCCGGCTCTAACTCTCGCCACTCCAAATCTTAATTCGCCGCCAGCCTTAAAATTAATCACGTCTTTAAACTCGCTTTGAATACCTCTTTTTTGGTCAGTGGACCATCTGTTATCTTCTTTGTCTTTGATATTCATCATGTTATAGCCAACATACTCTGCTTCTATACTTACTACACCTAGTTTTTTGGGTAAAAAAATTGAAGTACCCAAGTTAGCTTTTAAAGGGGAAGAAATTCGATATTTAAAATCATTAGGAACAGTAAATAACTCTTGCTCGTCAGATTCAAAAGTATTTGGTTTTTGGTCGTAAGCTACATAAGAAGTATATGTTTCATTAACCCGCATAGAAGTTGGGCTAGTAATATTTGCTCCAACCCTTATGTTGTCGCTTAATTTCATAATAGCACCGACAGTCAAGTTCAAGCCAGTTCCTTTAACAAGAAGTTCATCTCCGAATGTAAAACCATTGAAAATAACACCATTAGGGAATTTTTCAGTCAAGTCAGTTAATTGACTATAGTTTAAATTCTGGATTCCTAATGAGGCTCCAATATAGGTTTTGTCATCGTAATTGATTCCATAACCCACATTTATTTGACCTAAGTTACCTGCTTCTGAAACATTGCCTTTTTGATCAACTGGAGTTGAAAGTTCTGAAGCTAAATAACCACCTCCTTGAATTGGGTCAATCAAATAAGCTTGATACGCCAATGCGGTGGTATTGCTTGCCAATCTTGTCGTTGTATTAAATTCTTCGTTTAGATTTTCTGAGCTTATACCTCTTTGCGTAGCTCTTTCGGCAAAGTAATCAGAGATGGAGCTTCGTTTGTTAGAACCACTATAAGAATAGTCGTTGTTGAAATTCGCCAGCGTATTGTATGAGATACTCCAAGCCGTTCTCTTTTTGCGGGTTCCAACACCTCTATTGCTAAAAACCACTCCAATTTGACCAATGTTCATATTGGAAGCACTTAATTTTGTCGAATTATCAATGTAATTCGAAGTGGTATTTGTAGTCGTAAAAATCGGACTTATGGTAAATTCTGATTTATTATAAAATCCCAGACCCGCTGGATTTATATATGAACTGCTCAGGTCACCGCCTAAAGCTGTAAATGCCCCGCCCATTCCTTGTGACCTTGCTGAGCCGTAGTTGCCATAAGAATAGAACTTAAGAGCTTCTTCTCCATAAAAATGACCATTAAGCGATAATTGTGCAAAAGAAGAAGATATGCCTAAAGTGAATGCTATTGCTCCAAAAATTAACTTTTTCATATTGTTTTAATTAAAAAAGGATAAAAAAATCCCCGCCAACAACAATTGGTTTATTAGCGGGGTATAAAATTTGAATTTGTATTAAAAATTATCTTGGTCCTCTAGATGATCCACCTGAACTAGATCCACCACTGCTTCCTCTTGAGCTAGATCCTGAACTACTCGAACTAGAACTACTTGAACTCGAGCTAGAACTTCTACTCGGACTAGAATAGGTTGACGATCCTCTATCATAGCTAGGTGAGCTGTAAGTGTTGCCCGATGATCTGCTTGCAGATGGACGCGTGTAAGTATTGCCTTGAGCAGCATTGTTTGTGCTTGCACTTCTTGAGCTATAATTACTCGATCCTGAGTTTGATGATCTGTTGTAAGAGTCATAACTCGCAGGCCTTCTTGTACTCGGATTGTAAGAATCTGTCGAGCTATTGCTTGATCTAGAGTTTGAGTAAGTTGTTCTAGTGCTGCTATTATTAGCATTGTTTGAAGAGCTATTACCTACCCAAGTTCCATTTTTTCTATCAGCTAAAACTCTTTCTCCATTAGTCGGAGCGTTAGCGTTTCTAACGGAGCTTGAGGATCTACCGCTAGAGACATTAGCTGATGGCTTGTTGGTGTTAACAAATCTATCATTGTAGTTAGAAGAATTTCTGCCAGCTTCTCTAGCACCAAATGTTCTGCTACCATTTCTATATGCATTTTGAGCAACAACTGATTGATTGTTATAGTATGGTCTGTAGTTATTGTAGTAACCGCCGCCATAATAGTCATAAGGGCTGTAAAAGCTATTATATCCCCAAGGAGAATAGAAACTGTTGTAACCCCATGAGTTGAATCCCCAAGGGCTATATGCCCAAGAGTCCATCATCCATGGGTTGTTCCATGAATTATAACCCCAAGGAGAGAATCTGTTCCATGAATTCATGCCCCAGCCACCACCAAATCCATAAGACATATAAATGCCCGAATTGAACGGAGAGAATGAATTAAAACCAAATCTGTTAAAAGGTGAATTCCAGCCCATTGCTATTGGTTGACTCCAAGAATAGTCCGTCCAGCCTTGGCTATATCCATCTGAATAACCGTCTGAATATCCTGGTTTTGAACTTAACTTTCTTTTATAATCACGTGTTGTGATATAATCTTCGGAATAATATTCATCAGTGCTTTCAAGTACGTCTCCATTGTCTAACCTATCGTACTCGTCTTCATAAGGCAATTGCTGGGTATTTACACCATTGTTTTTGTTGAATGGTGTATTGGCGGTAGCAACTATTGGAGCTTGAGCAGCGTCTGCTGATGAAGCATACATGTCATCACTTTCTCCATTTGTGGGAATAGACTTGTTAGTACAAGAAGCAATAAAAATGCTTGCTCCCAATAACAAAACTGAACTTTTAAGTTTCATAATTTTTTTAGATAAAAAGGTGTCCCTAATCTTATATTCTTAGACGCTAAAAAGCATCAAAAGGTTGTGTTTTAGACTTAAATATTTTCTTAAACATTCTAAGTGAAATATTTCATTACAAAAATAATATTAAAACTTATCTTTGCAACCTTAATGGCTGTTGTTAACAAAATAATTAACAAAAGATTTTATAAGTAAAATGCAATTTTTACTTCTTATATTAAAATTATTATAGAAAAATGTCTAAAGGACTTCCGAAACGTAGTGAGAATTACTCAGAGTGGTACAACGAACTCGTAAAAAAAGCTGATTTGGCCGAAAACTCGGCAGTAAGAGGGTGTATGGTTATCAAACCCTATGGGTTTTCTATTTGGGAAAAAATGCAAAGGGCACTTGATGATATGTTTAAAGAAACTGGCCATAGCAATGCCTATTTTCCCTTATTTATTCCTAAGTCTTTCTTATCTAAAGAAGCTTCGCATGTGGAAGGTTTCGCGAAAGAATGTGCGGTGGTTACGCATTATAGGTTGATAAACGACCCCAATGGCAATGGTGTAATAGTCGACCCCGATGCAAAACTGGAAGAAGAATTGATTGTTAGGCCTACTTCGGAAACAGTTATTTGGAATACCTATAAAAGTTGGATACAGTCCTACAGAGATCTTCCTTTATTAATTAACCAATGGGCAAATGTGGTACGTTGGGAAATGCGTACGCGTATATTTTTAAGAACAGCTGAGTTTTTATGGCAAGAAGGCCATACTGCACATGCTACTAAAGTTGAGGCGGAGGAAGAAACTTCCAGAATGCTAGACGTTTATGCCACATTTGCGGAAGAATGGATGGCATTGCCGGTTGTTAAAGGTCAAAAAACAGCGAATGAGCGTTTTGCTGGGGCAGAGGATACACTTTGTATAGAAGCCATGATGCAGGATGGAAAGGCACTTCAAGCTGGTACCTCACATTTTCTTGGTCAAAATTTTGCAAAGGCTTTTGACGTAAAATTTCAGGATAAATCTGGTGCTTTGGAGTATGTTTGGGGAACTTCTTGGGGCGTAAGTACCCGTTTGATGGGAGCTTTAATAATGGCTCACTCTGATGATTTGGGCTTGGTGTTACCTCCTAAATTGGCTCCTATTCAGGTCGTTGTCGTTCCTATTTTCAAAGGTGATGAGCAATTGGAGCAGATTTCTGAGAAAATAGATCCAATCTTGAAAGAATTGAAAGCCAAAGGTATTTCTGTGAAATTTGACAAAGATGACAAAACTAGACCAGGTTGGAAATTTGCCGAATATGAACTCAAAGGTGTACCAGTAAGAGTAGCAGTAGGCATGAGAGACTTAGAAAGTGGTACAGTAGAAGTAGCAAGAAGAGATAATCTATCAAAAGAAACGGTATCGATTGATGGCATAGCCCAATATCTTGAGAATTTACTAAACGATATTCAGGAAAATATTTATAAAAAGGCATTTGATTTTAGAACTGAAAATACTTTCGAAGTAAATACTTGGGACGAATTTACTGCCAAAATTGAAGAGGGTGGATTCCTTATGGCTCATTGGGACGGAACATCTGAAACAGAGGAGAAAATCAAAGAATTGACTAAAGCAACGATTAGGTGTATTCCACTCAACAGTAAGGAGGAGAATGGCGTTTGTGTTTTAACTGGCAAACCCTCAGAAAGAAGAGTGATTTTTGCAAGAGCATATTAACAAGTAAATAAATATAAAAATGGTAAAAGTAGGGGATATCGTTTCACTTCATTATAAAGGGACTTTAAATGACGGAACTATATTTGATTCATCGGAAGGAAGAGAGCCGTTGGAGTTTGAAGTTGGAAGTGGAATGGTGATCAAAGGATTTGATGACGGTGTAATGGGGATGGCCATCGGAGAGAAAAAAGACATTCATATTGGAGTTGAAGAGGCTTATGGACCTGCAAATGAGGAAATGATCTTCAAGTTTGACAAAGCTGGTATTCCAGGTGATGTGCCTTTGGAGCTTGGTGGAACTTTAAATATGCACGATGGACAACAAGCTATTCCTGTGGTTATCAGAGAAATAGGGGAAGACTATGTATTGATGGATGCTAATCATCCTTTGGCTGGTCAAGAGCTTAATTTTGCTTTGGAGTTGGTTTCAATCAAAGATGGAAACAACCTTGAGGTAGAATTTGAAGATATCAAATAGTATTTGGCATATATCCATAAAAAAAGGAGTCATGTGACTCCTTTTTTTTGTTTTTAAGTTTTGTATTTTTTTAAAATATTTCTTTCGCAACAGCCATCGTAGTAGTAGACTTACTCATCGTGTAGAAATGTAGGGCAGGAACTCCAAATTTTATCAATTCTCTGCATTGAGTGATGCACCATTCTATACCAATTTTTCTCGCATCTTTATCGTCTTTAGCCTGCCTAACCGCTTTATCAAACTCCGAAGGCATTTCCAAGTAGAACAATTTTGGAAGAATATCCAATTGCTTTTTGGTTGAAAGGATTTTTAAACCTGGAATAATTGGTATATGAATATTATTTTCACGGCATTTGTTTACAAAATCAAAATACTTTTGATTGTCAAAAAACATCTGCGTAACCAGATATTCGGCACCTGCATCCACCTTTGCCCTTAAATGGTTAAAATCTATCTCGTGGGATTCGGCCTCAAAGTGTTTTTCGGGATAAGCAGCAGCTCCGATACAAAAATTGCTCTTTGATAGATATTCCGAATCTTCATGGAGATATTTTCCATGATTCATGTCTTTTATTTGGGTAATTAATTCAGCGGCAAAAGCATGGCCGTCAGTTTTGGGCTTAAAAGTACTGAAAGGCTTTGCATGATCACCTCGAAGGGCCATCACGTTTTCAATACCCAAATAGTTTAAGTCAATCAACAAATCCTCAGTGTCATCTTTAGTAAATCCGCCACAAAGAACGTGAGGAACTGCATCAACATCGAATTTGTGCATAATGGCTGAGCAAATTCCTACAGTCCCGGGTCTTTTCCGAGTTTTTATTTCTTTTGTGGAGCCATCTTCAGATTTTACCGAAATATACTCTTCTCTATGGTAGGTAACATCTATAAATGGGGGTTTTATTTCCATCATAGGTGATATGTCGTTGAGCAATTCATCTATTTTTCCACCTTTGGCAGGAGGAATTATTTCAATAGAAAATACTGGTTTGTCATTTACTTTGGCTAAGTGTTCTACAACCTTTGGCATTCTTAAAATTAATTGATTTACATACAAAATTATGCTTTTTATAAATTTTTCTACAGAAATAGACATTTAAATAAACCAAAAATCTAATTTTGGATAAATTATCTAAAAACCTTAAATTTTAATACTTCAAAAAGATGAAAAAACTGTTTGTATTTGTGTTTATTTTAACTCTTCCATTATTTATTACTGCTCAAACTGCCAACTTAACAGACTATGTTGGAAGCTATAAGTTTGAAGGGGCACCTTTTGAAAAAATAATTGTCAGCATGGAAGGTGCAACGCTTTTGGCAGAAGCTGAGGGTGTAGGAAAGGGCGAAATTTTTTCTTCAAAAAACAAAGATGAATTTACTGAGCCGAACAACAATGCAGTTTTGATGTTTAATCGAGATTCGAATGGTCAAGTAATTTCGTTAATCGTAAAAGTTCAAGGTACAGAGTTGAAAGGTGCAAAAGAAGGCGATGCTAAGTCTGAATATTTGGGCAAATACAAATTTGCAGCAGACAGTGCGGTGCCTTCAATGACGGTTTCACTTAAGGAGGGAGAACTTTTTGGCGAAACAGATCAAGGCTCAGCAGTTCTTAAGCCTACTGCTAAAAAGGATGTTTTTAGTGTGGTTGGCTATGATGGTTCTGCTGAATTTATTAGAGATACTGCTGGGAAAATATCAAAAGTAATCTTGAAAGTACAGGATATGGTTATGAATGGAGAGAAACAATAAGCTCTCTCCATTTTTTAAAATTCGATTCTGTAATTCAGCATCGGAATCATGCCCAATTGATATTTAGGTGTAATTTTCTCCAAAAATGCATCATAGTATTGGTAAGCTAGATTTTTCTGTCCAGTAAAATTCTGGATATCTATTGATATTGTTCTAGAGAATTTATCTTTCGATTTTTTGAAATATACCCTCAAATCCGGTCTGAAATAGTCCGGATTTTTTTCTATCAGTGGTTTTGCATAATTGTAGATAGTACTTTTAGATACAATAGATGCTGCTTCAAGAATTTCATAATTTCTAAATCCGCCCAACCAAGCAATTCTTGTATTAAGACCTATGAATTTCCCTGGAGATTTTGTCCACTCTTTTCCAATGGTCAAGTTCACAATGTGGTTTCCACTAAATCTAGTTTGGTAATACTTCTTGTCAAAGGCCAGGAATTCGGCTTTGTAAATGGTGGTATTTATCAATGCAAAAAGACCTTTACTCAAATATTTTCTGTAGTTCAGTTCTATACCATAGTTTCTGCCTTGATTGTTGAGGTTGCTAGCATCCGTCGAAAGTTCTACCACCGTGTTTTCATAACCATTCAAAACCGACAAATATTGGTTATTTGAAACTGGCGTATTGAATAAATTCTGATAAAAAACTTCTCCATAAAGTTCTTGATTCTCAGATAGTTGATATTGATATCCTAAGTTGAAATGATGTGCTCTAACAGGTCTGTAAGGCAATGCAAAGGCATTTTGATTAGAAGATTCATAGCTATGTAGACCATAAGATGCCTTTAATTCAAATTTGCTAGTTAGGGCATAAGCCAAGCCTAACCTAGGTTCTAAATATGTTTTCTCGCTCAAAGTGTAATGTGGCAAAACCAAACCTACATTGTAACTGAATCTTCTCCTTTCGTTGTTCGTAATCCGTACAAAAGGCTGCACCATTAATCCATCAAAACTGTAGAACGAATCGCCACTGTTTTGGAAATTAAACTCATTGAAATAATGATTAATATTAACTCCTGTTTTTAGAGCAAATAGTTTGTTCAAATTACCACTTACGATGCTGGAGAAACCCACAATATTCCTTGCTTGATAGGTATAACTGATGTTAAAAGCCGGGTCCGTTTTGTATGCGTCTCTTAGGTTTTCTAGTCCGGAATTGGCCAATACAGTTTTGAGGTTCCATTTTTCTGAAAATTTGATATTGTGTTTAAGGCCAACTACGCCCATTCTGCTGTAGAAATCTATGTTGTTAAAGTCTTTCTCAGACTCCCAGAACTTTTCATCTGAGTTGGGAACATATTCATTGGAGGAGTTGCCGCCCATACCAAAAATCATAAATGTACCCATACGTCGAGTTGGAAAGTTGAAATTGAATGCCAAATCTTGAAATTTGATACTTTCTCCGCCAAAATCAATACCCATCAAGCCCAATAAACCTGTGAAAGAATATCTATAGTTAAACAAATAGCTACTTCCCTTGGCCTTATTTAGTGGCCCTTCAGAGGATAAATCCACGCCGATAAGTCCGATTTGAGCTGTATGTTGAAACTTCTTATTATTGCCCACTCTGTAGGTCATGTCCATCACTCCTGCCAGTGTATTGCCATATTCGGAAGGGAAAGCTCCAGTTAGAAAATTCATGTGTCCGAGCATTTGGGCAGATAAAATGTTTGTTCCGCCCCCTGTCTGAGTTGGTTGGTCTGAGAACGTACCCGCATTGCTCAAATGGTTGGGATTTACAATTTCTACGCCCTCGAGTTTCCATTGCATACTTTCTGGCGTATTGCCCCTAATAGCCATTCCGTTGGCTTGGTCGTTGGTATTGGCAACTCCAGCAAACGAAAACACCAACCTAGCAGGGTCAAAAAAAGTAACTGGGAATCGCATGATTTGCTCAAAAGTAATGGTATTTATACTCGTAATAGCGTTGGACATATTGGGAGTGGCAGCAGTAATAACCACTTGCTCAAGCGTTTTGCTGCTCGCTTGCATTTCCAAGTCCAATATGATTTCTTTTGCATTTTCAAGTATCAACTCCTTTAATATCAGTTTTGTAAAACCCACTGAGGTTATTTCTATTTCATGACGACCAAGTGGAACGTTTTCTATTATTGCATGGCCTTTTTCATCTGCAATACCAGCCAATTGCGTATTTTTTATAAAAACTGTAGCACCTGAAATTGGAGCTTTGGTGTTTTGATCTTTTAAGTTTATTCTTACATTTTGGACTTTTTGTGCAAAAGTTGATACTGAAATGAGCGTGAGTACCAAGTATAAATATTTCATATTACGGATGAATTTTTTAGTCACAAATATAGATTCAAAATAACTAAAAAGGTTTGAATAGCTTAAGAATTAGCTTGTCTGACATGATTTTCTTCCTAGTATTTTCATTTTGTTTTGGTTCAAATTCAGAATTAAACTCCATTTTTGGTTTATTTTGTACCTTTGATTCTTTCTCTAAAAACGCATTTATGTCACTATTCAAAATTTATGGTTCTTCTGCTGGTTCAGGCAAAACTTTTACGCTGACCAAGGAGTATTTGAAATTGGTTTTGAATGAAGAAGATCCGAGATATTTTCAGCGAATCTTGGCCATAACGTTTACCAACGATGCCGCTAACGAGATGAAAGTGCGAATTTTGAAGGCATTGAAAGAAATATCAGAAAATGAAGTTTCCGATTCTTTGATTTTTAGAATAATAGCTGAAGAACTTCCCACAGTTTCAGCTGAAACTTTAAAGAGTAGGGCGGTGGCTATTTATTATGAGATTCTCCATGAGTACAACGATTTTGCTGTTAAGACTATCGATAGCTTTGTAAATCAAATAGTTAGCTCATTTACATTTGATTTAGATTTGCCTTTTAACTACGAAATCAATCTGGATCAGTCCCAGATTTTGAGCGAAGCAGTGGATAATCTGCTTGAAAAAATAGGGAAAAATCATGATTTGAGTCAATTGCTTTTGGATTTTGCTTTGAATAAAATAGAAGAAGACAAAAGCTGGAATACTTTGATTGATGAAATCAAACAGTTTGGAACCAATATATTTGAAAATGAAGGTTCTTATTTGATTGAGAAAAATCTGGATTTGAGCTTGGCCGATATCAAGAAAATTAAAGGGCAAATCATAGCTTTTCAGAAAAGTGTTCTCATTAGAATTAAGGAATCTGCACAAAGCGGCTTGGATTTGATTTTTAGGAGTGGTCTGACGGAAGAGGATTTTTCCTACAAAAAATCTGGTGTTTTTGGTTTTTATGAAAAATTGGCCTCTACACCGGAAGATTTGTTTTTCTCAGATACGCCCTATCCCAAATCAAGACATATTGATGCTTTTGAAAATGGAAAATGGTATGGTAAAGCTTCACCAAACGGTGGCATTATAGATGGCATAAAAAGCGAGCTGGTTGATGTTGCGAAAAAAATATTAGAACTAAAGACGGATAAATACTATATACTTAACGAAGTAAATAAAAACTTACTTAAAATTCCTCTTTTGGCCATGATAAAAGAGGAAATGGACATCATAAAATCAGACAGGAATGAGGTGTTTCTGTCAGAATTTAATAAGAAAATTCTGGATATAGTGGTGAAAGAGCCAGTGCCGTTTATTTACGAGCGTATAGGTGAAAAATACGACCATTTGTTGATAGATGAGTTTCAAGATACTTCTAACATGCAGTTTTTTAATCTTTTACCTTTGATTGATAACGCCATTTCTAAAAACAAGGCAAACTTGATTGTGGGTGATCCCAAGCAAGCCATATATAAATGGCGTGGTGGGAATATTCAACTGATGATTGATCTTATTCAAAAGAATGTTTCTGGATTATTGGCCAATATTGAAAGTGGAGAAAATCAGGCTTTTCAGTTGGAAAACGTGACTTTTTCAGGCTCAGTTGAAAGTCTAAACGTTAATTATAGGAGCAAAACCGAAATCATCAACTTTAATAATTCGTTTTTTGACACGGTTGTTCAATGTAATTCTTCAGAGTTTCCGCTGGTGGAAAGTGTTTTTTCAGATTATTTTCAAAATGTTCCTCCAATTGCCAAAGAAGGCGGTTATGTAAGTGTGGAGTTTATAGAAAAGCAAACATCGTCTATTTTAGAAAAAGTGCTTTCTCAGGTAAATCAAATATTGGATGATGGTTTTAAACCTGGCGATATTGCCATATTGTGTAGGCGTAATTCGGAAGGTTTTGAGATAGCTGATTTTCTTCAAAAGAACGGTTTTGAGATTAATTCTGTGGATTCGCTCAAAATATGGAAAAACTTAGAGGTGAGTTTCCTAGTATCTACTTTAAAGTTTATTCAGCAGCCTGATGCCGTATTTTCGAGGTTTGAATTTCTTCAGTTTTTTAAATTATTACAACCACAAGCTTTGCAAAACCTTGACTTGAAGGAACTCTGCAAATTACCACTGGATGATTTTTTGTCGACCTTAGGAATTGATATAGCCAAAGTTTTTGAAAAAGATTTTTACTCCGCAACGGAGTACTTGATCGAGAAATTTGAGCTTTTAAGTAACAGCAGTTCAGTTAATTACATCTTTACTTTTCTAGATGTTTTGCTTCAATTTTATCATAAAAAAAGCAAGAATTTGGTTGACTTGTTAGCACATTGGGAATTAAAAAAGGAGAAGTTCTCCATAAATAATAAGTCGGAAAATGCCATCACTGTCACAAGTATTCACAAATCCAAAGGCTTGGAATACCCCATTGTTATCTTGCCGTATCTCAATTGGAACACCAGCCCGAGAGTCGGATCGGAATTGTGGGTAGATATTAGTATGCTGAATTACAGTGAGTTGGCTTCTGGGGAAAAAACTCTTCAGGCTACTCCTTTAAAAGTAAGTCTAAAGAAAAACATAACTTTTGGACGAGATATTTTAGAAACTCACGAAGAACTTATTTTTATAGAAAATCTCAATATGCTCTATGTGGCTCTGACAAGACCTGTGGAGCGGTTGTACATTTGGTGTCATTTCAAAGTTGGGGCAAAAGGAATGTCAGTGGATGGCTTAGGAAGTATGTTTCAGGATTTTTTACTTCAGAAAGGGCTTTTAAATATTGGTCAACTTCAATATGGTTTTGGTCAAACTAGCCTAAAAATTCAAAAGACTGATTCGGAAAATATCGAAGATGTTTATAATGTTGATTTTAATAAAATATTTGAGAAGGAATTTCCTCTAAAACTTAAGACGGAATCAAACTTCAGATCTTTGGAAAGAGAGCAAAAGATAACTTTGGGTAATTTGATTCATGCTGCTTTTGAATTGATAAAAACCAAAAGTGATATTGAAACAGCACTTCAAAAGCTTTCGGCAGAGGGTTATTTGGATGAAATGCACCATGCTTTATTGGAACATAAAATTCTCCAAGTAATAGAAAATGACGAAGTATCCCAGCTTTTCTCAGAAAAAGCGTTGGTGAAAAACGAGATAGAGATATTGTCGAAAGGTCAAAATGTGCAACGGCCTGATAGGATTGTTTTTGTGGCGGACAAAGTTTATATACTGGATTATAAAACTGGCGAAAAGACCTTTCAGCATCGCAAGCAAATTCAGAATTATGGTTATTTGATAGGCCAAATGGGCTACAAAAATATCCATTTAATAATAATTTACTTAGAGCCTTTCGAAATTGTTAAATTTCCTTTGGCGGACTAAATTACTTAAATTGTGTTTTTTCAAAATATTATCTTCGTAAATTGCAGAGAATTTACAAAATAGATAATAAGTGTCATTTATTTCAGAGTTAAAAAAGAGGAGGACTTTCGCTATAATTTCTCACCCCGATGCCGGAAAAACCACGCTCACAGAGAAACTTTTGTTGTTTGGTGGAGCCATACAGACGGCCGGTGCTGTAAAATCTAATAAAATCAAGAAAACTGCAACTTCCGATTTCATGGAAATCGAAAAACAAAGAGGTATCTCGGTGGCTACATCGGTGATGACCTTTGAATATGGCGGTCGTAAAATCAATATTTTGGATACTCCCGGTCACAAGGATTTTGCCGAAGATACTTACCGGACACTAACGGCCGTGGATAGCGTCATTTTGGTGATTGACTGTGTAAAAGGTGTTGAGGAACAAACCGAAAGATTGATGGAAGTTTGCCGAATGAGAGATACGCCTGTAATCGTTTTTGTAAACAAAATGGACCGTGAAGGCAAAGACCCATTCGATCTTTTGGATGAATTGGAACAAAAACTTTCTATAAAGGTACGACCAATCACTTGGCCCGTAAACATGGGCTCTGATTTTAAAGGAGTGTATCATTTGCTGGAAAATCAAATGAATTACTTCAAAATAAACAAGACCAAACTTGAAGATGAAGTAAAAGAAATAGCACTCGATTCACCTGAACTTGATGCAAGTGTTGGTCAAAAAGACGCTGCTCAGCTTAGAGAGGATGTGGAAATGATAGAAACCATTTATGATGATTTCAATGAAGCAGACTATTTGGCGGGAAGAATTGCTCCCGTGTTTTTTGGGAGTGCTGTTAATAGTTTTGGGATAAAGGAGCTTCTAGATTCATTCTGCAAAATAAGCCCAGAGCCTATTTCAAGAAATACCAACCTAAGATTGGTGGAGCCAACTGAAAACAAATTCACGGGTTTTGTGTTTAAAATACATGCCAATATTGATCCGAGGCACAGAGACAGGATTGCTTTTTTGAGGATTTGCTCTGGAAAATTTGAGCGTGGGAAATTTTATAAACACGTGAGATTGGGTAAAGATATGAGATTTTCAAATCCTTACATGTTTATGGCAGACTCAAAGAACGTTGTGGACGAGGGATTTCCTGGCGACGTCGTCGGACTTTACGATACCGGGAACTTTAAGATAGGGGATACGCTTACAGAAGGTGAAGCGTTGTATTTTACTGGTATTCCTAGCTTCTCCCCAGAGTTGTTCAGAGAGGTAATCAATACCGATCCGATGAAATCTAAGCAGTTGGAGAAAGGCGTTTCCCAATTGGCAGAAGAAGGCGTTGCACAGTTGTTTACTATGCAGCCGGGTAATAGGAAAATCATCGGAACTGTGGGCGAGCTTCAGTTTGAAGTTATTCAACACAGATTATTGCACGAATATGGTGCATCTTGTCGTTTTGAGGGTAAGCCTTATTCAAAGGCCTGTTGGATTACGAGTGACGACAATGAGAAGTTGAATGAATTTATGCGTTTGAAATCCAACTATATAGCTTTGGATAAAGATGATAACCCAGTTTTCTTGGCAGAAACAGACTGGATTTTAAGAATGAACAAGGAAAATAACCCCGAGATTGAATTTCATACTACATCGGAATTTAAAGTTGCCAATTCTTAATTTGATGTGACTTTTGTCATTTTTTAGCTTATTTGAGTAGAAGTATTTTTGTGTTTTAATTTAATATAATTGTTGATGGCTATTTTAATTTTCTTTATTTCTCATTGGTACCTATCTCTTTTTGCCCAAACCTTTTTCTTGCATAGGTATGCGGCACATAAAATGTTCACGATGAGTCCACGAATGGAAAAACTCTTCTATTGGTTGACATTTATTTTCCAAGGCTCTTCTTTCTTAAGTCCTTATGCTTATGGAGTTATGCACAGGCTTCACCATGCATTTGCAGATACTGAGCAGGATCCACACTCTCCAAGTTTTTCGAAAAACTTGTTTGATATGATGTGGAAAACAAAAAACTATTATCAAGAAATTGTTCACAAGGTAGATACGATAGAGGCGAAATTTAAAAAGAATGTTCCTCATTGGGAGTTTATGGAAAAACTAGCAGATACTTGGGTTTCAAGAATTGGTTGGGGTGTAGCATATACTTTATTCTATTTCTACTTTGCCGAGAGCTATTGGGTGTTTTTGTTATTACCTATTCATTTTTTGATGGGACCAGTTCACGGAGTAATCATCAACTGGTTTGCTCACAAATATGGTTACAGGAATTACGAGGTAGACGATACTGCTAAAAACCTTTTGCCAGTGGATGTATTGATGATGGGAGAATCCTATCACAACAATCACCATAAGTTTGGCGGTAGAGCCAATTTTGGGGTGAAATGGCACGAATTTGACCCGACTTATCCGATAATTAAAATATTAGATAAGCTGAAGCTTATAAAGCTGAAGCCCAATAATGACTTAAATTATATGTAAAAAAAAGCCAGCTTGCTGGCTTTTTTTATGTTCAATTACATATTCTTTTTGTAACTTTGTTTTGAAACGAGCCTTTCTATACATGTTAAAAACCTTTAAACATACTTGGCGATATTGGTATATATGTACAATCATTGGTTTGATTGTTATGTATCCAAACTTTGTGAGTGATGGCCAAGGCTGGGAGTTTGACAAGGAGTATGGTGTTGAAATTCCTGTTAAATACCAGATTCATGGAATAGATATTTCAAGGCACAATGGTCTAATAGATTGGAAAAAAATCAATGATGACAGAGTAGAAAACAATCTCATCAAATTTATAATTATCAAAGCCACAGAAGGAACAGACTTGGTAGATGCCAATTTTGAGACCAATTGGGCTTCTGCAAAAAATGCTGGTTTTGTTAGAGGAGCATATCATTTTTACACCACCTACACCGACCCTAAATTACAAGCACTCAATTTTATTATTAATGCCAAACACGAGAAAGGTGATTTTGTGCCTGTTTTGGACTTTGAAAAAAATGGGAAAACGAGGGCAGAAAGAAAAGCACTAAGTAACAATGTAAAGATTTGGCTAGAAACAGTAGAAAAATATTTAGGTGTAAAACCAATAATTTATACCAATAAACCCATTTTTAGAGAATATATAAAAGGAAAGCTCGATGAATATCCCATTTGGATTTCAGACTATTCTTCCGAAAATCTTAATAATTTCGATTGTAAAAATCTTATACTTTGGCAGCATTCCGCTACAGGTAAGGTGCCAGGAATCAAAGCCGATGTAGACTTTAATGTATTTATGGGTACACCCCATAAATTCCAAAAGTTTTTACTTTAATTTTAAAATATTACCAAAGAAAATAATTTATGTTAACATCCGTAAAATTTGATCAGACCAAGTCATTCAAAAAACTAAAAAACCACCACAAAACCATTTCTAAAGCTACCATCAAAGATTTTTTTTCTGAAGATGCAAAACGTTTCACGAAATTCTCCTTAAAGTTTCAGGATATACTTTTAGATTATTCTAAAAACAATATCAATGGCCGCACGATGGTGTATTTGAATGAACTTGCTGAGGAGTGTAACCTTGGAGATGCTATTCAAAAAATGTTTGATGGTGAGGCGATAAATGCTACCGAAGGACGTGCTGTGCTGCACACTGCTCTTAGAAACAGAAGTAATACGCCAGTAATTGTTGATGGAAAAGACGTTATGCCTGATGTAAATAGAGTTTTAGCTCAAATGAAGGCTTTTTCAGAAAGCGTAAGGTCGGGTGAATGGAAAGGTTATACAGGTAAAAAAATAACAGACATTGTAAATATTGGTATTGGTGGTTCGGATTTGGGTCCGGTTATGGTTACTGAATCACTGAAATCTTATGCAAAAAAAGGTTTGAACGTACATTTTGTTTCCAATGTAGACGGTACACACATTGCAGAGACTTTGAAAGGACTGAATCCTGAAACGTCATTGTTTATGATTGCCTCCAAGACATTCACTACGCAAGAGACCATGGCCAATGCACATTCAGCAAGAAATTGGTTTTTGGAAACTGCTATGGATGTTGAATTTGTTAAAAAGCATTTTGTGGCTATATCTACGAACGCCAAAGGAGTTTCTGAGTTTGGTATTGATACCCAAAATATGTTTGAGTTTTGGGATTGGGTAGGCGGTCGTTACTCACTTTGGAGTGCCATAGGTCTTTCTATAGCTTGTTATATTGGGTTTTCTAATTTCGAGGCATTACTAGATGGTGCTCATCAAATGGATTTGCATTTTAAGAATACTCCTCTGAAACGTAACGCTCCTGTTATTCTTGGCTTATTGGGTATTTGGTACAATAACTTTTTTAATGCTCAGTCGCACGCCATTTTGCCTTATGACCAATATATGCACCGTTTTGCGGCGTATTTTCAACAAGGAGATATGGAATCCAACGGAAAAAGTACGGACAGAAATGGGGATGAGGTTAATTATCAAACAGGACCAGTTATCTGGGGTGAGCCAGGTACCAATGGACAACACGCATTCTATCAGTTGATTCACCAAGGAACCAAGCTTATACCGGCCGATTTTATAGCTCCAGCAGTAAGCCAGAATCCAATTGGCGAGCATCATAAAATGTTGATGTCTAACTTTTTTGCTCAAACAGAGGCTTTGATGAATGGAAAAACCAAAGAAGAGGTACAAGCTGAATTTAAAAAAGCAGGTAAAAGTCAAGCGGATATAGATTTTCTAACTCCTTTTAAAGTTTTCAAAGGAAACAGGCCGACGAATTCTATTCTTGTTAAGAAACTCACACCAAAAGTATTGGGTAGTTTGGTGGCTATGTATGAGCATAAAATATTTGTTCAGGGTATTATTTGGAATATTTTCTCATTCGATCAATGGGGAGTGGAGCTTGGAAAACAGCTTGCCAACAAGATTTATCCTGAATTGCAGGACGATTCGGAAGTGTCAACGCACGATGTTTCGACCAATAATCTTATCAATACCTACAAAAAATGGAGAAAATAGGGCCTCGGCTCTATTTTTTTTTGTATTATAGTTTCAATTATTACTGAAAAAATAAAAATTTTAAAAAATTTTGGTTATTTATTTGGAAGTATAAATTCAATAAATTAAATTTGATTCATCTTTTAAAAATAGGTATAATTGTATACTAAACTTAAAAGAGTGAATCAATTAAAAATGAACTTACGTGCCTTCTTTAACATATCATTTAAGGTAATGAAAAGAAGTTTGCTTCTTTTTATGTTCTTTACTTTCTCTGTGGCTTTGGCTCAAACCAACACTACACGAGAAAGTAAAGTCCCTTATGAAATAAAGTTTGCTGACGTAACATTTCAGTTGAATGATGTCACACGATATTTATTGTCGCAAGAAGTAGCTGCTATTTCACGAAACTCCGAACTCAAAAAAGAATATTTAAGTAAACTTTCCTTGGTGATTCCCTCCATTGAAAGCATCGTTGAAAACGCCAATGTGCCGGGTGATTTTAAGTACTTGAGTATTTATAACAAGTTCCAAAAAAGCCTGAGTTCGACCGTAGCTTTAGAACAAGGAGTTTTCTGGTGTTTGGATATAGAAAAAGCAAAAGATGTCGATTTGATTATTGACGATAAAATAGATGAGCGTAAACACTTATTGATGGCCACAAAAGGTGCCATGGTGTGTTTAAAGCGAAATCAAGTTCTTTACGAAAACTGGGGAAAAACGCTTTTTGCTCACATCGCAAGTCGAGAAGTTTTAAAATCCTTGGAAACAAACAGAAAGTGGTCGGGTAATTATATTGTCCTTGATTCACCTTCATATAGTTCTTTGATACAGTTTTTGGCCTTTAAGTGGGTGATGGAGGCGGAGTTCAACAGTTTTAAGAATCCGGTGCAAAGTATTGTGTATGAATACAAAAATGCAACGGGTAAATCGCTTAATCTGATAGCTGCAGACCTCAAAATGAATCCCAAAGACTTGTTGCAGAGTAATTTATGGATGAAAGTCAACCGAGTGCCTGAGGGAGATGCCAATATTTTGGTGTACATTCCAAGCAACAAATACAGTGAGATAAGGATGCTGGATGAGATGTCGAGGAATGTCGGAAATCAAAACATGGATTTAGGCTTTCCGGTACTCAAGCCTACGCCTGAGTTGAGCAAAGGTTTTGGTGGAATGTTTTACACCAGCAACAATCTGAAAGGTATTCAAGCTGAAATGTGCGACGATTTTGTGAATCTTGCCTATAAAGCCAATATCAGCAACAAACAGTTTTTGGAGTTCAACGAAATGACCGATAAGGACTTTTTGCAAATTGGGCAAGTGTATTATATTGAACCGAAGAACGACAAAGCGGCCATCCCTCATCACATTGTTAAAAATGATGAAACGCTCTGGGATATTTCGCAACAATATGGGGTAAAACTCTCTAAGTTGTTGAAATACAACAGAATGGAAACAATTGCAAGGTTACAAAAAGGGAGAGTGATTTGGATGCAAGCCACTCGTCCGAAAAGTAAACCGATTGAGTACATCGAGTTTCCCTTGGAAAATAAGGATGAAAAACCTGAGAGATTGAAGTTTGACGATGAGTTGATTTCTCAGTATGTAGAAACCAAAAAGGAACAGGAATTGGTAGAGCAAAAGCCCATTCAAGAACCTAAAAAGGCTGAAGTATTGGCAGAAACTAAACCGAAAGAGGTATTTAAATCTGAGGTTTTGACTAAGAATCAGGTTGTGCCATTTGAAGAAACTACCATTGTACCAAAAAGTAATACGGTTCCAGATGAACAAACGACGGTAGTTAGGGAAGTTCCAACCACAAAAGTGACCTCTGAGAAGTCATTTTCAGAGGAGCTGATGGAAACCATAGACATTCCAAAGAATTATGAAAAGGGTTATTTGGTACATGAAGTAAAAAAGGGCGAAACCTTATATCGGATTTCGGTCAATTATAAAGTGTCTGTAAATCAATTGTATAAGCTCAATAACCTCAACAACAATATCATAGAGGTGGGAGATAAAATAATAGTAAGAAAATATTGAGTTAGCCCATTGTGGCAACCTTATCAAAGATAAGTAATAAGTAGTATAGATTCACTCGATAGCTGGATTAGCCTCGATCATTGATTGAGGCTAATTTTTTTTTGCTTAATTTTAGAATCGAGCTTAGTTATTTAATATTGAAATTTTCATTTTTAGAATTCAAGTCTTAGTATCTGCAAAAATGCTGTGAATAGAGGAATTATTACGGTATTTTGGTTTCGTGATTAGTCCTGGCAGTGTCTCCATTTGGAAACTCTACGTTTTAATGGATTCCAATATTGGAATATGTATTTCTTCTAAAATTTCTTTGCGGGAGAATCTGAAATATTTTAATTTCTTTTATATACACAGTCATCCCCTCACCAAACATAACTAACCACACTTCCATCCTCAATCGTTTCTTTGGCTACTTTTCCTTTTGAGCCAATCAAAAACTCAAGGCTTTTTTCCGAATCATTGATGACAATCAGAACCGTTTTGCCTTCGGGTGTTTTGAATGCTACGTTTTGGAGGTTTAAAACAGTGTTGGAGGCAATTCTTTTGGAGTTGGTGGGTACAAACTTGGAGGCATGCCCTATGATGTAATAGGCTGCGTTTCGTTCAATTTTGTCTTTGTCGATGGTGATGGCTCCCAAACAGGCTGTGCAGCCACCTTCGGTATGTGGGTTCATCTGTGGGTCTATAGCCAAGTTCCATTCCAACACCGTTTTGCACCAGTTTCTAGTGGCTCCAATAATCAAGTTTTTTATATGCCAAGCCATATCTCCCCCAAAGTTGGATGGGTGACCGATCCACTGCTCGGTGAAATAGAGGTTTTTGTCAGGATGAGCTTCGTGAACCTCGCCAATACTCTCCACATTGCCTCCATACAAATGAAAAGCCGAGCCATCGATAAATTTTCTTGCGGCTGGGTCATTCAAAATCGAAATGGGATAATCTGGTCGGTCGGCGTTGTGGTCATATATGATGATTTTGGTCTTAATGTCATTTTTAAGGAAAGTTGGCCCGAGATTATGCTTAATGAAATTCGCTTGTTCGAAGGGCAACATCAAAAGACTCGGATTATTTCCAGGGTGAAGTGGCTCATTCTGAATGGTTAGGGCATCTATCACGATTCCATGCTTTTTCATTTCTTTGATGTATTTCACCAAATAGTTGGCATAAACCTGATAGAATTCAGGCAAAAGATTGCCACCCATGGAATTATTATTGCTTTTCATCCAAGTTGGCGGACTCCATGGCGAGGCCAATATTTTAATTTTTGGGTTTATTTTTATGATTTCTTTCAAAACTGGTATCAAATCCTTCTCGTCTTCTTTCAGAGAAAAATTCTTTAAGTTCAAATCTTTGCTTTCAGAATAACTGTAGGCATGGTCACTGAGGTCAGATGCCCCCACGCTTACGCGAAGATAATTTACCCCGATGCTGTTTTCCGCCTTGCCGAAAAGTTCGTCAAGCAATTTATTTTTGTCTTTAAGTTGGTTAATTAAAGTGGCACTTCCGCTGGTTAAGGTATATCCAAAACCGTCTATGGTTTGAAAGCTTTTGGAATCGTCTACAAAAATGGTCGGTAAGTTTTCGTTGTTTTTTGAAAAAACTACTGTCTGTTTTTGCTTTTCCAAAAGCTTACTTTTATCCAATTTCGTGACCCATTTTTCTGTATTTTGCCCAATTGAAATGCCAGGAGTAAGTATCAATAAAATAATAACTATGAAGGCTAAAGCCTTAATTTTTAATGAAAAGGCGAATTTTAGTGACATATAATCTTTGACGATGAGATATTTGAAATATAACAAAAAGACAAATTAATAGAAATTTATTCAGAAATCTATTTTCCGTAAAATCAAATCTAGGTTGTACCACACCCAAATTTTTTTTATTAGTCAATAATGGCGTAATTTGCAGAACATTATATAACAGACCATAATTTAGGATGAACATTCTTGGCATTTCGGCGTTCTACCACGACTCAGCAGCTACTATAACTCAAGATGGTAAAATAATTGCCGCCGCACAAGAGGAGAGGTTTACTAGAAAAAAACACGATCCTGGTTTTCCTTCAAACGCCATCAAATTTTGTTTAGAATACAGTGGTTTAGAGTTAAAAGACTTAGACGCCATCGTTTTCTACGATAAGCCTTTGTTGAAATTTGAAAGATTATTAGAAACTTACTATGCCTTTGCTCCAAAAGGTTTGAGGTCATTTATTACTTCTATTCCGGTTTGGATCAAAGAAAAAATGTTTCTAAAAAGACTCATTCATGAGGAATTGGAGCAGATAGGAACTTACGACAAGAAGAAAACAAAACTTCTTTTTCCGGAGCACCACCTTTCACATGCAGCGAGTGCTTATTATCCTTCGCCTTATGAAGAATCAGCCATTCTTACTGTAGATGGAGTAGGAGAGTGGGCTACGGTTTCTATTTGTCATGGTCAAAAAGGCCAAATCAAGATATTAAAGGAGATGCGTTTTCCGCATTCCTTAGGACTATTATATTCGGCATTTACCTACTTTTTGGGTTTTAGGGTTAATTCTGGTGAGTACAAACTGATGGGTTTGGCTCCTTATGGAAATCCGCTTTCACCTGATATCGCAAAGTATGTCGATATCATCAAGAAGGATTTAATCAGTATTAAAGAAGATGGTTCTGTTTGGTTAAATCAAGATTTCTTCGACTACGCCACGGGCTTAAAAATGGTGAATGAGCCGAAATGGGAAGCTCTGTTTGGATTTAAAACAAGAAAACCAGAAGATGAACTGGAGCAACACCACTGTAATCTAGGTCTTGCTATTCAGCAAATTACCGAAGATGTGGTGGTTTTGATGGCTCAAGAAGCAAAAAGACTTACGGGTTCAGAAAATATATGTTTGGCGGGTGGGGTTGCACTAAATTGTGTTTCCAACGGTAAACTTCAAAAATCAGGTGTTTTCAAAAACGTATTCATTCAGCCAGCAGCAGGAGATGCGGGCGGTGCCTTGGGTGCTGCACTGGCCGTGAATTATATCTATTTCAAGCAAGAACGTGTGATAGACTATAAGATGGATGCCATGAAAGGTTCGTATTTAGGACCAACCATTTCTGATTTGGAAGTAGAGTTGATGTCTAAAAAATACAAGGCCAACTATCAATATTTTGAGAATTTTGATGATTTGGCAGCAGAAACGGCTAAATTGATTTCACAGGAAAACGTAATAGGTTGGGTACAAGGCAAAATGGAGTTTGGTCCAAGAGCTTTGGGAGCAAGAAGTATTTTGGGAGATCCAAGAAGTGCTGAAATGCAGAAAAAACTGAACCTTAAAATCAAGTACAGAGAATCATTCAGGCCGTTTGCACCTTCGGTTTTGGCGGAAGATGTGAGCCAGTTTTTTGATTATGATGGTATTTCACCCTATATGTTATTGGTACATCCAGTGGCTGAAGCCATCAAGAAAACTTTGCCAGAAGGATACGACGACATGAACTTGAGAGATAAATTGTATCATTTGAGGTCAGATTTGCCTTCAATTACCCACATTGACTTTTCTGCAAGAATTCAGACTGTTCACAGTGATACCAATCCTCGATATTACAAAATGATTGAGGAATTTAAGAAGCTAACAGGAATGGGCGTTGTTGTAAATACCTCATTCAATGTCAGGGGAGAACCTATTGTTATGACGCCAAACGATGCTTACAGGTGCTTTATGAGAACGGAAATGGACTATTTGGTGGTAGGTAATTTCTTGTTCAGTAAGAAAGATCAACCAGAATGGCAAGGCACGGACAATTGGAAAGAAGAATTTGTTTTAGATTAATATAAAAGATTAAAAATATGGACTTTATTAAAGACTTATGGGGTTTTATGGCAGCTAGAAAGAAATTTTGGTTGGCTCCTTTGATTATTATTTTGCTTTTGGTAGGTATCCTAATAGTTATTGGTGGAGGTTCTGCTATTGCTCCGTTTATTTACACCTTGTTTTAATTCATTCTCACGCAGAGATAAATATTTTTATAGATGAAAATTGCAGATAGATTCCAATCACTTTTAGTTATAGTTGTTGGTTTTCTTGTTCTTTATTTTATTTTTCAAAGAAACTATGACTGGTATTTCTTTGAGTTTAAAAGGAATTATTTCCTTTATGCAGCAGTTGGCATTGGTGTTTCCTCTCTGATGTTTGATGCTGTGGCTGATTTGATACTGAAAGGTTGGATGAAAATAGCCGAAGTATTAGGTTTTATAAATACCCGTATTCTAATGACTTTGGTGTTTTTTATATTTCTAACACCTTTTGCACTTTTGCAAAGATTGCTTTCTAGAAAGAATTATCTTTCGCTCAAAGACTCAGAGAAGACGGTCTTTCACACGAGAGACCATCAGTATCAACCAGAAGATTTTGATAATATTTGGTAAGAAAAAGGCCTCGAAAGAGGCCTTTTTTTATTGGAATGACTGGTAAATTTCTACTATTGAATAAACCAACATGACTATACACAGAATGGTTTTGGCGACTATACCAGCCATTAATCCTAGAAAACTTCCTACTGCTGCTTTGAATGCTACTTTGTGATTTTTGTTTGAAAGATATTCTCCGATGAATGCACCAACAAATGCACCGATAAACAGTCCAAATGGTCCGAGGAACATACCGACGAGTAAACCAACGGCAGAACCAATTGTTCCCCATTTGCTACCGCCAAACTTCTTTGTTCCCCAAATAGGAATGTAATAATCCATGACTGTAATTAACACTGTGATTACACCAAAAGCAATGAGCGTATTTTCTGAAAACTCTGCAAATTTGGAATAATGCAGCAATAATAGTCCTCCAAAACTTAATGGGGGACCAGGTAATGGAAGTATGGCTCCTGCTAAACCAATAACAAGACAGGCAAGTCCGGAAATTAGCAAAAGGTAATCCATTAGGCTTCTATAAGTGTTTTGGTTTTTATTTTTCTGCTATCTAAAAATTCAGCAATTTTGTCTGTGGCGAGTTCCAATGTATCTACTTCGGGCAAAAATACTGCTCTAAAGTGTTGGCCATCGTTGTAGTTGAATCCTTTGCCCGATACCACAAATACTTTTTGCTCTGACAATAGATCTAAAGCAAACTGCTCGTCGTTTTGAATGTCAAATTTCTTCATGTCTATTTTCGGAAAAACATAAAGAGAGCCTTTAGGCTTAACACAGGTAATTCCTGGGATGTCGGTAAGTTTATAATAAATTAAATCTCTTTGTTTTTTTAATCTTCCCCCTTCAGCCACCAAGTCGTTTATGGATTGATACCCACCTAGAGCTGTCTGAATGGCGTATTGGGTAGGCACATTGGCACAAAGCCGCATAGAAGCCAATAAAGTAAGGCCTTCTAAGAACGATTTTGCTTTATTTTTTGCTCCACTTGGTATTACCCAGCCACCTCTAAATCCTGCAGCACGGTAGTTTTTAGAAAGTCCTCCGAAAGTCATGAAAAACACATCTTCGGATAGCGTGGCTGCTGGAATGTGTATATTTCCATCATACAAAATCTTGTCATATATTTCGTCAGAGAAGATAATGAGATTATGTTTCTCTGCCAAAGCAACGATTTTTTTCAAGACGTCTTTTTCATATACTGCCCCAGTTGGATTGTTGGGGTTTATGATTACGATGGCTTTGGTTTTTGAGGTTATTTTGGCAGCCATGTCTTCCACATCAGGATTCCAGTCTGAAGCCTCATCGCACATATAATGCACTGGTTTGCCACCAGAGAGTGCCACAGCGGTAGTCCAAAGGGGATAGTCGGGCGAAGGAATGAGAATTTCGTCACCATCGTTGAGCAATGCTTGCATACACATCACAATGAGCTCACTGACTCCGTTCCCAACAAAGATGTCTTCCATCTTTACGTCTTTTATACCAATCTGTTGGGTATAATGCATGATGGCCTTACGAGCAGGGAATATACCCAAATGATGCGAATAGCCTTGGGCATTTCGAAGGTTCAGGATCATGTCGTGCACAATTTCGTCAGGCACGTCAAATCCAAACGGAGCCGGATTGCCGATATTCAGATTGATTATTTTCTGACCCATAGCCTCTAGCTGCTGAGCTTTTTCGAAAACAGGCCCTCTGATAGCGTAACTAAGGTTGTTTAGCCTATCGCTTTTTTTATACTCGTTTGCCATAGTATTATATCTTTTTTAAGAAACTACTAACGTTGTTTTCCACACGTTGAATGATATCTTCCGTCAAATCCTTTACAAATTTCTCGCCAGTTACTTTTTCATATAATTCTATGTAACGATTAGAGATTTCTTCTATTTTTTCGTCGGTCATTTCAGGAATAGTTTGTCCTTCTTTGCCTTGAAAATTATTCGCAATAAGCCATTCTCTTACAAATTCTTTTGATAATTGCTTTTGAGGTAAATTGTTATCTTGATTTTCTTGATAATTGGCATTGTAAAAAAATCTGGAAGAATCTGGCGTATGTATTTCATCTATCAAATAAATAGTGCCGTCTTTTTCTCCAAATTCATATTTGGTATCAACGAGAATTAATCCATTTTGGAGGGCCATTTCGGTTCCTTTTGCAAAAAGAGCCAATGCATATTTTTCAAGAGCAATGTATTTGTCTTCTTCTACTAGACCGAGGGCTATAATATTTTCTCTTGAAATATCTTCATCGTGTCCTTCATGAGCCTTGGTGGTAGGTGTTATGATTGGGTTTGGTAGTTTATCGTTTTCTTTCAATCCTTCAGGTAGTGTAACCCCGCAAATAGACCTCTTTCCTGATTTGTATTCTCTCCAAGCATGTCCAGCCAAATATCCTCGAACAACCATTTCAACAGGGAAAGTCGTACATTTAAGACCAAATGAAGCATTCGGATCAGGAGTTGCTATCAACCAATTGGGTACAATTTCGCGAGTGGCTTCGAGGTTTTTGGCGGCTATTTGATTCAAAACCTGTCCTTTGTAAGGTATCGGTCTTGGCAAAACTACATCGAAAGCAGATATTCTATCAGAGGCTATCATAAGTATATGATTACCAATGGTGTATACGTCTCTTACCTTTCCACGATAAAAAGCTTTTTGATTCTTAAAATTGTAATTGGTTTCCTTAATGCTGTTCATTTTTGTCTAAAATTTCCCTTGTTATACTTGGTATTGTGTCTTTTGCACAAATTGTGTTACAAATTTCGGCTTTATTACCAATCTTTTTCTAAATTTTGCTTACTATTTTTTTGAGATAGAAGAATTTTAACCTCTGAATTTTTTAAATCTTCCAGAAGTTGAAGTGCTTTTTCCTTGGATATTTTGTTCGATGTATATTGATCTAGTTCTTGTTCTTTCTTGTCAGAGGCTTTAATTTCCTGATTTTTATTGTTTTTTTGTTGCTCAGGTGGTGGCGAACCCTTCGGCTTGTACAGTTTGCTAATCAGCTCATAATTATATCTGGCCTGCTCCAAATCAATGTTTTTTTCAATCGCTTTTTTAAAATATCGAAGTCCTGCGGAACTGTCACCACGGATGATCGCCAAAACACCTAATTGATTGCAAGATTGTGAAGATTGAAGTGCGTTGGGCAAATCTTCCATATGCTCGTAGTTTATTCGTGCGTTCAATGTATCATTCGTAACAAAATAAGCATGTGCGGCATCCAATCGGAGTTCTGGCTCTATAAGCCTGTTTACTTTTTCTATTTCCTCAAAAACCGCAATGGATTTTTTAAAATTCCCTTTTCTGAAAGCCAGATTGAACTCGCTTTTGTAAGTGTTTTTTTGCTCAATATTGGTAAAAAATTGAGGGTTAATAAGGAAATAGATGATATGATAGATGAATTGATACATTTATAGCTTCAGCACATTTACTGTTAATAAAAAATCTAATATGATGAAAATCAACGCAATAAGCAAGAAGTACATGTATTTGTTGTACGTAACCGTCTGTTGATTTATTGTGTCGGTACTGTTTTTAACCTGATTAAGTTTTTCTATCAAATCATTGATTTGGTTTCTTTGGTTATTAACAATAAAGTACTGTCCTCCAGTTTGTTTGGCTATTTCGTTAATTTGGTTGATATCCAAAACACTTACTACATCTTGTCCATTTTTGTCTTTTTTAAAGCCATTGAGTGTAGGTATTTTTCCACCCATTTGCGAACCAACACCAATAATAAACAAATTGATATTGTTTTTCCTTATCAAATCGAAATTCTGATTGTCTATATTCCCGAAGTTTTCTCCATCGGTGATGATGATACAAACCTTTGATTGGGTTTCTTTTTTAGCGTTTATTCCGAACTTTTCAATCATCAAATCGAAAATTGCATTAAAGCTTGTTGAGCCTTTCGACAAAAGTGTGGTTTTTAATGAAGAAATATTGTTTTTGAGATTGGCATGATCAAAAGTTAAGGGTGTGTAAACTTGGGCTACGGAGTTAAAAACCATTATTCCGAATTTATCGGTACTAAACTGATCAATCAAGTTGGTTATTTCACTTTTTATTTTGTCTAACCTTGAAGGCTCCACGTCGTTGGCGTTCATAGACAACGAAAGGTCAAAAGCTAAATAAATATCTTTGCTAGAAGAACGAGCCTCTAGCTCGGTAACACCAAAATTGGGCCCCAATAAAGCTAAACTCATGAGTCCCAAATAGATGCTGCGAATAATGAATTTTAACGAAGATGAAGCTGCCGAAGTTTTAAGTTTTTTGGAGATATAGAGAACCCTTCCGAAATAAATTATATAAATCAGGATAAAGCTAACCAGAAAAAATACCTCAGTTCGAGAGAATTCTCTACTCCAATTCATCTATTTTTTGTTGAATGATATCAAATTGGCCATCAATCTAAAAGCTCCCGGTACTCCAGCAGGAAGTTGTCGAAAAAACGAGAGGCCAGTAAAGATATAGGTGCCTTTGCCATATTTGGTATATAACAATGAGCCTTCTTGTTCGGTTTCTCCTGTGTCTTTTATGCTATATACGCTCGTGTATTTGTCCGACCATTTTTCTGCAAAATATAGCCCTCTTTCCTGTATCCAGCCGTCATAATCTTTTGAATCTATTTTGTTCGGTGTATTTAAAATAGGGTCTGTGGCCCTCAAAACTTTCATTTCTGCATTTTCTTCTGTCACTCTACCCCTTCCTATTGAGATGGGGAATGGCCCCAATTCTTTGGTTTTCACGGTTCCATAAAACGCTTGCGTTTGGTATTGAACGATGAGATTTCCTCCATTTTTTACATATTCAAATAGCGTATTTTGAGCATTTACCAACCAATCTTCGGTATTATAAGCCCTTACTCCTACAATTATGGCATCATATTTTGCGAGATTTCCTTTGATGGTGGTTTCGTTAAGGTTGGTCAAATCATATCCGATTTGTTTAAGAGATTCAGGTACTTCATCTCCTGCCCCAGCTATGTAGGCTATGTTCTGACCTTTTTTCAAGAGGTTTATCCTATTGGCTTTTGCAGTAGCTTCTGGGAAAACATTGAGTTCAGGAATATGTTCATACTTGACATTTTTCAAAGATTTTGAAAAAGTACCATTTGCAGTAGTTGCCAAGGCCTTTATCTCAGTTTCAGAACTGCTTGTGGGCGGTGTAACCGTAAAAAAGACAGGCTTTTCTTGGTTTTTTTCAGTGAAATTCACTTCTATTTCTTTCGGCTCATAGTTCCAGCCTGCGGCTAGGTTTAGCTTTACTTTGGTGCTATTGTTTGCTATGTTAGATTTGACCATTACTCCCACTTTTTTTGGTTTGTTATCGGCAAAAATGTAAACCTTTTGATCAAGGTTTAGCATAATTTCTGGTCTGATTTCTAAATACTTGTAAATTTCACCAATGGACGGTTCGGTGTATTTATACTTGATGGGATGGGTGTATTTTAAGGATTCACCCAAGATATTCAATGTAAATTCAGCCCAAAGTGCATCTGGTGCCATGGGTAGCCCTCTGAATTTGTCTTCTAGTACTTTATATATACCCTTTTCTGGTTTTTCGTTTAGCCAATAAGGTTGTGTAATGCCAGCAGTGGCAGGGATTTTTGTGTCAACAGCAAAATCTATACTTTTGTTGTAGGTCAATGATTTGCCCAAAACACTATCTTTTGAAGCTGCTCCATAAATTTTGAAGTTCTCAATTTTTACGTCCAAGTTGGAGCGATTAACGGCTGTGGCAAATACTTTTAAGCTTTGTCCAGGAGAAATCATATTGGTGGCCGCATTGGCTTCACAATAAATTCCTGAGCAAGCCAAAATTAAATTTAGGCATTCCGAAAGTTTATTGGTTTTGTAAATAGATTCAGGTGTTTTTTCTATTGCCTTATAAACTTCTATCAGGTTCTTAACACTTTTTGATGGGCTTTTAAAATCGAATTGCGAGAGAATATCATCAAGTGCTTTTCCGATGGGTTCTCCGCCTTGAATTCTCCTCCAAGTCAAATCTATACCATCAAATAAATCCTCTTTGGCTGGCTCTCCTTTGATATTTATGGCAAAGTCAAAGCGTTCGTTTCTAGTAGGAGCTGAGCCAAAACCTTGGCTGCGGTGTTTACTACGTGCTTCCGCGGCTATTTCTGAGTAAGATTTTCCCAAAAGTGGACTGTAATCGGCTAATGGAAGTTTTATAAAAGGCCCATCCGTAGGCTCTGCATTTGTAAATCCCCTGTTAAAAGTGTTCCACACCAAACGTTTCGCCTGCCAAACTTTGACGTTTTTTAATTGTTCTGGAAACTTGGTTGGGTCTGCAGCAGCGTCAAATGCCTCGGCTGCAAGAACCGCTGAAGCCGAGTGATGACCATGTCCAGCTCTCGCATCAGGCGGAAAACGGTTAATGAGGACGTCAGGCTGAAATTTCCTTATTTGATACACCAAGTCCTCTAATATTTTATCTTTCCCCCAAGTTGATAAGGCTTCTTCTGTTTGTTTCGAGAAACCAAAATCAACCGCTCTCGAGAAATATTGCTCTCCGCCATCTATTTTTCGGGCTTCCAATAATTCGTGAGTTCTCAGAAGTCCTACGTATTCACCTTGTTCTGAGCCTATTAGATTTTGGCCGCCGTCACCTCTGGTCATTGCCATGTAGGCTGTTCTAACTTTCTTCTCTTTTGAAAGCCATGCAATCAAAAGCGTATTTTCATCGTCAGGGTGAGCTGCGATATACATGGCATTTCCAACTGTATTGAGTTTTTGAATATGTTGATAGATTTCGCTACTCGACAGGGCTTTGGGTTGTGCTTGTATTATTTCCGTACAATAAAAAAGAAGAACTAGGAGACATAATTTTTTCATAAGTTTGCAATAGTAATTATGTTAGAATGAAATATTTGTTTGGGTTAATTTTTTCAGTTTTAGTTTGTTTTAATAGTTTTTCACAAAAGAGAATAACTGAATTCTCCGAAGGTGAAATTTATATTAAAGTAAAGCCAGAATTTGGGAAAAAGATAAGATCTACGACCAAAACATTAAATGTAGCTACTGAAGTCCCTTTTCTTTCTAACACCATCGCTATTTCTAATATCAGTAAAGTAGAAAAACCGTTTTCAAACTTCAAAAATAAGGATTTAAACAATATCATTAGACTAAAACTGAAAGATTCTGATAAGATAGACGATATAATCGACCAACTTAAACTTGACGGTTATTATGTTTACGTAGAGAGAGTAGGTGTTCGTAAAATAATTTCAACACCCAACGACACCGACTTTGGTTCACAATGGTCACTCACAAAAATAAAAGCTAATCAAGCTTGGGATGTAAACCCTGGAGGTAGCCCTGTAGTGGTAGCGGTTGTGGACAATGCTATTCAGACCAATCATCCTGATTTGGCGGCCAATATGGTGGCAGGAAAAGATATGTCATCTACGCTAGATACCGATCCAAATCCGCCAAACGCCAATTTCTCACATGGAACCCACGTGGCAGGGATTGTTTCGGCTGTTACAAATAATTCAATTGGAATTGCTTCAGCTGGCAACAATAAAGTAAAAATAATGCCTATAAAAGCCACTCCAGATGGAGGAGATCCAAACAGCATTTATTATGGATTTGAAGGAATTATTTGGGCTGTTGACAATGGTGCAAAAATAGTAAGCCTTTCTTGGGGAGGAGCGGGTTTTTCACAAGCCGAACAAGATGTTATAGATTATGCTTTTAATAACGGAGTTATAGTAGTGGCCGCGGCTGGAAATGACAACAGCGACGAACTTAGCTATCCAGCGGCTTATAATCATGTGATTTCGGTGGCCAGTTTAGATATTAGCGATGCAAGAAGTTCGTTTAGTTCGTTTGGAAGTACTGTAGATATTTCGGCTCCCGGAAGAGGTATTTTGAGTACCATTCCTTTTGGTTTGTATGCCTCCTATAATGGCACCTCCATGGCTACACCTTTAATTTCTTCTTGTTTGGCTTATATATGGTCGTGTTTCCCTGGCCTTACAACGGCTCAGTTGGAAAATGTATTGAAATCTACTGCAGATGATATTTCTACGGCAAATCCTAGTTTTTCGGGTAAACTTGGAGCTGGAAGGGTAAATCTTTTGAATGCTGTTTCATGTTTAAACGAAAATCTGGCGGAAATAAGCCTGAATATTTCTCCAAGTAGATATTTTTGTGTGGGTGACAGTGCCATTATCTCTACACCATTAGCTTCAGGGGTAGATTATGTTTGGAAACGAAATGGCGTCATTTTGCCCGATACCGACAATAGTTTTACGGCATTTCAAGATGGAAATTATACTTTGACCGTAAGCAAAGGTTTTTGCATAAAAACCATAGAATCTAAGCCTTTGGTTTATAATGTTGTTCAGTCACTGAGTCCTTCGGTCAATAATTTGGAGGATAGCTATTGTTCTGGAAAACTAAATACGCTTGTTGCAACCTCTCCTTTATGTAATTTTCCCCATTTTTATCAGAAAACCTATACTGGCCCAACGGTTGGTTTTGACGGATTTGAACAGTCGGGTTCAGATATTTCAGTAACAATGACCGAGGCTGTCGGGCTTATAGATTCTTTGGAGGTGAGCATAGCCTGGCATAAAAAGGATGGCGGAGGAGCTACCACTTGCGGAACTGGCGATGGTGGAGGCATACCCTTTAATGAAGAAGTAGGCTTTAAATTGCTGTCTCCATCTGGTCAATTGTACAACTTATTAATAGAAGGTACTTATTCAAGAGGATTAACCAGCAGTGGTTTAGTTACCATGGTTTTTAAAAACAATGCCCCTGGAGTAGGCATAACACCAGTTTCAGGAAGTTTTTCTCCACAAACTTCGTTCTCCTCCATGACTGGTGAATTTCCAAACGGTGTATGGAAATTATTACCGGTAGATAATTCACTTTTGGACCCTTTGTGTGTATCAGGTTTTGGTGTTAAAGTTTATACAAATGCTCATTTGGCGGTTCAAACTACCACATGGTGGGACGCTAGCATAGGCGGAAATATGCTTTCAAATTCTGAAGAATTGGTCAGAAGTAATTTGCCGCTTGGAATAAATAATTATTATGCCCAATCTCAATGTACAGGTTTATGTCCTTCTCCGAGACAAAAAGCGGAAATATTGGTAAAAAGCACACCAGAGATTTTTGGATTTCCGTTTGAGAATGTTTCTATTACCATTCCTCAATCAGCGGAAATTGCCAATTCCACCAACATTCAGTTTTCGAAAAACACCCATAATCAATTTTCGGTGACCGGTCAAAATGATAATAATCAAGCATTTTCTTATCAGATTTCGGCCAATGCTCCACATCTTTCGCCTGTGAGTATTTGTGATTCTGTTGATTATGTATTAATAGCCACGGGTTGCTCTGGTCCGGTTTTGTGGAGTACAGGTGAAATAAATGCTGGAATTATTATTCGTAATTTGAAATCAAACCTGAATATAACGGCGGTTTGCTACCAAAACTGGAATTGCCCAGTACCTTCACCTACAAATTTCAACTTCATAAGGGCCACAGAAGATAAATTTGTGAATGGAGTTCTTATGGCTAATTCCAACCAAAATATTTTTGCCAAAGATTTAATTTCAGTTCAGAAAATTCAGCCTGTTTCCAGTGTGATTTATCGGGCTTCAGAAAGTATCCTTTTAAGCCCAGGTTTTGTGGCCGAAAAAGGTAATATTTTCCAGGCTCAGATTGGCAATTGCTTCTAATCTCTACTTTTGTGGGCATTCTGTGCCTCAAATAATTGGCTTAAATTTTTATTTTTTTAGATTTAATTGTGTTTTACTTGTTTGGTGTATCTATCTCGTCTTAAATTTGCCAAATTTTTTTATTTAAAATTCTTAATTTAAACCGTTATTATATGAATTCAATTGTTTATTTGGTTCCATTATTCGGGGTCATTGGATTGTTGTACACAGCTTGGAAGTTCAGTTGGGTATCTCGCCAAGAAGCTGGAGACGAAAACATGCAGAGATTGTCTGGTTACATTGCAGATGGTGCCATAGCTTTCTTAAAAGCTGAGTGGAGAGTATTAGCCATGTTTGCTATTCCTACTGCCATTGTTTTGGCTTGGTTGGGTATGGACGAAGGCACTCCAGAAAATCCAATACATTCTTCTCCAATAATTGCCGTAGCATTTTTGATAGGAGCTATTTTTTCTGCCTTCGCAGGTTATGTAGGTATGAAAGTAGCTACCAAAGCCAACGTTAGAACGGCTCACGCAGCTCGTACTTCATTGGCTAAAGCCCTTAATGTGTCATTCACAGGTGGTGCTGTTATGGGTATGGGTGTTGCAGGTTTGGCTATTTTAGGTTTAGGAGGTTTGTTTATAGCATTTTACAATATTTTCGCTCAAGGCCAAGGATTAACTTCTGAAGGCATGAGACAAGCCATCGAAGTTTTGGCTGGCTTCTCTTTGGGAGCTGAGTCTATCGCTTTGTTTGCTCGTGTAGGTGGTGGTATTTATACAAAAGCTGCAGACGTAGGTGCTGACTTGGTAGGTAAAGTGGAGGCAGGAATTCCTGAAGACGACGTTAGAAACCCAGCTACAATTGCCGATAATGTAGGGGATAACGTGGGTGACGTTGCGGGTATGGGAGCTGACTTGTTCGGTTCTTATGTGGCTACTATTTTGGCTACGATGGTTTTGGGACAAGAAATCAGTGTTACTGATAATTACGGTGGTTTTTCACCAGTTTTACTTCCAATGCTTATTGCTGGTGTAGGTTTGTTGGCTTCAATGGTAAGTACTTTTTTTGTAAGAGTTAAAAACGAAACAGATTCAGTTCAGAATGCTTTGAACCTAGGAAACTGGTTGTCTATTGTTATCACATTGGTAGCTTCTTATTTCTTAGTTAAAGAAATTTTGCCAGAAACGCTTAATTTGAGAGGATTTGAATTCACTTCAATGGATGTATTTTATGCCATTGTTGTAGGTTTAATAGTAGGTACTTTGATGTCTATCATCACGGAGTATTATACTGCAATGGGCAAAAGACCAGTTGATTCGATTGTTCAAAAATCAGGAACTGGTCATGCTACAAACATCATTGGTGGTTTGGCAGTGGGAATGGAATCAACAGTTTTGCCAATTTTGGTTTTAGCTGCGGGTATTATTTTCTCTTATGCTTTTGCAGGTATTTATGGTGTTTCTATCGCAGCTGCAGGTATGATGGCTACAACAGCTATGCAGTTAGCTATTGATGCTTTTGGTCCAATTGCTGACAACGCTGGCGGTATTGCTGAAATGTCTCAATTGCCACCTGAAGTTCGTGAAAGAACAGATAATTTGGATGCGGTAGGTAACACTACAGCTGCAACTGGTAAAGGATTCGCTATTGCTTCGGCGGCTCTGACTTCATTGGCCTTGTTTGCTGCCTTTGTGGGTATTTCGGGTATTTCTGCTATCGATATTTACAAAGCTCCAGTTTTGGCTGGTTTATTTGTGGGTGGTATGATTCCATTTATATTCAGTGCATTGTGTATTTCTGCTGTGGGTAAAGCAGCCATGGAAATGGTGAACGAAGTTCGTCGTCAGTTTAGAGAAATTCCTGGAATTATGGAATACAAAGCTCAGCCAGAATATGAAAAATGTGTGGAGATTTCTACAAAAGCATCTATCAAACAAATGATACTACCAGGAGCTATCGCTCTTTTGGTGCCAGTTTTGGTTGGTTTTGGTTTTAAAGGAGTTTTTGAAACTACAAGTTCTGCGGAGATTCTTGGAGGTTTGTTGGCGGGTGTTACGGTTTCAGGTGTTTTGATGGGAATTTTCCAATCAAATGCAGGTGGAGCTTGGGACAATGCTAAAAAATCTTTTGAGAAAGGCGTATTGATAGACGGAAAAACTTACAAGAAAGGTTCAGAGCCGCATAAGGCGGCCGTTACAGGTGATACAGTAGGTGATCCATTTAAAGATACTTCTGGTCCTTCTATGAACATTTTGATCAAATTGATGTCTATCGTTTCTTTGGTTATTGCTCCTTACATAGCTGTTCACAAAACCACTGCTGTTGCAAGTGAGATAACTACTGAGGTTGTTGCAACTGAAACTTTATCAAAAGAACTTTCAACTGGTGTTAATCTTTCTTTCGCTCAAGGTGGTATTGAAGACCAATTGATCAAGTTTATTGAAAACGCAGACTCAGTAGCGGGTAAAGAAAACTGGTTCAACTTTGTGAACTTGAATTTTGAAACTGGTAGCGATAAATTGGATTCCACTTCTATTTCGGAAGTAAATAATATTTCTGAAATTTTGAAAGCGTTTCCAGCTGTCGCCATAAAATTGGGTGGATATACAGACAATGTAGGAGCATCGGCTTCTAACCTTGAGTTATCATCTAAAAGGGCCGCAGCTGTAAAAGCAGCTTTGGTTGCCTTGGGTACTGATGCAACAAGATTAGAATCTGAAGGATATGGTGATCAACATCCTGCAGCATCTAATGATACAGAAGAAGGAAGAGCTAAAAACCGTAGAATTGCGGTTTCAGTTAGAAAAAAATAATTTTCGAAAAAAATAAGACAAATAGCCACTCAATTTTGAGTGGCTATTTTTTTAACCTTTAATTATGAATCTAGATTTCTCTATTTTACAATGGGTTTTTATGGTCTTGGCGGCCTTTATTATTGGCTTCTCCAAAGCTGGTATCAAAGGTCTAGATGTACTCAATGTACTCCTGATGGCAGTTGTATTTGGTGGCAAAGCTTCTACAGGGGTTATTTTGCCACTTTTATGCTTTGCTGATATCTTGGCTGTCATTATTTATAAAAGACATGTAGAATGGAAATATTTTTGGAAACTCATACCTGCTATGATTGTCGGTGTTTTATGCGGTGTTTGGTTTGGAAAAGGAATCGACGAGCAACTATTTAAAAGAGTGATATCTGTTATTATCGTTCTGACAGTCGTAATAATGGTATATTCTGAGAGATCAAAGAATACAAGTTTCCCAAATAAAGTATGGTTTAGCACAGGCATGGGCCTCCTTGCAGGTTTTGTAACGATGATGGGCAATTTGGCAGGGGCTATTTCAAACATTTATTTTTTGGCTTTAAAGTTAGATAAAAACACTTTTATAGGAACCGCCGCTTGGATATTTTTAGTTATAAATTTTTTCAAATTGCCTTTTCAGATTATTTTTTGGAACAACATCACCACACAAACATTATTGCTAGACCTTATCGTTTTGCCAGCATTGATGATTGGCTTTTATATAGGCCTAAAACTAGTTGGCAAAGTCAATGATGCACATTTCAGAAAGCTTGTCATGGCCATAACATTTTTAGGTGCTTTACTGATATTATTTAAATAGTTTAGCCTCAAATCAGCTTTATTTAAGGCTCCAAACTCTTTTTTTTGTAATTTAGCATCGAATACAAATAATATGGAAGTAGGAAAATACAATACATTACAGATATTAAGGGGTACAAGCGTGGGCATGTATTTGGGTGACGACGAAGGCAACGATGTGCTTTTGCCACACAAATACATTCCTGAAAATGCCCAAATTGGCGAAAGCATCGAAGTCTTTATTTATAGAGACTCAGAAGATAGGCTTATTGCAACAACTTTGAAGCCATTAATTCTGCTCAATCAATTTGCTATTCTTGAAGTGGTAGCAGCTACTCAGTTTGGTGCTTTCTTAGACTGGGGCTTGGAGAAAGACCTTTTTGTGCCATTCAAAGAACAAAATCATAAGCTACAAAAGGGACAGTATGTACCAGTTTATTTATACCTCGACGAACAAACCGACCGCGTGGTGGCTTCTGCTAAAGTGCATAAATATTTCAAAAATTTGGATGGTGTAGATTTGGATGAAGGCCAAGAAGTAGATTTGTTGGTTTTTGAAAAGACCGAATTGGGACATAATGTGGTGGTAAATAATCTCTACAAAGGCTTGGTTTATGAAAACGAAACCTTTCGCAGATTGGCCTGGGGCGATACCACCAAAGGTTATGTGAAATTAATCAGAGATGAAGGTAAGATAGACATTTCTTTACAGCCTTTGGGCTTTTTAAAGACCTTAGAACCCAATCAAAAGGCAATATTAGACAAACTTCAACAATCAGGCGGCACCTTGAATTTGAGCGACAATTCTGATCCCATTGAGATACAAGAAGTTTTGGAAATGAGTAAAAAGGCCTTTAAAAAAGCCATCGGTGTGCTTTACAAAGACAAAAAGATTATAATCAAAAGTGATTCTATAGTTTTAAATCAAACATCTGCTGAAAAATGAAAAGGTTTTTAATCTTATTTCTTCTTTTAAACTTCTGTTATATTGGTTTTTCTCAAAAAATAGATAAAACCGAATCCGAATTAATAAAATTGGTGGAAGCCAATTATAGCGAAACCTTCAAATTATTAGAAGAAGTTGTCAATATCAATTCTGGTACGCTCAACAAAGAAGGGGTAAGGCAGGTAGGAGAAATTTTTAAAAGAGAATTTGACAAAATTGGTTTTCAAACTGAGTGGATATCTTTGCCTGATTCCATGAACAGAGCCGGTCATTTTGTGGCCACCAGAAAAGGCAATAAAGGCAAAAAACTATTCTTAATAGGCCATTTGGATACGGTTTTTGAGAAATCTATGGAGTTTTCGCCTTTTACAGTTGTGAACGATTCCACGGCTTCTGGACAAGGCGTAAACGACATGAAGGGTGGAGATGTGATGATTTTGGCTTCTTTGAAGGCTTTACATAAACTCAATTTGTTAGAAGACAGACAGATAACTGTGTATTTTACAGGTGACGAAGAAGAGTCAGGAAAACCAACTTCGGTATCAAGAGCCGATTTTATAGAAAGAGCCAAAGCATGCGATGTGGCTTTGGGCTATGAAACTACCGCTGGTTTTGGTATAGCCACTACGGCTAGGAGAGGAGCGAGCGGTTGGACGCTCATAGTTACCGGCAAACAAGCCCATTCATCAGGCGTTTTTAGCGATAATGTGGGTTACGGTTCCATTTATGAAACCGCAAGAATTCTCAACGAATTCAGAGAAACTTTGAGCAAGGAAAAGTATTTGACCTTTAATCCTGGACAGATCGTAGGAGGTTCGTTTGTAAATTATGACGAAACCGAAGCCAAAGGCATTTCTCTGGGCAAAACCAATATTGTAGCAAAAAGAACGATTGTGACAGGAGATTTAAGGTTTTTGACAGAAAACCAAAAGATAATAGCCAGACAAAAAATGCAAGAAATTGTAAAGAAAAATCTCAAGCAAACTTCAGCTCAAATCAGATTTAAAGACGGAATACCCTCTATGCCTCCAACCGAAGGCAACAGAAACATCATGAAAGTACTCAGCCAAGTAAGTCTTGACCTTGGCATGGGAGCTGTAAAAGAAGGTGACCCAGGCTCAAGAGGTGCTGGAGATATTAGCTATGTAGCAGATTATTTGGACTGTCTCGATGGTTTAGGAGCCTCAGGCTCAGGTGCACACACACCCACCGAAACCATGAATATCAAAGAATATCCAAAATTGATTAAGCGTAGTACTTTGTTGATTTATAGGCTTTTGAAGTGATGAAAGCTCTACGAAGGCTATTGACTTCGTACGTGCGAAATGCGGCTTTTATCCGCAGAAAATATATTTGAAATAAATGAATGGTAAAATGCATAATGTTTCACTTCGGCCAAAGACCGAAATAAACAATTACTAAGGTAATAGCCTTCGCACATTAAGGATACTAAAATAATATGGTTTCTATGACATTAAGAGAGGTGGACTATCTATCTGAAAATGTGGAATTTAAACACTTAGTAATTAAGTATAATTTAATCTTGAAGGTGGTCGATAATCAAAAAATATATTTGAAATCTAAATGCTACATTTTTGAAATTTATGGATTAGTAGTTGAAGGTTTTTTTTATTTTGATTTGTACTCAATAGACTTGGATTTTTATTCAAGTCTAGATTGTATTTTATCTGATTTTGATTCAGAAATTGTACATTCCGTGAATCAAAAACAAATTGCTGCAAGAAAAAAAGTTTTGATTTCTTGCTTGCAAGGTAACAAAGAATCTACGTTAAAAGCGGAACAATATTTCTTTACAATGCTTCAATTAATGGATGAAATTTTAACAGAGATTATGTCTTGTAAAAAAGAGATTGGTAAACAATATTGGACCAGGACTTTTAATCAGAAAAGGAAAGAACTAGAAATTGTTCTAAAAGCTTTCTAAGTCTGAACATAAAGCACAATTGGATATAAACTATCATTTACAGTTAAATAATGAAAAGCCAAAATATACCAAAAGAATTACATCATTTAAATGAATTGGTTAAAGAATGGGGAATAAATGATGATTGTTATAGAGATGAAAAAATTGAAGAATCTACCACTGAAAATTTATTTGTTTTTGTCCAAACACTAACTGAACAAGATTTGATTTTAATTAATAAATGGTTGTCTGATGAAAAAGAAATGGCTCTATGCACTAATGAATATATAAACTTTACTTGTTTCCTTATGGCTTATGATTATTCAAAAGCTGTAATAAAATCCAGAATAAACTAAAGCTAATTGAATAAGTCCCAGAGATATGAAAAGTAAAAAAGAATTAGAAGATGAATATCATTGGTGGATTACTTCTATTCCAGATAATTTGATTGTTTTAGAAAATATTCTTGCAAATGATTTATATCAAAAATTAGATTATTCAATTGATTCATTAAAAGCAATTGGAGAATATATAGTTGAAAATTATACAAATGAAACTTTAATGGTGGATATTCAAATATGGGATGCTTTTGCTGCATATGTAGGGCTTGTTTATGAAAAGAATGTGCCTACTGCAAAATGGCGAGTAGAATTAGAAGATGAAAAGAATATTTACTTTGGTATTCCTGCCTTAAGAACAAAAAGTAATTCAAACTTCTATCCTAAATATGAGATTACTGCAATGATGGATAGAAAGAGAAAAGATTTTTTATATGCCATTACAAAAAGACATATTGAACTACAAACCCTAACATAGTGTGTAACTTTGCTGAAAGTGTCGATAATTGATTTTATGAAAAACCGCTCTACGACATGTTCCGAAAGGGCATGTCAAACCAAGATAAATTAGGATTTTGAGTCGAATTATAAGAAATTTAGGGCAAGAAACTAAAAGTTGAAAAACTTAGAGTTGCCCTGTTTTCTTTACAACCCTTCAAATATGACAATAAAAGAACTTACAGATTATTTAGAAAAGATAGCTCCGCTGAGTTTTCAGGAAGATTATGACAATTGTGGTTTAATTGTGGGTGAAGCTAATGCAGAAATTACCAATGTTTTGGTAAGCTTGGATGTGACTTTGGAAGTTATCGAGGAGGCTATTGCTAAAAAATGCAATCTGATTATAGCCCACCATCCATTGATTTTCAAAGGCTTGAAAAAACTGAATGGCAAAAACTATATTGAAAAGTCTGTAATTAAGGCTATTAAAAATGATATTGCTATTTATGCCATTCATACCAATTTGGATAATGTAACGAATGGCGTTAATTTCAAAATAGCCGAGAAACTGAATCTTCAAAATATAAGTATTCTGAAACCGAAGTCAGGTACTTTGATGAAACTCACTGTTTTTTGTCCAAAAGAAAATACTCCTAGGCTACAGGATGCTTTTTATGCTGCTGGAGCTGGGAAAATTGGTAATTATTCCAATTGTAGTTTCAAAGTGGATGGAATTCAGAGTTTTAAACCCAATGCTTTTGCCAATCCTGTGGTTGGGAAAAAGGGACAATATGAAGAAGTAGAAGAAAATCGATTGGAAGTGGTTTTTCCTGCTTATTTGAAAGATAAGATTTTACAAACCATGAGGGCCCATCACGTTTATGAAGAAGTGGCTCATTTTTTACACAAAATAGAAAACGATAACCAAGGTGTGGGTTCAGGTGCCATCGGAAATTTACCTGAGGCCATGTCGAAATCTGATTTTTTAGCATACCTGAAAAAGAGTATGAAATTGAATGTAATCCGTTTTACCGAAACAAAAACCGAAAAAATCAAGAAAGTGGCAGTTTGTGGGGGAGTTGGAAGTTTTCTTTTAGCTGATGCCAAAAAACAAGGTGCTGATGCTTTTGTAACGGCAGATTATAAGTATCATGAGTTTTTTGATGCCGAAAATGAGATAATGATAGCAGATATTGGACATTTTGAGAGCGAAGTATACACAAAAGATTTAATTGTAGAAATAATTTCAAAAAAATTCACTAATTTTGCGTCCTATTTATCGGAAATAGATACGAATCCAATTAAATATTATCATTAAAAGAGGTGTTCTTTTTACATTCTTAAGTATATGGAGATTACAATAGCAGACAAGCTGGTTACACTTTTGGAATTACAGGAAATTGATTCAAGATTAGATCAATTGAGAAAACTTCGTGGCGATTTGCCTGAAGAGGTTAAAGACCTTGAGGACGAGGTAATTGGAATCGAAACCAGAATTGGTAAATTTCAGGTGGAGATAAATGCACTCAAAGAGGAAATCGAGCGTCATGTTCAAAATAAGAAAGATGCGGAGAAGCTTATAATCAAATATAAGGATCAGCAAATGAATGTGCGTAACAACCGTGAGTTTGATGCAATTTCTAAAGAGTTGGAATTACAGGAATTGGAAATTCAATTGTCTGAGAAAAGAATCAAAGAGGCGGAATACAAAATAAGTGTTAAAGACAAAGAAATTGAGGATACCAATGGCTCAAAAGATAAAAGAGCGGAGGTTTTGGAGCAAAAGCGTCAAGAGCTTGATAAATTGGTTTCTGATAGCCAAGACGAAGAGGAGAAATTGATTAAGCAATCTGAGAAGCAATCAAAAAAGGTTGAAGATAGACTTCTAAAAGCTTATATAAGAATAAGAGGCGGTGCTAAGAATGGTTTGGCAGTAGTGGCAGTAGATAGAGGTGCTTGTGGCGGATGTTTCAACGTGGTACCACCACAACGTCAAGCTGATATCATGGATAAGCAAAAAATCATCATTTGTGAGCATTGTGGAAGAATATTGGCCGACGCCGATATGATCAAAGTACACAGAAAGAAGAAATAAGAAAAACAGAAAAAGGAGCGATTCGCTCCTTTTTTTATGCCTATTTTATCCAAAATTGAACCGAAAAACACAGTCAACCTTACACTTCGACTTCGCTCAGTGTTCGAAAACCCAAACTTCGGCTACGCTCAGTTTCCGAAAAGCTCAGTGTCTGAAAACTCAAACTTCGGCTACGTTCAGTGTCCGAAAACCCAAACTTCGGCAACGTTCAGTGTCCGAAAACCCAAACTTCGGCAACGTTCAGTGTCCGAAAAGCTCAGTGTCCGAAAACTCAAACTTCGGCTACGGTTATTGTCCGAAAACCTAAACTTCGACTTCGCTAAATGTGCCAATTACAAGTTAACAAATAACTAATTCACCAATTTCCAATCAACCAATTTCCAATTAACCAATAACCAAAACCCTACTCTTCATAATAATATCCAAAAATAATCCCCATTTCATCTTCTGAAGTAAATCCAAATCTAATCGTTTGGTCGGTGTAATTGTTGTAGGTGATTCTGGAGGTTAGTCCTTCGCCCGCTTTGAGAGCAATTGGATTTGCAAAATCAATTTTGGCTGGGTGTTCCCAGTTGGTTGAAGTGTAAATTATTTCTCCATTTCGGGTACCACCTTTTATAAGAATTTCAAATTTCTCACCCAGTTTATGTGTGTGCGAAAACAAGGTTACAATTCTTACGTTTTTGTCAAATTTGAAATCTTTGGTGGCCACTGTGGTTTTTTTAGGTGGTAAAACAAAAGTCGAATTGCCCAAATCAAGCACTTTCAAAGTCTTTTTTACTTTTTCTTTAGCAACGGTATACAAATTCATATACACCTCGCCATTGTAGGCCTTAGCACCTTTGTTGAAATAATGAGAATTAACATCGAAAGTCATGTTGGCGGGTAATTCCACAGCAGTTCCTTCCGGAAAATTAAATGTCAAGTTACTTTCACTTCCGCCGAAGTAAAATACATGGTTGCCGATTTGTTGTAAAGTGGTGTAATTAAAGGATAAGTCTTTATTTCTCAAGTCTCTAATTTCATTTAGGACAGGTAAACTTTGTTTATTTCTAAAGCCATACAAAATAAAATGGTGGCTTCCTGGGTGCATTTTTAGCTGAAATTTATTGACAAAGATACTTTCAGAGTTATTTAGCGGTTTATGAACAAAAATCTCTCTTTCAAAATACGGATATATCTCAAACGGGTCCAATTTAACTTGAAAACCTTGTCCAGCGGTTGGTGCTGCCAAAGCATCAAATTTTTTCAGTACTGGTGTAGTATCTTTTAATAGGCTGACTTCTGCAACATTACCTGTTTTCGGAGCACCTGCTTCTATCCACCTTCTGATGTATTCTATTTGTCCTGTGAACAGCATTTCTTTGCCCAGTGGCATAATGCTTCCAAAGTTTTTATTGCTCTTGTGAGATGTTTCGAAAAGTAGTTTTTGATAAAGCAAACTGTTATCAGCATCAAATGGAATTACCCTTTTTAGGTTTTCCTCTTTGGCAGTCGGGTTTTTTGTGATTGCATTTACAAGATTTTCATAAGCCTTTCCTTCAGTCAGAATTAACCCATGTTGAGGAAATGTTCCATCTGTCTCGCTTAAGTGACAACCCGAAACTGCACAAGATTTATTTAAAATTTCACTTTGAATGTTATCAAACGAACTTGCGGTTTCGAGATCCACTTCGTTGTTATTACATCCAAAATTCAAGAACAAAGCTCCCAAAAATGCACCACCAACTATTCCAAAATATTTCATAACCTTCAGATAATTTCATAAAAATAACAATCTATTTGTCTAATTATACAAATACACCAACAGATTGTTGCGAAATAAACGCTGTTTATACATTAATGAATACTTCCGTATAAGATTTTATTATATTTATGTGGACATTTACACCATTATGTTAAAAGTAATAATTTTAGACGACGAGTCAAAAGCAATCCAAAGTTTGGAGTGGGAGCTTAAAAGTTTCTGTCCTAGCGTAGATGTATTAGCTACATTTACAAACCCTTTTGAAGCCAAAGATTTTATTCTAAACAATTCAATCGATTGCATTTTTCTCGATATAGATATGCCACAAATGGATGGATTTCGTTTTCTTGAATTCTTCCCACAGCGTGAGTTTTCAGTAATTATCACCACAGCATATGACCAGTATGGAATCCAAGCATTGAAAATGCAAGCATTGGATTATTTACTGAAACCGATAGATTCAGATGATCTAATTAAATCAATTGAAAAAATTAGAGCTCATAAAAACTCAACAAATATCAAAGATATACTTGAGGATATGTTGCTCAACATTAATACTTTACAGTCTGTTAATGCCCGAAAGATAAATATAAGTTGTGATGGGAAGATTTACTTTTTAGAACCCAACGAGATACTTTTTTGCGAAAGTGATGGCAATTATTGCAATGTGTTTTTAGAAAATGGTCAAAAACTTTTTTTAACTCAGATACTAAAACTTATTGAAGAAAAGTTACCCAAGAATATTTTTTACAGAGTTCACAATTCTTTTGTAGTCAATCTCAATAAAGTCAGGGAATATCAAAAAAATGAAGGCTATTTAGTATTAACCAATGGTAAGCATATTCCAGTTTCCCGAACCAAAAAAGGTCTTTTTCTTGATAAATAAATGAAGAAATTTTTACTTTTTTTATGCCTCCTGAGTTCTGTATTTTCAATCTCCTCTTTTGCTCAGCAAAATATTCGGGAGGTGGCAGCGAAACTTAAATCGCATGAAAGTTTGGATCTGATCCAGATAGATAAAGCCCTTGTTGATTACAAAAGGGATTCTTTGTCCATGAAAATACTTTCAGAGATAAAAGATTTTCCAATAGGAAGAATTTTTGGCTTAAACGCCCTGGGCGTTCTTGCAAGAAATACCTCTAGATACCAAGAATCTATTAGACTTCATCTTCAAGCCCTTAGGCTATCGGAGGAAATTAAAAACCAAGAATCTATCATCAATAGTCTTAATATGCTTGGGGTATCCTACAGAAGGCTTGATGAGGTTCGATTGGCACTTGATTTTCATAAGCAGGCTTTGAGTATCGCAGAAAAAGTAAAAGTTAAATCTGAAAGTATTTTGCGTAACACGGCTGTGTCACTCAATAGTATTGGTAATATTTATTTGACTCTTAAACAATATGATCTGGCAGAGCAGCAGTTTATAAAATCCTTAGAAATAGAGAAAACACTTGAGAATAAATTGGGTCTGGCTATAAATTATCAAAACCTGGGTATTATCAAAGAAGCTCAGAATAAACTTGATGAAGCACTTGTAAGCTATAGATTGTCCTTGGATTACAACAATCAGATTGATTCAAAACTTGGGAAAATTATCTGTCAAAATTCGATTGGTCAGATTCTCATAAAACAAAACAAACCAAAAGAAGGACTGAAAAGGATTCTTCCGACCATAGCTGAAGCTGAAAAACTAGGAGATAAATATTATATTACAATGGCCAAAATCAATTCAGGGTGGGCATTGAGTATTTTGAAGGACTATCCAAGTGCTGAAGAAAATTTATTGAGTGGGCTTCAGATGGCAGTTGCTAATAATTTCAATTCATCTGCATCTGAGGCATACTCTCATCTTGCATTTTTGTATGAATCTTTAGGTGAGTTCCCCAAGGCTCTAGAAAACTTAAAAAAGAAGCAATTGTTTAGTGAGAAAATTCTGAATGAAGAGAATCTAAGGTATACGGCTGAATTGATAGTCAAATACGATAATGAGAAAAAAGAGAGCCAAATTACGCTTTTGGAAAAAGAGAATGAGATAGTAAAATACAAATTGCAGGAAAACCAAAAAATAATGATTTTTGCAGGTATTTTGTTGCTTTTGTTAGGAGGCTTATTATTAATATGGTACAGGAAGTATCAACTCAATAATGAAAAGAAGGTATTGATGTTGGAACAACAAATGATGAGGTCACAGATGAACCCTCATTTTTTATTCAATTCTTTGAATTCAATAAAGTTGTATATCATCAACAATGAAAAAGAAAATGCTGTTTATTATCTGAATAAATTTTCTAAACTCATAAGAACTATCTTATCCAACTCTAGAGAAAAAGAGATAACCTTAAAGGAAGAGCTGGAAACCATGGAACTTTATATAAATATCGAAAGTATTCGTTTCTCAGAAAAAATAAATTATGAGGTCATCATTGAAGAAAGTATCAATACACAGCAAATTAAAATTCCATCTATGATTTTGCAGCCTTTTATTGAAAATGCCATTTGGCATGGTTTGTCCAATAAAGTAGGGGATAAGTTCTTGAAGATTTATATCAGTAGCAAAGTGAAAGGTTCGATATCTTTTGAAATAGTGGATAATGGAATTGGCCGCCAAAAAGCTCAAGAAATTAAAGAAAATAAGGTTTCCAAACAAAAATCAATAGGTTTGAAACTTACCAAAGAACGACTTGATAATTTTGCCAAAAATATCAATAAAGAAATAGTGATGGAGTTTGAGGATATGTTTGATAAGAATAATGAACCTCTCGGAACTAAGGCCATTATTGTAATTCCCATAAAATAAAAAAGGAGAAACCATTTAGTTTCTCCTTTCTGTCAGATTGAATTATATCAGATTAATTCAAAGACTTTATTAATTTCTCATTCAAAGCTACATAATCAGGATTATTTCCTTTCGTAGCCAATTCTAAAGATTTTTTAGCGGTAGCTATCGCACCAGCTTTATCTCCAGCTTTCGCTTGAATTTTTGCCTTTAAATGAGCAATCCAATAAGCATCTGGTTGAGCGTCAACAGCTCTGTTAGCCCATGCCAATGCTTTTGTTAGATCTTTGCCGTTATCGAAATAGTAAGAAGCAGCGGCGAAATACGGTTTGCTATCCACATTCATGGCTTTGTCTATTTCAGCCATGATTTTAGTGTCAATATCTGCAACGATTGGAAACTCAACTTCAGTATTTTCCCAGATTATGCTCATGTTTACACTATTTGAAGTTTGAGCTCCAAACAAAATCATAAAACTTTCAACATTCATTGGTAAAGTAGAAGCTTTAGCGGTAAATCTTGTTACTTCGTTTTCTGCTTTGTAATTGAATACACTTGTTTCAGGTTTTGCAAGAATGATTTCCCATTCAGTTTTACCTGGTACGGACAATAATGAATATTTTCCAGCTTTTACGGCTTTTCCACCTACAGTTACATCTTCACCAAAAGTAATCAAAGTTTGTCCGTTGGCTCCAGTTCTCCACATTTTGCCAAATGGGACTAAATCTCCAAATATTTTTCTGCCTTTGGCTGCTGGTCTTGAGTAGTTTACTTCAATGCTTGAAAGTGCAAAATCTTGTTTGATAGTTTGTCCTGGACTAGGAGCTGGCGTTTTAATTCCTTGTGCAAATGCACCTAATGACATTACCGAAAGAGCAAGTACAATAAGTTTTCTCATAAAATTTTAAAGGTTTGTTTATTTAAATTCAACGCAATTTACTGCAAATTAGTTTTCTGAACTCTCAAAAACACCAATATTTCAGAGACTCATTGAAAGTCCGCCATCTACTGGTAGATTGATGCCGTTTATTGAGGCTGCTATCGGTGAACATAAAAATGCCACTGCCGCTGCCACTTCTTCTGCAGTTGCGAACTTCCCTGTAGGGATATTTGTCAGTATTTGATTTTCTATTTCAGACCTTGCAATATTTGATGCGGCCGATTTTTGTGAAAGTACCTCATCTAAGCGACCTGTTAAGGTATATCCAGGTAACACATTGTTTACGGTTATTCCAAATTGAGCGATTTCTTTAGAAAGCGTTTTTGCCCAAGCAGCAACAGCCCACCTGATAGTATTAGAAACGCCCAAGCCAACCAAGGGTTGTTTTACAGAAACTGAAATCACATTTACAATTCTTCCAAAGCCTGCCTCTTTCATACTGGGCATAAAAGCCTGAGCAAGAATTTGATTGGCTATTAAATGTTGTTGAAAAACCGACTCAAATTTTTCTTGGCTTTCGTTAATGATATCACCACCCGCAGGACCACCAGTGTTGTTGACCAAAATTTGGTAGTTTTTCTTTAATGCCAATTGATTGACTACTGATTTTAAATTTTCAATATCTGAATAGTCCAACACCACATAGTCGTGCATTTGGGTTTCTAACAAAACTGGCAGCTGAGAAAGTTTTTGCTTGAGTAATTCTTCATTTCTACCAACCAGCGTTACACTAGCCTCATTGTTAGCGAGTTCAACAGCAGATGCAAAGCCTATTCCTTTTGAGCTCCCACCTACAAAAGCGTTCTTGTTCTTTAAACTTAAATCCATATTTATTATTTTATATATTCGTCCTTATAATTTCCAATGTGTTTTTCACTATTTATTATTTTTTTACGATGGATAAAGTAGTTGGCAACTCCGAAAATTAGAATCAAAATTGAAAAAGAATAAAGAGTAATTTCCAAATATAATGAGTTTTCTATTTTTAATAAATTATGCAGACTCAAAGCAGCTATAGAAAAGTACAAAGCTGTCCTTAAAAATGCCAATAGCGTTGACTGATTGGCTAATACTGTTCTTTGTAATGCCAGTTTTTCTCTCAGTATTAAGTCTTTGTTTATGACTTTGTCCATCTCTACTTGTCTATTTCTTGCAATTTAAGCAAAAAAAAATCTCGCACCTAAGTGCGAGATTTTCTAAAAGATTATATTTCCAGAATTAGTTAAAGATATATCTCAAACCTAATTGTACTTGGAATACGTTGTCAATATTGATTGCTTTTACAAACGAATCTTGTATCAAAGAAGGAACTCCATTGATAGTTTGTGTGGCCAATCTGTAAGTCGGAACACCATTTACAGTGCTTCCCAATGTCATAACATTTCCAGTGGTTAGGTTACCCACACCCCACTTGTTATTGATCATGTTACCTACATTCAATATATCAGCACGGAAACGAAGCGTGTTTTTCTTTCCACCAACGTTGATATAAACATCTTGCTCGGCAGTAAAGTCAAATCTTGTCAACCATGGAGAAAATCCACCATTTCTTTCAGCATATTTACCTCTTCTAGTTTTCAAGTAAGGATTGTTCTCGATGAATTTCTCCCAAGCTTCCTGTTGTTGAGCTGGTGTCCAATTAATGGTTTGTCTTGCTCCAGCTGCATCAGTATAGGTACTAGTAAATGCAGAAAATGCAGTTTGATTACCATTATTAGGTATAAAAAGTAGGTCATTCAAAGTAACACCATCTCCATTGATATCATTACCTGAAACATAAGATACTTTGAATCCACTTTGTGAAGTCATACCCAATGTCAACATAGTTGCTCCACCAAATTCACCACCATAAACAAATCTCTTGTTTACAAATCCTACAAATCTGTGACGTAAGTCGTTGCCAGAATAAGCTAAATCAAGGTAGTTAAGGCCTTGAACAGAAGGAGTGTTTAGGTCTACTGTAGAGGATACCGTAGCAATGTCTCTAGCTTTAGCGTAAGTATAACCTACCATTCCACCAATTCCGTTAGCTCCCATTGGTTTCTCCAATTTGGTTGTCAAACTGTAAGAATATCCTTCGTCAGAGTTAGTCAGCATCAAAGCTCCGTTAATTTGAGAGTTGATATATCTGCTAGTTCCAGAAACTGCAGAAGCAGGATATCTGTCTCTGTTGTCCAATCCTGAAAAAATAGCCGCTGCTGGCTTCAAGTTAGCATCGATATATTTCAAGGCATTAATATACTTGTTGAAAATACCTTCAATTGTACCAACTAAACCAAACGGAAGTTTTTGGTCAACTGCAAAGTTTGTTTTCCAAATCTGAGGGAATTTCAAATTAGGATCTGAAGCATTGATATTGTAACCTGAGATTTTGGTAATATCTGTAGTAGCTGGTCTATACACCGAAGGGTCCAAAGTAAATGGGAAGTTATTAGCTCCATTAGCTGTTGTTCTAGAAATACCAGAAATATTCACACCATTGTTACCCAATTGGTTCGAAATCAACACGTATGGAATTCTAGATAAGAACAAGCCAGATCCTCCTCTGATTTGAGTAGTTTTATTTCCTTTAACATCCCAGTTAAATCCGATTCTTGGAGACCAGTATAGACGACCTTTTGGAAGGTTAGCCATATTGACTTTATAATCTGTATTGTCAGGAAGTTTGAAAGTCAAGCCGTCTACTACTGGGTTGTAATAGTTTCCTGCAGTAGGAGCTACACTAATATAATCTCCACGAAGACCATAAGCCAATTTGAATTTCTCAGTTACTTGGAAATCATCTTGAGCATAGAAACTTGTCGTGTAAACTTTCAATCTCTGCCAAGGAGCCTCTCCGCCTTCTACCAAAGAATATCTGTAGTCAAATTTGGCTACTGGTACTGGCGAAGTTGTAAGGTTTTTGTTATCCAAATACGCGTTAGCTGCAGTTTTGAAATCTTCTATTGAGTTAAATGCCCATACACCATTACTTGCATAGAAAAACAAGTTATTTGATTTGAAGTACTCAAATGCACCACCAAAAGTCAAAGTATGTTTTCCAGCGAAATAAGTAAGGTTATCCGTCAAGTTGAATGTTGAATAGTCCAACTTGTTATCAGGGGTAAAAGGATCAAAACCAATAGTAGTATAAGTAGTATTGTCTTTTCTGATCTCTACAGTAGGGAACAATTGCGTACGATATTCTCTGTCTTCAATTTGCTTGTTAAATGTACCAATCAAATTATTGGCTAATTTTCCACTAAATGTAGAGTTCCATTCACCTACTATCGAACGTGTATTATCTTGGATGATGTAACCTGTGTTTTGAGGTGAAAGAGCCAAAGCCAAGTTGCTACGGTTACCAAATCCTGCAGTGTTACCACTGTTTGAGTTTGATATTAAGGCATCTGATTTCGAATCATGGTGAGAGTAACGTAAGGTGAATTTGTTTTTCTCGTTCAAGTTGAAATCCAAACGAGCCAAGAATTTATTTGATTTAACTTCGTTGTTAAACTGGTCAACAGCTCCGATGTTGTAATCAAATTTCTCTTGCATAAATTTACCTAAGTCTTCAATATCAGCAGCGGTTGTACGAGACACACTACCCGTTGCACCTGGACGGCTAGCTATCCAGTCTAATGCAGGCTTAGCACGATTCAAGAATTCACCGTTAGCAAAGAAAAATAATTTATTTTTCAAGATTGGGCCACCAATTCTAAAACCGAAAGAGTTTTCTTTGAAGTTAGCTGCGGGAATTGCAATTCCGTTTGCTTTCTTTCCAACTAATCCGTCGCTTTGCATAAAAGTATAAACCGATCCTGAAAAATCGTTTGTTCCTGATCTTGTAACGGCGTTGATACCAGCACCAGCAAATCCTGATTGACGAATGTCAAAAGGAGCAATGTTGATTTGGATTTGCTCAATAGCATCTAAAGAAATAGCTGAAGTACCTGTACGACCACCAGCAGCAGCATCATTGCCTAAACCAAATCCATTGTTGAAAACAGATCCGTCAATTGTAATGTTGTTAAAACGGCTGTCTTGTCCAGCAAATGAGCTTCCGTTGCTGTAAGCATTGTATTTAGTTATGCTGTTCATGGTACGGCTCAAAGTAGGCAAGTTATTTACTGCCTCACGACCTAAAGTTGTCGCAGCACCAGTTCTTCCTGAAGAGAATATGTCAGATCTCGATGAAACCACGCTGATTTCCTCTAGCATTTTACCTTCTTCTACCATTTTGAAGTCTACGTTTGAAGAGGTACCTAAGTTAGTGATCACACCACTTTTAGATTCTTCTTTGTAACCAACAAAAGAAACAGTTACTGTAAATGGACCTCCAACCCTAACAGCTGGCAAAGTGTAACGACCAGAATTGTTGGTAACAGCCGCATACTTTGAACCCGAAGGAACGTGTAATGCTACAACTGTTGCACCAGGAAGACCTTCGCCAGCATTGTCGATTACAACACCGGAAATGGCGGCAGTAGTTACTTGGGCATTTGATTGAAGCGTGAAAAACATCAAAGCGAATGCACAAATAACTAATTTTAAAAAAGTAGTTTTTTGATTCATAAAATAAAATTTGAGGTTAATTTGTTTAAAAAGTTCTTGATTCAAAAGTACAAATAAATTCATCGCTGCAAAAGTAATAGTTTTTTCAAATGAAAAAAAATGACCTATTTCATAAGAACTTTAAACTTAGAATATTACATGAAAATATTGGTATTGGTAAATTATCAAATTGTTAAGGGTGGATTTGATTAGGTAATATTTGAATAATACAATAATTCGAAATTTTTGAATCGCCATCAAAGTAATTTTGAAAACGAATCTGGGAGTTTACCAGAATATCCCAATAAGCTAAACCTGGCAAATAACTCCTCGGAATACCATTTGTTTTGTCTGGTTTTTTTTATGACCTCTGCATGTTGCTTTTTATGGTACGCGAATGCTTTCATGCTGGCTTCGTTTCTCCAGATGGAAATAGTGGCTTGTTTTAAAAAAGGAACTTCTCCGATCCCAATAGAGTAAATGAATCCTTCATTATTTGAGAAGTTTTGAGCTATTTCAGGTACGTTTTTCCAAAAATCTTTTGCTTTATTAAGTTTTATGGTGGCTCTTGTAAGTACAACTATAGGTTCTTCAATTCCAAAAGACGTATGGGTATTACTTGCAAAAGGTTGTTTCCCATCCCAAAACCCATGAGATTGTTTTGGAGATAGGTAGATGGTGAAAAATTCATCTGCGAATTTTTTGAGATATTTTGATATATATGAAACTTCTAAAAATTTTCGATAATCCCTTTCGGAGTTCCAAACCCACAAATAAGCCCACTGATTCAAATCTGGCTTTATATCGAAGGTGCCATTTTTTCCAGTTCCCATCAATTTATAAAATGACATACCGTAGTTATTTAGGAATAATATAATTCTAAAAACGGCCATTGACAAAAAACCAAAAATCGTTTTACTGCCTTTATACTGAGCCACTGTAAGTGTTACAAACATATTAATTGGTTTTTAAACTAAATCTCTTTTTTTTTCGTAATTCTATCAAATTAATAACTCTTGAAAATGAAAATCGTTCTAAATTTATTCTTTGCTCTTCTATTTGTTCAAAGTTGCTTTGGTGTAGAAGCACCTACATCTAGTGCCGCTCCCGTTTCACACGATTTATTCAATAGTTTGCTAAAGAAATATGTATCCGACAAAGGTGTGGTTAATTATGGTGGTTTCAAGAAAGATCAAAAGGAATTAAAGAAGTATTTAGATGTGATATCTGCTAATGCTCCTGGCAGTTCATGGTCTGAAAATGAAAAGCTGGCTTATTGGATAAATGCCTACAATGCTTTTACGATTCAATTGATTCTTGACAACTCAGAGAATGACCTCAAAAGCATAAAAGATATTGGAGACAAAATTAAAATACCATTTGTGAATACGCCTTGGGATGTAAAGTTTATAAACATTGGTGGCAAAAAAATGGATTTGAATAATATAGAGCATGGTATCATAAGAAAGCAGTTTAAAGAGCCTCGTATTCATTTCGCTTTAGTTTGTGCCGCTAAATCATGTCCGCCACTAAGAAACGAGGCTTTTACGGCTGAGAGGTTAAACGAGCAATTGAACAATCAAGCTGAAAAATTCATAAACGATACATCTAAAAATAAAATCTCAAAATCAAGTGCAAGCATTTCAAAAATATTTGATTGGTACGGCATGGATTTTAAACCTACCTCCATTATAGATATCCTAAACAAATATTCAAAAACGAAACTGGATTCAAAAGCCAAGATTTCTTACGCCACTTATGATTGGTCGCTTAACGGTTCTTTTTAAATAAATCTCTATTTTGTTTCTTTTACCAAACCTATTGAAGAAATTTGCTTCTTTTTAAATACATAGATGAGTAATGTTCTTTTTTGGTTCAGAAATGATTTGAGGCTACACGACAATGAGGCTTTTTGTAAAGCTGCTCAAATGGGTGCAGTAGTTCCTGTCTATGTTATCGACACGCGATTACTTAAAAATACTTTTTTAGGTTTTAAGCGAACGGGCAAGTTTCGTTTGAAATTCTTACTGGAGTCTCTAGCAGATTTAAAAACCCAACTACAATCTTTGGGCTCAGATCTTATTGTGAAGGTAGGGATTCCCGAAAATGAACTTTTTGAAATCGCTGTTAAGTATAATGTGGAGTTTGTGGTTACATCCAAAGAGGTTACCCAAGAAGAAACCAGTGTAGAAGCAGCATTTTCTCAAAAACTCAAGACAAAAAACATTGATATTGAGATGTATTGGGGCAACACACTCATTCATGTTAGAGATCTTCCTTTTCAGATACATTTTGTTCCGGATATTTTTACCGATTTCAGGAAAAAGGTAGAAAACTTTTGGAAAGTAAGAAGAACATTTGAAACCATAACAAAACTTGATTCTCCAGATGATTTGGAGGAAAGCTTGATTCCAAAACTCTTGGATTTGGGATATGAGCATTTTGAAAAACATCCCAAAGATATTATGGGTTTAGATGGCGGCGAAACTGCAGCTTTAAAGCGTCTTCAAGAATATATTTGGGATAAGGAACTCATACATACTTACAAACAAACAAGAAACGGTCTTTTAGGCAAGGATTATTCCTCCAAGTTTTCAGTTTATTTAAGCTTA